>JBMONF010000020.1:0-7989 GCA_049323455.1 Pseudomonadota bacterium | reverse complement strand
GCGTGCGCTGAGACCGGTCGCCGCCCTTGCCGAGCGGCAGGGGCGGCTCGCAATTGGTGGCAAGCTCGTAGAGCCCGCTGGTGCCGACCTCGGCGGTGCCGAAGCGATCCCACCATTGCCCGACGAAGACCCGCCAGACCGCGCCCTCGCCGTCGGAGGCGTCGAGCATCTCGTCGATGTTGCTGAGGAAGCCTGGAACCCCGATCGCTTCGAGCAGACCGCCCATGACCGCAGCCCAGGCTTCGAAGCTGCCAATGTGCTTTGCCCCACGCGGCATGCCGGCTGCGATCCAGCCGCGGCACAGCGACAGGCAAGCGGCCACGAGGTCCGCCCGGTTGGCGTGCACCCAGCCAATGAGATCGGGATGGCGGAACCCTTTGCGCCGCCAGGGCTGGTCGACGCGTGCGTCGAGCCGGATGCGCACCAGGCGGCGCGCCATCTCGCCCGAGAACTCGGGATTATTGCCGGTGGCGATCCAGATGCAGCGGACCGGCAGCCGCGTCGTCTCCGAAGCGCCGAGCACGCGGTCTTCCCAGAACGGCGCGGTGAGCGCGGCCGCGAGCGCCGAAGAGTCGAGCGGACGGCGCAGATTGTCGATCAGCACGACGGAGGGGATCTGGCGCAGCTTGGCGGTCAGGCGCTTGCGCCATTCCTCGTCGTCGCTGCCCTCGACCATGACGCTGGCGCGGCAGCCCGTTGCGATCACCGAAATCGCGTCCACCATCAAGGTCGCGCCGGTACCTTGGGTTGGTTTTTCGACCAAGTGCAGCGGCGTCGGCCCGTCGATCATGGCGCGCACGAAGCCCACAAGCAGCAGCGCCAGCGCATGCGCGCGCTCGGCCTCGCCGGTGAATGGAAACTCTCCGAGCAGATCGTCGAGCAGCAATGACCGCGCCGCAATGATGTCAGCCGGCGTCGGCCGCTTGGCGATGGCTGGCAGGACAAAGTCCTTGGGCGGATCGTAAAGGAGGCGCGCCGCCGGATGATAGCCCGGCTCGGTAATGAGCTCGCCGTCGCGGCCGAACACCGGTGTGGTGACGATGCCGGCGAGCACCGGCAGCGCCGGATCGGGCGTGGCGAGGATCGATTTGATCACCGCCATGGGTGGATGAGCCGGAACGAGTTCGCCGTTGCGATTGATCTTTCGCCAATCGACGAGCTGGGCGAGCACCGGCCGCAACCGATCCTCGGTGAGCGGCTTGGCCATCGGCAGACCGTCGTCGTCGCGCACCACCCAGGTCGGGCATCCGGCGGCACGGAACAGCCAGGGCGGATTGTTGGCGGCGAGCAGGATGCGCCACGCTTGTGAGACCGCGCCGGCGAGATCGCCGTTATCGGCGCGCAGTTGCGGTCGTGCGTGCTCGGGCAAGGCCAGACCGATCGGCCTGTGAGTGCCACCGTCGACAACCAGGGCCATGGTTTCGTCGGTGCCTCGGTCTTTCCACTCGACCGCCGCCTCAACCACCCTGCGCACGGCATCGATACCTTCGCGCATCAACAGGTCGTTGAAGTCATCGCCCTCCTTGGGCGGCATGGCGATGAAGACGCGCCGTCCCTCGGCGTGCAATCGGGCGGCGGCGGCTGCCGCGGCGCGCGCGCCGGCGTTTGAGAGGTCATGGTCGGCAAGAAGCACGACCTTCCGCGCCTCGGCAGGCAGAACGACCTGTTCCAGGTTGGAGGTCGATAGCGTTGCCCAGATTGGCAGGCGGACACAGGCCGCCATCACCGAGAGCGCAGTCTCGATGCCCTCGGCGAGTCCCACGACGTGGTCGTCGGTGAGATCGGCAAGACGCACGGCGCCGCCGGCAATAGAGGCCAGCATCTTGCGCGGGTTATCGACCGGCGCTTTGGCAGTCCCGTCGTCGGCGAGATAGGTGCGGTGGAGCGCGATGCGATTGCCGCTGCCGTCCCGCACCACCGCGACGAGGCCCGGGAAGCCGCGCCGGCTTTCCCAATGCGTCAGGTCGGGATGGAACAGAAGGTCCGTGCAGTCCGGAACTGACAGTCCGCGGGACGCGAGATAGCGCTCGCCCAACGTGGCTGCGATCGGCACCGACTTCGAGAGTATATGGTCGATCTCGCGGGCCTGGTCGGCCTGCTTGGACGAGGGCTTCGCGGCGCCCCGTTTCGGCTGTGGGCCCGTCCTGGTCAGATCGGCCGCGTAGCTGATCAGTTCGCGCCCGCTCCGATGTATCGCGTGTTCGAGCGTGTTGATGGGGCCGCCTCCCTCGCCGCCATCAAAATCGATCCAGTCGCCGGCATGCTCGCCGGTGAGCGCAATCACGCAGGAGCCGTTCTTGCGCGGCGCATCGCCCCGGATGTTGGCGAGCCGCCATTCATCGCCTACCCGTCGGCCGTTCGGAAAATGCCGCGGCACCCAATATTCGGCGGTCTCGCGCAGCCGCGCGACGATTTCGTCGAGGTCAAACCGCTCGGCCGATCGTGGAAGTTCCGCCTCGTTGAGGTCGAGCATCGGCGCCTCAATCGAGCAGCACGAGGCCGCGCTCGGCGCGGGTGATGGCGGTGTAGAGCCAGCGGGCGCGATCCTCAGGCGTCCGGCCAAGGCCGTCGTCGTAGACGATGATGTTCTCCCACTGCGAGCCCTGCGCCTTGTGACAGGTGATGGCCCAGCCCCACACCGCCTCGATGATGGTCTTCTTCTTCCAGTGGTCGCGGCGTTCGCGCTCGGGGTCAGGCGTTACGTGGTCGTCGAAGTAGCCCTTGTAGATGCGGAATCGCTCGCGCCCTCCGTTCGTGCCGCCGATCTTCTGTCCGTCCTCGGTGGTGACGACGGCGGTGAACGAGATTTCATCCTCGTCCTTGACCTCGGTCAGATCGAGGAACATGCCGTTGACGAGCCCGAGATCGTTGCGGTTCTTGAGGCAGATGATCTTCTCGCCCTGGCCGGTCGGATAGACGCCATCAAATCCGGACGCCCGCTTCATGGCGAGATTGAGCTGCAGGCGCGTGGCGTTGCGTCCGCAGATCACCTGGCCGCCGCGCAGCATCTGCTCGGGCGCGACATCGAGCCGGCGCATCTTCCAGACGAGTTCATCGTGCTTGCCGTAGGGGATGGACTTGCTTTCGCGAGCAAGCGTGGCCAAGCGGATGATGGCGCTCTCGCCGGCTTGGCGGTGAATCTCGGTCAGCATCACGTCGGGCTGACTTTGGGTGAACGCGCCTTCGCCCCTGACCGGCGGCAGCTGACCGGGATCGCCCAGCACCAGGATCGGCTTGCCGAAGGCAAGAAGATCGCGGGCCATGTCGTCGCCCACCATCGACACCTCGTCAAGGACAAGGAGCTTGGCTTCGCGCAACATGGATTGCTCATTCAGGACAAAGCGCGGCTTGTGGATGTCGGACAGCCGCAGTTCGAGCGAGCGCAGCTGCGACTCGGCGAACAGGCGCTCGGCCGCGCCCATGGACGCGATCTTCGCCTTGAGATCAGCGATCTCCTCCTTGACCTTCTCGAGCTCGGCCGGCGTCGCCTCCGAGACACGGTAGATCAGCGAATGGATGGTCGAGGCGGGTGTGCCCTTGCGGCTCATGACCAGGGCCGCCTTGCCGGTGAAGGCGGCGTAGAGCACGCCACTCAGCCCGTCTTCGAGACCGAGCTCAGCGATGGCGTGCCTGGTGATGGTGGTCTTGCCTGTGCCGGCATAGCCGAACACGCGGAAGACCTGCTGGGCGGCCGTGCGGTGCGTGAACCAGTCCTTGATTGCGGCAATGGCTTTGGCCTGCAGTTCGGAGGGCGCGAAGCTCATGGCACGCCCTCCCAGCAGCGGCGCGCATAGGAACAGGCGCGGCAGAGGTAGAAGTCGGATGCTACTGCAATGCGCGGCAACAGCTCACCGGCCTCCGCTGCACGGATGATGGCGACTGCCTTGTCGGAGAGGGCCTGGGCCTGAGCGGGGTCGAACGCGACGATTTCGTGATGGAGCGCTTGGGTGTCCTTGTTGAGGGCCGTGAAGAGGGTGCGCTCGACCTCGAGGTAGGCCATGTAGAGCTGGACTTGTGCGAAGTAGATCGGCTTCGACACCGCGAGCCCCCGCTTGACCAGGTCGTTCCAGCTCTTGGCGTTCAGGGCCTTGTGTTCCCAAAGCGCCGGCCAGGCGATGCCGATGGCAGGGCCATCCACGATGACGCCGTCGATGTGGCCGCGCAGCCTGCCGCCGGCGGCCGAGAAGGAGAATTGGCTTCCATCCCGCCGCTCGGTGCGCAAATCGAAGCCGGCGGCGCGCAACCAGCGGGCGGAGAGCCGCTCGAACAGATGCCCGGCCTCGAAGATGCGCAGTGCTGCGGCGTCCACCTCGCATCCCTCGTCCGGCGGCGCATGGGTGATCTCGTAGACGAGGCGGCGCGCGCAGGGTTCACCGATTCGGCTTGCGCCAAGATAGTCGCGCGGCGGCGTCTGCTCCCGTTCGGCAACGAGACCGGCGTCGATGAGTGCGTTGATGCGGGCGGCGGGGCATTCGCCTTGCGTCGGCCGCCCGTAGATGAAACCAGAGCCGTGGTTCAAATCGAGAAGCATGTCTCTCAAAACGGCAGAGGATCGCTCAATTCGTCTTCCTGCACCCGCTTCTCGGTCGCCTGGCGCTGCATCGACTCCTGGAAGCCATCGATGCAGGCTTCGATGAGGCGATCGATCTCTTCCGCCTTGCGGTCGTAGAACGGCGCCATGAGCCCGAGCTCGGTCAGCGCCTCCGCGAAATAGCGTCGAGCGTCCTTGATCGCCTGCTTCTCGAGCGCGGTCTTGTCGATCATGCCGTGCATCCTTTGAGCGAGCGCCGCTGCCGCATCGAGGCAGCGCATGGAGCAGAAGCGGTAGAAGGGGTAGCGGTCCCAGCGCAGCCGGTGGCAATAGCCGAAGCCGCGTGCCTCGCGCCCGCACAAGGCGCAGAGGCTCACCCGAGCAAGAGCTTTCCGATCGGGTCGTCCTGAGGCCAGCCTTGCCGTGCGAGGCGCTCCGATTGCAGGACGATCCAGCGCGAGATGGCATTGCTCGCCATCGCTTCGAGATCGGCCAAAGTGAGCGAGGCGATGGGGCTTCGGAGCCTTCCAGCGCCGCGCCCTTCGAGCCATCGGCCGATCTCCTTTGCCGCCTCGCGCGTGACGTGGGCCTGCCACTCGTCATCGCTCATGGCTTTCAGCCATTGAGCCAAGCGGGGCCGGCAGGCTTGATCGTCTGCGGCGGTTGCGACTGCGCCGGCGTGGCCGCGCCCGCCCAGGCGGGCGTCACGGATGGTGCCGGCGGCTGCACGGTCGGGGCGCGGTTCCAAGCCGGCTGGGCTGGCTGTGCGGGTGCCGGTGTCGCGCGACGGCTCGGGCTCGGTGCCACCTCGCGGCCCTCCATCACCGCCTTCCATTCCTTCTCGCTGGGCAGCACCACCCGATCGAGCCGGTTCTGGTCGCGGTAGGCGGGGTTGTCGGACGGCTCGACCCGGATCTTGGCCACGAACACGATCCCGTTGAGGTCGGCAAGGCCGCGCAGGATGCGCTTTTGCTTCGCCGCCTCGCTCATGTCGTTGGGATCGAGCCCGAGCGCGGAGTCGATCATGGCACGGAAGGTGCTCTTCGAAATCTTCCAGCCGATCGAGACGCCCTGCTCGTCCACCTTGCCGCCTGAGACCGTGAACATTTGCCAGAACTTGCGCCGGGCATGCGGGCCTTCGGTCACGGTGAACTCGCAATCGAGAAGGAGCACATCGCTGGAGGTCGAAGCCTTGAGCAGGCCGCGATCGGTCTCGTTCGGACCATCGATCCCGCCCGGGCGAATCGTCATGGCGATCTTTGCGAAGGTGCCGTCGGGGATGAGCTCGCCGGTGCGCTGCGGCTCGGCGTCGTTCATGTCGAGGGGCATGGGGTCATCCTTTCTTGGAGGCATTGATCTTGGCGAGGAGGGCGGAGAGATCGGGCGGCTCGGTCACATCGAGGCGGCCGGAACGGTCCTTGGCGGGTAGGCCGTAAGGGTTGGGGCGGCAGACGAGGCGGCGCACCGCGCCGCGCTCGGGCTCGTGGCGGAAGCCCTCGCCGTCGGCAACGAACAAGCTCATGGAGATGACCTGGTCGACGATGCCGGGGAGCTCGCGACCCGCCTTGCCGCCTTCGAGCTGGGGCTGCCAGACTGTGCGGTTGAGCTCGTCTGTGACCTTCTCCAGGATGCCGACGAAGATCACCGTCTTCGCCTGCGCGTGCTGCAGGTGCTTGAGGAGCGCGATCACCTCGCGCGCCAGCAGCCCGTAGGCGCCGCGCGTGTCCGGCTTGCCGGTGCGCTCCGAGAAGGCCTCCGGTCGCGTCTTGGCCCAGGCCATGGCCTGGCGGGTGAGATCGGTGATCGAGTCGACGAAGACGATGCGCTTGCCCGCGATCAGGCGGACGAGGTCGGGGTAGGTTGCGGCGACGTGGCGATAATGAGCATCCGAGAAGAACGCGTCGGCGGACGCGGCGGGGTCGACGCCGCCGACGAGGCAGGCGACGTCGAGCGCGTCGAGCCACGTGCGCACGGGGATGCTCACGCCCGGCCAGTCCTGCACCGACTTCATGCCCGCTTCGAGATCGATGCAGAGCGTGTCCTCGGCCGGAAGCGTCTTGAGGAGCGACGTCTTGCCGACCCCGCTCGGCCCGAAGATGGCGATCGTGGTCTTGGCAGCGGCCTCCGCGAGGCGCTCGTCGGCGGTGACGATCTTGAGCGCCATCAGCGGCCCCCCTCGGCGAGCAGGTCGATGGCCCGCTCGCAGCCGAGCGCCCCGGCTTCGCGGGCGAGCACATAGAGCCGGCGCAGTGCGTGGAGCCGATCCCCCACCATGTTGAACTCGGCTTCGAGCGCGCGCAGTGCAAAAGCGATGTCGTCGAGCGTCGCGTCCTCGATCGCCTTTACAGTGGATTCGGGACACCGTGCCCCCAGCGCGGGGATGACGATGGTGTCGGGAAGGGCCTCGAGGCCATAGTGGCGCTTGCGCAGTGCGGCCATGCGAGCGGAGTTGCTCATCGGGATTCCTCAGGCTCGAGCATGAGACGGAAGGTCGGCTTGCCGATCCGCACGGTGCGGGCCGGTGCGAAGGCTTGGCGGATGGCTTCAGGCCAGGCGCCATAGGCGCGCTCCGAGACCTTGAGCTCGGTCAAGACGTACGCAGCAGGGTTCTCACCGCTCGCCCGGATGCGCTCGACCAGTGCGGCGAGCCGGTCTTGGTCCCACTCGACCCTCTTGGGCAGGTCGGCAATGACGGTCACCGAGCCGTCATTGAAGCGCACCGTGCCGGTATCCTTGCCTTGCGCGGCACGAAGGGCAGCCGCCTGCTCGCCGTAGCGCAGCGCGATCGCGCCATCGAGCCAGTCCCTGATCTGCTTTGCCGCGTTCAACGCTTGGTCGGCCTCCTCCTGCAGGAGCGCGAGATGCTCCGCCGGCAGCTTGGCGATCTCGCCGACCGGCATTGTCTGAATGTCGGCGAGTTGCGGCCGATTGCTGCGCTCCGTTCCCATCACGCGACCTCCTGGAGCAGGAATGAGGCGAATGATGCCGAAACGCGCCTCGGCTTCGGCCGCGCGATCGCGAGATAGCTGTAGTCGTCGGGGCCATGCCGCCGCTGCACGAGATGGACGAGCCGCTGCTCGGCCGCCCACCAGGCGCGGCGCGCCACACGGACAAGCTCGGCGCGATCGCGCTCGGCAAGCCGCGTGCCCTGCTCCGTCACATCGAGAGCCAGGAAGCCCCGATGGTATTCGAGCATGTCGCCGGGCATGGCCTGGCCGATCCAGCCGCACAGATCGATCTCCTTGAGGCGGAGGCGGGCAGCGGGAAGCTTGGTGATGGAGCGCGTCATGGCTTGCTCCTACTCACGGGCAGGCCGAAGCGTCTCAGGCGGCTGCGTGTTTCGGCAATTCCCGGACAGGGTTTTCGGTAATTCGCGGACAGCGATTTCAGTAATTCCGGGACAGGGATTCCGCTAATTCGCGGACAGATTGCGGGGGTTGGTTTTCGGGAGCGCCGTT
>JBMONF010000019.1:291187-370603 GCA_049323455.1 Pseudomonadota bacterium | reverse complement strand
CCCTTTGGGTTTGCCGGCGAAGCCGGCGGGGGAGGGTGAGGGAGGGGGGTGTGCCGCCGATGACGATGTGAATCCGATGCATCGCAGGGTTCGCCCGGCCTAGAGCAGCGAGACGTCGCGGCCGGCGCCGTAGCGGCGCGTCACGCGCAGATAGATCGTCACGGTCGCGAGCATGACGACGACCAGGCCCATCGCCACCGCCGAGCCGAACGGCCAATTGCGCGACTGCAGGAAGAGATCGACCAGCGCGTTGCCGATGAAGAACACCTTGCCGCCGCCGAGCAGCTGCGGGATCAGGTATTCGCCCATCAGCAGGATGAAGACCAGCATGCAGCCGGTGATGACGCCCGGCGCCGACAGCGGCAGCGTCACCTGGAGGAAGCCGCGCCAGGGCGTGGAGCCCAGATCGGCCGCAGCCTCGAGCAGCCGCTTGTCCAGCCGCTCGAGGCTGACGAAGATCGGGAACACCATCAGGGGCAGATAGCCGTAGACGATGCCGATCAGGACCGAGAGCGGGGTGTTGATCAGGCGGACCTCGCCGAAGCCGAGCCACTCGATCAGGGCCGGCAGGCCGCGCCCGCCCAGGATGAACATCCAGGCATAGGTCCGGATCAGGAAGCTGGTCCAGAAGGGCACGATCACCAGGATCAGCAGGAACAGCCGTGCGCGGGGGCTCGCCTTGACGGCGAGATAATAGGCGAGCGGGTAGGCCGCGAGCAGGCAGACGATGGTGCCGAGCGGCGCCAGGACCAGCGTGTTGCGAAAGGCGGCCGCGCGCGCCGGCAGGTTCAGATAGTTGGCGAAGGTGAAGGCCGCCTGATAGCCGCCGGCGGCCGCGCGCTCGCCGACGCTGAACACGATCACGACCGCGAGCGGCGCCACCAGCAGCGCCAGATACCAGATGGCGCTCGGCGCCAGCAGCAGCGCGGTCACCCAGCGGGTGCGCTTCTCGGCCTGGTCGCTGGCCGGCAGGGCGGCAGGAGTGGCGGTCATGGGATGATCATTGTGCGGAGGCGAGGAACGAGGTTCCTCATGCTTCGACAGGCTCAGCATGAGGAACCTCTATTGGTCTTGCATACCCCTCATCCTGAGCTTGTCGAAGGATGAGGGGCCGCTGTTTCCTGCCCGATCACGCCGCCTTGAAGCGGGCCATGATCTCGGCGCGCGCCGGATTGGTGAGCGTCGCCGCCGCGCCGAACTCGAGCGGCGCCAGCGCCTCGGCCGCCGGATACATGATCGGATCCTCGAGCAGCTCCTTGGGCAAGAGCGCGTTGGTGCGGCTGTCGGCCGAGGGATAGCCATGCGCCAGCACTTCCTTGGCGTTGACCGCAGGGTCGAGCAGGAAGTTGATCAGTGCGTAGCCGGCCGCGCGGTGCGGCGCTCCCTTCGGCACGGCATAGAAGTCGGACCAGATCTCGCCGCCTTCCTTGCCCAGCACATAGACGATCTCCGGCAGGTCCTTGTGCATCTGCTTGGCGTCGCCGGTCCAGGCCACGCTGAGCCAGGCGTCGCCGTTGCGCATCGAGGGCTGATAGTCGGAGTTGATGGCGAAGAGATGGGGCTTGGCCGCGAGCAGCAGCTTCTCGGCGTCGGCCAGCTCCTTCTCGTCGATCGAATTGAAGGAATAGCCGTAATATTTGAGCGCGTTGCCGATGGTGGTGAGCTGATAGTCATGCACCATGGCGCGGCCGCTGTACTTGGTCATCGACAGGTCCCAGAACTCCTTCCAGGACGTCATCTTCTCGGTGACCTTCTTGGTGTTGACGGCGTAGCCGGTGGTGCCCCAGTCCTTCGAGACCGCGTAGGTCGTGCCGTCGATCGAGCCGGCCTCGACGAAACGCTTCTCGTAAGTGCTCGGGTCGTAGTTCGGAATCAGCGACAGATCGAGCGGCTCGATCAGGTCGAGCTCCTTGTAGGTCGAGATCGTGTAGTTGGTCGGCACGAACACGTCCCAGCCGGTGCCGCCGGCCTGCAGCTTCGCCAGCATCTCCTCGTTGGAGCCGAACACGTTGACCTCGACGTTGACGCCCGTCTTCGCCGTGAAGTCCTCGAAATTCTTCGGGTCGTGATAGTTGGGCCAGGTGGTCAGCGACACGCGGTCGCCGAGTTCGCCGGCGAAAGCGGGCCGCGGTCCCACCAGCTCCGGCATCGCCTTGGCCAGCACGGCGGTGGCGAGCCCGAGGCCGGTCACGCCGAGGAAGTGCCGGCGCGAAATCGAGCCTTTCTGCCAGCGCCGCAGATGATAGATGAATTCCTTACGATCCATGGTCGTCTCCTCTATCCGGCGGTCAACGCCGTCTCTTGTCCCGACGGTTCGTGGGGAGCCTCCCCTGCCGGCGCCGCCGTCGCGCTCGAGCGCCGGTGTTCGAAAAATCGTCGCGCTAACCGTCCGCCAGCGCCAGAGCCCCTTCACGCCGCCAACCGAGGCCGACTTCCGAGCCGGGGGCGAACGCGCCCGAACCGGCGCGCGACGCCTTGGGGGCGCGCACCAGCACGGCGCCAAGCTCGGCGGTCTCGATGCTGAACTCGGTCTGGTCGCCCAGATAGATGCGGTTCTGCACCCGGCCCTGGAAACGATAGTCGAGCTCCCGGCCGCCGGCGACATCGCCTGCATCCCACAGCTCGACGATCTCGGGCCTGACCGCGATCACGGCGCGCGCTTGGCCGGCGAGCGGTTCGCCGCGCTTGGACAGGGGAGCCGCCAGCGTCACGCCCCGATCGGTCTTGAGGGTGGCGCCGGTCCGGTCCTGGTCCAGGACCGACCCGGCGAAGAAGTTCGATTCGCCGACGAAGTCCGCCACGTAACGGTTGACCGGCGCGTCGTAGAGCTCGCTCGGCGGCCCGAACTGCACGATGCGGCCGTCGCGCATGATGCCGATGGTGTCGCTCATCGAGAGCGCCTCCTCCTGGTCGTGCGTGACCAGGACGAAGGTGATGCCGACCTCGCGCTGCAGGTTCTGCAGCTCGATCTGCATGTCGCGCCGGAGCTTGCGGTCAAGCGCGGCGAGCGGCTCGTCGAGCAGCAGCACCGTAGGCCGGTTGATGAGCGCGCGGGCCAAGGCCACGCGCTGCTGCTGGCCGCCCGACAGCTCCCAGATGCGCCGCCTGCCCATGCCCGGCAGCCGCACCAGCTCGAGCGCTTCGCCCACGCGTCGCTCGATCTCCGCGCGAGCCGGCTGGGGCCGGCGCTGCTTGAGCCCATAAGCGATGTTGGCGAAGACGTCGAGGTGCGGAAACAGGGCGTAATGCTGGAACACCATGTTGACGGGGCGCCGATAGGCCGGCACGCCCACCATGGAGGCGCCGCCGATCTCGATGCCGCCCTCGGTCGGCTGCTCGAAGCCGGCGATCAGGCGCAAGGTCGTGGTCTTGCCGCAGCCCGAGGGGCCCAAAAAGGAATGGAACGCGCCGCGCGGAATCTCGAACGACACGTTGTCCACCGCGACCACCGGGCCGAAGCGTTTCGACACGCCGAGAAAGCGCACATCGGGCGTCCCGGTCGCCGCGCGCGGTTCCGTCATTTTGCTTGTGGTGGCAATAGCCAAAGCCGCTCCCTGAGATAACCCCCTTTGTGGGAGCCTATCCCTTCTTCTTTGGGCTAGACTGCGGTATTACGCCTCAGCTGTATATACCTCCAGAGTGATAGGTTTTCAAACATACCGGCTCAACAGGGGATAGCAATCCGGGGGTAGGCCGTGTCGGGCTTGGACAGCGAGTGGCATGAAGGCCTGGCCGTCGCCTTGGCGGCGCTGGAGACGCCGCGGTTTGCGCCGGCGCTGGTGGGGGCGCTCGGCAAGGTCGCGCCCTTCGATCACTCGGTCATCTTCGCCTATCGGGGCGAGGAGCGGCCGATCGATCTCTTCGACAATTTTGGCCCGGCCCGGCGCGGCATCTTCGTCACCGACTACCAAGCCGGCCCCTATCTGCTCGATCCCTTCTATCACGCCAGCCGCGACCGGGTGCCGGCCGGTCTCTACCGGATGCGCGAGCTGGCGCCGGACCGGTTCTATCAGAGCGAGTATTACCGTTCCTATTACGCGAAGACGGGGCTGGCCGAGGAGATCGGCTTCTTCCTGGCGCCGTCCGAGGACGTCACCGTCGTGATCTCCCTGATGCGCGCGGGCCATCACAGCGCCTTCGCCCAGCGCGAGATGCGGCGCTTGAAGACGGTGGCGCCGGTGGTGGTCGCGGCCAGTGCCCGCAACTGGCGCAGTCTCGGCGACTGCCGGCCGATGAGCGAAGCGACGCTGCCCGAGGGCCAGGAGCTGGCCACGCTCTTCAACGCCGTCGGCCAGCGCCGGCTGACCCGGCGCGAATGCGAGGTGGGCGCGCTCGTGCTGCGCGGCCATTCCTCGGAGGCGATCGCGCGCCAGCTCAAGATCGCGCCGGGCACGGTCAAGATCCACCGCAAGAACATCTACGCCAAGCTCGGCATCGCCAGTCAGGCGGAGCTGTTCTCGCTGTTCCTCTCCTCGCTCGCCGGCCGGGACAGGCTTTGAAAAGAAAACGCCCGGGAGCGGGCCGCTCCCGGGCGTCGGTATCGTTCCGGCCGCGGCCGGCGGCCGTTAGAGCGTATCCCGGTCAGGTGGAACAGGCTGCGCCGGAGGCATTTTCGCCTGCGGGCAGGAGCGGGGCGCAGGGCGTAGTGGGACTACGGACAAGCCCCGCGACGAACCCGCGGACGAAAAGGCCCTGGCGCTTCGGGTTGCGCCGTGGCGGGCGCCCGCGGCGTCGCCGGTCCTCGCCGATGGATCCACATCGCCTTCGGGCCGGCTCCTGGCGGATCGCGCTCGCCACGCCCGCAACGCAGCCGATTCTACCTGACCGGGACACGCTCTAGTTGCGGTTGCCGAAGAGCCGCAGCAGCGAGACGAACAGGTTGATGAAGTCGAGATAGAGCTGCAGCGCGCCCATGATCGCCTTCTTGGCGGCGGCGTCGGCGCCGTCGAGCTCGCTGTAGATCGACTTGATGCGCTGCGTGTCGTAGGCGGTGAGGCCGGTGAAGATCAGCACGCCGATCACCGACAGCGCGAAGTTGAGGGCCGAGCTCGCCAGGAACAGGTTCACGATCGAGGCGATGATGAGCCCGATGAGCCCCATGAACAGGAACGAGCCGAAGCCCGTCAGGTCGCGGCTGGTGGTGTAGCCGTAGAGGCTCATCGCCGCAAAGGTGCCGGCGGTGATGAAGAACACCCGGGCGATCGAGGCGCCCGTATAGACCGCGAAGATGTAGGAGAGCGAGAGGCCCATCGTGGCGGCGAAGACCCAGAACAGCGCCTGGGCGCCGGCCACCGACATGCGATGGAGGCGGAAGCCGAACAGCATGACGAGGCCGAGCGGGGCCAGCATCACCACCCAGGCCAAGGGCGTGCCGAAGATCGCTCGCAAGAGGGCTTCGTTGGTGCCGACGACGTAAGCGACGGCGCCGGTCAGCGCCAGGCCGCCGGTCATGTAGTTGTAGACGCGCAGCATGTACTGCCTGAGGCCGACATCGATGTCGGCCTGGGCGGTCTGCGCGCGGGTCAGGAAACGCGGATCAGGTCCCGTGGCCATGGCGGATCGTCCCTCCTGGGTTGGTCCGGAAAGGTCATGTTCCAATATTGGAGCAGCAGGCTCGGCTTTCAATAGAATTCAAGAGGGTATTTGGCCCGGGCGACGGCCGGATCGCAAGCGCCGGTCCCGCTTTGGCCGGCTTGACCTGCAAGCGCTCCTGCCGTCATAACAGCGCCGCCCCAGGGGCCTTTCCGGACGCGCCCCCCACCCCCTCCAACCCCGAATCGTCCCGTAAGTCCATGAAACGCATCTTTTCCGGCGTCCAGCCCACCGGCAACCTCCATCTCGGCAACTATCTGGGCGCGATCCGCAACTGGGTGAAGCTGCAGGACCAGTTCGACTGCCTCTACTGTATCGTCGACATGCACGCGATCACGGTCTGGCAGGACCCGAAGGAGCTGCGCGCCCACACCCGCGAGGTGACGGCCGCCTTCCTGGCTGCCGGCATCGATGCGAGAAAACATATCGTCTTCAACCAGAGCCAGGTGCCGGCCCATGCGCAGCTGGCCTGGATCTTCAACTGCGTGGCCCGGCTCGGCTGGCTCAACCGCATGACCCAGTTCAAGGAGAAGGCGGGCAAGGACCGCGAGAACGCGAGCGTGGGCCTCTACGCCTATCCGAACCTGATGGCCGCCGACATCCTGCTCTACAAGGCGACCCATGTGCCGGTCGGCGAGGACCAGAAGCAGCATCTGGAGCTGGCCCGCGACATCGCGCAGAAGTTCAACAACGATTTCGGCGTGAACTTCTTCCCGCTGCCCGAGCCGCTGATCTTCGGCGCGGCGACCCGCGTCATGTCCCTGCGCGACGGCACCAAGAAGATGAGCAAGTCGGACGCCTCCGACTACAGTCGCCTCAACATGACCGACAATGCCGACCAGGTCGCGCTCAAGATCCGCAAGGCCAAAACCGATCCGGCGCCGTTGCCGGGCCCGTCGGTCCTCAAGCCCGACGGCAGCCTCGATCCGGCGGAGGAGGCGAAGCGGCCCGAAGCCTTCAACCTGCTTGGCATCTACGCCGCGCTTTCGGACAAGAGCATGAAGGACGTCCTCACCGAGTTCGAGGGGCGCGAGTTCTCCTTCTTCAAGCAGGTGCTGACCGACCTCGCCGTGGCCACGCTCGGCCAGATCGGCGGCGAGATGAAACGGCTCCTGGCCGATCCGGCCGAGATCGACGGGGTCTTGCGCGACGGGGCGGAGCGCGCACGCGCCCTATCGGCGCCGATCCTGGCCGAGGTCGAGGACATCGTCGGCTTTCTGCGGCCATAAGGAGCCGACCGAAATGAGTGCGCCTCGATATCCCAGGATCCTTTCTGTTGTCATTCCCGCGAAAGCGGGAATCCATGGCGACGCCGCGCTCCGACCCCCACATGGACCCTCGCTTTCGCGAGGGTGACAAGTAAGCGGTTTCGACATCCGGGTTCATTCCGCGTCAGACCTTAGGAACCGGCAGCGACCCATGAGCGAGAACGGCGACGATTTCTTGCTGGAGGAGCCGAAACGGCGCCGCTGGCTGTCGCGCTGGCAGTCGGGCCGGCCCGGTGCCGGCGGCCTCATGCGCTGGGGCGGACGGGCGCTGCTCCTGCTGCTGGCGGTAGCGGCGCTCTCCTATCCGATCGGCATGCTCTGGCTGAACCGGATCGATGACGACCCGAACTTCCAGGCCCCCGAACCGCCGCCCGGCGCCAGCCGCGCCGTGGCGCTGGCCGCCGCCCTGATCGAGCGCGAGGTCGACGATCACGGCTGGCCGTCGAACGACCCCTTCTTCATGCCGGGCTGGGCGCTCGACAACATGCCCAACTATCAGCAGGGCATCATCTCGGCCTTGGCCCGCTTCGCCATCGAGATGACCGACCAGATCGGCCGCGTGCGCGGCACCAGCCAGGCCGACCCCGATCTGGAGAAGGCGGCGGGCCTGCTGCGCTATTCGCCCACGGTCTGGATCTTCGATCTCTCGACCTCCTGGGCGCCGACGGCCTCCTCGGAGCAGCAATATCTGGCCGCGGCCAAGGCGCTCGAGAATTTCAACGGCCGGCTCGGGCGCGGCCAAGCCGTGTTCGAGCGGCGCGCCGACAATCTGCTGGGCACGCTCGACCGCATCGCCGCCGATCTGGGCTCGGCCTCGGCGATCCTCGACGCCCAAGTGCAGGAGCATTCCGGCGACTGGGTCGATTTCCAGGCCGACAATATCTTTTACGCGACCAAGGGCCGCCTCTATGCCTACGGGCTCCTGCTGCGCGATCTCGGCACCGACTTCGAGTCCGTCATCGCCGAGCGGGAACTCAAGGCGGCCTGGGCGCAGATGCTCGAAACCTTCCGCACCGCGGCCGAGCTCAACCCCTGGGTGGTGGTGAACGGCCGGCCGGACGCCCTGATCCGGCCGAGCCATCTGGCCGCGCAAGGCTTCTTCCTGCTGCGCGCCCGCACGCAGCTGCGCGAGATCACCAACATCCTGCAGAAGTAGCGAGCGGTCTCCCGCGCGGGGGCTCCGCGGCGCCTTGGGGCCGACCGGTCTCAATCGCCGGCACGAGGCGGATTTGTCCGCCCCGGCAAGGCTCGAAGCCTTTCCAGGAGCGGTTCCCTCTGTGTAATCTGGCCGCCGCAGGACCCGCCCGACTCGAAGCGCCGGCGGGGGCCCGCGCGCCCGATTCGGAGCGAATTTCGACGGGGTGGGGCCGCTTCCTCCTTCGTCATTGCCGGGCTTGACCCGGCAATCCATGCCATGGACCCCCGGGTCGGGCCCGGGGGTGACGAGTTGGGAGAGGCGATCCCGTTCCCTCGCGGAATTGGCTCCGGGCGCTCCGTCACCGCCGGATTGGTCCCGAGTTGTCGGCCATGCAGATCTACCTGCCGATCGCCGAGATGTCCGTGGACATCTTTCTGCTGTTCGGCCTCGGCGGTGGCGTGGGTTTCCTGTCCGGCATGTTCGGCGTGGGCGGCGGCTTTCTGCTGACGCCGCTCCTGATCCTGATCGGCGTGCCGCCCGCCGTGGCGGTGGCGACGCAGGCCAACCAGGTGGTCGCCTCCTCCGTCTCGGGCGTGCTCGGCCACTGGCGGCGCGACAATGTCGATTTCAAGATGGGCTTCGTGCTGCTGGTCGGCGGCTTCCTCGGCTCGACCCTGGGCGTGCTACTGTTCGGCCTCCTGAAGCGCATCGGCCAGATCGACCTGGTGATCGGCCTCTCCTACGTGCTCCTGCTGGGCTTCATCGGCGCCCTGATGCTGGTCGAGTCCGGGCGCACGATTCTCAGGCGGCGCGCCGCCGTGGTCGTGCCGCGCAAGCTGCACCAGCACATCTGGCTGCACGGCCTGCCCTTCAAGGTGCGCTTCCGCAAGTCGCGCCTCTATATCAGCGCGATCCTGCCGATCGGGGTCGGGTTCCTCGTCGGCATCATGTCGGCGATCATGGGCGTGGGCGGCGCTTTCATCCTGGTGCCGGCGATGATCTACATCCTCGGCATGCCGACCGTGGTGGTGGTCGGCACCTCGCTGTTCCAGATCATCTTCGTGGCCGCCAACGTCACGCTGCTGCAATCGGTGCAGAACCAGACCGTCGATATCGTGTTGGCCGTGGTGCTCACGGTGGGCGGCGTGATCGGCGCGCAGATCGGCAGCCGCGTCGTGGCCAAGCTGCCGGCCGAGCAGATCCGCGTGCTGCTGGCAGCGCTCGTGCTCGTGGTCGGCGCGGTGCTGGCCTGGGAGCTGGTGGCCCCGCCCAAGAACATCTACTCGATCACCGTGTTGGGGGCGCCGTGATGAAGCTCCGGGCACAGCCGGCGCGCCGCCGCTTCGCTCCGCGCCTCTGCGTCCTGCTGCTCGCCGCCGCAGCGGCGATGCGGCCGGCATCCGTCGCGGCGGCGCCGTTGATCGCGGACCTTTCCGATCATCTCATCGCCATCACCACCGGCTTCACCGGCACCGACGTGCTGATGTTCGGCGCGACCGACGGCCCCGGCGACATCGTCGTGACCGTGCGCGGGCCTCTGACCGACGTCGCCGTGCGCCGCAAGGAGCGCATCGCCGGCATCTGGGTCAATCGCGAGAGCCTCGAGTTCGGGCAGGTGCCGAGCTATTACGCCATGGCGAGCAGCCGTCCGATCGCGGACATGCTCGATTCCGGCATGGCGCAGCGCCAGCAGGTGGGCGAGGATAATCTGGCGCTGGCGCTGCCGGACGCGCCGGCCCCGGAAGTGGACGAGTTTCGCCAGGCACTGCTGCAGGCCAAGCAGGAGCAAGGGCTCTACGTGACCGAACCCGGCAAGGTGAGCTTTCTCGGCAACCAGCTCTTTCGCACCGAGCTGCACTTCCCCTCGAACGTGCCGGTGGGAAGCTATCTGGTGGAGGTGCTGCTGGTGCGCGACGGCAAGGTCGTGAGCGCGCAGACGACGCCGCTCATCATCAGCAAGATCGGCCTCGGCGCCGCGATCTATCAGTTCGCCCATACGCAATCCTTGGCCTACGGCGCGATCGCGGTTCTGATCGCGCTCCTCGCCGGCTGGATCGGCTATCTGGCCTTCCGCAGGATTTAGCTGGTACCAGGAGGGGGACATGACTTCTCCGGCATCGACCGAACCGCCCTCGCCGGGGGCGCCCGATCAGGCTCGAGCACAACCCGGCGCCGACACGCCGCCCAAGGGGCAGGGCCGCGTCTTCCTCGTGGTGGTGGACGAGACGCCCGAGCTCAAGGTGGCGCTGCTCTATGCCTGCCGGCGCGCGCAGAAGACGGGCGGCCGCGTGGCCCTGCTGCATGTCGCCGAGACCGGCGACTTCCAGCAGTTTCTGGGCGTCGGCAAGGTGATGGCGCAGGAGACGCGCCAGGCCGCCGAGACCCTGATGCAGAA
Source organism: Pseudomonadota bacterium (assembly GCA_049323455.1). Lineage (GTDB taxonomy): Bacteria > Pseudomonadota > Alphaproteobacteria > Dongiales > Dongiaceae > Hypericibacter. The sequence continues at coordinate 360,210 of JBMONF010000019.1, read as the reverse complement.
GATGGCGGCCGAGGTCTATCGCCTGTCGGGCACCATGCCGGTGCTTTACTTGCGCGAAGGCGACCGGCGCGACGAGCTGATCAAGCTCATCGACGAGGAGCCCTCGATCTCGATCCTGGTGCTGGGCGCTTCCACCAGCGCCAAGGGCCCGGGCCCTCTGGTCTCGGCCTTGAGCGGCAAGTTCGTGGGCCGCTTGCGCGTGCCGCTCACCATCGTGCCCGGCAATCTCACGGAAGAGGATATCGAGAGCATCGCGTGACGCTCGTGAGCCATCGGTTCAGGTCCGCTTCCGGGCGGCCGAATCGAATCGCTTCATGAACCGGCCCAAACGGGCCGCCGTGGCGGCGCAAGACGCGGCCATGTCGCGAATTTGCTCGGGCGAATAGCTGGCCGAGAGCGCTTTGAATTTACCGCGTGCGGCATAACGGCGCTTTTGAGCACCACCGTCAAGAACCGCCACGGCGCCCCATTGACCATGGAGGATGGCGTTCCTGTTGTCGTTGGCGAGCATGAGCGCCGACAGGAGCTCCTCGAGCTCGTCCTCGTCCCTTGCCCGCAGCTTTTTCAGGCGGCACAGCGTCGCGAACAGGTCGATCCTCGACCGGACGCTGGGGATGTGGTCGACGATCGCGCGCCATTGAGACTCCTTCGTCTGCAGAAATACCCAGATAGCCCAGTCGAGATGTTTTTCCAGCAGCGCGAAATTGACGGCGAGCTCGCCGATGGGCGCAAAAAAAGCCGCGTAAGGGTTTGAATGCCCCTTGCGTGTCGCTCGCATGTGAGCCTCCGAGACCTGCGCCAGCTCTGCCGACACCCGGCTTACGGCAGGCCGAAAACCTCCTGCGGTTCCTCGATGCCTTTCAAGCTGTGGCGGCCCAGCGACGTCAAGCGCGAGCCGCAGGGCGAGGCGAAGGGCTTAGAGGCCAGGAGCGGCTGCCCCAGCAGCGGGCAGAGCGATTCGATCCGGGTGACCAGATTGACCGCGGGCCCGATCACCGTGAAGTCGAGCCGCGCCGGCGCGCCGATATTGCCGTAGCTGACGGCACCGGCATGCAGGCCCAGCCCCACCTTGAGCTCCGGTTTTCCGCTCTCCGCGCGCCGGAGGTTGAGCGTGTCGAGATCGAGCAAGGCGCGCTCTGCCGCCGCTAGCGCGTCGAGGCAGGCGCGGTCGCGGTCGAGATCGTCCTTCATCGGGAAGATCGCGAGCATGGCATCGCCGACGAATTTGAGGATCTCGCCGCCGAGCGCCTCGACCGGTGCGGCCATGCAGTCGAAATAATCGTTGAGCAGTTCGATGATCTGGTCGCGTTCGAGCCGGTCGCTGAGGCCCGTGAAGCCGCGCAGGTCGCAATACCAGAGCGCCGCCGCGATGGTGGTGGCCTCGCCGCGCCGGATCGATCCCATGAGCACGCGCCGGCCCGCCTCGCGGCCGAGATAGACCTCGAGCAGGTAGGCCAGCGTGCGCCGGCCGTAATGGATCTCGATCATCGAGGTCAGGGCCGGCATGAGCGCCCGGATGTCGGCCAGATGCTGGTCCGAGAAGCCGCCCTCGGCGCGGCTCGCCCAGCTCACGCCATGTCGCTCGCCGCTGCCGAAGGTGAGCGGTGTCACGAGATAGTCGGTCAGGCCCTCGTCCTTGAGGTCATGCAGCACCGGGAAGTCGAACGCCTCGGCGCGCCCCTCGAGCCGGCGGCGGATCGGCTCGCCCGAGGCGTAGGCCGCCGCCAGCGGGCTGAGGGCGTAGGCTTCGGCGACCGCGCTGTCATGGCCATAGAGGGTCCTGAGCGGCGGCTGCCCCGGCAGCCACAGCACGCGCAGGCCCCGCACCTGGGGATGCAGCGCGCGCAGATGGATGCCGAGGCGCGCCAGCGGCAGGCCCTCCGCGATCAGCAGCTCGCCCAGGCCGGCGACGGCCTCGTCCAGGGTCGCCGCCCGCCGGCCCTCCTCGAGCAGCCAGCGCGTCAGCTCCGCCGTCATGTCGGCGCGCCCGCCGGCGTCCTTTCCGCCCCGCCCTCCTCGGGCAGGCCGAACACCTCCTGCGACCGGGCCACGCCCGGCAGTTCGAAGCGGCCGAGCGACACCATCTCGAGCCCGCAGGGCGAGGCGAAGCGATCCGAGGCGACGACGCGCCGGCCCAGCCGGCGGCACAGCCGCTCGAGCCGCGTCGTGAGGTTGACCGCGGGCCCGATCACGGTGAAGTCGAGCCGCTCGGGCGCCCCGATATTGCCGTACATCACCGTGCCGGTGTGGAGCGCCAGCCCCACCTCGAGCGTCGGCTCCTCGGCGGCGCGCCGGCGCTGATTGAGCGCGTCCAGCGCCGCGATCGCCTCGCGCGCGGCCTTGAGCGCCGTCAGGCAGGCGCGGTCGCGGTCGAGATCGTCCTTGATCGGGAAGATGGCGAGCATGGCGTCGCCGATGAACTTCAGCACCTCGCCGCCATTGGCCTGCACGGGCGCGGCCATGCAGGCGAAATAGTCGTTGAGCAGCTCGATCACCGCGTCGCGCGGCAGCCGCTCGCTCAGCGCCGTGAAGTCGCGCAGATCGCAATAGAACAGCGCCGCCGCGATGGTGACGCTGGCGCCGCGCTGGACCTGGCCGGAGAGCACGCGCTCGCCGGCATCGTGGCCGAGATAGGTGTCGAGCAGCGTGGCGGCGATGCGCTTGACCTCGCGCACCTCGACCGCCAGGGCGAGCAGCGGCAGGAGGTCGGTGAAGCGTCCGATCTCCGCCGCGGCGAAGCCGCCCAGCCGGTCGGTCGCGATCGTCACCGCATTGATCGTCCCGGCGGTGGAGACGAGCGGCAGCGCCAGATAGTCGGTGACGCCCTCGGCCTTGAGATCGTGCAGGATCGGGAAATCGAGCGGCGTGTCCGGATGCTCGATGCGCCGGCGCACCTCGGCGGCGAGCCGCTGGTGCAGAAGCCGTATCGGGCTGTCGAGATAGGTCGGATCCTCGAAGATGCCGTGGGCGCGCGAGATGACCTTGACCTCGTCCTGGCCGCGCCGCCAGTGATGGCCCAGGGCCGCCACCTGCGGATGCAGCGTGCGCACGCTCACGAACATCCGATAGAGCGGGAATCCGTCGGCGACGAGCGCGCGGCAGAAGCCGCCGATGAGGCGGTCCGTGCCCTTGATCTCGCGGCCTTCGATCAAGAGCCAGCGCGCGACGGGGTCGGCGCAGACGCCACCGCGTCCGGCCTCGGCGTTCTCGCCATCGACGCGGACTTCGGGTCGGTCGGTCAAGAGCTGGGACATCAAGCGTCGGCATAGACCCGCGGCCGCGCGCCGGTCAAGGAACCCGCCTCGCCGCCGGTTTCGCCGGTCCCGGTTTCCCTGGGGAGACCGGCCTATCCTTCGAGCCCGGCCGGCGCTCCCGAAACCACGATCACAATGTGGTTGAACCCGAGCCCGCGATCGCCCATTTATCGAGTCCAAAGCTAGGTTATTCCCTGCTGCGCCGAAGGAGGCGCCGATCGTCATGTTCATCCAGACCGAGCAGACGCCGAACCCGGCCACGCTCAAGTTTCTGCCCGGCCGCGCCGTGATGGGCGAGGGCACCGCCAACTTTCCGTCGCCCGAGCAGGCCGAGCGCTCGCCGCTCGCCCAGCGCCTGTTTCAGGTGGAGGGGGTAACGGGTGTCTTCTTCGGCTCCGACTTCATCACCGTGACCAAGGCCGAAGACAAGGAGTGGGGGCTGATGAAGCCCGCCATTCTCGGCGTGATCATGGAGCATTTCGTCGCGGGCAAGCCGGTGATGCTGGCGGGCGCCGCGCCCGTCGCCGGGGGCGAGGAAGAGGACGACGAGATCGTGGCGCAGATCAAGGATCTGCTCGACACCCGCGTGCGCCCGGCGGTGGCACAGGACGGCGGCGACATCATCTTCCGCGGCTTCGAGGACGGCGTGGTCTATCTGCACATGCAGGGCTCCTGCTCGGGCTGCCCCAGCTCGACCGCCACCCTCAAGATGGGCATCGAGAACATGCTGCGGCATTACGTCCCGGAGGTCGTCGCGGTCGAGGCGGTGCCGTAGCGCAAGCCCAGAAGCTCCGGCACCGAAGAACCCGTTCCGCACGCGCCGGGCCAATCCCGGCGCGTTCGCGTTTATGGCGCGGGCGACGGCCGCGGCTCTATGCCGCCGGCAGGGGCATCAGCGGGCGCGCCATCAGCTCGCGGCCCTCGGGCAGCGCCGAATCGCTCCAGACCGGATAGCGCCGCGGGTTGAATAGCTGGTAGTGCCACCATTCGTTGCGGTAGAAGTCCCAGCCGGCCGCGGTCATGAGGCCCAGCAGCAGCGCGCGGTTCCTCTGCGCCTCGGCCGAAACCTCGAGATTGGCGTGATGCGCCCTGGGCGTGAAATCGTCGAAACGCGTGCCCATCTCCAGCTCGCGGCCCTCGGCCTCGATCAGCGTGAGATCGATCGCCACGCCGCGCGAATGGGGCGAGCCGCGCCTGGGATCGGCGAGGAACTCGGGGTCGGGAAACTTGTTCCACAGCACCCACTGCGCCTCGCTGGGGCGGAAGGCGTCGAATATCTTGAAACGCAACCCCAGCGCCCGCGCCAGCTCGATCGCGCGGCCGAGCGCTGCCGCCGCATCGGGGTGGAGGTAGCAGCGCGCATGGGCATAGATCGGCTTTCCGGTGACGTTGTCCGGCGTGGCGTAGGCGAGCGCCAGCGCGACGTCCCATTCGGGCGGACGGATCTCGGTCAGGATCATTCGGGCTCCGGCGGCTTCGGCGAAGGTCGAGCGATAGCTAACAGGATTCGGCGATTCCCGATACCGACATGATCGCGTCTCCATCCTTCGCGAGCGAGCCTGCGCCGCTGGCCATAGCGCCGGTCGCCGACCCGACGCTGCTGGCGCTCGACTGCGCCGGAAGCGCCTGCTCGGCCGCGCTGTGGCGCCGCGGCCATGTGGCCGCGCGCCGCTTCGCCGCAATGAAGCACGGGCAGGCCGAGCGGCTGCTGCCGATGGTGGCGGAGGTGATGAGGGAAGCGGAGATCGACTTCGCCCGGCTCGACGCGATCGCGGTCACCGTCGGTCCCGGCAGCTTCACGGGGCTCAGGGTCGGCCTCGCGGCCGCGCGCGGGTTGGGCTTGGCGGCGGCCAAGCCGGTGCTCGGTGTCACCAGCTTCGCCGCCGCGGCGGCGGGCGTGCCCGCAGCCGAACGCGATCAGCGCGATCTTCTCGTCGTCCTCGATACGCGGCGCGAAGATCTCTTCGCTCAGCATCTGGGCCCCGATCTTCGGCCGCGGGCACCCGCCCGACTGACGGTGCCGGACGATCTTGCGCGCGCGTTGCCGGCGCGCCCGCTTCTCATCGTGGGCGACGGTGCCGCCATGCTGGCGCCGTTGCTGCCGGCCGAACCCGGCATCGGCTTCGCCGCCGGCTCGCCCCACGCCGATGCAGCCTGCATCGCGGCGCTGGCGGCACGCATCTTGGCCGGCGGCGGCCGCGGGCCCGAAGGACCGGCCTTGGCGCCGACCCCGTTCTATCTGCGGGCTCCCGATGCGCGGCCGCCCAACGGCCCGGCCGCATGATCGCGCCTGCCGACATCGCCGTTCGCCCGGCGACCGCCTTCGACCTCGACGTGCTGGCGCTGCTGCATGAGGGCGCCTTTGCGCAGAGCCGGGATCAGCCCTGGAATCGCGACGCGATCGCGGCCTTGCTCGCCATGCCGGGCGCATTCGGCCTGATCGGCCTGGTCGGCGGCGAGCCCATGGGGCTGGCCATCGCACGCGTCGTCGCGGGCGAGGCCGAGATCCTGACCCTCGGCGTTCTGCCGCAAGCCCGGCGTCAGGGCTTGGCAAGGCTCCTGCTCGGCGAGGCGGCGAGCCGCGCCGCGGCCGAAGGGGCCGAACGCATTTTCCTCGAGGTGGCGGAGGACAACGCGCCGGCGCGCGCACTCTATGCCGAGGCCGGCTTCGTCCAGGTTGGCCGACGGGACAGGTATTACTTGCGCGCCGACGGCCGATCCGCGGCCGCCCTGGTGCTGGCGCTGGCGCTGGCGGCGCTGTGAAAAGCCTGTGGCGCCGGCGCAATATCGTCCTCGCTTCGTTCGAATAGACGCCACGAATTCGACGTCGAGACTTATAACAGATCGGACGGTTTATTTGTGTTTTTAGGCTTGACCGAAGGAAGAGCGGCACTATGCTTGCGCCGTTTTTCAACCGACCGGAAAGTCGTCCCATGGCCGAAACCGCCAAGACCCAGGATCTGCTGCCGCTCGTCGCCGACATCGTGTCGGCCCATCTCTCGAACAACGCCGTACCGGTGGCCGAGCTGCCGAACCTGATCCGCGACGTCTACCGCGCGCTTGCGACCGTGGGCGAAGCCGAAGCGCCGGCCGAGCGGCCGGAGCCGGCGGTGCCGGTGAAGAAGTCGGTGTTCCCCGACTACATCGTCTGTCTCGAGGACGGCAAGAAGCTGAAGATGCTGAAGCGGCATCTGCGCACCGCTTACAACATGACCCCGCAGGAATATCGCGAGCGCTGGGGCCTGCCGGCCGACTACCCGATGGTGGCGCCCAACTATGCCAAGCAGCGCAGCAAGCTGGCCAAGCAGATCGGCCTTGGCACGAAGGCCCGGCGGCGGCGCTAGAATCCCCGCCTTTTTCGCTCCCTGTCGGGCGACGCGCCGGGGCCGGGGTAGGCGGCCGGCGCGCTTGCCAATATACTTTCGCGGATCGGGCTCCCGGGGGTAGGGTAGGGCCATGCCATCGCGTATCGAAAAACTGTGCGCCGAGCGCGGCCTCAAGATGACCGAGCAGCGCCGCGTGATCGCGCGCGTTCTGTCCGACGCGACGGACCACCCCGACGTCGAGCAACTTTACCGCCGCGCCACCGCGATCGATCCCCGCATCTCGATTTCGACGGTTTACCGCACGGTCAAGCTCTTCGAGGAGGCCAACATCCTCGACCGGCACGACTTCCGCGACGGGCGCGCGCGCTACGAGGAGGTGCCGGAGCACCACCACGACCATCTGATCGACGTCCAGTCGGGCCGCGTGATCGAATTCAACAGCGAAGAGATCGAAAAGCTGCAGCATGCGGTGGCCGAGAAGCTGGGCTACCGGCTGATCGGACACCGGCTCGAGCTCTACGGCGTGCCGATCACGGGCGGGAAAGAGCGCAAGGAATGACGGGGAGGTCGGGGCCGCCGGCGGCGCAGGCTGTGGCGCCGCGCCCGGCGGACATGGGCAAGGCGGGGGCCCGAGGGGAAGGTCGGCCGGTCGATATTCGCGCCGGCGATCTCGAGCTCAGGCTTGCCGAGACCGAGGCCGAGATCGAGGCTGCGCAACGGCTGCGCTACCGCGTCTTCTACGAGGAGCTGTCGGCCGAGCCCACGCCCGAGATGGCGGCCCTGAAGCGCGACTTCGACAGCTTCGACGCCTATTGCGACCATCTGCTCGTGATCGACCGGCGCCAGGGCGAGGGCGCGGAGGGCGTGGTCGGCACCTATCGGCTGCTGCGCCGCGCGCGCGCCGCCGAACGCGGCCGCTTCTATTCGGTGGACGAATACGACATCGCGCCGATCGTCGCCCATCCCGGCGAGATCCTGGAGCTCGGCCGCTCCTGCATCGGCCCCGACCACCGCTCGCGCTCGGCCATGCAGCTGATGTGGCGCGGCATCGCGGATTACGTGATGCACTACGACATCACCTTGATGTTCGGCTGCGCCAGCCTGCCCGGCGTCGATCCCGCCGCCCATGCGCTGCCGCTCTCCTATCTCTATTATCACCATCTGGCGCCGGAGATCTTGCGGCCGCGGGCGTTGCCCGAGCGCTATGTCGACATGCGCATGATGCCGCCGGCCGCGATCGATCCCAAGGCCGCGCTGCTGGCGTTGCCGCCGTTGATCAAGGGCTATCTCAGGCTCGGCGGCTTCGTCGGCGACGGCGCCGTGGTGGACCGCCAGTTCCACACCACGGACGTGTGCGTGATCGTCAAGACCGATTGGGTCACCGACAAGTATTATCGTCATTACACGCGCGAGGATGCGCTCGCGCGCTCGCAGCCCGGGCGCGGTTGATGGTGCTGCCGCGCCCGCCGCGTCTCAAGTTGCTGCCGCCCGAAGAAGCGCCGCCCGAGCTGGTATTGGGATCGCCGTGGCGCGCCGCTTTCCGGGCGATTCCCTATCTGCTGTGGACGCTTCTGCTGCTGCCGGTGCAGGCGGTTGGCGTGGCGCTCGGGCTCGGGCTGGCGCAGCGCCTGCCCGTGCTCTATCACCGTGCCTGCTGCCGCATGCTGGGCATGCACGTCGTGACCCGCGGCCACAAATCGCGCCATCACCCCACGCTGTTCGTCGCCAACCACAGCTCCTATCTCGACATCATGGTGCTGGGCTCGCTGATCCCGGGCTCCTTCGTCGCCAAGGCCGAGATCGCCGGCTGGCCCTTCTTCGGCACGCTCGCCAAGCTGCAGCGCTCGGTGTTCGTGGACCGCAAGCCGCAGAACACCCACCTGCAGCGCGACGAGATGCAGAAGCGCCTCGACGCCGGCGAGAACCTGATCCTGTTTCCGGAAGGCACCAGCGACGACGGCAACACGGTGGAGCCGTTCCGCAGCGCGCTGCTGTCGGTGGCCGAGCGGCGCGTCGGCAAGGCCGAACGCCCGCTCACGCTCCAGCCCGTCTCGATCGCCTATACGCGGCTCAACGGCGTGCCGCTCGGCTATGCGCTGCGCCCGCTGGTGGCCTGGTATGGCGATATGGATCTGGCCCCCCATCTGGGGCGCTTTCTCGGCCTGGGCGACGTCGAGGTGGTGGTGGAGTTTCACGAGCCGGTCACGATCGAGGCCTTCGGCTCGCGCAAGGCGCTCACCGACCATTGCTATCGGGTGGTCGCCGGCGGTGTCGCCGCGGCCTTGGCCGGCCGGCCGCAAACGGTGCCGGCGCGGCAAGGCACGGGGTTTGGCGGCGCGACCGGCGAGGCGCCGGCTGCGCTGGGGGCCGCCACGACGCCCGACCGGTTACCTTCGGGCGCGCGCTCGTGATAAGGTGGCAGCGGATGGGCAAGGGCGCTGCAAACGGGTTCGGCGGGCGCGGAAGCTGGCGGCAACGGCCAGCGGCTATGGCATGGCCCGGCTTTTGGCGCACGACGTGAACTTGGCGAAGAAGCTCTACATCAAGACCTACGGCTGCCAGATGAACGAGTACGATTCCGCCCGCATGGCGGACGTGCTCGGGCCCCTCGGCTACGAGCCGACCACGGAGGCCGAGACCGCCGACATGGTCATCCTCAATACCTGCCACATCCGCGAGAAGGCTTCGGAAAAGGTGTTCTCGGAGCTCGGCCGCCTGAAGCCCGCCAAGCGCCGGCGCGAACGCGCGGGCGGCGAGATGATCATCGCCGTGGCCGGCTGCGTCGCCCAGGCCGAGGGCGAGGAGATCCAGCGCCGCGCGCCCTTCGTCGACATCGTGCTGGGGCCGCAGACCTATCATCGCCTGCCGGAGCTGGTGGCGCGCGCGCGGCGCGCGGCCGACCCTGCGCGGCGCGGCGTCGTCGACACCGAGTTCCCGGCCGAATCCAAGTTCGACCATCTGCCGGAGACCACGTCATCCCAGGGCGTCACCGCCTTCCTCACGGTGCAGGAAGGTTGCGACAAGTTCTGCACCTTCTGCGTGGTGCCCTATACGCGCGGCGCCGAGGCCTCGCGGCCCGTCGAGGAGATCGCGGCCGAGGCGCGCCGGCTGGTGGCGGCGGGTGCCCGCGAGATCACGCTTCTGGGCCAGAACGTCAACGCCTATCACGGGAGCGCACCGCTCAGGCTGGTCGGGTCCGTGGAGCCGCGCGCCGAATGGGGGCTCGGCCGCCTGATCCGGCATCTGGCCGAGATCGACGGGCTTGCCCGCATCCGCTACACGACTTCGCATCCGCGCGACATGGACGAGGAGCTGATCCTCGCCCACCGCGACGTGCCGGCGCTCATGCCTTGTCTGCATCTGCCGGTGCAGTCGGGCTCCGATCGCGTGCTGGCCGCCATGAACCGGCAACACCGCGCGGCGGACTATCTGGCCCTGGTCGAACGTCTGCGAGCCGCGCGGCCCGATTTGGCTCTCTCCTCGGACTTCATCGTCGGCTTCCCCGGCGAGAGCGAGCCCGACTTCGAGGCGACGTTGGCGCTGATCGAGCAGGTTGGCTTCGCCCAGGCCTATTCCTTCAAATACAGCGCCCGGCCCGGCACGCCTGCGGCATCGCTGCCGGGTCAGGTCCCCGAGGCGGTCAAGAGCGAGCGGCTCGATCGCCTGCAGGCCCTGTTGCGCCGTCAGCAGGAGGCATTCAACGCGGCCATGGTCGGCCGGCGCCTGCCCGTGCTGCTCGAGAAGCCCGGCCGTCATCCGGGCCAATTGGTCGGCCGCAGCCCCTACCTGCAGGCGGTCCATCTCGAGGCGCCGGCGCCACGCATCGGCGTCGTGGCCGAGGTCGACATCGTGGGGCTTTCATCCAACTCGCTCGCCGGTCGCCTGGCGCCCAATGGCGCCGGCTCAGGCGAACGGCTCTTCGCGTGAAATCCTTGCCGGCCGCAACCGTCAGCCCGCCCGTCCATCTCGAGTTCGACGACAACCGTCTGTTGCCGATGCTGTTCGGGGAGCACGACCAGCATCTCGTGCGCATCGAGCAGGGGCTGGGCGTCTCGCTCGTCTCGCGCGGCAATCGCCTCGCCATCTCCGGGCCCGCCGAGGCCGTCGGGTTCGCCCGCGGCGCCCTCATGGCGCTCTATCAGCGCTTGAAGCGCGGCCTGCCGGTGGACATGGCCGAAGTGGACGCGGCGGTGCGGCTGGTGCGTGCCGAGGAGGCGGCCGGCGAGCCCAGCCTGTTCGAGCGGATGGGGCCCGACGGCACCGCGGTGCGCACGCAGCGCCGCCACATCACGCCGCGCTCGCCGATGCAGGCGACATATCTCAAGGCGCTGCGCGAGAAGGACCTCGTCTTCGGGCTCGGGCCCGCCGGCACCGGCAAGACCTATCTCGCCGTGGCCGTGGCGGTGGCGATGCTGACCAAGGGCACGATCGACCGCATCGTGCTTTCGCGCCCCGCGGTCGAGGCCGGCGAGCGGCTGGGCTTCCTGCCGGGCGATCTGCGCGAGAAGGTCGATCCCTATCTGAGGCCCCTCTACGACGCGCTTTACGACATGATGCCGGCGGAGCAGGTGATGCGCCGGCTCTCCAACGGCGAGATCGAGATCGCGCCGCTCGCCTTCATGCGCGGGCGCACGCTCTCCAACTGCTTCGTCATCCTCGACGAGGCGCAGAACACCACGACGGTGCAGATGAAGATGTTCCTCACGCGGCTGGGCGACAACGGCCGCATGGTGGTGACGGGCGACCTGTCCCAGGTCGATCTGCCCGCCGGCCAGCGCAGCGGCCTGGCCGACGCCGCCGAGACGCTGGAGGGCGTGGAGGGCGTGGCTTTCGTTCGCTTCACCGAGGCGGACGTGGTGCGCCATCCGCTGGTCGGCCGCGTCGTGCGCGCTTACGAGATCAAGGAACAGGGCGAGCGTGCCCGCAGCGCGGCCGGCGAGCCGGAAGGTGCCGGCGGCGCGCTTGCCGCCGACCGCCGGTGATGCCGCCGCGACGCAAGCCGGGCCAAGCCGCACGCAGAGCGGCCAAGGGCGTGACGGGCGCCGGGCGGGCGCGCGCGGCACGCCGGCCGGCGGCCACCATCGCCGTCGAGCGGTTAGATGCTCGCTGGCGGACCGATCTGCCAAGCGCGGTGACATTGGCCCGGCGCGCCGCCAGGGCAGCGCTGGCCGCGGCTTTGGGCGAAGGCGCCCCGGTCGGGCTGGCGCTGGCGCTGGGCGACGACGCTCTGTTGCGTCGTCTCAACCGGACCTACCGGGGGCGCGACAAGCCCACGAATGTGCTATCATTTCCGCAAAGCGAGGCGCCCGGTCCGCTCGCGGCGAGGCGCTTTCTGGGCGACGTGGCGGTGGCCCGCGAGACGCTGCTCGCGGAGGCGGCCGCCGAAGGCAAGCCTGCAGCGCACCATCTGAGCCATCTGATCGTGCACGGCGTTCTCCATCTCCTGGGCTACGATCATCAGCGCGCAACCGAGGCCCGCCGCATGGAGGCGCTCGAGCGCCGGATTCTCGCCGGCCTGGGGATCCCCGATCCTTATCGGGCGCGCTCGATGGCGCCCCGCCGTTGAGACCCTGCCGCAAGACATGAGCGATTCCGTTTCCAGCCGACCGCCTCGCGAAGCGGTGCCCGCCGACGAATCCTCCGGCTTTCGCGTCATCCGCAACTGGCTTCGATGGCGCCGTCGCCATCGCAAGCCCGAGACGGCGCTGCGCGACGCGATCGAGGAACTGATCGAGGAGAGCGAAGGCGAAGCCGAGGCTGCGCCCGCGCGCACCGACGAGAGCAGCCTGCTGCTCAACATCCTGAAGCTGCGCGATCTCAGCTGCGACGACATCATGGTGCCGCGCGCCGACATCGTTGCCGCGCCGGTCGACATCGCGCTCGACGACCTGATCAAGCTGATGGTGCGCGAAGGCCATTCGCGCCTGCCGATCTTTCGCGAGAATCTCGACGATGCGCTGGGCATGGTTCATATCCGCGACGTGCTCGCCTGCTGCGCCGGCGAGCGCGTTTACGATCTCATGCAGCTCCGGCGCGAAGTGCTGTTCATCGCACCCTCGATGCGCGCCCTGGATCTGCTGCTGGAGATGCGTCTGAAGCGCGTGCATATGGCGCTGGTCGTCGACGAGTTCGGCGGCACCGACGGCCTCGTCACCATCGAGGACGTGGTCGAGGAGATCGTCGGCGAGATCGAGGACGAGCATGACGTGACCGAAGGGCCGAAGCTGATCCAACGGCCGGACGGCACGCTGGTGGCCGACGCGCGCGCCACGGTCGAAGAGTTCGAGGCGATGGTCGGCCCGGTGCTCTCGCCCGAGGAGCGCGAGGAGGACGTCGACACGCTGGCGGGGCTGGTCTTCGCGCTGGCGGGCCGGGTGCCCAGCCGCGGCGAGCTCATCACCCACCCCGCCACGGGAATCGCCTTCGAGGTCACGGATGCCGACCCGCGCCGCATCAAGCGGCTGAAGATCCACAACCTGCCAAAACCGGCCACGAATGCCCAAGGATAACGCCGCCGTCGGCTTCACCAGAACCGGTGCAACGAAGGGAAATGCGGCGCCCTGGCCGGCGCTGGCAGGGCTGGAACAGCGCCTGGCGCGGACCACGGGCTGGCGGCGGCGCTTCGTCCTGGTCGCGGCCGGCGCGACGGGGGCGCTGGCCCTGCCGCCGGTCCATCTCGTGCCCTTCTTCTGCCTGACGCTGTGGGCGCTGATCTGGTCCCTGTTGCGCGCGCCTTCGGCCAAGGCGGCCTTCGCCGCCGGCTGGTGGATCGCGTTCGGCTATTTCCTGGCCGGGCTCTACTGGATCGCGAGCGCGCTTCTGGTCGATCCCTTGCGCTTCGGCTGGATGATCCCCTTCGTGGTCGGCGGGCTTTCGGCCGTGCTGGCGCTCTTCGCCGGCGCGGCGGCGGCCTCGGTGCGCGCGCTGCCCTTGCGCGGCGTTGCCGCGGTTCTGGCGCTGGCCTTGAGCTGGGTCTTCTTCGAATGGCTGCGCGGCTGGGTCCTGACCGGCTTCCCCTGGAACCTCGTCGGATATGTATGGGCCTTTTCCGATCCGATGAACCAGTTGGCCGCGCTGACCGGCATTTGGGGCCTCTCGCTCGTGACGATGATCGGGCTCGGGCTGCCGGCCCTGTTGGCGCTGCCGACAGCGCGGCCGCGGGCCGTGCTCGGCGCTGCGGCGGCCGGCTTGGCGCTCCTGGCCGCCGTCTGGGTTGGCGGGGCGGTCAGGTTGGCCGAAGCCGCGCCCGCGCCGACCGACGGCCTGCGCTTGCGCATCGTTCAGGCGGCGATCCCGCAGACCCTGAAGAACGATGCGAATGCCGCCAATCGCAACATCCTCGAGCATATCGCCCTGACGCTGCAGACGCCGGGATTCGAGGCGGCGCAACTCGTGATCTGGCCGGAGGCGGCGGTTCCCTACCTGATCGAGCGCGATCCGATGCTGCGCGCAGGCCTCGCACGCGCCGTTCCCAAGGGCGGTTTTCTTTTCACCGGCGCGCCCAGGGGCGAGCCCTTGACCGGGCCGCTCGAGCAGATCTGGAACAGCCTGATCGTTCTGGACGGCAGCGGGACGGTTCGTGCGACCTACGACAAGTTTCATCTGGTCCCGCTCGGGGAATACGTTCCCTTGCGCGAGATCTTCCCCTTTCTGTCGAAGGTGACCCCGGGCGGCATGGATTTCTCGGCCGGTCCCGGGCCGACCACGTTGCGTCTGCCGGGTCTGCCGGCGGTGGGACCGCTCATCTGCTACGAGGTTATTTTCCCACACGCTGTCGTAGATGAAGGGGATCGGCCGGATTGGCTGGTGAACTTGACCAACGACGGCTGGTTCGGGCGCTTGAGCGGGCCCTATCAGCACTTCGCCAGCGCGCGCCTGCGTGCGGTCGAGGAGGGGCTGCCGCTGGTGCGGGCGGCCAACACGGGAATCTCTGGAATTGTCGATGCTTACGGCCGGGTCATCGGGCGGCTCGGCCTGGGTCGGGTGGGCGTGCTCGACGGCGTCTTGCCGGCGCCTTTGCCACCCACGCCTTACGCACGTGGCGGCGATTGGAATGTGTTCGCCCTGGGATTGATCGTGGCTCTCCTCGCGCTAGTTTCTCATAGACGGAAGGTGTGACTGCCAGCCAGACGGAGGATGTGCCCGAACCGTCCGATGCTGGCGGTCCCGGGAAAAGTCTCCCGGCGCGCGATCCGACGACGTGTATCGCTTGCGCGTGTTGACTGCATAAGGTTGTATGACCTACTAGACGATAACGCCGGCCGTCGAGGGCGGCGGATGGTTGTATTTTCGAAAGGATGAAGTTGCATGCCCCGCGGCCGGAAATCCTCCGGAAGGATGGCCAGTCAAGGCTTCCCCAATCCCATCGACGTCCATGTCGGCGCCCGCATTCGTCAGCGCCGAACGCTCCTGGGCATGAGCCAGGAGAAACTCGGCGAGGCGATCGGCTTGACCTTCCAGCAGGTTCAGAAATACGAGCGTGGCGCCAATCGCGTCGGCTCCAGCC
Source organism: Pseudomonadota bacterium (assembly GCA_049323455.1). Taxonomy (GTDB): domain Bacteria; phylum Pseudomonadota; class Alphaproteobacteria; order Dongiales; family Dongiaceae; genus Hypericibacter. The sequence continues at coordinate 345,124 of JBMONF010000019.1, read as the reverse complement.
GTTTGTTCGATCTGGCGCGTGTGCTCGACGTGCCGGTGAGCTATTTCTTCGAGGACATGTCGCCCGGCACGGCGGCAAAGTCGCCTTCGCGGCTGCGCGGCCTCGCCGAACCCAAGCCCGAGCCATTCGAGCCCGATCCGCTCGCCAAGCGCGAGACGCTGGAGCTGGTCCGCGCCTACTACCGGATCAGCGATCCGGCGGTGCGCAAGCGGGTTTTCGAGCTGACCAAGGCGCTCGGGCGCACGGTGCGCAAGCGCAAGTCGGCCTGACCTTTCTCGCCTTGTGACAGGGCCGAGCGGTCCGCCGGTCCGGGCGTCCTTAAGGGGCGTCCGGGCGGCGATTGGGCTTGACCGGTCCGGCGCCGTTGCAACATCATCCGGCCCCCGAAGCTGGGGGTTAGGCCGAGAGCTTGCGCCCGTGCGACATGCGGCCTGCGCTTCCCCATCCGAACGCCATTTCGTGCCACCCGTCTCGACAGGAGCGCCCGTGTCCAAGGGGACCTATCTCTTTACCAGCGAATCCGTGTCCGAAGGCCATCCGGACAAGGTGTGCGACCGCATCTCGGACGCCATCGTCGACACCTTCCTCACTGCCGATCCCCAGTCGCGCGTCGCGCTCGAGACGCTGTGCACGACCAACCTGGTCGTGCTGGCGGGCGAAACGCGCGGGCCTGCCTCGGTCACGCCCGAGCTGATGGAAGAGGTGGCACGCAAGGCGATCCGCGACATCGGTTACGAGCAGGACGGCTTCCACTGGAAGAAAGCCAAGGTCCACATCCATGTGCACGGCCAGTCGCCCGACATCGCCCAGGGGGTGGATGCCGCCGGCAACAAGGACGAGGGCGCCGGCGACCAGGGCATCATGTTCGGTTTTGCCTGCGACGAGACCGAGCACTTCATGCCGGCGCCCATCTATTACGCCCACAACATCCTGCGCTCGCTGGCCGAGGCGCGCCATTCGGGCGCCGAGCCCGGTCTCGGACCCGATGCCAAGAGCCAGGTCACGCTGCTCTACGAGAACGGCAAGCCGGTCAGGGCCACCTCGGTCGTCGTCTCCACGCAGCACGCCGCGGAGCTGAGCCAGGAGGAGGTGCGCGAGCTGGTGCGCCCGCATGTTCTCAATGTGCTGCCCGAGGGCTGGATGTGCCCCGAGGACGAGTTCTACGTGAACCCGACCGGGCGCTTCGTGATCGGCGGTCCCGACGGCGACGCCGGTCTCACCGGTCGCAAGATCATCGTCGACACTTATGGCGGTGCCGCGCCGCATGGCGGCGGCGCCTTCTCGGGCAAGGACCCGACCAAGGTGGACCGTTCCGCGGCCTACGCCGCGCGCTATCTCGCCAAGAACGTGGTCGCGGCCGGTCTGGCCGAGCGCTGCACCATCCAGATCTCCTACGCCATCGGCGTCTCCAAGCCGCTCTCCTTCTATGTCAACACGCACGGCACCGGCCGCGTGTCGGAGGAAAAGCTCGCCCGGCTGCTGCCGGAGATGGTCGATCTGCGCCCCCGTGCGATCCGCGAGCATCTCGGCCTCAACCGGCCGATCTATGCGCGCACCTCGGCTTACGGTCATTTCGGCCGCGCGCCCGACGCCGACGGCGGCTTTTCCTGGGAGCGCCTCGACCTGGTCGACGCGCTCAAGCGGGAGCTGCACTGAGCGCGCGTTCGACCGGGCCGGCGCGCGCGCGAGGCCGTCCCGGCCCCGAACGGCCTAGAGAGAACGGCGTGGGCGAGGCGCGAGGCGCGCCGCTTCATTTCCACGGCCGGCGCAAGGGGCGCAAGCTGCGCCCGGGCCAGCAGCGTCTCATGCGCGAGCTGCTGCCCCGTTTGCGCATCGACCTGCCGGCCGGCGGGGCCGCGCTCGATCCGTGGGCGCTTTTCGCCGATGCGCGCGAAATCTGGCTCGAGGTGGGTTTCGGCGCCGGCGAGCATCTGGCTTGGCAGGCCGAGCGCCACCCCCGGGCGGGCCTGATCGGCTGCGAGGTGTTCCAGAACGGCATCGCCAGGGCTTTGGGCCATGTGGCCGAGCGCAGGCTCGGCAATGTGCGCATCTTCCCCGACGACGCGCGCGCGCTCATGGACCGCCTGCCGCCAGGCTGCCTCGCCCGCGTCTTCATCCTCTTTCCCGATCCCTGGCCCAAGGCGCGCCATGCCGAGCGGCGCTTTGTCTCCAAAGCCAATCTCGACCGGTTGGCCCGGCTGATGGCGCCGGGAGCGGAGCTCAGGATGGCCAGCGACGATTCCGGCCAGATCTGCTGGATGCTGGCCGAGACGCTCGCTCATCCCGCCTTCGAATGGCTGGCCCGGGGACCGCGGGACTGGCGCGAGCGCGGGCCCGACTGGCCGGCCACGCGCTATGAGGAAAAGGCCGTCCGGGAGGGGCGCAAACCCGCCTATTTTCGCTTTCGCCGGCGCTAGCCCGGGGCCGGAAATGCCCCGGGAAACCGGCGAAAAAGCCCTTGCGCGCAGGACGAAAGCCACTATATTCGCCGCCAACATAGTCCCGTGCTATGCGGGACCAAGAAAAAAGGTGGGCCCAACGCCCGCCTTTTTTATTACCCGCGGGGTTGCCGTGCGGCCTGTCGCACGCCCCCCCTTTGTGCAGCCGAGCCCTCGATGGTCGAGACCCGCCAGATCGAACGTTTGATCGAGCCTTCGCTCGTGGCGATGGGCTACGAGGTGGTGCGCGTGCAGCTCTCGGGCGGGCACCGGCCGACGCTCCAGATCATGGTCGAGCGCAGCGACGGGCGCGACACGACGGTGGAGGATTGCGCCGATGTCAGCCGCGCCGTCTCGGCGCTGCTCGACGTCGAGGATCCGATCCCCGGCGCCTACCAGCTCGAGGTCAGCTCGCCCGGCATCGACCGGCCGCTGACGCGGCCCAAGGACTTCGAGCGCTTCGCGGGTCGCCTGGCGCGCATCGAGACGCGCCAGCCGATCGCGGGGCGCAAACGCTTCCAGGGCCGCCTCGTCGGCCGCTCGGGCGACGAGATCGTCGTGGCCCTCACCGACGGCGGCGAGGTGCGGCTGCCGATGGCCGACATCCTGAAGGCGAAACTGGTGCTGACCGACGAGCTGATCGCGGCAGCCGCAAGCAACGAGAATCGTTAGACCGAGGTAGCTATGGAAACCACGATTGCCATTCCCAGGCTGGAGCTGCTGCAGGTGGCGGAGGCCGTGGCGCGCGAGAAGGGGATCGAGCGCGACGAGGTGCTCGAGGCGATGGAGCAGGCGATCCAGAAAGCCGGCCGCTCCAAATACGGCCACGAGCACGACATCCGCGCGCTGATCGACCGCAAGAGCGGCGAGATCCGTCTGATGCGCTTCCGCGAGATCGCCGATCCCGTCGTCAACGAGGCCACCCAGATCCCGCTCGCCGACGCGCAGCGCATCGACCCCGAGAAGAAGCTGGGCGACTTCCTGGTGGAGGAGCTGCCGCCGATCGACTTCGGGCGCATCGCCGCCCAGACCGCCAAGCAGGTGATCGTGCAGAGGGTGCGCGAGGCCGAGCGCAAGCGCCAGTTCGAGGAGTTCAAGGACCGCAAGGGCGAGATCGTCAACGGCCTGGTCAAGCGCGTCGAGTTCGGCAACGTCACGGTCGACCTGGCACGCGCCGAGGCGCTGCTCCGGCGCGACGAGCTCCTGCCGCGCGAGGCGTTCCGCGTGGGCGACCGCGTGCGCGCCCTCGTGCTCGACGTCCGCGAGGAGCCGCGGGGGCCCCAGATCTTCCTGTCGCGCACCCACCCCACCTTCATGGCCAAGCTGTTCGCGCAGGAGGTGCCCGAGATCTACGACGGCATCATCGAGATCAAGGCGGTGGCCCGCGACCCCGGCAGCCGCGCCAAGATCGCCGTCATCTCCAACGACAGCTCGATCGACCCCGTGGGGGCGTGCGTCGGCATGCGCGGCAGCCGCGTCCAGGCGGTGGTGGGCGAGCTGCAGGGCGAGAAGATCGACATCATCCCCTGGTCGTCCGACCCGGCCACCTTCGTGGTCAACGCCCTGGCCCCGGCCGAGGTCGCCAAGGTCGTGCTCGACGAGGAGACGCACCGCATCGAGGTCGTCGTCCCCGACGACCAGCTGTCGCTCGCCATCGGCCGGCGCGGCCAGAACGTGCGGCTGGCCTCCCAGCTCACCGGCTGGGACATCGACATCCTGACCGAGGCCGAGGAGTCCGAGCGGCGCAGCGAGGAATTCCGCTCGCGTTCGCAAATGTTCATGGACGCACTGGACGTGGACGACGTGATTGCCCATCTATTGGTCACGGAAGGCTTCGCGACGGTCGAGGACGTGGCCTTCATCCCGGTCGGGGATCTGGCCGCGATCGAGGGCTTCGACGAGGAAGTGGCCGAGGAGCTGCGTCAGCGCGCCCAGGCCTGGCTCGAACAGCAGAACGAGAAGCTGAGCCAGCGCCGCAAGGAACTGGGCGTGAGCGACGAGTTGGCCGCCATCGAGGGGCTGACGCCGGCGATGCTGGTCACGCTCGGCGAAGCCGGCGTCAAGTCGCTGGACGATCTCGCCGATCTCGCCACCGACGAGCTGATCGACAAGAAGGACGGCATTCTGCGCGAGCACGATCTGGGCCGCGCCGAGGCCGAGGCCATGATCATGGCCGCGCGTGCCCACTGGTTCGAGGGCGAGAAGGGGGAAGGCGCCAAGGCCTGAGCCCGGTCGAGACAGGACGAACGAAAGGATCACTGGACCCGACGATGCAGGTTGCGATGGAAATGGCGGCGAAGCGCGGAGACAGGCGCGAGGCGGGCGGCCGCAAGGCCGCATCGGCCGCGCTTGCGCCGGCCGTCGAGGTCGGCCGCGAGCCGGCCGAGACGGTATCGGCCGGGAGCGGACCGTTGCGTCGGTGCCTGGCCACCCGCGTCGTCCGGCCCAAGGCCGAGTTGCTGCGCTTCGTGGTCGGTCCCGACGGCAGGCTGGTGCCCGATCTTGCCGGCAAGCTGCCGGGCCGCGGCCTGTGGGTTTCGGCCGACCGGGCGGCGCTCGAGCTGGCGGCGAAGAAGAACCTCTTCGCCAAGGCGGCCGAGGCGTCGGTGCGCGTGCCCGAGGGCCTGACCGAGGAGGTCGCCCGGCTCCTGCGCCGCCGCTGCCTGGAGCTGATCGGGCTGGCCCGCGGGGCGGGTCAGGCGGTGGCCGGCTTCGAGAAGGTGAGGGAATGGCTGGCCCGGGGTCGTGCGGCGGTTCTGCTCCAGGCCAGCGACGCCGCTCCCGATGGCCGGCGCCGGTTGCGGGCGAAGGCCCAGAGCGAGGCGGCCCGGGCCGGAGAGCCCGAAGCGCCGGCCGTGATCGATCTTTTCACCGCCGCGGAGCTTGCGGCAGCCCTCGGGCGCGAGCATGTGGTGCATGCGGCCTTGGCCGAGGGCGGTCTCGCCCGCGCGCTTAAGACCGACGCTGCGCGACTTGCGGGACTGCTTCCGGCGCGCGACAACTGACGACTTATCGGATTGGCGAGATGACGAGCAGCAACGACACCGAAACCAGCAAGAAGCCGCTGAAGCTGAGCCGGCCCAAGCTCGAGCTGAAGAAGACGGTCGACGCCGGCCAGGTCCGCCAGAGCTTCCCGCACGGGCGCACCAAGACCGTCGCGGTCGAGGTCAAGCGCAAGCGCACCTACGCGCGCGGCAACGGCGACAAGGTCACCGAGGTCATGACCGAGGCGGAGGCGGTGGCGCCGAGCGACGGCCATGCCCAGCCGGCGCCGGAGGTCGTGCCGCATCACCTGACCGAAGGCGAGCGCGCGGCGCGGCTCAAGGCGCTCGAGGAGGCCAAGCGAGACGACGAGATCCGCCGCCATGCGGAGATCGAGGCGGCCAAGCGGCGTGCCGAGGAAGAGGCGCGCCGGGCAGCCGAGGAAGCGGCCCGTCCCAAGCCCGAGCCGGTGGTCGAAGCGCCGGCGCCAGCCGAGATCGTGCCGATCGCCAAACCCAAGCCCGCGCCCGCCCGCGAGGCCGAGGCCAAGCCGCATCGGCTCACGGCCAAGCCGGCACCGGCCGCCGTCCCCGCTCTTACCGAAGAGGAAGAGGAGCAGGTCGGGCGCGCGCGCCGTCCCGGCCGGCACGCGCCGGCCAAGCCGGCGCCCGTGGCGCGGCGCGAGGAGCCGCGCCGGCGCACCGGCAAGATGACCATCACGCAAGCGCTCGACGAGGATGCCGGCGAGCGGGTGCGCAGCCTCGCCGCCATGCGCCGCGCGCGCGAGAAGGAACGTCGCCTGGCCATGGCGGCCGGCGAGCAGCAGAAGGTGATCCGCGACGTGGTCATTCCCGAGACGATCACCGTGCAAGAGCTCGCCAACCGCATGGCCGAGCGCGGCGCCGACGTGATCAAGGCGCTGATGAAGATGGGCATCATGGCGACCATCAACCAGACGCTCGACGCGGATACGGCCGAGCTGGTCGCGACCGAGTTCGGCCATCGCATCCGCCGCGTCTCGGCCGCCGACGTGGAGATCGGCCTCGAGGGCACTGCCGACGAGGCGGAAAAGCTCAAGTCGCGCTGGCCGGTCGTGACCGTGATGGGCCATGTCGACCATGGCAAGACCTCGCTCCTCGACGCGTTGCGCAAGACCGACGTTGCGGCGCACGAGGCCGGCGGCATCACCCAACATATCGGTGCCTATCAGGTGACGCGGCCCAACGGCCAGAAGATCACCTTCATCGACACGCCGGGCCACGCCGCCTTCACCGAGATGCGCGCACGCGGCGCCAACGTCACCGACATCGTCGTGCTGGTGGTGGCGGCCGACGACGGCATCATGGAACAGACGGTCGAGGCCATCCATCACGCCCGCGCCGCCAAGGTGCCGATGGTCGTGGCCATCAACAAGATCGACAAGCCCAACGCCAACCCGGACCGGGTGCGCCAGGAGCTGCTGAAGCACGAGGTCGTGGTCGAGCAGCTCGGCGGCGACGTGCAGACGGTCGAGGTTTCGGCCAAGACCAAGCAGGGTCTCGACAAGCTCGAAGAGGCGATCCTGCTGCAAGCGGAAATCCTCGAGCTCAAGGCCAACCCCGATCGTCCCGCCACGGGCGCGGTGATCGAGGCCAAGCTCGAGCGCGGCCGCGGCGTCGTGGCCACGCTCCTGGTCCAGCGCGGCACGCTCAAGGTCGGCGACATCCTGGTAGCCGGCGGCGAATGGGGGCGCGTTCGCGCGCTGCTCGACGACCGCGGCGGCACCTTGGACCAGGCCGGCCCCTCCACGCCGGTGGAGATCCTGGGCCTGCAGGCCCCGCCGCTCGCCGGCGACACCTTCTCCGTGGTGGAGAGCGAGGCCAAGGCGCGCCAGATCAGCGAATATCGCCAGCGCGTCCAGCGCGAGAAGGAGGAAGCCACCAAGCGGCGCGGCTCCGCCCAGGACATCTTCGCCAAGATCGCGGAGGGCGAGGCCAAGGAGCTGCCGGTCATCGTCAAGGCGGACGTGCAGGGCTCGATCGAGGCGATCGTGGCCTCGCTGCAGGGCCTCGGCACCAAGGAGGTGGCGGTCCGCGTGCTGCACACCGCGGTCGGCGGCATCAACGAGTCCGACGTGACGCTGGCCCGCGCCTCCAACGCCATGATCATCGGCTTCAACGTGCGCGCCAACCCGCAGGCGCGCGAGATGGCCAGGCGCGACAAGATCGAGATCCGTTACTACTCGATCATCTACAACGTCGTGGACGACGTGAAGGCGGCGCTCTCCGGCCTGCTGGCTCCGACCATGCGCGAGAGCTTCCTCGGCTATGCCGAGATCCGCGAGGTCTTCACCATCACCAAGGTCGGCAAGGTCGCGGGCTGCATGGTCACGGAGGGCGTGGTCAAGCGCGGCGCCAAGGTGCGCCTGCTGCGCGACAACGTGGTCATTCACGAAGGCAGCCTGAAGACGCTCAAGCGCTTCAAGGACGAGGTGCGCGAGGTCAAGGAAGGCTTCGAGTGCGGCATGGCCTTCGAGAACTACGACAACATCCAGGTCGGCGATCAGATCGAGTGCTTCGAGATCGAGGAGGTGTCGCGGGCGCTGGCCTAAAGGCCGGCCGCTTGCGAACACGCATAATCTCTTTCGTCGTCCCCGCGAAAGCGGGGACCCATGCTGATGCCGAGCTTGATGTCGCCATGGATCCCGGATCGCAAGGCTCGCAATCCCAAAGCCCTCGCGGGCTTTGGGCTCGCCCAGCGTCCGGGATGACGACGGGAGAGGGAGTACGGAGGGGGCTTCTTTGACGAGGGCGCATCGCCATCCGCGCGCCGGCGCCGAGCCGAGCCAGCGCCAGCTGCGCGTCGGCGAGGAGATTCGCCATGCGCTGGCGGCGCTGTTCGCCGAAGGACACTTCCGCGACCCCGCGCTGGCGGGCGCGCAGATCACGGTGACCGAGGTCAAGGTCAGCCCCGATCTCAAGAACGCGACCGCCTTCGTGCTGCCTTTCGGCGGCGGCGACGCGCAGGCGCTGGCGGCCGCGCTCAACCGTGCCGCTCCCTATCTGCGCGGCGAGATCGCGCGGGCGGTCCGCTTGCGCTTCGCCCCGCAGATCCGCTTTGCCGCCGACAGCTCCTTCGATCGCGCCCAGCGCCTCGAGCGCCTGTTCAAGACGCCCGAGGTGGCGCGCGACCTCGAACCGTCGAAACGAACCGATGAAGAAGCCTCCTCGCCCCGCGACAGCGGGAAAGGGGACCGGAGCGAGGAGCGATAGCAATGGCTCGCCGAAGAAAGGGGCGGCCGGTCAATGGCTGGGTCTTGCTCGACAAGCCCGCGGGCATGACCTCGACCCGGGCGGTCGCGGCGGTGAAGCGTCTGTTCGATGCGGCCAAGGCCGGCCATGGCGGCACGCTCGATCCGCTCGCCACCGGCCTCTTGCCGGTCGCGCTGGGCGAGGCGACCAAGACGGTGCCCTATGTCATGGAGGGGCGGAAGGTGTACCGCTTCACCGTGCGCTGGGGCGAGGCGCGCACGACCGACGACGCCGAGGGTGCCGTCACCGCGACCAGCGACAAACGCCCGACCGGGCCCGAGATCGAGGCGATGCTGGCGCGCTTCCAGGGCGAGATCGACCAGGTGCCCCCGGTCTTTTCGGCCATCAAGGTCGAGGGCGAGCGGGCCTACGATCTGGCCCGGGCCGGCGAGCCGGTGGAGCTCGAGCCCCGCCGGGTCCTGATCGAACGCCTGACGCTGGTGGGCCAGCCCGACGCCGACCATGCCGAGTTCGAGGCCGTGACCGGCAAGGGCGCTTATATGCGCAGTCTTGCCAGGGACTTGGCGCTGGCGCTGGGGACGGTCGGCCATGTCTCGGCGCTCAGGCGGATCGCGGTCGGGCCCTTCACCATAAGCCAGGCGATTTCGCTGGAATCGCTCGAGGCGCTGGGGCATAGTCCCGCCGCCTCAGGGCACCTGTTACCGGTCGAGGCGGCGCTGGACGACATCCCGGCCCTGCCCTTGACCGATGCCGAGGCGCTTCGCCTGCGTTCCGGCCAGTCCGTGGGTTTGCTTCGCGCGAGCGACCGCGAGCGGCTGGGCGCGATTCATAACGGCGATCTGGTCTGCGCCATGGCCGGCGGCAAGCCGGTGGCGCTGGCCCGCCTGGAATCGGGCGATCTGCGCCCCGTGCGCGTGTTGCATCTCTAGACGAAAGGAAGAAGCCCCGATGTCGATCACGGCCGAGCGCAAGCAGTCGCTCATCAAGGAATTCGCCCGCAAGGACGGCGACACCGGCTCGCCGGAAGTTCAGGTCGCGGTCTTGAGCGAGCGCATCAAGAACCTCACCGACCATCTGCAGAGCCACGAGAAGGACTTCCACTCCCGCCGCGGCCTGCTGGTCATGGTCGGGCAGCGCCGCCGTCTCCTCGACTATCTCAAGCGCACCGACGAACAGCGTTACCAGGAGCTGGTCCAGCGCCTTGGGCTACGCCGCTAAGGCATCCATGCGCCGTTCGCTCCCGCGGGACGGCGCCTATCCGTTACGAGGGAGCGCGCGCGGCAGCGGCCGGCGCCGCGCGCGCCTATGTTGCCGGGCCGACGCAAGGAGCGGTGCCAGCCGCTCCTTGCGCGGGTCCGGCGCATGGCAAGACCGGCCAACAGCAAGGATCCATCTCGATGTTCAAGACCTACCGCAAGGAAATCGACTGGGGCGGACGTAAGCTCGTCCTCGAGACCGGTCGGCTCGCCCGCCAGGCCGACGGCGCGGTGCTGGCGACCTACGGCGACACGGTCGTGCTCTGCACGGCCGTCGGGCAGAGAGCGCCCAAGCCCGGCGTCGATTTCTTCCCGCTGACCGTCAACTACCAGGAGAAGAGCTTCGCCGCCGGCAAGATCCCGGGGGGCTTCTTCAAGCGCGAGGGCCGGCCGAGCGAGAAGGAGGTGCTGACCTCCCGCCTGATCGACCGTCCGATCCGCCCGCTCTTCGCCGAAGGCTATCGCAACGAGACGCAGATCGTCTGCACGACCTTGAGCCACGATCTCGAGAACGATCCCGACATCGTGGCGATGGTCGGCACCTCGGCGGCGCTGACGCTCTCCGGCATTCCCTTCCTCGGGCCCATCGGTGCCGCGCGTGTCGGCTATGTCGACGGCAAGTACGTGCTGAACCCGCGCCTCGACGAGCTGGAGAGCTCGGCCCTCGACCTGGTGGTGGCCGGCACGGCCGAAGGCGTGCTGATGGTCGAATCCGAAGCCAAGGAGCTGTCGGAGGAGATCATGCTCGGCGCCGTCACCTTCGGCCACCAGCAGTTCCAGCCCGTGATCCGCGCCATCATCGAGCTGGCCGAGCAATGCGCGCGCGAGCCCTGGCCGCTGCCGGAGAAGAGCCCGCAGGTCGATGCCGCCAAGGCCCGCCTCAAGGCGGTGGCTGGCGAGGAGATGCGCCAGGCCTACGCCGAGATCGGCAAGCAGGCCCGCACCGAGAAGGTGGCTGCCGTCCGCGCCAAGGCCGTCGAGGCGCTCGCCGCCGAGGGCTTCGAAGCCGAGCTGGTCACGAAGCTGACCAAGTCGCTCGAGCAGGACATCGTGCGCGGCGCCATCCTCGAGACGGGCAAGCGCATCGACGGACGCGACACCAAGACCGTGCGTCCGATCGACTGCCAGGTCGGCGTGCTGCCGCGCGCCCACGGCTCCGCCGTCTTCACTCGCGGCGAGACCCAGGCCCTGGTCGTCGCCACGCTGGGCACCGGCGAGGACGAGCAGATCATCGACGCGCTCGAGGGCGAGTATCGCGAGCATTTCCTGCTGCACTACAACTTCCCGCCCTACTCGACCGGCGAGACCGGCCGCATGGGCTCGCCCGGCCGGCGCGAGGTCGGTCACGGCAAGCTCGCCTGGCGGGCGATCCATCCGCTGCTGCCGGCCAAGGAGGATTTCCCCTACACGCTGCGCGTCGTCTCCGAGATCACGGAGTCGAACGGCTCCTCCTCGATGGCGACGGTGTGCGGCTCCTCCCTCGCGCTCATGGATGCGGGCGTGCCGCTGGCTCGCCCCGTGGCCGGCATCGCCATGGGCCTGATCAAGGAAGAAAGCGGATTCGCCGTGCTCTCCGACATCCTCGGCGACGAGGACCATCTGGGCGACATGGACTTCAAGGTGGCCGGCACCACCGAGGGTGTCACCTCGCTGCAGATGGACATCAAGATCACCTCGATCACGCCCGAGATCATGAAGATCGCGCTCGGCCAGGCGCGCGAGGGCCGCATGCACATCCTGGGCGAGATGGGCAAGGCGCTGTCGCGCTCGCGCGAGGCGGTGAGCCAGAACGCGCCGCGCATCACGGTGATCAACATCCCGAAGGACAAGATCCGCGAGGTGATCGGCTCGGGCGGCAAGGTGATCCGCGAGATCTGCGAGGTCACCGGCGCCAAGATCGACATCGAGGACGACGGCACCATCAAGGTCGCGGCGGTCGACGCCGCCGCCTCGCAGGCCGCGATCGACTGGATCCGCGGCATCGTGGCGGAGCCCGAGATCGGCGTGATCTACACCGGCAAGGTGGTGAAGGTCATGGAGTTCGGCGCCTTCGTGAACTTCCTCGGCAGCCGCGACGGCCTCGTGCATATCAGCGAGCTCGCGCCGCACCGCGTCAAGCAGGTCTCCGACGTGGTCAAGGTCGGCGACGTGGTGCGCGTCAAGTGCATCGGCATGGACGACCGCGGCAAGGTCAAGCTCTCCATGAAGGCGGTCGATCAGGCGACCGGCGAGGATCTGACGGCCAAGGCCGAGGCGGCGCACTGACGCCGCCCGATTCGAGCGTCCGGCGCAGCAGGCGGGCCAAAGCCATGCCGGTTTCACCCCCCACCCTTTCCCTCCCCCTCAAGGGGGGAGGGAAGAGAGAGAGGCTTTTGCTCGCCTTGCTTCTCGAGGGGGGAGGGAAGAGTGGCGCGCATTTGCTTTTTCCTCCCTCCCCCTTGAAGGGGGAGGGCCGGGCCTTCGCCCGCCGAAGGATTTCGTCGGAGCGAAATCTCGATAAGAGGGCTTCGGCCCGCAGGCGGGGAGGGGGTGATCGGCGCAGCGGCGGGCAGGTCCATTTGCCCGCGTCCGGTCGATAGCCATGGTCCGTCTGCCCAAGGTGATCGGGCATCGGGGTGCCGCGGCGTCGGCGCCCGAGAACACCATCGCATCGATCCGGCGGGCCGCGGCACTCGGCGCCCGCTGGGTCGAGTTCGACGCCAAGCTGACTAAGGACAACGTCGTCATCCTGATGCATGACGACACGCTCGATCGCACCACCACGGGGCATGGGCCCGTGAAGGCGACCAGGTGGAGCGAGATTCGCCGGCTCGACGCGGGCGCCTGGTTCGGGCCCGACTGGCGGGGAACCCGGGTGCCGAAGCTGGCCGACGTGTTGGCCGAGCTTGTCCGGCTCGGCCTCGGGGCCAATATCGAGATCAAGCCCTGCCCGGGTCGCGAGGTCGAGACGGCGGCTGCCGTCGTCGAGATCGTGCGCAAGCATTGGCCCAGGGGCCGCGACTGGCCGCTGCTGTCGAGCTTTGCGCTCGAGAGCCTGGTCGCGGCGCGCGATCTCGCCCCCGAGCTGCCGCGCGGCCTCTTGATCTGGGACGGGCCCGAGCAGTGGCGCGCCGAGGCGGGCCGGCTCGGCTGCCGGTCGGTCCATTTCTCGAACCGGCATCTGCCGGCCGATCTCGGCGCCATCCGCCGGGCGGGGCTGGGCGTGGCGATCTACACCGTCAACGATCGTCTCGAGGCGCGCCGGTTGCTCGACGCGGGCGCGGATTGCATCATTACCGACCGGCCGGACGCCATCATCGCGGCATGAGCGAGACGGGCACGGGCGGACAACGCGGGAGAATCGGATCTTGAAGGCGCTGCCGCCTCTGGTGATTTCGGGCAAGGAAGTGCTGCCGCTGGTCGAAGGCGGCAAGGGCATCTCCGTGTCCAACGGCGAGAGCTCGGGCGCCTGGGCGGCGGCCGGCGGTGTCGGCACCTTCTCGGGCGTCAACGCGGATTCCTACGACGAGAAGGGCGAGCTGATTCCGCAGGTCTATCGCGGCCGCACCCGGCGCGAGCGGCACGAGGAGCTGGTCGCCTACGCGATCCAGGGCGGCATACATCAGGCGCGCATCGCGCACGAAATGTCGAACGGCCAGGGCCGCATTCACATGAACGTGCTGTGGGAGATGGCGGCCTCGCAGCGCGTGCTCCACGGCGTGCTCGAAGGCGCCAAGGGCCTCATCCACGGCGTCACCTGCGGCGCCGGCATGCCCTACAGGATCGCCGAGATCTGCGCCCAGTACGGCCTCTACTACTATCCGATCGTGTCCTCGGCGCGCGCCTTCCGTGCGCTGTGGAAGCGCGCCTATCACCGCTTCCCCGAGCTTCTGGGCGGCGTGGTGTACGAGGATCCGTGGCTGGCCGGCGGCCATAACGGCCTTTCCAACCTCGAGGACCCGACCAAGCCGGGTGCGCCTCACCCGCGCGTGGTCGAGCTGCGCCGGGTCATGACCGAGTTCGGCCTGGCCGCCACGCCGATCTTCATGGCGGGCGGCGTGTGGTGCTTGCGCGAATGGGAGGACTGGATCGGCGATCCCGAGATCGGGCCGATCGCCTTCCAGTTCGGCACGCGTCCGCTCCTGACCAAGGAGAGCCCGATCTCCGACGCCTGGAAGAAGCGGCTGCTCACGCTCGACGAGGGCGACGTGTCTCTCAACCGCTTCAGCCCGACCGGATTCTATTCCTCGGCCGTGATAAACCCCTTCCTCGAGGAGCTGCGGCAGCGCTCGGAGCGGCAAGTCGCCTACTCGACCACGACCGTGGGCGAGCATATCTGGCCGTTCCCGGTGGGTGCGCGCAAGCGCCTCGTCTATCTGACCGCGGCCGACAAGCTCCGGGCCGTCCAGTGGGTGGAGGAAGGCTACACCGAGGCGATGCGCACGCCCGATTCGACGCTCATCTTCGTCACGCCGGCCCAGGAGAACGAGATTCGCGAGGATCAGATCAACTGCATGGGCTGCCTGTCGGCCTGCCGCTTCTCCAACTGGGCCGAGAACGAGCAGGGCACCACCGGCAAGAAGGCCGATCCGCGCTCCTACTGCATCCAGAAGACGCTGCAGGCCATCAGCCATTCGGACGACACCGAGAACCAGCTCATGTTCGCCGGCCACAACGCCTTCCGGTTCAAGTCCGATCCCTTCTACGCCAACGGCTTCATCCCGACCGTGCGTCAACTGGTCGAGCGGCTGCAGACCGGCGATTAGGGCATGATCGAAAGGGCTGCGAAATCCGCGCCCCGAGCCCATGGATAGGGACGCATTCGTTCCGCGGGGGTGCTGCTGGCCGGCCGGGGTTCTCCTTCGAACCCCCTTGACATAATTTGTAGCTATTCCAAAATGATAGCCAAGGGTTCCCATGCAGCCCTCAAAATCGTGATCCATCGCAGCAGCCGCGCGGCCCGTCCATGAGTTCAGCCCGTCCCTTCGCCCCCCTGGTCGATCGCTTGAAGCAGGCGGGGCTGAGGCCCACGCGCCAGCGCTTGGCGTTGGCCAAGCTGCTGTTCGAGCCCGGCTTCCGTCACGTCACGGCGGAGCAGCTTCATGCCGAGGCGGCGGCGGCGAACATGCGCGTCTCGCTCGCCACGGTTTACAACACGCTTCATCAATTCACGCGCCAGGGCTTGCTGCGCGAGGTCGTGGTCGAGCCCGGCCGCTCCTATTTCGACACCAACACCGGCGAGCACCATCATTTCTATTTCGAGGAGACCGGCGAGCTGCGGGATGTGGCCGGCGCCGATGTAGAACTGGCGCGTTTGCCGGTCGCGCCGCCGGGCACCAAGCTCGGCCGTGTCGAAGTGGTGATCCGGCTCCAGCCCCAGAAATAAGCGGCCGCCTCTGCGCCGCCAATCAATTTTGAAACATTCTAATCTGTTGACAAAGGCATTGCCTTTGCGTAGATAAATTTCGATCTTTCGTTGCTTCACGGCGCGGCCGGAGAGCGAGAAAGAGCCCCGTTCGCGAAGCAACCGACCGGATAAGCAAGGGAGAGCAAGCCATGTCGAAGTCGCTCAAAGGCAGCAAGACCGAAGCCAATCTCAAGGCCGCGTTCGCCGGCGAGAGCCAGGCGAACCGCCGCTATCTCTACTTCGCCCAGAAGGCGGACGTGGAGGGCTATAACGACGTCGCCGCCGTGTTCCGTTCCACCGCCGAGGGCGAAACCGGCCATGCGCATGGCCATCTCGAGTTCCTGGAGGCGGTCGGCGATCCGGCCACCGGTCTGCCGATCGGTGCCACGGGCGCCAACCTGAAGGCCGCCATCGCGGGCGAGACCCACGAATATACCGACATGTATCCGGGCATGGCTCGCACCGCGCGCGAGGAAGGCTTCGACGAGATCGCCGACTGGTTCGAGACGCTGGCCAAGGCCGAGAAGTCGCACGCGGGCCGCTTCCAGAAGGCGCTCGACACGCTCGGCTGATCGGCGCGGCCGATCCTTCATGCGGTCGCCGGCGGGAGGCAGAAAGGCGCGTCACGCCGCTCCCGCCGGCCGCCGATCTTTCAAACAGATCCGATTGCCGATCGCTTCGGCAAGAGCGCGGGCGGGCGTGAGCGCGCCGCGAAGGGAGTCCCTCGTGTCATGAGAGAAGGCAGCCTCGAAGCCCCGGTCCGCCATCCTCTCGACTGGAACGATCCGGATTTCACCGATCCCGCGAAGCTCGACGCGGAGATGCGCCGCGTCTTCGACATCTGTCACGGATGCCGGCGCTGCTTCAATCTGTGCGACAGCTTCCCGCGGCTGTTCGATCTGGTCGACGCCTCGCCCACCGAGATGGAGGGCGTCAAGAGCGAGGACTTCAAGCAGGTGGTCGATGCCTGCACGCTCTGCGACCTCTGCTTCATGACCAAATGCCCCTATGTTCCGCCGCACGCGTTCAACGTCGATTTTCCGCATCTGATGCTGCGTTATCGTGCGGCCGAGCGGGCGCGAGGGAAGACCGAGTGGGTGCGCGACGAGCTGGCCCAGACCGATCGCAACGGCAGGCTCGCCGGCGCCGTGGCGCCGCTCGCCAACTGGGCCAGCGACGAGAGGAACGGCCTGACCCGGCCGCTCTTGGAGAAGATCGCGGGCATCGACCGGCACGCTCATCTGCCGAAGTTCCACGGCAAGACCTTCGTCATGCGGGCCAAGCAGGCCGCGCCGGAGGTCAATCGCGCCGCCCCCGGCTTCGGGCGCAAGGCGGTGCTCTATGCCACCTGCTTCGTCAACTACAACAACCCCGGCATCGGCGAGGCGACGCGCAAGGTGCTGGCCAAGAACGGCGTGGAGACGGAGGTCGTCTATCCCGCCTGTTGCGGCATGCCGCAGCTCGAGCAGGGCAATCTCGCCAAGGTGGCCGATGCCGCGCGCAAGGCGTCGGCGGCGTTGGGCCCCTGGATCGACAAGGGCTACGACGTGATCGCGCTGGTCCCCTCCTGCGCGCTCATGCTCAAGTTCGAATGGCCGCTGATCCTGCCGGGCGACGACGCGGTCAAGAAGCTTTCGCAGGCGACCTTCGACGTCACCGAGTATGTGGTGGACATGGCCAAGCGCGCCGGCCTGGCGGCGGGGCTGAAGCCGCTCGAAGGCGGGGTCGCGCTCCACATCGCCTGCCATGCGCGCGCCCAGAACATGGGGCAGAAGGCGGCCGAGATGCTGCGGCTCATTCCGGGCGCCGATCTCGCCGTGATCGAGCGCTGCTCGGGCCATGGCGGCTCCTGGGGCGTGATGAAGGGCAATTTCGAAACCGCGCTCAAGATCGGCAAGCCGGTGGCGCGCCAGGCGCAGAACGCCGGCAAGCGCCATCTGGCGTCGGAATGCCCGCTCGCCGGCGCCCATATCGTCCAAGGCATGGAGCGGCTCGCCGACGGCCCGCCGGCGACGGCCGCGTCGCGCCACCCGATCGAGCTCATGGCCGAGGCCTACGGGCTCTGAGGGCCGGATTTCATGGCGCGCTATCCAACGCGGCTCCCGAGTGGGGGTCGGGGGCGGAGGCAAGAGGATGACAGCGATGCCCAAGCACGAGATCACCGCAGACGATCTGATGAGCGTCGAAGACTACGCCAAGGTGCGCAGCGAGCGACGCAAGGCGCTGGTCGCGCGCAAGAGGCTGCGCCGGCTCGAGATCGGGCCCGTGGCCACGCTCCATTTCGAGAACTGGGAGAGCATGTGGTTCCAGATCCAGGAGATGCTCTATATCGAGAAGGGGGGCGCGGCACAGATCCCGGGCGAGCTCGAGGCCTACAATCCGCTTGTGCCCAAGGGCCGGGAGCTGGTCGCGACGGTGCTGTTCGAGATCGACGATCCCGACAAGCGCAAGGCGTTCCTGGCGTGCCTCGGCGGCGTGGAGGAAACCGTCTTCATCGAGGTGGCGGGCGAGCGCGTGAAGGGCGTGCCGGAAGCGGACCAGGACCGCACCAGCGCCGAGGGCAAGGCCTCGTCGGTGCAATTCATCCACTTCCCCTTCGAGCCGCACCAGATCGAGGCCTTCAAGCGGCCGGGCACGCCGGTCGTGGTCGGCTTCAGCCATCCGCATTACGGCCACATGACCATGATGCCCGAAGCGGTGCGCGCGGCGCTGGCCGAGGATTTCGACTGACCCGCGGGGCCTTGCGGGACAACGCGGATCATCTGCGCGAAAGGGGCGCCCCGCCGCTCTCCGGAGGGCGGGCCTGCCGTGCCGCAAGCCGCGCCCGGCGAGCGGCTTCGCGCCGCTTGCAGCGGTCGAGCAGCGCCTGCAGCTCGGCGCGCTTGCGAAGGTGAATGATCTTCTTGCCTCGGACCTCGCGCAGGTAAGCGAGGAGGCGCGGTCGCGTGCGCTGATGCGTGATCGCCATGACGCGGAAGAGGAACTCGGTCTCGAGCTGCGGCCGCGCCGAGTGCGGCTCCGGACCCTGCTGCGCCGACCTGATCTGTCGCCGCGCGGCCCAGGCATAATGCAGCCACAGCGGCAGATCGACGTAGATGATGGTGTCGGCCCGGTCGAGCCGGCGCTTCAGCGCCGCCCAGGAGCCCAGGCCGTCGATGATCCAGCGCGGACGGTCGAGCTAGGCCTCCTCCAGCGCCAGCACCTCCTTGTGCGGCACCCGCACATCCTCGCGCCAGAGCAGGGCGTCATATTCATGGTAGGGCAGGCCGGTTGCGCCGGCGAGCGCGCGGGCCAGCGTGGTCTTGCCGCCCGCGACGTTGCCAATGATCGCTACCCGCCGCATCCTGTCGCCGCTCAGCCTGAGATGGGGTTGGCGGATCACACGGCGCTCATCGGCGCGGGTCAGAAGGTTTCGTTGGGATAGACGCCCCAGAACCATTCGCGCCTGAGCCAGCCGCGATAGCCCTGCACATCGGCGCGACACCATTCGGGGCCGCATTCCAAGAGCTCGCCGGTCACGCCGGGTTCGAGGCGGGCGGCCGGCCGCGCATCGTCCTGCGGTGCCAGGCGCATGGTGCGCCGCTCGCCGATGATCACGAAGCCGCGCTTGCCGTCCAGCATGCTCTGATGCACCCAGCCCTCGGTGCCCTGCCAGTCGCGGATCTTGCGCCAAGTGTCGAACTCCTCGGTCACCTCGACCGGCATGCCCGCGCGCTTGTAGATCCAATCGATCGGGTAGGTGAGGCCGGGGCCGGTGCGCAGGTTCACCTCGTCCGAACGCAGCGTGACGAAGCGGGGAATCGGCAGGCCGGATGGGTTGTTTCCGGCGGCGAGCGCGGATGCGGTCAACCCGAAGAGCAGCGCCAGCAGCGCCGCGACGAGGCCGGACGCCGCCAGGCCTCGCTTCAGTCCCCATTGCACCGCCCCCCGGCTCATGGCACTTCCGCTCCATCATCGATCTGCAACCTTGGGACCGCAGATTCGGCTGCCCTGGCGGTCCGGTCAAGATGGCCTTCGCACGGTGTCGGCCGAGCCGATTTCAAGCGCTCGACGGGCGTATCTGCCTCGGCTGGACAAGCCTCGGCGCTCTTGCTATGGCAAGCTCAAATCCTGCGCGAGATCCGCCGCTTCCGGTGGACCCCGCCCCAACCACCTGATCCCGAGCGGGGCCGATGCCTCAAAAACCCGTCGTCGTCGTCACCCGCAAGCTGCCGGACCCGATCGAGACGCGCATGATGGAGCTGTTCGACGTTCGGCTGAACGTCGACGACAAGCCCATGACCCAGGCCGAGCTGGTCGAGGCGGTCAAGACCGCCGACGTGCTGGTCCCCACCGTGACCGATCGGATCGATTCCGCGGTCCTGTCGCAGGCCGGGCCCCGGCTCAAGCTGATCGCCTCCTTCGGCACCGGCGTCGACCACATCGACCTCGCCTCGGCGCGCCAGCGCAACATCACCGTCACAAATACGCCCGGCGTCCTCACCGAGGACACGGCCGACATGACCATGGCCCTGATCCTGGCCGTGCCGCGCCGGCTGGCCGAGGGCGAGCGGCTGATCCGCACCGGCCAGTGGAAAGGCTGGGGACCGACCTCGATGCTGGGCCATCGCATCTGGGGCAAGCGGCTCGGCATCATCGGCATGGGCCGGATCGGCACCGCGGTGGCGAGGCGTGCGCGCGGCTTCGGGCTGGCCGTGCATTACCACAACCGCCGGCGCGTCCATCCCGATCTCGAGGCCGAGCTCGAAGCGACCTATTGGGAAAGCCTCGACCAGATGCTGGCGCGCATGGACATCATCTCCATCAACTGCCCGCATACGCCGGCGACCTACCATCTGCTGTCGGCGCGTCGGCTCAAGCTGCTGCCGCGCCACACCTACATCGTCAACACCTCGCGCGGCGAGGTGATCGACGAGAACGCGCTCGCGCGCATGCTCGAGCGCGGCGAGCTGGCGGGCGCCGGTCTCGACGTGTTCGAGCACGAGCCCGCGGTCAATCCGAAGCTCTTGAAGCTCGACAACGTGGTGCTGCTGCCGCATATGGGCTCGGCCACGATCGAGGGTCGCATCGACATGGGCGAGAAGGTCATCATCAACATCAAGACCTTCGCCGACGGCCACAAGCCGCCCGACCGCGTGCTCGAGACGATGTTCTGATTCAGAAGCCAGAAGACAGAAACCAGAAGCCAGAAGACGCCTGGTGCACCGGGATCAGGTTCTGGTTTCCGGTTTCTGACTTCTGGCTTCTGGCTTCCGGGCGCAGCCGGCGCAGCCCTGCCGCCGCGGAAGCCGGATCTTGCGGAAGGTGGCGCCGAGCGCGTCGTAGATCAGGAGCTGACCCGACAGGCTGTCGCCCAGGCCCAGCAGCTCCTTGATCGCCTCGGTCGCCTGAAGCGCGCCCATGGTGCCGGCAAGCGCCCCCAGGATGCCGGCCTGCTCGCAGCGCGGCACCGCGTCCTCGTCCGGCATCTCGGGATGCAGGCAGCGGATGCAGGGATGGGGCTCGCCCAGATAGGGCTTGAAGGTGGTGAGCTGGCCGTCGAAGCGCACCACCGCGGCCGAGACCAGCGGACGTTTGGCGCGCTGGCAGGCGTCGGCGAGCGCGAAGCGGGTGGCGAAATTGTCGCTGCCGTCGGCGACCAGATCGTAGTCGGCCACGATGTCGAGCGCGTTCGTCGCGTCGAGCCTGAGGTCGTGGCGGACCACCCGCACCTCGGGATTGGCGCGCGCCAGGGCTTCCGCCGCGCTATCGGTCTTGCGCCGCCCGACGTCGGCCGTGCCATGCAGGACCTGGCGTTGCAGGTTCGAGAGCTCGACCCGGTCGTCGTCGACGATGCCGAGCCGCCCGACCCCGGCGGCAGCGAGGTAGAGAGCCAAGGGCGAGCCCAGCCCGCCGGCCCCCACCACCAGCACGGAGCTGGCCAGCAGCTTCGCCTGCCCCTCCTCGCCGATCTCCTCGAGGATCAGATGGCGGGCATAGCGTTCGATCTGCGGATCGGTCAGGTCCATGAGGCGGCGGTCGCGTCGACGTGGCGCAAACGACATAGCCCTCATCCCGAGCCTGTCGAAGGATGAGGGCGCGTGCGGCGTCTCAAACCCATCATCCTCATGCTTCGACAGGCTCAGCATGAGGACGATAGGCGCTCCTTACTCCAACCCCTCGAACAGCGCGGTCGAGAGGTAGCGCTCGGCAAAGGAGGGCAGCACCACCACGATCTGCTTGCCTTCCATGCCGGGCCGGCTGCCGACCTCGACCGCGGCGGCCAAGGCGGCGCCCGAGGAGATGCCGACCGGCAAGCCCTCGATCCGCGCGACCTTGCGCGCCATGCGGAAGGCGGTCTCGTTGCCGATGCGCACCACCTCGTCGATCATGTCGCGGTTGAGAATCGGCGGCACGAAGCCCGCGCCGATGCCCTGGATCTTGTGCGGGCCCGGCGTGCCGCCCGAGAGCACCGGGCTGTCCTCCGGCTCGACCGCGACCATGCGCAAGCCGGGCCGGCGCGGCTTCAGCACCTCGCCCACGCCGGTCAGCGTGCCGCCCGTGCCCACGCCGCTCACGACGATATCCACCTTGCCGCCGGTATCGCGCCAGATCTCCTCCGCCGTGGTGCGGCGGTGGATCGCGGGATTGGCGGGGTTGCGGAACTGCTGGGGCATGACCGCGTTGCCGATGCGCGCCACCAGCTCCTCGGCGCGGCGGATCGCCCCGTTCATGCCCTGCGAGGCCGGGGTCAGCTCGAGCTCGGCGCCCAGGAGCTTCAGCATCTTGCGCCGCTCGACCGACATGCTCTCCGGCATGGTCAGGATCAGGCGATAGCCCTTGGCCGCGGCGACGAAGGCGAGCGCGATGCCGGTATTGCCCGAGGTGGGCTCGACCAGCACCGTGCCGGGCCCGATCTTGCCCTCGCGCTCGAGCGCCTCGACCATGGCCAGCCCGATGCGGTCCTTGACCGACGACAGCGGGTTGAAGAATTCGCACTTGCCGAGAAGCGCGGCCTTGACGCCTTCCGCTTGCGCGAAGCGCGAGAGCCGCACCAGCGGCGTGGCGCCGATGGTGTCGAGGATGCTGTCGTAGATGCGGCCACGGAACTCGGGCTCCTTGGCGGCCTCGGTCGCGGCGGGCTTGGTCGCGGTCATGATGGGCGCGTCTCCTGTCGCAATTCGGTGATCGTCGTCGGGCTCCGGGCGCGTCCGCGGAGAACGCGCCTCAGATGGTGAAGTCGAGGCGTTCGGCGGCGCCGCTGGGCACGCCGGCGTTCTGGGCGCGCTGGCACAGTTCCTCGACCGTCACCTTGTCGAGCTCGGCCAGCATCGAATCCTGCAATTCGCGCCAGAGCGGGCGCACCACCTGCATGCCGATCGGCGAGCCCGAGCCCTCGGCGAGCGGATCGGGCACGACGTCGATCTGGCGCATGATGCGCACGATCTCGCCCAGCGTGATGCGCCGCCTCTCTCGCGCCAGGCGATAGCCGCCGCGAGGGCCCCGCTGGCCGGTCAGCACGCCGCTCTTCACCAGGTGCTGCAGCACCTGCTCGAGATAGCGGCGCGGGATGCCCTGACGCTCGGAAATCTCGCCCGACTGCACCGGACGGCTGCCGCTGTGATAGGCGACGTCGACGACCGCCTCGATCGCGAACAGCAGGCGTTTGGATAGACGCAGCATGGCAAACCTTCCCGCTCAGCCGCCGGCTGCGGCGGCGGTCGGCTCGGCGGCGATGCCGGTCGAACCGAAGCCGCCGGCGCCGCGCACGGTATCGGGGAGCATCTCGGTTTCGGTCCAGGCCACATGCGAGACCGGCGCCACCACGAGTTGGGCGATGCGCTGGCCACGCTCGACGGCGAACGGCACCTGGCCCAGATTGACGAGGATGACGCCGATCTCGCCGCGATAATCGGCATCGATGGTGCCGGGACTGTTGAGCAACGTGACGCCGTGCTTGAGGGCGAGACCGGAGCGCGGGCGTACCTGGGCCTCGTAGCCGGCGGGGAGCGCGATCGCGAGACCGGTCGGCACCAGCGCGCGCTCGCCGGGCGCCAACGTCGTGGGCGCCTCCACCGCCGCGAGCAGATCCATGCCCGCGGCCTGCGCCGTGGCATAGGCCGGCAGGGGCAAGCCCGCCGCATGCGGCAGGCGTTTGACCGCCACGCGCAAGTCCGTCGTCACGACGCCCTCTTGAGCTCGGTCGCGATCCGGTCGGCAAGCCGGTCGGCCACGTCCTGCTTGGACATGCGCGGCCATTCCTCCACGCCCTCGGCGCTCACGAGATGGACCTTGTTCTCCGCGCCGCCGAACGTGGTCGTTCCCGGCGACACGTCGTTGGCGAGCATCCAGTCGCAACCCTTGGCGCGTCGTTTGGCGATCGCGTTCTCCACCACCTTCTCGGTCTCGGCGGCGAAGCCGACGACGAGCCGCGGCCGGCCGTTGCCGGCGGCCGAGAGGCTGGCCAGGATGTCGGGGTTCTCCGCCAGCCGGATGGCGGGAGCCGCCTTGCCCGCCGTCTTCTTGAGCTTCTGCTCGGCGGCAGCCGCCGGACGCCAGTCCGACACGGCGGCGGCGCAGACCGCCACATCGACCGGCAGCGCGCCGCGGCAAGCGGCCCACATCTCTTCGGCGGTTTCGATATGGCGCACCTCGACGCCGACGGGATCCGGCTCGGCCGTAGGACCCGACACCAGGAGCGTCATGGCGCCGCGTCGGGCGAGCGCCGCGGCGATGGCATGGCCCTGGCGGCCGGAGGAACGGTTGGCGATGTAACGCACCGGATCGATCGGCTCGTGCGTGGGACCGCTCGTCACCAGCGCGCGCAGGCCCGCCAGCGGCGCCGAGAGGCCGAAATAGCGTTCGATCGCCTCCAGAATCTGATGCGGCTCGGCCATGCGGCCGGGGCCGGTTTCGCCGCAGGCGAGATCGCCCGCATTGGGCCCGACCTGAAGCACGCCGCGCGCCTCGAGCGCGGCGATGTTGGCCCGGGTGGCGGCGTGAGCCCACATCTCGACATTCATGGCCGGCGCCACCAGCACCGGCTTGTCGGTGGCAAGCAGCGCGGTCGAGGCGAGATCGTCGGCAAGCCCGTGCGCCATCTTGGCGAGGAGATCGGCGCTGGCCGGCGCCACCACCACCAGATCGGCTTCGCGGCTCAAGCGGATATGGCCCATCTCGCTTTCGTCGGTCAGCGAGAACAAATCGGAATAGACCTTCTGCCCGGAGAGCGTGGCCACGGAAAGCGGTGTCACGAACTCGGCGCCGGCGCGCGTCAGGATCGTGCGTACCGAAGCGTTGCGCTCGCGTAGACGCCGGACCAGATCGAGGCTCTTATAGGCCGCGATGCCGCCCGCAATGACGAGAAGGATGCGCTTGCCCGCCAGCATTAACCGCACGCCCAAAAATTTCACGGTTGGACACTGCGTTTAACCTAGGCGCGCCGGAAGGTTAAGACAAGCCTCGACGCCGCAATCCCTGCCGGGCGCCCCTTCGCCAACTTAAAGCCATTATAAAACAAGGTCTTGAAGCGAGGCCGCGCGCTGTTGCGGCCCGATCGCCGTCGGTCAGCGAAGGAACGCAAATCCCAGCGCCAACAGCAGCGCCGCCCAAGCCCACCAGGGCGTGCCCAGAAGGCGATCACCGAGGGGGGCGAGGGGCGGGGCCGCCGGCTCCGTGAGCCGCTCGGCGGCGCGTTCGAGCGCGCTCAAGAGCCGCGGCAGCCGACGCAACAGCGCGGCACCCTCGCCCACCGCCTCGGCGAGCCGGGCCTCGGGCCCGCGGTTTTCGCGCATCCATTGCTCGATCAGCGGCTGGGCCAAGGTCCAGATGTTGAGATCGGGATTCAACTGCCGGCTGACGCCCTCCGCCATCAACATGTTCTTCTGCAACAGCAGCAAATGCGCCGGCACCCGCATGTCGAAGGTCTCGGCCAGTTGGAACAGCTGGCCCAGGAGCTTGGCGAAGGAGATTTCGTTGAGCGGCCGGCCGAACACTGGCTCGGCGATGGCCCTCAGCGCCTGGGCCAGCATGTCTTGCGACTGCGTCTCGGGAACGATCCCGGCCGCGACATGGATCTCGGCCAGCCGGCGATAGTCGCGCTCGAGCAGGCCCAAGAGCATGTCGGCCAGGTAATAGCGCGTCGCCTTGTCGAGCCGGCCCATGATGCCGAAGTCGACCGCGCCGATATTGCCCTCGGCATCGACGAACATGTTGCCCGGGTGTTGATCGCCGTGGAAGAAGCCGTCGCGGAAGGTCTGTTTGAAGAAGATCGCCGCCGCTTTGGTCAGCACCTGGTCGATATCGTGGCCGGCCGCGAGGAGAGCGGCGCGGTCGTCCATGCGGATGCCGGCGAGCCGCTCCTGGGTCAGCACGCGCCGGGCGCTGCGTCGCCAATCCACCGCCGGCACGCGATAGGTCGGGTCGTCGGCAAAGTTCCGCGCCAGCTCCGATGCGGCCGCGGCCTCGAGGCGCAGATCCATCTCGAACTCGACTTGGCGCGCGAAGCCCTCGATCGCCTCGATCGGGCGGAACCGGCGCAAGCGCGGCTGTGTGGCCTCGACGATTTCGGCCAGCCAGCGCAGGAGATCGAGATCGCGCAGGAAGGCGCGCTCGATGTCGGGCCTGAGGATCTTGACCGCGACCTCGCGCGTGCGAAAAGCGCGGCCGGCCTCGGTGCCGGCCTCGCCGTTCGCCGGTGCGTAGGCGCCTTCGGGCAGGGTTGCGAAATGCACCTGCGCGATCGAGGCGGCGGAGACCGGCCGCTCGTCGAAGCTGGCGAAAAGTTCGCCGACGGGCCGCCCCAGCTCCGCCTCGATGATGGCGCGGGCCACGGCGCCCGGGAAAGGCGGGAGGCGGTCCTGGAGCGTCGAGAGATCGGCCGCTACCTGCGCGCCCAGAAGGTCGGTGCGGGTCGCGAGCATCTGGCCGAGCTTGATGAAGGCGGGGCCGAGCTCCGCGAGCGCGGCGGCGAGGCGCTCGCCCGGCCGGCCGGCGCCGGTGCCGCGACCGAACAGGAACCGGGCCAGATCGAGGAAGGTGGAGGTCGCGCCGACCGTCTCGAGCGCGCTGTCGAGCGCTTGCAGCGCGCCATGGCGCGCCAGCGTGTGGGCCACGCTCATCAGGCGAACCAGGTTGCGCAGGCTGCGGATCAAGGGCCGGAGCTCCGGGGCTCAGATGCGCCAGGCGGAATGCAGCGCCGCGATGCCGCCGCTCAAGTTCCGGTAGCGCACTCGGGCGAGCCCGGCCGCCTCGATCATCCGCGCCAACTCCTCCTGCGGCGGG
This sequence comes from Pseudomonadota bacterium, assembly GCA_049323455.1. GTDB lineage: Bacteria > Pseudomonadota > Alphaproteobacteria > Dongiales > Dongiaceae > Hypericibacter. The sequence continues at coordinate 318,549 of JBMONF010000019.1, read as the reverse complement.
AAGCGACGGATGCTCTCGGCCAGATAGCGATAGGCGGCCTCGTCCTTGGCGACGATGCGCCCCAAGGCCGGCAGCACGGAGAAGGAGTAGAGATCGTAGAGCCGATCGAGCACCGGCAGCACCACGCGGCTGAACTCGAGGCAGAGAAACCGGCCGCCCGGCTTGAGCACGCGCCGGGCTTCCGCGAGCGCCCGGTCGACATGGGTCACGTTGCGCAAGCCGAAGGCGATGGTATAGGCGTCGACGCTCATGGCCTCCAAGGGCAGCCGCTCGGCATCGCCCGCGATCCATTCGATGCCGCCGAGATAGCCGCGGTCGATGGCGCGGGCGCGGCCCTTGGCCAGCATCGCGGGCGTGAGGTCGCAGACGATGACGCGCGAGCCCGTGCGCCGGGCACCTTCCGGGCCGCCCCAGCGCTCGAGGATGCGAAAGGCGATATCGCCGGTGCCGCCGGCGACGTCGAGCACGGTCTGGCCGGGCCTGGGATCGAGCCGGTCGATCATCGCCCTTTTCCAGAGGCGATGAATGCCGCCCGACATGAGGTCGTTCATCAGGTCGTAGCGGTCGGCAACGCTGTCGAACACGCCGCGCACGAGGCCCGGCTTCTCGGCGGCCGCCACGGGGCGGTCGCCGAACCAGGTCTGTCCCCTCTCGCCTTCGCCGCCTTCCTTGCTCTCCTCGGTCCCGATGGCAGGGCCGGCTTGCGGGGGCGGAGGCGAAGCGCCGGGCGCGGGCGGCGGCTTGTCGGTATCCCCAGGTTGCATGGCGGCGAACATAGCGTGACGACCAAAGCCGCGCTACGCTCGCCGCCCCATGCCCGAGCTGCCCGAAGTCGAGACGGTTTGTCGCGGTCTGGCCATGCGCCTCGAAGGCCGGCGGCTCGCCCGCGTGCAACAACGCCGGCCGGATCTGCGCTTTCCGCTGCCCCAGGGCTTCGTGCGCCGGCTCGAGGGGCGGCGCGTGCTCGAGGTCGGCCGGCGCGCGAAATACATTCTGATCCGCCTCGATGGCGAGGAAGTGCTGCTCTGCCATCTCGGCATGAGCGGGCGCATGCTGGTGGGAAAGGGGCCGGTGCTCGATCCCGAGCCGCACGACCATGTGATCCTCGAGACCGACGACGGTGCCCATGTGCGGTTCAACGATGCGCGCCGTTTCGGCATGATGGATCTGGTGGCCGAATCCAAGCTCGCGCGCCACAAGCTCATCAAGGGTCTCGGACCCGAGCCGCTGGACCCCGCCTTCGACGGGCCGGCGCTGGCAGCCCTCCTCGCCGGCAAGACGACATCGATCAAGGCAGCCTTGCTCGACCAGCGCGTGGTCGCCGGCATCGGCAACATCTATGCGTCCGAGGCGCTGTTCCGCGCCGGCCTCTCGCCCAAGCGGCATGCCGGGACGGTGAAGGGCGCGCGCGCCCAACGGCTGGCGGCGGCGATCAAGGCGGTGCTGGCCGAGGCGATCGCGGCCGGCGGCTCCTCCTTGCGCGACTATGTCCGGATCGACGGCGAGTTGGGATATTTCCAACATCGCTGGGCGGTCTATGAACGAGAAGGCGAGCCCTGCCCCGACTGCGACTGCGAACCCGCCGTCAGCGGCGGCGTGCGCCGGCTGACGCAAGGCGGGCGCTCCACTTTCTACTGTCCTCGCCGCCAGCGCTGAGGTAATTAGCCCCGCCATGCCCCGTCGCCAGCCGCATGACCGCCGTTTGCCACACCGGGCCTGGGCCGGCCGGGCCGCGGCAGCCCCGCTGGTGGCGCTCCTGCTGGCGGTCCCTTTGGTCTTCGGTCAGGCACCCGGCGGGAGCCGCCTGGAGCAGGGCGCGGCGCGTGCCGCCGATCCCGGCTTCGTCGCCGGGATCGAGGATCTGCCGCTGATGCCGGGCCTGACCGAGCTCAGCGGCTCCGGCTTCGCGTTCGGCTCCACCGACGGCCGCATCGTCGAGGGCTACGCCACCGGCAATGTGAGCGAGGGGCAGGTGCTGGAGTTCTACAAGGCCACGCTGCCCGAGCTTGGCTGGCAGGCGGCGTCGGAGCGCAGCTATCGGCGCCAGGGCGAGCGGCTGTCGATCGACTTCGTCAAGGGCGGCGGTCCGCTGACCGTGCGTTTCACCGTCACGCCCGAATGAGCTTGGGTCCGCCCCAGGCGAGGGCCACCCAGGCTCGGGAAGGAAGCATCATGGGCTATCAGAACATCATCGTGGAGAAGAAGGGGCGCGTCGGCGTGATCACGCTGAACCGGCCCAAGGCATTGAACGCGCTGTGCGACGCGCTGGTCGAGGAGATGGGCCGCGCGCTCGACGATTTCGAGGCCGACGCCCATATCGGCGCCATCGTCGTCACCGGCAGCGAGAAGGCCTTCGCCGCGGGCGCCGACATCAAGGAGATGAAGGACCGCGGTTTCGTGGACGTCTACGTCTCCGATTTCATCACCAAGGGTTGGGAGCGGATCGCCCATTGCCGCAAGCCGGTGATCGCGGCGGTTGCCGGTTACGCGCTCGGCGGCGGCTGCGAGGTGGCGATGATGTGCGACATCGTTCTCGCCGCCGAGAACGCCAAGTTCGGCCAGCCGGAGATCACGCTCGGCATCATTCCCGGCGCCGGCGGCACGCAGCGCCTGACCCGGCTCGTCGGCAAGGCCAAGGCGATGGAGATGTGCCTGTCGGGCCGCATGATGGATGCGGCCGAGGCCGAGCGTTCGGGGCTGGTCAGCCGCGTGGTGCCGACCGAGCAACTCATGGACGAAGCCATGAAGGTTGCAGAGCGCATCGCCTCCATGTCGACGCCCGCGGTGATGATGGCCAAGGAATCGATCAACCGCGCCTATGAGAGCACGCTCGCGGAAGGGCTTCGCTTCGAGCGCCGTCTCTTCCATGCGACCTTCGCCACCGAGGATCAGAAGGAAGGCATGGCGGCCTTCATCGAGAAGCGTCAGCCCGACTTCAAGGACCGCTAGCCCCGCGTAAAAAGGCCGTTAAATCGGGTCGTTTCGCGTCTTTCACGACCCTTGACGCAGCCTGGAGCCCAAGGCTATAACCCGCCGCCCCCAAGAGGGGCCCATCCTTAGAGAGAGCAGAGCCATGGCCCAACACAAGTCGGCCAAGAAGCGCATTCGCCAGACCGAGCGGCGCACCGCCGTCAACCGCGCGCGCACCAGCCGCGTGCGCACCTTCATCAAGAAGGTGGAGACGGCCATCGCCGCCGGCGACAAGGCCGCGGCGCAGAGCGCGTTCAGGGAGGCGCAACCGGAGATCCATCGCGGCGTGCGCGCGGGCGTGCTTCATCGCAACACGGCGGCGCGGAAACTGTCTCGGTTGTCGGCACGCATCAAGTCGCTCTGATCCAGTTATCGTTGTCGATCGAACGCGCGCCCCCCACGGTGGCGCGCGTTCTCTTTTTGCGCATCGCATCGTCGTTCGTCATGCATCGCACGCAACGCGCAGCAGCCACGCGGGACACGCGCGGCCTTGCAACACAAGCTATTTTTTTCTCGCGTCACGCATCGGACATATTGCGTGGGTCAGACCCTCTGAGTAGAGTCGCCCCCGGTGGTCGACGGGGAGGCTCAGCGGGTCCGAAGGCACGGGAAAAATTTTCGACAAAAGACCCGTGCTTCGCCACACGTCAATTCGAATCACGCTCCGGCACGAATACGATAAGAACGCGAGTGGTGGTTCGCGTCGGTCCCACCGATGGTGTTGCAAACGCCGCTTCGTTCATCGCGGCGGCGACGTGTTCTGATTTTCGGTGACTCTGTCGCTTCAGGGGAGCGCGGGGAGGGTCGGGTCGACACGATGAGCTACGCCGGCGACGTCACACCATCGGAAGCCTGGAAGATGCTGAGCCAGGACAAGTCCGCCCGGCTGGTCGACGTGCGCACGCGTCCCGAATGGAGCTTCGTCGGCGTGCCCGACCTGTCGCGTCTGGGCAAGCAGACTTTGTTCCTGTCCTGGCAGGGCTATCCGGCGATGCAGATCAGCCCGGATTTCGTGGCCGAGCTTGCCAAGGCGGTGCCGGACCGGCAGACGCCGCTTTTCTTCCTGTGCCGCAGCGGTGCGCGCTCCAAGGCGGCCGCCATGGCCGTGACGGCCGCGGGCTATGCCCGCTGCTACAACGTGAGCGAAGGGTTCGAAGGGAACCTGGACGACGAACGGCACAGGGGCAAGACCGGCGGATGGAAAGCAGCAGGCCTGCCTTGGGTGCAAGAGTGAAGGCTTTGTTGATGGGGGCAGCATGAAGGCCAGCGGGCTCGACAGCCAGCTCAACGCCAAATGGGCGCGCGTGCGCGGGCGACTCAGATCGGAATTCGGCGAGCAGGCCTTCCGCAGCTGGCTCAAGCCCTTGACGCTGGTCGGCCACGCCAACGGCGAGATTCGCATCGCCGTGCCCACGCGCTTCATCCGCGACTGGGTGGTCCAGCACTATTCCGACCGTCTGCGCCAGCTTCTGGCCGGCGAGTTGCCCGAGTTCAAGGCGGTGGAGATCGTGGTCGACAGCGCCAAGGCGCCGGCCGAACTTGAGACCGCGGCGGCATGCGGCGGGCGCAGCGTCGCCGTCGTCGCGGCTCCGGTCGAGGCGCCGCCGCCGCCGCCCGGCGTCGACGATGTGAGCGCCCCGCTCGATCCCCGTTTCACCTTCGAGAACTTCGTCGTCGGCAAGTCGAACGAGCTCGCCTACGCCGCCGCCCGCCGCGTGGCCGAGAGCAAGACCGTGCCCTTCAACCCGCTGTTCCTCTATGGCGGCGTGGGGCTCGGCAAGACGCATCTGATGCACGCCATCGCCTGGCACATCAAGAAGGCCCAGCCCGAACGGCGCGTGATCTATCTCTCGGCCGAGAAGTTCATGTACCAGTTCATCCGGGCGCTCCGGCACAAGAACACCATGGCCTTCAAGGAGCAGTTCCGCTCGGTCGACGTGCTGATGATCGACGACGTCCAGTTCATCAGCGGCAAGGATTCGACCCAGGAGGAATTCTTTCACACCTTCAACGCGCTCGTGGACCAGAACCGGCAGGTGGTGATCTCGGCCGACAAGTCGCCCTCCGATCTCGAGGGGCTTGAGGAGCGCATGCGCTCGCGCCTCGGCTGGGGGCTGGTCGCCGACATCCACCCCACGACCTACGAGTTGAGGCTCGGCATTCTCCAAGCCAAGGCCGAGCAGCTCGGCGCCGAGATCCCCTCGAAAGTGCTCGAATTCCTCGCCCACAAGATCATGTCGAACGTGCGCGAGCTCGAGGGCGCGCTCAACCGCATCGTCGCGCATGCCACGCTGGTCGGCCGCCCGGTCACGCTCGAGACCACCCAGGAAGTGCTGCACGATCTGCTGCGCGCCAACGACCGCCGCGTCACGATCGAGGAGATCCAGCGCAAGGTGGCCGATCACTTCAACATCAAGATCTCCGAGATGCAGTCGGCCCGGCGCGCGCGCGCCGTGGCGCGGCCCCGCCAGGTCGCCATGTATCTGGCCAAGCAGCTCACTTCCCGCTCGCTGCCCGAGATCGGCCGCAAGTTCGGCGGGCGCGACCACACCACCGTGATGCACGCCGTGCGCAAGGTGGAGGAGCTGCGGTCCACCGACGCTTCCTTCTCCGAGGACGTCGATCTGCTCCGGCGCATGCTCGAGGCGTGACGGTCTAAACCTCCTCCTTGACCGAAGGGTCGGGGCATCGGTCCCGGTCCCTTGCCCGGGACGCCCGGCCTTCGAGCCGCGCCGGCCGGCGATCGCGGCGGACTGTGCCGGCGCATCGGCGCACCCGTGGCGCGCGGGCGGGCTCCAACGGTCTGGAATTGGCCCGTTTTTCGGCCCGACTCGGGGGCGCCGAAAATGGGGAAATCGCTTCCAAAAACAAAGGCTTGTGCTAGTATGAACAACCGTCCTGCCGCGCCCGCGGCTGGGCCCGGCTTCAGGGCGTCCCGCCCGCTTCCGCCGGACCCTTCCCGATAGCCAATTCCGGCCGGCGCCGGACGGCCGCAAGAAGAACGGCGCAATCGGAAACTCCCAAGAAGCCAGGCCATGAAACTGACCATCGAACGTGGTGCCCTTCTCCGGTCTCTCGGCCATGTGCAGAGCGTGGTGGAACGGCGCAACACCATCCCGATTCTTTCCAACATCCTGATCGAGGGGACCAGGGACGCGCTGCACATGACGGCGACCGACATGGACCTGACCATCGTCGAGCGGACGGCGGCGGCGGTCGCGCAGGCGGGCGCCACCACCGTGCCGGCCCACACGCTCTACGACATCGTGCGCAAGCTGCCCGAAGGCGCGCAGGTGGAGTTCGACGGCGCCACCGATGCGGGCCAGCTGGGCCTGCGCGCCGGCCGCGCCCGCTTCTCGCTCGCCACCCTGCCGCGCGAGGACTTTCCGGCGGTCAATGTCGGCGACCTGCCGCACCGCTTCCACATCCCGGCCGAGGAGATGCGCACGCTGATCGATCGCACCAGCTTCGCCATCTCGACCGAGGAGACGCGCTACTATCTCAACGGCATTTATCTGCACGCCCACGCGCAGGACAAGGCCGGGGCGCTGCGCGCGGTCGCGACCGACGGACACCGGCTCGCCCGCATCGAGCTGCCGCTGCCCCCGGGTGCCGCCGAGATGCCGGGCGTGATCGTGCCGCGCAAGACCGTCGCCGAGCTCAGGAAGCTGATCGAGGAGATCGACGGCGCGATCGAGGTGGCGCTCTCCGACACGCGCATCAGCTTCGCCTTCGCCGACGCGCTGCTGACGTCGAAGCTGATCGACGGCACCTTCCCGGACTATCAGCGCGTGATTCCGACCGGCAACGACAAGCTGCTGAGGGTCGACCGCAAGACGTTCATGGAGGCGGTGGATCTGGTCGCCACCATCTCGAGCGAGAAGTCGCGCGCGGTGAAGCTCGCCCTCAAGAGCGGCCATCTGACGCTGTCGGCCTCGAGCCCCGAGAACGGCACCGCCACCGAGGAGATCGAGGCCGTCTACGAGGGACAGCCGATCGAGATCGGCTTCAACTCGCGCTACCTCATCGAAATTCTGCGCCAGATCCAGGGCGACCAGGCCGAGATCGCACTGGCCGACGCCGCCTCGCCGACCTTGATGAAGGACCCCGCCAATGCCGCGGCGCTCTATGTGCTGATGCCGATGCGCGTGTGAGGGGTGTAAGGGAGAGGTTACCGATCCTGACGGCGCTGCCGAAAACCGAGGCGAGAGAGCGGCCGGGTGCCACCCGCGCCCGCACCGCGGTCCCGCATCTCGCGCGCCTGGTGCTGGCCGAGTTCCGCTGCTATCGCGACGCCACGCTCGAGACCGACGCGCGGCCGGTGGCGCTGGCCGGCCCCAACGGTGCCGGCAAGACCAACCTGCTCGAGGCGATCTCCTTCCTGGCGCCGGGCCGGGGCTTGCGCCGGGCGCGGCTGGCCGAAGTGGAGCGCCGCCCCGGCAGCGGCGGGGCATTCGGGGCGGACGGCGCCGTTCCGGGGCCCTGGGCGGTCGCGGCAAGGCTGGCGATCGTCCCCGACGGCGGCGAGATCGAGATCGGCACCGGCCGCGACCCGGCGGCCGGCGAAGGGGGAGCCGAGCGGCGTCTCGTCAAGATCGACGGCCAGTTCCAGAAGAGTCAGGCGGCACTGGCCGAGCGGCTGGCGATCGTGTGGCTCACGCCCCAGATGGACCGCCTGTTCCTCGACGGAGCCGGCGACCGCCGCCGTTTCCTCGACCGGCTGGTCTACGGCTTCGATGCGGCCCATGCGAGCCGGCTCTCGGCCTACGAGCAGGCCTTGCGCGAGCGCGCAAGGCTCTTGGCGCCCCAGAACGGGCGTGCCAGCGGGGCGGCCGAGGCGGCCTGGCTCGATGGGCTCGAGGCGCAGATGGCGGAGTTGGGGGTCGCCATCGCGGCCGCCCGACGCGACCTGCTGCAGCGCCTGCGGGGCGCCGCGGCCGACGGCTTCGGCCCGTTTCCGGGTGCGGCCCTGACGCTCGCGGGTGCCGTCGACGACTGGCTCGGGCAGATGCCGGCGCTGGCCGCCGAGGAGGCGCTCAAGCGCCGCCTGGCGGAGACGCGCGCCCAGGATGCTCAGCAGGGCGGGGCGGCTGCCGGCCCGCACCGCAGCGATCTCGCCGTCACCCATCTCGGGCGCGGCCGGCCGGCGGGCGAATGCTCGACCGGCGAGCAGAAGGCGCTGCTCTTGGCGATCCTCTTGGCCTATGCGCGGGCGCTGGGGCTCGCGCGCGGGGCCCAGCCGCTGATCCTGCTCGACGAGGTCGCGGCCCATCTCGACCGCAGGCACCGCCGGGCCCTGTTCGAGGCGCTTCTGGAGCTGGGCGCTCAGGCTTGGCTCACCGGCACCGACCTCGAAATCTTCGCCGAGCTGGGCGCTGCGGCCCAGTTCGTCGCGGTCGATGAGGGGCGCCTACGGCCCCTTGCCGGCGCGCCGTGACTTTTCCCGATCGTGGACCGAGGCGCCCTCGACCGGCGCGCCTCCACGCGAGCGACATCACGAGAAAGACCGACCGATGAACCAGGACGCAACCAAACCAGCCGCCGAGAAGAAGGCCGGAGAGCCGCAAGCGCCCTCGGTCGCCTATGGCGCCGAGCAGATCAAGGTGCTCAAGGGTCTCGATGCCGTGCGCAAGCGCCCGGGCATGTATATCGGCGACACCGACGACGGCTCGGGCCTGCACCACATGGTCTACGAGGTGGTGGACAATGCCATCGACGAGGCGTTGGGCGGCTATTGCGACCGCATCGAGGTGACGCTCAACGGCGACGGCTCGGTCACGGTCCTGGACAACGGCCGCGGCATCCCGGTCGATATCCACAAGGAGGAAGGTGTGTCGGCCGCCGAGGTCATCATGACCCAGCTCCATGCCGGCGGAAAATTCGACCAGAACGCCTACAAGGTCTCGGGCGGGCTCCACGGCGTCGGCGTCTCGGTCGTCAACGCGCTCTCCGAATGGCTGGATCTCAGGATCTGGCGCGACGACAAGGAGCATTTCATGCGCTTCCGCAACGGCGACCCCGAGGCGCCGCTCGCGGTGGTGGGCGACGCGAAGGGCCGGCGCGGCACCGAGGTCACCTTCCTGCCCTCGCCCAAGACCTTCAGCAGGACCGAGTTCGACTATGCGACGCTGGAGCACCGCCTGCGCGAGTTGGCCTTCCTCAATTCCGGCGTGCGGCTCGCCCTGACCGACGCGCGCGGCGTCGAGCCCAAATCGGTCGAGCTGCACTACGAGGGCGGCCTCGAGGCCTTCGTGCGCTATCTCGATCGCACCAAGACGGCGCTGCACGAGCCCGCCATCGTCATCAAAGGCGAGCGCGAGGGCATCGCGGTCGAAGCGGCGATGGAGTGGACCGACAGCTATCACGAGACCATGCTCTGCTTCACCAACAACATCCCGCAGCGCGACGGCGGCACGCATCTGGCGGGATATCGCGGCGCGCTCACGCGCCAGATCAACCAGTACGCGGTCGACAGCGGCATCGCCAAGAAGGAGAAGGTGGCGCTCACGGGCGAGGATGCGCGCGAGGGGCTGACCTGCGTCCTCTCGGTCAAGGTGCCCGATCCCAAATTCTCCTCCCAGACCAAGGACAAGCTGGTCTCCTCCGAGGTCCGGCCGGTGGTCGAGAGCATCGTCAACGAGAAGCTCAATCAATGGTTCGAGGAGCATCCGAGCGAGGCCCGGCGCATCGTCGCCAAGGTGGTCGAGGCGGCGGCCGCGCGCGAGGCGGCCCGGAAGGCGCGCGAGCTGACGCGGCGCAAGGGGGCGCTCGACGTGGCCTCGCTGCCGGGCAAGCTCGCCGACTGCCAGGAGCGCGATCCGGCGCTCGCCGAGCTCTTCATCGTCGAGGGCGATTCCGCCGGCGGATCGGCCAAGCAGGGCCGCGACCGGCGTTTCCAGGCGATCCTCCCCTTGCGCGGCAAGATCCTCAATGTCGAGCGCGCCCGCTTCGACAAGATGCTGAGCTCGGCGGAGATCGGCACGCTGATCGCCGCACTCGGCACCGGCATCGGCAGCGAGGAGTTCGACCTCGCCAAGATCCGCTACCACAAGATCATCATCATGACCGATGCGGACGTGGACGGCTCGCACATCCGCACGCTGCTCCTGACCTTCTTCTACCGGCAGATGCCGCAGATCGTGGAGAAGGGCTATCTCTACATCGCCCAGCCGCCGCTCTACCGCGCCCAGCGCGGCAAGTCCGAGCGCTACCTGAAGGACGATCGCGAGCTCGAGACCTATCTGGTCGACGCCGGCATCGAGGGGGCGGTCCTGACGCTGGCCGACGGCACGCAAGTCAGCGGCAACGATCTGCGCGAGCGGGTCGAGCGCGCGAGCCTTGCCCGCTCGCTGATGCAGCCCCTGATCCGCAAGGTCGGCAGCGGCCCGGTGGTGGAACAGGCGGCGATCGTGGGCGCGCTCAACCCGCAGCTCATCCCCGACCAGGCGCTGGCGAGCCAGGCGGCCGCCGCCATCGCGCACCGGCTCGACGGGCTGGTGCCGGCGACCGAGCGCGGCTGGACGGGCACGGCCGAGCCCGATGGCGGGCTCGCCTTCGCGCGGCGCCTGCGCGGCGTGACCGAGCGGCACGTCATCGACGGCCCGCTCATTCGCAGCGCCGAGGCGCGCCGTCTCGACGCCATGGCGGCCGAGCTGCAGCAGAGCTACACCCGGCCTGCCCGTCTGACGGCGAAGGAGAAGGAGACCGTCGTCGCCGGCCCCATCGCCCTGATCGAATCGGTGATGGAGCTGGGGCGGCGGGGCATGACCGCCATCCAGCGCTACAAGGGGCTGGGCGAGATGAACCCGGACCAGCTCTGGATGACCACGCTCGATCCCAACAGCCGCGCGCTGCTGCAGGTCAAGGTCAGCCATGTCGACGAGGCCGAGGAGGTGTTCTCGACCCTCATGGGCGACCTGGTCGAGCCGCGGCGCGACTTCATCCAGCAGAACGCGCTGGCCGTCGCCAATCTCGACGTCTGAACCGGGGCCGAGAGAACCCTCATCGACAAACCACGCTGGGCGGTTTCTCGGCCGGAATCCGATCATGACGGGATTGGCGAGCAGGGTCCTGGCGGCTTGCGCCGCGATCGGCTTGGCGCTGGCTGCGAGCCGGCCGGCCGCGGCAGCCGACATCTATCTCGTCGTCAACAACGTGAAGAACGACCGCGGTCATGTGCGCGCCGCGCTGTGCGACGAGGCCCGTTTCGGCCGAGAGGGCTGTCCCTACGACGTGACCGTCCCGGCCCGCGCCGGCACCGTGGAGCTGGTGTTCCGGGATATACCGCCGGGGCGCTACGCCATCCAGCTCTTCGAGGACGAGAACGACAACAAGAAGATGGACTTCACGCTTCTCGGCCTGCCCAAGGAGCGGTTCGGCTTTTCCAACAACGCTCGACCCTTTCTCTCCGCCCCGTCCTTCGAGCGCGCGGCCTTCTGGGTCGGAGACGACGACGTGACGCTGACGATCGAGCTTCAGGACTGGAACTGACGGCCGACGGGGCAGGGCCTCGCCGCCAGGGGTATCGCATGTGGCCGCCTCATCCTTCGAGACGGCCGCTTCGCGGCCTCCTCAGCACGAGGTTGTCATTCAATTCTTCGCGGATTTCCTCATTCTGAGGAGGGCCGTCAGGCCCGTCTCGAAGGAGAGGAAATCCGCCAACAGCCGAGATGCGATAGCCCTGGCCTCGCCGCCGCGACCGGATCGCCGTCGTCGCGAGCCTCGCGCCGCCCGGCTTTCCAAACGGCGGCTCAGTCGCGGGCCTCGACCTGCTCCCGGATGAAGCGGTCGAGATCGGCGATAGGCGCAGGGTCGTCGTAGATCGCGGCGCGGCGCGCCTCGGTCTCGGCGCGCAGATGACGGCGCCGCTCGGGCTCGCGCCCCAGCGCCACGGCCAGCTCGACATAATGGTCGAGGTCGCGCGCCACGGTGTCCTCGAGCCCCATCATGGCCAGAAGGGCCGCCGCGTGCCGGCCGCGCATCTCGGGGCCGGGCCAGGTGACGACCGGCAGGCCGCAGGCGATCGCTTCGTGCGTCGTGTTGTTGCCCGACCACATCACGCCGTCCAGGAAGACGTCGCAGCCGAGATTGAGGCGGAAATAGTCGGGGGGCATCAACGGTCCGTGGAAGCGGACATGGTTCTGCGCGTCGAGCCCGAGCGCGGCGAAGGCGCGGGCGAGGCGCGCCTCGAGGCGCCCGATCACGCCCTCGTTGCTGCCGACGAAATGGAACTCGGCCTGGGGCAGCTCGGCGGCGATCAAGGCCAGGAGCCGGTCGTGCTGCGGCAGATATTTCGAGAGATGCTGCGCGCAGAGAAAGCGCACGCGCCCGTGGTCTCCGGCCGGCGGATCGAGCCCTTCGAGCCGTTTTGCAAGCCGCGCCCAGGCATAGCAGGCGGCACTGCCCGAGAACCGCACCAGCCGCTCGCTATAATGACGGTCGCCGTCGGCGGGCTCCATGCGGGCGCTGGTGAGCGCGTGGGTGAAGCTCGGCAGGCCCGAGGTGATCGGATGGCCGAGCCCGTTGGCCTGCACCGGGGCCAGCGGCAAAGCGGCGAGGAGCTGCAGCTCCATCGCCATGCCGTGATCGAGATAGATCAGGACATCGAGCGCGTCGGCGGCGATCAGGGGCGCAAGCCGCGCAATGTCGGCCTCGCGGCGCCAGTGATCGGCGGCCGCGCGCACGGCGTCGGTATAGCCCGCCTCCTCGCGCCTTCCGGCGTAATAGACGAATTTCTCGAACCCGGCGCTGCTCTGCGTGATCCAGGCCGAATGGGTCTTCCAGATCGAATGCTGATGCAGATAGGCCGAAAGGAAGCCCACGCGCGGCCGCTTGCCGCCCGAACGCGGGTGGCCCGGGTGGCGCGGGCGCTGGGCGAGATCGGGCCAGCGCGCCCTCGCCACGCGCGTCAGCACGCGGCCATAGAGCGCCTGCTCGGCAAGGGTATCGAGCCCGCGATAATGGAGATGGAAGTTCGACACTTCCTGCACCGCCGCGACGGCCTCGTTGATGCGCTCTGGCGTGTCGAGCCTGAGATCGGCCTCGATCGCCTCCACCTCGGTGCGCCAGCGCGCGCGCTCGGGCGCGATTTCGGATTCGTCCTCGAGGATGGGCGCCAGCAGATGAGCCGCGATCCAGCGCGTGCGAAAGCTCCGGGGCCTGAGCGCCAGCGCGGCCTTGCCGAGCCCGGCGGCGGTTGCGATGTCGCCTCGCTGTGCCGCGATGCGTGCGGCCAGAAGCTCGGCCTCGGGCGAGCCGCCAGGATGGGACCGCGCGGCCGTGGCATCGGCCAGGGCGGCGCCCAGCGCCTCCTGGCGCATCCTGGCGCGGGCGCGGCCCATCAGCGCCTCGGCAGCGCTCTCGCCGGCTTGGAGGGCGCGGCCGTAATGGCCTTCGGCCTCGCCATAGCGGCCTTGGGCGAGCGCCGCCTGGCCCAAGAGCAGCGCGGCTTTGGCCGCGGCACGCGGCTCGATCCGGACCGCCTCTGCGGCCAGCCGTTCCGCCTCGGGCATCCGCCCCTGCTGGATGCGGACCCGCGCCAGCCGCAGCAGGGTGCCGGCGCGCCGCGGTGCCCGTTTCAGCACCGCCTCGTACTCCGCGGCGCCCTCGTCGAAGCGCTCGAGGCAGCAGAGCGCGGTGCCCAGGTCCTCGCGTTCCGCCAGTGCCTCGGGGTCGATGGCCAGCGCCCGGCGGAAGCAGTCGGCGGCTTGCGCGAAGGCGCCTTGCGCGGCATGCATGCGGCCGAGATCGCCGAGGATGGCAGGGTTCGCCGGTGCGCGCCGCGCGGCTTGATCGAGCGCGGCGATCGCCCCCAGCCCGTCGCCCAGACGGAACAGCGCGAGCCCTTTGAGATGCAGCGCCGTGCCGTCGGCACCGCCGGTGGCGGCGAGCCGGGCTTCGGCCAGCTTCAGCGCCTCGGCGAAGCGGCCGGCAGCGAAAGCGGCGCGGGCGCCGGCCAGCGGATCAGCGCCCATCGCCCGGTATTCCCGCTCCGCGACCGTTCGTCAGCGCCGGCGCGGATGCGATCAGCGCCGTGAAAGCCTCGCCCTCGGCCACGCAGGGCATGACTGTGCGGTCCTCCGCGGCGAAGCGGCGATAGAAGGCGATGGCGGGCGCGTTCTTCTCCCAGATCTGCCAATAGGCGTAGGCGCCGCCGGCCGCGCGCGTGCGCCGCGCCAGCTCGCCCATCAGCGCCAGCGCCACGCCCTGCCGGCGTGCGGGCGCGACGACGTAAAGGTCGGAGAGGAAGCTTCCGCGCACCGCATGTTCGCTGTCGTAGGCCGGCCAGAACAGCGCATGGCCGAGCAGGCTCCCGTCGCCCTCCGCGACGACGGTGTGGAATCGGCGAGCGTCGCCGAAGCCGTCGCGTGCGAGTGCAGCGGCAATGTCGGCGCGCGGCGGCGGTCCGTCGCCGGTCACGACCAGCAGATCCGCGATGAAGGCCGCCAGGAGGTCTGCATCCTCGCGCCGCGCTTCGCGCAAACGAACGCCGGCCGGCGGCGCCTGGGCCGCGAGCGCATCGAGCTTGGCCTCTGCCGCGACGCCATAGAAGAGATCCGGCTGCTCGCGGCCGAGCCGGCGATAGAAGCGCCGCGCCGCTTCGTTGCCGCGCTTCACCGTCCAGCTCAGCATGGCGGCGCCGCGTCCGGCCGCTTCGGCCGCGCTCGCGGCCATCAGCGCGCGGCCGACGCCTCGTCCTCGCCAGGCGGGCTCGACATAGAGATCGATCAGATAGGCGCTCGGGCGCATGTGGTCGGTGTCGTATTCGGAATGCCACAGCGCATAGCCGATGGCCTCGCCGCGCTGCTCGGCCACCAGCGCCGCGAAAGCGGGGTTCGGGCCGAAGCCGTCGCGCAAGACATGCGCCGCCGTCAGCGCTGAGGGGCCGTCGCCCTGATGCGCCGCCAGCTTGGCCGCCATCGCGGCGATCGCGCCGGCGTCGGCGGGCCCTGCGCGGCGATAGAGAGCGGCGCTCATGGCTCGACGCTCATGGCTCGACCGGGGGTGCGGCCGCGATCAACCGCTCGAACGCGGCGCCGTCGGCGAGGCAGTAGATCACGTTCGGCTCCTCGACCGCGATCCGGGCGTGGTATTCGCGCGCGCGCCGGTTGTCGGCGAAGACGGGCCACCGGAGCTGGGGCGCGCCGGCGGCGCGGCCGCGCCGCGCGACCTCGCTCATCAACGCAGCGCCGATTCCCGCCCGTCGCGCTTCCGGCGCGACATAGAGGTCGGAGAGAATGGTGGTGCGCGACGCGGTCTGCGTGTCGTAACCGCCCCAGAAGAACGCATAGCCGACGGGCCCGCCGTCACGCTCGGCCAGGAGCGAGGAGAAGAAGCGCGGGCTCCCGAAGCCGTCGCGGGCGAGCCGGCGCTCGATCTCCGGCGGTGGCGCCCGATCCATGTCGTGGAACAACGCCTCGAGGAAGCGGGCCAGCACCGGCACGTCCGCCACGCGGCCCTCGCGCAAGGCGACGCCCGGCGGCAGAGCGCGGCGGATCAGCGTCTCGAGATGATCCGGCCCCGCCAGGCACCAGATCATTTCCGGATGTTCGGCGCCCCCGATCGCGCGATAGAAGGCGCGCGCCCCCGCATTATCGGCCCGCACGCCCCAACTGAGGCAGGTTGCGCCATAGTCCCGGCCGGCCGCGGCCACCCCCGCCACCAGCGCCCGACCGATACCGAGACGTCTCGCCGTCTTTTCGACAAAAAGGTCGGCGAGACAGACGCATCGCTCCAACCGGTCGGTGTCGTAGTCCCGCGCATGCAGCGCATAGCCCAGGGGTGCTCCGTCGCGCTCGGCGACCAGTCCCGAGAAGGCCGCTTCGGGCCCGACGCCGTCGCGGCGGAAATGCGCGGCCGTGAAGGCCGGCGCCGGCAGCCCTTTCTCGGCCGAGAGTGCGGCGCAGAGGCGAGCGACAGCGTCGGCGTCTCCGGGCCGGGCCGGGCGGATGCGGAAGGCGGCGTCGGTCATGGCGGGCCGGATCATGCCGGTGGCGCGAGGGGCTGGCAATCCGCGGCTATGGCGCCGGCCCCGCGAATCGCCTAGAGAGATCACGCATGGCAAGGAAGGGCAGGGGCGGCGGGAACGGGCGCAACGGCAGGGACGGCGCGTCGCGGCGGCGGTCGCGCCTGCTCTGGTGCCTCAAATGGGGCACGGTTGCGACCATATGGAGCCTGTTCCTGACGCTCTGCTTCGTCGGCTGGCTCGCCTACGATCTGCCCGACGTCTCGCGGCTCAACGAGATCCAGCGCCGGCCGAGCGTCACGCTGCTCGCCGCGGACGGCTCGATCGTCGCCTCCTATGGCGATCTTTACGGCAAGCCGGTCACGCTCGTCGATCTGCCAGGCTATCTGCCCCAGGCCGTGATCGCGACCGAGGACCGGCGCTTCTACAGCCATTTCGGGCTCGATCCGCGCGGCCTGCTGCGCGCGATCTACGCGAACCTGCGCGCCGGCGCCTGGGTGCAGGGCGGCAGCACCATCACCCAGCAGCTCGCCAAGAACATCTTTCTGACACCCGCCCGCACCTTCCGGCGCAAGGGCCAGGAGCTGCTGCTGGCGCTCTGGCTCGAGCACAATTTCACCAAGGACCAGATCCTCGAGCTCTATCTCAACCGCGTCTATTTCGGCGCCGGCACCTACGGCATCGACGCGGCGGCAAGGCGCTATTTCGGCAAGCCCGCAAGCGAGGTCACGCGCTTCGAGGCGGCGCTGCTCGCGGGCCTCCTCAAGGCGCCCTCGCGCTACAGCCCCTTCAACGACCGCGCGCAGGCCACGGCGCGCGCCAAGCTCGTGCTTGCCAACATGGTCGCGGCCGGCTACATGACGCAGGGCGAGGCGGACAGCGTCGCCGCGCAAGGCTTCGGCAACGACACGCCGGCCCAGGGCGGGCCGATCGGCCGCTATTTCGCCGACTGGGTGCTCGATCAGCTGCCGAGCTTCGTCGGCTATTCCGACCGCGACCTCGTCGTGACCACGACGCTCGATCCGAGGCTGCAGCGCCTCGCCGAAACCAAGATCGGGCAGATCATGGCGAGCGACGGCCCGCCGCAGGATGCGAGCGAGGCGGCGCTGGTCTCGATGACGCCCGACGGCGCGATCAAGGCGATGGTGGGCGGCCTCGACTACGCCACCACCCAGTTCAACCGCGCCACGCAGGCGCAGCGCCAGCCGGGCTCCGCCTTCAAGCCCTTCGTCTTCCTCACCGCCTTCGAGAACGGCTTTTTGCCCGACAGCCATTTCACCGACGCGCCGATCTCGATCGGCAACTGGCGGCCCAACAACTACAACGACCGCTATTACGGCGACGTCACGCTGCGCGAGGCGCTGGCGCGCTCGCTCAACAGCGTGGCGGCGCAACTGATCCAGCGCGTAGGCCCCGCCCGCGTGGTCGCGACCGCGCAGCGCCTCGGCATCACCAGCAAGCTTCTGGCTACGCCGAGCCTGGCGCTCGGCACCAGCGAGGTCACGCTGCTCGATCTCACCGGCGCTTACGCCGTGCTCGCCAATCGCGGCGAGGGGGTCTGGCCTTATGCGATCACCGAGGTGCGCGATTCGGCCGGCAATCTGCTTTATGCGCGCGAGGGCTCGGGGCCGGGCCGCGTGGTGGCGCCGCGCCAGGTGCTCGAGATGCAGGACGCGATGTCGGCCGTGATCGACTGGGGCACCGGCAAGGCGGCCCAGATCGGCCGCCCGGCCGCAGGCAAGACCGGCACTACGCAGGACTATCGCGACGCCTGGTTCATGGGCTTCACCGCCGAGCTCGTCACCGGCGTGTGGGTCGGCAACGACGACGGCCGTCCGATGAAGAAGGTCTCGGGCAGCGGGCTGCCGGCCAAGCTGTGGCAGGCCTATATGGCGGCGGCGCTCGAGAACGAGCCGCCGCGCCCGCTGCCCTGGCCCGGCAATGACGAAGGGCCCGCGGTGGCGCAGCTCCCCGGCGGCACTTCGCCCGATACCAGCGCCGGCACGGCGGCCGACGAGATCGCCGCGGCGGCGGCCACCGGCGACAGCTCCTTCGCCGCCTTCATCGAGCGGCTCGTGGGCACGCGGGAGAAGCGGAAGTAGGGCCCAAGGCATGGAGCGGAATCCGTTCAAGTGGAATACCTCTGCGTCGCCCCGGCGCCCGCGGACTTCGCCCGCTACTCCAAAGTTCGCCGGCGAAGCCGGCCGCGGGGCCCAGGGGCCTTCGCACGTCGCTTGCCCCGGGTTCCTGCTTTCGCGGGAACGATGTTTTTTGATTCCAGCCGAACGGAATCCGCACTAGCCCCTCACGCCCGCCAGGGCCTGACCAGCGTCCAGTAGCCGAGCGGCCCCGCGATGGCCGAGCCGGCCAGTGCCAGCACCATCGGCATCTGCGTGCCATTGGCGGCATGGCCGATGGCGGCACCCACGAGCGCCGCGATCGACATCTGCGCGAAACCCAGAAGGGCCGAGGCCGCGCCGGCAGCGCGGGGATAGGGCCCGATCGCGCCCGCCATCGAGTTCGCCATGATGAGCCCCGCGCCGAACATGAAGATCATGGTGGGGCCGACGATGGCGGCGACCGTCGCCTGACCCAGGAGGGCCAGCAGGACGAGCAGCAGGCCGCCCGCGATCGCGACGGCGCCGCCCGTGGCGATCAGGCGATGGGTGGTGACGATGGGCGCGAGCTTGCCGGCGGCGGTGGCGCCGGCGATGTAGCCGGCCACGATCGCGGCGAAGCAGTAGCCGTAAGCGTCGGGCGAAAGCCCGATCATGTCGACCAGCACGAAGGACGAGCCCGAGATGAAGCTGAAGATGCCGCTATAGGCGAAGGCGGCCGAGAGCACATAGCCGACATAGCGGCGCCCGCCGGCGAGCATGCGATAGGTGGCGAGGATGCTCGAGGGCCTGGTGGCCAGAGGATCGGGGTGCGGGTTCGTCTCGGGTAGCATCGCCGCCGCACCGGCCAGGCCCAGCGCGCCATAGAGCGTGAGCGCCGCGAAATTGGCGCGCCAGCCGAACCAGACCTGGAGATAGCCGCCGAGGATGGGCCCCAGCAGCGGGGCCACCGCCATCGCGGCCGCGAGGTAGGAGAGCACGCGCGCGGCCCCCTCCTTGCCATAGACGTCGCGCACGACGGCGCGGCACAGGACGGGGCCGACGCAAGCGCCGAGCGCCTGCAGGAACCGGAATACGATCAGGAACTCGATGGTCGGCGCCAGCATGCAAGCGATGCTGGCCGCGACATAGAGCGCCAGGCCGACGAGCAGCACGGGCCGGCGCCCGAAGCGGTCGGAGAGCGGCCCGTAGACGAGCTGGGAGAGGGCGAGCCCGGCGAGAAACAGGCTCAAGGTGAGCTGCACCTCGGCCACGTCGGCATCGAAGGCGCGCATGAGGCTCGGCAGCGAGGGCAGATAGAGGTCGGTCGAGATGGGGCCCAGCGCCACCAGCATGGCGAGCAGCAGGGTGACGGGCAGGCTGTCGGGACGACGCATGGTGAAAGCAAGATGGGGAGGGGAGACAGGAAGAGCCGGGCACGTCTTGACGGAGCCGCACATCGCTCGTCGCCCCCCGCGAAAGCGGGGCCCAGGGCCACGGCACGTCGCTCGCCCTGGGTTCCTGCTTTCGCAGGAACGACGATGGGTTGCGAATCCATCCTCGCCAGATCTGCTTCAGTCTATGATGCCGCTTGCGATTGGCAACGCCCGTTCGGCCTCGACCGACCGAAAGTCGGCCGCGGCCGACTGAAGGTCGGAGGGACCATGACGAAGATGCGCGCGGAAGGCCAGGAGCCGTTCATGCCGGCGGCCGATTACGGCCGCAGCCTCCGAGGGCTCGGCATCAATCTCCTGGTGCGCGAGGTGGCGCGCTCGGTCGCGTTCGCCAGGGAGGTGCTGGGCGCCACGGTGGTCTATAGCGATCCCGATTTCGCGGTGCTGCGCCACGGCAGCGGCGAGAACGGCGCCGAATGGATGCTGCATGCCGATCATACCTACTCGAGCCATCCGCTGCTGACGCTCACGGGCGACGGCGCGCTGCGCGGCGTGGGCGTCGAGCTGCGCCTGCACGGATGCGATCCCGACGCGGCGGTTGCTCGCGCGAAGTCGGCCGGCCATCACATCCTGGCCGAAGCGGCCGACAAGCCGCACGGCCTGCGCGAGGCCCATATCGCCGACCCCGACGGCTATGTGTGGGTCCCGGACCGGCCGTTGGGGTGAGGCGCGCCGGCGCGCCCGCGGGGCAACGAGCAACAGCGATCCGTCGAGCCCGCGTGAAACGAGCCCGGCGCGTTCGAACCCGCAACTTGCCGTCGTTTCTGCGAAGCGGCGCTACAGCGGCAGCGGGTCCACGGGCGCGCGCTCGCCCTCGCTGCGGCCGTAGCGATGGAGGTCGGGCCCATGCTCGGCGAGCCAGGCGCGCGCCTTGCGCGCATAGGGCGTCAGCTCGTCCACCAGCCGCCAGAAGCGCGGCTCGTGATTCATCTCGCGCAGATGCGCGACCTCGTGCGCCACGACATAATCGAGCACCCATTTGGGCGCCAGCACGAGACGCCAGGAGAAGGCGAGCTCGGCCGAGGCGGAGCAACTCGCCCAGCGCGTCTTGGGATCGCGCAGCCGCACGCGGCGCACGCGCTTGCCGATGCGCGCCGCCTTCTCGTGCGCCAGCTCGGCGATCTCGCGCCGCGCCTCCAGCTTGAGCCAGTCCTCCACCCGGCGCGACAGATGCTCGGGCCGGCCGGCGACATGGATCTCGCCCTCCTCGCACCAGACCACGCCGCGCGCCTTGGGGCGGTGGCGGATGCGGTGCGGCTGGCCCAGGAAGGGCACCGTCTTGCCGGGCGCGAAGGGCACGCCCTCGGGCAGCAGCTCGATGCGCTCGCGGATCCAGGCGCGATGGGCCTGGGCGAAGCGCCGGCCCTCGTCGTAGGTGGCGCGCGGCGGCAACACCACGACGATGCGGCCATCCGACTGGTCGAACCGCAGAATGATCCGTCGCGCCCGGGAATTACGCTGATAGATCAAGGGGATGCGTCGGTCGTCCAAGGTCAGGACCTGGCCCTCGACCAAGCGCTTCACCTGCCGGCAGGGCCGGCGGGCGCGGCGCTTCGAAAGGGTCGTGCGGCGGCGGGACATGATACCGCCTGATACGGCGTCGAGCCCGGCCTGCCAAGAGGCCGGGCCCGATGCTAGGACTTATTTCCTGTGGATATCTCCCTGCGCGGCTTCCCGATTAAGGAGTTCGCGCTTCACCCCCTTGCCCCATCGATAGCCCGTCAGGCTGCCATCGGCGCCGCGGGCCCGGTGGCAGGGGATCACCAGGGCGACCGGGTTGGTGGCACAGGCCCGGCCCACGGCCCGGGCGCTGCCGGGCTGGCCCAGCCGGCGGGCGATCTCGCCATAGCTGAGCGTTTCGCCCATGGGAATGCGTCGCAACTCCTCCCAGACCCGCTGCTGGAAGGCGGTGGCGCGGATGTCGAGCGGCAGGTCGATATGGGGCACCCGGCCCTCGAGATGGCCGAGGATGGCCTTGAGCGCGGTGCCCAGCGCCTTGTCGTCGCGCCGGATCCGCTCGGCGGCCGGGAATTCCCGCTCGAGCGCGGCCTCGAGCTCGCCGTCGGCCCGCCCGATCGAGACGAAGCAGATACCCTTGGGCGTGGCGGCAACCAGGAGCCGGCCCAGGGGGGAGCCGGCCGTGGCATAGGCGATGTCGGCGCCGCGCCCGCCCTTGGCATAGCTCGCCGGCGTCATGCCGAGCGCCTCGTCCGCCCGCTCATAGACGCGCGAAGCCGAGCCGAAGCCGGCGTCATAGGTGGCAGCGGCCACGCCGTCGCCCCGCTGCAGGCCGGCCTTGAGCCGGTCGACGCGGCAGGCATCGGCATATTGGCGGGGTGTCACGCCCATCGCCTGCTTGAAGAGGCGCTGCAGATGCCACGGGCTCATGGCGCAGGCGCGTCCGAGCTCGGCCAGCGTGACCGGGCCGGGGCCATCGCCGGCCTCGTCCTCCGCCGCGATCTTGCGCTCGATATAGCGGCAGGCGCGTTTGACGGCGTCGAGCCGGCGGTCCCGGGGCGTCATCGGACTGTCCTCCTCGGGCCGCCCTGCGGCCACGGCAAGCTCGGTCATCGGGCTCTCCTTCCGCGCGAATCATAGGCTGTCGTGAGGCCTCAGTCCTAGCCGGCAACGGGGACACCGCACTATCCGATCCTTGCGGGCGGCCTGTCCGGGCGCGTGCCTTGGCCTTTTCCGGCCCCGTCCGGCCGCTATAGTGCCTCGACCCCCATGTCCCGCTCCGCCCCGATCGTCCTCTCGAAACCGGCCGGCCGCCTGCTGCCGCTGCTGCTCCTCTTGCTGTTGGGCTCGGGCTGGGGCCTCACCTTTCCGACCTCCAAGATCGCCATGAGCGAGGGGGTCGGACCCATGGGCTACGTCTTCTGGCAGACCGCCGGTGCGGGTGCGGCCCTGCTCCTGGTTTGCGGCTTGCGCCGCCGATTGCCGCGCTGCGATCTGCGGCATCTGGCCTACTACGCCGTCTGCGGCCTCGTCGGCGTCACGCTCCCCAACGCGATCCTGCTGGCGGCGATCGCGCATCTGCCCGCGAGCCTCACGGCCTTGATCGTGAACACGGCCCCGCTCCTCACCTTCGCCATGGTGCTGGGGCTCGGGCTCGAACGCTTCGAAGCGCGCCGCGCCGCGGGCCTCTTGCTCGGCTTTGCCGGCGCCGCCCTGCTGGCGCTGGGCGGGGCGGCGCTCGATGCGAACCCCGATGGCGGCTCATTGCTCGGCTGGGTGGCGTTCGCCTTCCTCGGGCCGCTCTGCTATGCGGGCGTTGCGATCTACAACCAGCGCCGCCGGCCCGCAGGCAGCGATTCCCTGGCGCTCGCCTGCGGCATGGTGCTGATGGGATTCCTGGGCTCGCTGCCGCTGACCTGGGTCCGGGGCGAGTTCGATCCGCTCTGGCGCCTGGGTCCGGGCGAGCTTGCGGTGCTGCTGCAGATCGCGATCTCGAGCCTGGCCTATGCGCTGCAGTTCGAGATCATCCGGCTCGCCGGCGCGGTCTATTTCAGCCAGGTGAGCTACATCACCGCCGCGACCGCCCTGTCTTGGAGCTATGTCATCCTGGGCGAGCGGCTTTCGGGCGTGCTCGCGCTGGCGGTGGCGCTGATCTTCGGCGGGCTCGCGCTCGTCAACTGGCCGCGCCCGGCCCCGCCGATCCCGTCAAGGAGCCAAAGCCGATGACGATGCCGCCTTTCCATCTCGCCTTTCCGGTCGCCGATCTCGATGCCACGCGCGCCTTCTACGAAGGCCTGCTCGGCTGCCGCGTCGGGCGCACGGACCCTTCATGGATCGACTTCGATTTCTTCGGCCATCAGATCTCGGCGCATCTGAAGCCGGAGGAAACGGCGCAGGCGCGCACCAACGCGGTCGACGGCGATCAGGTGCCGGTGCGCCATTTCGGCGCGATCCTCGGCTGGGAGGATTGGCATCGCCTGGCCGACCGGCTCAAGGCGGCGGGCGCCACCTTCCTCATCGAGCCCCATGTCCGCTTCAAGGGCGAGGTGGGCGAGCAGGCGACCTTCTTCATCCTCGATCCCAGCGGCAACGCGCTTGAGTTCAAGTCCTTCCGCGACATGAGCCGCGTGTTCGCGAGCTGAGCAGGAAAGAGCGCGGGCGCCGCATTCCACTCCATCGTCACCCTCGCGAAGGCGAGGGTCCATGTCGATGTCGGAGCGCGGGATTGCCATGGATTCCCGCTTTCGCGGGAATGACGGGAGGAGCACGGGAACGATGGAAGGAGTCAGGGAATGACGAAAAAGAACTTGAAGCACGGCCCGAACGGTCTTCACCCGATCCAGTCGACGATGCGCGTCTCGGCGTCCTCGACCTCGTCCTCGCTGACGACCTTGCCGCGCACGGAGATGCCGGCTTCGTGCACGGTCTCGGGATCGCCCGAGACCAGCGGATGCCACCAGTAGAGGTCCTTGCCCTCGTCGATCAGGCGATAGGCGCAGGTCGAGGGCAGCCAGCCGAGCCGGCCTACCATGCGCACCGTCAGCTTGATGCAGTCGGGCACCAGCTCCTTGCGCCGGGCATAGTTGCGGCAGCGGCAGGTCTCGCTGTCGAACTCGCGGCAGGCCACATCCGTGAATTCGACGAGGCCGGTATCCTCGTCCTCGAACTTGATGGTGCAGCAACGCCCGCAGCCGTCGCAGAGCGATTCCCATTCGGCCTTGGTCATCGCCGCGAGCGGCTTCACCTGCCAGAACGGCTCCGTCGCGGGCTCGCTGCGACGGCGCGCGGCCCGCTTCGCCGGCGCGGGACTCGGCGCGGCCGGTTTCGTCTTCACCTTCTGCTTCGCGGCGCGCATCAGAGCGACTTGGCGACGGCGTCGACGATATCGTCGACGCTCGCCTCCTGGCCGAAATGGGCACGATATCGCCCGTCGCGATCCATCAAATAGATGATCGAGGAATGCGACACGCCGTAATCCGCGTCACCGCTGTCGGCCTCGGTGCCTTCGGCCGCCGGCTCCGGCTTGAAATAGACGCGATAGGCGCGCGCCACCTGCTCGATCGCGGCCTTGTCGCCGGTGAGCGCCACCAGGCGCGGATCGAAGGGCCGGACGTAGTCGCGCATCACCTCGACCGTATCGCGCGCCGGATCGACGGTGATGAAGATCGGCACCACCTGATCGGCCTGCGGCCCCAATGCGGCCATCGCCCGGCTCATCTTCTGCAGATCGAGCGGGCAGAGGTCGGGACAATGGGTGAAGCCGAAATAGACCAGCATCAGCTTGCCGCGGAACTCGGCATCGGTGCGCCCGTGGCCGAACTGGTCGGTGAGCGAGAAGCTGCCGCCGATGACGGCTTGGCCCGAGCCGGTCGCGCCCGGCGGGCCGGCGGGTCCGCGCAGCAGCCAGAACGCGCCCAATGCCAGGATCAGCGCGAACGAGACGAGCGCGACGGTGCGTGCCAGGAAACTCTTGGGCATGTTCGACAGGATCCGGATATAGGGCGAACGGGGCCGATCAGGTGCGCAGGGCAGGGCCGCCGCCACAAGACGACCACGCGCCGCGTCCGGCCAATCCCGAACGTGCTGTCGAAAATATGGGCAAGGCGATGCGCCGGGCAAGCGCCCCTGCGCGCAGCCCGTCCGTCTCCGGTTCGGGGCGGATCGGGCCCCTCATGGGGGCCGGCGCTCAGTAGGGCGCCAGCGCGTCGCGCAGGGGCTGCGCGTTGGGGTTGGAGTAGCGGCGCTGGATCAGGATGGCGTAGGGCGTGGCGCCGGTTCCGTAATAGGCGGTGTTCCAGCTGTCGCGCTTGAGGATGCCCGCACCTTCGAGCGAGAGGCCGCCGAACAGGCCGGCCGTCTTGGCGAAGCTGTAAACGTCGGCCGAGAGATTGGTGGTGGTGCCGGCTTCGAGCCCTTTGCCGAGCGGGCCTGCCGCAATCGAGACCTCGCCGCCGAACTTCATCTGGTTGTCGATCACCGCATCGAGCGCCTTGTCGCTCATGATGGTGAGCACGACCTCCGAGACCTGGCCGCCGATCTGAAGGCCCAAGCTGCCGGCAGCGAGCGTGTAGAAGGCCGGATAGCTCCAGCCGAGCTTGTCGTCGCGCACGACCAGCACGCCGGAGCCGCCTTCGGCACCTAAGATGAAGCCGCCCTTCACCAGATTCGGGAAGATCAGGACCGCCTTCGCGCGCTTCACATAGCCCGGCAGCTCCGCGAACTCCGGACTGGTGATCAGCTTGTCGAAGGTGATGCGCGCCTTGTCGACGATCTCCTGCTGGTCCGACAGCGCCGCCGCCGGCCGCGCCAGCGCGCAGCCGAGCAGGACGAAGCCGAGCGCAGCCAAAATGGTTCGCATGCCTGCCATAGGCCCTCCAGAATTTCCCGAGTCGCCGACTCGTCGAAGCTTAGAGGAGCGGCCGATTTTGGCAATTCCGAGGCGAAAGCCGGGGTTGGGGTGAGTCAAATTCGGGCCACGCCAGCGCGGCACGAAGCCGATTTCGCTGTCATTTCCGCCTTGGGAAATGGTGCCTCTCGCGGATGCGGGCGCCGTGGCGCCCAGGCGCCCGCGCGGATGGCCCTTGTCTCGCGCCTTGTGCTACCGCCCGTCGGGCCCGAAGGGCGGCTGATTGACGGTCGCCACCCGCCAGCTCGCGGTCGCGTCGGGCTCATGGCTCGAGATGGCCCCGTGGATATGGTCGATGCGCGTGAGCGAGCAATTGTCGATGGCGAAGCCCAGCGCGCGCTCGGCATCGAGGCCGAGCGCCAGCGCCAGCGCCGAGCGAATGGTGCCGCCGTGCGTCACGGCGACGATGTCGCGGCCACGATAGCGCGCCGTGAGCTCGCCGATCGCCGCGGCGACGCGGACCGTCATGTCGGCGAAGCTCTCGCCACCGGGCGGGGCATGGCGCGCCGGCGCCAGCCAGAAGCGATGCCATTGCCCGTCGCGCTGCTCCGCCTCGGCGTAGGTCAGGCCCTGCCAGTCGCCGAAATGCTGCTCGGCCAGCGCCGGCTCGATCACCAGCGCGGGCGCCGCACGTCCGGCCGCTTCGTGAATGGCGGCCGCCGTCTGGTGGGTGCGGGCCAGATGGCTCGCGACCCACACCGCATCGGCCGGCAACAGGCGGGCGAGGCCGCGGAAGGGCAGCGGATCGGAGCAGTCGGCCGGCACGTCGGTCTGGCCGTAGATGCGACCGCGATGCGAGGTCACCGGCGCGTGCCGGATCCACCACCAGCGCGTCACTTGCAGCGTCGTCATGCGGTTTCGCTCCTCAAGCGGCGGCGGCCGCCACCGCCAGCACGGCGATCTCGCCGAGCTGCTCGACGGCACCCAGAACGTCGCCGGTATAGCCGCCGACGAGGCGGCGCGCGAGGCGCGCAAGCGCATAGGCCGCCGCCAGCGCGGCCGCCAGCGCCAGCGCACCGCCGATCGGCCCCAGCGCCAGATAGGCCAGAACCGCGCCGATGGCGAGCGCCGTCAGCGCCGTTGCGTCCTGCGGTATGCCGGCCGAGGCGCCAAGCCCGCTGGCCTTGGCGGGATGGCCGCGCGCCATCACGAGCGGAAGCACGGCGCGGCCCAGCGCATGCGCCGCGACGAGGGCGGCCACGCCCGACCAGGCCGGCAGCGCGGCCAGCAGGCTCGCGCGCGCGAGCACCGAGAAGAGCAAGGCCAGCACGCCGAAGCTGCCGATGCGGCTGTCGGACATGATGGCGAGGCGCTCGGCGCGGTCCCGCCCGCCGCCGAGCCCGTCGGCCGTGTCGGCAAGCCCGTCCTCGTGCAAGGCGCCGGTCGAGAGCGCGGTTGCGGCGAGCGCGAAGAGGCTCGCCGCCAGCGCCGGCAGGCCGAGAGAGAGCCCGACCGCATAGACGAGGCCGCCGGCGAGCCCGACCAGCGCGCCCACCAACGGAAAGACGCGCGCG
>JBMONF010000019.1:0-291177 GCA_049323455.1 Pseudomonadota bacterium | reverse complement strand
TTCGGCCAGCCGGGGCGCCGGGGCCGGCACGGAAACCGGCAGGCGCGTCAGGAAAGCGAGGGCCAGGCGAAGATCGTCGAGCCAGCCCGCAGGGCGCCAAAGCGGGCGCGCCGAGCCGCTTGTGGTTTCATTTCTCGAACCGGGCGGCTCGCCGGAAGGCGAACGAAAGGAATTGTCGCTCATGCGGCGTCCGAAAGTCGGTTTCCGGCTGGCTTTGGCCGAGGGGTTATAGGACAGTTGCCGCCCTCGAGGCAAAGCGGAGGCCGATTTCACCGGCGCCGCGGTTGCTTCGAGGCCGCCGAGAACCTTTCCCGCGCTCCCACTGCCGATCGTGCCGGGCGGGGCCGTCGGCGTTCGCGCGAATTGGATCGATCCACTTGCCCGAGGTGACGAGATGCCCGCCCAGCCCGCCGCCAGCTTCGCCGAGATCCGCGCCGTGATCGCCGAATGGCCGGGACCCGATCTCGCCGCCGGCACGGCCGCCGCCGAGCGCGAAGCCCAGCTCACCAAGCCCGCCGGCGCGCTGGGCCGGCTCGAGGAGATCACGGGCTGGCTCTGCCAATGGCAGGGCCGCCATCCGCCGCGTCTCGATCGCCCGCGCGTCGCGGTCTTCGCCGGCAATCACGGCGTCGCCGCGCGCGGCGTCTCGGCCTATCCGGCCGAGGTGACGAAGCAGATGGTGGCGAACTTCGTGGCGGGCGGGGCCGCGGTGAACCAGCTCTGCCAGGCGGCCGATGCGGAGCTGCGCGTCTACGAGATGGCGCTCGACGAGCCCACCGCCGACTTCACGGTCGAGCCGGCGCTCTCGGAGGAGGAATGCGCGCGCGCCATGAGCTACGGCATGATGGCGGTCGAGCCCGGTATCGATCTTCTTTGTCTGGGCGAGATGGGCATTGCCAACACCACCAGCGCCGCGGCGCTGGCGGCCGCCCTCTTCGGCGGCGCCGGCACCGATTGGGCGGGGCCCGGCACCGGCGTGGCGGGCTCCGCGCTCGATCGCAAGATCGGGGTCATCGACGAAGGCCTCGCGCGGCACAGGGCGCATTTCGGCGATCCGCTCGAGATCCTGCGACGGCTCGGCGGGCGCGAGCTCGCCGCCATCGCGGGCGCGGTGATCGCGGCCAGGCTCGCGCGCGTGCCGGTGCTGCTCGACGGCTTCGCCAGCACGGTCGCGGCGGCGGTCGTGCGCAAGCTCGACCCGCGCGGGCTCGATCATTGCCTCGTGGCCCATGTCTCGGCCGAGCCCGGCCACAAGCGCCTGCTGGAGGCCATCGACAAGAAGGCGCTGGTCGATCTCGGCATGCGGCTGGGCGAGGCCTCGGGGGCGGCGCTTTCCGTCGCCATCCTCAGGGCCGCCGTCGCCTGCCATACCGGCATGGCGACCTTCGCCGACGCGGGCGTCAGCGGCAAGAGCGGGTGAACGCATCTTCATGTTGAGTGGCGTTGACGCCCCCGCACTCTTCCCTCTCCCTCACCGGCGTGGGCGTGAAGGTTTAGTTTCCTATCCTCTCCCCCGAGTTTCGGGGGAGAGGGTTGCGAAGGGTTGGCGAGGCCAAAGGCCGAGCCTTACCCGAAGCTGGGTGAGGGGGAGGCGCTTCGTTTCGAGATGAAATTGCCGAGGTGCCGCGCATGACTTCGCCGCGCAAGGCCTCCGCCTCCGAGCTGCGCCGCTTCCTGCTCGAGCGGCTGGGGCTCCGGGGCCCGCTCTGGCGCGAGGACGAAGCCCAGGCGCGCGCGGTCGATCTCGCCATGTGGCAGATCGATTCGATCCGCATCACGGGCCTGCGCAACCAGGAGATCGCCTGGGCCGCGCGCAGCCTGAGCGCGCCGTCGCATTTCTACGACCTGCTCTATGGCAAGAGCGCTCTGGTCGAGACGCACTACCCGATCTTCGCCACGCGGCGCGACTGGCTGCCGCTCATCTCGGAGAGCCTGGCCGATCCGGCGACGATCCGCCGGCCCATCGGCAAGCGGCTTCAGCGCGTCATGGCCGAGGTCGAGGATTACATCCGCGCCAACGGCCCGACCGGGCCCGCGAGCTTCAAGGGCCGGCGCATCGCGGGCGGCTTCGACACCATCAAGGAGACGACGCGGGCACTCGAGATCCTGTTCGCGCAGCGCCGGCTGGTGGTGGCGGGGCGCGACCGCAACTTCCAGCGCCTCTTCGACCTGGCCGAGCGGCGCGTGCCCGAGCTGCTGCAGATTCCGATGCCGAAGCCCAAGGACTGGCGGCGCATCTACGAGATCTTCCTGCTGCGCTCGGCACTTGCGGTGCTGAAGCTCGCGACGGCCGAGCAGATCGCCCAGCGTGTGCATCACCATTACGGCCCCTGGCGGCCGGGCGGCGGCATCCGGCATTGGCGCCAGGCGGTCGCCCACGCGCTCGAGACCGGCGCCGCGCTCCCCGTGAAGGCGGTCGATCTGCCCGACCAGCCGGTCTATTGGCATCTGCCGGAGGACGCGGCCGGCTGGGCGCGCATCGACAAGACGAGCGAAAGCCCGACGCGGCTGCTGGCGCCGCTCGACCATCTGCTCTACAGCCGCCCGCGCGCTCTGGAGCTCTTCGGCCTCGACTACAAGTTCGAGGCCTATACGCCGGCGCACAAGCGGCGCTTCTATTTCGCGCTGCCGATCCTCGAAGGCGAGCGCGCGATCGGGCTCGTGGACGGCAAGCTCGAGGGCAAGACCTGGTGGGTGAGGAAGCTCGATCTTTACGACGGCGCCGACGCCGGCGCGCTCGGGCAGGCGATTCGCCGTTTCGCGGGCCTCGCCGGCGCCGAGAAGGCGGCGGTCAGGGCGCGCGTGCCGCAGCGCGTGAAAGACGCGATCAAGGGGAAAGCCGGGTAGGGGAAGAATCCTCACCCTGAGCCTGTCGAAGGATGAGGACAACTCGACATACACCGACCTCGTGCTTCGACAAGCTCAGCATGAGGTCGGTGTAACGAGGCCTTTCCTCTACTCCCCCACTTGCAGCAGAAGCCCGCGCGAGCGCGCGATGCGGAAGGCGAAGAGATAGATCGCGAGCCCGATCGCCATGTAGATCAGGTTCAGGCCCACGGCACCCCAGAACAGGCCGGTGTCGAAACGCTGATGGAAGAGCGCCTCGCGCATGCCCTCGAACACATGGGTCGAGGGCAGCGCCCAGGCCACCGGCTGCAGCCAGGAGGGCAGCACCGTGACCGGATAGTAGATCGCGCTCACGGGCGCCAAGAGGAAGATCACGAACCAGACCAGATTCTCGGCCCCGAGCCCGTAGCGCATCAGGAGGGCGGTCGAGAACATGCCGACGGCCCAGGCCATCATGACGAGGTTCAGATAGAAGGCCACCAGCGGCAGGCCCATCGAGAAGATCGAGAACTTGTAGAGCAGGATCGCGAGGAAGGCCGCCGGCAGCACGCCGATCAGCGTGCGGATCACGCTCATCGCCATCAGCGCCAGGATATGCTCGATCGGGCGCAAGGGGCTCACATAGAGATTGGCGAGATTGTGCGCCCACATCTCCTCGAGGAAGGAGAGCGAGAAGCCGAGCTGGCCGCGGAACAGCACGTCCCACAGCATCACGCCGGCCAAGAGCACGCCGAAGGCCTGCGCCACCCAGGAGCTCTGCGTGTAGAAGAATTGCGAGACGAAGCCCCAGATGATCATCTGCATGGTTGGCCAGTAGGCCATCTCGACCATGCGCGGCCAGGAGCTCTTGAGCACATAAAGATGGCGCAGCAGGATCGCGCCGATGCGCCGGGCCGAGAGGGCGTGCTCCCGCGTTTCCCGGCTCATGGTGCGCCTCCGCTCATGACGCCATCCGGATCGAGGGTCCGGCTCACGGCTCGTGCCCGCCGATCGTCTGGCCTTCGCCCGCGGGCGTTCCCTGCCGCACCTCGCGCTCGCGCGCGATGTCGAGGAACACCTCCTCGAGATTGGTGCGGCCGTAGCGACGCAGCAGCTCGGTCGGCTTGCCGCGATCGACGATGCGACCCTTTCGCATCATCAGCACCTCGCCGCAGAGCCGCTCCACCTCGGCCATGTTGTGCGAGGCGAGCAGCACGGTGGCGCCGCTCTCCTTGCGGAACGCCTCGAGATAGCGGCGCACCCAGTCGGCCGTGTCGGGATCGAGCGAGGCGGTGGGCTCGTCCAGGAGCAGCAGGTCGGGCTTGTTCAGGAGCGCCTTGGCCAGCGCCACGCGCGTCTTCTGCCCGGCCGAGAGGCTGCCGCAGCTGCGGTCCATGAACTCGCCGAGATCGAGCTCCTCGGCCAGCTCCGCGATGCGCCGCGCCGGATCGGCAAGCCCGTAGAGCTCCGCATAGACGCGCAGGTTCTGGCGCGCCGTGAGGCGGCGCGGCAGGTCGACATAGGGCGAGGAGAAGTTCATGCGGCCCAGCACCCGGTAGCGATGCTTGAGCATGTCCTCGCCGAGGATGCGGATGCGGCCGGATGTGGGGATCAAGAGCCCCAGCAGCATGGCGATGGTGGTGGTCTTGCCGGCGCCATTGCCGCCGAGCAGCCCCACCACCGCGCCCTTCGGCACGGCGAAGCTGACACGGTCCACGGCGATGACGGGGCCGAAGCGCTTGGTGAGCCCTTCGACGAGGATGGCTGGTTCGGACATGCGAAGGCCCACTATGCCGGGATTTGGCCGAGGCGGCTAGGGAGGGTGCCATGGCCATCGGTCCGCTTCGAGATCGAGATAGGAACGGCACTGTCCCTGGGCCACGGCCGATCACGGCGCGCATATCTGGCCTGCGCCGGTTACCGGTCTCTGCGACGGGCCGGAACCGGACGGGCCGGAACCGGACGGGCCGCGATTCTTGGCGTATCCAATCATTTGCGGCGGCCTTGCGGCGCCGCCCGCTCTGGTCTTTTCTGGCGCCATTATGACAACCGACATCTCCCTTCCCCTCCAGCCGGCCCGCGACGGGCTGGGAACCGGCGGACGCGTGCGGCTCGGCACGCTGGTCGCCATCCGCTGGGTCGCCATTCTGGGCCAGCTCTCGGCGCTCTTCTTCACGCGCTTCGGGCTCGGCTACGAGTTTCCGCTGGGCTGGACGCTGGGCGCGGTCGCGGCCTCGGCGCTGGTCAATCTGTGGGCGAGCCGGCGCCGGCGCGCTTCGGCGCGCCTGTCGGATCGCGGCGCCGCGCTCTATCTGGCCTTCGACCTGGTCGAGCTTGCGGCCTTGCTCTACCTCACCGGCGGGCTCACCAACCCCTTCGCCATCCTGATCCTGGCGCCGGTCACGGTGTCGGCGGCCACGCTGTCGCGCGGCAGCACGGCAGCCTTGGCGGTGCTGTCGGTCGGCGTCGTCATTCTGCTCTCGCTCTGGCATCTGCCGCTGCCCTGGCCGACGCCGGGCTTCACGCTCGAGCCCGTCTTCATCCTGGGCCTCGCAGTGGCGCTCTCGCTTTCGACCCTGTTCGTCGCGATCTACGTCTTCAGCGTGGCCGAAGAGGCGCGGCGCATGTCGGACGCGCTGTCGGCGACGCACATGGCTCTCGACCGCGAGCAGCGCGTCTCGGCCTTGGGCGCGCTCGCCGCGGCGGCCGCGCACGAGCTGGGCAGCCCGCTCGGCACCATCGCGGTGGTGGCCAAGGAGCTGGCGCGCGATCTGCCGGAAGGCAGCCCGCTCGCCGCCGACGTGCAGCTCCTCTTAAGCCAGAGCGAGCGCTGTCGCACCATCCTGGCCGGCCTCGCCGCCAAGCCCGAGGTGGGCGGCGGCACGCCCTTCGACCGCATACCCGTGAAGGTGCTGATCGAGACCGCGGCGGCGGCGCATCAGCGCCCCGGGGTCGCGCTGACGGTCGAGGAACGGGTGGTGGGTGGCGCCGCCGGCACTTTGCCGCCGGTGGTGCCGCGCCGGCCGGAGATCCTGCACGGGCTGGGCACGCTTCTGCAGAACGCGATCGAGTTCGCCCGAACCCGGGTTCAGGTGACGGCGCTGTGGCAGGCGGATCGGCTGACCCTGACCATCGCCGACGACGGCCCGGGCTTCCCCCCGGAATTGATGGGCCAGCTCGGCGAGCCCTATCTTTCCGGGGGCGACCAGGGCCGCGGCGGCGAGCATATGGGGCTCGGGATCTTCATCGCCGAGACGCTCTTGGCCCGCACCGGCGGCCAGGTCAGCCTCGCCAACCGCCGCGAAGGCGGCGCCGAGGTCACGATTGTTTGGCCGCGCGCCTTGCTGGAAGCGCCGGAATAGGCTATCCGCCTGTCGGAGGAGCCTTTACATGACCGAAAAGCCCAATCCGACCGACAAACCCGCCGCCGAACCGGCGCCGGCCGACCGCAGCCTGCTGGTGGTGGACGACGACGGCCCCTTCCGCCAGCGCCTGGCCCAGGCCATGGAGCGGCGCGGCTTCACGGTGACGCAGGCCGACAGCGTGGCGGCGGGCATCGCCGCCGCCAAAGCCAATCCGCCGCTCTTCGCGGTGGTGGATATGAGGCTCGGCGACGGCTCCGGCCTCGATGTGGTGACGGCGCTGCGCGAGGCCAGGCCCGAGACGCGCGTGGTCGTCCTCACCGGCTACGGGAACATCGCCACGGCCGTGGCCGCGGTGAAGCAGGGCGCCATCGATTATCTGCCCAAGCCCGCCGACGCCGACGCGGTGGAGGCGGCGCTCTTGCAGCAGGGCGACGCGCTGCCGCCGCCGCCCGAGCAGCCCATGACGGCCGACCGCGTGCGCTGGGAGCATATCCAGCGCGTGTTCGAGCAATGCGACCGCAACGTCTCCGAGACCGCGCGGCGCCTGCGCATGCATCGGCGCACGCTCCAGCGCATCCTGCAGAAATACGCGCCGCGGACGTAGGTCGTTTTCGCGCGAGTGATCCCCTCCCCCTGCCCCTTCCCGCCTGCGTGCCGAAGCTTTCCGGTCGGAGTGTTTGTCCAACGGAACCCTTCGGCGGGCGAAGGCCCGCGAGGGGAGGGGGGTCAAAAACAACCGACCCTCTCCCTTGATGGGGGAGGGTAGGGAGGGGGTGCCGATCTCGGTTGATCGAGCGAAGTGGCTTTCGACCGATCGCGCCGCTTCGCGTTCGTCAGGACGCCCGCTTGCGGCCCGTGATCATGGCCTTCACGAGATTCTCGCCATGCTCGAGGCTCGCCACCAGCACCCCGAGGATGTGAAAGGCGATCAGGGCCACGGTCAGGTTGGCCGAGGCCTCGTGCACCTCCTCCACCCATTCCGCGCCCCAGAAGGCGTCCGTCGTCATCATGTAGCCGGTCGTGGCCGTCGCGGCGAGCATGACCATGAGCGCCAGGATCATGGCGCCGCCCGCGGGATTGTGGCCGAGATGGCGGCGGGCCCGCAGCAGGACCATGTCGCGCAGATGGGCGAGGATCTCGCGCGGCGGCCGCACGAAATTTTTGAAGCGCGCATGCTCCGGGCCGACGAAGCCCCATATGACGCGCAGCACGATCAGGCCCGCGATCGCATAGCCGGCCGCCAGATGCACGCCCTCGATCTCGTCGCCGGTCGCGTAGGCGAGGACGAAGAGCGAGGCGAGCGACCAGTGGAACACCCGCACGAACGGGTCCCACACCTTGACGGTGGCCGGCGGCAAGGCGCCGCCGGCTCCGATCGTTTCCCGGACGAGGCTCATGGCCGCCGTCAGTTCTGGCCCACGATCTGGCCGTTCGTGGGATCGACGAACAGCTCGACCCGGGCGCCGTTCTTGTCGAGCGTGTAGAACTCGCCGCAGGCCTTCTTGAGCTTGGCCTTCTGCACCTGGTAGCCCTGCGCCTCGACCTTCGCCTTGAGGGCGTCGAGGGAGAGCCACTGGCTCTCCGGCGCCGAGGTGCAGGGGCGGCCGAGGCTCCCGGCCTGGGCCGAGGCGGCGGCGATGGCGACGGCGCCCACGGCGACGATGACGACGAACTTGCGCATGAAGGATCTCCTTTGAACCGATCCGCCGCAGGGGCGCGGCGAATGACGCGCGGGGAGACTGCCGCAAGCCCGCTGACAGGCCCCTTTTGATCCATGTCAGCGATCTGTCATGTGGCGGGTCCGAAAATAAGCCATGATGTTCGCGACCTTTTTTGGGCCCTCCAATATCCGCGGCCTCCTGCTCGTGGCCGCCCTGGCGTCGCTCCTGCGGGCGGGGCCGGCCGGCGCCGACGCGGTCGAGCAGGACGCCGTGCGCCGGGCGGTGCAGCAGGGCGAGATCCGTCCGCTGACGGAGATCCTCGACTCGGTCCGCGACCAGCTCCCGGGCGACGTCATCGGCGTCGAGATCGACCGGAAGGCGGAAGGCCGCTGGCTCTACGAGCTGCGCGTGCTGAATGCGCAAGGCCGCCTCTACGAGGTCTATATCGACGCCCATACCGGGGCGATCGACCGGATCGAGGAGAAGTGATGCGGGTGCTGCTCGCCGAGGACGACCGGCGCATCGCGGGCGACGTGACGCGCGCGCTCGAAGCGGCGGGCTATGTGGTCGAGACGGTGAGCGACGGCGAGGAGGCGTGGTTCCGCGGGGACACCGAGGATTACGGCGCCGTCATCCTCGATCTCGGTTTGCCGGGCATGGACGGGCTTGCCGTGCTCAAGCGCTGGCGCGCGAACGACCGGCTCATGCCGGTCCTCGTGCTGACGGCCCGCGGGAGCTGGGCCGAGCGCGTGGACGGCATCGACGCCGGCGCCGACGACTACCTGCCCAAGCCCTTTCGCATGGAGGAGCTGCTCGCGCGGCTGCGCTCGATCGTGCGCCGGTCGGCGGGCCACGCCTCGTCCGTGGTCACGGTCGGCGACGTCACGCTCGACGAGCGGCAGATGAAGGCGAGCGTGCGCGGCGTGCCCGTCGCGCTGTCGCCGCTCGAATACCGGCTCGTCGCCTATCTGATCCTCCATCGCGGCCGCGTCGTGTCGCAGCACGAGCTCGACGAGAACGTCTATGGGCATGGCGAGGAGCACGATTCGAACGCGCTCGAGGCCCTGATCGGGCGGGTGCGCAAGAAGCTGGGGGCCGATCTGATCGAAACGCGGCGCGGCTTCGGCTACATCGTCCCCGATACCCCGGCATGACCCGGAATTCGCTCCGGCTGCGGCTGATCGCGGGCGGGATCGCCGCGATCCTGGTCGCCCTCACGGTCGCCGGCGCGGGGCTGACGCTCCTGTTCGAGCGTCACGTCTCGCGCACGATGGCCGCGGATCTCGACGTGCATCTGAAGCAGCTCATCGCCGGCATCGACGTCGATCCGCAAGGCCGCCTGGTCATGACCTGCTCGCCGGCGGATCCGCGCTTCGCCGACCCGTTGTCGGGTCTTTACTGGCAGGTCGCCAGCGACGACGGCCAGATCCTGCGCTCGCGCTCCCTGTGGGATACGGTCCTCGCCCTGCCCGAGGACAGCCCCGCTTCGGGCGAAGTGCATCTGCACGAGACGCAAGGTCCCGCCCATGCCGCGGTGCTGACCGCGGAGCGCCGCATCGCCCTGACGATCGGCGGCCGGCAAATACCGGTCCGGCTGGCCGTTGCCGTCGACCTCGCGCGCCTGTCGGCGGCCCGCGGCGCCTTCGTCAGGGAGCTTGCCCTCGGCCTGGGGCTCCTCGCTGCCGTGCTCGCGATCGCCACCTCGATCCAGGTCACGCTGGGTCTTCGCCCGCTCGACACGCTGCGCCGCGGCATCGCCGACATCCGCCAGGGACGGAGCGGCCGCCTGCCGCCGGCGGCGCCGGTCGAGGTGCAGCCGCTCGTGGAAGAGGTCAACGCCCTGCTCGATTCGCAGGAACAGGAGATCGAGCGCTCGCGCCGCCGGGCCGCGGACCTCGCCCACGGCCTCAAGACGCCGCTGGCGGCCATCGCCTCGGACGCGAGCCGCCTGCACGAGCGCGGCGAGCACGCCGTCGCGCGCGACATCGAGGCGGTCAGCGAGGCCATGAGCCGTTTTGTCGATCGCGAGCTTGCCCGAGCCCGTGTGCGCGGGGCGATGCGCCGCACGGCCGACATGTCGACCGCGCTCGGCCCCCTCGTGCACTCGCTGATCGCCACCGTCGCGCGAACGCCGGCGGGCACGCGGGTCCGCTTCGAAACCCGGATCGACGACAACGTCGCTCTTCCCTTCGACCGGACCGATCTGGCCGAGGTCCTGGGCAATCTTCTCGACAATGCGGCGCGTCACGCGGCGTCCCGCGTTCGCGTTACCGCAACCCCCGGCGCCGGCGGCCCCGCCGTCGCGATCGAGGACGACGGAAAGGGAATCGCGCCCATGTCGCGATCGGCCGTGCTCGAGCGCGGCGTGCGGCTGGACCGGCGCGGAGGGGCGGCCGGGCTGGGTCTGGCGATCGTCCTCGACGTGCTCGAGGCCTATGGCTGGCAGCTCGACCTCGGCACGTCCGATCTTGGCGGCTTGAAGGCGACGATAAGCCCGCTCGCCGCCGCGGCCGGCGCGCCCGGGCTCGCCGGGCGCGGGCCGATGCCGGCCGGCAACGACGCCGAGGCGGGCGCTCGCGGCGTGCCTCGAACGTGATCTCGCGCCGATCGGTCCAACGACGCCTCCCTCGGGCGGCCTCCGTCGGCAACCTGACGATCCGCTGACATGTGCCGTCAGCGGCGCGACGCGGGCGTCCTGCTATCAGGGCGCATCCGGCAGCGCTGTCGGCGCTGCTTCACGATGGAGGACGAACGATGCGGAAGACATTGTCTGTGGCAGCTGTCGCGCTCATTGCCGGTATCGGCGGGCCGGCCTTCGCCGAGGACAGGCGGGATTGCGAAGGCGAGGCGGGGCCATCGCAGGTTTCCGAGGAGGCGCTCGTAAAGAAGATCGACGATCTCGGCTATGACGTGCGTCGCTTCGAAGCGGACGACGGCTGCTTCGAAGCCCATGTCGTCGATCGCGAAAGTGGCGGCGCCGTCAAGGCCATATACAGCCGCATCGACGGCGAGCTGCTGCGGGCGAAGCCGGCGTCCGACTGATCGCGGGGCCGCCGCCCCGCGAGGCTCAGGAGGAGGCGCGCTGCTTCGAGGCCGCCGTGGAAGTCGCCGGCGCAGCCGCGGCGCCTTGCGGGCGGGCCCGCATCAGCGTATCGAAGTGGTAGCCTTGATACATGGTGATGCCGAGCTTCTGTCCGATCTCGAGGCAGGTCTCGGATTCGCAGCGCGACAGGATCACGCGGTCGCGGCCGATGCGCTCGATCGCCTCCTGCGCGTCGCGCGCGATGCGATTGTCGAGGCCGGATGCCAGGTCCGGCGTCCATTCGAGCTTGATCAGATCGACGCCCAGCCGCTCGCGATCGACCATCGGCAAGAGCAGCGGCTTCACGCCGTCCACGCAGATCTTGTAGCCGCGCTCCTTGAGCCAGTCGCGCGCGAACACGTAGGAGCCGGGGTCGGCATAGATGTCGATCTGCTGCAGCTCGATCACGGCCGCACTGGCGCGCTCGGCGCCGACCACGCGGTCGAATTCCTGGAACTCGGGCGAGAGCGTGGTGGCGACGTTGAGGTTGAGCGAGAAGCCGCGCTTGGGGTCGATCTCGCCCTTGTGCATCAGGAGCGAAAGCACGCGCTGGTCCAGAAGACGGGTCAGATGCTGGAACAGCCAGCGGTCGGCGGCGATGTCCACGCCCGGCATCACGGCGCGGCCCAGTTCGGCAATCGACACGAAGATCTCGAGCAACAGCGGCTCGATCTGCCGACCCTCGATGGCGAGACAGATCGGCTGTCGGCGAACCAGCGGCGACAGGTCGGCCGTGGCGATGGTCTGCTCGATCTGGCCCAGCCGGCGCGGATCGAGCGGCTCTGGCTGGCCCTTCGGCCGTTGCTCCCGGGCCTCGCGGCCGGCGGGTCGCTGGGCCAGCTGCTCTTCGGCAGCCCGCTTGAGCTCGGCGTAATCGGTCTCGAGGTTGTACCAGCTGCAGAACTCGTTCTCGCCCGTGCCGGCCTGGGTCAGGAGAGGATCGAGACTGAACAGATAGCGCAGCCGCAGGATCGCCTCCTCCATCTCCTCGACCGAAGCGCCCTTGGCGATGAACACGATGTCGCCGTTCGCCAGGCGAAATAGCGCGCTTTCGTACTTCTTGCTGAGCTTGTCGAAGCAGGACGAGGCGATGCGCAGATGATGTTCGCGCCGGTTGTAGGGCCTCAAGCGAGACAGATGCACCAGCGCGGCGCGACGGCCTTCGCAGAAGCGCTCGAGGCGCGTCACATGGTCGAGGAGCGCCTGTTCCTGATCGGCAATGCGGTTGTCTCGCGGGCGGTCGGCCATGGGGTTGACGAATCTGTTCGGGGTCGGGCTCTGTCGGCTCAGGAGGAGCGGTGCAGCCACCAGCCCTTGTCGTTGACGGAATAGACCGGCTTGTAGTGGCGGATGCTCGCGGCCGGCACCACCTGCTGGATCTGGTTGTCGAGCACCAGCGGCGTGCCGTCCACATAGATCACGAGGATGGCGTGGCCGAGACCGAGATTGAGGTCGTTGAGGACGACGATGCGCATGTTGTCCGTGGACACGCCGGCGTCGCGCAACGCATAGAACTTGGCGATCGCGTAATCCTCGCAATCGCCGTTCTTGCGCAGGAACTCGAACGGCGTCTCCCAGTAGTCCGCGACACCCCAGTTCACGATGTCGAGGATGTAGGGATGCCGGTTCATGACCGTATTGACGGTCTTGAGCTTGGTTCTGAGGTCCTCGCTCTTCAGCTGTCCGACCAGCTTCGCCCATGCCTTGGTGTTGCAGAGCCCGGGCGGGCAGCTTTGCAGCTCCTTGGCGAAGCGCTCCATGGCGCCGCGCCACTTGGGAAACATTTTCAGGCTGTTGGAGTGGATCTCCTTGCTGCCGAAGATCGACGGCGCGAACACCGCCGCATCGGCGGGACGCGCGGCCAGCAGCAGTGCCGCCGCGAGAAGGCCGAGCAGGGCGGCAACTCCTCCTTGCCACCGCCAGCCGGCTCCTGCCTGTGCCATGGCCTTCATGCTTCGAAACCCGTTCCTCTACGTGCGCCGGAAGCTCGATCGTCGAGCCTCTGCGCGGCATTCCCGTAAAGCATGAAGTAATGTGCTTAACGTCCCCTTAATTGATAATATTCTACCTGATTTTATGATGAAAGTTGCAGGCCGATCGGGCACGAACCGGCCGGCTCGGCAGCGCAAGAGGGCTTCCTTCATGTCCTGCCCCGAAAATCCCATCGGATGCTCGGAACGAGCAGGTCACTAGTTTCAAGCGGCTGACGTCCCGTCCAGGGCGAAATTCGCGGTCACTCGAGAGCGGCAACGGAGTACTCAGGGGGTTTCCAAGTGCAAGACATCGAGGAGAGGGCGGCGCGGCGGGGCCGGCGAGCCGGGATCGGGATCGCCATCGGTTTCCTGTTGCTGGTCGGCATCGCTGTGGCCGGCGTGTTGCTGGTCTTGCGCTTCGTGGCGGACCAGCGCGCGCACGACCTGCTCGCTTGGCAGACGCGGCTCAGCATCATCGCCGACAGCCGCAAGGCCGATGTCCAGGCGTGGCTCGACCGCCAGTTCGCCGAGATCGGCGGGTTGGCGGAAAACGCT
The DNA here is from genome assembly GCA_049323455.1 of Pseudomonadota bacterium. Classification (GTDB taxonomy): domain Bacteria; phylum Pseudomonadota; class Alphaproteobacteria; order Dongiales; family Dongiaceae; genus Hypericibacter. The sequence continues at coordinate 277,715 of JBMONF010000019.1, read as the reverse complement.
TCGCTCCAACTCTACATGGCGCAACTCATCGAGGCCGGCGGCGCCGAGCCGGACGCGACCGGCGAACAGCCCTTCGAGGCCGAGTATCTCGCCAATCTGTTGACGGTCGCCGCCGAGCGCTCCGGCTTCGCCCCGCCCAGGGGGCCGACGGTCGAGGCCAATGTCGCGGTGCCGCCGGTGGCGGGCCTGGCGCTGGTCGATCCGGAAGGCCGGCCTCTGGTGGCGACGGCGGGCATGCCGCCGATCGAGGGGCGGCTCAAGGATTTCGTCACGAAGCTGGCGCCGGGCACGCGCGGCGTGCTCGATCTCTATATCGATGCGACCGGGCAGCCGGCGATGGCATTCGCGGCCCCGGTCTATGGCGTGCAGGCCGACCGCACGACTGCCAAGGCGCTGGGGCTCGTCGTGGGCGTCAAGCAGGTGGCGGCCGAACTCTATCCGCTGCTGCGTCAGCCGGGTGAAACGCTGCGCACGGCACGTGCCACCCTGGTGCGCCGCACAGACGATTCGGTCGAGTATCTGTCGCCGCTCGAGGACGGCACCCCGCCTCTGAGCCTCAGGCTCTCGCTCAACACGCCCGAACTCGACGCGGCTTTCGCCGTGAAGGTCGCGGGTGGCTTCGCCATAAGGCGCGACCATGACGGGCGCGAGGTGCTGGTGGCCACGCGCACTTTCCGCGACGTGCCCTGGACGCTGATGTACAGCGTCGAGCGCAGCGAGGCGCTGGCCGACAGCGACGCGCGCACCACGCGGCTTCTGGTGATCCTGCTGCTGGCCGTGGCCGCCGTCGCCGCGGCGCTCTTGGCCGCCTGGTGGCAGGGCGCCTCGCGCCGGGCCGCCGAATCGGCCGAGCGCCATCGCCTCACGGCCCAGCGGCTCGAGGCGCAGCGCCGGCTGCTCCGGCTCGTCACCGACAGCCAGCCGACCGAGATCGCCATCTTCGATGCCGAAGGCCGCTTCCGCTTCGCCAACAAGGCCGTTGCCGAAAAGGCGGGCCTGGCGCCCGAGGAGCTGGCCGGCAAGCCGCTCGAGAACGTGGTCGGTCCGGCCGCCGCCGAGCCGGTCTTGGCCCTCAACAGGAAGGCGCTCGAGACCAGCCATGCCCTGGAAGAGGTTCGACGCGACGGCACCGGCGGGCGCGTGCTGCGCTCCAGCCACGTCCCGGTTCCCGCCTCCGACAGCGAGGGGCCTGGCGTGCTGGTGGTCGAGGAGGATCTGACCGACGCTTTCCGCGAGCGCGAGCGGCGCGAGCGGCTGCAGGAGCAGCTGGTGCGCGCGCTTGTGGGCGTGGTCGACCGCCGTGATCCGTTCGCCGCCGAGCATTCCGCGCGCGTGGCGAAGCTCGCCCGCGCGATCGCGGTCGAGATGGGGCTGAAACCGCTCGAGATATCCGCCGCGGAAACGGCCGGCGAGCTGCTCAATCTCGGCAAGATCCTGGTGGAGCCGTCGTTGCTCACGCGCGGCGCCACGCTCTCCGAGGAGGAGCGCCACCAGATTCGCCGCGCCATGCTGGCCTCGGCCGACCTGCTGCAGGGCGTCGAGTTCGATAGCCCGGTGGTGGAGACGCTGCGCCAGTCCTTGGCGCGCTGGGACGGCACCGGCGTGCCGCCAGGCTTGGCCGGCGAGGACATTCTGCCCTCGGCCCGCGTCGTGGCGCTGGCCAACGCCTTCGTCGGCATGCTGAGCCCGCGCGCCCATCGCGCGGCCATGACGCTCGACGAGGCGATCGAAGCGGTGCTGGCCGATGTCGGCCGCGCCTTCGACCGCCGCGCCGTGGCCGCGCTCGTCAACTATCTCGACAATCGCGGCGGTCGCGCCGAATGGCAACCGAGCACAAGCTGAGAGGACCGGCTCGACTTCCACCCGGTCGACGCATCTACGCGATCGGCGACATACACGGGCGCGCCGATCTGTTGCGGCGCCTGCAGGGCCTGATCGAGGCCGATCTCGAGGCCGGGCCGGCGCGCGACCCGCTGCTGATCCTGCTCGGCGATTATGTGGATCGGGGGCCGGATTCGGCGGGCGTGCTCGACCTGCTGCTGGCGCCGGCGCCGGCCCGCATGGCGCGCCTCGCCCTCATGGGCAACCACGAGGAGCTGATGCTGCGCTTTCTGGCCGACGCGGCGACGCTCCCGGTCTGGTTCGTCAATGGCGGCGATGCCACCCTCGCCAGCTACGGCATCGACCCTTACGAGGGCGTGCCGGACCGGCTCAGGGATCGGCTCGACCGCGCCCTGCCGGCCAGCCATCGCGCGTTGCTCGAAGGGCTGGCGCTCTGTCACGACGAGGGCGGCTATTTCTTCGTCCATGCCGGCATCAAGCCCGGCTTGCCGCTCGACCGGCAGCGGCGGGAGGACATGCTCTGGATTCGCGGCGAGTTCCTCCACTCCAAGGCCGACCACGGCCGCGTGGTGGTGCATGGCCATTCGATCGTGCGCAGGCCCGACATCCGGCCCAACCGCATCGGCATCGACACCGGCGCCTTCGCCAGCGGGCATCTCACCTGCCTCGTGCTCGAAGGCGAAGAACGGCGCTTTCTCGCGACTTAGGCGACATGGCGCAGGAGATATTTCGTAATCTTGTCATCGCGCGACCCCGACGCCGCAGCGATGCCACGGGCGGTTCGCCCGCCGCGTGCTAGAAGGGAAGAGAACGCGCTCCGGTCCTTTTCGGCAGCCGGAACGCGCCATGAACGAAGCCACGGAGGAGGCCAAGGCCATGATGTTGCGCAAGCGCGTCCTCGTCACCGGCGGGGCGGGATTTCTCGGCTCGCATCTGTGCGAGCGCCTGCTCAAGGAGGGCGCCGACGTGCTGTGCGTGGACAACTTCTTCACCGGCACCAAGGACAACGTCGCCCATCTGATCGGCGATCCGCATTTCGAGCTGCTGCGCCACGACGTGACCTTTCCGCTCTATGTCGAGGTGGACGAGATCTACAACCTCGCCTGCCCCGCCTCGCCGATTCACTACCAGCACGATCCGGTGCAGACGACGAAGACCTCGGTGCATGGCGCCATCAACATGCTGGGGCTCGCCAAGCGGCTGAAGGCCAAGGTGTTCCAGGCCTCGACCAGCGAGGTCTATGGCGATCCCGAGGTGCATCCGCAGCCCGAGAACTACCGCGGCAACGTCAACCCGATCGGCCCGCGCGCCTGCTACGACGAGGGCAAGCGCTGCGCCGAGACGCTCTTCTTCGACTATTACCGCCAGCATCGCCTGCGCATCCGCGTGGCGCGCATCTTCAACACCTACGGGCCGCGCATGCATCCCAACGACGGGCGCGTGGTGTCGAACTTCGTGATGCAGGCGCTCAAGGGCGAGCCCATCACCATCTTCGGCGAAGGCAAGCAGACCCGCGCCTTCTGCTATGTCGACGACCTGATCGAGGGCTTCGTCCGGCTGATGGCCGCACCCGACGATCTCACCGGACCGATCAATCTCGGCAATCCCGGCGAGTTCACCATCCGCGAGCTGGCCGAGATGGTGATCGATCTCACCGGCTCCAAGTCGAAGCTCCAATTCCAGCCGCTGCCGCCCGACGACCCGCAGCAGCGCCGCCCCGACATCACGCTGGCGCGCGAGCGGCTCGGCTGGGAGCCGACCGTGCCCTTGCGCGAAGGCTTGAAGAAGACGATCGCCTATTTCGAGGACATGCTGCGCCGCATGCCGCAGAGCGAGCCGGCGCCCACGCGCGCCGCGGCGGCATCGCGATAGGTCCTGCAATCTAGCCGCCCACCTCACCCTGGGCCTGTCGAAGGGCGAGGCCGGCCTCATGCTTCGAGAAGCTTAGCATGAGGCCGTTTCTTGCGATCCTCGGGTCGGGCCTCGGCGATCGGTGTGGCGTCATGCCAGATGCGAACGATCGTGCCCGTGCCCTCCGCTGGTGAGGGAAAGGCTCAGCCGTCGCGTCTCGACCTCGAGGGATGGACGGCGGGGTCAGAAATGTCCGGAGCCGGGCGGACAGACGGCGGCACCCGCGTCGGGCGCGTCATTGGCGCGGACCATGATTGTCGCGGTGCGGCTGCGGACATAGGGGCCGGGGTTGGCGGCCGACCAGTGTTCGGGATCGGGCAGCACGGCTGCGAGCAGGGCCGCCTCGCGCCGCGTGAGATCGGCAGCGCTCTTGCCGAAGAAGCGCTGCGAGGCGGCTTCGGCGCCATAGACGCCGGGGCCGAACTCGATCACGTTGAGATAGACCTCCATGATGCGCTGCTTGCCCCAGATGAGCTCGATCAGCACGGTGAAGTAGGCCTCGAGCCCCTTGCGGATCCAGTTGCGCGCCGGCCACAGGAACACGTTCTTGGCGGTCTGGTTGGAGATGGTGGAGCCGCCGCGAAGCCGGCTCGAGCCCCGCTCGATGCTGCGCCAGGCCTTGGCGATGGCCTCCCAGTCGAAGCCGCTATGCTCGCAGAAGCGCGCATCCTCGGCCGCGATGACGCTGCGGATCAGATGGGGCGAGATGGCCTCGATCGGCTCCCAGTCCTTGGCCAAGCCGTCGCCGCGCAAGAGCCCCTGGATCATCAGGACGGTGGCGGGCGGCGGCACCACGCTGTAGACGATCGTGAGCGCCACCGAGAACAGCAGGAAGCTCGCCGCCAGCCGCAAGACCCAGCGGAACAGGCGGCGCAGGGGCGAGGGGCGGGCGCGTGACATGAACGTCGTTGGCGGCGTCGCCGGCTCGGCCGAGCTCGCCGACAGGCGTTCTCCTTTGAGGTCCCCGTTTCTCAACTGCGGGTCCGTCTCCGCTGGCGGTCGAGAGAGAAACTTGCGGGGTGAGAGGCTCGCGGGGCGAGCACTCGGTCCATCCCGCCGACCCCTCTACTACCGATTTTCGCGGACGGATGTCACGCCCGATCTTTCCTTGCCGTCTGCGGCGCGCCATGGACAAGGACGCGCCGCCTCGGGCAGAGTCGGGCATCGCCATGGCTCTCGACGATCCCGACATCGCGCTCAAGCTCGCGCGCGGCGTAAGCCGCTTTCTCGAACATCTCGGCTACGGCACGCTCGCCGAGTTCTCGCTCGCCAACGGCCGGCGCGCCGACGTGATCGGCGTGAACGAGCGCGGCGAGACCGTGATCGTCGAGATCAAGAGCTCGCCCGCCGATTTCCTGTCGGACGAGAAATGGCCGGAATATCGCGAATTCTGCGACTATTTCTATTTCGCGGTGCCGATGGATTTCCCGCAAGAGCTGCTGCCCGACGAATGCGGCCTGATCGTCGCCGACGCCTATGGCGCCGAGATCCTGCGCGAGAGTACCGCGGCCGCGCTCAACGCCAGCCGGCGCAAGGCGGTTCTGCTGCGCTTCGCGCTGACCGCGAGCCTCCGGCTGCGCCGCCTGGTCGATCCCGATCTCTGAGCGCGGCGCGGCGTCGAATAACGAGCCGATACCCCTCCCCCTTCGAGACGGGCCTTCGGCCCTCCGCGAGGCGTGAGGAAATCCGCGAGATTTCGTGAGACCCCCTCGTCCTGAGGAGGCCGCGAAGCGGCCGTCTCGAAGGATGAGGGCGTCACATGCGATACCCCTGCCTTGACGGGGGAGGGTAGGGAGGGGGTGCTCATCGCGCGCCTCAAGTCAGAGGAGAAGGCGCCGAACCAGAGCGCAGCCTCAAGGCTTGGCCCGCCGCTTCGCCGCCTCGTCGAGGAGGCGGATCACTTCGGCGTCGTCGAGCTGATGGAACTCGGCATAGAAGAAGCCGATGGCGCCGAAGGCTTCCGGCTGCGCCAGGCAGACGATCTCGTCGCATTCCGCCTTGAGCTCGGCCACGGTCTCGGGCGGCGCCACCGGCACGGCCAGCACCAACCGGCGCGTGCGCTGCCGCCTCGCGGCCCGCAGCGCCGCGCGTGCCGTGGCGCCGGTGGCGATCCCGTCATCCACCACGATGGCGGTGGCCCCGGCAAGGACCGGGCGCTCCCGGCCCTTGAGATAGAGATCGCGCCGGCGCTGGATCTCGACGAGCTCGCGCTGGGCCGCCCGCTCGACATAATCCTTCGGCAGATCGAGCGCCGCCAGCACGTCCTCGTTGGTCACGATCTGCGGCTCGGGCCCGTCCACCACCGCGCCCACCGCCAGCTCGGGTTGCATCGGCGCGCCGATCTTGCGCACCAGCAGCAGATCGAGCGGGCAGCCGAGCGCCACGGCGATCTCGAAGCCGACGGTGACGCCGCCGCGCGGCAGGGCCAGCACCACGGGATTCTGGTCCTTGAAGCGACGCAGCGCCGCGGCCAGCTGACGGCCCGCATCGGTGCGATCGGCGAACAGCATGATTCAGCCTCCCTTCCCGATTCCCAGCCGGCGGTCCACCTCGGCCGCCAGCGCCTCGAGCCCGGGCGAGACCGCGACCGGATAGAGGGCGTCGGGCTCGAGCCGGCGCAAAGGCTCGGGCAGGCTGCCCAACTGGGCCGCCGCCCGCTCGCGGATCGCAGCGAGGCCGGGGTCGGGCGCCAGCCGCCGGCCCTTGCGCATGACGGGTGCCATGAGCGGCTCGGCTTCCCGCCAGGCGGGGTCGAGCAATTCGCCCTCGCGCGCGATCAGATCGCGCTCGAACCGGCCATCGGCGCCTTTGCGCCGCCAGACCTGCTTGCGCCCCGGCCAGGTCGCCTTGCCGGTCGAGCGCTTGCGCCTTGCGAGCCCCGCATATTCCTGGAGCTTGTAGGCGCAATCGAGTGCCGCCGCGTCGCTCGAGGTGGTGAGGCTGGTGCCGATGCCGTAGCCGGCGATGGGCGCCTGCGCGCGCTCCATCGCCAGGATGTTGTCCTCGTCGAGCCCGCCGCTGGCGAAGATGCCCACATGCCCGAGCCCGCCCCGATCGAGAATCTCGCGCACCTGGCGCGAGAGCGCGAGGAGGTCGCCCGAATCGATGCGCACGCCCGTGACCCCGATCCCGGCGGCGGCAAGCCGGGGCACCAGCGCCACCACCCGGTGCGCCGCAGCCGCGGTGTCGTAGGTATCGATCAGGAGCGTGATGTTGCGGCGATGGGCGTGCGCGAAGGCCTCGAAGGCTTGCGTCTCGTCGTCATGCACCTGGATGAAGGAATGGGCCATGGTGCCGTAGATCGGGATGCCGAAGACGGGCTCGGCCAGCACGGTGGCGGTGCCGGCGAAGCCCGCGATATAGGCGGCGCGCGCCGCCATCAGGCCCGCATCGGCGCCGTGCGCGCGCCGCAAGCCGAAATCGACCAGCAGCTTGCCGGGGGCCGCGAGGGCCAGGCGCGCGGCCTTGGCGGCGATCAGCGTCTGATAATGCAGAATGTTGATGAGCCGCGTCTCGACCAGCTGGGCCACCGGCAACGGCGCCACCACCCGCAACAGCGGCTCGTTGCCGAACACGACCGTTCCCTCGGCAATGGCATCGACCTCGCCTTCGAAACGCAAGTTCGCCAGATAATCGATCAGCCGCCGGCTGAAGCGACCGCTGCGCTTCAGCCAATCGAGCTCGGCCGGCTGCGCGCGAAGATTCTCGAGCCAGTCGAGCGCCTGGGCCAGGCCGGCGGCGATCAGGAAGCCGCGGCGCTCCGGCAGCTTGCGGACGAAGAATTCGAACACGGCCGTGTCGGTTTGGCCGGATGCGAGATAGGCCTCGATCATGCTGAACTGATAGAGATCGGTCAGCAGCAGGCTCGAGCGCGGATCGATACCGGCGAGAAGATCGGCGCCGAGGGCGGCAGACTCGTCCATGTCGGCCGTCACCTCCTCAGCATGCGGGGATATCTGCATGAGCGCGAGCGCGTCCCACCGCCTTCACGCCGGCAGAGGCGAGCATCGCGAAGGTGGGAGAACGCCCATCGTCGATCCAGCGTTCCTTCACGGACATCATCCCTTGATGCAGACCAGCGGGTCCAGGCGCGCGACGCGCCGCGCGAGGCCGGCTTTTTCCGCCGCCTCGACCACGGCGGTCACGTCCTTGTAGGCGCCGGGTGCCTCCTCGGCGACACCGCGCCAGGAAGGGCTGCGGATCAGGATGCCGCGCTCGGCCAGCTCCTCCACCACTGCCCGGCCGCGCCACTGTTTGAGCGCCTGGTGGCGGCTCATGGCGCGCCCGGCGCCGTGGCAGGCGGAGGAGAAAGCGCGCTCGGCCTCGCGCTCGCCGCCCTCGGCGGCGCTCCTGGCGCCGCCGGCCAGCACGTAGGAATAGGTGCCCATGCTGCCGCCGATCAGGACCGGCTGGCCCACGCTCCGCAGCGCTTCGGGGAGGTCGGGATGGCCGGGCCCGAAGGCGCGGGTGGCGCCCTTGCGGTGCACGAACAGGCGGCGCTCGCGCCCGTCGACCTCGTGCGTCTCCTCCTTGCAGGTGTTGTGCGAGACGTCGTAGAGGAGCTCGAGGTCGGCCGTGGGCAGGCGGCGCGCGAAGGTCTGGCGCGCCAGATGCGTCAGGATCTGGCGATTGGCCAGCGCGCAATTGATGGCCGCGCGCATGGCGCCGAGATAGGCCTGCCCGACATCAGACGCGATCGGCGCGCAAGCCAGCTCGCGGTCCGGCAGCTTGATGCCGTGGGCCGCGGCGGCGCCGAGCATCTGGGCCAGGTACTCGGTGCCGATCTGATGGCCCAAGCCCCGCGAGCCGCAATGGATCGACACGACGATATCGTCCTCGGCGAGGCCGAAGATGCGCGCCGCCTCGGCGTCGTAGATCGCGGCGACGCGCTGCACCTCGAGATAGTGGTTCCCGGATCCCAGCGTGCCGATCTCGTCCTCCTGGCGCTTGCGCGCATAGGCGGAGACGCGCGAGGGATCGGCACCGGCCATCCGGCCGCGTTCCTCGATGCGCTCGAGATCGACGGCCAGCCCCCAACCGCGTGCCACGGCCCATTCGGCCCCGCCTTGAAGCATGGCCTCCATCTCCGGCGGGTCGAGATGGATGGCGCCGGTGCTTCCCAGCCCGGCCGGGATGTCGCGGGCGAGCGAATCCGCGAGCAGCGACTTGACCGGCTCGATGTCGGCCGTGCGCAGGCCGGTCGTCAGGGTCCTGACGCCGCAGGAGATGTCGAACCCGACGCCCCCGGCCGAGATCACGCCCCCTTCCTCGGCAGCGAAGGCGGCCACGCCGCCGATCGGAAAACCGTAGCCCCAATGCGCGTCGGGCATGACGTAGGAGGCGCCGACGATGCCGGGCAGCATGGCGACGTTGGTCATCTGCTCGAACACCTTCTCGTCCATCTCGCGCACCAGCGCAGGCGTCGCATAGAGCACGGCGGGCACGCGCATCTCGCCGATGGGTTCGACGCGCCATTCGGTTTCCGAGAGCTGGGTGAAGCGACCGAGATCCATGGGCTATGCCTCTTACACGTCGACGACGCAGCGCGCTTGCCAGCCTCCGTCGGGCAGGCGCGCCACGCGCAGCATCGTCATGGTGGCGCCCTTGACCTCGACCGCGGGCTGATGGCGGGCGGGCTCGACCGGCTCGCCCCAGAGGGTGGCATCGAGCTTGCGATGCTGCCCGCCGGCATCGGAGATCTTCACGTCGGCGCGGCCGAACAGCATGCGCCGCGTCGCCATCTCGAACACCAGCGCGTTGAGGAAAGCATAGAGCAACAGCTCGTCGTCGGCCGCCTCGCAAACGATCGTCACGGCCTGCGTCGGCGCCACCGCCCCCGGATCGCAGATCGCGGCGGTCATGGCCTCGGCGCAAGCCGCGAACGCGGCCTCGCGCGTCGGCCCCTCGCCGATGAGCCCGACGTCGGCGCCGTGCGGGAAATGCGACCAGCGCCGCGGTTGGGACGGGGTGCGAGCGGGGCTCATGTCCTGGGTTGCGGCATCGGGAGCCGCCTTTCTCCTGGTCTGCCGGGCCGATCTTAGCGCGCCTCGCGGTCGGCGCGCCGAAAAGTGTCTCGGGGGAGGAGCGGGAAAAGACTGCCACTCGGCCCATTGCGCCGCGTTGACTTGAGTCAAGAGAAGGATTCCGCTCGCCGTGCTAGTTTATTCTTGGGTTCGTGGGTCCAAGCCCGAGGGGGAGGAAAGTCTCATGGGGCGGTTGCTGCTGGTTGCGCTATGGCTCGTCGCGGCCTTCATCTGGCCGGGTGCCGCATCGGCGGCGCAGACGCCGGCCGAACCCGGCCGAAGCGCCATCCTCGAGATCGAGATCGCGATCGAGGGGACGCATGCGGGCAAGATCAACAGCACGGACTCGACCGAGTGGCGTGTCATGCGCCGCCTCGAGACGAGCTATGAGCTTCAGGCCCAGCCGTTGCAGAAATTCGGTATGAGCGACCCGGCGCATCAGGCCGAGGTCGAGGCGGGGGCGGCGGCGCTCAATGCCCAAGGCGCCCAGGTCGCCACCGACAATGCCGCCCTGATGCAGGAGATGCAGCAGGCCGTGGAAGCCTGCGGCGACGACGAAGCTTGCATACAGAACCTCGTCATGCGGATGGCGCAGCAGCCGGGGATGCAGGGCCAGCTGCAGGCCATGGGCCAGGGCGTCGGCGCACTCGCCGCCTCGGCACAGGCCTTCGACGCGGCGAGCCCGCCTCGCTACCAGCCGTGGCGGCCGGCTGGCAATTCGGCGGCGCCCTTGGGCGGCGACGTCAAACTCGAGGAGTGGCGCAAGGACGTCGTTTATGACCCTCTCTGTTATCAGACCGATAACATCTGCACCTCGACCCGCAGCCGCAAGGGCAGCCACGCGATCGATGCGGCCGACCCCGGTGCGATCGGCGCGCCGGTCGTCGAGGTCGATACGGCCAAGGATTTGATCAGCGTCATGCTGACGCTGCCGGCGATCCAGGTCGCCGTCGAAGAGACGACGCAGGAGGGGACGAAAACCGCTCGGCTCGCCTTCCTTCCGAACGCCTACGGCGAATACGAGGAGGCCTTGAAATTCGTCGGCCTGCCGCTCACCGGCGCTTATGCGGATCAGAGCGGCGAGAAGACGATCCAGCTCGCCGGGATGGAAGATTATGCGGCGCCGTTGAAGATGGTGGTGCGCTGGCATTTTCGCGCGCGATGATCCCGGTCAATTGCAGGATCGCCGAAGCCTTTTCTGCGGAAAGATCGGGACGATAATGGGCGATTTCGGCGGGTTCTCGATTCTCGGCCCTTCGGCAAGGAGAGAGAGACAGCGGTAGGGTTTCGTGCATTGAGGCAGCGAAGCAGCGAGCATGACCCGCGGCATTAAGCGCAAGGTGCCGAGCCGCGGCGCGGGCAAATCGTCGCCACGCGTGCGACGCAAGGGCCCCCCGCCGCGCAACGACGAAATCGCCGCGCTCTTCGACGAGATCGCCGATCTGCTCGAGATCGAGAGCGCCAATCCGTTCCGCGTGCGCGCCTATCGCCAGGCGGCGCGCACGCTCAGGGGCCTCGATCGGCCGGCGGCGGATCTGCTCGCCGAGGGCCGGGATCTGACCGAGCTGCCGGGCATCGGCGAGGATCTCGCCGGCAAGATCGCGGAGATCGTGGAGACCGGCCATTCGGCCATGCTCGACCGGCTGCATGGCGAACGGCCGGCGGGGCTGGTCGAATTGCTGCGCGTGCCGGGCATCGGGCCCAAGCGCGCCAAGCTGCTGCACGACAAGCTCGGCATCGCCTCGCTGGCGGGGCTCGAGCGCGCGGCTGCGGCCGGCAAGCTCGAAGGCCTGCCGGGCTTCGGCGCCAAGTCGATCGCCGGCATCGCGGGAGCGGCCAAGAAGGAAACCGTCAAGCCGCGCCGCCTGCTGCTGGCAGCGGCGACCCCCGAAGCCGAGGCGCTGGTCAAGCATCTCGAGGGTGCCGCCGGGCTCGGCCGCTGCGTCGTCGCCGGCAGCTATCGGCGCGCCCGCGAGACGGTGGGCGATCTCGACATCCTCGCGACGGCGCGCGACTCCGCGCCGGTGATCGAACGCTTCGTGGCCTATGATCGTGTCGCCAAGGTCCTGGCCAAAGGACCGACGCGCGCGACCGTGGTCCTGGCGAGCGGGCTGCAGGTCGATTTGCGGGTGGTGCCGACGGAAAGCTACGGCGCGGCGCTGGTCTATTTCACCGGCAGCAAGGCGCACAATATCGCGATCCGCAAGATCGCCCAGGCGCGCGGCCTCAAGATCAACGAGTACGGCGTGTTCAAGGGCGATCGCGCGGTGGCGGGAGAAAGCGAAGAATCGGTCTACCGCGCCGTGGGCTTGCGCTTCATCCCGCCCGAGCTGCGCGAGGACCAGGGCGAGGTCGAGGCCGCGCGCAAGGGCCCGCTGCCGACGTTGGTCGAGCTCGGCGACCTCAAGGGCGATCTCCATTGCCACAGCAAGGCCAGCGACGGCCAGGCGACCATCGCGGAGATGGCCGAGGCGGCACGCCGCCACGGTCTTTCCTATCTCGCCGTCACCGAGCACTCGCGCCGGCTCGGCATCGCGCACGGGCTCGATGCGCGCCGGCTCGGCCGGCAGATCGACGAGATCGACCGGCTCAACGAGAAACTCAAGGGCGTTCGCCTGCTCAAGGGCATCGAGGTGGACATCCTCGAGAACGGCGAGCTCGACCTGCCGGACACGATCCTGAAGCAGCTCGATCTCGTGATCGGCGCCGTTCACGGCGCCTTCAATCTGCCGCCGGAGAAACAGACCGCACGCCTCCTGCGCGCCATGGAGCATCCGCATTTCTCGATCCTGGCCCATCCCGAGGGACGGCTTTTGGGCAGCCGCGAGGCCATGCGTTTCGACATGGCGCGCGTGATCGAGCAGGCGCGCCAGCGTGGCTGCTTCCTGGAGCTCAATGCCCAGCCCGAGCGGCTCGACCTCACGGAGGTCTATGCCCGCGCGGCCAAGGAAGCCGGCGTGCTGGTCGCCATCGGCTCCGATGCGCACCGCCCGAGCGACTTCGCCAATCTGCGTTTCGGCGTCGGCCAGGCGCGCCGCGGCTGGCTCGAGCCCGCGAACGTGCTCAACACGCGGCCTTTGGCAGAGTTGAAGCGCCTGCTGGCCGCAACCATGTAATTCCATAGAGGACGATCGCCAGGGGACTTGCACAGGGGAGATGCCATGACGCGCCTGACACGCGAAGAAATCCATTCCATCGTCGGCGAGCTGGACGATGGCCGCATCGCCGAGATCATCGCCACCGGCGCCACCGCCGCCGAGCTGCTGGAGGCCTTCACCTGGCTCAACGAGAACGAGGAGCTTCCGCAAGTGACCGAGCGCGCGCCCAAAGGGCGGGTGGCGCAGCTCTGCGATATCCTCGCCGCCAACGAGATCACCGAGGAAGAGGAGCGCCGCGGCTGAGAGGCTGCGCCGCCGCCTCGCCGCGGCCGCCGCGATCGATCTCCGTGCGGCCGGCGCTAGGGCGATGCGATCGCTGGCGGTTCCCGAACGTTCTGGCAGATCTGGCAGAAGAGAGGCCCTCCATGAACGAAGCCCCGTCCCTCACCATCAGCTACCGCAACCTCGCGCCGTCACCCTCGCTCGAGATGGCCGTGCGCCGGCGCGCCGCCAAGCTGCTGAAGCTCGGCCGCGACCGGCTGATCGCTTGCCATGTGGTCATCGCCGCGCCCAATCGCCGCCGGCAGCAAGGCAAGCTCTACGCGGTCAATCTTCGCCTCGAGATGCCGCGCGGCTCCATTCCGGTGAACCGCAACCCGCCGCTCGATCACGCGCACGAGGACGCGCATGTCGCGATCCGCGACGCCTTCGATGCGGCGCTGCGCCGGCTCGAGGAGTTCCGGCGCCGGTTCGACGGCCGCGCGAAACGCCACCTATCGAAGCCGCGCCGCCTGCGCGCCACGCGACGCAGCCCTGCGGCCGCCGCGCGCAGGGCGGAGGACGATTGAGGCACAACCCACGTGCAGGGCCCGCGGGACGGGATTCGCCGGCAATCGATAAGGGGCTGGAACAAAGCCCATCGGTGCGGCGCTCGGCGGGAATCGCATCGCGTCCGCCAATTCACCACCCGGCGCCGGCCTGGCTCCCGAGCGACAGCAGATAGGCGACGATGGCGTCGAGCTCGCCCTGCTCGAGCGGCTGTTCGGGCATGGGATAGCGCGGATTGTGCAGATAGCCGCGGAAATAGGCCTCGTCGCGCCCCTCCTGATGCGCCGCGATCCAGAAGCTCGGCGCCTTCACCGTCTCGCTGCCGGTCTCGGTCTCGACCATGACGGGCGGCGGGATCGCCTGCTTCTCGCTCACGCGATGGCAGCCCGAGCAATATTGCCTGGCGAGCGCTTGGCCTTTCGCGGCGAGGCCCTCGTCCGCATGGGCCGGCACGCCGGCAAGGCCGAGCAGGAGCGAAACGATCAGAACCGATGAAGCGCGCAAGGACCGGCCTCCCATGCGGGTGACGTGTTCGTCACGGGGACCCCCACGAGATCACTCCGCCCCGCCTCCTGTCCAGTCCGCCCGCGGGATCTCATCCGTCATTCGCGAGCCCGAGTGCTTCGCGCGCCGCCGCCTCGGTCTGGCCGGCCTCGCCGCCGGCGTCGATCCGGCGCCATGTGATCGCGCCCGTGGGCTGCTCGAGCTGGCGACGCACCACCGCGGCGTCGGCGTCGGAGGCGTCGGCGCGCCGGCTCCTTACCCGCGCCTCCAGCGTGGCCGGCGGCGCCTCGAGCCAAAGCCCGTCGAACGGCAGGCTCGCGGCCTTGGCCACGGCCTCGATCGCATGGCGCTCCTCCGGCCGGCCGAACACGGCGTCGGCAACGACGGCGGCGCCTGCCGCCAGCGCCGCTGCGGTCCCGGTGCGGATCGTCTCATAGACCCGCGCCGTCACCTCGGCGCTGTAACCCTCCTGCGGCAGACGCGTCTCGGGCTCCACGCCCATGATCCGCTTTCGCATCACGTCGCTGCGCAGCACCCGCGCGCCGGGGGCGGCACCCAGTGCCGGTGCCAGCGCATAGGCGAGGGTCGACTTCCCGGTTCCCGACAGGCCGCCGATAGCGACCAGGCGCGGGGGCGACGGCTTCAGCAGGCGGCGAGCCAGATCGAGATAGAGGCGTGCCTCGGCGCAAGCCCGCGCGGCCGCGGCTTCGTCCGGCTGCATGCGCGCCGCGGTCGCGCTCACATGGGCGCGGATGGCCGCGCGCGTCGCCATGAAAAGCGGCAGGGCGGCGAGGGCCTCCATTGCGCCGGCGTCCTCGACCGCGCGATCGAGATAGCGGTTGACAACGAGGTTGCCGAGCGGCCTCAGGCGCCGATGCTCGAGATCCATCAGCAGGAAGGCGAGATCGTAGAGCGGATCGATCGTGGCCAGCTCCTCCGAGAACTCCACGGCATCGAACAGCGTCGGGCGCCCGTCGATGAGGCAGATGTTGCGCAAGTGAAGATCGCCGTGGCAGCGCCGCACCAGGCCCGCGTCGCGCCGGCGATCGAGCAGAGGCCCGAGGCGCGCGAGCGCCGCCTCGCTTTCTCTCGCGACCGCCTCGACCGCGGCTGCATCGAGGATGCCCTCGGCGGCGGCGCGGTCGAGCTCGGCGAGATTGCCGGCCAGCACATGCGCGAAGCCCTCGCGCCCGCCGAAGCCGGGCACGGGCTCGGCCGCGTCGTGGAAGCGCCGGATCGCATCCGCCAGATCGCGCATCAGGGCCGGCGTCAGGCGCCCGGCTTCGGCCATGCGGTCGAAGAGGGCGTCCTGGTCGAAGCGGCGCATCTCCAGCACCCAGTCGACGGTCTCGCCGCGGCCGTCGAAGGCGAGGCGGCCATCGGGCTCGCGCGTCAGCGCGCGCACGCCGAGATAGAGATCGGGCGCGGTGCGCCGGTTGATCGCGAGCTCGGCGCGGCAGAAACGCTCGCGCAAATCCATGGTCGAGAAGTCGAGATAGGGAAAGCGCACCGCGCGCTTGAGCTTCAAGGCGCGCTCGCCGGCCAGGAACACGGCAGCGCAATGGGTGTCGATGCGCTCGATCCTGGTGCCGGGCGGCAGGCCGTAGCTCGCCGGATCGGCGAGAAAGGCGAGGGCGGCGCGTTGGTCGTCGGGCATCCGTAATCTCCGGGCCGCGGCGGGCGCGCCTCAGTCTAGCAATCTCTTCGGCTATGTCGCGGGCGGACGGGATGCCGCCGGGCCGATCAGACGCGCTCGGTGCGGATCTCGCCTTCCACGGGCAGGGCGCGTCGGGCCCGCCCGCCATAGAGCACATAGAGCCCGGCCCCGACGATGAGGGCGGCGCCCGCCAGCGTGCTCGCGCCCGGAATCTCGCCCCACAGGGAGAAGCCCCACAGGCTGGCCCAGATCAGCCCCGTATATTCGAAGGAGGCGACGAGGTTGGCCTCGGCCAGGCGATAGGCCTGCGTCAGCAGCACCATGCCCGCGGCGGCGATGGGGCCGCAGGCCGCCATCAGCAGCAGGTCGCGGGTGCCGGGCCAGGACCAGGATCGGGTGAGAAACGCCAGGCTGCCGCTGCCGTCCTCGGCCGGCGCGCTATCGCTGAACAGGGCGGCCATGGCGAGCGCGCCGATCAGGAACATCAGATTCTGGTAGAAGGCCATGACGGGGGCGCTGTCGGTGGCGCCGAGGCGGCGCGCCATGAGCTGGGCCGCGCCATAGGTCATGGCCGCGACGACCGGCAGCAGGGCGGCGAGATCGAACAGGCCGCCCGTGGGGCGCATCATGACGATCACGCCGCCGAACCCCGCCAGCGTCGCGGCCCAGCGATGGAGGCCGATCTTCTCGCCGAGGAAAGGGCCCGCCATCGCCGTCACGAACAGCGGCACCGTGAAATAGAGCGCCACCACGCTCGCCAGCGGCAGCACCGGAAGCGCCAGGTAGTAGGTGGTGTAGGCGACGATCAGGATGGCGCCGCGCAGCGCGAGCCAGCCCATGCGCGGCGAAAGCACGCCCCTCATGCCGCCCTGCCGGTGCAGGATCGCCAGCAGCAGCGGCAGCGCCACGATGCAGCGGATGGCCACGACCTCGTGGACCGGATAGCTGCCGCTGACCGTCTTGATGATGACATCCTGCAGCGAGAAGACCAGGACGCCGGCCGAGAGCGACGCGATGGCCTTCAAGGAGCGGCGGTCGGCGAGGGCCATGGCGGCGAGGGCGGCGGTCCGGCGGGAGGATGATGCGGCGGTCGGGAAAGGCCGGGCCCGATCCGACGACCGAGCAACCGGCTCTTTGTACGAGCAGCCTAGCAGAAATTGCAGCGGCGCGCCCTTATCATCATGCCCCTGAAAGCGAGCATCCACGAACACTGGCAGCGCAAAGGGTTTCACCAAAGATGTTCGTGGGTTTTGATCCTCGCCACGTCGCCCAATTGATCCTCGCGATCTCTAATTTAAAGAATACGGGTGCCCTGGAGAATGCCGTGACCGAATGACGAACTCCTAGGGGCGGCCATTCGGACGATTATGTTCGCAACCTGACGGCTTAACGAAGTTGGTGTATTCTGCTGTGCTTCCTTTTATTGACTAAACGACAAGCTTGGCGCGATGAGCGCATCTGTTATCCAGCTCCATCTTGATGACAGTGGCAGCCGAAACCCGGATCATGCCCCTGCCGAGGCACGCCGAGATGGGATGAATCACTTCGCGCTTGGTGGCATTCTGCCCACTGTTCCAGCGTGATCTTCTCTGTGCCCATTATTCCAGTCCCCCTAACAGCAGAATGGGTCGACCAAGGGATTTCGTCGTAGAAGCCCGGCACAACATGGCTCCCGCGCTCGAGCCAGCGCTTTTTTCGCTCGGAGTGAACTGTGCGTATTCCATCACCCTCGGCCCCCGAGTTCGGCTAGGCTAGCGTTGCTCCGTCTGCTGGAGCGTTTGCACGATCAGGCGGTATTTCGTCTGCGTGGTCTGGGCCGTGCGGTAGAAATTGATGAGCTGGTCCCACGGATCGGACACCTTCTGGAAGCCCGAGATGAACACGACCAGCGTGGAGACGGCCGTCTCGCCCCGGATCACGAACCAGCCGCCGACGGTCAGCACGATCAGCGGCCCGATCGCATCGAGAAAGTTGCCCAGATAGGTCAGCAGAAATTTTCGGCGATAGATGCGCATGCGCAAGGCGTAGGCGCTGTCGACGAGCTGCTCGAAGCGCCGCGAGGCGCGCCGTCCGCCGGCGCCGGCCACGATCTCCTGGCCGAGCCGGCGCACCACCTTGGCATGGCCGCGGGCCAGCCGGTTGATGACGGCCTGCACTTCCCGGACGATGACGTACTGCGGGAAATAGAGCAGCACGGCGAAGCTGGCGATGCGGATATCGACCCAGGCGAGATAGCCCAGCACGGCGAGAATGGTGCCGCCCTGCACCAGCGGCACCGAGATGCTGTCGCCGACGAAGCCGCCGACATCCTCCGCCTCGGCGGCGACCATGGAGACGACCGAGCCCCGGTCCTGCGAGACGTGATTGTGAACCGGGGTGCGGACGGGAGCTGCGCCGCGCTCGGCCTCGGCTTCCATGCTCAGATGGATCAGGTTGCGCAGGCGCCGCGTGACATCCTCGATCACCATCCCGCGCGAGAGATTGAGCCCGTACTTGATCGTCTGCTGTGTCACGATGGTGGCGAGATAGATCAGGCCCAGCACGACCAGCAGACGTGTATCGCCGCCGCTGACGGCGTCGTTGACGATGCGCCGTTGCAGCTCCAGCGGCACCATCGCCAGCGGGATCAGCAGGCTCGACAGCAGGCACACGACCAGCTGGGCCCTGCCGCTCACCTTCCAGATGAACGCATAGAGAGAGAAAGGCATACCGAGATCCTTCGACGCTCGGCCCCGGCTCCGACCCCCGCGGCCTTCGGCGTTCCTCCTGGCTATCCGGCCTTAAGCTTTTAGCCTAGCCGGGGCGGCGGGCCCGGCTCCTTGATCGGAATCAAGCGCGTCTCGGGCTTGCGCTGGCGCAACATTTCGGCTGCCGCGGGACCGGAACTCATGTAAGAGCTTTTTACATGAGCTGGTCCAAGGAAAGGCATGGCGCGGGGCGGCGCGGCTATCACCACGGCAATCTGCGTGCGGCGTTGATCCAGGCGGCACTCGATCTGATCGCCGCGAAAGGCCCTGCCGGCTTCACCTTCGCCGAAGCGGCGCGATCGGCCGGCGTCAGCCCGGCCGCACCCTATCGCCATTTCCGCGACCGCGACGCGCTCATGGCCGACGTGGCGCGCCAAGGCTTCGAGCGGTTCGAGGCCTTTCTCGCCGCCGCCTGGAACGAAGGCCGCCCCGACATCTTCACCGCCTTCGGCAATGTCGGGAAAGCCTATCTCGCCTTCGCGCGCGCCGAGCCCGCCTATTACTCGGCGATGTTCGAGGCCGGCATCCCGCTCGAGGATCATCCCGAGTTGCGTCAGGCGGGCGATCGCGCCTTCGCGATCCTGCGCAAGGCCTCGGAAACGCTGTGCGAGACACTGCCGAAAGCGGGCCGCCCGCCCGCCTTGATGATGGCGCTCCACATCTGGGCGCTCTCGCACGGCATCGCTTCGCTCTTCGCGCGCGGCGATGCGGGCCGGCGCAAACTGCCGATGACGCCCGAGGATCTGCTCGAGGCCGCGGTGCTGATCTATTTGCAGGGGCTGGGACTCGGGGGCGAAGGCGGCAGCGCTCGAAATCGTTGAGCGAATCCAAGACATTCGCGCTGTCTTGACAGCCATAGCGGTGGCTGGCAGGATGTAAATGTCATTAACATTTACATGGGGCACGCAGCCATGGACATCGCAGCGAGGCTCGACGACATCGGCAAGCCGGCCTGGATCGGCGTGATGGTCCTGGGCTTCATCCTGTTCTGGCCGATCGGCTTGGCGATCCTGGCCTATCTCATCTGGAGCGGACGCATGGGACGCTGGAAGCGAGGCGGCGAGGAGGAGATGCGCAGAGCGCGCGGCCGCTGGTACGGGCCCTGCGGCGGACCGGGCTGGCGGCGCACGGAAATGAGCGGCAACAGTGCCTTCGACGAATATCGCGCCGAGACCTTGCGCCGGCTCGAGGAGGAGCAGAAGGAATTCATGGAATTCCTCGACCGGCTGCGCCAGGCCAAGGACAAGGCCGAGTTCGATCAGTTCATGGCCGAGCGCGGCCGGCGTCCGCAAGGGCCCGCGCCCGAAGGCCCCGAGCCGCAGCCGCAAGGCTGAGCGCAAGCCGCCGGTCGTAGGCAGATCGAGACCCGCAGCAGACGACGCCGGGCCCGCAAAGGCCCGGCGCTCGGGTCGCGCCGGTTCAGCCTACCCGGCTCTCGGCTTCGACCGCGTCGGCGAGCTGGGCCAGGGTCGCGAAGTGATAGTCGGGCCTGGTCAGCTCGGGCACCACCTGCGTGCCGCCGAAACCCTTCATGCCACGGCGCCGCTCGATCCAGCACACCGTGTAGCCGAGCTTCCGGGCCACGCCGATATCGTGATACTGGCTCTGCGCCACATGCAGGATGTCCTCGAGCCTGTAGCCTTGCGCGCTCAGCCGGCCGCGGGCGAAGGCGAAGAACTGCGGGTCGGGCTTCTCGGCGCGCGCATCGTCCACGGTGACCGTGTCGTGGAACGGCCAGCCCAGCGTCTTCTCCATGTGGGCCAGCGCCCAGCGCTGCGCGTTGGTCATGGCCACGAGCTTGAAGCGCCGGCGCAGCCGCTCGAGCGCCGCAGCCGAATCCGGAAAGGCCGGCCAGGCCCTCACGGAATCGCGCAGACCCTCGCCCAGGCCCGGCCCCGTCGGCAGGCCCAGATCCTTCGCCATCGCCGCATAGCCGCGCACGAGGTCGTCCGGATAGCCATCGCGGCCGGCGAAATTGCGCGAGCGGCGATAGGCCTCGAGAATAGCGTCGTCGCCGAGCCGGGAGGCGTCGGCGCCCGGGACCTCACGCACATAGTCGATGATCCCGCGCTCGAAATCGATCAGCGTGCCGACCACGTCGAAGGCGAGAACCTTGAAATCCTGCAGCGACATGCAGTCCTCCGGCGATTGGGGATGGATGCTCATGGACAAGGCGCGGGCCACGGGCGATCGACGCCGCGCCGCCGCAGCGGGCCCTCAGTGAAGAGAAATGTCACGAAGAGCACAATGCTTTTGATCTTGGCCCACCGGAACGGGCACCGCGCGCCACGGAAAGCGCACGCGGCATCGCAATATCACGCGATATCGAGGGCCGGCGCGTTTGTAACTTGAACGACATGGGAGCAGGCGTAGAGTCCTTCCGGTCGCCCTCGCACGAGAACGGCGACGCTTCATCGGCCTCCGCCGTGCGGTCGCCGGGCTTTTGAGGGGGGATGCTCCGCGCCGCCGGCCCAACCCCGGCAGGAGAGGAACCCATGCTCGTAAAAGACTGCATGACCCGCAAAGTGGAATGGATCGCGCCGGACGTGACGCTGCGCGAAGCCGCACGCCGGATGAAGGACAACGAGGTCGGCTGCCTGCCGGTCGGCGAAAACGACCGGCTCGTCGGCATGATCACCGACCACGACATCGTCTGCCGCGCCGTCGCGGGCGGCATGGACCCGTCGAAGACCAGGGCGCGCGAGGTGATGTCGAACGGCATCACCTGGTGCTACGAGGATCAGAGCGTGGAAGATGCGATCCAGCTCATGACCGGCAAGCAGATCCATCATCTGCCGGTGCTGAACCGGTCGAAACGGATGATCGGGATGCTGTCGCTCTCCGACCTCGCGCTGAAGGGCGGTGCCGCGCTGCCCGGCGGGTTCTTCAAGCTGCTGTCGCGCGACGCCGCCCGTCACGCGGCCGCCGCGGCCCGGCCGCATTAGGCGTCTCGGCCGGCGACTGCAAGGTTGAGGTAAAGGCGCCGGGCTCCTGCAAGCCCGGCGCCTCGCTTTTCCTCTCCCGGCGGCGCGGAGGGTTCTCTGCGCGCGGCAAAGAGCTTCACTTCACTCGAAGCAGCGTCCACATGCCGGCCATGTAATGGCCGGGCACGTTGCAATAGAGAATGTAGGTTCCGGGCTTGAGCTTGAGCTTGAGCGCGCCGGAAGAACCCGGATCGAGTTCGGAAACCTCGCCCAGGTCACCGGCTCTGTCCTCGTCCACGCGGTTTTCGTTGGCGACGTAGGGCAGCGGCTTGGCGGGATCGACGAGCCGCGCGACGATCATCTCGTGGATCGTGTCCTTCGAGGTGTCCTTCACCTCGAAGGTGACCTCGCCGGCCTTGATCGAATCGGGCGCGGCCTTGATGCCCATGGTTGCCATCGACATCTTGCCGCCCATGTCCATGCCCAGATTGGTCGGCATGGCGGCATCGGCACCCTTGTCCCACAATGTCACGTGCACGACCGTTCCGGCCGCCTGCGACGGCGCCGTCATCGCCGCCGCCGCGGCCACGGCCACGAACGGCAGCAGGAATCGTCTTTTCAAGTCGAACATGTGTTCCTCATCGAGCTTCCGGGTTGTCACTTGCCCCGCACCTGCGGCGCCGCAGGGACTTCCTCGCGAACGAGGCAAGGCGCTCTTGCGCCGCGCGTAGGCCTCCCCGCCGCCAATGAGGTACCGCGCGTGAATGCCAGTGGAGGTTCGTGACGCCCCTGAACTGCGACCGGAGCGTCGACGATCTCCGCGCCATCAAAGCGGGCCCGGCTGTCAGGATGCTGTCAGGAATCTGACAGCCCACCCTTCTTCACACATGGCAACGATATTCCGAGGCGTCGCTGTCTGCGGCTTTCGGCCGCAGCGTCACCCGAAGCGTCGTCTGACACCCGGTCAGGAAAGCGCGCGCAAATCGGCGCGCAGCTCGTCGGCGCTGGACCGGGCGAGGAGACGCTCGATCGCCGCGTGCGTCCGCTTCCACACCGGGAAGGCCGCGCCAAGCAAGGCCCGCCCGGCCGGGGTCAGCGTCAAACGGCGGCTGCGCTTGTCCGCCTTGTCGACCGTCACCTTCACCAGGCCGCGACGTTCGAGTGGCTTGAGGTTGGCGGTGAGCGTCGTCCGGTCCATGGCCAGCAGGGTCGCCACGCTGCCGATGGTCGGCGCCTCCGGGCGATTGAGCGACATCAGCAGCGAGAACTGGCCGTTGGTGATCCCCAGCGGCCGCAGCGCTTCGTCGAAGCGCCGCGCCACCACGCGGGCCGCGCGCTGCAGATGGAGGCACAGGCAGGCGTCGCGCACCTGCAGCGTGATTTCGTAGGGAAGTTCTCTGCGGTTTGACATGGGCCAATTATGTTGATATCAACGTAACGATCAAGCGCGGAACGGGCAGCGGTGGCATGCGGATGCGCCACTGCCCGCCCCATGCCGGCGGGCCGACGGCCCCCATTCTGAAGACGTTTCGTGTCTTGCCCAGGCGAAGAATGTCGCATTCAACCCGAACCGATGGAGACCGACCCATGCCGCAACATCGAATCGTGTCTCGCGACGAATGGCTGGCTGCGCGCAAGGCCTTGCTAGCCAAGGAGAAGGAGCTGACCCGCCTGCGTGATCGCCTGAACGCCGAGCGGCGCGCGTTGCCCTGGGTCAGGGTCGAGAAGAGCTATCTGTTCGATACGCCTCGAGGCAAGAGAACGCTGTCCGATCTGTTCGAGGGGCGCAGCCAGCTCTTCGTCCAGCATTTCATGTTCGCGCCGGATTGGGAGGAGGGCTGCATCGGCTGCTCCTTCGCGGCCGACCATATCGACGGCGCGGTCGTGCATCTCGAGCATCATGACGTGACGTTCGTCGCGGTGTCGCGCGCCCCGCTCGCCAAGCTCCAAGCCTACAAGAAGCGCATGGGCTGGCGCTTCAAATGGGTATCGTCCGAGGGCAGCGACTTCAACTACGACTATCACGTGTCCTTCACCAAGGAGGAGCTGGCGAAAGGCAAGGTTTACTACAACTACGAGATGATCGATGCCGCGATCGAGGATCTCCCCGGCGCCAGCGTGTTCTACAAGGACGAGAAGGGCGACATCTACCACACCTATTCGGCTTATGCGCGCGGCGGCGAGGAGCTGCTCGGCACCTACGTCATCCTCGACGCCACGCCCAAGGGACGCAACGAGACCGGTCCCCACTACAACCTGATGGACTGGGTCAAGCGCCGCGACCAGTACGAGGACGGCAAGGGTTCGTCGTCCTGCTGTGCTTCGGGCGAGGCACGGCAGCAGGAGCGCGTGCGCGCCTGAAGGGGCTTCGCTCGGCTGGAAGCTGCTCTTCCGTCGTCCCCGCGAAAGCGGGGACCCATGTCGCGACCGAGCTCGGTTGTAGCCATGGGTCCCGGATCGCAAGGCTCGCAATTCCAAAGCCCTGACGGGCTTTGGGCTCGCCTAGCGTCCGGGACGACGAACAAACCGTTCTTCACGCCATCTGATTCTTTCAATCGAGGAGACCTGACATGGCCGATCAAGCACAAGGCGTCATTCCGCACCTCGTCGTCAACGACGCGGCCGCGGCACTGGAGTTCTACAAGAAGGGGCTCGGTGCCACGGAGGTCATGCGCCTGCCGGCCCAGGACGGCAAGCGGCTCATGCATGCCGAGATCGCGGTCAACGGGGCGAGGATGTTCGTGCGGGATCATTTCCCCGAGCATTGCCCCGCAGCCGCGGGCGGCAGGGAGGCCGGCAAGCTGGCGCCGCCCGCGGCGCTGGGTGGCACGGCGGTCACGCTCCATCTCGAGGTCGCCGATTGCGACGAGGCGGTAAGGCGCATCGTCGCGGCTGGCGCGACCGTGACGATGGCGCCGATGGACGCCTTCTGGGGTGCCCGCTACGGCCAAGTGGTCGATCCGTTCGGCCACGCCTGGAGCTTCGCCCACCCGCTGCGGAAGGATCGGGACTGACCCGCAGCGCGCTTTCGCTTCTGTCCCTGCCGAAACGGCGTCGGCCCGCTGGACGCGAACCCCATAACCGTCGAACGAAGGAGAGGAAACATGAGCGCAACCAGCGCAAACAAGAGCGCCATCCGGAAGGAGTTCGTCATCGCGCGGCTCTTCGACGCGCCGTGCGAGACCGTCTGGAAGGCTTTCACCGAGCCCGGGCATCTGAAGCGCTGGTGGGGACCGAAGGGCTTCACGGTCGAACGCTGCAGCGTCGATCTCCGGCCGGGCGGCCTCTTTCACTACTGCCTGCGCGCGCCCGACGGACAGGCGATGTGGGGCCGGTTCGTCTATCGCGAGATCGTCGCACCGCAGCGCCTGGCCTATGTCGTTTCCTTCTCGGACGAGACGGGCGGGGTGACCCGCCACCCGATGCATCCGACCTGGCCGCTGGAGATGACCTCCACCACCGAGTTCGCGAACGAGGGCGGCAAGACGAAGGTGACGGTGCGCTGGGCCCCCTTGAACGCGACGGAGGAGGAGCGCCGGACCTTCGACGATGGCCACGAATCGATGCGGCAGGGCTGGGGCGGCACTTTCGACCAGCTCGCCGCCTATCTGGCGGCAGCGTGACGCCGGCTCGGCGTCGGGTCCCGCTCGCATCGTGGGAAGCGCGGTCGGGCCGGTCGGCGCTCCCATGACGGGGAGCGCTCGTCAGCGCGGCTCGGCGCGCGTCAGGCGAAACCCTTCATAGCCCGTGGCGGCGATCTTCCCGCAGACCTCGCTATAGACGTTGAAGCCGTCGACATAGGGCATGAAGACGCGCGGCTTGCCGGGAACATTGGCGCCCATATACCAGGAATTGGCCTTGGGATAGAGCGTCCTGTCGGCGCTCGCCGTGACCTCTCTGGCCCATTCGCTCTGGGCTCGTGGGTCCGCCTCGATGCGGTCGATGCCCTGCTCCTTTGCATGCTCCAGGAGGTCCCCGATCCATTCGACATGCTGCTCGCAGGCCAGGATCATGTTGGCGAGCACGGACGGGCTGCCGGGCCCGGTGACGACGAACATGTTCGGGAACCCGGCGACGGCCAGTCCGAGATAGGCCTCGGCGCCGTGGCGCCATTGCTCCTTGAGCGAGATGCCGTTCCGGCCCCGGATGTCGATGCCGGTCAGCGCCCCCGTCATGGCGTCGAAGCCCGTGGCGAGGACCAAGATGTCGAAGCGGTATTGGGCGTTTCGCGTGCGCAGGCCGTCCGGCGTCATCGCCACGATCGGATCGCTCTTGATGTCGACGAGCGACACGTTCTCGCGGTTGAAGGTCTCGTAATAGTTCGTGTCGACGCAAAGCCGCTTGGTGCCCAGCGGATGGTCCTTGGGGCAGAGCATCTCCGCGGCCCTGGGGTCGCGGACCGTGGCGCGGATCTTCCTGCGCACGAATTCGGCGGCGAGCTCGTTCGCCTCTTCCGACAGCATGAGGTCGGCGAAGGCATATTGGAAGTTGAACCCGCCTTCGCGCCAGCGCTCCTCGAATTGGACCTCGCGCTCCTCGGGCGTCAGCTTCAGGATCGACAGGTAATATTCGTCCGCATAGTCGCCCGCGTAGGAATTGCGCGACTTCTCGCGCAGCGCCCCATAGTTCCGTTTCATCGCCGCCTCCTGCTCCGGCGGCAGCGGCGCGTTCCAGGCGGGAATGCTGAAATTGGCGGTGCGCTGAAACACGGTGAGATGGCGGGCCTGCTGGGCGATGATCGGGATCGACTGGACGCCCGAGGATCCCGTGCCGATGATGCCGACGCTTTTGCCCGAGAAATCCACGCCCTCCCTCGGCCAGCTCGCCGTGTGCAGAACGCGCCCGGCGAAATTCTGCAACTCGGGCAGATCGGGGATCTTGGGCACGGACAGGCAGCCCGTCGCCATGACGAGATAGCGGGCGCGAAGGCGGCCGCCCTTGTCTGTATCGACGAGCCAGCGGTTGCCGCCTTCGTCGAAGCGCGCGGTGAGGATGCGGGTATCGAAAACGATGTCCTTGCGCAGATCGAAACGGTCGGCCACGTGGTTCGCATAGCGCAGGATGTCGGGCTGCGCTGCGTAGCGATGGGGCCAGACCCATTCCTGCTGCAGCTCGTCCGAGAACGAGTAGGAATAGCTCATGCTCTCGACGTCGCAGCGCGCACCGGGATAGCGGTTCCAGTACCAGGTGCCGCCCACACCGCTTCCGGCCTCGACCACTTTCGCCGTCAGCCCCAGCCCGCGCAGGCGATGGAGCATGTACATGCCGGCGAAGCCGGCGCCCACGATCAGGACGTCCTGTTGTTCCATCTTGCGGCCGGCCCCCTTTGCTCGATAGCGCTCGCGCGCCCGTACTGAGCCTATATATAGGTTTTTGGACGAACGACCAATATAAGCTTGAGCAAGCATGCCCCGGGGAAGCTCACGCACCCCCAACGCCAGCTCGATCCAGGGACGAGACCGAGCGACCGCGACAGGGCTGGACCCTGGGGCCGCCGGCAACAGGTCCACGGCGTGTCTTGTGATCGCCTTGCTTCCCACGCCAAAGTCCTCCGCGAGCGCGCCCCGATCTGCCATCGTCAGCCGTCAATGGCGCAGCCGGCGCGCGAGACGAGCATGTCTTGCGGTAATCGCCGATGATCGATCGGCGATCAGCCGCTACGCCGCGCGGATGCGAGGCGAGTGCGCAGATTGAAAACTGGCGCCCTTGCGTGGACGAAACTGAGAACCACGTCTTCGCTGGAACGCTACGACATTCTAACCGTCAGGCTGTGGAGCGCTGCCCCGAGCTCCCGAGGCTCGCCAACGTGACTACGACCATTCTTGCGCCGCAAGCAAAGCTCTGCTCGTGTCACGCTACAAATCCTCAGACCGCGCCATGAACGTCGCCCACGTCGCGATTTCACCGATCCAAGCCGCTTTGTCCCAAATCGACCATGCGGACGATCATGGCCCGGCGCGGGTCGAAGGGCAGATCCTGAAAACCCCATCGCGCATAGAAACCGCGTGCGGAGTCATCGAGGGGATGGGTGATGACGCCGAAGCTTCCGACGTCGTGAGAAGCCCTGAGAGCCGCGCGCAGGGCGAAGAGAAGCAGTGAACGGGCATAGCCCTTTCCTTGATGGTCTTTATGGATCGCGAGCTGGCCGAGCAATGTCGCCGGCACGGGATCAGGCGTGTTGCGCTGCTGCGGCTTGGGCAGGGCGGCCCGCTCGATCTGCGCCGCGCTCAAGGTGACATAGCCGACGATCTCTCTCGTAGCCGCGTCGCAAATGACATTGGTGCGCGAGAGGCCGGCAGCGTGATTGGCCCAGGCGTGACGCCGGAACCATTGGTTCATCGACTCCCGGCCGCAATCGAAGCCGTTGCGGTCGTCGGTTTCGGCGAGCGGCCGCGGCGCAGTTATGCCCGCCATGCAGGATCGGTGCGCGCGAGCTCCTCAAGCGCGGCGATCTTCTGCGGCGGGCGGTCCGCCCAGGCCTCAAACCTCTCCCAGTCCTTGGCCGGGATGGTGACGATCCGACGCTCAAGGACGTCGATCTCGGCCGCTTCGAGCGCCTTGCGCCGGATGAAATCGCTGAGGCTGGTCCGCGCCTGCTCGGACGCCGCCTCCAGGAGGCTGCGCTCCTCCTCGCTGACGCGCACACTCAGGACGGAAGTTGTCATGATGCGATGTTCTCAACACGTATGAATGTGTATGACAATAGCATACGAATTTGCGGTCGGCAATAAGAGGCGAACGATAAAAGCTTTGTCGCAGGCGGGGTCACGCCTGAACTGCCGATTCGGCTTTTTTGGTGCTTGTTGGGAGCCCTGGCGTGTCGAGAAACTGGCGCGCCCGGCGAGATTCGAACTCACGACCTTTGCCTTCGGAGGGCAACGCTCTATCCAGCTGAGCTACGGGCGCTTGGGGCTCGGGAAAAGCTAGAGCGGGGCGACCATACTGCAAGGGGAGCCCAAGGGTAAAGCCTGGCGCATCCGCGACACCCCCGCGGGCGTTCCGGCCCTGGGCCGCCGGCTCGTTCGCCACGCATCGCCGCCCGCCGCCCGCGCCTCGGCCCTTGCTCCGCCGGGCCCGAAGCCTCGACAATGGCCGCATGCTTCGCCCCGATCCCCTGCCCGATCCCGAGACCGTGGCGCTCATGGCGCTCGGATTCATCGCCGGCAACGACGCGCTCCTGAGCCGATTCCTGGCGCTCTCGGGCCTCGAGCTGGCCGAGATCAAGGCCCGCATCGAGGATCCGGCGCTGCATGCGGGCCTGCTCGATTTTCTCCTGGCGCACGAGCCCGATTTGCTGGCCTTCGCCGACCATGCCGGCCTGCCCGCCACCGCGATTGCCGCGGCCCGGCGCAAGCTGCCGGGTGCGGCGCCCGCATCTTGAGAAGAGCGGCGGGCGCCCGCGCTCGTGAGGTTGGCGCCCGTTCCCGGGGCGTCAGTCGCAGGGGGCAGGCCGGCGCGAGAGGCGCGGAATGGCGGCAATCAGGGCCCGGGTATAGTCCTCGCGCGGGCGGTTCAGGACCTCTTCGGTCGGGCCATATTCGACCAGTTTCCCCCGGCGCATGACGGCGATCCGCTCGCACAGATAGCGCACCACCGCCAGATCGTGCGAAATCACGATCAGGGTGAGCGACATCTCGCGACGCAGGCGCTCGAACAGGCCCAGGATCTGCGCCTGGATGGTGACATCGAGCGCCGAGGTGACCTCGTCGGCGATCAGGATCTCGGGCTCCAGTGCCAGGGCCCGCGCGATGCCGACGCGCTGGCGCTGGCCGCCCGAGAGCTGCGTGGTGCGCCGCTCCAGGAGTGCTGCCGGCAGCTCGACCTTGGCCATGAGCTCGGCGATGCGCCCCGGGATCTCGCGCTCGGCGCAGAGCCTGTGCTGGCGCAGCGGCTCGGCCAGGGTGCGGGCCACGGTGAAGGCCGGATTGAGCGACAGGAACGGATCCTGGAAGACCATTTGCAGCTCGCGCTGCTGCCGGGCA
Organism: Pseudomonadota bacterium; assembly: GCA_049323455.1. Taxonomy (GTDB): domain Bacteria; phylum Pseudomonadota; class Alphaproteobacteria; order Dongiales; family Dongiaceae; genus Hypericibacter. Next base: position 248,199 of record JBMONF010000019.1, on the reverse strand, counting down.
GGCCGCTCGGACAGGGAAGATCCCAGGGCCACGCCGTCCACCAGGATGCGGCCGCGCTGCGCAGGGACCAGCCCGACGATGCTGCGCGCGATTGTGCTCTTGCCGGAGCCCGATTCGCCGACGATCCCGAGCGAGCCGCCGCGCTCGACCGAGAGCGAGACGTCGTCGACGGCCGAGACGATGTGCGGCGGCCGGCGCATGAGCCAGCCGGCGAGGCCCTGGGCCGAGCGGAACTGGACGCCGAGCCCTTCGACGACCAGCTTCGGCGTTCCGTTCGCGGTCGTGAGCGCCGGGGCCGGACCCGCTTCGGGCGACCGGGCCGCGGATTTGAGCAACGAGGGCTGCGAGGCGATCAGGCGTTTCGTGTAGTCCTGGCGCGGTTCGGAGAGGATCCGGTCGACCGGACCGGTCTCGACCACCTCCCCGTCCTTCATGACCACCACGCGATCGCACATCTCGGCAATCACGCCGAGGTCGTGCGACACCAGGATCAAAGAGAGCTGACGGTCGCGCCGGATCTTGCGCAACAAGGCCAGGATCTGCGCCTGGACCGTCACGTCGAGCGCCGTCGTCGGCTCGTCGGCGATCAGCAGCGCCGGCTCGCAGGCGAGTGCGGCCGCGATCATGACGCGCTGGCGCATGCCGCCCGAGAGCTCGTGCGGATAGGCGCCGGCGCGCCGGGCGGGATCGGCGATCTGCATGTCCTCGAGCAGCTCGATCGCGCGGGCCTTCGCCTGGGCCCAGGCGAGGCCGCGATGGACCACCATCGCTTCGCCGACCTGGCGCCAGACCGGCATGATCGGATCGAGATGGGTCGAGGGATTCTGGAAGATCATCGCCGCCTGCTCGCCGCGAAACCGCTCGAGCCTTGCGGCACCCATCGCCAGCACGTCGTCGCCCTCGAACAGAATCCGGCCGGACGTCACTTTCGCGTTGGCCGCGATCAGCTTGAGAAGGGCGCGGCAGGCGACGGTCTTGCCCGACCCCGATTCGCCGACGATGCCGAGCGCCTCGCCGCGCGCCAGCGAGAACGAGACCCCCTTGAGCGCCGAGACGGTTCCGAACCTGGTGGCGAAGTCGATGGCGAGGTTCTCGACCCTGACCAGATCGTTCATCGTCAAGAACCCGTGTTGAGCAGCCGCGCCAGCCCGTCGGCGACGAGCGAGAGGCCCAGCGCCAGCGAGCAGACGGCGAGGCCGGGGAAGACCGAGATCCACCAGGCGGTCGTGAGATAGGTCTGTCCCTCGGCGATCATGGCGCCCCATTCGGGGGTCGGCGGCTGGACGCCGAGCCCCAGGAAGCCGAGCGAGGAGCCCAGGACGATCGTGAGCACGGCATCGGTCATCACGAACACGGCCGAGGGAACCAGCGCGTTCGGCAGCACGTGAAACAGCATGATCCGGGGGTGGCCGAAGCCCATGGTCCGGGCCGCCAGCACGAAGTCGACATTGCGCAACACCAGCGCCTCGGTTCGCACCAGGCGCGCATAGCTGACCCAGTTCACGAGCGTGAGCGAGATGAAATAGCTCTCCAGGCCCGGCCCCAGCACGGCGACGATGGCGATCACCAGCACGAAATAGGGGAAGGACACGGTCACCTCGAAGATGCGCATCAGGACCGAGTCGATGCGACCGCCGAAATAGCCGCCGATCATGCCGATGATCGTGCCCAGAATGATCGGCCCGACCACGCCGAAGAAGGCCATCATCAGATCGTTGCGGGCGCCGTAGAGAATCCGGGTCAGGATGTCGCGCCCGACCGCGTCGCTGCCCAGCCAGTGCGCCGCGCCGGGCGGCAGGAGCGCCTGGGCGACATCGATCTTGATCGGGTCGTAGTCGCTCAGAACGGACGCCAGCAGCGCCAGCACGATCCAGATCAGCGTGATCGCCGCGCCGGTCACCAGCGTGGCCGGGAGCGCCCAGCGCAGCCTCGCAATCGGGCCCATCCGGCCGTCGGCCGCGGTTCTGCTCACAGCTTCACCCGCGGATCGAGGGCCACCGTGACGACATCGACGATGAAGTTCGTGATGACGATGCCGAGCGCCAGAACCAGTGTCACGGCCTGGACCACGAAATAGTCGCGGGTCAGCACCGCGCGGATCAGCAGGTTGCCGAGGCCGGGGATGTTGAACACGTTCTCGATCACGACCGTGCCGCCGATCAGGAACGAGACCACCACGCCCATGAGGTTCACGGTCGGCAGCAGCGAATTCCAGAACACGTGGCGGCCGAAGATGTAGCGCTCGGGCAGGCCCTTGGAGCGGCCGGCAACGGCGTAATCCGCGTCCATCTGCTGGATGAAGGTGGCGCGCAGGTTGCGGGTCAGGATCGGCGTCACCGCGATGGCGATGGTCAGGGCCGGCAGGAACAGATGCCAGAGATTGTTCCAGAAGGTGGGCCCGTAGCCCGATACGGGGAACCACTTGAACCGCAGGCAGAAAAGCATGATCAGCATCAGGCCGACGAAATAGGAGGGAATCCCGACGCCGCCCACGCAGACGAAACGGATGAGGTGATCGGCCCAGCGGCCGCGGTTGCGGGCGGCGGCGGTGGCAAGGCCCAGCGTCATCAGAACCGATATCGCCAGGCCGTAGAGGATGAGGAAGATCGTGGGCGCGACGCGCTCGAGGATGACCGAGCCCACCGGCGAACGGAAAGCGATCGATTGCCCGAAGTCGCCGCGCGCCGCATTGAACAGGTAATAGAGATACTGGACCAGGATCGGCTGATCGAGGCCGTAGCGGGCGCGCACGAAGGCGATCGCCTCCTCGCTCGCCCGGGGGCCCAGCATGAGACGAACGGGGTCGCCCGGTGCCATCTGCACCAGGACGAAGGTGATCAGGCTGATCCCGAGCAGCACCGGGATCAGCTGCAGCGGCCGCCTGAGGACGAACTGGAATCGATCCATCGCGCGAGGACTTTCCCCCCATTTGCCCGGGCGAGCCTGGGATGGAACGCTCCGGGCCCCGATGACCCGGAGCGTTCCGCAGGCAGGCGGGTCAGGACAAGCTGGTCTCGTCGATGCTCGAGAACTGATAGCCGATGTTCAGGACCAGACCCTTGACCCTGGGGCTGTAGGCGTTGAGCCAGGCGGGATAGTAGAGCGCGACCTGAGCCACTTCGTCGACGACCGTCTTCTGAATCTGGGCATAGAGAGCCCCGCGCTTGGCGTCGTCGGTTTCGCCGGCGGCCTGGTCGATCAGCTTGTTCACTTCCTCGTTGTTGTAGCGGGTGAAGTAGGACTTGTTGTCGCCCGCTCCCCAGGCACACCAGCGCAACGCGTTGTCCGGGTCGCGCGTCTCGTTGTACCACCAGTTCATTTCCGCCTGGTAATCGCCGTCGACCAGGCGGGTCCAGGCCTGGGTCGAATCGATCTTGGCGATGTTCACGGCGATGCCGATCTCGGCGAGCTGCGCCTGGATCAGCACCGAAGCCTTCTCCTCGTCGGCGATGCCGGCATTGACGATCAGCTCGAAGCTCGCATCGCTCGTGCCGGATTCGGCCAGCAGCGCCTTCGCCTTGGCCACGTCGCGCTCGATCACGGGCAGGGACTTGTCGAAATAGTTCAGCGCCGGGCTGAAGATCGAATTGGCCGGCTTGCCCGTGCCGAGCGTGACCGCGTCGCAGATCGCCTTGCGGTCTATGCCGTGGCTGACCGCCTGGCGGAACTTGAGATTGTCGAAGGGAGGCTTCGAATGGTTGATCAGCATGTCGTAGGTGACGCTCGAGGTCTCGGGCTCGGCATGGAACCCGGCCGCCTTCAGCTCGGCCATGCGCGGGGCGGGCACGCCGATGCAGACGTCGAGCTCGCCCGCCTGCAGCATCGAGACGCGGGTGTTGTCGTCCGGCACATAGCGGAACTCGACGCCGTCGAGATGCGGCAGCCCCTCGCGGTAGTAATGCTCGTTCTTGGCGAGGATCACGCGATCGCCCGGCTTCCAGTCGACGAACTTGAAGGGGCCGGACACGATCGGGGCCTTGCCGAAGGCTTCGTCGCCCATTTTCTCGACCGCCGCCTTGGGCACGATGCCGGTGTTCCAGATCTCGGTCAGGGTCAGGAACGGCGCGAAGCGGCGATCGAGGGTCATCACCACGGTCTTGGCGTCCGTCGCCTCGATCTTCTTCAGCGGCTGGAACGGAGCATTATAGGCGGAATCCTTCTGGAAGCGCATGCGATTCCAGCTGAAGGCCACGTCTTCGGCGGTGATCGGCGAACCGTCGGAGAACTTGGCTTCGCGCAGATGGAAGGTGTAGGTGAGGCCGTCCTCGGAGATCTCCCACTTCTCGGCGAGGCCCGGCCCGACCTCGCTGCGATCCGGGTTGGCGTGCAGGAGGCGCGCATACATCATGCCCTGCACCAGGATGTCCGGTCCGTAGACCGTCTTGATGGGATCGAGCGTCAGCACTTCCGCGCCGTAGCCCATGCGCAGGACGTTGTTTTCGGCCGCCTGGACGCGCAGCGATAGGCGCGGCAAGGCCGCGAGCCCGGCGGTGGCAAGCGCGGTGGTCCTTAGGAATGAACGGCGATCCATGGTCGTTTCTCCCTGTCGTTATCGGTTGTTGGTCTTGTTGTTATGTTCGTCGTCTTGCATCGGCTCGGGAATCGGGCCGGCGCGTGCGTTCGACGCCGGCCGGATTCGCCAACCCGCCTTCTTGGTTGATCCACCCTAGCGGTTCCGGACCGGCGACACCTCCGATACCGGTTTGTCCGGGCGGGAACGGCCATCCGGTCTTGGCAACGACGCCACATGGAGCGGTGGCCGTCGGCCGCCCCAGGCGTATTCGAGTTCCAGAACGCGCGCCAACCGCAACAAGAGGTCCTCGCGGCCGAAAGCGGCGACGAATTGAATGCCGATCGGCAGGCCGGTCGCGGTCCATCCGAGCGGCAGGGACAGGGCCGGCGATCCGGTCCCGTTGAAGAGCGCGCTGAAGGTCTCCTTGGGCGCCAGATCCTCGAAGACCGAATCGATGGTGTGGCCCGGTCGGTCGGGATCGTGCGTGCCGATCGGTTCCGGTGTCGTCGGGCAGGTCGGCGTCACCAGAATGTCGTGGTCGGACAAGAACTCGCCGACGGCGCGTGTCACCTGATCGTAGACCGCCAGCGCCGAGATCAGCGCCGATCCGCTGACGGTCCGGCCGTGGCTATAGACGGCCCAGGTCGTCGTCTGCAATCGCCCGGGATCGACGGCCGAGCCCAGGGCCGTGGCCAGCTCGTCGAGCGACTGCGTGGTGGCTGCCGCCCAGATCGTTTTCTGCGCGGCGAGAAAGGCGCCGTAGTCGAAACGCGGGCCGGCCTCCACGACGCGATGGCCCAGCGCTTCCAAGCGCCGCCCGGTCTCCAGGGCCGCGGCGCGAACCTCGGGCTCCAGCGGATGGCCCGACCAGGAGGTGGTGCAGAGCGCCGCGCGCAGCGGCGGCGGCGGCGTTTCGATCGCCGCGAGATAGGGTCCGGAAGGCGGCGGGATCTCGTAGGAATCGCCGGGAACAGCGCCGGAGGCGAGGTCGAGCAGGGCCGCACAGTCGCGCACCGACCGCGTCAGCATGAAGGCGGTTGCGAGGCCGAGGAGCGGCGCGTTCGATTCGGGCGCGCCGCTGACGCGGCCCCGCGACGGCTTGAGGCCCACGATGCCGCAGAAGGAAGACGGGGTGCGGATCGAGCCGCCGCCGTCGCCTCCTTGCGCGAAAGGCACGATCCCCGCAGCCACCGCCGCGGCCGAACCGCCGCTCGATCCGGCGACGCCACGCGCACTATCCCAGGGATTGCGGGTGGCGCCATAGAGCGAGGACTCGGTCGCAGCGGCGATGCCGAATTCGGAGGATGCGGTGCGGCCGACATTGACCAGTCCGCCGGCCTTGAGGCGGCGCCAATAGGCGTAATCGTAGGGCGAGCGGAAGTCCTTGGCGAAGACGCTGCCGAACTGGGCCGGTCGGCCGGCCTCGACTGGAAAGTCCTTGGTGAGGGTCGGCAGACCGTGGAAAGGGCCGGGGCCGGGCTTATCCGGCAAGGCCTCGAGCGCGTCGGCGTAGATGTCGACGACGGCGTTGAGCTGCGCGTTGAGTGCGCCAATCCCGTCGAGAACGCAGCGGCCGAGCTCGCGCGGCGTGATCTCCCGGCGCGCGATCAGCGCCGCCAAGCCGAGACCGTCATAGGCCGCGTATTCGTCCAGTCTCATGCGGGCGGCGCTCCGTCGGCGGGCGACCGAGCGGACCGGTCTCGACGCCGCGCGCGTCGCGTGGTGGCAGCGCTAGGCGTCACTGAAATCTCCGAATTGATCCTGCAGTTCGGTCATCTGCTTGATGCGGACGGGCACGCGCTCGCCCAACCTCTCGATGACCCCTTCGAGCAGCAGCTCCAGCAGCGCGACCGTGCTGACGGCGCTGTCCCAGAACACCTCGCCTTCGCCGGGATCGATCAGCGCCACGTCGGCGCGATCGGCCCAGGGGCAATAGATATCGGTGATGGCCACGACCTTGATTCCCGCCGCCTTGGCGCGCTCGACCAGGGGGCCGGACTTCCGCGCATAGCGACGGGAATCGACGATGACGAGGCAACTCCGCTTGCCTGCGGTATCGAACAGGTCGACGAAAGTGCCGTCCTGCCCGTCCAAAAACCGGGTGCCCGGACGCGCATAGTCGAGCTGTGCCGCGAAATAAAGGCCGATGCCGCGCAAATTCTGAAACGAAGCGACGAAGACCTGCGGCGCCTGCGCGATCAGCCGCACCGCTTCGCTCCACGCAGGCCTCGAGGTGTGGTCGAAGATGCGCGTCAGATTTTCGATATGCGCCTTGAGCTGGCGGTCGCGAATGCCGGCACCGTTGCCTCGTGGCGATGCCTTCAGCTGCCAGGCCGAACTCGGTCTCTTGTCGCGCAGATCGAGCGTCAGCTCTGCGAGCTTGCGGTAGCCCAGCCGGCGCAGGAAGCGGCCGACCGTGACCGCGCTCACGCCGACTTTCCTGGCGACGGATGCGGCGGTTTCGAACGGCAGATCTTCAAGGTGTGTCTGGAAATAACGCGCCAGAACGATCTCGGACTGGGTGCGCCAGTGGGACTTGGAACCGAGCTTGCCGAGGATCTGCGCCTGATCCATGAATGTTATATCAATAACATATCCCCGCGCATGTTATTGTCGTTCCAAAGATCCGGTCAAGAGCGCTCGCCCTTGCCGGTGCGCAGGAGCCGGCAGGCCGCCCCGGAGCGGGTGCCGGGGCAGGGCATGTTGTCCCGGGAGAGGGTGCGCCAAGCGCCTCGGCTTGCGGGCGTCCTTGCGCGGCGAGGGCGGCCGGTCCGCGAGCCTTCGGCTTCGTCCCGCCTCCCGTTTCGCGGCCTTGCGATCAGGGCGTGGCGGCCAGTTCCTTCGCGTGCCCGTCGAGCAGGGCCTCGCCGCGGGCGTCGGCGCCGGAAGGCAGCGGCCGGGTCCGGTCGATGATCCAGGCGGCCACGTCCCGGCGCACCGTCTCGGCATCGAGATCGCGCAGCAGCATGTGATAGCCCTTGGGATAGAGCGCGACCTGCGGCCGCTCGGGCGGCGGCGGCAGGCGGCGCAGCATGGAAAGCGCCGCCGCGCTCGGCATCACCTCCTCGCGCGCACCGTAGAGCACCAGCGCGGGCTCCGTCAGCTTGGGTGCGGCGGCGAGGCTGCGATCCATCAGGTTGACCAGGCCATAGACCGCGTCGATCCGCGTCGCCTTGATGACGTTGGGATCGCGGCCCAGCTCGCGCAGCATGGCGATGTTGTCGGAGGGAACGATGTTGAGATTCTCGCCCGTCACCCTGAGCCAGGGCATGGTGTGCGCGGCGAGCCAGAGCGCGCCCGACGCGATCGGCCCCTGCAGCTCGCGGCCCCAGATCGCCGGTGCCACCAGGATCAGGCCGTTGCTGGCGGGCGCGTCCGGCCCGGTCGCGGCGGTCATCGCCACCGCCCCGCCCATGCTCTCGCCCAGGATATAGAAGGGCGTGCCGGGGTAGCGCGCGCGGACGAGCGCCGCCACGGTGCGCAGGTCGTCCACATAGGTTTCACTGCCGGCCCAGTAGCCGCGATGGGGCGCCTGGCCGAAACCGCGCTGGTCGTAGGCGAAGGTGGCGATGCCGTCGGCGAGCCAATCCTTGGCCGGTTCCTCGAAGGCCTTGGAGTAGTCGTTGAAGCCGTGCAGCGCCAGCACCACGGCGCGCGGCTTTCCGGCCGGCAGCCATTCGCGCAAGGGGAGCGCGGTGCCGTCGGCCATCACCAGCTTGTCGGTATCGAGACGAGGGCTCGTCACGGGCGGACCTTCGGGCATCACGACCGGTGCGCAAGCGCCCAGCGACAGGGCGCCCAACCCGAGCAGCAGCAGGAAGGGGAGGAGACGCGCGAGACGAACGTCATGGGTCACGGTCGGCTGTCCCGATCTTCCTTACGGGATGCCGGCTCGTCCTCCGCGTCGGCGCCGCCGCGCCGCGTGAGCCGGAGGAAAATGTCCTCGAGATCGGCCTCGAAGGTCGAGAGATCGACGACCTCGAGGCGGGCCGCCTGCAGTGCGGCCAGGATCTCGGCCATGCGGGTGCGGCTCGGCCGGTAGCGCAGCTTGAGGCGGCGCGGCCCTTGCAATTCCGCCTCCCAGCGCTGGAGCGATTCCGGCGGCTCGGCCAGATCGCTGCCCAGGATGAAGACGATCTCCTTGCTGTCGAGGCGCGCGAGCAGCGCGTCGGTGGTGTCGCAGGCGACCAGCCGGCCGTGATTGATGATGGCGATGCGGTCGCACAGCTCCTCGGCCTCCTCGAGATAATGCGTGGTGAGCAGCACCGTCGTGCCGGCGCGGTTGAGCGCGCGCACATAGGCCCAGAGCTGCTGCCTGAGCTCGACATCGACGCCGGCGGTGGGTTCGTCCAGCACCAGCACCGGCGGATTGTGCACCATCGCCTTCGCCACCATCAGGCGCCGGCGCATGCCGCCCGAGAGCGTGCGCGCATAGGCGTCGGCCTGCTCGGTGAGGCTCATTGCCGCCAGGAGGTCCGCGGTGCGCCGCTCCGCCCTGGGCACGCCATAGAGCCCGGCCTGGAGGTCCAGAAGCTCGCGCGGCGTGAAGAAGGGGTCGATGTTGAGCTCCTGCGGCACCACGCCGATCGAGGCCGCGACCTGGCGCGGCTCGCGGTCGAGGTCGTGGCCCCATACCGTCACCTGGCCGCTGGTCTTGTTGACGAGCTGGGCCATGACGTTGATGAGCGTCGACTTGCCGGCGCCGTTGGGGCCGAGCAGCCCGAACAGCTCGCCGTGCCCGATGGTCAGATCGACATCGACGAGCGCCCGCTTGTCGCCGCCCTTCTTGCGCCGATAGGTCTTGTTGAGGGCGCGGATTTCCACCGCCGCGGGCGCGGTCGCCGGTACCGTGCCGGGAGAGGCACCGGGCCGCGGGCTCGCAGGGGCGGGGTCGGTGAGGGTTGACAAGAACGCGCTCTGGCGAATGCCTTGGAATAGGCCCGGACGGCTTCGCGCTGCCGGCGCCGGAAGGGGCGGCGCCTCGCCTTGTCTCGGGCGGAGGCCATGGGTATCATCCGCGCCGCTTGCGGGTCAACGGCGGGCCGGACCGGCGCCGAAATCCCGCGAAGGGTCTGGATAACCGGGATATTTCATGACAGCCGTCGCGCGCGCCATGGAGCCGTTCGAGGTCATCGAGGTCGAGACCAGCCCCGTCGCCTGCGATGGCGGCGAAGGGCCCCTCGGCCATCCGCGCGTCTATCTGGAGATCGGCCCCTCGGGCTCGATCGAATGCCCCTATTGCAGCCGGCGCTATGTGCTGAAGGCGGGCGCTCCGAAGGCGGGCGTGGAGGCCGGCGGCGGGCACTGACGGGAAGACCGTCCGCGCCGTCCGCCGGATGCCTGTTTGTTGCACATTCAACCAGCGGCGCTCCCCGGCCGATGATCGGTCCTCGCCGCTTGTGAAGGACGGGCAGGAACGCCATCTGTCCTCCAGCCTCCGCGATGCCCGCTCCTGCCTGCGCGACGTTGGGGTTTCGCGGAAGGGGAAGGCAGGTCGGCGGACGAAGAATGATCGAGACGCACGCCCCTGACCGCGGCGCCCCCTCTTGGCGCGCCTCGTGGGGCGCGCCAAGAGGGGCGGGCTTCCCTTCAGCACGAAGGCCGGTCTTGTGGCATAAGGATTGCGCCTCATGGCGAGGCGCGGGCGTCCCGGCGCACGCACCGCATCGATCCGGGATTCACCGACAAGCCCCGAGGAAGGGTCTCGGGCGAACGAACCGATGAGCGCGACCAGGACCAACGTCCCTGCCGGAACGCCGGAACCGAAGAAGCCCGACCACGTCTTCCTGGTCGACGGCTCCGGCTACATTTTCCGCGCCTTTCATGCGCTTCCGCCCCTGACGCGCGCCGACGGCACGCCGGTCAACGCGGTGTTGGGCTTCACCAACATGCTCTTGAAGCTGATCTCGGACACCGACGCCGAATATGTCGTCGTCCTGTTCGACGCGGCGCGGCGGAACTTCCGCAACGAGATCTATCCGGAATACAAGGCGCATCGTCCGCCGCCGCCGCCCGAGCTGGTGCCGCAGTTCGCCCTCATCCGCGAGGCGACCAGGGCCTGCAACGTGCCGGCAGTCGAGATGGAAGGGTTCGAGGCCGACGATCTGATCGCGACCTACGCCAGGCAGGCGGTCGAGGCCGGGCATGAGGTCACGATCGTCTCCTCCGACAAGGATCTGATGCAGCTGATCCGCCCCGGTATCAGCCTGCTGGATCCGATCCGGAACAAGCCGATCGGTCCGGCCGAGGTCGAGGAGAAGTTCGGCGTCGGGCCGGACAAGCTGGTCGATCTGCAGGCTCTGGCCGGCGATTCCACCGACAATGTGCCGGGCGTGCCCGGCATCGGCGTCAAGACCGCGGCCGAGCTGATCAAGACCTATGGCTCGCTCGACGCGCTTCTGGCGCATGCATCCGAGATCAAGCAGCCCAAGCGTCGCGAGGCCCTGATGCAGAACGCGGGGCTGGCGCGCATCAGCCGCGATCTGGTGCGGCTCAAGGACGACGTGCCGGTGAAGGAGGACTTCACGGCCTTCGCCCGGCGCCAGCCCGATCCCGACCTGCTGATCCCCTTCCTGGAGGAGAACCAGTTCCGCTCGGTGCTGGCGCGCGTGCAAGGGCAGTTCGCCAAGAAGAGCGCCAAGGAGGCGGCCGAGCGCGACGGCGCCGGCAAGGGCCATGCCGCGGCGCGCCAGGCTGCCGCGGCGGCCAAGCCCGCCGGCGAAGCGGCCTATGAGCTGGTCCGCGACGAGACGCGGCTCGCCGACTGGATCGAGCGGGCGCGCAAGCGCGGCATCGTCGCCTTCGACACCGAGACCACCTCGCTCGATGCGATGCGGGCCGAGCTCGTGGGATTCTCGTTGGCCCTCGAGCCGGGCCAGGCCTGCTATGTGCCGGTCGGCCACCGCGCGGGCGCGGCGCAGGGCCAGCTCGATCTGGGCGACGGCGGAGAGAAGGGCGGCACCGGCGGCCTGCTGCCGGGCCAGATCGCGCTGGCCAAGGCGCTCGAGCTCCTGAAGCCGCTCCTGGAAGACCCGGCCGTGCTCAAGGTCGGGCAGAACATCAAGTACGACATGCTGGTGATGGCGAAGCACGGGCTCGCCGTCGGCCCTTACGACGACACCATGCTCGTCTCCTACGTGCTCGAAGGGGGGCTGCACGGCCACGGCATGGACGAGCTCTCCGAGCTGCATCTGGGCCATCGCACCATCCATTACGAGGACGTGGCGGGCTCGGGCAAATCGCAGGTGAGCTTCGACCGCGTGCCGCTCGACAAGGCGCTGGCCTATGCGGCCGAGGATGCCGATGTCACGCTCCGCCTGCATCGGGTGCTGAAGCCCCAGCTTCTGGCCGAGCGGCTCGCCACCGTCTACGAGACCATCGAGCGGCCGCTGGTGCCGGTGATCGCGGCGATGGAGCGCGCCGGCATCAAGCTCGACCGCGCCGTGCTTGCCGACCTCTCGGCCGATTTCGCCCGGCGCCTGGCCGATCTCGAGAAGCAGATCCACAAGCTCGCCGGCCGCGAGTTCAACATCGGCTCGCCCAAGCAGCTGGGCGAGGTGCTGTTCGACGAGATGGGCTTGGGCGCCGGCAATGCCAAGCGCGGCAAGACCGGCGCCTACGCGACCGGCGCCGACGTGCTGGAGGAGCTGGCGGCGCAGGGCCACGACCTGCCGGCGCGCGTGCTCGACTGGCGCCAGCTCTCCAAGCTCAAGAGCACCTACACGGATGCGCTGCAGCAGCAGATCGATCCCGCGACGGAGCGGGTCCATACCAGCTTCGCGCTGGCCGCCACCTCGACGGGGCGGCTCGCCTCGACCGATCCCAACCTGCAGAACATCCCGGTGCGCACCGAGGAGGGCCGCAAGATCCGCCGCGCCTTCGTGGCCGAGGCGGGCTTCAAGCTGCTCTCGGTCGATTACTCGCAGATCGAATTGCGCCTGGCCGCGCACATGGCCGACGTGCCGCAGCTCAAGGAAGCCTTCCGCCAGGGTGCCGACATCCACGCCATGACCGCGAGCCAGGTGTTCGGCGTTCCGATCGAGGGCATGGACCCGCTGGTGCGAAGGCGCGCCAAGGCGATCAATTTCGGCATCATCTACGGCATCAGCCCGTTCGGCCTGGCGCAGCAGCTCGGCATCTCCCAGGGCGAGGCCAAGGCCTATATCGACGCCTATTTCAAGCGCTACCCGGAAATCTCGGGCTACATGGAGCGCACCAAGAAGCTCGCGCGCGAGAAGGGCTATGTCACCACGCTCTTCGGCCGGCGCTGCCATGTGCCGGGCATCGCCGACAAGAACCCGGCCCGGCGCTCCTTCATGGAGCGTGCCGCGATCAACGCGCCCTTGCAGGGCACGGCCGCCGACATCATCAAGCGCGCCATGATCCGCGTGCCGCCGGCCCTCGAAGCCGCCGGGCTCAAGGCGCGCCTGCTGCTCCAGGTCCATGACGAGCTCTTGTTCGAGGTGCCGGAAGCCGAGCTCGAGGCCACGGCGATGCTGGTGAAGTCCGTCATGGAGGGCGCCTGCGCGCCGGCGCTCGAGCTCGACGTGCCCCTCGTGGCCGACACCGGTATCGGCGACAACTGGGCCGAGGCGCATTGAGCCGCCGGTTGCAGCCGTCTTTTGAGTGTCCGGCCGCAACAGAAAAACCCATCCTACCCACGGCTCTTGACGGGAACGGAAGGCTGCTTAGGTTCTCATGGAGAACGGCGCGCCAAACTTTATCTATTTGATTCAATTAATATTTTCTGTCTTCGGCGCCACCTTTTTGCCACAGGCGGCTTGGCGGCCTCGTTCCAATATCCGATTCGCCAACGAATCGAAGGGAGTGCTCGAGATGAAATTTGGTGCAGTTGCGCTCGTCCTTGCGCTCGCGCTTGCGGCGGGCGGGTGCTCCAACATGAACTCGACCGAGCAGCGCGTGCTCTCGGGCGGTGCCATCGGCGCCGGCACGGGTGCTGCGGTCGGGGCTCTCACCGGCCTTTCGATCGGTACCGGCGCCTTGATCGGCGCCGGCGTGGGCGCGGCCACCGGCTACATCGTGGATCAGTCGAAGAAATAGGCTCGTCCGACAAACGAGCCCGTCGGCTCTTCCGCCATCACAGCTTTGCCACGGGCCATGCGCCTGCGGCCCCCTTATATCCGCTGTCCGACGAGCCGAAAGGAGGCCCAGATGAGAAGGCTTGCGCTTGTTCTCGCCATGGCGACGACGCTCGCGGTAAGCGGTTGCGCCAACATGAACTCGACCGAGCAGCGCATGCTGTCGGGTGGCGCTATCGGTGCCGGTGCCGGCGCCGTGGTCGGTGCTCTCACCGGTGGCCTTTCGGTCGGCCTCGGCGCTCTGATCGGCGCCGGCGCCGGTACGGCGGCTGGTTACATCGTCGACCAGTCGTCGAAGTAAGCCGGCAGCAAAGCCGGCCAGATCACGCCTTTCTGCCTCCCTGTCGCAGGGCCCGCGCCACGAAGGCGCGGGCCTTTTGCGTCTGGGCGACCGGCTCGGCGAAGGCTGCGCGGCGCAAGCCCCCGGCGCGAACGAGATCGGCGCCCTCGGGATCGATCGCCGCGACCCGCCACTGGGTGCGCCGCCGCTTGGCGTTGAGAGACGCCAACAGATTCTCCTCTTCATGGAGGAGGCCGCGGCAAAGAAGGCCGGGCAGCAGCAACGCGTCGCGCTCGACCCATTCGATGCGCCCGAAGCCCGCGACCAGATGGGCGCGCTCGGGCTCGAGGCGATAGACGCGGAAATCCTTGAAGCCGGCATAGAGCGCCGCCGCGGGCTGGAGCGCCAGGAAGCGGCGCTTGAGGCGCGGCTCGTCGCTGGGCGCGGCGACGCCGATCAGCGTGACGCGCGGGCCGGTGAGCGGATCCTTGCGGCCGGTCGTGCCGTCAAGGAGCAGGCTCACGCGCCCATCCGCCGCGATGTTGCGCGCATGTTGCGACAGATCGGAGAGGAAGAGGATCGGTGCGCCGTCGATATCGGCGGCGACCAGCACCAGCGAGGCATAGGGCCAGTCCGCGTGGGCGCCGCCGGCCACGGGTTCGAGCCGGCTGGCGAGGACGGCCTTGCGGGCCTCGCGCAGAAGCCGGCGCACCAGCGCGCCCGAAGGGTCGGTGCCGGCGTGCCGGCCGGCGGGGGCGGCAGAGCGGCCGGTTTTGCCGCTTGCGGCAGCAACAGGAGGCGGGGCGTTGCGACGCGATGTCATGGCCGAGCCTATGGGCGCAACGAGCGGGCAGACGAGCCGGCGAGGGGTGCGAAAAACGGCGCCGCGGAGGTTCATCGGCGCCCGGATCCCGAGGATTTCGGCGGCCGGGCACCTTGGCAAGCGCCAAATTGCCGCCATATTCGGCTCCGACAACCTTGTCCCGCCCGCAAACTCCGGGATCCGGACCATCGCCGGCCCCAGGGCCCACCTTCGCTGGCACCGGCCCGGCCGACCCTCTACACTCGCCCGCAAGGACAGCACAGCATGGCCCAAACCATCGCCCTGGTCGACGACGACCGCAACATCCTGGCCTCGGTCCAGATGACCCTGGAAGCCGAGGGCTTCAATGTGCGCACCTACACGGACGGGGCCGAGGCGCTCAAGGCGCTGACCGCCCAGCCGGTCGACCTTGCCATCCTCGACATCAAGATGCCGCGCATGGACGGCATGGAGCTCCTCGAGCGGCTGCGCCGCACCAGCGACCTGCCGGTGATCTTCCTCACCTCCAAGGACGACGAGGTGGACGAGATCATGGGCCTGCGCATGGGTGCCGACGACTACATCAAGAAGCCGTTCTCGCAGCGCCTGCTGATCGAGCGCATCCGCACGCTCCTGCGTCGCGAGGCGCTGGCGCGCGAGGGCCAGGGCGGGGAGGGGCAGGGCGCCGCCAATCCCGAGAGCATCGTGCGCGGCGATCTGGTGATGGATCCGCTGCGCCATGCCTGCACCTGGAAGGGGCAGCCGGTGCAGCTCACCGTCACCGAGTTCCTGCTGCTGAAGGCGCTGGCGCAGCGCCCGGGCCACGTGAAGAGCCGCGACCAGCTCATGGACGCGGCCTATGGCGAGCATATCTATGTCGACGACCGCACCATCGACAGCCATGTCAAGCGGCTGCGCAAGAAGTTCAAGGCGGTCGATGGCGATTTCGCGATGATCGAGACGCTCTACGGCGTCGGTTATCGCTACCGCGAGAGCTGATCGGGAGCGCGCCCGTTTTGCGGGCCGGCGGCCGATCGATGATCGATGACGGTTGAGACCGAAATCCGTCCCGTTGCCGCCGACAAGGCGCTGGTGACGAGCCTTCCCGGCGGTGCGTCTTCCGCGCCCAAGCCCCGGCGCGACCCTGCTGGCGCGGCAGCCATGGGACGCCGGCGGCGCCGACGCGGCCGGCTGTCGCCGCTGACGCGCCGCATTCTGGCGCTCAATGTGCTGGCGATCGCAATTCCGATCGTGGGCCTGCTCTATCTCGGCGACTATCGCGACAGTCTCGTCGATTCGGAGCTGGCCAGCCTCAGGACCCAGGCCGACCTGTTCGCCGGCGCGCTCGCCACCAGCGGCGTCGTGACGGGCCCGCTGGGGGAGGAGAAGCTCCTTCCCGAGACCACACGCCATACCGTGCGCCGCCTGGTGGACGTCTCCAAGGTGCGCGCCCGCCTGTTCGACGCCGACGGCACGCTCTTGGCCGACAGTTTCAAGCTCGCCGGCCCCTCGGGCCAGGTCGAGATCGAGGTGTTGCCGCCACAGGAGCAGCGCGGCCTGATCGGCAATCTGGTCGCCGACATTTACGACTGGGTGGTGGCGCAGCTGCCGGGCCGCAAGAGCCTGCCGCTCTACCGCGAGGCCGCCGACCAGAAGGCGTCCGATTACCCCGAGGCGGCGCGCGCGCTCCTGGGCGAAACCGCGATGATGGTGAGGAGCGACGGCGCCGGAGGGATGATCCTCTCCGTCGCGGTGCCGGTGCAGCGCTACCGCCAGGTGCTGGGCGCGCTCATGGTGTCGAGCGACGGGCACGAGATCGAGGAATCGCTGCGCCACGTGCGGCTCGGCATCCTGAAGGTGTTCGGCGTGGCGCTCGCCGTCACCGTCATGCTCTCGCTCTATCTGGCGGGCACGATCGCGCGGCCGATCCACCGTCTCGCCGACGCGGCCGAGCGGGTGCGCCGCGTGCCGGGCCGCCAGGTCGCCATCCCCGACTTCGGC
Organism: Pseudomonadota bacterium; assembly: GCA_049323455.1. GTDB lineage: Bacteria > Pseudomonadota > Alphaproteobacteria > Dongiales > Dongiaceae > Hypericibacter. The sequence continues at coordinate 231,505 of JBMONF010000019.1, read as the reverse complement.
CGCCGCAAGGACGAGATCGGCGACCTGTCGCGGGCGCTGCGCGACATGACCAACGCGCTGTGGCAGCGCATGGATGCGATCGAGCGTTTCGCCGCCGACGTCGCGCACGAGATCAAGAACCCGCTCACCTCGCTCCGGAGCGCGGTCGAGACGGTCGCGCGCATCGAGGATCCCCAGCAGCAGAAGAAGCTGATGAGCATCATCCTCGACGACGTGCAGCGCCTCAACCGTCTCATCACCGACATTTCCGACGCCTCGCGCCTCGATGCCGAGCTGTCGCGCGCGGAGAGCGCGCCGGTCGATGTGGGGCGGTTGCTGCAGGCGCTGGCCGATCTGCACGAGAACACGGCCGGCGAGGATGCGCCGCGGCTCGTGCTCGACCTGGCGCGCCATCAGGGGCTCGAGGTGATGAGCGTCGAGGGGCGCCTGGTGCAGGTCATGCGCAACCTGATCGCCAATGCCGTCTCCTTCAGCCCGCCCGGCGGCCGCATCCGCATCGCTTGCGCGCGCACGGGCGACATGGTGCGCATCGCGGTCGAGGACGAGGGGCCCGGCATCCCGCCCGGGAAGCTCGAGGCGATCTTCGACCGCTTCTACAGCGAGCGGCCGAAGGCCGAGAAGTTCGGCGCCCATTCGGGCCTGGGCCTTTCGATCTCCAAGCAGATCGTCGAGGCCCAGGGCGGCAAGATCTGGGCCGAGAACATCCACGGCGCCGGGGGCGAGGTGAAGGGTGCGCGCTTCGTCATCCTGTTGCCGGCCCGCGAGCCGCCTCCGCGCTGAGCGCCGTCGATGACGCCCGATCCGACCAGTTCCGGCGACGCCGTCGAAGTTCACGCCACCGCGGTCGCGATCGAAGGGCGCGGCGTGCTCCTGCGGGGGCGCTCCGGCGCCGGCAAGTCCGATCTGGCGCTGAGACTCGTCGATCGCGGCGCGCTGCTCGTGTCCGACGATCGGGTGCGCATCGAACGGCGCGGCGACAGGCTTTACCTGCGGCCGCCGCCGGCGGCACCGGCGGCGCTCAGGCACAGGCTCGAAGTGCGCGGGCTCGGCATCGTTCCCTTGCCCGGCATCGCCGAAGCGCCGCTGGCACTGGTCGTCGATCTGGCGCCCGGCCGCAGCCTGGAACGGCTGCCCGAGCCGCAAAGCTGCCGCTATCTGGGGGCGAGCGTGCCGCTTCTGACGCTCGATCCCTTCGCCGCCTCGGCCGCCGCCAAGCTGCGCCTTGCAGCCGGGCTGCTGACGGGGTCTATAATCCCGCCCCCATGACGCAACAGGCAGCGTCCCCGGCGCCGGTCTCCTCCGCAAGCGGAACACCGCTCGGCGCACCGCGACCCGAGCGCCTGCCGGTGGTGCTGGTCACGGGGCTTTCCGGCGCCGGCCATACCACTGCGCTCAAGGTGCTGGAGGATCTGGGCTACGAGGCGGTGGACAACCTGCCGCTCTCGCTGCTGGGCGGGCTCGCCGGCGGCGAGCTCGCGCGCCCGCTCGCCATCGGCGTGGACAGCCGCACCCGCGACTTCTCCGCCGCGGCGCTGGGCGAGCGGCTCGACAAGCTGGTGGACCATCCCTCGCTCGAGGTGAAGCTCTTGTTCCTCGTCTGCTCGGACGAGGTGCTGCGCCGCCGTTTCACCGAGACGCGCCGACGCCATCCGCTGGCGCTCGATCGCCCCGTGGCCGACGGCATCCGCCAGGAGCGCGAGCTGCTGGCGCCCTTGCGCGAGCGGGCCGATTTCGTCGTCGATACGACCGACCTTGCCATCGGCGACCTCAAGCATCTGCTGCAGGGCCATTTCCGTCTCGCGGCGGCGCCGCCGGCCACGATCACGGTGATGTCCTTCTCCTATCGCCTGGGCCTGCCGCGCGAGGCGGATCTCGTGTTCGACACGCGCTTTCTGGCGAACCCGCACTATCGCGACGAGCTCAGGCCCTTGACCGGCAAGGACGAGCGCGTGGCGCGCTTCATCGAAGCGGATCCGGGTTGGGCGCCTTTCTTCGGCGCGCTCGGCAATCTGCTGGTGCCGCTGCTGCCGCGTTTCGAGCGCGAAGGCAAGAGCTACCTGACGCTCGCCATGGGCTGCACGGGCGGCCGGCACCGATCGGTGTTCGCCGCCGAGCGGCTCGCCCAATGGTTGCGCGCGCAGGGACACCATGTCAGCTTGCGCCACCGCGATCTTGCCCGCGGCGGCGAGGAAGGCTGAAGCGCGACGGCGAAAGGCGGCCCGGGATGGGGAATTCGACATGATTGGCATGGTATTGGTCACGCACGGCCGTCTCGCGGAGGAGTTCATCGCCGCGCTCGAGCACGTCGTCGGCAAGCAGAAGAACATCGCCGCCGTCTGCATCGGCCCCGAGGACGACATGGAGCGCCGGCGCCAGGAGATCCTGGATCAGGTGGCGAAGGTCGATACCGGCGACGGCGTCGTGCTGCTGACCGACATGTTCGGCGGCACGCCCTCGAACCTCGCCATCTCGGTGCTCGACCGCGCCAATGTCGAGGTGATCGCCGGCGTCAACCTTCCGATGCTGATCAAGCTCGCCTCGATCCGCCATGCCGAGAAGCTGCCGGCCGCCGTGACGGCGGCGCAGGAGGCGGGCCGGAAATACATCAACGTCGCCTCGCAGCTCCTGGCGGGTGCCGGCAAATGAGCGTCGGCGCCGCGCGCGGCGAACCCTTTCTGGCGACCGAGGTCGAGATCCGCAACCAGCGGGGCTTGCACGCCCGCGCGGCTGCCAAGTTCGTGCAGGCGCTGAACGGATTCGAGGCGGAAGTGATCGTGGTGCGCGGCGACATGGAGGTTTCGGGGCGCTCCATCATGGGGCTGATGATGCTGGCGGCGGGGCCCGGCACCGTCATCGAAATCCGCGCCTCGGGTCCGGACGCGGCGGCGGCGCTCGAAGCGCTGGGCGGCCTCATCGGGCGCAATTTCGATGAAGACTGAGCGCGAGCGCACACCCAAGCCTCGGCGCCGGGCGCCCCCGCCGCGCGGCGAGCAGGTGTTCGAGGGCCTCGGCGTTTCGGCCGGCATCGCGGTCGGGCCCGCGCATGTGGTCGAGGGCGGCTCGGTGCATGTGCCGGAATACCGGCTCGAGCCCGAGCAGATCGAGCCCGAGCGCGCACGCTTCGCCGCCGCGGTCGCCAAGGCGCAGAAGCAGCTCGTCAAGCTCAAGGCCAAGTCGGCCAATCTGCCGGGTGCCGCCGCCGAGGAGATCGGCTTCCTGCTCGATGCGCACTTGCAGATGCTGACGGGCTCGCGCGTGGTGCGCGGCGTGGATCGCCTGATCGCCGAAGGGCTCAACGCCGAAGCCGCGGTGCAGGCCGAGATTTCCAAGGTGGCGCAGGACTTCGCGGCCCTCGACGATCCCTACATGGCGGCGCGCGCGCAGGATATCCGCGAGGTCGGCGACCGGCTGATCCGCAACCTGACGCAGACGCCCTACGAGGCGTTCTCGCACCTGCCGCCCGGCAGCATCATCGTCGGCGAGGAGCTGACGCCCGCCGACACCGCCCTGATGAATCCCGATCTGGTCGGCGGCTTCGCCACCATGCTGGGCGGCGCCGAGAGCCACACCGCGATCATGGCCCGCTCGCTGGGGCTGCCGGCCGTGCTCGGCGTCGCGGGCCTGCTGGGCAAGGTGCGCACCGGCGACATCGTGGCGATCGATGGCGGGGCCGGCCGGGTCTACGTCAACCCGAGCCAGAAGACCCAGGCGCTGCTCAAGGTCCGTCACGCCGAGGAGGAGCGCGAGGAGCGCCAGCTCTCCCGCTTGAGGAAGCTGCCGGCCGTCACGCGCGACGGCACCGAGATCACGTTGCAGGCCAATCTCGAGCTGCCGCGCGAGCTCGGATCGGCGCTCGACGCGGGCGCCGCCGGGGTCGGGCTGCTGCGCACCGAGTTCCTTTACATGAACCGGGACGATCTGCCGGGCGAGGAGGAGCAATACAAGGTTCTGGCCGAGCTGGTCGAAGGGCTCGGCGGGAGGCCCATCACGGTGCGCACGCTCGATGTCGGCGCCGACAAGCTCGCCTATTCGCTCGCCTCGCACCTGGGCGGCGGCATCAACCCGGCGCTGGGTTTGCGCGCGATCCGTCTCTCGCTCAAGGAGCGCTCGCTCCTGGAGACGCAGCTCGCGGCCATGCTGCGGGCCGGCGCGCATGGGCCGCTCAGGATCCTCCTGCCGATGATCTCCACGATTTCGGAGATCCGGCAGGTGCGCGACGTGCTCGACAAGGTGGCCCGCCGCCTGCGCCGCCGGCGTGTCAGGATCGCCGACCCGCTGCCACCGGTGGGCGTGATGATCGAGGTGCCGGGTGCGGCGCTTTCGGCCGACGCTTTCGCGCAAGTGGTCGATTTCTTCGCCATCGGCACCAACGATCTCACCATGTACACGCTCGCCATCGATCGCGGCGAGGAACAGGTTGCCTACCTTTATAATCCGCTGCATCCGGCCGTGCTGCGGCTGATCCAGTTCGCCACCGAGGCGGCGCTGAGGGCCCGCATTCCCGTCAGCGTCTGCGGCGAAATCGCCGGCGATCCGCGCTTTGCGCCGCTGCTCTTGGGGCTCGGCATCCGCGATCTGTCGATGGCGGCAACCGCGCTGCCGCGCGTCAAGCAGCGCATCCGCGAGCTCGATATCTTGGCGGCGACGCGCTGTGCCCGCACCATCATGGATCAGTCGGATCCGGGGCGGATCGCGGCGCTCCTGGACGACTTCAACACGCTGGCCTGAGAGCCGCGGCGGTTTTCCCCGGCAACAGGGCGGAAAGGTTGCCGAGACCTGCCCCCCCGTGACCTCTGCCGGGCGGCCCCTTGCCGGCCCGGGAGCCCCCTGCTATAGGGGCCGCCGTCCCCCTCGTCTTCTTCCTCCGAAATGCAGGAGAATCCGCCCGATGAGCGCGCGTCAGGACTTCAAGGTTGCCGACATCTCCTTGGCCGGCTGGGGCCGGCGCGAGATCGCCATCGCCGAGACCGAGATGCCGGGCCTCATGGCGCTGCGCAAGGAGTTCGGCGAGAAGAAGCCGCTCAAGGGGGCCCGCATCGCCGGCTGCCTGCATATGACGATCCAGACCGCGGTGCTGATCGAGACGCTGATCCATCTGGGCGCTACGGTGCGCTGGTCCTCCTGCAACATCTTCTCGACCCAAGACCAGGCGGCCGCCGCCATCGCGGCCGCGGGCATCCCGGTCTTCGCCTGGAAAGGCATGAGCGAAGCGGAGTTCTGGTGGTGCATCGAGCAGACCATCCTCGGGCCCGACGGCTGGCGGCCGAACATGATTCTCGACGATGGCGGCGACCTCACCCAGGTGATGCACGACAAATATCCCGAGCTGCTCGAGGATGTGCGCGGCCTCTCCGAGGAGACCACGACCGGCGTGCATCGCCTCTATGAGATGGCGAAGAACGGCAGGCTCAAGGTGCCGGCGATCAACGTCAACGACTCCGTCACCAAGTCGAAGTTCGACAATCTCTATGGCTGCCGCGAGAGCCTGGTGGACGGGATCAAGCGCGCGACCGACGTGATGCTGGCCGGCAAGGTCGCGGTGGTCTGCGGCTATGGCGACGTGGGCAAGGGCTCGGCCGCGTCGCTCAGAAGCCAGGGGGCGCGCGTCATGGTCACCGAGGTCGACCCCATCTGCGCGCTGCAGGCGGCGATGGAGGGCTATCAGGTCACGACCATGGAGGAGGCGGCGCCGATCGGCGACATCTTCGTCACCTGCACCGGCAATATCGACGTCATCACGCTCGACCATATGCGGGCGATGAAGGACCGCGCCATCGTCTGCAACATCGGCCATTTCGACAGCGAGATCCAGATCGCGGCCTTGCGCAACTTCAAGTGGGAGAACGTGAAGCCGCAGGTGGACGAGGTGGTGTTCCCCGACGGCAAGCGGCTCATCGTGCTGGCCGAGGGGCGGCTCGTGAATCTCGGCTGCGCCACCGGCCATCCGAGCTTCGTCATGAGCGCCTCCTTCACCAACCAGGTGCTGGCGCAGATCGAGCTCTGGAACCACCACGCCAAGTACGAGCGCAAGGTCTATGTGCTGCCCAAGCAGCTCGACGAGAAGGTGGCGGCGCTGCATCTGGAGAAGATCGGCGTGAAGCTGACCAAGCTCACGCCCAAGCAGGCCGAATATATCGGCGTGGCGCAGGGCGGCCCCTACAAGCCCGAGCATTACCGGTATTAGGAAGCACCCCTCACCCCGGCCCCCTCCCCGCTCACGCGGGGCGAGGGGGAAGAAAAGATGTGCCCTCGCCCCACGGAGTGGGGAGAGGAAGGGGCCCGCGAAGCGGGAGGGTGAGGGGCGTGCTTCACCCCGACGGCAGGCCGTTTTCGAAGCCGTAAGGGAGCTTTGGGCCCATGGCGCCGGCGGGCGGCACTCGGATTCGCGGCCGGCGCGACGAGGGGCGCCGGTTCAGGGCTCGCCTCCGCGCGATATGAGGTTTGACGGCGGGGTCTCTCTCGTCGATCGGCTGCATGCTTCCCCCCGATTAATCTCGCCCCAACCGGGGCGCGGCTTGTTAGACTCGCGCGCCATGCCTAGAGTGATTCGCGTGGGGAAACGCAAAAAGGGGTTCGGACCGGTGCGGCTTGCCTCGTCCGGGCTCGCGGCGGCGATAGCGCTCTCGAGCCGGCCGGCCTGGGCACAAGCCGGCGATGCGGGCATGGTGTCGGGCGCGGGACTGGATTGGGCGGCCGGCGCCCTCCTGCTCGGCCTCGCCGTCGGGCTGGCCGTGGCCGGGCTGCTGCTGCGCCGCGAGCGGGCCCGCGCGGCCGCACGCGAGCGCGCGGCAGCGGCCGAGCGCAGCACGCTCGAGAACGCCCGCGCCGAAGCGGCAGCCGAGATTGCCGCCATTGCCGCGCAGCGCGACGGGCTGCAGCGGCTGCTCGACAGCCTGCCGATCCCGGTCTGGCGCCGCCGGGCGGATTTGTCCCTCGATTTCGCCAATCTCGCCTACGCCAGGGCGCTGGAGACCGATCGCGCCCGCGTCGTCGCCGAGGGCAAGGAAATCGCCGGAAGTCGCGGGCTGGCCGAGCGCGTGCGCGATCTCGGCATTGCCCAGTCGGAGAGCCGGCCGCTGGTCGTGGGCGGCGAACGGCTCCTGTTCGAGTTCAACGAGCAGCCCATGGCCGACGGCCGCTTTGCCGGCTACGCGCTCGACATGACCAGCCTCGAATCGACGCAGTTCGAGCTGGCGCGCCATATCCAGGCCTATGGCGAGGTGCTCGAGGGCTTGAGCACCGGCATCATCATTCTGGGGCCCGATGCCCGGGTGAAGTTCTTCAACAGCGCCTATTGCCGGCTGTGGGGCCTGGAGCCCGATTTCCTCAAGACCGAACCGACGCTCGAGGAATTGCTCGAAGCCCTGCGCGAGAAGCGCCGCCTGCCCGAGCAGCCCGACTACCCCGCCTACAAGAAGTCCCTCAAGCGCAGCCTGATGAGCACCATCGGGCCGGTCGAGGTGCTGCTGCATCTTCCCGACGGGCGCACCATGCGCAGGCTGGCGGCACCGCATCCCTTCGGCGGCGTGGTCATGACCTACGAGGACGTGACCGACACGCTGGCGCTGGAACGGTCCTACAACACGCTGATCGCGGTGCAGCGCGAGACGCTCGACAATCTGTTCGAGGGCGTGGCCGTGTTCGGCGGCGACGGCCGGCTCAAGCTCTACAACCCGACCTTCGTGCGCATGTGGGGCTTCGAGGAGAGCGAGCTTGCCGACGAGCCGCATGCGACCCAGCTGGTCGAGCGGATCCGCCCCTATTTCGAGACGGCGGCATGGCCGCGCCTCAAGCAGCGCATGATCGACCGGTTGCAGGACCGCACGGCACGCACCGGGCGCATGGAACGGGCCGACGGCTCGACCATCGATTTCGCCGTTGTGCCCCTGCCCGACGGCGCCTGCCTGATGATCTACATGGACGTGACCGACAGCGTGCGCGTGCAGCGCGCCCTGGCCGAGCGCAACGCCGCGCTCGAGACGGCCGATCGGCTCAAGTCTGAGTTCATCGCCAACGTCTCCTACGAGCTGCGCACGCCCTTGAACGCCATCATCGGCTTCGCCGAGATCCTCGATCAGCAATATTTCGGGCCCTTGACCGAACGCCAGGCCGAATACAGCCACGGCATCATCGACGCCTCGCAGCAGCTCCTCCTCCTCATCAACGACATTCTCGATATCGCCACCATCGAGGCGGGCTATCTGCAGCTCGAGCTGGCGCCGGTGGATGTCGCCGCCATGCTGCAGGACCTCGTCGCTCTCAGCGCCGAGCGGGCGCGTTCGCGCGGTGTGACCCTCGATCTGGATTGCTCGTCCGATATCGGTCGCGTCACCGGCGACGAGCGGCGTCTCAAGCAGGCGATCTACAACCTCATCAGCAACGCGATGAAATTCACGCCGCTCGGCGGCACGGTGCGGGTGGCGGCGCGCCGGCAGGACGGCGAGCTCGAGATCGAGGTGGCGGACAACGGCATCGGCATCGCCGAGCAGGAGCAGGACCAGGCCTTCCAGAAATTCGCCCGCGTGGGCGGCGGCCGCCAGAGCGGCAGCGGCCTCGGCCTGGCCCTGGTGAAGAGCCTGATCGAGCTCCATGGCGGGCACGTGGATCTGATCTCCAAGCCCGGCGTGGGCACGCGCGTGACCTGCCACCTCCCGATCGTGCCGGCCGACGTCGAGGCGCGCCGCGCCGTGGGGTGAGAGAAGTTACGGCTGGCCTAAGACACCTCCCCCTCATCCAGCTCCGGGTAAGACTCGGCTTATGCAGGCCGGCTTCGCCGGCAAACAAACACAAGAGCGGGCATTCGCCCGCGGGCAACCCTTCGCAACCCACCTCTCCCAGCTTCGGGTAAGGCTCGACATTCGTCTCGCCGACCCTCCGCAACCCTCTCCTCCCGCTGACGCGGGCGGAGAGGTCAAGAAAAACGGGCCCTTGCCCCCACGCAAGTGGGGAAGAGGGAAGAGTGATGGGGCGTCAACCCGAAGGCGCCGCAGCCATCGTCTCGGTCGAACCTTACGCCGCCGGTTCTATTCCGGTCGCGTCTCACGCCGCGCCGGGCACGCCCCTGGTGGTCGAATATTCGAAATGCAGGGCCTCGCCCGGATGCACCAGCGGGTAGATGGCATGGGCCGCCATGGCCGCCTCGGCAAACCCCGACAGGATCAGCTTGAGCTTGCCCGGATAATGCGCGATGTCGCCGATCGCGAAGATGCCCGGCCGGCTCGAGGCGCAGCTCGCCGGATCGACCACGATATGGCTGTGGTCGAGATTGAGCCCCCACTGGGCGATCGGCCCCAGGTTCATGGAAAGGCCGAAAAAGGGCAGCAGCGCATCGGCGGGCAGGCTCTTCTTTTCGCCGTCGAGCGTGGCCACGATCACGGCCTCGATCTGGCCGTCCTTTCCTTCGAGGCCCGCGAGCTGATAGGGCACCACCAGCTCGACCTTGCCAGCTTTGGCCAAGGCCTCCATGCGCGCCACGCTCTCGGGCGCGCCGCGGAATTTGGGCCGGCGATGCACGACATAGATGTGCGCTGCCAGATCGGCCAGCGACAGCACCCAGTCGAGTGCCGAATCGCCGCCGCCGGCGATGACGATGCGCTTGCCGCGAAAATCCTCGCGCCGCTTGACGAGATAGTGGACGCTTCGGCCCTCATAGGCCTCGATGCCGGCCAAGGGCGGACGGTTCGGCCCGAAGGCGCCCACGCCGGCGGCCACGATCACGGCGCGCGCATCGACCGCAACACCGTTGGCATTGCCGACCAGGAAGCGGTCGCCTCTGGCCTCGACGCGGGTCACGGCATGGCCCAGGTGATAGACGGGCTCGAAGGGGGCGGCCTGCGCCTCGAGCTGGCGGACCAGCTCGGCAGCCTCGATCTTCGGATAGCCCGGAATGTCGTAAATCGGCTTTTCCGGATAGAGCGCGCTGCACTGGCCGCCCGTCACGTCGAGCGCGTCCAGCACATGGGCCTTCATCTTGAGCATGCCGCATTCGAACACGGCGAAGAGCCCGACAGGGCCGGCACCGATGATGGCGACGTCGGTCTGGTGCGGAGGCGAAGCGGTCATGGGTCTTAAACCTCGGGCGAACATGGGATCGGGCAGGAGTGGGGCCGCCGCTTCAAGGCATCCCGGCCGGTCCCGCGCCCGATCGGGAACATGGCGGCGTTGGCCCTTACTGGCAAGCGCCCTGGCGACGCGTTCCGGCCTCTTAAGGCCTCGGATTCTCGGCCGCAATCCGGATTTCTGCACGCTTTGCCCGGACTTCCGCAGCCGGGTTGCGTCGGCGCGGGCCCGCCGCTACAACCCATCCCGCCATGACCGAACCCGTCGTGCCGCCCCAGTCGCGGTCCGTCTTTCTGCCCGACGAAGCGGCGACCGAGCGGCTGGGCGCGGCGGTCGCGGCCCTGCTGGCACCCCGCGATCTGGTCGCGCTCTCGGGCGAGCTCGGGGTCGGCAAGACCCGGTTCGCGCGGGCCGTGATTGCAGCCCTGACGGGCACGGCGGAGGAAGTGCCGAGCCCGACCTTCACCCTGGTCCAGACCTACGAAACGCCGAAGGGGACGCTCTGGCATTTCGATCTCTATCGGTTGTCGGCGCCCGAGGAGGCGTGGGAGCTGGGGCTGGAAGAGGCGCTGGCCGAAGGCATGTCGCTGGTCGAATGGCCCGAGCGGCTGGGGCGGTTGTTGCCGGCCGAGCGGCTCGATCTGGTCTTGAGCTTCGCCGAGGCTCCGGGCGCACGGCGCGCCGATCTCACCGGCCGGGGCCGTTGGGCGGGGCGCTTGAGCCGGCTCGCCTTCGATGCGTGAGAACGCTCATTCAAGGATGCTGACGTCATGAACGCCCTCCCCCTCACCCGCGTCGGGGCTCCGCCCTTCCTTTTCCTCTCCCCCTCCCGAACATCGGGAGGGGGAGAGGTGAAGGTGAGGGGATGGGTCGCTTTGCCTTCTGCGCGAGCCCGGTTGTGATAAGGCCACCGATGACCGGAGCTGTTGCCACCGAAGTCGAAGCTCAGGCCGCTCGCGCCGCCGCCCTTCAGAACTTCCTCGTGGCCGCCGGCTGGGGGCATGCCGAGCGCCGGCTGCTCGCGGGCGATGCCTCCTTCCGCCGTTACGATCGCCTGACGCAAGCCGGCCGCACGGCGGTGCTGATGGATGCGCCGCCGCCGCACGAGGATGTGCGGCCCTTCCTGCTCGTGCGCAGCCTGCTCGAGGAAAGGGGGCTGTCGGCACCGCGCCTCTATGCCGCCGACGAGGCCCAAGGCTTCCTGCTGCTCGAGGATCTGGGCGACGACACCTATACGCGCCTGCTGGCGCGAGGGCAGGACGAGACCAAGCTCTACCGGCTCGCGGTGGACGCGCTGATCGAGCTGGCGCGGGCGAGCGACGGCAAGGCGCTGGCGGCCTTGCCGGCGCTCGACGATGCCCGCGCGCTCGACGAGGCGGCGCGCTTCCTCGACTGGTGGTGGCCGACGGCTCAAGGCGCGCCTGTGCCCGATCCGGTGCGCGCCGACTGGACCGCCGCCTGGCGCGCGGTGCTGCCGCTGGGACGGCGCGTGGCCGAGACGATCGCGCTCTTCGATTTCCATGTGGACAATCTGCTGTGGCTCAAGGGGCGGCCGGGTATCGCCGCCTGCGGCCTGCTCGATTTCCAGGATGCCGTGCATGCGCCCATGGGCTTCGATCTGATGTCGCTGCTGCAGGATGCGCGGCGCGACCTGAAGCCCGGCCTCGAGGCCGAGCTTTACGAGCGCTTCCTCGCGGCCTTCCCCGCGCTCGACCGCGCGGCCTTCGCCGACGCCTTCGCCGTCTTCGGCGCCGAGCGCCACGCGCGCATCCTCGGCACCTTCGTGCGGCTGTGGAAGCGCGACGGCAAGCCGGGATATCTGGTTCATCTGCCCCGCGTCTGGCGCCAGCTCGAAACGGCGCTCGCGGCCCCGGTCATGGCGCCGCTCGCGGCCTGGTTCGACCGTCACGTCCCTGCCGCGCGCCGCGGCGCGCTGCCGACCTGACCTTCATCGCGGGAGCCCTTCATGAAAGTCCCGGAAACCGCGATGGTGCTGGCGGCCGGCCTCGGCACGAGGCTCCGGCCCTTGACCGAGGAGACGCCCAAGCCCCTGGTCAAGATCGCCGGCCGGCCCTTGATCGACTGGGTGCTTGACCGGCTGGCCGGCGCCGGTGTGAAGCGCGCGGTCGTCAACACTCATTGGCTCGCGGAGCGGATCGTCGAGCATCTGTCGCAGCGCCGCACGCCCGAGATCCTCTACTCGCACGAGCCCGAGATCCTGGAGACCGGCGGCGGCGTCAAGAAGGCGCTGCCGCTGCTGGGCTCCGGCCCCTTCTTCGCCGTCAATGCCAAGATCCTCTGGCTCAACGGCAAGATCGACGCTCTTCACCGACTCGTGGCGGCGTGGGACGATGCGCGCATGGACGCGCTCCTGCTGCTGCAGCCGACCGCGACCGCGGTCGGCTATGACGGGGTCGGCGATTTCGTCATGGATCCGCTCGGCGCCATCCGCCGCCGGCGCGAGCGCGAGGTGGCGCCCTTTCTGTTCTCGGGCATCCAGCTTCTGCATCCGCGCCTGTTCGAGGGCTCGCCCGACGGCTTCTTCTCGCTCAACCTGCTCTACGACCGCGCCATCGAAGCCGGCCGGCTCCACGGGCTCAGGCACGACGGCGAGTGGTATCACGTCAGCACGCCGCGCCAGCTGGCCGAGGTCGAGCAGCGCCTGGCCGAAGTCGGCTTCAACCGGTAAGGCCTGGCCATGGCGCGCGCTGCGAAAGGGGCCAGCGCCGCGCCGGAGGAGGCGGGCGCGTTTACGCTCGGGCCGGCTGCGCCGTCCGAAGCCCATGTCTTCACCGTCCCCGCCGGCGTGCCCTTCCTCGACGCGCTGGCGCGCCGTCTCCTGGCCGAGACCGAGCGCGATCCGCTGGCGCTCGGCCGCTACACGATCCTGTTGCCCACGCGGCGCGCCTGTCGCGCGCTGCAGGAGACCTTCCTGCGTTTGACCGAGGGACGGCCGCTGCTGCTGCCGCGGCTCACCCCCTTGGGCGACATCGACGAGGAAGAGCTGCTGCTGGCGGGCGGCGACGAGGCGCCCGGCGAGGGCGGGCTCGACCTGGCGCCGGCCCTGCCGCCTCTGACGCGCCAGTTGATGCTGAGCCGCCTGGTGGCCCAGGCCGCGCGGGCGCGCGGCGAGGCCATGTCGGCCGAACGGGCGGCCGCACTGGCGGGCGAGCTGGCGAAGCTCGTCGATCAGGTCGCGACGGAGCGGCTCTCCTTCGATCGGCTGAGCGAGATCGTGCCAGGCCATCTCGCCGCCCATTGGCAGACCACGATCGAGTTTCTCGAAATCGTCACCAGGGCCTGGCCCAAGGTCGAGCGCCAAGCCGGCGCCATGGGGGCGGCCGAGCGGCGCAACGCGCTGCTCGCGCGCCAGGCGGAGCTCTGGTCGAAGGCGCCGCCCCGGGACCCGGTGATCGCAGCCGGCTCGACCGGCAGCATCCCCGCCACCGCCGACCTGATCCAGATGGTGGCGGCTCTGCCCAGGGGCCGCGTCGTTCTGCCGGGGCTCGACCCCGAGGGCGACGAGTTCTTCTGGCAGAAGGTGCATGAAGATCCGAGCCATCCGCAGCACGGCCTGGCGCTGCTGCTGAAGCGCCTCGGCCTGAAGCCGCAAGACGTGGCGCTCTGGCCCGGCGCGGCATCGCCGGCGGCGGTGACGACCCGGATGTCTTTCCTGGCCGAGGCGCTGCGGCCGGCGGCCCTTACCCATCGCTGGAGTGCCGAAGCCAGCGAGGCCAAGCGCGAGCGCTTGCGCGCCTCTCTCGGCGGCGCCTCGCGCGCCGGCGGGGGCGCGGACGAGCTCGATATCGGTTTCGCGCGCATCGATTGCCCGGGCCCGGCCGAGGAGGCGCTGACGATCGCGCTCCTCTTGCGCGAGGCGGTCGAGACGCCGGGCCGGCGCGCGGCACTCGTGACACCCGATCGCCGGCTCGCGCGGCGCGTCGCGGTCGAGCTCAGGCGCTGGAATATCGAGATCGACGATTCGGCCGGTATCGCGCTCGGCGACACGCCGCCGGGCGCCTTCCTGCGCTTGGCCGCGGCCTTGCCGCTCGATGACGTGGCGCCGGTCCCGCTGCTGTCGCTCTTGAAGCATCCGCTGGCGGCGGGCGGCGAGGCGCCAGGGCATTTTCGCGCCCGGGTGCGCGCCCTCGAGCGCGCCGTGCTCCGCGGCCCGCGCCCGGCGCCGGGCTTCGCGGGCTTGCGCGCGGCGCTCGGGGCCGCGACCAGAGACGATGCCGAGCTGCGCCCGCTGCTCCCCTGGCTCGACCGGCTCGCGCGGGCGGCGGAGCCCTATCTCGAGCTCGTGTCGGGCGGCGAGGCGGCGCTCGTCGATCTGGTACGCGCCCATGTCGGCTTCGCCGAGGCGCTGGCTGCGACCGATGCCGAGCGGGGTGCGGCGCGGCTGTGGCAGGGCGAGGCCGGCGAGGCGGCGGCCCAGTTCGTGGACGAGCTCCTGGAAGCCGCGCGCGGCCATCCGCCTTTGGCCGGCGCGGAATATCCGGCGCTGCTCGACGCGCTGATGGCGGCGCGGCGCGTGCGACCGCGCTATGGGCGCCATCCGCGCCTCTTCATCTGGGGCCTGCTCGAGGCGCGCCTCCAGCAGGCCGATCTGACGATCCTGGGCGGGCTCAACGAAGGCACCTGGCCCGCGGAGCCCGCCCCCGATCCCTGGATGAGCCGGCCGATGCGCGAGGCCTTCGGCCTGCCGCCGGCCGAGCGGCGCATCGGGCTCGCGGCCCACGACTTCCAGCAGGCCTGCGGCGCTTCGCGCGTCGTGCTCACACGCGCGCGCAAGGTGGACGGCACGCCGACCGTACCCTCGCGCTGGCTCACGCGCATCGACGCGCTCATGGAGGCGCTGGGGCTGAAACCGGCCGAGCTGATGGCGCCGGCCTGGCTCGATTGGGCCCAACGGCTCGACCGGCCGGAGGGTCCGCCGACGCCCATCCAGCGCCCCGCGCCCGCGCCGCCCGTGGCCGCGCGGCCGCTCAGGCTCTCGGTCACGCAGGTCGAGACCTGGATGCGCGATCCCTATGCCGTCTATGCGCGGCATATCCTGAGGCTGAAGGCGCTCGAGCCGCTCGACGCCGATCCGGGTGCGGCCGAGCGCGGCACGCTCGTTCATGCCGCACTCGACGCCTTCATCAAGCGCTATCCGGATTGCCTGCCGGCCAACGGGCGCGCAGCGCTGCTCGAATGCGGGCGCGAGGCCTTCGGCGCCATGCTCGACCGGCCGGCGGTCTGGGCCTTCTGGTGGCCGCGTTTCGAGCGCATCGCCGACTGGTTCCTGGCCCAGCGCGCCGAGACGCTGGCTCGGATCGCGCGGTCCCATGCCGAGCTTCAGGGCCGGCTCGCGATCCCGACGCCGCGTGGGCAGGACTTCCTGCTCACGGCCAAGGCCGACCGCATCGACCGGCTCAAGGCGGGCGGGCTCGCCATCATCGACTACAAGACCGGCACGCTGCCCAAGAGCAAGGCGGTGGAGCTGGGCTTCGCGCCGCAATTGCCGCTGGAGGCCGCGATCGCGGCCGCAGGCGGCTTCGGCGATCTGGGCGAGGCCCGCGTGACCGAGCTTGCCTATTGGCGCCTTTCGGGCGGCGAGCCGGCGGGCGAGATCAAACCCGTGGGGAAGGGCGCCGATCCCGCGGCGCTGGCGAAGGTAGCCCTCGACGGCTTGCGCGATTTGGTGCTGCGCTTCGAGGACCCGACCACGCCCTATCTGGCGCAGCCGCGCGCGGCTTTCGCGCCCGACTATACCGACTATGCGCATCTGGCCCGCGTGGCGGAGTGGTCGGCGGGTGGAGACGAGGAATGAGCGGCGGTCGTCCGGACGATCCGTCTGTCGCGGGTTCGGCCGATCCGGTCGAGCTCGCGAGCAAGGCGCAGCGCCGCGCCGCCGACCCGCGTGTCTCGGCCTGGGTCAGCGCATCGGCCGGCAGCGGCAAGACCAAGCTCCTGGTCGACCGGCTGCTGCGGCTGCTTCTGGCCGGCACGCCGCCCACCAAGATCCTGTGTCTGACCTATACGCGCGCGGCCGCAGCCGAGATGCGCAACCGCGTCGATGCGACGCTCGCCCTCTGGGCCGCCGCCAAGCCGGAGACGTTGCGCGAGGCGCTCAAGGATCTCACCGGCGACTGGCCGACCAACGAGCTGCAGGAGCGCGCGCGCCAGCTCTTCGCCAGCCTGCTCGACGCGCCCGGCGGCATGCGCATCGAGACCATACACGCGTTCTGCCAGTCGCTGCTCGCGCGTTTTCCGCTCGAGGCCGGCGTGGCGCCGCATTTCCGGGTGATCGAGGAGCGCGACGCCGACGAGCTGCGCGAGGCCTTGCGCGAGGAGGTGCTGGCGCGCGCGAGAGAGGGGCGCGACCCGACGCTGGTGCGTGCGCTGGAAGAGGTCACGGCGCGTGTCGGCAGCGAGGCCGAGTTCGACGAGTTGATGAAGCAGCTCATGGGCGAGCGCCGCCGCCTCGAGGCGCTGGGCTCCGGCACCGGCGGGCTGGGGGCCGCGGTCAAGCGTTTGCGCCGGCATCTGGGCCTGAAACCGGAGGAAACGGCCGAGAGCATCGCACGCGCCGCTTTCGCCGACGCGGCGCTCGACCGAGCGGGGCTGGCGCGCGCCGCCGCAGCCTTGCAGCAGGGCAGCGCCACCGATGGCGAGCGCGGCCGGGCGCTGGCTGCGTGGCTCGACTCCGATCTCGCGACGCGTCTCGCCACGCGCGAGGATTATGAGGGCGTCTTCTTTACAGGCGAGGGTGGCCCCCGCGCGAAGCTCGCCACCAAAGCCGTCGCCGAAGCCGACCCGGCCGCGCCGGCCGTGCTCGCGGTGGAGCAGAATCGGCTGATGGCGGTCCGACAGCGCCTTAACGCCGCCGAGATCGCAACCGCGACCGAGGCGCTGCTCACATTGGGGCGCGCCGTGCTCGCGGCCTATGAAGAACGCAAAGCGCGCATGGCGGCGCTCGACTATGACGATCTCGTCGCCAAGGCACGCGACCTCTTGCGCCGGCCGGGCACGGCACCCTGGGTGCTCTACAAGCTCGACGGCGGCATCGACCATATCCTGATCGACGAGGCGCAGGATACGGCACCCGAGCAATGGGACATCGTCGCGGCCATCGCCGAGGAGTTCTTTGTGGGGGAGGGCGCGCGCGGCACCGACCGGACCGTGTTCGCGGTCGGCGACGCCAAGCAGTCGATCTACAGCTTCCAGCGTGCCGATCCCGAAGGCTTCCGGCGCATGCGCGAGCATTTCCGCACCCGTCTCGCCGCGCTCGATAAGCCGCTGGTCGAGGTGCCGCTCACGGTTTCCTTCCGCTCGGTGCCGGCGGTGCTCAAGGCGGTCGATGCGGTGTTCGCGCTCGATGCGGCGCGCGCGGGCGTAGCCGAGGCGGACGAGACGGTCTCGCACATGTCGGCGCGACCGGGACAGGCGGGCCGCGTGGAGCTGTGGCCGCTCGCCAAGACGGTCAAGGCCGAGGAGCCGGCGCCCTGGGCGCCGCCGGTCGAGACGATCGAGGCCGACGAGCCGCAGGCGCGGCTCGCGCGCCATCTGGCGCGCCGCATCGCCGCCATGATCGGACGCGACGAGCTGCCGTCGCGCGGACGCAAGGTCGCGGCCGGCGACATCATGGTGCTGGTGCGCCGGCGCAACGCCTTCGTCGACGAGCTGGTTCGCGCGCTCAAAGAGCAGCAGGTCGAGGTCGCGGGCGTCGATCGCCTCAAGCTCGGCCAGCATATCGCCGTGATGGATCTGGTGGCGCTGGGCCAGTTCCTCCTGATGCCGGAGGACGATCTCACCCTCGCCACAGTTCTGAAGAGTCCGCTGATAGGGCTCGACGAGGCGGCGCTGTTCACGCTCGCCTATGAGCGGAAAGGCGAAAGCCTGTGGCGGCGGCTGGACAAGAAAGCGGCCGAGCGCGCCGATTTCGCGAAAGCGCATGACCTGCTGTCTGCGCTGCTGGCGGTGGCCGACTATCTGCCGCCCTTCGAGATTTACGCCGAGCTGCTGGGTGCCCGCGGCGGCCGGCAGCGCATGCTGGCGCGCCTCGGCCCCGATGCCGCCGATCCGATCGAGGAGTTCCTGCGCCTGGCGCTCGATTACGCCCGCAGCCATCCGCCCTCGCTGCAGGGCTTTCTCGCCTGGTTCGCCGCCGGCGAGATCGAGGTCAAGCGCGATCTCGACCAAGGGGCGGGCGGCCAGGTGCGGATCATGACCGTGCACGGCGCCAAGGGTCTGCAGGCGCCGATCGTGATCCTGCCCGACACGGCGCAGGTGCCGAAGGTGCCCGGCCGCAACGAGCGCATCCTGTGGTCGGGCGAGGGCGTGCAAGCGCTGCCGCTCTGGGTCCGGCGCGCGGCATATGAGGAGGCGGTGGCCGCAGCGGCGCGCGCCGAACGGGAGGCGGCCGCGGCCAGGGAATATCGCCGGCTGCTTTATGTGGCGCTCACGCGCGCGGAAGATCGCCTCTATCTCTGCGGCTGGAAGGCGCGATCGAACAGCAGCGCGACCCCGAGCTGGTACGACCACGCGACGGCCGCGCTGGCGGGAATGGGCGGCGCGCTCGTCTTCGATCCCGGCCTCGACGCGGGCGGCGCGGAAGGCTGGGAGGGACCGGCGCGCGTTCTCGAGCTGACCCAGACCGCAGCGAAGCCCGATCGCACCGAGGAGGGCGCCATCCTGACGCTGCCGGGCCTGCCTTTGCCGGACTGGACTCGCGCCGCCGCACCGCGCGAGCCCGAGCCCTGGCGGCCGGTGGCGCCGTCGAGACCCGTTCTGCCGGAGCCGGGATTGATGTCCCCGCTCACGGGCGCGCCCGAGCGCGTGATCCGCTTCCGGCGCGGTCTCCTGATCCACCGGTTGCTGCAGACTTTGCCCGATCTGGCGCCGTCTCGCCGCCGGGCCGCGGCCGAGCGGCTGCTGAAGCGGCCGGTGCACGGTCTCGACGAGAACGAGCGGGTCGAGATTCTCGACCGCGTGATGGGCTTGCTGGCGCGGCCTGAATTTTCTCCTATCTGGTCCGCCGATGCGCGCGCCGAGCAGCCGATCGCGGGCGAGATCGAGGGGCGCGACGGAAAGCGAATCGCGATCGCGGGCCAGATCGACCGCTTCGCGGTGCGTGACGACGGGATCTGGATCGTGGACTTCAAGACCAACCGCCCGTCGGCGGCGACGCTCGAAGAGGTGCCCGTCGCTTATCTGCGGCAGATGGCCGCCTATCGCGCGCTGATCGGCGACATTTACCCCGGCCGCCCAATCGCTTGCTACTTGCTGTGGACAGAGACCCCGGCGCTGATGCGGTTACCCGACGACGGGTTGGACCGGCACCGGCCCTGACCGCCCGGCTCGACGCCCCGGCTTGACGCCCTCCGGGCCGGTTCCTAAGTTTTCCGGCGAGTGTGAACCCATCTCGAAGCCTGGGCTTCCGGCCGGGCTGCCGCACCGAACAATTCGATTAAGGAGAGGACATGTCCACGACCAAGGTTTCCGACGCGAGCTTCGACAACGACGTGCTCAAGGCGCCCGGGCCGGTGCTGGTCGATTTCTGGGCCGAGTGGTGCGGTCCCTGCAAGATGATCGCGCCCGCGCTCGAGGAGATCGCGGCCAACATGAACGGCCGCGTCACCATCGCGAAGATGAACATCGACGAGAATCCGCAGACGCCGCGCAAATATGGCGTGCGCGGCATCCCGACGCTGATGCTGTTCAAGGACGGGCAGGTCGCCGCCACGAAGATCGGCGCGCTTCCCAAGAACAAGCTGGCGGAGTGGGTCGAGTCGGTGATCTGACGACGCGGCGTTTCGACGCCGCGCGGGCGAAGGACCCCTGCGCGAAACGGAAGATCGAGGCGCAAGATCGAGAAGCGCGCCAATCAACCCGCCACGGAACTGAAATGGGCCGCCCTTCATGGCGAAGGACGGCCCTTGTCGTTTGACGATCACGGCGCGATCTCGACGCCAAGCCCGTTCGGCCTTCGACAGGACGTCGATCCGGTCGCCGTGGCGCGCCGGAACACCATGCCGATGCCATCGCCTGCTTCGTCGTCCGACAAACGGCGGAATGGCTCGGAGGACTTGGAAGAGGGCCGCGCCGAGCGGCTCTAAGGGCGAGGCGCCGGCAGGGGGAAGTCGACAACCATCCGCAGGCCGGGGGCGTTGTCTTCGGCGCGGACAGTGGCGTCATGGATGTCCGCGACCGCCGCGGCCAGGCTGAGCCCCAAGCCGCTGCCCGGGGTGGCTCTGCTGCGTTCGAGCCGGTAAAAGCGGTGGAAAATCCGGGCGCGCTCCGCTTCGGGAATTCCGGGGCCGTTGTCCGCGACCGCCAGGCTCGCCCCGGATGTCCGATCGGTGACCTGGACGGCGATCCTGGTGCCGGCCGGGGTATGGCGGATCGCATTCTCCACCAGATTGGCGACCAATTGAGTCAGGAGCTCGCGGTCGCCCCGCACACGGGCTTCGTCCAGGCGAACGACGACGAGCGATTTTCCCTCTTCCTCGGCCGACGGTGCGAACGCCTCGACCACCGTCCGCACCACGTCGTCGAGCCGGACCTCCTTGAATCCGGCCCGGCGCATCCCCGATTCGATCTGCGCGATCCGCAGCAGCGCGGAAAAGGTATCGAGGATCGAATCGGTCTCGATCAGCGCCGCATCGATGGCGGCCTCATAGTCGGCGACCGATGCCGCCGAGAGGCGGACCGCCTCGAGCCGCTGGCGCAGGCGCGACAACGGCGTGCGCAGGTCGTGCGCGACGTCGTTGGATACCTGACGCAGACTTTCCATCAGCGCGGCGATGCGGTCCAACATCCGGTTCAGGGTCGAGGCCAGCCGATCGAAATCGTCGTCGGCGCCGCTCACGGGCATGCGCCGCGCGAGATCGCCGTCTACGATGGCCTCGGCCGTGCGGATCACGCCGTCGAGCCGACGCAGGAAGCCGGCGCTGAGGACGAGCCCGCCGGCCAAGCCGAGAACGATGGTGGCAGCCAACGCCCAGGCGAAGGCGCCGAGCACGGCTTCCTCCACTTCCTCGATCCGTCCGATATCGTCGCCCACGGCCAGTGTCGAGCCGTCGGCAAGCGAGACCACGAGCATGTGCACGCGGTTGGAACCTTCTTCGTCCGCGTTCTGCTCGGGGGTATCGAGATCGACCCAGCCGCGGCGCGACCCCGGCGATGGCAGGTCGCCTGCCAGCCTGCGTCCATTCGGTGAGAGCAGCAGATAGTCGAGAGCGCCGGCGCCGCGCCCGCGTTCAGCGACCGTGTTTGCGAGGCGATCCAAGCCCTGCGCCGTCGATTCGCGCCGCAACGACGCCATCTCCGCCTCGATCCGCGCTTCCATCTGCGTCTGAAGCGCCGAGCGGCTCATCAAGAACACGAACCCGCCGAGCGCGACGACGGAAAGCGCGAACAGCAGCGCGTAGAGCGCGACGAGCCGGAAGCTGGCGGTCAGGACGATCCTAGGCAGGCGCACGCAAGACATACCCCGCGCCGCGAACGGTCTGGATCAGCCCGGCATCGCGACCCCGGTCTATCTTCGCGCGCAGACGGCTGATGTGAGTCTCGACAATGTTGGTTTTCGGGTCGAAATGGAAGTCCCAGACGTTTTCGAGCAGCATCGTGCGGGTCACGACCCGGCCCGCGTTGCGCATCAGATACTCGAGCAGCTGGAATTCCCGAGGCTGCAGCTCGATGTCCTCGCCGCCGCGCTTCACCCTGCGCGTGAGCAGATTCATTTCGAGATCGGCGACCTTCAGGACGGTCGGGGCGTCGTTGAGGGGCGGCCGGCGGCCGAGCGCCTGCAGCCGGGCCAGAAGCTCGGCGAACGAGAAAGGCTTCACCAGATAGTCGTCGCCGCCGGCCTCGAGCCCCTCGACGCGATCGTCGATGCCGCTCATGGTGGTGAGAAAGATGACCGGGGTCTTGATGCCCGCATGCCGGATCGTCTTGACGATCGCCAGCCCGTCGAGGCCGGGCAGCATGCGGTCGACAATCATGACATCGTAGGTCTCGCCGGCCGCGAGAAACAGCCCGTCGCGCCCGGTCGCCGCCCGATCGACCGCGTGCCCGCTCTCGCGCAAGCCTTTGGCGACATAGGCGGCGGTTTCGGAATCGTCCTCGATCAGCAGGACCTTCATGACCGCCACATTATGCTCCCTGCCGCGTCGCGCGCCAAACCCGGCCGGCCCGCATCGGCCGCCGCAGACGGCACAAGCCGACGATCTCCGGCGTCGTTCCCGGCGGTCGTCCGGCTGCCGATGCCGTCCCGGTCGGCCTCAAGTCAAGATCCTCGTCGCCGCAGGCTCGGCAGGATCGTCAGTCCCGGAACGGCCGGGACGCCGAGCGCGACGGGCCGCACGCGCTGAGACTCGACGACGGGTTTCTGCCGAACCGAGAAATCGGCGAATTGACCGGGCGCGAGCTCGCCACCCGCGCGGCTCACCCCCACCCGATGCTCTCTCGCCTGGATCATCCGCATCGGCCAATCGGTCTCGATCGATTGACCGGAGGCCAGCGTCGCAATCGTAACGGCCCTGGGCGCGACCCAGTCCTCGAGATCGACGACCGATTTCTTGTGTGTTGAATTTCATCCGCTAGAGCACTTCCCGTTTGAATTGACCATATTTTCGTCGCCCCCCGCGAAAGCGGGGCCCGCCCCGGGCGCTGGTCGCTCGCCCCTAGGTTTCCGCTTTCGCGGGAACGACGAGGAGGGTGATTCCGACCAACCGGGGACCGCTCCAGAATTCGATCCTCGTTCGATCTGGCATTGCTTTGACGCACATGCCGCGAGCCGCAAACCATGCCAGCGAGCGCTTTGCTCCAGGAAGGGACCGGGGAACATGGAGGCTCGCCGGCCCCTTCTTGCCGCACTAAGCATCCTGGCCTTTCTCTAGCCCTTCGTGGCTCAGCGTCATGTAGACGATGATCCCGACGATGCTGCCGAGGAAGATCAAGCTCGTGATCACGGTTCCGAACCCGAGGCCGCCGTTGGAAACGGGCTGCGAGAGAAGATCGCCGAAGGAGGCGCCCATCGGGCGTGTCACGATGTAGGCCAGCCAGAACGCCGTGATCGCGTTCAACTTCAGGACGTAATACGCGAAGGCAATCGCGCCGATCACCGATCCATAACTAAGGCCAGCGTGCAGATAGCCAAGGCTCATGCCCTCCGCCACCAGGTCGCCGGCGGCAGTTCCGAGGGCAAATGTGAACAGGATGGCGAGCCAGTAGAATGCCTCGCGCCTCATCGTGTAGATCGTATGGATCGACAGGGTCTTCTCGATGGCATACCAAATGATGAAGGTGGCGATCAGCGCGAGGCTGAATACCACCGTGGTCGTTTCCAGGCTGACGCCAAGATTGTCGACCAGATTGTCGCTGATCAAGGTGCCTACAACGCTGATGAGGACGACGGCTAACCAGTAGATCGAAGGTACGTATTTCCTCTGCGCGAACTGGAGAGCCAATGCGGCGATAAGGACGCCGCTCATGATCCATGAGGTGGCCGAAAGGCCGAAGCCGAGATTCGTGGCAAGGAAATCTGCGGCGGTCTCGCCCACGGTCACGGCCATGAGCTTTATCAGCCAAAAGTCGGCGGTAACCTTCGGCACCCTGTTGTAGACGGTGAGTGAATTCCGGGTTGGCGGGCTCTCGGTTGTAAGCGACGTCATGACAGGAGCTCCGAAGGAAGGACGGGTGGGCGGTGGGTCGTTGCAATGTTCGAGGCAAGGGCCGATGCGATCTCGCCGGTTGCTATCGCCGTCGCCGCAGGCTCAGCAGGATCGCCAGGCCCAGAATGGCCGGGACTCCGAGCGCGACGGGCAGCACGCGTCGAGACTCGACGACGGGTTTCTGCCGAACCGAGAAATCGGCGAATTGACTGGGCACGAGCTCGCCACCCGCGCGGCTCACGGCGCTCACAACCGCCCGATACTCTCCCGCCTGGATGAGCCGCATCGGCCAATCGGTCTCGATCGATTGACCGGAGGCCAGCGTTGCAACCGTAACGGCCTTGTGCGCGCTCCAATCCTCGAGATCGACGGGCTGTTCCTTCCCCTTGTCGATCTGGACGAGACTGATCCAGGCGATGATCCCGTCGATCGGGCTGCGGCCTTGGTTGCGGATCGAGGTGTGGAACAGGAGGTTGTCGCCCATCTGCGGCGACGCCGGGTTTGACTTCGCCGGCGCGAGATCGACCGTCAAGGGACCGGCGACAGCCGGCGCGGCGGCGAGCGCCAACGAGCCGGCAATAAACAAGGCGACGAGCTTCATGGCTGTTTCCTTCAACGCGAGATGTTGCGGAAGGTGCGCGAGGCGTACCACAGCGTCGCACCGAGCCAGGCGAGAACCGCCGCGCCGTGTATCCACTGCGCCGGCAGTCCCTGCGAATCGATGATCATCCCGTCGAAGGCGTTGAGGGCGTTCGAGAAGGGGTTGACGGCGTCGAAGGCACGCCCGACCGCCGACTGGCGCAGGCTCGGACCCAACAGGAGGGGGCTTGCGGAAAGCAGCAACGCCACGGTCGAGATCGACAGGCTGGCACGGGCCGAGCTCATTTGCGCGCCCAGGCCCATCGACAGGAAGCCGAATCCCAGAACCACCGGCGTTCCGAGCAGGACGAGGCCGACAATCCCGTCGGCCAGGTTCTGGCCGGTGCTGCCGACTGCCCAGAGATAGGGCAGCGCCAGCGCCGACATGACGGCCCAGGCGATCGCCTGCCCGCCGAGCTTGCCGGCGAGAATGCCGCTGCGGCGGACCGGCGTCAGCATCAGCGGAACGAGGCTGCCGCGCTCCCGCTCGCCGGCGATGGCATCGTTGCCGACGATGACGGCAAGCAGAGCGCCCAGCGCGACGACGATGCCGGTCATGTCGTAGACGACCTGCGCGTTGTCGAGGAGGCTGAGCTCGGTGTTGGAGACCAGAAGCAGCCCGAACACCGAGAGCGCGGCGGCCAACATCAGGAGCCAGGCCCGGCCGCGGGTGCTGCCGACGATCTCGCCGGCCTCCTTGCGGGCGATCAGCCAGATCGGACGAAACGGTCCGCGCCGCTCCGGTCGAGGCTGTAGCGAACCCGGCAAGGAGGAGACGGAAGCGGTCATTGGACCCTCCCTTCGGTGAGATCGAGATAGAGATCCTCGATGCTGCCGCCGGCGCGTGCGATCTCGACGATCGGCCAGCCGCGGAACATCAACTCGCGCCAGGCCTCTTCGGGCGCAATCGATGGGTCGACGTCGATCACGACCGATTGACCCTCGCACGCCACGACGCGAGTGAGACGGGGCAACGTCGGATTTGCCGGAGCCGGTGCGGAGAGCCGCAGACGGAATCGCTCGAAATGCTCGCGTGTCCGAAGCAAGCCGGCGATCTCTCCTTCCATCACCGTCCGGCCCTCGACGATGAACCCGACCTTACTGCAGAGCCGTTCGACATCATCGAGAAGATGAGTGCACAGCAGGATCCCGACGCCGTCCTCTCGCGCCAGATGAAGCAAGACCTCATGGATATCCCGCCTGCCGCGAGGATCGAGGCCGTTGGTCGGTTCGTCGAGGACGAGCAGCGCAGGATCGGCGAGGAGCGCGCGAGCGAGGCCAAGCCGCTGGCGCATCCCGCGCGAGAAGGTGCCGATCGGCTGTCCGCGACGCGGTGCAAGGCCGACGCGATCGAGTCTCTGCCGGATCTCGGGCAGTTCGAGCCGAACGCCGTAGAGTCCGGCGAAGAAGGCGAGATAGGCCCCGGCCGTCATCCAGTCGTAGAACCCGTTGGGATCGGGGAGAACGCCGATGTCCTGCCGGATCGCTTCGCCGTCCTGCGCGGGGTCGCGGCCGAGAATCCGAACGAACCCCCCGGACCGGGGCAAGACGCCGAGAGCGGCGAAGATGGTGGTGGTTTTGCCCGCGCCGTTCGGTCCGAGCAGGCCGTAGATCTCGCCTCGATCCAGCGAGAGCGAGACGTCGCGCAGGATCGGTCTGTCTCCGATCCGCGCCTCGAGTTTTCGGATGTCCACAAGCATGGCGACCTTCCACAGCCGGCATGGCGGCCCGCCCGAAGCGCGAGGACGGGCCGCCTTCCGGGATTACTCGCTTTCCTCTTCGCCGTTGTTCTCGTGGTTTTCGTCTTCGGCGGCGGTAACCTTCACGACCTGACCGGTCTGGGCGTCGACCAGGACGGTCTGCACGGTCTTGCCTTTGACGACCTCCACGGCGAAACGGGGAGCTCCGTTCACGTCCTCGACGGTCGCGTTCAACGCGTTCGCGCCGGTGTTCTGCTCGGCGGCGGAAATTGCCTGGACCAGGGTGATCTTCGCCTGCGCCAGGGCCGCGGCGTCGTTCGCGTCGCCGTTTTCGTGCTCGGCTGCGAAGGCCGAGGCGCTCGCCAGGCCCACCGTGACGACGGCGGCCAACACGGCCGGGAGGAAGACGTTGCGGTTCATGGATGGCTCTCCTTTGCTTGCCTCGCGACGGGCGTCATGCCCGTCATCGCGTTGGAATGTGGAGGGCCGACCCTTGGGGCGTTTTGGAGAGCTCTATACGGATTCGTAATGTCGCCGCCTTTGCGCGGCGCCGGCCGGCGCCGAGACGAACATGGATGCTGCCCCCGGCTTCGACCGCGCCCCGTTCGCGACAGACCCGCGCCCGCTCCTTTTTCTGGCTGGCGGGTCAAAAAAGAGAGCGGGTCGGAGTGATTTCAGCTTTCTCCGCAACCCCTTGCTGCGACGAATTGTCTCCGCTCGGCGATTCCACGCGACGGCGGCCGCCTCGGCTTGCTTAGGATCGAACCGGCGCGTTCTCGGGTGGTCGGGCGCGCCGGTCCCCCAAAAGCGGTCGATGACGGAGAGGGAGAGAGCCATGGCGGCAGGTCGCAACTTCCTGTTCATTCCAGGTCCCACCAACATTCCCGAAGCGGTCCGGCAGGCGTTGAACGTCACGCTCGAGGACCAGCGCGCGCCCGACATTCCCGATTTCACGCTTCCGCTCTTCGCCGATCTCAAGAAGGTGTTCCAGATGAAGGGCGGACAGGTCTTCGTCTTCCCGGCCTCGGGCACCGGCGGCTGGGAGGCCGCGGTGTCGAACACGCTGTCGCCGGGCGACAAGGTGCTGGCCTCGCGCTTCGGCCAGTTCAGCCATCTCTGGGTCGATCTCTGCCAGCGCCACGGGCTCGCGGTCGATGTCGTGGACGTGCCTTGGGGCGAGGGCGTGCCGGTCGAGACCTACGCCGAGAAGCTCAAGGCCGACCGCGCCCATGCGATCAAGGCGGTGCTGGTCACGCACAACGAGACCGCGACCGGCGTCACCTCCGACGTCGCCGCCGTGCGCCGTGCGCTCGATGCCGCCAAGCATCCCGCACTTCTCTTCGTGGATGGCGTCTCCTCGATCGCCTCGATCGATTTCCGCATGGAGGAATGGGGCGTGGACGTCGCCGTGTCGGGCTCGCAGAAGGGCTTCATGCTGCCCACGGGGCTCGCCATCGTCGCCGTCAGCGACAAGGCGCTCGACGCGATGAAGAGCGCGAAGCTGCCGCGCACCTTCTTCTCCTTCGAGGACATGGCGAAGGCCAACCGCGACGGCTACTTCCCCTACACGCCGCCCATGACGATGCTGCGGGGCCTGCGCGCCTCGGTCGACATGCTGCTGGCCGAGGGCCTCAACAACGTCTTCGCGCGCCATCACCGCATGGCCGAAGCGGTGCGCCGCGCCGTCGCCGCCTGGGGCCTCCAGCTCTGCGCCAAGGCGCCGAAATGGCATTCGGACACGGTGAGCGCGATCCGCACGCCCGACGGCGTCGACGGCAACGAGGTCGTGCGCCACGCCTACCGGCGCTACAACCTCTCGCTCGGCGTGGGCTTGGCGCAGCTCGCCGGCAAGGTGTTCCGCATCGGGCATCTGGGCGAGCTCAACGAGCTCATGGTGCTGGCGGCCCTGTCGGGCTCGGAGATGACGCTCCGGGATCTCGGCGCCAGTCTCGTGCCGGGCTCGGGCGTGGCGGCGGCCGAGGAATATTTCCGCGAGACCGCGCCCAAGGCGAATTGAGTTTACCCCTCGCCCCGGCCCTCTCCCCGCCAAGGCGGGGAGAGGGAGAAGAAACAACCCTCGTCCCCGCGCCAGCGGGCTTCGCCCGCAAATCTTTGAATCGCCGGCGAAGCCGGCCGGGGGGAGGCAAGGGTGAGGGGGCGTCGAAAAGAATCTTCGCCCAACCCGTTCTTCCTCAGCACCTGGCCCGCGAGATCGAGCGAGCCGCAGACGAGCAGGCACGTCGGCGGGAGGATCGGTCGCGACGACGGCGCGGGTCGAAATGGCCGCCGCGCTTCTCGACACGGGCTGCCCGAAGACCGTCGCAAGCGATCGGAATCGGCTCGCTTCTCAGGCGGCCACCTGCACGGTAACGCCGCTCTCGACCGCGATGTCGTGCCCGCCGGAGTCCTGGTAGACGTTGTAGGTCGTCGAGGCACCGCCATAGCCGGCGCCCAGCTGCACGCCCGTCGCCGCCAGGGTATAGCCCGTCGCGGTCAGATCCACGGTATCCGCGGAGGTTCCTCGGACGACCAGCTCGATCGGATGCTCGTTCACCGTCTCGCCCGTCGTGTTGCCGCTCGCCAGGTCGAGGACATCGCTGACATCGAGCTTCAGCGTCTGGCTGCCGGCGGTCCTGAGGTCCAGGATCTCGATGCCGTTATAGCTGCCGGTCTCCTGCTGGGTGAAGTCGGCCGATTCCTGGAACGCCAGCGCGTCCACCCCGTTGCCGCCGTCGTAGATGTTGTCGGGCTCTCTGTAGATCAGCGTGTCGTTGCCGTCCTCGCCCAGGAGCGTGTCCGCGCCGCCCAGGCTGTCGTGACCGCCGCCATCGAGCCGGTCATTGCCGGTGCCGCCCAGGAGGCGATCGGCGCCGCTGCCCCCGTCGATCGTGTCATCGTCGGCGCCGCCCAGCAGCGAATCATTGCCGCTGCCGCCCAGGATGGAGTCGTTGCCGTTGCCGCCATCGATCGTGTCGTCGCCGTCGCTGCTGACGACCTGCCCGCCGACGACGCTGAACACCCAGTTGCCGTCCGGCGCCGTGTTGGGATTGCTCGAGGTCTCCAGGGACAGCATCTCGTTCTGGATGCCCGATTGCGGCAGCTCGAAGAAATGCGTCCCGTCGCCGGAGTTCCAGCCGGCGCGCGCGACCACGCCGCCGAGCCCGCCGCTGCCGCCGCTGGCGTCGCCCGTCGTCCAGTCGATGTTCTCGTAGCGGAACTCGAAGTCGAAATTCCCGTTGCCGGTGTCGTAGATGACGAGCTGGAAAGCATTGAGCTTGTCGGTGTGCGCCCCGTAGTAGCCCACATCGTCCCAGGTGATGGTGATGGTGCCGGTCGCCGGATCCAGGTCGTAGTAGACCAGGTTGCTTCCGGTCGAATTGCCGCCGGGCGTGGGCGTCAGACCGTGGGCGCCGCGGGTGTCGACGTCGGCGAAGTAGGGCGCGATCATCGGATTCGAGGTCGCACCGGTGAGGGCGAACGGCGTGTAGGTGCCCAACGGAGCGGCGAAGGTGATGTTGCCGTTGTTGTTG
Source organism: Pseudomonadota bacterium (assembly GCA_049323455.1). Classification (GTDB taxonomy): domain Bacteria; phylum Pseudomonadota; class Alphaproteobacteria; order Dongiales; family Dongiaceae; genus Hypericibacter. The sequence continues at coordinate 201,916 of JBMONF010000019.1, read as the reverse complement.
ATGTAGAAGCCGGTGTAGGTCGTCCCGAAGAAATTCATGCCGTCGGGGAAGACCGAGGTCACGTCGATGAACCCCGTCGACCCGTCGTCGTTCGCGCCGAGCACGCCTTCGCCGAACCCCGCCGGACCGCCCAGGCCGTCGATCAGCGCATTGCCGCCCGTGCCCGGCGTGTGTGTCGCCTCCACGAGAAGGAGCGGCGCGTTCGCCACCGCGTCGCCGCCGACAAGGACGTCGTTGCCGTCGCCCCCGCTGATGGAATCGTTGCCGTCGCCGCCATGTATGGTGTCAGCGCCCGCCCCGCCGTCGAGGTGATCGGCGCCGGCCGAGCCCAGGATCGAATCGTTGCCGTTGTCGCCGAAGAGGGAATCGTTCCCGGTGCCGCCGACGATCGTGTCGTCGCCCTCGCCGCCGTGGGCCGTGTTGTTGCCCGGGCCGGCGTCGATGCTGTCGTTGCCCGGCCCTCCTTCGATCGAGTCCGAGCCGGCGCCCGCGAGCACGGTGTCGCTCCCGCCTCCCGCAGAGATGCTGTCGTCGCTCTCTTGACCGAAGATCCATTCGCTCCGCGACCCGCCGATCAGCGTGTCCGGGCCGGGCGTGCCGAAGATCGTGTCGCTGCCGGCGCCTTCCTGCGTGTCGTTCTCCGGCTGAGGGAGCGGCTCGGGCGGCCCCTGCTCGAACAGGCTCGTGTTCTCGAGGATGTTCGACAAGGCCCCGTGGCCGGCTCCGCCGAGGGAGCCGCCTTCGAGCTCGCCGTGACCCAGGAGCGTGTCGAACAGCCTCGCAAGAAAGAATGCGTCGATGCCGCCGCTGTGAAAGGGGCCGGCGTTGCCGCCGGCAGCGGGCATGATGAGATTCTCCAGCTCGGTGCGCTTCTCGTAGCTCTCGTTCTGCAGATAGAGATCCGGCATCAGCTGCAGGAGCGAGCCGAAGAGCTGCTGGATCTGCTCGAGGGTGAGCTTGAAGGCCGTTCGCGGCGGGGTCTGGTAATCCGTGAGCAGCGTGGCCTCGAACAGCTCGTCGAGATCGACCCTGCCGCCATTGTTCGAGACGACGACGCGCCCCACATTCCCCGCGATGTCGCGCAGCAAGGCGATCAGAAAGCCGTGCTCGGTTTCGTAGAACCGCCCGGCGACGGAGGTGCCCCGGATGCCGATGCTGCCTGCCGGCGTGTTGACCGCCATGCCCTGGCCGGGCGCGCCGGCGATGGTTCCGGTGACGAAGACGAACGCCCCCGTCACCAGGACGTTCATGACGTTGTCCGAACCGGCCGGATCGTAGATCAGCCTGTCGATCGTGATCTCGGCATTGCCGCCGAGCGCGAACTGCGTGCCGTCGACGAAGCGGATCTCGACGCTGCCGTTCGGGTCGGTACTGACCACATCGTCGGCGAAGATCTTCCCGCCGGTCGTCAGCTCCGCCTCGCTGCCGTCGGCATGCTTGACACGGATGACGCCTTCGGCGGCGGAGATTTCGCCGACAGGTTCCCCTGGCGCCTGCGCCAGCTGGGGAGCTGATGTGGCAGAGCTCGCAGCTCCGATTCCGGAGCCCGCGCCTGCGGTGCCGCTTCCGTCCGCCATCCGCCCCCTCCCTTCGCAGCTCCCGTCCCGGGCCGCGACGCAGGCCTAGCCCTGTCATCACGGCATTGCGTGCCGGGCATCACCGGCCGGGCTTGCGCGACGGCGCCAGCCCGCCGGCCTTTTCCATTCGGCATGCAGATCAACAGTGAAGCGTCGCTTCGCCGACGAGCCCGACCCCGTCGCCTCGAATTCGACGAATGCAATATTATGAAAAAATTGTCCCATATCGGGCGACGACTCTCAAGCCGGACACCGCTTCGCCAAGCGCTGAAACGCTCGATTTCTGGATCTCGGCCGGTATCTCGCCTGCTGGCGTTACAAGTCTCTGGTCGAGAGCAAAAAGGTGAGACCCGCCAATGCCATCGAGCGGCGCTTTCGCAAGATCCGGCGAAGAACCCGGTCTTTGGGCGTCTTCCCGGACCGGTCCACAACGGATTGCAATCTTTTCATCATCTTCATTCACGAACGCCACAACCGCAGCGTCAGCAACCTCTCCGGCCGCCGCGGACCCGTTAACCTTATCGGCTCAAAGCTGCGTCGCTCTCCCGCAAGGGAGACCGGATGGTCCGCACCAGGAAGATAGCTGCCGGTATGGACTAGCCCGGAATTCTCACAGAGGTCACGGGCGTCGCGGTGGCGATCCGGCCGAGAGGGTAGGAAGCCGGCGCAGGGCGATGCGGGGACATCGGCCAAGCTGGCTGACGCACCCGCCTCGGCCGGAGCGCCCCGCCCGAAGGGTCGCGTCGCGCGGCTCGCCCGCGGCGTCGGCGAGGCTCGCCGATGGGTCCACATCGCCTTCGCCTCGCCTCCTGGCGGATCGAACCCCGCGCGAGCGCGACGCCGCCCATGACCCCTGTGAGAAATCCGGGCTGGATGGATCGCTCACGGGATTTCCCGCTCGGCAAGGGGGAGCCTTGCCGAGGGCGCTACCCGTTCTTCCTCAGCACCTGGCCCGCCAGATAGAGCGAGCCGCAGACGAGCAGGCGCGCCGGCCTCGGATCGGCCGCGACGATGGCGCTCGCCGCTTCCTCGACGCTAACTGCAGTGCGCACGGTGGCCGCACCGGCGCGCCGGGCCGCCTCGGCCAGGGCCTCGACGCCGAGCGCTTGGTGGTTGCCGCCGACGGCGACCGCGGTCACGTCCTGGACGTGAGGGATCAGCGGCTTGAGGAATCCCACCGGATCGTGCGTCGAAAGCATGCCGTAGACGAGGCGGATCGGCAGATCCGGGCGCTCGCGCCGCCAAGCCGCGGCGTGGACGCCCAGCGCCTGGCCGCCCGATTCGTTGTGGCCGCCGTCGAGCCAGGCCTCCCAGCCGGCGGGCAGGACGTCGACCGCGGGCCCGTGCCTCAGGCGCTGGAGGCGCGCCGGCCATTCGACCCCGACGACGCCTTGGGCGATCGCGCCATCGGGAACCCGAAAGCCCTCGAGCAGCGGCAGCGTGGCCAGCGCGATACCGGCATTGCCGATCTGGTGCTCGCCCGGCAAGCCCGGCAGCGGCCAGCGCGTCTCGCCCGCGCCGTCGCGAAAGACAAGCCGGTCGCCGTCGCGCCAAGCCTCCCACTCGCGCCCGAAGCGGGAGAGCCGGCAGCCGAGCTCGGCCGCGCGCCGCTCGAACACGGCCAGCGCCTCCTCGGGCTGCGCGCCGATCACGGCCGGGCGGCCGCGCTTCATGATGCCGGCCTTGTTGGCGGCGATCTTCTCCAGCGTATGTCCCAGATGCTGGGTGTGATCGTACGAGATCGGCGTCAGGCAGCAGGCGAGCGGCCGCTCCACCACGTTGGTGGCGTCGTAGGTCCCGCCCAAGCCCACCTCGAGCAGCAGGATGTCGGCCGGATGGCGCGTGAAAGCGAGGAAGGCCGCGACGGTCGTGATCTCGAAGAAGGTGATGGGCTCGCCGCCATTGGCGCGTTCGCATTCCTCGAGCAGCGCTAGCAGCTCCCCTTCGTCGATCAACGTGCCGGCGAGCCGGATGCGCTCGTGGAAGCGCACCAGGTGGGGCGAGGTATAGACGTGGACGCGGTAGCCGGCCGCCTCCAGAATCGCGCGCAAGTAAGCGATGGTCGAGCCCTTGCCGTTGGTGCCGGCGACATGCACCACCGGCGGCAGCCGGCGCTCCGGATGGCCGACGCGCGCCAGAAGCCGCCAGACGCGATCGAGCACCAAGTCGATCAGCTTCGGGTGAAGCTTGGTCAACCGCTCGAGGACGAGATCGCTGCCTTGAGGCTCGGTCATGGGAGGTTAATGCGAGTTCAGTTCGATTCCACGCAGATCCCCCTCACCCAGCTTCGGGTAAGTTTCGGCTTCGCCTCAACTAACCCTGCGCAACCCTCTCCCCCAACTCGTTGGGGGAGAGGGAAGGGTGAAGGGGTATCGACACCGATGGGCATGAGGGCCCGCCAAAACGGTGCGGCGTCGGTTCGTCCTGTCATCGGGCGAGAAAGAATGAACGACATCGGTGCGCGATGATGCGGGATGCACCCCCCGTCTTGTCCCTCCTCCGCAAGGAGGGACGAGCCCGTCATCCTAAGGAGGCCCGTGCCCAGGGTTTGTCGGGGAGCGCCGGAAATTCCGGCGGGCGCGACGCCCAATTTCGATCCATTTTCACATCGCGCCGTAGGGCACGAGGCCCACGTTGGAGCCCGGGCGCTTCTGGCCCAGGAGGCGCAGGATGCGGATCAGCGCATCGCGCAGCTCGGCGCGCGGCACCACCAGATCCACCATGCCGTGCTCGAGCAGATACTCGGCACGCTGGAATCCCTCCGGCAGCTTTTCGCGGATGGTCTCCTCGATCACGCGCGCGCCGGCGAAGCCGATGACGGCGCCGGGCTCGGCCACCTGGATGTCGCCCAGCATGGCGAAGGAAGCGCTCACCCCGCCGGTGGTGGGATCGGTCAGCAGCACGATATAGGGCAGCCCCGCCTCCTTGACCTCGTCCACCGCGATGATCGAGCGCGGCATCTGCATGAGGGAGATGATGCCTTCCTGCATGCGCGCTCCGCCCGAGGCCGGAATGACGATGAGCGGCGCCCGCTTCTCGACCGCGAGCCTGGCCGCGACGATCAGCCCGTCGCCCACCGCCTTGCCCATCGAGCCGCCCATGAACTCGAAATTGAAGGTGGCGATCACGGTCGGCAGGCCGCCCATGGTTCCGTGCGCCACCACGATGGCATCCGGCTCGCCGGTCTTGGCCTGCGTGTCCTTGAGCCGATCGGCGTAGCGCTTGCGGTCGCGGAACTTGAGCGGATCGGCCTCGCCCTTCGGCAGCTCGGTGCGCTCGAACCTGCCCTCGTCGAACAGAAGCTCGAGCCGGCGCTTCCAAGGCAGGCGCAAATGGTGTCCGCAGTGGGTGCAGACCCGCAAATTCGCCTCGAGATCGCGGTGGAAGATCATCTGCCCGCAGGCGGGGCATTTTTCCCAGAGCCTGTCGGGGACTTCGGCCTTGCGGACGAGCGCTTGCAGCTTGGGGCGCACGAAGTTGGTGAGCCAGCTCATGCGGGCGGGATCCTTGCTTGCTTCGGGCGTTCCGCGCGCTTGGTGCCCGCGCGCACGCCTCGGGCGAGATCGGCGACGAAGCCCAGGACATCCGGCACGAGGCCGGGCCCGGCCTTGCCTTGGCTGTCGAGGCCGGCGGCGATGCGGTCGACGATGGCCGAGCCCACGACGGCGGCATCGGCAACGGCCGCAACCATGGCTGCCTGCTCGCCCGTGCGGATGCCGAAGCCGACCGCGACCGGAAGATCGGTGTGGCGCTTGAGGCGCTCGACCGCGCGGGCGATCTCGGTGTCGGCGGCGGAGCGCGTGCCGGTGATGCCCATGATCGAGACGTAGTAGACGAAGCCGCTGGTGTTCGAGAGCACGACGGGCAGGCGCTCGTCGTCCGTGGTCGGCGTGGCGAGGCGGATGAAATTCATGCCGGCCTTGAGCGCCGGCAGGCACAGCTCCTCGTCCTCCTCGGGCGGCAGGTCGACGACGATGAGCCCGTCCACGCCCGCCGTCTTGGCATCGGCGAGGAAGCGATCGACGCCGTAGCGATAGATCGGGTTGTAATAGCCCATCAGCACGACGGGCGTGTCGCGGTCCTCCTTGCGAAAGGCCGTCACCAGCGCCAGCGTCTTCCTCATGTTCTGGCCGGCCTTGAGCGCGCGCAGCGAGGCGGCCTGGATCGCCGGCCCGTCGGCCATCGGATCGCTGAAGGGCATGCCGATCTCGAGCAGGTCGGCGCCGGCGCCTGGCAGCCCTTTCACGATGGCGAGCGAGCTGTCGTAATCGGGGTCGCCGGCCGTGACGAAGGTGACGAGGCCGCCGCGGCCTTGCGCGCGAAGCGCCTCGAAGCGGCGCCGGATGCGGCCCGAATCGGGCCCGCGCTCGATGTGCGCGGTCGGCCGGACGCCCGCGGAATTGCCGCTGCTCACAGCTTCGTCCCCAGCAGGTCGGCCACGGTGAAGATGTCCTTGTCGCCGCGCCCGCACATGTTCATGACGATCAGATGGTCCTCGGGCAGCTTGGGCGCGATCCGCGCCACATGGGCCAGCGCATGGCTCGGCTCCAGCGCCGGGATGATGCCCTCCATGCGCGAGCACAGCTGGAAGGCGTCGAGCGCCTCCTGGTCCGTCGCGGAAACGTACGAGACGCGGTCGTTATCGTGCAGCCAGGCATGCTCCGGCCCGATGCCCGGATAGTCGAGCCCGGCGGAGATCGAGTGGGCGTCGAGGATCTGGCCGTCCTCGTTCTGCAGCAGATAGGTGCGGTTGCCGTGCAGCACGCCGGGCTTGCCGCCTTCGATCGAGGCTGCGTGCCTGCCCGTCTCGATGCCTTCGCCCGCCGCCTCGACGCCCACCATCTTGACGGAAGGATCGTCGAGGAAGGGGTGGAACAGCCCCATGGCGTTGGAGCCGCCGCCGATGCAGGCCACCAGCGTGTCGGGCAGGCGGCCTTCCGCCTTCTGCATCTGCTCGCGCACCTCGCGCCCGATCACCGACTGGAAATCGCGCACCATGGCCGGATAGGGATGGGGGCCTGCGACCGTGCCGATGATGTAGAAGGTGTTCTCGACATTGGCGACCCAGTCGCGCAGGGCGTCGTTCATCGCATCCTTGAGCGTGGCCGTGCCGCTCTTGACCGGCCTCACCTCGGCGCCCAAGAGGCGCATGCGGAACACGTTGGGCTTCTGCCGCGCGATGTCGGTCTCGCCCATATAGACGACGCATGGCAGGTTGAAGAGCGCGCAGACGGTGGCCGTCGCCACGCCGTGCTGACCCGCGCCGGTCTCGGCGATGATGCGCGTCTTGCCCATGCGCTTGGCCAGCAGGATCTGGCCAAGGCAATTGTTGATCTTGTGCGCGCCCGTGTGGTTGAGCTCGTCGCGCTTGAAGTAGATCTTGGCGCCGCTGAAATGGCGCGTCAGCCGCTCGGCGAAATAGAGCGGGCTCGGCCGCCCGACATAGTGCTCGAGGTAATAGGCGAGCTCGGTGGCGAAGCTCGGGTCGCGCTTGGCCGCGGCATAGGCCTTCTCCACACCGAGGATCAGCGGCATCAGCGTCTCGGCGACGAAGCGGCCGCCATAGATGCCGAAATGGCCGCGCTCGTCGGGCCCGGCGCGATAGGTGTTGAGCGTGGTCAAGGTCTCCTGCGTCCCCGTCGGGATGGTTGGCCCCTCGTCAGGGGCGCGGCAATGAACCATAAGGCGGCCGCCCGGTCAAAACAATGGCGGGGGCGCGCCATCGTTCGGGGAAAAGCGCGAAATGCCAACAAGTTAGGCAAGAAGCGGGGCCGCGGCCGGCGCCTCAGAGCGTGCGCGCGAGATCGAGCAGCGCCTTGATCTTGGCCGGGCTCTTCTGGCCGGGCCGGTCCTCCACGCCCGAGGAGACGTCGACGCGCCTGGCACCCGACAGCGTCACCGCCTCCGCCAGATTCTCTGCCGTGAGGCCGCCCGCCAGCATCCAGGGCTTGGGCCAATCGCGACCCTTGAGCAGCCGCCAGTCGAAAGGAAGCGCATTGCCGCCCGGCAGCGCGTTGGGCATCGACGCGGGCGGCTTGCCGTCGAACAGCAGCCGGTCCGCCACGGCAACGTAGCGATCCGCCGCTGCGAGGTCGGCCGCCTCGGCCACGGCGATGGCTTTCATGACGGGCTTGCCGAAGCGGGCGCGGATGGCGGCCGCGCGCTCCGGGCTCTCGCTGCCGTGGAGCTGCAGCATGTCGAGCGATACCGCGCCCAGCAGCGCCCCGATCGCGTCGTCGCTCTGATCGACGACGAGGCCCACGCGCAGGATGTGACCCGGCACGGCCCGTGCCAAAGCTGCCGCCGCCTCGTGCGTCAGATGGCGCGGGCTCTTCGGATAGAACACGAAGCCGACCAGCGCCGCACCGCCCTCGGCCGCCGCGGCGAGTGCGGCCGCGCTGGTGATGCCGCAGATCTTGACCTCGAGCGTCATGACGCCGTCGCCGCGGCGCCGGGCCGCCCGCCGGCGACAGCCCGGAAGGCGTAGGCCAGCACGCCCGCCACCGCGGCGAGGATGCCGTAGTTGATCACGACCTGAATGAAGATCAGCGCATAAGGTGCCGCCGCCGCGAGCCCCAGCAGGCCGGCGATCGTGACGAGTAGCAGAATGGCCAAGAGGAAGGGCAGATAGACGATCACCAGCGCGCCGAAGATCCGTCCCGCCATGCGGCTGCTGACGGCCAGCGCCTGGCGCAACGTGAAGGGGGAATCGAGCGCGGCTGCCGGCAGCATCAGCATCGGCCGGACCGTCAGGAAGAGGCCGACCAGCAACGCGGTCAGCAGCAGCAACATGGTCAGGCCGGACTGGCCGAAAACGGCCGCTACGAGGAAGGCGACGACCGTCAGGGCCAAGGCGAAGAGAATCCAGATCAGCAACGCCCGCCCCAGATAGCGTGTCTCGCGCGCGCCCCACCGCAGACCCAGACCCGGCACCGCGGCCGGTCCCAGCAGCAGCTGGCGCGTCCAATTCACCGAGAACAGGACGAAGCAGAGAATGTTCGCAAATCCCAACAGCAGCACGCCGAAGATGGCGCTCGGCGGGGGCGGCTCCTTCCGGGTGGGATCAAGGGCGTCGACCAGGCCGGAAAACACCAGCAGCAGATCGATCGCGAAGGAGGCCAGAACCGGAACCAGGGCAAGCCGGATGAAGGCATCGTCGCGGCCCAGCGCCTTGAGGCTCAAGCGCGCGAGCTTGCCGGCGCCGAGTTCCTCTCCGACACCGCGTGCGGCCGGCTCCGGCGCGCGCTCGTCCTTCACGGGCTTGCTCCCTTGGCGATCTCCTGTGCGATCGAGCGTGCGGCGGCGCGCGGATCGGGAGCGCCTGTGATCGGACGGCCCACCACCAGGAAGTCGGCGCCCTGCCTGATCGCATCGGCCGGGCCCATGATGCGCTTCTGATCCAGCGCCGCCGACCAGGTCGGCCGGATGCCCGGCACCACCAGCTTGAAGGCGGGACCGCAATCGGCCCGGAGCGCCGTCACCTCGCGCGCCGAGCAGACCACGCCGTCGAGCCCGGACTTTTGCGCGAGCGCCGCCAGGCGGCGCACCTGATCGCCAGCCGGGCCCTGCTGGCCCACGGCGGCGAGGTCCTCGTCGCCGAGGCTCGTCAGCACGGTCACGCCCAGCACCAGCGGCTTCGGTTTGCGCGCGCGGGCGGCACCCTCGGCCGCGGCGGCCGCGGCCGCCTCCATCATGGCGCGTCCGCCCGAGGCGTGGACGTTGAGCATGAAGGGGCCGAGTGCTGCTGCCGTCCGCACGGCGCCCGCCACCGTGTTGGGGATGTCGTGGAACTTGAGATCGAGAAAGATCTTGGCGCCGGACGCCGCCACTCTGGCCACGCCTTGCGGTCCATTGGCCGAGAAGAACTCGAGGCCGAGCTTGATGCCGCCGCAAGAACCCGACAGCGCGCGGGCGAGCCTCACCGCGCCCTCGAGCTCGGGCGTATCGATCGCGACCAAGAGACGATCCTGCGACATCGGAACTCCTCAATACTTGCGGGCCCCGCTTTTACCGCGCGCGGGGGCGGCTGTCATGAGCGAGAAGATCGGAAGGGCGGCTCGGGGTGACAAGCCAAGCGCGAGAACAGGTTACGACCGGACGGCTTTCGGGTCAGGGGGTGGGAACGGGCATGCGTGCGCTGGAGGTCGGGGCGGCAAGCGCCGCGCCGGCAGCCGGCGTCGAGGGCGCCCCCTGACTTTGGCGCTTCTTCAGCTCCGCGATCTCGGCGGCCTGGCGCTGCGTTTCTCGCGCCAGCCGCCGCGCCCGGCTGCGCGTTCTGCCCGCTGCGATCCAGGCGACCAGCCCGCCCGCGAGGAAACCCAGGAACAAGCTTCCCAGCACGGCCAGATAGATCGGCATTTCGATCACGATGTCGAATGGCCAGAGCGACAACGCAACCGGCCCGCGATTGGCAAGCGCGAAGATCAGAACCACCGCCGTGATCGGCAGGGTGAGGATAAACGAAAGGCGTTTCACGGCCTTACCCTAATCCGCGATTCCGCGCTCACCCTTCGCCCTTCGTCTCGCGGGACCTCGTCCCGAGGAAGCGCGAAGCGCCGTCTCGAAGGAAGGCCCTGCGGCTCACAGTGAGGAGGCTCGAGATGTGGACCTCGTGTTGAGCCTGTCGAGACATGAGGTCCAGCCTCTACGCTGAATTACTCGGTCTTGCCGTTGAGCCGCTCGCGCAACTGCTTGCCGGTCTTGAAGAACGGGATGACCTTGCGCGCCACGGAGACGGTATCGCCCGTGCGCGGATTGCGGCCGATACGCGCTTCGCGCTGCTTCACCGAGAAGGCGCCAAAGCCGCGCAGCTCGACGCGGTCGCCGCGCGCGAGCGCGGCCGTGATTTCCTCGAAGATGGCGCTGACGATGCGCTCAACGTCGCGGTGATAAAGATGCGGGTTCATCTGCCCGATCTTCAGGATGAGTTCCGATTTGGTCATGGCCCTATGCTTCCCCCGGCATTGGCCTGCCACTCCCAGCCCTTCCGATAGTCCACCGGCGAGGGGGCAAATCGAGCCTGCCAAAGCGCCGGAGGGGCGTCAAGGCTAAGTCGCTCGGATTTCTTCGATTTTTCGAGGCGTTAACCAAGGCGTTTCGGTCGGCTCGAGATAGGCCGAAAGGAGATCGCTCGGGGTGGCCGGCCGGCGGGCGGCTCAAGCCGCAAATCCTGTTCGCCGGTTCCGGGACCCCCGCGCCAAGCCGCGGGGAGGCCGCAAAAAGGGGCCCGGACGCCTATTATGCATCCGGGCCCGATTCTTGCCGTTCAGCCAGTAGCCGGAGACCCTCGCCCGGAGGCTCCCCGCCGGTTTTAGCGAGTTTTACTCGTCCTTCTTGGCCTTTTTGGTCCGCTCGGCCTGGGCCTTGGAGATGGCGGCACCCAGGATGTCGCCCAGCGAGGCGCCCGAGTCGGACGAGCCGTACTCGGCCAGCGCCTGCTTGTCCTCCTCCACCTCGCGCGCCTTGATCGAGACCGAGATCTTGCGCGCCTTGAGGTCGAGGGCGGTGATCTTGGCGTCAACCTTCTCGCCGACGGCGAAGCGGTCGGGCCGCTGCTCGCTGCGCTCGCGCGCCAGGTCCGACTTGCGGATGAAGGCGGTGAGGCCGTCGCCGACCGACACCTCGATGCCGTTGTCCTGAACCTGGGTGACCGTGCAGGTGACGACATCGCCCTTCTTCAGGGTCGAAGCGGCGGTGGCGAACGTGTCAGAGGCGAGCTGCTTGATGCCGAGCGAGATGCGCTCCTTCTCGACGTCGACGTCGAGCAGCTTCACCTTCACGACGTCGCCCTTCTTGTAGGCCTTGATGGCCTCTTCGCCCGGCTGGTTCCAGTCGAGATCGGAGAGATGGACCATGCCGTCGATGTCGCCGGGCAGGCCGACGAACAGGCCGAACTCGGTGATGTTCTTGACCTCGCCCTCGAGCACCGAGCCGACCGGATGCTTCTCGAGGAAGCCGGCCCACGGATTCTCGAGGCACTGCTTGAGGCCGAGGCTGATGCGCCGCTTCTGCGGATCGACGTCGAGCACCATCACCTCGACCTCCTGGGAGGTCGAGAGGATCTTGCCCGGATGCACGTTCTTCTTGGTCCAGCTCATCTCGGAGACATGGACCAGGCCTTCGATGCCGGGCTCGAGCTCGACGAAGGCGCCGTAGTCGGTGATGTTCGAGACGCGGCCCTTGAACTTGGTGCCGACCGGATATTTGGCCGTCACGTTCTCCCACGGGTCGGCCTCGAGCTGCTTCATGCCGAGCGAGATGCGCTGCGTCTCGGGATTGAAGCGTATGACCTGGACCTTCACGGTCTGGCCGATGTGAAGCGCCTCGGAGGGATGGTTGATGCGCTTCCAGGCGATGTCGGTAACGTGCAGCAGGCCGTCCACGCCGCCCAGATCGACGAAGGCGCCGTAGTCGGTGATGTTCTTGACCACGCCGGTGAGCACCTGGCCCTCGCGCAAGGAGGCGACCAGTTCCGAACGGGCTTCCGCGCGGCTCTCCTCGAGCACGGCGCGGCGCGACACCACGATGTTGCCGCGCGAGCGGTCCATTTTCAGGATCAGGAAGGGCTGCGGCGTGCCCATGAGCGGACCCGCGTCGCGCACCGGACGGATGTCGACCTGGCTGCCCGGCAGGAAGGCCACGGCGCCCGAGAGGTCGACCGTGAAGCCGCCCTTGACCCGGCCGAAGATCACGCCGGTCACGCGCTGGTTGTCCTTGAAGGACTTCTCCAGGAGCTGCCAGGCCTCCTCGCGCCGCGCCTTCTCGCGCGAGAGCACGGCCTCGCCGTTCTTGTCCTCCATGCGCTCGAGATAGACCTCGACCTCGTCGCCGACCTTGATCTCCTGGCGCTGGCCCTGGGCCGTGAACTCCTTGAGCGGCACGCGTCCCTCGGACTTGAGGCCGACATCGATCAGCGCGACATCGTTTTCGATGCCGACGACGCGGCCCTTGAGCACGCTGCCTTCGAGGCCGGCGCCTCGTCCGAGCGATTCATCGAGGAGGGCGGCGAACGATTCCTTCTGCGCGGTGTCGGCGGTGGTGGCGATACGAGCCATGGTGTCTTCTGTCCTTTCGTCTCTTCGCTATCCCGGCCAGCCGGTTGTCTCCGGCGGTCTTGGTCAACGAAATGCTGGCGCCGCCCTTGGGCCCGGCCTCCTGGCCGCCGGGCGGCAATCAAGTCGGTGGAGGCTCCAAACGAGGAGCGGATCAGTCGAGGCGCGAGCCGATGAAGGCCAGCGCAGCGGCGAACACGCCGTCTGCGTCGAGGTTCGTCGTGTCGATCTCGAAAGCGTCCGGCGCCTTGGCCATCGGCGCCACCGAACGGCGGCGATCCTGCTCGTCGCGCCGTTCCATGTCCTCCAGAACGCGCGCATATATACTCGGCTCGCCGCGGGCCAGCAACTCCTTATGGCGGCGCTTGGCGCGGGTTTCGAGGCTCGCATTCACGAACAGTTTCACCGCGGCGTCGGGGCAAATCACGGTGCCGATGTCGCGCCCGTCGATGACCGCGCCTTTGGCCGGATTTCCATGCGAATCTAGGGGCTTGGCCGCGAACTCGCGCTGCAGGCCGAGAAGCGCCTCGCGCACCGCCGGGATGGCCGCCACGCGGGAGGCGGCCTTGCCTGCCGCTTCGCCCCGCAGCGCCGGCTCGTCGAGCTCGGCAGGCGTCACGGCGCGCGCCGCAGCCACCGCCGCACCCTCGTCGGCCGGATCGCGGCCCGCCTTCAGCAGGCGCCAGCCCACGGCTCGGTAGAGCAATCCTGTATCCAGATAGGCATAGCCGAAGCGATGTGCAAGCCGCCGGGCGAGCGTGCCCTTGCCCGAGGCGGCCGGCCCGTCCACCGCGATGATCTTGGGGGGCGCGGTCATGGGCGCGGCAGCCCTTCACCCCGCGGTGCCAGGCGGGAAAGCAGGAAAGAAAACCCTCGCCCCCACGGCAGTGGGGGAGAGGGAAGGGTGAGGGGGTATCGCAGGTCACGTCTCGTCGCTTGGAACCGATGAGCACCCTCACCCCGGGCCCTCTCCCGCTTCTCGCGGGAGAGGGAGCGCAGCGTCAGCGCACAGCACGCATCACGGCTGTCGAAGGAGGCGTCTACGGGTATGCAGCTTGTCTGCATCGCCGTCATGCGCTGCGAATCTTCGCGCCGCGGTCGTTCATCAGCTGGACGAAGCCGGGGAAGCTGGTGTCGATCGGCGAGGCATCGTCGATCGAGACGGGTTCCTTCGTCGCCATGCCCAGCACCAGGAAGCTCATCGCGATGCGATGATCGAGCTCGGCCGCGATCTCGGCACCGCCTTTGGGCGCGCGCTCGGGCGCCGTGCCCCGGCCCTCGACCACGAGGAAGTCCGGCCCGGCCTCGACCTCGACGCCGCAGGCGGCAAGGCCGCGCGCCATGGCGGCAAGGCGGTCGCTTTCCTTCACCCGCAGCTCCGCCAGGCCCTCCATGCGCGTCGTGCCTTGGGCGAAGGCGGCGGCGACCCCGAGGATCGGGTATTCGTCGATCATGCTGGGTGCGCGCGCGGCCGGCACCGTCACGCCCTTGAGCGCGCTTGCGCGCACGCGGATGTCGGCGATGGGCTCGCCCGCCGCCTCGCGGCGGTTCTCGAGCGCGATGTCGGCGCCCATCTCGATCAGCGTCTCGACCAGCCCGATCCGGTGCGGATTGATGCCGACATTCTCGAGCAGGATGTCGGAGCCCGGGCGGATCAGCGCCGCCACCATCGGAAAGGCGGCGGAGGAGGGATCGGCCGGCACGCGGATGTCGCGCCCCTCGATCTCGGGCTCGCCGATCACGGTGGCGGCGCGCCCCTCCGGCCGCTGCTCGACGCGGACCTCGACGCCGAAGTGCCGCAGCATCAGCTCGGTATGGTCGCGCGTGGGCTCGGGCTCGATCACGGTGGTGGCGCCCGGCGTGTTGAGGCCGGCCAGCAGCACCGCCGACTTGATCTGGGCCGAGGCCACGGGGAGCCGGTAGGTGATCGGCATCGGCTCCCGGGCACCGACCACGGCCAGCGGCAGGCGGCCGCCGGCACGAGCGACGATCTGGGCGCCCATCTGCCTCAGCGGCAGCGCCACGCGCTCCATCGGACGCCGGCGCAAGGAGGCGTCGCCGGTGAAGAAGGCGGTGATCGGGTGGGTGGCGACGAGACCCATCAGCAGCCGCGCGCCGGTGCCGGCATTGCCCATGTCGAGCAGGTCGGCGGGCTCGGCCAGGCCGCCGATGCCGCGCCCGGCCACGCGCCAGCGCCCCGGGCCCTCCTGCGCCACCTCCGCGCCGAGCGCCTGCATGGCGGCGGCGGTGCGCAGCACGTCCTCGCCTTCGAGCAGGCCCTCGATGCGCGTCTGCCCGAGGGCGAGCGCGCCGATCATGAGGGCGCGGTGCGAGATCGATTTGTCGCCGGGCACGCGCGCACGTCCCTTGAGCGCAGCGCTGGCTTCGGAAATCAGTCGCGTCACGGGCTTCGTTTTCCCCTCGGGACTGGGACGATTGATCGTGGGCGCCGGCCTGGTCCGACGCCCTTTCACGGGCGGGCTTCTCTACCACATCGTGTTGCAGGTGGCGACCGGCCGCGGGCGCCCGAAGGCGACGATATGCGAGGCGCTCACCCGAGCCTTCGCGCGGGCCCGCCCGGTGCCACGCCGACCGTCCGGATTTACCGTTTGACAGGGGCTTTCGGTCATGGCAGTTGGCAGCCCCGTTTCAAGCGTGGGGCCGTTCGACAAGGCCGGCGGTTCCCACGCGAAGGTCGAGCGAAGGAGCATCTCGCGTGGTCAAGGCAGCCTGGGGCACCAAACGCACCTGCCAAAGCTGCGGTGCCCATTTCTACGATCTGCATAAGAGCCCGATCGCCTGCCCCAAATGCGGCGCGATCTATGATACCGAGGCGGTCGCGAAATCGCGGCGCGGCCGCGCTGGCGCCGAGAAGGCGGCAGCGCAACGCCCGGTTCCGCGTCCCGTGCCGGCCGAGGTCCCCGAGGTGGCCGAGGAAGAGATCGAGGAGATCCCCACCGAGGGCGAGGAGGAGGAAGAGGAGCTCATCGAGGACACCTCCGAGCTCGGCGAGGACGAGGACGTCTCGAACGTCATCGAGAAGACCGACGAGGACAAGGAGCCGTAAGGAAAGGCGCCGCCAAGGCGAGAGCGGGTTCGCGGGGGCAGGAGCGCGCCGGGGCATGCCGCCCGGGAGCGCCCCCTCGGGCCCTGTGCGCCTCCCTCGCGGGATTTTTCGCTTGAATCGGGAAGGTCGCCTACCTAGGTTTGCCGCCCGAGACGGATGGCTGGCGGGCCTGCGAGAGCATAGCCGGCCGGCGGGATCCGCCCGATCCCATCCCAAGCTTTCGGGGCCATAGCTCAGTTGGGAGAGCGCTACAATGGCATTGTAGAGGTCAGGGGTTCGACTCCCCTTGGCTCCACCAGATAAAGCAAGGGCTTAGCCGGAAACGGCTAGGCCCTTTTGCTTTACCGAAATGCCGTGCGGAGCGACAAACAGAGGCGCCGCGGAGATAGCGCCGCCGAGTCCCACTCAGCTAGACTTGCTTTAGTATCGAGTCGGGGACCGGGGGACGGTGATGGCAACATCTGCCGCAATGCCCTTGCTGCGAGGTGTAGGGGCAGCCAACGACACACTCTCTCTCGATAATAGGCGTACGCCTGAACTGATCATAGGCTTGGTGGGTCCCGTTGGATCAGGGGTGACCTATACCGCGAATGTCATTTCCGACATTCTAAAGAGTGATTTCGATTACAAGCCATTCATGTGGAAGGCGTCGGCTCTTATCAGAGAGGCCTGCCCCCTTGTCGCCCAAACGTACAATGAGGAACTGAAGGGTCGCGAACGCATCGAGCGCCTCCAAACACTCGGAAATGAGCTGCGGAAAAAATTCGGACCTAAGTACCTGTCCGAGAAAGTCGTCGAGAAGATCGCTGCTGTCCGATTGGCGGAGGGATACAAGAACAAAGATGACCCAACGGTCCCGTTACCTCTGCGTTTCGTTCACATTGTCGACTCGCTGAAGAACCCCGCGGAGGTTCGCCTCCTCAGGGATGTGTACGGCGACATGTTTTGGCTCGTTGGTGTGTTTGCACCAAAAGAGGTTCGGGAAGATCGACTAGCAGAAACTGGTATTTCAAAGTCCGATCTCCCAAGTCTCATGGAAAGAGACGAGGACGAAGGATTTGATGCCGGCCAGAAAGTCCGCGACACGATCTATGAAGCCGATTTCTTCGTTAGAAATGACGCTCCAAATGATGAGCGGCTTCGGCGCGCGCTGAGACGGTTTTTCGATATTCTATTCAATTTAGGCGTCGATACGCCGACCCTTGACGAAGCGGCTATGTATACCGCGGTGTCTTCGGCCGCAAGTTCTGCATGTCTGTCTCGCCAAGTCGGCGCTGCGATCTACTCCACTGACGGCGAACTGATAGGGGTCGGCGCCAACGATGTGCCCAAATATGATGGCGGCCTCTATCGGACAGAGGATGGCGAAAGGGACAATCGCTGTTTCAAGTGGGGTGGCAAGATTTGCCATAATGACCAACGAAAAGAAACCCTCTACCAGCACATTGTGCGGGAGTTATTTGATGCAAAATTATTAGACAAGAAGATTTCCTACGACAAAGCACGCGAAGCGCTCGCGAGAACAGACATTCGCAATTTAATTGAGTACTCACGCGCTGTTCACGCGGAGATGGAGGCCATAATCTCTGTCGCCCGAGGGAACAAAGCTGGCATAAAGGGCTCAACTCTGTATTGCACGACATTCCCCTGCCATAGCTGTGCACGGCATATAGTCGCGGCCGGGATAAAAAGGGTGGTCTACATCGAGCCTTATCCCAAGAGTCTAGCGACTGATTTGCATAAGGATTCGATCTCTGTTCGAGAGAACGACGAGGGCAAGCGGGTTGTGTTTCTTCAATACGAAGGTGTGGCTCCAAAAAACATCGTCCGGTTCTTCAAACATGGGCTTAGTAGGAAATCCCAAGGCAAGGTGGTTGTCCGCTCTGCCAAAACAGCGGATCCGATTTGCCAGCCGATGTTGGACGGCTCGGCGACCCTCGAAAAAATCGTGGTAAACAATCTTGAGGCCATAGAGACTGCGGCTACAAAAGCAGCGGCAGCGGCGGGGACAGGGGATGAGTAAGAAAGAAAAGAACGCCAGCGGCTCCCAACTCTCTTTGTCTTTATCGCCGCAAAAAGAGAGACCAACGGCTCTGAAGGGGAATCAGTTAGTTCACCCCCAGACAGTTGTAAATTTACAAAACGTCCGCCAGCAAACTGTGCGGAGTGTGCTGATTGGTCACCTAAAAAAGACCGGTTTTTTGGATTGATCTTCGGGTGCCTCATAACGCTGAGAAGATCAGGATTCGGCTCTCTTTGGCTCCACCGGTTTCGAAGGCTCTGCGGGCGACCGCCGGGCCTTTTCGCATGCGGGGCAGGTGTCACCGTCGTGCGGGCCCGCCCAAGGCCGCCAGTCCAGCCGCCCTAATGCGGAGAGCCCCTTGCCTCCTGCTGTTGCGCCTAGCGAGGGGATCGGCGCCCATCTTTTCCTCATAAGGAAAACATGGGTCCGAAGTTTTCCTAAGCGACCCTAGACCGCGCCTGATTGAGGGCGAAAAGCCATTCCAGAGCCTCTTCCTCGCCGATATCGGCTGGCCAGCCATAGGCGGCCGCCACCGCCGCGTCGAGCTCGCGGTGGGCGTGGTCGAGCCAGGCCGGCCGCTCGTTGTAGAGGTTGGTCAGGGTCCGCTTCCTGAGCAGCTTCGCCGCCTTCTCGTCCTTGGGCACGATCCGGTCGGGGAGGCCCGGCACCACCTCCGGCACGCGCTCGACCAGATCGGGCGGGTTGAGCCAGGCCTGACGCAGCTCGTCGAGCTTGCGCGCGGCCTCGGCGATCGCCCGGGCGCGCGGGTCGTTCGCGTAGTTCGCCGCCGGGATGTTCGGCGTCAGTCCCTCGGGGAAGGGGAAGGTCTCGAAAGTGGTGGAGGGCGTGTAGCGCGGGCGATCCTCTAAAGTCGTCCCTAACCTGAGTGCCCAGGCTTTGTGGAAACGCGAATGCAGGATGCCGAAGCTCGTGTCGTCGTCGCGGGCGATAACCGTAAGATTCTTATCAAGGCTCACTGTGGTAGGAGCCCAGACGAACAATCGATGCTTTGCTACCTCGGGGGTCACTAGGGTACGAGAAAAAGAGCAGATTGCCGCCCTCATTTCGGGGCGTGGTCGCCAGAATCGCCACCAGATCTTGCGTGCCAGCTCAAGAGAGTTCTTCTCTCGCTCGGGTTTCACATGCTTATGCAGATAGGCGAACGGTGCTTCGTAAAGCGAAGCTTCCAGCTCGTTCATCTCGGCGCCAAAATCAATGATCCAAACGTCCCTGGGTCGCCTGGTTATGTCAATTCCGTTCAGATGCGGTCTGAGCACGTCGGAATTTGGCCGACCATTTGGATTCAGCGGAAGCTGAAGCCATTCTCGCGCAACTTCTCCAGCGACGTCGAACGGCCCTGTCTTTTGGATGCCGACAAATGCGACATTGTTATTCTCACGAAGCGGTTTGGCCTGCGTGAGCGTGAATGATCGTGCTGAAAGGTCTGGCCTAATCTCTTCGACGGGTTTTCCGTCAAGATGGCGGGGTGTGTCTCCATCGTGTCCTTCGAAGCAAATGAGCGCGACGCGAACTGCTGCCCCATCGACTGTCCAGGGCTCGTCTGACCAGACATCAAACAAGCGTGCCCGGTTGGCGAGTCGCGTCATCGCTTGCAGATTTGTTCCGCCAGCAATCGCGTTCGTCGCAACCAGCCCTGCACGTTTGGCATTGCCTTCTTCGATCATGGCGCCTGCTTTCTCGAACCAATAGGTAACGAGATCGGTGAAGGCGGGTAGTCGGTCTTCGAAGGCGGATCGCAACCGATCGACATAATCCTGGCCCAGCGCCCCCAGCATCTTCTTTGCGCCCAGGAATGGCGGATTGCCGATAATGGCGTCGGCCTTGGGCCACTCGGCCTCGGTCCCGTCGGAGTTCAGCACCGCGTCCCGGCATTCGACCGAATCGAGCGGTCGCAGGATCGGCTCGCCCGAGACGGCGAAGCCGTTGCGCCGCATCCATTGCAACTCGCCGATCCAGACCGTGGCCCGCGCCAGCTCGGCCGCGTAAGGGTTGATCTCGATGCCGTGCACCGCCTCGGGCCCCACCGCCGGAAACTGCCGCGCCAGCCCCATCGCCTCGCACTCGATATTGACGCGATGCTCCAGGTCCTTGAGCGCATGGAGCGCCAGATAGAGGAAATTGCCCGAGCCGCAGGCGGGATCGAGCACGCGATAGCCGCGCAGCCGCTCCAGGAACTCGAGCCGCAGCTTGTCGGCCTCGTTGCGCGCCTTGGCCTTCGCCACCGTGCCCTTGGCTGCCGCGGCCTTGTTGAGCGCGGCGCGCATCTTCTCGCGCACCGTCTCCCATTCGCGCCGCAGCGGGCGTGCCACCACCGGCTCGACGATCATCATGATCTTGTCGCGGTCGGTGTAATGCGCGCCGAGTTGGCTGCGCTTGTCGGGGTCGAGGCCACGCTCGAACAGGGTGCCGAAGATCGAGGGATCGATCTCCGACCAGTCAAGACCCGCGGCCCTGAGGCACATCTCGATCGCAGGCCGGTCGAGCGGCAGCGCCCCGTCGTCGTCGAACAGGCCGCCGTTGAACCAGGCAACCTTCTCGAACCCGACCCGTCCGCCCGTCTTCATCGCGCCGAACAGATCGCGGGCAAGAACCTGAAACTCGGCCGGGTCCTCCTTCGCGTGCGCCAGCATGCGCGAGAACATCTCCCGGGGCAGCAAACCCTCGTCCTCCGCGAACATGCAGAACACGAGCCGGTTGACGAAATGGGCGACGCGCTGCGGCTCGTGACCCTGCTCGCGCAGGCGGCGCGCGAGATCGGCGAACTCCTTGGCGGCGTCCTCGGTGACGGATTGCCGGGTCTTGCTGGGCTTGAGCCGGTCGGGATCGGAGAAGACTGCCTTCAGCGCTTCGCGTTTCTTGGCGTTGCGCAGATCCTCGAGCGTGAACTCGTAAACCTGCTTGATCGTGTTGGTCCAGTTGGTGTGGACCAGGATCCGCTCCATGTCGGATACCACCAGGAGCGGCGGATTCTCGAGCGCCACGGCATATTGCTGGAGCTGGGCATAGGCTTGCTGGAGGTCGCGGCCCTTGCCTTTGTACTCCCAGGCGAAGCAGCCGCGCTTCCAGACGTCGGCCCAGCCTTCCTTGCCGGTGGTCTTGGTGGCGCCGACCTCGAAGGCATAGCTCTCGCCAGACGGATCAACCTCGGCCGGCGTGGGCTCGCCCAAGAGCCGGCAGAGGTCGATGAAATGCTCCTGGGAGCCGGCCGACTCCTTGAGCGACGAGGCCCGCCATTTCGCAATGAATTCGTCGGGTGTCATGCTTCCCTTTGGCCAGTCAGCCGACTCGGGCCGCTTGGCCGCCTTCCCTCTGCGGCAGGCTAGTCGGGGGGCGGGGGCCGAGCAACTCCCGAAACCTTCCGCCGCTTGGCCCGGGATGCCCCGGGGCATCCCGCCAACGCCTTGATCTCACGGCCTTTCGCGGCCCTTGAAGCGGTCGCTCGCGGTTCCCAAATAGCCAGTCGGCGGTGCTGCATGGCGCAGGCCGCCGGCGGGACGGGCGCTCGGGATGGAGGCCCGGATCCTGCGCAAAATGAAAGACGGCTCGCTCGCCAAGGAGGGGCTTCCTTCGATGTCGCGTCTCTCGCTCTTCAACAGCCCGCTGCTCCTGGGCTTCGATCATTTCGAGCGCACGCTCGATCGCATCTCGAAGCAATCGGCGGAGGGCTATCCTCCCTACAACATCGAGCAGGTCGGCGAAGACCGCTTGCGCATCACGCTCGCCGTCGCCGGCTTCGGGCTCGACGACCTGGAGATCCAGGTCGAGGCCAATCAGCTCACGGTCCGCGGCCGCCACAAGGAGGAGCCCGATCGGGTCTATCTCCATCGCGGTATCGCGGCGCGCCAGTTCCAGCGCAGCTTCGTGCTCGCCGAGGGCGTCGAAGTGACCGGCGCCACGCTCGAGAACGGGCTGCTCCGCATCGATCTGGTGCGCCCGCCGGTCGAAAGCGCGGTCAGGCGGGTCGCCATCCGCAACGGCAACGCAGGCGCGGGTCAGACCGTGGCCACCCAGCGCAAGGAGCGCGAGACGGCATGAACGGGATCGAACGCATTCGCCAGATGAGCCCGGCCGACCTGGCCGTGCTGGGCCTGGAGCAGGTCGCCTATACGCGGCCGGTGGTGGTGGACGGCCAGCCCGGCTTCGCCGTCCATTCGGCGGACGGGACGACGCTCGGCATCGCGCCCTCGCGCGAGCTCGCCCGTATTTTCATCCGCGACCAGGACCTCGAGCTCGTCAGCCTGCACTGAGCGGGCCCGTTAGCAGCTGCCCTGTGATTGTCGTGCCGGCCCCCGGGTCCGGCCGAAGGCCGGCCCGAGGACAGGCTCCGGCGGGCATCTATGAACACAGGCTTCGATGCCGAGAACTCGGTGGTGACGCCGGTGTTCATGGGCCCCCGCCTCCGCGAGGGCGACTAAAAGCGCTTACGCCGCGTGGGCGGCGGGCTCGGTCAGGAGCGCGTAAAGCGCGGCCGGCTGATTGGCGCCCCGGAGCTTCTCGCAAGTCGAGCGGTCGCGTAAGAGGCGCGAGACGCGGGCCAGCGCCTTCAAATGGTCGGCGCCGGCCGATTCGGGTGCCAGCAGCAGGAAGATGAGATCGACCGGTTGCTCGTCGATCGAATCGAAATCGATCGGCTGCTCCAGCCGCGCGAACAGGCCATAGAGCCGCTTGAGATCGGGCAGCTTGCCGTGCGGGATGGCGATGCCGTTGCCGACACCGGTGGTGCCGAGACGCTCGCGCTCCAAGAGCACGTCGAAGATGGCGCGCTCGTGCAGGCCGGTGGCCTCGGCGGCGCGCCGGGCGAGCTCGTGCAAAGCCTGCTTCTTGCTGGTCGCGCGCAGGTTCGCGATCACATTGTCGGGCGAGAGCAAATCAGCAATTTCCATCGCATCCCCCGATATGGGCGTGGCGGACAAGAAGTCCGGCAGGCGTTTTCAGGTCCGCCGCTGGGCGCCCGGATCCACCCAGCCGAAATTTCCGTCCTCGCGCCGATAGACCATGTTGAGCCCTCCATGGGCGCGGTTGCGGAACAGCATGGCGCTCTGGTTGCCGAGATCGAGGCGCATCACGGCCTCGCCGACGGTGAGCGTCGGAATCTCGGTCTCCATCTCCGCCACGATCAGCGGCGTGCCGTCGGCGGGCGCATCGCCGCCTTCGCCGGCCTCCGCCTCGGGCGCATCGTCGGGCTCCGGCGCCACGACATACTGGCTGGCGCGCTCGCCCTCGACCGCCGCGCGATGATGGTCGCGCAGGCGCCGCTTGTAGCGCCGCAGGCGCTTCGAGAGCCGGTTCGCCGCCTCGTCGAAGGCGAGATAGGGCGTGGTGGCGCTGGCCTCGCTCTCCAGCATGATGCCGCGCCCGATATGGATCGAGACCTGCACCGCATGGAGATGCGCATCGCGCGAGAACACCGCACCGGCGTCGATCGCCTGGCCGAAATATTTGCCGAGAATGGATTCGAGGCTGTCCGCCACGTGCCGACGCAAAGCATCGCCAACGTCGATCTGCTTGCCGGTGACGGTCAGATGCATGAGGGGGAGATTGTCCGGAAAATCCCGCGTGGCCCTGTCGGCCTTCTCGGCCCTGACGGCCTTCTATCCGAGGCGCCGCCCGCGAAGGCCGCGAAAGTAGGGAGACGCCCCCGGCCTGTCAATAGCCGCCGGCGCCTCCGCCAAAGCACTCGGTTTCGATATAACGCGTTCTAGCCGACGCGCAAGACACGCTGGCGCCGCCGCTCTGTGGATGACGGAATTCTCAGCGATTCCCGGTACTTGGCGACCGTCCGCCGGGCGATATCCACACCCTCGGCCTTGAGCAGCTGGACCAGCCGGTCGTCGGACAGGGGCTCGGCTTCGGCTCCGATCAGGGCCTTGATGCGCGCGCGCACCGCGGCCGAGGAGTGGCTCTCGCCGCCCGCGGTGTCGGCGATGGCGTTGGAGAAGAAGAAGCGCAGCTCGTAGAGCCCGCGCGGCGTGGCGATGTATTTATTGGCCGCGACCCGGCTCACGGTGCTCTCGTGCATGCCGATGGCCGCCGCCACGTCGCGGCGCATCAGCGGCTTCAGATGCTGCACGCCGTGGCCGAAGAAGGCGTCCTGCTGGCGCACGATCTCGGTCGCCACCTTCAGGATGGTGACGGCGCGCTGGTGCAGCGACTTCACCAGCCAGTTGGCCGATGTCATCTGCGTGACGACATAGTCGCGGTCCTGTTTGCCGCGCGTGTCCTTGAGAATTCGCGCATAGTAGCTCTGGTTGACGAGCACGCGCGGCAGCGTCTGGTTGTTGAGTTCCACCACCCAGCCGCTTTCGGGCGTGCGGTGCATGAGGATGTCGGGTGTGACGGGCGTCACCGGCGCGGCATCGAAGGCGAGCGCCGGCTTGGGATCGAGCGCCTTGATCTCGACCACCATCTGGGCCAGATCCTCGGCATCGACCCCGCAAATCTTCATCAGCTTCTGCCGATCGCCTTGGGCCAAAAGGTGCAGATGATCGAGCAGCGCCTGCATGGCCGGGTCGAGCCGGTTGCGGTCGAGCAGCTGGAGCGCCAGACACTCCTTGAGATCGCGCGCGAACAGGCCGGGGGGGTCGAACTGCTGCATGCGCTTGAGCACCGCCTCGATGCGGACCACGTCGCAGCCGAGCCGCTCGGCCACGGGCTCGAGCCCGCCCGCGATGTAGCCCGCCTCGTCGAGCGAATCGATCAGGGCCACGCCGATGACGCGGTCGCCCGGATCCTGGATGTCGAGATTGAGCTGGGTCGTCAGATGGTCGCGCAGATCGACGCTGCGGGCGATCGTCTCTTCGATCGGCGGTCCGTCGTTGCCGTCGCGCGGCGCACTGCCGGTACCGGCACGCGTGCGCCCGAGCGGGCTGGAGAGGCCGGCATCGGAGGGCGCGAGCCCCCGGGCCGGCGAGGCGAGCGTCGGCTCGTCCTCGTCGCGCTCCAGGAACGGGTTCTGCTCGAGCTCGCGCTCGACATAAGCGGCGACTTCGAGGTTGCTGAGCTCGAGCAGCTTGATCGCCTGCTGCAACTGCGGCGTCATCACCAGCGAGGTGGACTGCCGCAGATCGAGGCGCGGGGTTACTGCCATGGCCGGAATGGTTAAAGGCTAAACCTTTCGCCCAGGTAAACACGCCGGACGTCCGGATCCCGCACGATTTCGGCCGGGCTGCCTTCGCGCAAGACCGACCCTTCGTGCAGGATGTAGGCGCGATCGACGATATCGAGCGTCTCGCGCACATTGTGATCCGTGATCAGCACGCCGATGCCGCGGTCCTTGAGGTGCGAGACCAGGTTGCGGATGTCGGCGACCGCGATCGGGTCGATGCCGGCCAAGGGCTCGTCGAGCAGGATATAGTTGGGATCGGAGGCGAGCGCGCGTGCGATCTCGCAACGTCGCCGCTCGCCGCCCGACAGCGCGATCGCCGGCGCATGGCGCAGATGCTCGATCGAGAACTCGGTCAACAGCTCTTCGAGCTGCAGCTCGCGCAGCTCGCGCGACGGCTCCACCACTTCGAGCACGACGCGGATGTTCTGTTCCACCGTGAGCCCGCGGAAGATCGACGCCTCCTGCGGCAGATAGCCAATGCCGAGCCGCGCGCGCCGGTACATCGGCATGTGCGTCACGTCGTGGCCGTCGAGGATGACGCGGCCGGTATCCGCGCTGATGAGCCCGGTGATGATGTAGAAGCAGGTGGTCTTCCCGGCGCCGTTGGGGCCGAGCAGGCCGACCGCCTCGCCGCGCTGGACCGAGATCGAGACGTCGCGCAGCACGGGGCGCTTCTTGAACTGCTTGCCGAGATGCAGCGCCACCAGCCCCTCCTCGGGCGGCTCGCCGCCGTTGAGAAGCGCGGGACGGCTCTTGTCGCTGAAACGGCTCTCGTTCATGGCACGCAATCGGGCCTCGGCGTCTGACGAAGCTTGACGGACCCCTCTCCTGGTCGCAGCCGTCTTCAGGGGGCCGTCGCGCTCGGCGGCTGGTTCGGGACGATCAGCGTGTGAACCCGCGCGCCGCTTCCCGGCTTGCTCAGAATCCGACTGACGCCGGTGCGCATGTTGAATTCCGCATAGTCGCCGTTGAGCTGATTTTCCCCACGAGTAATCTTAACCGAACCGCTGAGCGTGGCGATATCGGAATCGAGGTTGTAGACCGCCTGGGCGGCGCTGGCATATTCCTCGCCCCGCCGGATTCGGACATTCCCGGTGGCTTCCACTTGGTAGAGTTCCGTCCGCCCGTCGGCGTTCTTTCTCAGATAGCCGGTCAGGATATCGGCCCGCACCTTTCGGTTACCTTCGGTGACCTCGGCGTTGCCGCGCGCCACCAGCGCCTGCTGCTTCTCCCAATATTCGAGGCTGTCGCGCGCCGTCAACACCCGGCCCTTGGTCTCGGCGCGCAGGTTCTGCCCCGTGACGATGAAGGAGCCTTGATCGAGATCGTAGGTCGCGACGTCCCCGACGATGGTGTCGCTCGCCGAGGTCAGCTTGACGTTGCCTTCGGCCGTGATGCGATAGATGTCGGTGCCGCCGGAGGGCGTGTCGCGATAATGCGCGCTGATGCGGTCGGCATCGACGGAGAGATCGCCGCGCTTCACATGCGCGTTGCCGCGCGCGACATAGGTCTTCTCGTTGCGCCGCCACTCGATGCCTTCATCGGCCTCGATCTCGATCGGCGCCGAGGAACCGGAAAAGTCGAAGCCGCCGAACTGCTGCGCGCGCGCACGCGGCGCAAGGGCGAAGCCGGCCATTCCTGCCAGCATCGCCGCCAAGCCGAAGCGGACGACGGCCCGTCGGTCGAGGAGTGCGGAGCCGTCGGGCCTGCCGCTGGCCGGCGCGCGGGAGGGGCGGCGGATCACGGCGCGGCCTCGGTGGCGCGATCGGCATAGAGCGTCACGCGCGACTTGCCGGTCAATTCGATGATCTGGCCCTTCTCCGTGAGTTTGAGCCCTTCGCCCGCCAAGTCGCCGGAGGGTCCCTGGCCGTGAACGGGCGTGTCGCTGACGGCGCTGCCGGCGCTGAAATCGATCGCGACCGATTCCGCGTGCAACTCGTAGCCCTGATCCTGGAACAGGCTGACCTGACCGACGAGCTGGAGCTGGCGGGTCGAACGCTGAAAGCGTCCATGCTCGGCGGAAAGCGCGATCCATGTGCCGTTTTCGAGGGTCATGTCGGCTTGCGGGCGCACCAGATCGATCAGGTCCTCGTCGTCCTTGACCTGGCTCGCTTCCTCGGCGGTAACGGTGAAGGGCCGATTGCGGTCGTCGATGCCCTCGAAGCGCGGGCTGATCATGCTGAGGCGATCGATCTGCGTCGGCGGCACGTCGGCGACACCGATGCGGAAGCGGCCGTCCTCGATGCGGATCTGCGACCAGATCGCCAGCAGCACGATGAGGCCGGCCGCCAAGGTCGGCAGCAGGAATTTCATCACGGTGACGAAGCGGCTGTAGTCGCGCACGGGATGGCGCCGCGCGCGCGGCGGCGACCGTCGCGACTGCTGCTCCGTCTGTGCCATGGCGCGTTCCGCCATTCACGCGACTCCGGCGCGCAGGCAGTCGTGGATGTGCAGAATGCCGACGGGCCGGTCCTCCTCGACCACGAACAGCACCGTGATCGGCCGCTCGCCGTTTCCGTTCATGACCCGCAGCGCCTCGGCGGCCAGCGCACTGGGGCGGATGGTGCGCGGATGCGGCGTCATGACGCTGCCGGCGGTCTCCTTCAGCAGGTCCCGGCTCATATGCCGACGCAGGTCGCCGTCGGTGACGATGCCGGCGAGCCGGCCCGCCTCGTCCACCACGCCGACGCAGCCGAAGCGCTTGGCAGTCATCTCGATCAGCGCCTCCGCCATGGACGTCCCGGGCTTCACCAGCGGCAGCTCCCTGCCGGCATGCATCAGGTCGGCGACCGACAGCAGGCGTCGGCCGAGCTGGCCGCCCGGATGCAGCTCGCGGAAGCCCGTCGGCGTAAAGCCCTTGCGCTCGAACAGCGCGACGGCGACCGCGTCGCCCAGCGCCATCATCATGGTGGTCGAGGTGGTGGGCGCCAACCCCATCGGGCAGGCTTCCTCGGCGCGCGGCAGCAGCAGCACGATGTCGGCTTGGCGCGCGAGCGCGCTGTCGCCCCGGCTGGTGAGCGCGATCAAGGGAATCGCGAAGCGGCGCGTATAGGTGATGATGTCGGCCAGCTCCGGCGTGTCGCCCGAGTTCGACAGCGCCATCACCGCATCATCCTTGGTGATCATGCCGAGATCGCCGTGGCTCGCCTCGCCCGGATGCACGAACAGGGCCGGCGTGCCGGTCGAAGCCAGTGTCGCGGCGATCTTGCGCGCGATGTGCCCGCTCTTGCCCATGCCGGTGACCACGACGCGGCCCGGCACGGCATGAATGCGATCGAGCGCCGCCACGAAACTCGGGCCCAGCCCCTCGGCCAGCGCCTCGAGCCCTTCGGCCTCGCGGGCGAGAACGCGCCGCGCGGCGGCGAGGTCGTCGTGCGGCGCAGGGCGCCGAACCTGCTCCTGATGGGCGCGGGAAGTCATCTGGTCTTTGCCTCGTCTCTGATGGTCTCGAATGCCGGTCGCATCCCCCAATGCCCCCTAACGGAATCCACGCCGCGGGCGTCCTCTTCCTGCGGGGACGTCCTTTGGGGCCGGCTGCCCGGGATGGGCGATCTTAGCAATCTTCGGCGCCGAACCCTATGCGCCGCGACGACCCGTCGCGCGGGCCGATCGCGCTCGAGCCTAATGCTCGAAGATGTCCACCTCGCCCCAGCCCGCGAGGTCGAGCTCGGCGCGGGTCGGCAGGAAGCGGAAGCAGGCCTCGGCCAGCTCGGTGCGGCCTTCGCGGGCCAGCATCTCGTCGAGCTTGGCCTTGAGCTGATGCAGATAGAGCACGTCGCTGGCGGCGTAGCGCAGCTGCTCCTGCGTCAAGGCCGGCGCTCCCCAGTCCGAGGACTGCTGTTGCTTCGACAGCTCGATGCCGAGCAGATCCTTGCACAGGTCCTTGAGGCCGTGCCGGTCGGTGAAGGTGCGCGTCAGCTTC
Organism: Pseudomonadota bacterium; assembly: GCA_049323455.1. Taxonomy (GTDB): domain Bacteria; phylum Pseudomonadota; class Alphaproteobacteria; order Dongiales; family Dongiaceae; genus Hypericibacter. The sequence continues at coordinate 173,150 of JBMONF010000019.1, read as the reverse complement.
GAGGCGATCTTGGTGCAGTAAAGCGGCGCCGTCGTGACGCCGAGCGCCTGGCGCAGCATCGCGATGTCGAAGCGCGCGAAATGAAACAGCTTGAGGATCTTCGGATCGGTCAGCAGCCGCGCGAGGTTGGGCGCGTCGTGGCGCTGGCCGGCCGGCCGGGCCGGCATCTGCACCAGATGGCAGCGGCCATCGCCGGCGGAGAGCTGCACCAGGCAGAGCCGATCGCGGGTCGGGCTGAGACCCATGGTCTCGGTGTCGACCGCGACCACGGGACCGAGCGTCAGCCCCGCCGGCAGGTCGCCGCGATGGAGCTCGATGGTCGGCTGCGCCATGAGGGTCGGACCTAACGCGGGGCTCGCGGAGACGCGGGTCGAGGTGGTGCCCAGGAGAAGACTCGAACTTCCACGGCCTCGCGGCCACAGGTACCTGAAACCTGCGCGTCTACCAATTCCGCCACCTGGGCTTCGAAGGCCGGGATTTTCGTCACCGCCCGGGCAAAGTCAACCGCGATTTCCTGCTGCTGCGGGGATATCGCCGTTATTATAGTGCGGCTCGGCGGCGGGCCCGAAACAGGCCGGCACCCTGGCGATGCAGGGTTGCCGAAAGGGGCCGTCGAACCACTTCGGGGCGTGGGCAAGGGAAGGGACAATGGCGGTCAGGCTGGCGACGGTTTTCGGCGGCTCGGGCTTCATCGGGCGCTATATCGTGCAGCGGCTGGCCAAACGCGGCTGGCTCGTGCGCGTGGCGGTGCGCCGGCCCGACGAGGCTCTGTTCCTGAAGCCCCTGGGCGATGTCGGCCAGATCACGCCGGTGGCCGCCAATCTGCGCCATCAGGGCTCGGTCGAGGCCGCGGTGGCGGGAGCCGACGCCGTCGTCAATCTCGTGGGCCTGCTCTATCAGCGCGGCCGGCAGCGTTTCGACGCCATTCATGTCGAGGGCGCCAAGCGCGCGGCCGAAGCGGCGCGCCGGGCGGGCGCCACGCGCTTCCTGCACATATCGGCGATCGGCGCCGATCCGGCCTCGCCTGCGGCCTATGGGCGCACCAAGGCGGCGGGCGAGCAGGCGGTGCTGGCGGCTTTCCCCGACGCCACGATCTTCAGGCCCTCGATCGTGTTCGGGCCCGAGGACAGCTTCTTCAACCGCTTCGCCGAGATGGCGCGTCTTCTGCCGGTGCTGCCGCTGGTCGGCGGCGGGCGCACGCGCTTCCAGCCGGTCTATGTCGGCGATGTCGCCGATGCGGCGATGGCGGCGCTCGAGAGCGCGGCGGCGCGAGGCCGGACCTACGAACTCGGCGGCCCGCGCGTCTACAGCTTTCGCGAGCTGATGGAGATCCTGCTGAAGGAGATCCAGCGCCGCCGCCTGTTGCTGCCGCTGCCCTTCGCGCTCGCGAGCCTGCAGGCGGCCTTCATGGAACTGTTGCCGGTGCCGCCGCTGACGCGCGATCAGGTCCGGCTCCTGAAGCGCGACAACGTGGTGTCGCCGGGCATGCCGGGCCTCAAGGATTTGGGGGTCGAGCCCACCGCGCTCGAGCTGATCATCCCCACCTATCTCGCGCGCTACCGGCCGGGCGGCGGGCGCCTGCGCATGGTCTGAACCCGGGTCTTCAGGCGTAGATGTACCAGAGCAGGCCCGCGCCCAGCGCCAAGCGGTAGATGACGAAGGGCAGGAAGCCCGCGGTTCTGAGCCAGCGCATCATGAAGGCAATGGCGAGGATGCCGGTCACGGCCGAGAGTGCCGCCGTGATGCCGGCTGCGGTCCAGTTCTCGCCCACACCTTCGCGCGCGAGCTTGAGCCCTTCCCAGCTTCCGGCCGCCATGATCGCCGGGATCGACAGCAAGAAGGAGAAGCGGGCTCCCTCGGCGCGCTCGTAGCCGAGGAAGCGCGAGGCCACCATCGTGATGCCCGAGCGGCTGGTGCCGGGAATGAAGGCGATGCATTGCGCCAAGCCGATGAAGAGCGCCTGGCCCAGCGTCATATGCTCGATCCGGCGTATCTTGAGACCGACGCGGTCGGCGACGTAGAGCACGATCGCGAAGCCGATCATGGTCCAGGCCACCACCTCGACGCGGCGCAGCATGTCCTGGCCGTAGCGGTCGGCCAGGAAGCCGGCAATCAGGGCCGGGATCGTGGCCAGGATCAGGAAGCCGACGAGCCGGGCGCCGGCGTCGAGGCGGCCCGTGAAAAGCTGCAGGCATCCGGCGGCCATGTGGCCGACATCGCGCCAAAAATAGATCAGCACCGCCGCCAGCGTGCCGACATGCGCGGCCACGTCGATGGCGAGCCCCTGGTCGGGCCAGTTGAAGAAATGGGGCACCAGGATGAGGTGCCCGGAGGAGCTGATCGGCAAGAACTCGGTAATGCCCTGGACAACCGCCAGGACGACGAGCTGAAGCAGGGTCATGGATCTGGCCGTCTCCCCAAATTGGACGGGCCCGGGCGGGAATCAGGGCGGCAAAGCTTTATCATCAATGGGTTCTGCGCCCAAGCTGGGAAATAGTTCCGGAATGGGACCATATTTGACGGATCAGTTTAGAAATTTGGGCGCTTCGCCGGGTTGTCGTCGCCAGTTTGGTCAAATTAATGTCAATAATATTGTCCTATATGGCAAGATTCCCTCGCTTTCCATGGGTTCTTCCCTTATAGCTCGCTTCCCGCGGCTGCCGCCGACCGAGTCCCGTGAGAGGCGGGCTGCAGGCTTGGCGGCGGCGAAAGCCGGGCAAAAAGAATGGGAGGGGCGGGCTCGAATGACCGCGAAGATGCTGCGCTTCGTGACGCTCGGCCGGCAGATGCCGGAAAAACGCGCCGCCGAGGAACGTCGGCGCGACTTCGACGAGATCTATGCCGATTTCACGCCCGAGCGCGCTGCCGATCAGGCCAGCCGCTGCTCGCAGTGCGGCGTGCCTTTCTGCCAGGTCCATTGTCCGGTCCATAACGACATTCCCGACTGGCTCAAGCTCGCGGCCGAGGGGCGGCTCGAGGAGGCCTATGAGGCGTCCTCGGCGACCAACAACTTTCCGGAGATCTGCGGGCGCATCTGCCCGCAAGACCGCCTGTGCGAAGGCCATTGCGTGATCGAGCAGGCCGGGCACGGCACGGTCACCATCGGCGCCATCGAGAAGTTCATCACCGACACGGCCTGGGCCAGGGGCTGGGTCAAGGCGGCGCGTCCGCGCCACGAGCGGGGCGAGCATGTGGGCGTGATCGGCGCCGGTCCTGCCGGTCTCGCGGCCGCGGAGGAACTGCGCAAGCTGGGATATCGCGTCACGATCTACGATCGCCACGACCGCGCCGGCGGCCTGCTCATTTACGGCATCCCCAACTTCAAGCTCGAAAAGACGGTGGTGGAGCGGCGCGCCGCGCTGCTGGCGGAATCGGGCGTGGCCTTTCGGCTCAATTTCGAGGTCGGCCGCGACGCTTCGCTCGAAGAGCTGCGCCAGCGCCACGACGCGCTCCTCATCGCCTGCGGCGTCTACAAGGCGCGCGACATCCAGGCGCCGGGTATCGGCCTCGCCAATATCGTGCCGGCGCTCGATTACCTCACAGCCGGCAACCGCGTCTCGCTGGGCGACAAGGTGCCGGCCTTCGCCGACGGCAGCCTCGATGCGCGAGGCAAGCATGTCGTCGTCATCGGCGGCGGCGATACCGCGATGGACTGCGTGCGAACGGCGGTGCGCCAGGGCGCCGCATCGGTCAAATGCCTCTATCGGCGCGATCGCGCCAACATGCCGGGCTCTCGGCGCGAGGTCGGCCATGCCGAGGAAGAAGGCGTGGAGTTCGTCTGGCTGGCCCAGCCCGAAGCCTTCCTCGGCGACGAGACCAATCGCGTTTCGGGGGTGCGCGCGCAGCGCATCCATCTCGGCATCGCCGACGCCACGGGGCGTCAGCAGCCGCGACCGATCGAGGGCGCGCATTTCCTGGTCAAGGCCGACCTCGTGATCAAGGCGCTGGGCTTCGACCCGGAAGACTTGCCGAGCGCCATGGGTGCCGCCGGCCTCGACCTCACGCGCTGGGGCACGATCAAGCTCGACTGGCGACGCATGACCACCAGCCTCGAGGGCGTGTTCGCCGCGGGCGACATCGTGCGCGGCGCCTCGCTCGTGGTCTGGGCCATCCGCGACGGGCGCGACGCGGCCGCCGCGATTCATCGTTATCTCGCCGCCAAGGCGACGCGGGCCGCGGCGGTGGCTGCGGAGTGAGGGGAAAAGGGATGCTGCGCCTCTACGACTTTCTCGATTCGGGCAACGGCTACAAGGTGCGGCTGATGCTGCACAAGCTGGCGCTGCCCTTCCATCTGGTCGAGTGCGACATCCTCAAGGGCGAGACGCGCACGCCCGAGTTCCTGCGGAAGAATCCGAATGGCCGCATTCCCACGCTCGAGCTCGAGGATGGCAGCTTCCTCGCGGAATCCGGCGCCATCCTCTGGTACCTGGCCGAAGGCACCGACTTCGCGCCCATCACGCGGCTCGACCGCGCCCGCACGCTGCAATGGATGTTCTTCGAGCAGTACAGCCACGAGCCCTATATCGCCGTGATGCGCGCCTGGCGCCATGTGGGATTCGGGCTCACGCCCGAGCGCGAGGCGCATATGCCCGACAAGATGGCCAAGGGCTACCAGGCGCTCGATGTGATGGAGCAGCATCTGGCCAAGAACCTCTGGTTCGTGGGCCAGCGCTTCGGCATCGCCGACATCGCGCTCTACGCCTACACGCATGTGGCGCATGAAGGCGGCTTCGACCTCAAGCGCTATCCGGCCATCCGCAACTGGCTCGATCGCGTCGCCGCCCAGCCGCGCCACGTGCCGATCACCTGGAAGCCGGCCCGGGCAGCCTGAGGACGAGCCATGGCGCATGATCCGACGAGAAAGGGAGTTGGCTCATCGATGAGCCCGCGCGAATCCGGCCAGGCCTTCGTCGATGCCTGGCGCGCCAACGCCGACAGGCTGGCGCGCGAGGGGCTCTATGATCCGGCCGAGGAGCACGAGGCCTGCGGCGTGGGTCTGATCGCCGCCCTCGACGGCAAGCCGCGACGCGCCGTGGTCGAGGCCGGCATCGCCGCGCTCAAATCGGTTTGGCACAGAGGTGCCGTCGACGCCGACGGCAAGACCGGCGACGGGGCCGGCATCCATCTCCAGATCCCGCAGGAGTTCTTCAAGGACCATATCCGCGGCTCGGGCAACGTGGCGGGGCCGGGCCGGCTCGGCGTCGGCATGGTGTTCCTGCCGCGCACGGATCTGGGCGCGCAGGAGCGCTGCCGCGTCATCCTCGAGCGCGAGATCCTGGGCTATGGCTACACCATCTATGGCTGGCGCCAGGTGCCGGTGAATGTCGAGGTGATCGGCGAGAAGGCCAACGCGACGCGCCCCGAGATCGAGCAGATCCTGGTCTGCAACAACCGGGGCCGCGACGAGGAGACCTTCGAGAACGACCTCTACATCATCCGGCGGCGCATCGAGAAGGCGGCGCTCGAGGAGAGCATCAAGGATCTCTATATCTGCTCGCTCTCCTGCCGCTCCGTGATCTACAAGGGCATGTTCCTGGCCGAGCAGCTCACGGCCTTCTATCCCGACCTGCTCGATCCGCGCTTCGTCTCGAACTTCGCCATCTATCACCAGCGCTACTCGACCAACACCTTCCCGACTTGGCACCTGGCGCAGCCCTTCCGCGTGATCGCGCACAACGGCGAGATCAACACGCTCAAGGGCAACCTCAACTGGATGAAGGCGCACGAGACGCGCATGGCGGCCGCCGCCTATGGCGAGCACATGCCGGAGATCAAGCCGATCGTGCAGCCGGGCGGCTCGGACTCGGCCTGCCTCGACAACGTGTTCGAGGCGATGGTGGGGGTCGGGCGCACGCTGCCGATGGTGAAGTGCCTGCTGATCCCCGATAGCTGGGCGGGGCGCGAGACCATGCCCGAGCGCCACCGCGACTTCTACAGCTACTGCAACTCGGTGATGGAGCCCTGGGACGGGCCCGCCGCGATCTGCGGCGTGGGCGGCCACTGGGTGATCGCGGCCATGGACCGCAACGGGCTCCGGCCTATGCGCTACGCCTTGACCGAGGACGGGCTGCTCGTGGCCGGCTCCGAAACCGGCATGGTACGGCTCGACGAGGCCAAGATCGTGCGGAAAGGGAGGCTCGGCCCCGGCCAGATGATCGCGGTCGATCTGGCGCAAGGGCGCCTCTACGACCATCCCGAGATCATCGACAAGCTCGCGAACGAGGCGCCGTTCTCCGACTGGGTCGAGAACATCACCGTCATCGACGATCTCATCAAGGCCAAACCGGGCAAGCCGGCGGCCTTCGACAAGGAGAAGCTCCGGCGCCGGCAGCTCGGCGCAGGGCTCTCGATCGAGGATCTGGAGCTGGTGCTCCATCCCATGGTCGAGGACGCCAAGGAGCCGGTGGGCTCGATGGGCGACGACACGCCCCTGGCCGTGCTCTCGAACCAGTATCGCGGCCTGCATCACTATTTCCGGCAGAATTTCAGCCAGGTCACCAACCCGCCGATCGACTCGCTTCGCGAGAGCCGGGTGATGACGCTCAAGACCCGGCTCGGCAATCTCGGCAACATCCTCGACCAGGACGAGAGCCAGTGCCGGCTGCTGCAGCTCGAATCGCCAGTGCTGCTGACGGCCGAGTTCGAGGCCATGCGCGCCTATATGGGGTCGAGCGCGGTCGAGGTGGATTGCACCTTCCCGGTCGATGGCGGCGAGCACGCCTTGCGCGACGCCATCGCCACCATCCGCCGCCAGGCCGAGGATGCGGTGCGCGGCGGTGCCGTGCATGTGATTCTGTCGGACGAGAAGGCGGGACCGAAGCGCGCCGCCATTCCCATGATCCTCGCCACCGGCGCGGTGCACACCCATCTCCACCGCCAGCAGCTTCGCACCTTCACCTCGCTCAATGTGCGCTCGGGCGAGTGCCTGGACGTGCATCATTTCGCCGTGCTGATCGGCGTGGGCGCCACCACGGTCAACGCCTACTTGGCCGAGGCCTCGATCGCCGACCGGCACCGGCGCGGGCTCTTCGGCACCCGGAGCCTCGAGGACTGCCTCGCCCGCTTCAAGGAGGCCGTGGATCAGGGCCTGCTCAAGGTGATGTCGAAGATGGGCATCGCCGTCATCAGCTCCTATCGCGGCGGCGGCAATTTCGAGGCGCTGGGCCTGTCGCGCACGCTGGTGGCCGAGTATTTCCCGGACATGCCGTCGCGGCTTTCCGGCATCGGGCTCACCGGCATCCAGCAGAAGGTGCTGGAGCTGCACGAGCGCGCCTGGCACGAGGACGTGGCGGCGCTGCCCGTGGGCGGCTTCTACCGCTATCGCCGCCAGGGCGAGACCCATGGCTGGGAGGCGGGGCTCATCCACACGCTGCAGTCGGCGGTGGCGAGCGAGTCCTACCAGACCTACAAGCGCTATTCCGAGGCGGTGGAGAAGCTGCCGCCGGTGGCGCTGCGCGACCTCCTGGGCTTCCGCGAAGGCCGCACGGCGATCTCGATCGACGAGGTCGAATCCATCACCGAGATCCGCAAGCGCTTCGTGACACCCGGCATGTCGCTGGGCGCGCTCTCGCCCGAGGCGCACGGCACGCTCAATGTCGCCATGAACCGGATCGGCGCCAAGTCCGATTCGGGCGAGGGCGGCGAGGATCCCGAGCGCTTCCGCCCGCGCCCCAACGGCGACAACTTCAACTCGGCCATCAAGCAGATCGCCTCGGGGCGCTTCGGCGTCACGGCCGACTATCTCAACAACTGCCGCGAGATCGAGATCAAGATCGCGCAAGGGGCGAAGCCCGGCGAGGGCGGCCAGCTCCCGGGCTTCAAGGTCACGGTCGAGATCGCCAAGCTCCGGCATGCGACGGCCGGCGTCTCCCTGATCTCGCCGCCGCCCCATCACGACATCTACTCGATCGAGGATCTGGCGCAGCTCATCTACGACCTGAAGCAGATCAACCCGGACGCGCGCGTCTGCGTCAAGCTGGTGGCGCGCTCGGGCATCGGCACCATCGCGGCCGGCGTGGCCAAGGCGAAGGCGGACGTGATCCTGATCTCGGGCCATGTCGGGGGCACCGGCGCCTCGCCCTTGTCCTCGATCAAGTTCGCGGGCGTGCCCTGGGAGATGGGCCTCTCCGAGGCGCACCAGGTGCTGACCTTGAACCGCCTGCGCCATCGCGTGCGCCTACGCACCGACGGCGGCATCAAGACCGGCCGCGACGTGGTGATCGCCGCCATGCTGGGGGCCGAGGAGTTCGGCATCGGCACGGCCTCGCTCATCGCCATGGGCTGCATCATGGTGCGCCAGTGCCACTCCAACACCTGCCCGGTCGGCGTGTGCACGCAAGACCCGGCGCTCAGGGCCAAGTTCTCCGGCACCCCGGAGAAGGTGGTGAACCTCTTCAGCTTCATCGCCGAGGAGGTGCGCGAGATCCTGGCGTCCCTGGGCTTCCGCAAGCTCGAGGAGGTGATCGGCCGCACCGATCTGCTGCGCCAGGTGAGCCGCGGCTCGGCGGCACTCGACGACCTCGACTTCAACCCGCTCCTGGCGCAAGCCGATCCCGGCGACTATCCGCGCTACTGCACGCTCGAGGGCCGCAACGAGGTGCCGGACACGCTCGACAAGCAGATGATCGCCGACGCGCGGCCCCTCTTCGAGGACGGCGAGAAGATGCAGCTCCAGTACAACGTGCGCAACACCCAGCGCGCCATCGGCACGCGCTTCTCCTCGCTCGTCACGCGGCGCTTCGGCATGACGGGCCTGAAACCCGGTCATGTCACGGTGCGTCTCAGGGGCTCGGCCGGCCAGTCGCTCGGCGCCTTCGCCGTGCAGGGCCTCAAGCTCGAGGTCTTCGGCGACGCCAACGACTATGTCGGCAAGGGGCTCTCGGGTGCCACCATCGTGGTGCGGCCGCTGCCCTCGAGCCGGCTCGCCACCAACGGGAACGCCATCATCGGCAACACGGTCCTCTATGGCGCCACGGCCGGCAAGCTCTTCGCCGCCGGCACCGCGGGCGAGCGCTTCGCCGTGCGCAACTCGGGCGCCGAGACCGTGGTCGAGGGCTGCGGCTCCAACGGCTGCGAGTACATGACCGGCGGCACGGCCGTGGTCCTGGGCCCTGTGGGCGACAATTTCGCCGCCGGCATGACCGGCGGCATGGCCTTCGTCTACGATCCCGCAGGCGCGTTCCCGAGCCGGCTCAATCGCGACAGCGTGGTCTTCCGGCGGCTGGGATCGAGCTACTGGGAGGCCAGGCTCCGGGGCCTCGTCGAGGAGCATGTGCGCGAGACGCAGTCGCGCTTCGCCATGAGCCTCCTCAACGACTGGGGCCTCGAGCGCGACCGCTTCTGGCAGATCGTGCCGAAGGAGATGATGGCGCTGCTGCCTCATCCGCTCGAGGACAGCGCGGCCGAGCTGAGGGCGTGAGGGCCCGGGCGTTTGAGCCGGACGCCGGCCCGTTGATGCATGTCAAGGCGATCGCCCGGCGGCAGGCGCAATTTCCGACAATTGCGACGCCCGACCGGAGAACCGGCCCGTCATGCCCATCGATCTTGCCTTGCTCGCGGAGCCGACCGGCGATCTTCTCGACGTCGAAATCGTCGAGCGGAAAGGCCGGGGACACCCGGATACGATCTGCGACCACCTCGCGGAGGAGCTGAGCCTCAGCCTCACGCGGCACTATCTCGACCGGTTCGGCCGGGTGCTGCACTACAACGTCGACAAGGCGCTGCTCTGGGGCGGCCGCTCGCGCCCGGCGTTCGGCGGCGGCCGCATCCTCGAGCCCATGGAGTTTTTTCTGGCCGGACGGGCAACCACTTCGTTCCGCGGCGTGGAGGTTCCCGTGGAGGAGCTGGCCCGGGAAGCGGTGGAGCGCTGGTTCGCTACCTACTTGCCCCAGCTCGACCCGCGAAACCATCTCAAGACCCATTGCCTGGTGCGGGCGGTCTCGAGCGACCTCGCCGATCTCTTCGAGCGGCGCTCGGCCGAAAGGGGCTTTCTCGCCAACGACACCTCCTGCGGCGTCGGCTATGCGCCGCTGAGCCGTCTCGAAGCCATCGTCTACGACGTCGAGCAGACGCTGGGTGCGCTCTCGACGCAGGGGCATCCGGAGATCGGGCGCGACATCAAGGTGATGGGCGTGCGCCGGGGGCGCGACATTCACTTGACGGTCGCTTGCGCCTTCGTCGATCGCTTCCTCGGCGGCATCGCCGATTACCAGGCGGCCAAGCGGCGCGTCGCCGATGCGGCGCGCCGGGTCGCGGGGAGCCGAGGCGCCGACGCGTCGATCGACGTCAATGCCGCGGACGATCCCGCGGCGGGCAGCGTCTATCTCACCGTGACCGGGACGTCGGCCGAGAGCGGCGACGACGGGCAGGCGGGCCGCGGCAATCGCATCAACGGTCTGATCGCGCCGTTCCGTCCCACGACCATGGAATCGGTGGCGGGCAAGAATGCCGTCAGCCATGTCGGCAAGCTCTATAATCTCGGCGCCGGCCTCATCGCCCAGCGGGCCGTCGACGAGCTGCCCGGCGTCGCCGAGGCCCACTGCCTGCTGGTGAGCAGCATCGGCCGGCCCATCGCCGAACCCCAGTTGAAAAGCGTCCGGCTCCGCCTTCGTCCGGGCTCGTCGCTGGCCGAGCAGGAGGCGGGGGTCGCGACGATCGTCGCCGAGGAGCTGATGCGGCTGGCCTCGGCCGGAGAGGCGCTCGCCGCCGGCCGGTTGCGGATCAACGGATGGCCGCTGCGAGGCGGCGGGCGCTGAGCCGAGGATCGCGCAATGGTCGATCGCCGATTGCAGGCTCGGCCGCGAATCCCGGCCGTTTCCGCGGGATCGGGCGGCCTTTGATTCACATCAATGATCGCCCTGCGAGACCGGATAGATTAGTCTTCACGGTGGCCGGAGGGCCGCCGACAGACTTGTTCCAAAGATGCGAATGAGACCGCTCGCGAGAAGCCATAGGCGCAACTTTTTTCTGCCGTCGCTGCGGCGGAAGGTCGTGTTGTGCCTTTTTCTTCTCGCGGCCTTCGTCTCCTACAGCGCTCTTCATGCTTCCGAGGCCGAAGCCGAGCTCATGCCGGCCTATGCGCAAGGGCAGACGATCCAAAACGGGCATGCCGACAATCCTTGCGACCGCAGCACGCCGGGGTGCGATCATAAGGCGCATCTCGGCTGTGCTTCGGGGAGCAGCGGGTGCCACTTCGCCGCGGTCATGCCCGAGGCCGCGGCTTTCCCTGCCGACACGAGGCTTGCGTCGCCTCCGCGCCAGGCGTCGTTCTTGCGCAATGGCGCGATGACGCCTCTTTTCCGTCCGCCGAGATCTTCCGTTCGCGCCTGAGCCTGCGCGGGCGCCCGTGCAGGCATCGTGCATTCGGCCCGTCCAGGGGACGAATGCTGGCTGCTCTGAACGGAGATCATCGTTATGGACGACAATTCCAACACCGAGATTCACCGCCGCGAGGCGTGGTGCGCCGCCGCTTCGGCGCTTCCCGGCTTCGTCCTCCTCGTCGCTCGGGGGGAAGCGAAGCGGTTGCGCGCGCACCGTTGGTGCCCGAACTCATCCAGAATGGAAACCGGCAAGCGGCGATTGACAGCTCTGATGGCTGCAGTCGCCCTCGCGGCTCTCTTCGCAGGAGCGCCGCTCGCCGCTTCCGCCCAGACCACCCAGGATCCCCATCATGCGGCAGACCAGGCGGGCACGCAGCCGGCCGCACCTGCCGAGCAGCCGGGGGCGACACCGGCGCCGGGCGCTCAGCCCGGCATGACGGGGGCCGCGGGTGCCCAGCCGGCGATGATGGGCAACATGCCCATGATGGCCAACATGATGGGGATGATGGCCAACATGATGGCCATGATGGGCACCATGGGTCAGGCCAGTGCCGGCGCGCCCGCCATGGCGCCGAACGGCCCGGGCATGGCCAGTGCGCCGGCGCTCGACCATGTCGAGGGCCGGATCGCCTTCCTGCGCGCCGAGCTCGGGATCACCGAGGCGCAGGCGGGCGTCTGGGACGCCTTCGCGGACGCTTTCCGCACGAACGCAAAGACGCTCGGCGATCTGCGCGGCACGATGATGCCGCCGGCCGGAGCCGGTTCGCCGCAGGCCGCGACGCCAGTGCAGCGTCTCGATCTCGAGGAGCGTTGGCTGGCCGCGCGGCTCGATGGCGTGCGTGCGATCAAGTCGGCCTTCGAGACGCTCTATGCGGCGCTCTCGGCCGAGCAGAAGAAGACCGCTGACGAGCTTTTGGCGTCGCCCATGGGCCCGATGCCCATGACCGTGATGCCGCTGACCATGATGCCGACGGGAGGCCCTCAGCCATGACGCGCGAGAGCGTACGGCCTGTCGGCAACTGCGCCGGTTCGAGACGGCGCTGAGGAGGCATTGTCATGCAGACGCTTCTCTACTTCCTGCTATGGGCGGGCCTGATCTTCCTCGTGATGCGCTTCGGTTGCGGTGCGCACGTGATGGGGCATGGCCGCGGCCATGGTGGATCTCATTCGCGCAAGGACGGGCCTTCGTCCGGCGGCGACGTCCGTTGGGTCCCGCCGGAGAAGGAAGTCGATCCGGTCTGCGGCATGACCATCGAGACGGCCAAGGCGAAGTCGGCCGTCCATGAAGGCCGCGTCTACTACTTCTGCTCGACCGATTGTCGCGACAAGTTCGAGGCCGCGCCAACCTCCTATGTGAAGGGCACGTCGATGCCTTCCGAGCCCAAGGAGCACCAGCATGGATCCTGTCACTAGAACGCAAGCAGGCGAGCGCGCCGCCGGCGTGCCGCTCGCACCCCGCCGGGCGCCGACCATTCCGGTCTTCGCGCTCGGCATGGCGCTCGCGCTGTTCTTCGTCATCACCTATGTGCTCTGCATTCTCTTCTACTTCCTGTTCCCGGACCTGGTTCTGAACCACGTGGTGCTGGCGCTGTTCCTGCCCGGCTTCAAGCTCCTGAGCTGGCCCAGCTTCCTCCTCGGTCTCGTGGAGAGCTTCGGCTATGGCTGGTACGTCGCTCTTCTGTTCGGGCCGCTCTATAATTTCTTCGCCGCGCGGAGCCGGTGATGCGTGTCGTCCCCGAGAGAAGCGCCGCGCCGTTCGATCTCGAGCATGAGGACGGCGCTGTCACGGTCCAGGACCCGGTCTGCCTTCGCAGATTCGATTTGGGCGATGCGGTCGCCAGCATCGATCACGACGGCTGGGCCTATTTCTTCTGCTCCGACGCTTGCTACAGGCGCTTCCAGGCGATGCCGGAGCGCTACGGGCGCAAGCCCGTGACCGCCGCGAAGGGCCCGTCCGGAACGAACGTCTCGTCCAAAGACGGATGATGGAGGCTCGCAGGCAGGCCGATGCCCAAGGACGATATCGCAACGCGATATTCCGACCGTGACAGCCCTGCCGTGACAGTGATCGGCGCCGGGCCGGCGGGGCTTGCTTGCGCGATCGTGCTCGCGCGGGCCGGCCGTCGGGTGCTGATCCGCGAGGCGCATGACCGGGTCGGGGGACGCTTCCATGGCGACTTCCAGGGCCTCGAAAACTGGTCCTCGGAGGAGGATGTCCTCGACGGGCTGGCTGCCCACGGCATCATGCCTCGATTCGATCATCACCCCGTCCGCGCAGGCGTCGCGTTCGACGCTTGGGGTGACCGATACCGGGTCGCGAGCGACCGCCCGATCTATTACCTCGTCCGTCGCGGGAGCGAGACAGGCACGCTCGATCGGGGCCTGCTTGCCCAAGCGCTCGAGCTCGGGGTGGACGTCCGCTTCGGCGACCGGGCCCAGCGCGCCGACGGCCCCGCCATATTGGCGGGCGGACCCCGTGTCGCCGACGCGATCGCCGTGGGCTACGTGTTCGACACGGACATGGCCGACGGCAACTGGATCGCCTTCGACGACGCACTGGCGCCGCTTGGATATTCCTATCTTCTGGTCCATGCCGGTCGCGGCACGGTGGCCGCTTGCATGTTCAGTGGATTCAAGCAGGAGGCCGAATATGTGGCGCGCACGGTCGAGATGTTTCGCGAGCGCGTGGGATTGAGCATGCGCAATGCGAAGCCGTTCGGGGGCTTCGCGAATTTCCGCTTGCCGAGACGCGCCATCCAGGGCGGGCATCTTGTCGTCGGCGAGCAGGCGGGCTTCCAAGACGCCTTGGCGGGCTTCGGCATGCGCTATGCCATGGAGTCGGGCGTGCTCGCCGCGCGAAGCCTGATCGAAGGCTTGAGCTACCCGGCGCTGTGGCGCCGCAATCTGCTGCCTCGAATACGGGCTTCCGTCACCAACCGAATGGCGTTCGAGCTGGCCGGCGCTCGGGGTCGCCGGTGGGTGCTGTCGCGGCGTCTCGCGAAGGGCGACGTCCGGGACGGCTTGCGGCGGATCTATCGGGCGTCCTTGGTTTCCGCGTTTCTCTTTCCGATCGCGCACTGGCGGTACCGCAAGCGTCTGAAGGACCCGAGCTGCGACCATGTCGACTGCTCCTGCGTCTGGTGCCGGTGCGGCGGTGCGCGGGCCGGCCTTCAGGTTCAGCCGGGTTGAAACGGACAGCCGATGAAAATCCAAGGCCTATCGATGGTGCCGTTTTTACGAGCCGCGGAACCGCGGCGTGTCGTCGAAAGAGCCGGCGCCGGGCATGTCTGTCGGGGCCACGGATCTCGACGGGATTGACAACGGATGAGGCGGGCGATGCACGACCATGAGACCTCGACTCACGTGTCCTCGATGGCCGCTCCGGCCGCGGGCGCCCGTGAAATGGCCAAGGATCCCATCTGCGGCATGATGATCGGCAAGGCCGGAGCGGTCGCGGCCGGCCTCGTCGCAGAGCGCGGCGGGCGCACCTATTACTTCTGCAGCCCGGCCTGCAAGCGCACCTTCGAAGACCCGGAGCGGGAGCTCAAGTCGATGCGCACCCGCGTGGCCATCGCGCTCACGGGGGTGCTCGCGCTCGCCATCCTGCGCGCGGGCGCGTTCCTGGCGCTCGCCGCGGGCGCCACCATCGTCACCTGGGCGCCGATCCCGGCGCTGCCCTGGTTCACCTGGGGCGTGTGGCTCTTCATTCTCGTCACGCCCGTGCAATTCATCGGCGGCTGGAGCTTCTACAAGGGCTCGTGGACGGCGATCCGCACCCGCACGATCAACATGGACTTCCTGATCGCGCTGGGAACGACGGTTGCGTATGTCTATAGCGTCGCTGTCATCTTTTTTCCCGACGTCCTGCCTGTGAAGGTCGAGGAGCGCGAAGTCTATTTCGAGGTGTCGGCCGTCATCATCGCCTTCGTGCTGCTCGGCAAGTACATGGAGGAGATCATCAAGAAACGCTCCTCCGCGGCGGTGCGCAAACTGATGGATCTCCGCCCGGCCGTCGCCCACGTGGTCCGCGACGGCGCCGAAACGGAAGTGCCGGCCGAATCGATCATGGCCGGCGAGACGGTGGTGGTGCGGCCGGGCGAGCGCGTGCCCACCGACGGCCAGGTGCTCGAGGGCGCCTCCTCGGTCGACGAATCCATGCTCACGGGCGAATCCATGCCGGTCGAGAAGGGGCCCGGCGCCAACCTGATCGGCGGCACGCTCAACCGGAGCGGCATGCTGCGGTTCCGGGCGACGCGCGTCGGCAAGGACACCGCGCTCTCCCAGATCATCAAGCTGGTCGAGGAGGCGCAAGCCAGCACCGCGCAAGTGCAGCGCATAGCCGACCAGGTGACCAGCTACTTCGTCCCGGCCGTGGTGATCATCGCCTTTGTCGCCTTCGTCGGCTGGTGGATTGCGGGCAACTTTCCGCAGGCGCTGCTCTCCTTTATCGCCGTGCTGATCATCTCCTGCCCCTGCGCCCTCGGCGTGGCGACGCCAGCGGCACTCATGGTGGGGGTGGGCAAGGGTGCGGAGGCCGGCATCCTCATCCGAGGTGCCGAGGTGCTGGAACGCGCCCGCAAGCTCAACGTCGTCGTCTTCGACAAGACCGGCACGCTCACGCGCGGCGAGCCGAACGTCACCGACGTCGTTCCGCTCGGCGGCGCGGACGAAGCGGAGGTGCTCCGCCTGGGCGCGGCGGTCGAGGTCGGCTCGGAGCATCCGCTGGGCGAGGCCATCGTGCGGGCGGCATCGCACCGCGGCATCGCGCTTCCCGCCGTCTCGGGCTTCGAGGCGATCGCCGGGCACGGCATCCGCGGCACGGTCGATGGCCGTCGCGTGCTGCTCGGCAACCGCCGGCTCTTCAAGCAGGAGGGTATCCCGGTCGATGCGGCGGAAGCCGCCATGACCCGCCTCGAGCAGGAAGGCAAGACGGCCATGCTCGCCGGCGCCGACGGCAAGGCGATCGGGATCATCGCGGTCGCCGACACGCTCAAGCCCGAGGCCAGGGAGGCGATCGCGGCGCTGCGCGGAGAGCGGATCGAGGTCGTCCTTCTCACCGGCGACAATGAGCGCACCGCCCAGGCGATCGGCCGCGAGCTGGGGATCGACCGTGTCATCGCCGAGGTCCTGCCCGGCGACAAGGCGAAGATGATCAAGGAGCTGCAGAGCCGGGGCAAGATGGTCGCCATGGTGGGCGACGGCGTCAACGACGCGCCGGCGCTGGCCACCGCGGACATCGGCATCGCCATCGGCTCGGGCTCCGATGTCGCCAAGGAGACCGGCGGCATCATCCTCATCAAGGACGATGTGCGCGAGGTCGTGCTGGCGATCCGGCTCTCCCGCGCGACCTTGCGCAAGATCAAGCAGAACCTGTTCTGGGCTTTCATCTACAACACGATCGGCATTCCGATCGCCGCGTTCGGTTTCCTCAGCCCGATCATCGCGGCCGCGGCGATGGCGCTGAGCTCGCTGTCGGTGATCGCGAACTCGGCGCTCTTGAAGCGCATGAAGTTCAAGCTCTCATGACGAAGGACGGACAGAGCCCGGCAGCGCCTTCCGATCGCGCATTGCGCGATCCCGCCGATCCGCGCCGTCCCGCAGGGAAGCGGATGCGGTGGCCCACGGCCTGGCGCGTCGGGCTTTGCCTCGCCTTGGCCGTCCTCGTCGGTGGCGCGGCGATTCTGCTGGCCGGCCTGCCGTTCTGGGCGGCGGCGCTCATCGCGCTGCTGCTGGTCTGCCCGGCGGTGCTGGTGTGGGGCTACGTCATGGGCATGCGCCCCCTGCCGTTCCCGCTCGGGCCGGCGCCGGCGACGCGGGGCGTCACGCTCGGCTGGCTGGCGCCCTATTACGACGATCTGTGCTGGGCGTTCGGGATCGGGCCCTCCTTCCGCGACCGAACGCTTGCGATCGCGGGCCTCAAGCGGGGGGAGCGCGTGCTCGACGTCGGCTGCGGCACCGGCATTCTGACCCGGCGCGCGGCCGCGATCGTAGGATCCGACGGGTCGGCGCTCGGCATCGATCCGGCGCCGGACATGATCCGGATTGCCTTGCAGGCTGCCGCGGCCGAAGCCAGCGCGGCGCGATTCGAGCTGGGCGCCATCGAGAACATCCCCTTGGGCCCCGACAGCGTCGACGTCGCGCTGGTCAGCTTCGTGCTGCATTGCCTGCCCGGGGATCTCAAGCAGTCCGGCTTGCACGAGGTTCGCCGGGTCTTGCGGCCGGGCGGGCGGATCCTCGTGGTCGATCTCGACCGGCCGCAAGGCCTCTTGCCGCGGCTCCTCGCGCGCCTCGCGCTGCGCCACCCCTTCATGGCGGCCCATCTCGAAGGGCGCACGCCCGATCTGCTGCGCGAGGCCGGCTTCGTGCGCATCGCGAAGCCCAAGACTTGGCACGGCCTGGCCGCCTTCTGGACAGCGGAGAAGCCAACATGACACGCATCGGCTTTCCTGGCAGGGCTGGCGCAAGGAGCAGGCGGCGCTCTCTTCTTAGGCACCGATCGATATCGGTAGCCTCCGCGAACGATGTGCAATGTTTTGAACTCGAGGGCGCCGCGATCTCGTGGAGCGTTGGGAGGGAAACATGACGAATAGCCGTATGCTGAACCCGTGGGTTGGCGTGGTCGCGATCTTGGCCACCGCCGCATTGCCTCGCCAGCTCGATGCACATGAGCCGGGAGCGTCGTCCCAATGGATGAGCATGCAGGGGAGCTCAGAGATGCAGAAACACATGATGACCCCGGACCTCATGATGCCGAGCATGGACGCCGCCAGGGGCCGCAAGCTGTTCGCCTCGAAGGGCTGTGTCGTCTGCCACTCGGTCAACGGCATCGGCGGAACGGATGGCGCGCCCTTGGATGCCTCCAACATGGCCGGGATGACCAATCCTTTCGACTTCGTTGCCAACATGTGGCGTGGCGCAGAGCCGATGATTGCGTTGCAGGAAGACGAACTGGGCGGCCAAGTCGAATTCACCGGTCAGGAACTCGGCGACATCATCGCGTTCCTGCACCATGAAGCAGAACAGAAGAAATTTTCAAATGCCGATATCCCGCCGAATATCGAGGCGGCCATGGAAAAGATGGAGGGGGAAGGCGAGCAGAATGGAGGTGACCAAGGCGAGATGGGCGGAATGAAGATGCCGTCGAATTCGAGCGGCACAGGAAACTAGCGATATCGATCCCTTCACGCGATCGCACGATTCGGCATCATGCACGCGACGATCCTCCGGTTGGTGCGCACGCGGCAAGGTCCTCGCGACGTTCGGGCCCGAGCCTCGGTCCTGTCGTCCCGATGTGCGATGAGCGGCATGGAGAACAAGGAGGATCTATGCAGCTGACATTCCTCGGCGGCGTCGGGACGGTAACCGGATCAAAATACCTGGTTGAAGAGGGTAACCGCCGGGTTCTCGTCGATTGCGGCTTGTTCCAGGGGTTCAAGCAACTCCGGTTGCGCAACTGGGATCGCTTCCCGGTCGAGCCCCCCTCCATCGACGCCGTCATTCTGACCCACGCCCATCTCGACCACTCCGGCTATTTGCCGCTGCTGGTTCGCAACGGCTTCAAGGGGCCGGTTTTCTGCACCTCGGCGACCCTCGACCTCTGTTCGATATTGCTGCCGGACAGCGGCCATCTGCAGGAGCGCGACGCCGAGTACGCCAACCGGCATGGTTTCTCCAAGCACAAGCCTGCTTTGCCGCTCTACACGGAGGCGGAGGCAAGGGCGAGCTTGGATCGTTTCGTTGCCAAGGCGTTCGATGCGCCGCACAGCCTCGGCCCCGGTCTGACATTCCGGCTCCGTCCCTCCGGCCACATCCTCGGTTCCGCTTTCGTCGAGATCGCTGTGGGCTCCACGACGATCCTGTTCTCCGGCGACCTCGGGCGCCCGAACGGCCCGATCATGGTCGATCCGTCTGTTTTCCGAAGAGCGGACTATCTGCTCGTCGAATCGACCTACGGGGATCGAACCCATGACACGGCCGATCCCGCGTCCGCGCTTGCCGAGGTGATCAACCGGACGGCCCGAAGAGGGGGTGTGGTTCTGATCCCCACCTTCGCGGTCGGACGGGTCCAAACCATTCTCTTTTACATTCATCGCCTCAAGACGGCAGGGCTCATCCCGGATTTGCCGGTCTATCTGGACAGCCCGATGGCGGTGGATGCGAGCGCCATCTTCTGCAATCACCTCGGCGAACACCGGCTGACGCCCCAGGAGTGCCGCGCCCTTTGTGGCGTGGCGCGTTACGTGAACCGGCCCGAGGAGTCGCAAGCGCTCGCCCGCGACGCCATGCCGAAGATCATCCTCTCGGCAAGCGGGATGGCGACGGGCGGCCGCGTGCTCCATCACCTCAAGGCTTTCGCGCCGAATCCCAAGAACATGATCCTCTTCGCCGGCTTTCAGGCACCCGGGACGCGGGGTGCAACGATGGTCGGCGGAGCGCCGGAAGTTAAGATTCATGGGACTTATGTGCCGGTTCGCGCGGAAGTGCGGAACATCGAGATGCTGTCCGCTCACGCGGACAGCGTCGAGACGCTAGCTTGGCTGAGGCGCTTCGACGAGCCGCCGAAAACGACCTTCGTCACGCACGGCGAGCCGGCTGCCGCCGACGCGCTGAGGCACGCCATCGAGGAGCGGCTCGGATGGCGGTGCAGAGTTCCCGAATACCTCGAGCGTGTCGACCTGACCGTCGATCCCGCGAAGTAAGGACTGAAGCGAGGCAGAAGTCGAAACCTTCCATGACCACGCAAGCACATGCGTTGAAGCTTCGGCGTCTCGGTATCGATACGCATCAGGAGGCCGTCGTCTACATGCGGCAGGATTGCCACGTCTGCCGTTCGGAAGGCTTTTCGGCCCAGGCGCGAATCCGGGTCAGCGCGGGAGATCGGGCGATCGTCGCCACGCTCGGGCAGATCACCACCGATCTTCTGGCACCCGGTGAGGCCAGCCTCTCCGAACGCGCGTGGCAGCTTCTCGGGGTCGGGGAGGGCGACTGGATCAGGATCTCGCACTCGCCGCCGCTCGAATCATTGGGACATGTGAGAGCGAAAATCTATGGGCATCGTCTCGGCAACGACGCCATGCGCGAGATCGTTCGCGACATCGTCGCGGGCCGATACGCGGACGTCCATCTTTCCGCCTTCGTCGCCGCCTGCTCGGGGCGATCTCTCGATCTCGACGAGGTCCTTGCGCTTACCCATGCCATGGTGGATGCGGGAAGCCGCCTGGACTGGGGCGGGCGGCCGATCTCCGACAAACATTGTGTCGGTGGGCTGCCTGGCAATCGGACGACGCCGATCGTGGTCGCGATTGCCGCCGCCTGCGGGCTGACGATCCCGAAAACCTCGTCCCGCGCCATCACGTCGCCCGCCGGCACCGCCGACACGATGGAAACCCTGGCGCCCGTCGATCTCGACCTGCCCGCAATGAAACGGGTCGTCGAGCAGGAGGGCGGCTGCATCGTATGGGGCGGGGCAATCGACCTGAGCCCCGCGGACGACATCCTGGTCCGGATCGAGCGCGCCCTCGATCTCGACAGCGAAGGCCAGCTCGTCGCCTCCATTCTCTCCAAGAAGATCGCCGCCGGTTCGACGCAGCTCGTCATCGATCTTCCCGTCGGGCCCACCGCGAAGGTGCGTTCCGCAGAAGAGGCCGCGCGCCTTGCGGCCGCGTTGAAGGCGGTGGCGGCCGCCGCGAACCTCCAGATTCGTGTCGTGCAGACCGATGGAACTCAGCCTGTCGGCCGCGGAATCGGCCCCGCTCTCGAAGCGCGCGACGTCGTCGCCGTCCTGCGGAACGACCCGGATGCACCAAACGACCTCCGAGAGCGGGCCGTGTTGCTTTCCGGTTGTCTCCTCGAACTCGCCGGGCGCGCCGTCGAAGGGAACGGCAAAGATATGGCCGAGCGCGCCATTTTCGACGGCAGCGCTTGGCGGAAGTTCGAGGCGATCTGCCGAGCCCAAGGCGGGCTGCGGGAACCACCCAGAGCGTCTTACACCCGATCGGTTGTCGCACGGGAGGGAGGCCGGATCGCCGGCATCAACAATCGGCTCTTGGCTCGGATCGCCAAGCTCGCGGGCGCACCGGCCGCCAAGGCGGCCGGCCTCGAGCTTCACGTGGGCGTCGGTCGGCAGGTCGAGACCGGCGAGCCGCTTTACACGGTCCATGCGGCTGCTCCCGGCGAGCTCGCCTATGCGCTCGACTATGTCGAAGCGCACCCGGACGTCATTCAGATGGAGACCGTTGAATGAAGCCCGTGGTCATCGCCATGCCCGGGAACGAGTCGCTGTCGGGTACTCTGGCGGCAGGCCTCGACGCACGGCTTGGACGTGCGACCGTGCGACGCTTTCCGGACGGCGAATCCTATGTGCGCATCGACGCGCCGGTGCGCGGACGCGACGTGATGCTCGTCTGCACGATGGATCGGCCCGACGAGAAGTTCCTGAGTCTCGCCTTTCTGGCCGCGACAGCCCGGGACCTGGGCGCCGAGCGCGTCGGGCTGGTATCCCCCTACCTGCCCTATATGAGGCAGGACAAGCGCTTTCGCAAAGGCGAAGCGGTCACTTCGGCCTATTTCGGCGACGCGATGAGCCGTTGCTTCGATTGGGTGGTCACGGTCGATCCGCATCTGCACCGACGGCACGGATTCTCGGAGATCTATCGGATCCCGGTCGTGGTCGCGCATGCGGCCCCTCTGATCTCGGCGTGGATCCGCCGCCATGTTTCCTCGCCCGTCGTCGTGGGGCCCGACCATGAAAGCGCGCAGTGGGTCTCCGCCGTCGCCAAGGACGCAGGCGCAACTCACCTGGTTCTCGAGAAGCGTCGCTCCGGCGATCACGAGGTCGAGATTTCCCGCCTTCGCAGAGCCGATCGCAAACGCGGAACGCCTGTCGTGGTCGACGACATCATTTCGACGGGACGGACCATGGCGGAGACCGTCAGGCGCCTGCGCGAAGCCGGTTATCCGCGCCCATACTGCGTCGGCATTCATGGCATTTTTGCCGACGATGCCTATCGCGAATTGAAGGAAGCCGGCGTACGCAAAGTTGTGACCTGCAACGCGGTTCCGCACCCATCGAACGCGATCGACATCACGCCTCTCCTGATCGACGCCATAGGGCAGGTCGACATGCTCTTTCGCACAACCCCTGGTCGGCGGCGAATCGCGCGTCAACCGCGACGGGACGGGTAGGCGTCGCAGAAGGGCGATAGATCCGCTTTGGTGCCAAGGGTGATTGCCATGCAGAAGCAGAACGGACTCGGTGGCGGAAATATCCTTCGAACCCTGCGCGTAGCCATTTTCGCACTGGCGCTGGCTTGGGTCCCATTTGCCGCATCGGCCATCGATACGGGGCAGACGAAGACGGTGGACGGCCTCACGATCTACATCGGCGCGATCCCGGCCGAGATCGTCAAGGGCCATCCGGGGACCCATCCCGAAGCGGGCATGCATGACGGGCCCCCGAGCGGCCGGCACGAATATCACCTCGTGGTCGCTCTCTTCGATGCCAAGACCGGTACCAGGATCAGCGACGCGACGATGTTCGCCCGTGTGTCGAGCCTCGGCCTGGTGGGGCCGCGCAAAGCGCTCACGTCGATGAAGATCGAGGACACCATCACCTATGGGAACTATTTCAATCTTCCGGACAGAGGGCTCTACACGATCGATCTCGAGATCAAGCGAGCATCCGGAACGATCAAGGTCGGTTTCTCCTACGAGCACTGACGTTCGCGCATGGATGGCCAAGGCCTCTTCCTCGGCGAGCCGGTCTGCACCGTGAAGGAAATGGGCGGGTAGGTTCATGTTCGCTGGCAGATTGCTTCGGATCGGTTGGGCGTTCGCTCGCCTGCTCGTCATTGCGGCGACGGAGCGTCGGCGCGGGCCTGGGTCGAAGCTTCCCCGGCGCCTTCGTGAAACCCTGGAAGGCCTCGGCGGAACGTTCGTGAAGCTGGGCCAGGCTCTCAGCCTCCGCCGAGACATTCTGCCCGACGCCTATGTCGTCGCCCTGCGCGATCTCCAGGATCGCGTCGCACCCTTTCCGGGCAAGGAGGCGAAACGCGAGATCGAACGCGCGCTCGGCGGGAAACTCAAAGAGCTGTTCTCCGAATACGATCCCGTTCCCTTGGCCGCTGCCTCGATCGCCCAGGTTCACCGCGCTCGCATGCCGGACGGACGGCCAGTGATCGTCAAGGTCCGCCGGCCGAACATCGCGATGCAGATCGAACGCGACATGCGCGCGCTCGTCACCATCGTGCGTATCGGGCTTCGGCTGGCGCCGGATTTGGAACGCTTCCGACCTGTGCGCCTGGTCGAAGAGATCTGGGCGAACTTGCGCAAGGAAACGGACTTCCGCCAGGAGGCTCGCAACATCCGCCGCTTCGTCGAGGCATTCCGCGGCTGGGAGACGATCAACATTCCGGGCGTTGTCGACGATCTCTACAGCGAATCCGTGCTCGTCCAGGAGATGAGCCACGGCCGCAACATCGACGATCCCGCGGTCAGGGCGGATGGACCACGCCTCGCACAGATCTTCGTCGACGCCTATCTTCACCAGTTCTTCGTGGTCGGGCTGTTCCACGGCGACCCCCACCCGGGAAACCTGTTTGTCATGGAGGACGGCCGAATCTGCTTTCACGACTTCGGCCTGGTCGGGTTTCTCGACCGTAACACCCGCCGCGGCCTGGCAATGTTCCTGCACGCCTTTGTGCGCCAGGACGCCGGCTGGGTCCTCGATGCGGCCATCGACCTCGGCCTTCTCGGCGGAAATCTCGACCGCAGCGAGTTTCAGCGCGGCATCGAGGAGATCCTGTCGGATTATGCCGCCCTTCCGCTCAAGGACTGGTCGCTCGCCGAGGCGCTCCTTCGCGTCATGCGGCTGGGCAGCGGCGAGAACTTCGCCATTCCGCACAATCTCCTCGTCCTGATGCGCACGATGTTTCTCGCCGAGAACGCGATCCGCACGCTGGACCCGGAGTTCAGGATCCTCGACTCGTTGATCGCGCGCGGCCAAGACGCGTTGAACGCTTTGTTGCGGGAAGGACCGAGCGCGGCGCCGACGGCCCGGCTCAAGAACGAAGCGGCGGCGACGTTGCAGGATTTGCCCGGCCTGCTCGGCGCCTGGCTGCACAAGACCGTCAAGGAAGGCGGGCGGCTCACCTTTACCCTTCGTCACGAAGGCCTGGACACCTTGGAGCTCCACATCGATCGCAGCGGGAATCGAGTCGCGCTGGCGCTCGTGACGCTCGGTCTCTACGTCGCGGCCTCGCTCCTGATGCTGCACAGCATCGGTCCGCGGCTGTTCGGCGAGATGCCGGTCCTCGCCGCTGCCGGCTACGGGCTGGCCTTGTGGTTCACGCTGCGTCTGGCGCGGGGGATCCGCCGATCGGGCCGACTCTAGAGGTGAGCCCGCCGAGGCGGGCAGGTTCCATTCTTCGATAGCCCAGGGCTGGAGGTCGGGATGAAAGACGAAAACGGCGATGAGGTCAGGCCTTTCTGGCGCTCGCGAGGCGGCATCGTGCTGCTGGTGTTTCTGGCCATCGGCGCGTTCCTGCTCCTCTCCGAGCACAGAACCCACATCCTCACGAGCAACGGGTTCCTCCTGTTGCTGCTGATCGCGTGCGTCGGCATGCATTTCTTCATGCACGGCGGTCACGGCCGGGAATCTGCCGGAGGCCACGACCATGGCAAGACCGGGCCGGGATCCGGTGAATCCGGGAGGGCCGAGCCATGACGCAAGAGGCGCCCGCCTATGGGCTCTGGTTCCTCGTCATCGTCAACTCGGCGATCTTCATCTTCTTCGCCTTCAGCTTCACCAAGCCGCAGACGAAACGGGACTGGCGCTCCTTCGGCGCGTTCAGCGCTTTCATCGTCGCGCTGTTCACCGAGATGTACGGCTTCCCGCTGACGATCTACCTGCTCTCCGGCTGGCTGCAGAGCCGCTATCCCGGGGTGGACTGGTTCTCGCACGACGCCGGGCATCTTCTGGAGGAGCTGCTCGGCTGGAGGGCCAATCCGCATTTCGGGCCGTTCCATATCCTGAGCTTCGTCTTCATCGGCGGCGGCTTCGTTCTGATCTCGGCCGCCTGGCGGGTCCTCTACGAGGCGCAGCGCCGCAAGGCACTCGCCGCCACGGGGCCTTATGCCCATATCCGGCACCCGCAATATGCCGGGTTCGTGATGGTCATGCTGGGATTCCTGCTGCAGTGGCCGACCTTGCTCACGCTCGCGATGTTCCCGGTGCTCGTGTTCATGTATGTGCGCCTGGCCCGCCAAGAGGAGCGCGAGGCGATCGCCCAGTTCGGCGACGCCTACCGGAAGTATGCGGCGACGACGCCCGCCTGGTTCCCTGCGCTCTGGGGCGGTCACCACAAAGTCAGCACATGATCGGAGCGAGCTATGCACCAGCTGCTCGTTCAATGGGTCGGCTACGTCGTGCCCTGGATCGAGGTTCTGGGGATCGTCTTGGTGCTGTGGTCCGTCCTGGAGGCGCTCGCGGGCCTGGCGCAGCGCGGCTGGTCGCTGTTGACGCGGCGCGCGACGCGCAGCGACCTGAGCGCCATTCGTGTCGCCATGGGCGAGAAGATGGTGCTGGGGCTCGAGTTCTTCCTCGCTGGCGACATCGTCCAGACCATCGTGGTGCCGACCTGGGAATCGCTGGCGATCCTCGGCGGCATCGTGGTGATCCGCACGGTGCTCGTCTATTTCCTGAACGCGGAGCTTCGGCAGGGCGGCAAACCGGGCAGCGCATGATCCGGGCTGCAGCATGATCGCGGAAGGACGCGTGCCCACCGTGTGGATGCGGATCGCCGACAATCGAAGGAGGCTGCCATGAATGCCGAGATACCATTGACCGAAGCGGAGAAGCGGATACGGGTCACGTTCGTGGCCACCGCCTTCGTGCTGCTCTCTATCATCATCATTGCGCTCGTGTATCTCGCCACGAGCCGTACCACCGCCGCGACCTCGGCACTCTCCTTCGCCGGGGGCGTATCCAACATCTTCCTGCCCTGCACGCTGCCGCTTGCCTTCATCATCGTGCCCTTGAGCATGTCCGAGGGCTACCGCAAGGGCTTGGCGATGGCGATCCTGTTCGGGCTCGGCCTTACCATCACGCTTGCGGTTTACGGTGTGGCGTTGGCGCTGATCGGCAGGTATCTGGGGCTCGATCAGGCGACCCGCATCATGTACCTGGCAGCCGGGCTCGCCTCGCTGCTCTTCGGGCTGTCCGAGCTCAAGCTGGTCAAGTTCGAGATGCCCGCCTATGCGCGCACGCCGCGGTTCGTCGAGGAGCGCTCGGATTACCTGAAGGTCTTCTTCCTCGGGCTGTTCCTCGGCAATGCCGGGGTGGGCTGCCCGAACCCGGTGACCTACGTGCTGCTCGTCTATGTCGCGAGCACGGGCAGCCTGTGGGACGGCTTCTGGCTCATGGGAATGAACGGCATCGGGCGGGCGCTGCCGCTCGTCTTCCTTGCAACGATCGGCATCATCGGCGTGAACGCGCTCCCGTGGCTGCTCAGGCGCAAGGTCGCAGTGGACAAGTTCGTGGGGTGGTCGCTCGTGGTGCTCGCGTCTTTCATCATTCTCAACGGGATCTTCGGGCATCTCTGGTACGAGGGCGGCATATTCCACGAGGGGCTCAACATGGTTGCCGAGCGCGTCGGCGGCCAGCGCCTGGCCGAGGCCGACATCCCGATCGGGGAGATCGAGCAGAAAGTGCCGTTCGTGCAGTGGGGCGCGTGGGCCAACCTCGCGCTCACTCTCGGCGTGCTCGCCTGGTTCTGGTGGCGCAACGGCCGGCATCTCACCCGCGAGGTGATGACGGTTCTGATCGTGTTCGTCATTTGGGGCGCCACCCTGTTCCCGGTCGGCATCAAGGCGATGTGAGGGCGGCGTGAAGATAGAGCTCGAGAGAAAGAACCTGGTGTGGGGCGTCCTGTTCGTGTTTCTCGCCGGGGTGTTCTTCGGCTACCTGCTGGCAACCTTGTAGGAGGCGCTATGACCATCGTACGCAAGCGATTCGTCGTCGAGGGCATGCACTGCGGCTCATGCGCGGTCTCGACCGGCATGATCCTCAAGAACCTGAAGGGGGTGAAGTCTGCGCGGGCAAGCTACGAGTCGCGCTCCGCGGAGGTCGAATACGACGATGCCGTGACCGGCCCGGCCGAGATGAACAAGGCGCTCGAAGGGCTCGGATACCGGCTCAAGGAGGGCGCATGATCGAGGTCCTGTTTCTCACAGTGCCGAATTGCGTCCAGTGCGCCAAGGCGAAGAAGGTGATCGAAAAGGTGCAGCCGGATTTCCCGGACATGAAGGTCGAGTATATCGACGTCACCGAGCATCCGGAGATCCTGCAGAAATACCCCGTCATGTCCTCGCCCGGCATCGTCGTCAACGGCAGCCTCGAGTACACGGGCGGGCTGAACGAGGCGGCCTTCCGCGATCTGTTGCGGAAGATTTCCGGCCGCTGATTCGTTGGCAGAAATCCGATGTCATCTTTCAGTGCGAGGAAACACACGGTCAAAGCGCCATGATCGCTTCTTGAGCCCGGCGCAACGACACGCCGGGCAGGAGAACGGAAAGATGAAGACCGTCACCATCGAAGTCGCCGGCCTGCTTTCGACGCTGAGCGCGCTCGGCGTGCAGAAGCAACTCGCCCGGCTCGCCGGCGTGAGGAAGGCCGAGGTCAACTACGTCGCCGGCAGCGCCACGGTCACGTTTGACGAGACCGTCACCGATCTCAAGGCGATCAAGGCCAAGGTGCAAGAGTGCGGCTATCACTGCGCCGGCGAACGGCTGCCGAAGCATGTCTGCGTACCCGAGGATCCGCCGGGCGAGGCGCTCGCAGTGGCAGCTCCTGCCCGGGAGGAGCGCCGCCAAGAGACGCACGCGACCCATGCGGCACACCGAACAAGGCCCATGACCGGAGAGCAAGCGGCGGCTGGGAAAGCGGATGCCATGGCCCACGAGATGGGCCATGGGGCGGGCACGGACATGCAGGCGATGGTGCGCGACATGCGCAACCGCTTCTGGATTGCGCTGATCTTCACCCTGCCGATCTTCGTCTACTCGCCCATGGGCGGGATGTTCACGCCGCCGGCGCCGCCCTTCGGGCTTCGCCTCGATCTGTGGCTCTTCCTGCTCGCCACCGTCGCCGTGGTCTATCCGAGCTGGCCGTTCTTCGTCGCCGCCTGGCGGGCCCTGAAGAACGGCGTGCTCAACATGGCGGTGCTGGTCGTCCTGTCGGTCGGCACCGGCTATCTGTTCAGCGTCGGTGCCACCTTCTTCTTCCCCGGCGTGCAGTTCTACGAGGCGGTGGCGGTGCTGCTGGTCTTCATCCTGCTCGGCCACTGGCTGGAGATGCGCGCGCGGGCGGGCGCCTCGGAGGCGATCCGCGCCTTGCTGGACCTCGCCCCGCCGATGGCGACGGTGCTTCGCAACGGACGCGAGGTCGAACTGCCCACCGCCGAGGTTCTGGTGGGCGACGTGATCGTCATCCGGCCGGGCAACAAGATCCCGGTGGATGGCGAGGTCATCGAGGGCGAGTCCCAGGTGGACGAGTCCATGCTGACCGGCGAGTCCATGCCGGTCAAGAAGGCGGCCGGCGATGCAGTGATCGGCGCCACCATCAACAAGAGCGGCACCTTCAAGTATCGCGCCACGAAGGTGGGCGCCGACACCGCGCTCGCTCAGATCGTCAAGCTGGTGCAGGAGGCGCAGAACTCCAAGGCGCCGGCGCAGCTCCTAGCCGACAAGGCATCCCAGTGGCTGGTGCTGATCGCGATGCTCATCGGGCTCGCAACCTTCACGGTCTGGTTCTGGTGGGTCGGTGAGCCGTTGCTCTTCGCCCTGACTCTCACCATCACCGTCTTCGTGATCGCCTGCCCGGACGCGCTGGGGCTTGCCACGCCGATGGCGGTGATGGTGGGCACAGGCCTCGGCGCCATGAACGGCATCCTGTTCAAGAACGCCTCGGCGCTGGAAGATGCCACCAAGCTCGACGTGATCGTGTTCGACAAGACCGGCACGCTCACCCTCGGCCAGCCCGAGGTGGTCGAGGTCGTCGCTGCGCCCAGGTCGAGCGAGAGCGAGGTGCTGGCGCTGGCCGCCGCGGTCGAGCAGGGGTCGGACCATCCCCTGGCGCAGGCGATCTTGCGCCGCGCCCAGGGTCTTGCGATCGAGCGCCCGAGCGGTTTCGAAGTGGCCGAGGGGAGGGGTGCACGGGCCGAAGTCGGCGGACGCCCGGTCCTCCTCGGCAATCGCCGCCTCATGGACGAAGGCAAGGTCGATTTGTCGCCGCTGTCGGGCGAAATCGAGCGGTTGCAGGGTAGAGGACAGACCGTCGTGCACGTGGCCCGGGCCGGCGAGTTGGCCGGGCTGATCGCCATCGCCGACGCCCCGCGGCCCACCTCGGCGGCCGCGGTGCAGAAGCTGCGCGAGCGCGGCGTCGATGTCGCCATGATCACCGGCGACAACCGGGAGACGGCAGAGCGCATCGCCCGCCAGCTCGGCATCGACACCGTCCTGGCCGAAGTTCTGCCCGGCCAGAAGGCGGACAGGCTCAAGGAACTGCAGGCCCAGGGCAAGAAGGTCGGCATGGTGGGCGACGGCATCAACGACGCGCCGGCGCTTACCCAGGCGGACGTGGGCTTCGCCATCGGCGCCGGCACCGACGTGGCGATGGAAAGCGCCGATGTCGTTCTCATGAAGAGCGACCCCTATGACGTCGTCGGCGCTATCGAGCTCTCGCGGGCCACTTTGCGCAAGATGCACCAGAACCTGCTCTGGGCAGTGGCCTACAACGTGGTGGCGTTCCCGATGGCGGCTGGCGTGTTCTATCCGCTGGTGATCAGTCCCGAGGTCGCAGCGCTGGCGATGTCCGGCAGCTCGGCCCTGGTGGCGGTCAATGCCCTGCTCCTGAAACGGACCCGGCTCGAGGGCATTCATAGAGCGCGGTCGCAGACCGCGGCGACGGAAGGATGAACACAAGCGGGCTTGCAAGCCTGCTCGTCGGTCCGTTCGCCTGTGCCGACTGAGGCACGCTCCGGCGTGCGAAGATATGTGCGATCTTGACAACGAGGCGCCGAACACCGCCAAGCGGTTCGAACCGGATGACAAGACGGACGTTGCGATGATTGCGCGAATGCGGTTCGGCATCAGCGCCAAGGACACTGTTTCATGAGGATAGAACCAAGGCCGGTCGAGGATTGCCCCTGGTACCTCAGGCCGTTCTTCTGGAACCAGCGGCGAAAGTATGGCGTCCCCCTCGACTCTGCACGGCTCTGGGCCCGCTCCCCAAGGCTGTTTCTCGGGGTCGCCTTTCTCTACGGCATGATCGACCGCAAATCATCCCCGTTAAACCCGGCGCTGCGTGCGCTCGTCACCGTGCGTGTCTCACAGATCAACTGGTGCCCGTTCTGCGTCGACCTCAACTCGGCCACGCTGCTCAAGCGTGGCGCCTCCATCGAGAAAGTCGCAGCGTTGGAAAATTGGCGCGAGAGCAACTTGTTCGACGAGCGTGAGCGTATTGCGCTCGACTATGCCGAGGCGGTGACGCAATCCGACCGGCGGGTCGACGACGTGCTAATGGCGCGGCTTCGGCAACATTTCGATGACGACGCCGTCGTCGAGCTGACCGGGCTGATCGCCTTCCAGAATATGTCGAGCAAGTTCAACAGCGCACTTGGAGTGCCGGCTCAAGGGTTTTGCCGGATTCCAGGTAAACGCGTGGACGGCGCGGAAAACCGATGAGGGCGAGCGACTTCGAGCTCGGCGCGAGCCTGCCGATCAACACGTTCCGGCTCGAAGACGAAGCGGAGACGCTGCGCGCCGGGGCGGTCACGCCAAAGGAGGGCGCAACATGAAGGTTGTCATCTTCGAGGCCGAGCCGCGTGAGGCGCCGGCCTTCGACAGTCTGAAGCCCGCCAACGAGGTGCAGGTCATCGCAGAACCGCTCCGCGCGGCCAACGCAGCCGAGTACGCCGACGCCGAGGCGGTCTCCACCTTCATCTACTCCGCGCTCGATCGCCCTGCCCTGGAGCGCCTGCCATACCTCAGACTGATCGCCACACGGTCGACTGGCGTCGACCACATCGACGCTGCCTACTGCGTCGAACGCGGCATCACCGTCAGCAACGTGCCGACCTACGGCGAAAACACCGTTGCCGAACATGTTTTCGCGCTGTTGCTTATGATCAGCCACCGCATGCTTGAAGCCGTCGGCCGGGCACGAAGCGGCCATTTCTCGCCTCGCGGTCTCCAGGGATTCGACCTCGAGGGGAAGACGCTTGGTGTCGTGGGTACGGGGAGCATCGGCCGCTGTGTCATCCGTATCGCCCGCGGCTTCGCGATGGAGGTGATTGCCTTCGACGTCCGACCGGACGAAACGCTGGCGCGGCAGCTTGGCTTCCGCTACGCGCCGTTCGAGGACGTGTTGGCCACGGCGGACATCGTCACGCTCCACGTTCCGGCCAAGCGCGAGACACACAACCTTCTCTCCGACCACGAATTCGCGCGCATGAAGGACGGCGTGGTCGTGATCAACACGGCGCGCGGAAGCCTGATCGACGTTCCGGCGCTGATCCGGGCGCTGCGCCGCGGCAAGGTCGCGGCGGCGGGGCTCGACGTCCTGCCGGACGAGCCGGCGATCCGGGAGGAGGCGGAGCTCATCTGCTCCATCTTCTGCGAGCGGTATGACCTCAGGACCCTCCTGGCGGACCACGTGCTTCTCGGGATGGAGAATGTGGTCGTCACACCGCACAGCGCCTTCAACACGCGAGAAGCTGTGCGACGTATCGTCGACACCACAGTCGCGAACATAGCAGCATTCGCCGACGGCCGCCCTCAACACGTGGTCGTCGGCCGATCGCCAAACACCTCAGGGCCGGAATGAGCCGATAGCGGCAGAAGCGCGCTATGGACGCCAATGGCTTGCCGATGCTGCGCGTAGCATGACCCTGGATGGCACGAATCTGAATGAAGGTGAGGCATTCAGTGAAAGGAGAACGGAACATGGCGGCACAGCAAGGAAGGATCCGCGTCGCGCTGAACGGGTACGGCGTCATCGGTAAACGTGTCGCCGATGCCGTCACCAGCCAGGACGACATGGAGCTCCTCGGCATCGCCGATATCGAGACCGACTGGAGGATGAAAACGGCCCTTCAGAAGGGATTCAGGCTCTTCGCCTCGCTCGAGGATCGCGCGGATGCCATGCGCAAGGCCGGCTTGGAGATTGCCGGTACGCTGGACGACCTGCTCGAGGATGCAGAGGTGGTGGTCGACTGCACGCCGAAGCGGATCGGTGCGAAGAACGCCGAGCGCTACCGCGCGCGCGGCCTGAAGTTCATCCTGCAGGGCGGCGAGAAGCACGAGGCGACCGGCCACTCGTTCGTTGCCGAGGCAAGCTATGAAAGCGCGGTCGGGCGGGAGGCCACCCGCGTCGTCTCCTGCAACACGACCTCGATCGTGCGCACTTTGACGGCCCTCAAGCGCGCCGGACTCCTGAAAAGGGCAAGGGGAACGCTGATGCGGCGGGCGACGGACCCGTGGGAGAGCCACAAGGGCGGCATCATGAACACGCTGGTCCCGGAGGACGAGATCCCGAGCCACCAGGGGCCCGACGCGCAGACCGTCGACCCCGAGCTCGACGTCCTGACCATCGCGGTGAAAGTGCCCGAGACCATCGCCCATCTGCACAGTTGGTCGGTGCAGCTGACGCGAAAGGCGCGCAAGGAGGAGGTCATTGAGGCATTCCGCAAATCCTCGCGCATTGCGCTTATCCGGATGAGCGACGGCTTGACGGCGATCAACACGGTCAAGGAGCTGATGGCCGACTGTGGGCGCCCCCGCGATAACCTTTACGAGGTCGCGCTGTGGGAGGACCTGATCACGGTTCGGGACGACGAGGCTTTCTACGCCTACATGGTCGACAACCAGGCCATCGTCATCCCCGAAACCATAGATGCGATCCGGGCGCTTACCGGGCGTGAGCGCAGTGCCGATGCCTCGATCGCCAGGACGAATGCGGCCCTGGGTATCGGCACAATGCCGATATAAGGCCATGAAGCCGATGAGGATCCGAGCGGGGTTGCCGATGCCGCGGCGCCTAGGATCATGGCGACGATCGCGTGGGTTGGCGGCGTTTGGGGAGCTGCGCTTGGTTCAAGGTGCCGTTGCCCGCTTCAGATAGGCGATGAGGTCGGCGCGTTCCTGCGGGTCCTTGACGCCGGCATAGGTCATCCGGGTGCCGGGCACGACCGCGCGCGGATTCGCGAGGAAGCGGTCGAGCGTGCGCTCGTCCCAGACGATGCCGGAGTTCTTCATCGCGGCCGAGTAGGCGAAATCGGGCAGGCTGCCGGCCTTGCGGCCGAACAAGCCGCGGTGGCGAGGGCCCACGCGGTTCTGGTCGATCGAATGGCAGCCCTGGCAGCGATGATATATCTCCTCGCCGCGCGCCGGATCGCCGGCGGACAAGTCGAGCGCGGAAAGATCGTCGGCGCGGCTCGATCCGGCCAGCATCAGCAGCAGCAGGCCGAAGGCGAGCGCGAGAAGAACCGAAGCGCGGACCGGCAGGTGGGTCGCGGCGGCGGGGCGAGAGCGGTCAGTCATGGGGAAGGCTCGATCGTGAGGTCGCGATCGGCGGGTGGTCCGCCGGCGGCGAAGCCGCCCGTGGGATGGTGGCCTGCCGCCGGCGGCGCCCCCTCCGACCGGGAGGACGGAGGTTCGGGGACCCGTTGAGCGAGCCGCTTGGGGGGAACGGCTCGTGCGGGTGCGCCCTTTGGGCCTTACGCGATCGCGAAGGCGCTCGGGATCGGGGTCAGGCCCAGCGCGTTGCGCAGCACCGCCCAATGCATCGCCTCGTCCGCCATGATGCTGGCTGCCGCGGAGGCGAGGTCCTTGTTGGCGAAGACCGGGATCGCGCCGTGATAGGCGCTGGCCGCCCCCTGCTCGAGGCTGGCCGCGAACTTGAGCACGTCTTCCTGCGTCTTCAGGTTGGCGGTCGGGAACTCGTACTTGGCCTTGGGAGCAACCGGCGTCCCGCCCAGCTTCTTCACGGTCGCGGCCAGCAGGTCGGCATGTTTCTTGTGATGGTCCTGGAACGTCACCGCCACGCCCAGTGCCGGCTGCTTCAAGAGGTCGGACTCGGCACCGACCTGATAGGCGGCGATGCCTTCCCATTCGAGCCCAAGGGCGGTGTTGAGCACGTCGATGTCGTTCGACATCGAGGCCGCGGTCGCCGCCCGGCTCGACGCCATGTTCTCGCAGCCCGCGAGGATGGCGACGGCGGCGGCGCTGAGCACGGTCTGCCCGCCGCGCACCAGGAGCGTGCGGCGGTTGGAAACGAGGCCCGTTTCGGGGCGGATGATGGTCTCTGTGGTCATGGGAACCCTCTCTCTTCCGTTGGAACAGCGGGGCCTCCCCAGGACGGCGGTTGGGACCGATCGCCCGGAATGATCGCCCGCGCTGTTGCCTTCCTTACCGGCGGGCCGCTTTCGCGGATGCAGGGACAGAAGAAAAAAATCGGAAGAGGTCGAGCCGGGGATCAGGAGGTCGGCAGGACCGCGCCGGAATAGAGCACGGGGCCCGTGGGCAGACCGGTGGGCGAGCCGCTGGCGGGCTCCAGGCTCACCGCCAGCCCGCCATGGGCGAGGTCGGCCATGGCCCTGGCGTCGAGCGCGAGCCTCACCGTGCCCGAAGGCATCACGCCCAGCGAGCGCGGCGGCCCGGCCGGCGGCAGGATCCAGAGCTCGAGCGACTTGCCGGCCTCGGGCGCCGGCAGCCTGGCGGCATCGAGCGTGAGCCGGCCTTCGGTGAGGTCGAGATTGGCCACCACCACCGGCTTGTTGGCAGCGTCGGCCAGGAGCGCGACATAGGTGGCGTGCGGCCCCCCAACCGGCCCCGCCAGCACATAGATCAGTAGGGCAAGCGCGAGCGCGGCTGCGCTCAGTCCAAGGCCACGCCAGAAGCCCACGCAGTACCACAGGCCAGCCGTGGCGAGGCTGGGCACGCTCTCGGCCGGCCGGCCGAACAGCCGCTCCTGGAGCGTGCGCCGGCGCGACAGGCCGGATCGATCGGTCGCCTGCTGACGCTGAGGCGAAGGCCCGAGCCTGCGCTCGATGCCGCGCCACACGGCCGCTGGCGGCTCGACCTTGGATGCGGCCGCCGCCAGCGGATCGAGCCTTAGTGCCCAATCCTCGGCCAGCCGCGCCAGCGCCGGGTCGCCTGCCATCAGCCGCTCGAAGCGCCGGCGCGCGTGGCCCCTGAGCGTGCCGAGCGCATATTCGGCCGCCAGACGGTCGCGCAGCTCCGCGTTCTCGAGCTTCATCGCTCCAGGCATCCCTTGAGTCGGATCAGGCTGCGCCGGATCCAGCTTTTGACCGTGCCGAGCGGGGCGGCGAGCCGTGCCGCCACCTGCTCGAAGGTGAGGCCCTCGTAATAGGCCAGCATCACGCTCGTCCGCGCCTTCTCCTCCAGCTCGTCGAGGCAGCGCTTGAGCCTGGCCGCGTCCTCGCCCGCGCGCGCCAGCTCGTCGGGGCCCGGCGTGGGATCGGGCGCGGCTTCGGCTTTCTCTGGGTCGAGCGGCGCGTTGCGGCCGTGGCGCGCCAGGAGGTCGAGGCATTCATTGCGCAGGATGCGCGCCATCCAGGCGAGCGCCGTTCCGCGCCCGGCGTCGAACCCTGCCGCATGCCGCCACACCGCCACGAAGGTCTCCTGCAAGGCCTCCTCCGCGAGGTCCCTGCGTCGGACTATACCGAGGGCCAGCCCGAAAAGTTGCGGTGCGGTGGCGCGATAGAGCGCGGCCAAGGCGTCGCGATCGCCTCGAGCGACGGCGCCGAGAATGCCGGCAAGCGCGGCAGCGTCGGTCATTCGAGCGTGGCTCCCCGATGGGCCGGCACGCCGGCCACATCCCCGGCCTTCCCCCGTTGGGGCGTTTTTCTTGGGCGTGCCAGCCGGCATCGGACAGGAGCGCGGGGCGGGCTGTCAACGGGCTTTGGCATGGGGCGCCGGCTTGGCTATGCTGCGGCGCAAATCATAGCCCCATGCGCCTCCTCATCCATTTTCCGCTCGATCCCGGCTCGCGCAAGGTCCGCATTCTCATGAAGGAGAAGGGCCTCGAATTCGATTTGCGCGAGGAGCGTCCCTGGGAGCGGCGCGAGGAGTTCCTGGCCTTGAGCCCGGCCGGCGACCTGCCGGTACTGGTCGAGCCCGACGGCGATGCCATCGCCGATGCCCAAGCCATCGTCGAGTATCTGGAGGAGACCGTGCCCGACCCGCCGCTCATCGGCAGCGACGCGAAGGCGCGCGCCGAGGTGCGCCGGCTGGCCGCCTGGTTCGATCACAAGTTCCAGCGCGAGGTGACGGCGAACCTGCTCGAGGAGAAGATCGGGCGGCGCATGGCGGGCCGAGGAACGCCCGATTCGAACGCGATCCGCGCCGGCAGCGCCAATATCCACACCCACCTCGACTATATCGGCTGGCTCGCCGACCGGCGCACCTGGCTTGGCGGCGACCGCTTCTCGCTGGCCGACATCGCGGCCGCGGCCCAGCTCTCCTGCATCGATTATCTGGGCGATGTGCCCTGGGATCAGCATCAGGGTGCCCGCGAATGGTATCAGCGGGTCAAGTCGAGGCCCAGCCTGCGCCCGATCCTGGGCGATCACATTCCCGGCGCGCCCCCGCCCAAGCACTACGCTGACCTCGATTTTTGAGGGTGCGGCTCTCAACGCGGCCCCGTGAACGCAACCTCTCGTCACCCCGGACAAGCGCTGCGGCAGCAGCGCGCGATCCGGCGTCCGGCGTTCGGGCAGGCTCGGCATCCCCGAGCTTGCCCGCGACTTGAACCCCGGATAACGGCCCGGCCGGCTTCGCCGGCGAGCTCAAGAATGCGGGCGAGGCCCGCAGGCGTTTCCGGGGTGACGATCATGTGTGTGAAGCCGGAACAGCCGCCTACTGCGTCTTCACGTCGAGCTGCTCGAGATGGCCTTGGGCGGCCTCGGCCGTGGGCGTGTTGGGTGCCAACTGGATCGCCTTGAGCCAGTCGGCGCGCGCCCCCTCCTTGTTGTTGGCCTGGGCCTCGAGGATGCCGCGCTCGAGCAGCCCTTCGGCGTTGTTGGGATCGAGCGTGAGGGCCTGCGCCACGTCGGCCATCGCCATCTCGGGGCTGTCGACGTTGCGATAGGCGCTGGCGCGCAAGACCAGGATGTCGGCCCGCTTGGGCGCCAGCTCGTTGGCGCGGTTGAGGTCGTCGATCGCATCCCACCAGCGCTCCGCGGCCCCGAGCGCCATGGCCCGGTCGACCAGCATGTCGGGGTCCTTCGGCTCGAGCCCGACCGCCGCATTCGAGGCCGCGACGGCTTGCGCCGCGTCGTTCTCCATCAGCCAGGTCTGTCCGGCCTGGTCGTAAAGACGCGCTGCCAGCGCGCGCGAGCTGTCGGTGCCGGCGAGCTTGGCGGCCGTGCTCTCGAGAAGCTGGGCCGCCTCGGTGAAGCGGTTGAGGCCGATCAGCGCCACCGCGCGGCAATGCTCGGCCGGCGGGCCGCCGCCCTGGGCGAGCCAGGTGCCCGAGCTGTCATAGGCGTCCTGGGGCCGGATGCGCGCCAGCTCCATGCAGGCCGCATATTGCTTCGCTTCCTCGAAATTGTTCTCGGGAAAGCTCGTTTCCTGCGCGCCCGCCGGGCGATGCGCGACAGCGAGCCAAAGGGCGGCCAGCAGCGCCGCCGTGATCTTGCGGCCTGTACCGCTGCCGGCTTGGCCGGCTCTCGTCTTGTCCGGGTCGATCGTCATACCTACTCTCGCCGTTCGCCCCCGATCTTGCATCCCTCGGTCCGCCCACCCTGGCCGCGCTCAGGATAAACATCAAGCATGGCGACGCCCGCCCGCCGTCCCGCCCGCGACCCCGCCAATCGCGCCTCCACGCGCAGGGAAGGGCCGCGCCTGTTCTGCTTCGGCCTCGGCTACACCGCGCTCGCCCTGGCCGAGACCTTGATGGCGAAAGGCTGGCGCGTGGCCGGCACCTGTCGCGAAGCGGAAAGGCGCCATCTGCTGGCCCGGCGCGGCATCGAGGCTCATCTGTTCGATCGCGACCGACCGCTCGAGGATCCCACGGCCGCGCTTCGGGGTGCCACGCACCTGCTCTCTTCGGTGCCCCCCGATGCGGCCGGCGACGCGGTGATCGATCATCACGCCGCCGACATCGCCGCGCTCACGGGCTCGCTCGTCTGGGTCGGCTATCTCTCCACCACCGGCGTCTATGGCGACCGGCAGGGCGGCTGGGTCGACGAGGAGAGCGCGCTCCTGCCTTCGGGCGAGCGCGGCCGCCGGCGCATGGCGGCCGAGCAGGCCTGGCTCGCGCTCATGGCGGAGCATGGGCTGCCGGTGCATCTCTTCCGCCTGGCCGGCATCTACGGGCCGGGGCGCAGCGCGCTCGACGCGGTACGGGCCGGCACCGCCAAGCGCATCGCGAAGCCCGGCCAAGTGTTCAGTCGCATCCATGTCGCCGACATCGTGGCCGTGCTCGAGGCCTCGATGGCGCGGCCCCATCCCGGTGCCATCTACAATGTCTGCGACGACGATCCGGCACCGCCGGCCGAGGTCGTCGTCTATGCCTGCCGGCTTCTGGGCGTCGAGCCGCCGCCGGAAACGCCGTTCGAGCGAGCCGAGCTTTCGGCGATGGCGCGGAGCTTCTACGACGACAACAAACGGGTGCGAAACGACCGCATCAAGCGTGAGCTGGGTATCAGGCTCGCCTATCCCAGCTATCGCGACGGATTGAGGGCGCTTCTGGCATCCGGGGCGTGAGTGCGTGTGAAGAAACGCTGGCTCGATGTTGTGCGTGCTTCGAGACGCTCGGCTTGCGCCTCGCTCCTCAGCATGAGGAATAGCCTTTATGCCACGAAGACTTAACCTCGTCCTGAGGAGCGTCCCGCTAGGGACGCGTCCCGAAGGACGCACAACGCTTGTGCCATTCCTTCACATGCCCTGAGCGGTCAAGGACAGCTCGTCCACCGTCGCTGCCAGACGAGCCAGATCCTCGGGCCGCGACAGGCGATGGTCGCCGTCCTTGATCAGCGTCACCACGACGTTGGCACCCGCCAGCCGCTCGGCGATGCGCAACGCCCAGCGCCAGGGCACATCGGGATCGGCCATGCCATGGAGCAGCCGCACGGGAGTGGCGATGGCGACGGGCGCGCCCAGCAGCAAATGGCGCCGCCCTTCTTCGATGAGGTGGCGCGTAATCGGCAGATCGGGGCCGTAACGCGAGGGCTCGAGCCATTGGCCGGTGCGCAAGAGCTGCTCGCGGGCGGCCGGCGACAGCGCCGCCCACATCAGCTCCTCGGTGAAGTCGGGTGCGGCGGCGATGCCGACGAGGCCGGCGATCCGCTCGGGGCGCGCAAGCGCCGCAAGCAGCATGAGCCAGCCGCCCATGCTGGAGCCGATCAGTATCTGCGGGCCCTGCGTCAGCCGGTCGATCACCGCAAGCGCGTCGTCGCGCCAGCGGCCGATGGTGCCGTCGGCGAAGCGGCCGGAGGAGCGCCCATGGCCGAAATAGTCAAACCGGACGAAGGCCTGGCCGCGTTTGCGGCAGTGCGATTCGAGGAACGTCGCCTTGGTGCCTGTCATATCGGAAGCAAAGCCGCCGAGAAAGACGACGCCCGGCAATTTTCCCCCGCTCTTGGACGCCAGGCGATGGTAGGCCGTTGTCGCCCCGTCTTCGCGTGCTAGAATCTCCGGGCGGGGGGACGAATCGTGTGGTGTGTCGGTCATGACCTGGCGCGACGAGCGTGGGCGTGACGGGCGTGGACATAATGAACTTATCGGAATCGACAAAGGCCCCCAATTTTAGCATCGCGACAATGAGGCCGGCGATGTCGCGGCCGGTGGTGCTGCAGGTGATGCCGGCGCTCGCCCATGCGGGCGATCGCATCGCGCTCGACATCGCCGGGGCGGTGCGCGCCGACGGCGGCACGCCGCTGATCGCGTCGACGGGCGGGCCGCTCGCGGCCGAGCTGCCGCGCTTCGAGGCGCGGCATTTCCGCTTGGCGCTCGACCGGCGCAACCCCCTCGGCATGCTGGCGACGGCGCTCAAGCTTGCGCGCCTGATCCGGATCGAAGAGGTGGATATCGTCCATGCGCGCGGCATGGAGGCCGCTTGGCCCGCCTATCTCGCGGCGCGCCGCACGGGCCGCGCCCTCGTCACCACCTTCGATCTCGGCCGCCCGGCCGAGCGGGCGCTCCTCCGCTTCTATGCGGCGGTGCTGGCGCGCGGCGATCGCGTCATCGCCGTGTCCGACTTCGCCGCCCGCCTTGCCTACGAGCAGCACAAGGTGGACGACCGGCGCCTGCGGCTGGTGCGCCGGGGCATCGATATCGAGCATTTCGACCCCGCCCGGGTGGGCGCGCCGCGCATGATTCGTCTGGCGCGGCAGTGGAATCTGCCCGACGACCTGCCCGTGCTGATGCTCCCCGGGCGTCTGCTGCCGCATAACGGCCATGCGCTGCTGATCGAAGCCCTGGCGCGGCTCCAGACGCGTCCGTTCTATTGCCTGGTGGTCGGGGCGGAGGGCGCCGATCCTCATTACAGCGCCGAGCTGGAGGCCAAAGCCAAGGCTGCAGGCCTGGGCGGGCGATTCCACATCGTGCCCGAATGCCGCGACATGCCAGCGGCTTACATGCTGGCCGACCTGGTGGTGCATGTGGCGGGCGGCTCGGAGGCTTTCAGCCTGGTGCTGGCCGAGGCGCAAGCCATGGGTCGCCCGGTGGTGGCGGTCGATCACGGCAGTGCCCGCGAGCAGATCGCCGGCAACGAGATGGCCTGGCTGGCGCCGGCCGGCGACGCCCCGGCGCTGGCCCACGCCATCGAGGCGGCGC
The DNA here is from genome assembly GCA_049323455.1 of Pseudomonadota bacterium. Taxonomy (GTDB): domain Bacteria; phylum Pseudomonadota; class Alphaproteobacteria; order Dongiales; family Dongiaceae; genus Hypericibacter. The sequence goes on along the minus strand of JBMONF010000019.1, from coordinate 131,976 downwards.
TCGACCTGCCGCCGGATATCCGGGCCCGGCTCGCGGGCGAGACCGCGCAGCGCATTCGCGCCCGCTACGCCAAGAGCCTGATGTGCGCCGCCACGCTCGCGGTCTATCGCGAACTCCTCGAGCGCCCCGGCTGGCGGGCGGCGGCCGCCTTGACAGGGGCCTCGATCCCCTCTTAAGTCCGGCGGGCCCGCTAACCCTTTCTCAACCTTGATCTTGCCGGAATCCGGCCGGACAGGCGCTCAACGGCTCCATGATCGTCATCACGCTTCCCGACGGCAACCAGCGGTCCTTCGACCGTCCGGTCTCCGGCGCCGAGGTCGCCGCGGCGATCGGCAAGGGCTTGGCGCGCGACGCGCTGGCCGTGAAGGTCGACGGCGTGCTCAAGGACCTGGCCACAGTGGTCGAGCGCGACGCCAAGGTCGAGATCGTCACGCGCTCGCACCCAGACGCGCTCGAGCTCCTGCGCCACGACACGGCACACGTCATGGCCGAGGCGGTGCAGGAGCTCTATCCCGGCACGCAGATCACCTTCGGGCCCGCGATCGAGAACGGCTTCTATTACGACTTCGTGCGCGACGAGCCGTTCACGCCCGAGGACTTCGCGAAGATCGAGGCGCGCATGCGCGAGATCGTCGATCGCGACGAGACGATCACGCGCGAGATCTGGAGCCGCGACGAGGCGGTGCGCTGGTTCAAGGAGCACGGCGAGAAATACAAGGCCGAGTGGGTGCAAGAGATTCCGGCCGGCGAGGAGATCTCGATCTACCGCCAGGGCAACTGGCTCGATCTCTGCACCGGCCCGCATTTGCCCTCCACGGGCAAGCTCGGCAAGGCCTTCAAGCTGATGAAGGTGTCGGGCGCCTATTGGCGCGGCGATGCCAACAATCAGCAGCTCCAGCGCGTCTACGGCACGGCCTGGGCCGACGAGAAGCAGCTCAAGCAGTACCTCACCATGCTCGAGGAGGCGGAGAAGCGCGACCATCGCCGCCTCGGCAAGGAGATGGACCTCTTCCACCAGCAGGAAGAGGCAGCCGGCATGGTGTTCTGGCATCCCAAGGGCTGGACGCTCTATCGCACGATCGAGAACTATCTGCGCGGTCGCCTCGAGCGGGCCGGTTATGTCGAGGTCAAGACCCCGCAGCTCGTCGATCGCAAGCTGTGGGAGGCCTCGGGCCATTGGGAGAAGTTCCGCGAGAACATGTATCTCGCGGAGAACGAGGCCGGCATCAAGGAATTCGCGGCGGACGCGGCGCAGCGCGTGTTCGCGCTCAAGCCCATGAACTGCCCCTGCCATGTGCAGATTTTCAATCAGGGGCTCAAGAGCTACCGCGACCTGCCGCTGCGCCTGGCGGAGTTCGGCTCCTGCCACCGCTTCGAGCCCGGCGGGGCGCTCCACGGTATCATGCGCGTGCGCAACTTCACCCAAGACGACGCGCATATCTTCTGCACCGAGGACCAGATCACGTCCGAGAGCACGGCGTTCTGCCGGCTGCTGCTGGAGGTCTACGCCGATTTCGGCTTCACCGACGTGGCGGTGCGCTTTGCCGACCGGCCGGAAAGGCGTGCCGGCACGGATGCGATCTGGGACAGGGCCGAGGCCGCGCTCAAGCATGCGGTCGAGGCGGCGAAGCTGCCCTACACGATGGCGCCCGGCGAAGGCGCCTTCTACGGCCCCAAGCTCGAATTCCACCTCAAGGACACGATCGGTCGCTCCTGGCAGTGCGGCACGCTCCAGGTGGACTTCGTCCTGCCAGAGCGCCTCGATGCCGGCTATATCGGCGAAGACGGCCAGCGGCACCGACCCGTCATGCTGCACCGCGCCATCTTCGGCTCGATGGAGCGGTTCCTCGGCATCCTGATCGAGAACTATGCCGGCAAGCTGCCGCTCTGGCTGGCACCGGTTCAGGTGGTGGTCTGCACCATCACCGACGAGAGCCGCTCTTACGCCGAAGAGGCGGCGGCGGCGCTCAAGGCCGCCGGCCTGCGGGCCGAAACCGACCTCAGGAACGAAAAGATCAACTACAAGGTCCGCGAACACAGCCTGGCCAAGGTTCCGGTTCTGGCCGTGGTCGGCAAGCGCGAGGCCGAGAGACGCGAGCTTGCGCTGCGTCGGCTCGGCGGCAGCGAGCAGGAAGTCCTTGCGTTGGATGAGGCGGTTACTAGACTGAAGTGCGAAGCGCGTCCGCCTGCAGGGAAGGCAACGGACGCGCAAATTGCGGGTGCATTCTGAGCCGCCCACGTCAGGCGGGCCGGAAAGCCCCCGTGACCGATCAACCATAGGCAAGGAGAAGTCAGCATAGCTAGGCCACCGCTCGATTCCGCGCCGTCTCGCAACGGCCCGCGGATCAACTACCAGATCAACGTGCCGACGGTACGGCTGGTAAAGGAGGATGGGTCGATGGTGGGCATCGTACCGATCCGCGAAGCCCTGATGATGGCGGAGGAAGCCGGGCTCGACCTGGTCGAGATCTCGCCCAACGCCACCCCTCCGGTCTGCAAGATCCTCGATTTCGGCAAGTTCAAATACGAACAGCAGAAGAAGCTCGCCGAGGCGCGCAAGAAGCAGAAGGTCATCGAGGTCAAGGAGATCAAGCTGCGCCCCGGCATCGACGAGCACGACTACCAGGTCAAGATGCGCTCGGTGCTGCGCTTCCTCGAGGAAGGCGACAAGGTGAAGGTGACCATGCGCTTCCGCGGCCGCGAGATGGTGCACCAGGAGCTGGGCCTCAAGGTGCTGGAGCGGGTGCGCAACGAGCTCGATGCGCTGGCCAAGGTCGAGCAGATGCCGCGGCTCGAAGGGCGGCAAATGATCATGGTGATGGCGCCGAAATAGGGGCGTTGAATCCGCAGGGCGGCTCGGGCCAGAGCCGCCCCGTTCGGTTTCGAGAGACCGGTTCCAGCGGCGGCAGTTCCGGCAGGAGCTCCGGCAAGGATATGGGCGAACCCGAGGAGCGGCGAGACGGCAGGAACGGCAGCGAGGACGCGCCGTCGGCCGGCGCCATCGTCCGGCTGGAGCGCCCGCTGCCCCCGGCCGATGCTTCCCCAGCGCCGGCCGAAGCGCAGCCGCAAGCGCCGCTCGGCACCCCGGTCTTCGCTTTGCCGCCCGCCGCCTTTCGCCTGCCGCCGGCGACCGGCCTCCTGGCCGTGACCTTCGGCATCGCCGGCCTGGTGAAGGTGCCGATCCTGTTCGGGCCGCTGGCCCTTCTTTTCGCGCTCGCCGCGGGGCTGCAACGACAGTTCTGGTACGCGGCCGTGGGCGGCGCCCTGGGTGCTGCGGCGCTCCTCACCTCTGCGACCTTCTGGATCCTGGCGGGGTTCGGCTGGCTTGCGACTTATCTGTTCTGATCGATCACACGCTTGGGCTGCAGCAGGCGCGCCGCGGGCGCGGCGCTTCGATCTCGGCCGCCCCCGGACCTCCGGCCGCCAGGTCTTCGCCATAGACGGCCGCGGCATCCAGCGTGTGGAAGGTCTCCCAGGCAATGCCGGCGGGATCCTTCACCCAGCGCTTGTTGGAGCGGGCATAGCAGCAGGTGGTTTCGTGCTGCTCGCGCGTCTCGGCACCGGCTGCGGCGAGGCGGCCGCCGATCTCGGCGAGCTCGGCCTCGCTCTCGACCTGAATGCCGAGATGGTCGAGCCCGGCTGCGGGCGCCCGCGTGGAGATCGCGAAATTGACCCGCGGGTCCTCCAGCATCCATTTCGCATAGTCCGGCTTCTCGACGCTGGGGCCGGTGCCGAACAGCGTCGTATAGAACCGGATCGAATGGGCGAGATCGTCGACGGCGACATGGACATGCAGGCGCTTCATGGCTGTCTCCTGGTGCGGGAAGCGAGGGAGGGGGATGCGGCGGGACCCGCCGAAACGCAATCGGCCGTTCCGCAGGCGACGGCGCTGCCGGCGCCCGAGCGATCACTGGCGGATCGAGCGCAGCAGTTCTCGGTAAGATAGGCGATCAGCCCGTTCATGGCGGCGAAGTCGGCGGCATAGATCAGGGAGCGGCCCTCGCGGCGCTGCGCGACGAGGCCCGCTTGGCGCAATTGCGAGAGATGGAACGACAGGGTCGGCGCGGCCAGATCGAGTGCTGCGGCGATCTCGCCTGCGGCCAGGCCTTGCGGCCCGGCCTCGACCAGCCGGCGGTAAATCGCCAGCCGGGTTTCTTGCGCGAGCGCGCCCAAGGCGGCGCTGATGTTTCTTGATTCCATATTTCCAAAAATATGGAAATAATGGCGATTGTCAAGGGCCGATGAGCGCTCGCCGCAAAACCGGGTGCTGGCGCTTTGCGCCGCGCTCTAGGTGTGGAGCCTCGACCGTTGTGCGCTGGCGGCAATAGCCCTCGATAGCGCGCAAGCTCGCCTGATGGCGCTCCTCGGAACAGGTGAGGCAGGCGTCCGTCATCTGCGTCACGAGATAGCCGAGGTGGGCAGGCGTCGCGGATTGCGGATTCGACGCATTGGTCGGCGAGGATGCCAGCCGCGGGCTTGCAGACTTTTGCCTCCGGCGCATCTTCCCGCAGGTCCCGGCGGCCTGCCTGCGGCCGTCCCGGGCCTCTCCGCCTTTTCTTGCCATTCCGGGGCGGGGCCTGTATAACCGCGCGTCTCGAAGCGCGCGCCCGGGCTTCGATAGGGCATGCCCGGCCGCCCGAGACATAACGATATCAAGCTGTTACGAGGAAAGAAATGCCCAAGCTCAAGACCAAGAGCGGCGCCAAGAAGCGCTTCGCTCTCACCGGCACCGGCAAGGTCAAGATGAGCCCCTCGCGCAAGCGCCACGGGCTCTCCAAGCGGCCTCAGAAGATGAAGCGGCAGCATCGCGGCATGGAGATCATGGCCGAGATGGATGCCAAGGTCGTGAAGAAGTACTTCCTGCCCTGGGGCTGAGGAGCGTCGAGCCATGGCACGCGTGAAGCGGGGCGTCACCACCCATGCCCGTCACAAGAAAGTGGTGGATATGGCGTCCGGCTATTACGGCCGCGCCTCGACCAATTTCCGCATCGCGATCGAGAAGGTCGAGAAGGGCCTTCAGTACGCCTATCGCGACCGGCGCAACCGGAAGCGCGACTTCCGCTCGCTCTGGATCCAGCGCATCAATGCCGGCGTGCGCGAGCACGGCCTGACCTATTCGCAGTTCATCGCCGGCATGAAGAAGGCCGGGATCGAGGTGGACCGCAAGGTGCTGGCCGATCTCGCCGTGCGCGAGCCGGCCGCTTTCGCCGATCTGGTGAAGCAGGCGGGCCAGGCGCTCGGCAAGGTCGCCTGACGCCCTTCCACAACGGCAAGGAACCGATCATGGCCCCCGCGTTTCGGCTCAAGGGCCTGAGCGCGGGGCTCTTGCTGTCTGCGGCGCTGGCGCTTGCGGCTTGCGATCGCTACGCCGACGACATCGCGGCAGTGAAGCAGGCGCAGGTGCTGGGCGATAGCACCGGCGAGAAGCTCTGTACCGACATCGCGGGCGTCCGCGGCAGCTTCGAGTGGGAGGCGGGCAGGTCCGAGGCCTACAAGGACAACCCCGACATCGTCCAGGTCACCTGCAAGGTCACGAGGCAGACTTCGTCCGGCGCCGTGCGGCATGTCGATCTCGAGTTCATTCACAACCGCCAGACCCGGAAGGTGGCGCTCGATCGCGTGCTCATCGACGGCCAGGAGCAGAGCATCGTCTCGGGTATGCTCAACCTGCTGCTGATGCAGCTGCAGTGAAACCCGTGGCAGGGCTTCGAAACCGCCGGGCTTTCCGGCCTCTCGGATTGACCTGCCTATGGACCGCGCCTATTCTCCGGCGCCATGGGTATCGTGAAAGACAACTATCGATTTAGCGCCGGCCCGACCGCGCGGCGACGGCCCGCTCCAGCGCGGCCGGCCCGGGCGGGGCGCCGATAGCTCCGACGCCCGCCGGGACGGCAACAGATCAAGCGAGAAGGGGCCGACAAGCGTTCGGCCCCTTCGCTTTTGGGCCCTTCGTTTTTCAGGGATGAGTTCGATGCTCGAGGATGTGAGCGGATTGGAAAAAAAGTGGCTCGGTGCGGTTCGGGCCGCAACCGGCCTCGACGCGCTCGAGGTCGTGCGGGTCGAGGCGCTGGGCCGCAAGGGCGAGATCTCCCTCCTGATGAAAGGCCTGGGCGGCCTCTCGCCCGACGAGCGCAAGGCCGCGGGCGCGCGGCTCAATCAGCTCAAGGACGCGGTCGCGGCCGCGATCGAGGCGCGCAAGGCCGAGCTCGCCGAGGCCGAGATCGACGCCCGGCTCGCACGCGAGCGGCTCGACATGACCCTGCCGGTGAAGCCCGAGCCGCAGGGGCGGCTCCACCCCATCAGCCAGACCATCGACGAGGTCATCGCCATCTTCGGCGAGATGGGCTTCAAGGTGGCCGAAGGGCCCGACATCGAGGAGGACTTCTACAACTTCACCGCCCTCAACATTCCGCCCGATCATCCGGCGCGGCAGATGCACGATACGTTTTACTTGGGCACCTCGAGCAACGGCCGCCCCACCAACCCCGTTGCCCTCGGTGCGGAAGAGGAGGGTGAGAGAAAATACGGCAAGGCCGCAACGCCGACGGATCTCGAGGGGCGCAAGCTCCTGCGCACCCACACCTCGCCGGTGCAGATCCGCCATATGACGCGGCACAAGCCGCCGCTGCGCGTGATCGCGCCGGGGCGCACCTATCGCTGCGATTCCGACATGACCCACACGCCCATGTTCCACCAGGTCGAGGGGCTGGTGGTGGACGAGAAGACCCATATGGGCCATCTCAAGGGCTGCCTGATCGAGTTCTGCCGCGCCTTCTTCGGCGTGGCCGACCTGCCGGTGCGCTTCCGCCCGAGCTTCTTCCCCTTCACCGAGCCTTCGGCCGAGGTCGATATCGGCTGCTCGCGCAAGGGCGGCGAGCTCAAGCTCGGCAATTACGGCGACTGGCTCGAGATCCTGGGCTGCGGCATGGTCCATCCCAAGGTGCTCGAGATGGTCGGCGTCGACCCGATGCGCTATCAGGGCTTCGCCTTCGGCATGGGGATCGAGCGTATCGCCATGCTGAAATACGGCATTCCCGATTTGCGCACCTTTTTCGAGGCCGATGCGCGCTGGCTCGCGCATTACGGCTTCCAGCCGCTCGACATACCGAGCCTGGTGGGGGCGTCGCGATGAAATTCACCCTCGCCTGGCTCAAGGATCACCTCGACACGGCGGCCGATGCCGCGGCGATCGCCGAGAAGCTCACGAGCCTCGGCCTCGAGGTCGAGAGCGTCGTCGATCGGTCGAAGGACCTGGCGCCTTTCCGCGTCGGCTATGTGGTGGAGGCGAAGCCCCATCCCAACGCGGACCGCCTGCGCGTGTGCATCGTCGATACCGGCGAGGGCCTGGTGCATGTGGTGTGCGGCGCGCCCAACGCGCGCACCGGCATGAAGAGCGTGTTCGCGCCGGTCGGCAGCCACATCCCCGGCACCGGGCTCGACCTCAAGAAGGGCGTGATCCGCGGCGTCGAATCGAACGGCATGCTCTGCTCGGCGCGCGAGATGGGGCTGGGCCAGGATCACGAGGGCATCATCGAGCTGCCGGCCGACGCGCCGGTGGGCCAGCCTTTCGCCAAGGTGACGGGGCTCGACGATCCGGTGTTCGACGTCGCCGTCACCGCCGACCGGGCCGACTGCCTGGGCGTGCGCGGCATCGCGCGCGACCTGGCGGCGGCGGGCCTGGGGAAGCTCAAGCCCTTCGCCGCCGGGAAGATCGCCGGCACCTTCGACAGCCCGATCACCTGGAAGCGCGACCTGCCGGCGGGTGCCGAGAACGCCTGCCCCTATGTGGTGGGGCGCTACTTCAAGGGCGTGAGGAACGGCCCCAGCCCGCGATGGCTCAAGGACCGGCTGATCGCGATAGGCCTGAGGCCGATCTCGGCGCTGGTCGACATCACCAACTATGTGACCTTCGATCTCGGCCGCCCGCTCCATGTGTTCGACGCCGACAAGCTCGCGGGCGATCCCACCATGCGCCTTGCGCGCGAGGGCGAGGAGATACTGGCGCTCGACGGCCGCACCTACCGCCTCGATGGCGAGACGGTGGTGATCGCCGATGCCGAGGCCGTGCACGGCATCGGCGGCATCATGGGCGGCGAGCATTCGGGCTGCACCGAGGCCACCACCAACGTCTTTCTCGAGGTGGCGCTGTTCGACCCCAAGCGGGTGGCGGCGACGGGCCGCAAGCTCGGCATCGAGAGCGACGCGCGCTACCGTTTCGAGCGCGGCCTCGATCCGGTCTCGGCCGAGTGGGGCGCCGAAATCGCGGCGAGGCTCGTCCGCGATCTCTGCGGCGGCGAGGCCAGCCATGTGGTCAGCGCCGGCGCCCTGCCGGAATGGCGCCGCAGGCTCCATCTCAGGCCCGAGCGCGTATTCGCCCTGGGCGGGCTCGACCTGCCGGCGGCGGAATCGACGCGCATCCTCGAGAGCCTCGGTTGCGAGGTGGCGCCGGAGGGCCCGCGTCTGGCCGTGACGCCACCGTCCTGGCGCGCGGACATCGAGGGCGAGGCCGACCTCGTCGAGGAGGTGGTGCGGGTGAAGGGCTACGACGCCGTGCCCGCGGTGCCGCTCGAGCGCGAGACGCCGCTGCCCGAGCCCGCCATGACCCTCGGCCAGCGCCGGGCGCAGCAGGCCAAGCGGATCCTGGCCGCACGCGGCCTGCTCGAGGCCGTGACCTACTCCTTCGCCGACTCGCGCGCGGTGGCGCTCTTCGGCGGCACCAAGCCCGAACTGACGCTGGCCAACCCGATCTCGGCCGAGCTCGACGTGATGCGGCCTTCGATTCTGCCCAACCTGCTGATGGCTGCGGCGCGCAACGCCGCGCGCGGGATCGCCGATCTGGGCCTGTTCGAGGTGGGGCCGCAATATGCCGACGCCACGATCGAAGGGCAGGCGGCGGCGGCGGCGGGAATTCGCTGCGGCATGACCGGTCCGCGCCATTGGCGCGAGAAACCCCGCGCCGTCGACGCCTTCGACGCCAAGGCGGATGCGCAGGGGCTGCTCGCGGTTTTGGGCGCGCCGGTCGAGAACCTGCAGGCCACGGCCGATGCGCCGGCCTGGTATCACCCGGGCCAGTCGGGCCAGTTCCGGCTGGGGCCGAGCGTGCTGGCGCGCTTCGGCGCCATCCATCCGCGCGTGCTCAAGGCGCTCGATCTGGACGGGCCGGCCGTGGGCTTCGAGGTGCTGCTCGATGCAATCCCGCAGCCCAAGGTCAAGGCCGGGCCGCAGCGTCCGCCCTTGAAGGCCTCGGCCTTCCAGCCGGTGGAGCGCGACTTCGCCTTCCTGGTCGCGGCCGACCAGCCGGCGGAGAAGCTGATCCGCGCGGCCAAGGGCGCCGACAAGGCGCTGATCCAGAGCGTCAGCCTGTTCGATCTCTACGAGGGCGAGCGCATCGAGGCGGGCAAGAAGTCGGTGGCGATCTCGGTCACGCTGCAGTCGACCGACCGCACCCTGACCGACGCCGAGATCGAGGCGGTGTCGCAAAAGATCGTGGCCGCCGTCGCCAAGGCCACCGGCGCGGTGCTCAGGAGCTGAGAGGTTCGGTCGGAGCGCTTTTCGCTCGGTCGGAATCGCAACTCGTTGTCGTTCGAAAGCGGGAACCCAGCGGCGAGTGACATGCGGCGGCCCTGGGGCCCCGCTTCCGCGCTAGGGCATGCACATAAGTCGTCATCCCGGAAGCCGGCCCCCGGGTCCGGCCGAAGGCCGGCCCGAGGACAAGTTTCACGCCCGAAATCTTCGATTTCGTTGGCAAACCGAGCTATCCGGCATCCATGCCGATGGCGAGCTTGGTGGTCCATGGATCCCGGACCTGCTTGCGCGAACCCGAAGCGGCTTCGCTCCCGCCTTCGCGAAGCCCGCTGCTAAGCACTCGGTACAGCGTCTCAGCCGTGCTCCGGCGGGCGAAGGAAGGTCGGCGAAGGCAGGTCGCAAGGCTCGCAAACCCAAAGCCCCAAGGGACCAAGCCCTTTGGGGCTTTGGGCTCGCCTAGCGTCTGGGATGACGAATAAGGAAAGACGTTGCGTGCATGCCCTAGCGCTTTCGCAGGGCGACGAAGAATCTTGGATCCGTTCCGAATCTACCTAGTGCCGCGCCGGGCTCGGCGTGCTGATCCCCGGCCGGTCCCAGAGCTGATCGCTCACCCAGTCGATGGCTTCGGTGAGGGCGGGCTGGCCGATCTCGGCGGCGATGATGGCGGCGACCTCGCCCAGCGCCGCGTCGAGGTTTGCAGCATGCGCCTCGCGCCCATGCGCGCGCAGCAATTGGCTCAACGTCGAGCCATGCACCATCCAGAGAGCGGCGACGCGGGCGCTGCGGGCGGAATCGGTCACGGGACTTTCTCCAAGAGATGGCGCGAGGCGGGAACGAGGCTAATCCGCGCGCCTTAATGACCGATGAAGGCGTCACGATCTCGTCGCGCTTCGTCAACCCATCGAAGAGTTCGCGCGTCGCACCCACAAGCGTTAGAAGGACGAATTGTCGCGCGAAGTTCACTTGTGCCGCGGGGACAGACGGGCCTAGAGTCGCATGCGGCGATACGGGGTCGATCCCCGGCCGAAAGATTCTCCGGTCGAGCCAAGAAGCCCCGTCAAGAAGCGAACGCCCAGTTCGGCAGACTTGCCGCAGCGTCGTTCGTCGTTTCGGCAAGCCTGCCTCGTCCTCGCGACCGCCGTCATGAACGGCGGCGGTGAAACGTCATTTTCCCGTTCGGGAGGCAAGAGCCATGTCACGCACGACTTCCCACGCCGAAACGGCCAGGACCGGCACCGTCAAGTCCGAAGCGCTGCATGCCGCCAAAGCCGAGACGCTGCATGCGACAATCCCGGCGATCGACTATCAGGCGATCGCCGCGGCCAGCGGCACCGCCATGCAAGCCGTGATGCGGGCGAGCGACGCCATGCTCAAGGGCATGGTCGCCTTGAATCAGGAGATGACCGAATTCGCCAATGCGCGGCTGCGCGAGAATGTCGAGCGGTCGGAGACGCTGCTCCGCTGCACCGATCCGGCTTCCGCCCTCAATCTGCAATTCGATTTCGCACGCAAGGCGACGCAGCAATATCTCGAGGAGGCGAACCGCCTCATGGCCCTGGCGACCCGGATGAGCGGCAAGTGCTGGGAGCCGATCGAGGAATGCGCGAAGGAGGCGTTGGGCCGGCTCGGCAACGGTGCCGCTGGCAACGGCGAGGCGGCCAAGCCGAACGGCGGCGCCGGCGGGAAATAGCACCCCATAGAGCCTGTTCCGGCCTGCTTCATTCCGCGCGCGGGAGGGGCGAGCCGGGTTTTGGTTCGTCAGGCGGGACGGCCGGCCTCGAGCATAAGCTTGAGGCCGAGGGCGCCCATGACGGATCCAGCTGCCCGGTCGATCCAGCGCTTCGAACGAAGATAGGCGCGGCGCGGGCGTTCCGATGAGAACGCCAGCGCGACCACCGCGTACCAGCCGGCCTCGACCAGCAAGATCAGGCCAGGAAGGATCGCAACCATCCATAGCGGCGGCGCCTTCGGCAGAAGTGCGGCGAAGATGCTGCTGTAGACGATCGCCGTTTTCGGGTTGGAGAGTTGTGTCACGAGCGCGAGCGCGAAAGAGCGTTCGGGACGCGCGCTGCGCGTCTGGTTGCCATCGCGCACGTCGATCTCCTGCTTGGCGCCGCGCCACAGCATGAAGGCGAGATAGAGCAGATAGAGCCCGCCCAGGACCTTCAGCACGGCGTAAAGCCATGCGACCTGGCTCAAGAGCGCGATCAGGCCGAGCAACGCCAAGCTGCCGAAGACGGCGCCGCCTACGCCCATGCCGAGCGCGGTCGCGAGGCCGTCTTGCCGCGACCGCGCGATCGCGGTGCGGGCCACCAGCACGAAGCTGGGGCCGGGGCTGATCGCGCCCAGGAGCAGCGCGCCCAGGATGGCGAACAGCGCGAACGTCGTGTCCATGTCTTTCTCTCCGGTTTGGCCGCAGCCGCCATTGTCGCGGATTCGGCGGTTGATTTCAGCCGGGCGAAGCGAGGCCCGCCGTCAGCAACGCGAACTGGGCGCGGGCGGCTGCGAGCCGCTCTGCGAGCGAAGGGGCCGTGGCAAGCTGGTGCTCGGCGATGAGGGCCAGATAACAGAGCCGCGCCCGCGAGGTCGCATCCAGGCCGCCGAAGCCCATCGCCTGGAACTGCGCGTCGAGATAGTCGAGCCGTCGGCGGTCCACCGCGGCCAGCGCCGCGCGCACGGCCTCGCTGCCGCGCGCCCAGGTCCGCAAGGCCGGCTCCGGCGAGCGCGCTCCCTCGCGGATCACGGTTTCTATCAAGGCCCAGAGCTTGTCTCGCGGATCGCCGCCCCGGGCCTCGACGCGGGCGATCAGGCCGGAGCCGGCGCGCTCGCGCCACCCGGCCAGCATGGCGTCAAGCAGGGCCGCGCGGTCGGCGAAATGCCCGTAGAACCCGCCCTTGGTGACGCCCAGCGAACGGGCCAGCGCCTCGATCCGCACTGCGGCTGGCCCGCCCTCGGCCAGGGCGCGCCATCCCGCCGCCACCCAATCCTCCGCCTTGTGCACCGCCGGTCTCGGCATAAATATACGGTATAGTATGAAATTTGTTTGGGTGAGCGCTGCCACCGGCAAAATTATATCCGTAATCGTATAATTAAGCCATATGCCGAGAAGCCTTGCTCGAGCGCCACGCCGCTGTGTCTCGCACCCCCGTGGTTGCGCGAGAGGGGGGCGAGCCCTATGTTCCTGGCGCGCCGTTTGCGGTCGCGGCGCCCGCTGATGTCCCGGATCGATCGGGTGGCCGCCCCCTGGAACGGATGATGCCCTTGAACCGCCGGCCGAGAGCCGCCCGGCAGATCGCTTTGCGCCCATGACCGACCTTCGCCATATCCGCAATTTCTCGATCATCGCCCATATCGACCACGGCAAATCGACCCTGGCCGACCGGCTGATCGAGCGCTGCGGCGCGCTCTCTTCGCGCGAGATGAAGGAGCAGGTGCTCGATTCGATGGAGATCGAGCGCGAGCGCGGCATCACCATCAAGGCCCAGACCGTGCGCCTCACCTACAAGGCGCGCGACGGCGAGACCTACACGCTCAACCTGATCGACACGCCGGGCCATGTCGATTTCGCCTACGAGGTGAGCCGCAGCCTCTCGGCCTGCGAAGGCTCGCTGCTGGTCGTCGATGCGAGCCAGGGGGTCGAGGCCCAGACGCTCGCCAACGTCTATCAGGCGATCGACAACAACCACGAGATCGTTCCGGTCCTGAACAAGATCGATCTGCCCGCGGCCGAGCCCGAGAAGGTCAAGCAGCAGATCGAGGACGTGATCGGGCTCGACGCTTCGAACGCGGTGCTGATCTCCGCCAAGACCGGCCTCAATATCGACGAGGTGCTGGAGGCGCTGGTGACGCGCCTGCCGGCGCCCAAGGGCGATGCCGCTGCGCCGCTCAAGGCGCTCCTCATCGACAGCTGGTACGACGCCTACTTGGGCGTCGTCATCCTGGTGCGCATCAAGGACGGCGTGCTCAAGCCCGGCATGAAGATCCGCATGATGTCCACGGGTGCCGCCCATGTGGTCGAGCGGGTCGGCGTCTTCAAGCCCAAGGGCGAGCCGGCGCCGGAGCTGGGCCCGGGCGAGATCGGCTTCCTCACCGCCGGCATCAAGCAGGTCGCGGACTGCCGCATCGGCGACACCATCACCGAGGAGCGCCGGCCGGCGGCGGAGCCCCTGCCGGGCTTCAAGCCCTCGGTGCCGGTGGTGTTCTGCGGCCTCTTCCCGGTCGACGCCGCCGACTACGGCAATTTGCGCGACAGCCTGGGCAAGCTCCGGCTCAACGACGCCAGCTTCCAGTTCGAGCCCGAGACCTCGGCGGCGCTGGGCTTCGGCTTCCGCTGCGGCTTCCTTGGCCTGCTGCATCTCGAGATCATCCAGGAGCGGCTCGAGCGCGAGTTCAACCTCGACCTCATCACCACCGCACCTTCGGTGGTCTATCGCGTCCATCTCACCAACGGCGAGACGAAGGAGCTGCACAATCCGGCCGACATGCCCGAGGTGACGCGCATCGAGAAGATCGAGGAGCCTTGGATCAAGGCCACCATCCTGGTGCCGGACGAGTATCTGGGGCCGATCCTCAAGCTGTGCGAGGAGCGGCGCGGCGAGCAGGTCGATCTCACCTATGCCGGCAGCCGCGCCATGCTGGTCTATCGCCTGCCCTTGAACGAGGTGGTGTTCGATTTCTACGACCGGCTCAAGTCGGTCTCGCGCGGCTATGCCTCCTTCGACTACCAGGTGGACGGCTATCGCGAGGGCGACCTCGTCAAGCTCTCGATCCTGGTGAACGGCGAGCCGGTCGATGCACTCGCCTGCATCGTCCACAAGACCCATGCCGAGGCGCGCGGGCGAGCACTCTGCCTGAGGCTCAAGGACCTGATCCCGCGCCAGCTCTTCAAGATCGCGATCCAGGCCGCGATCGGCGCCAAGGTGATCGCGCGCGAGACCGTGAGCGCGCTCCGGAAGGACGTGACGGCCAAGTGCTATGGCGGCGACATCACGCGCAAGCGCAAGCTCCTCGAGAAGCAGAAGGAGGGCAAGAAGCGCATGCGCCAGTACGGCAATGTCGAGATTCCGCAGTCGGCCTTCCTCGCCGCCCTCAAGATGAGCGACGATTGAGGATTCCCACTAGCGTCGTCCCGGCCAAGCGGGGCGAAAGCCTCGCGCGAGCCGGACCCATCGCCGTGGCGAACTCGGCATGTGCGGAGTCATTTCAGGCATGGATCCCGGATAACGGCTTTGCCGTTTCCGGGATGACTTTTGTAAGAATACTCCGCTCTTTTAGCTTTTATCGCCACCACCGCTTCTTGCACCGTCGCCTGCCTCGTGAGCGGGAGCAGCGGCCCCAGCACCGCCCAGGCCGGCCAGATCGGGATCTCGGCGATCGCGCTCCAGCGCGGCGGCGGGTGTCGCCAAGGATTCCGCCACGGACCGCGGAATCCGTTCCTTGCGGGTCGTCAACGGTGCTATCGTTCCCTGCCGGGGCCGTATTGCCCCGGTGCGAATGGCGTGGATCAACGACCGAGGAGTACCGACCGAAAAACGGCAACGAAGGGAGGCACGTCATGCCGGAAGCCAATTGGCGTCTCGAGGGCCAGTGGATCAAGAACTGCAACTGCGCCTTCGGTTGTCCCTGCGACTTTAATGCGAGGCCGACGAACGGCCCCTGCAAAGGTCTCTTGGGAATGCATATCACCAAGGGCCACTTCGAAGACGTCAAGCTCGACGGCCTGACCTTCGCCGTCACGGTGTCCTTTCCCGGCGCGTTGCACGAAGGCAATGGCGAAGCGCAAGCCATCATCGACGAGCGCGCGAGCCCCGCGCAGCGCGAAGCGCTCTTCAACATCCTGTCGGGCAAGCATTCGGCCGAGGGCACGCTCTTCCACATCTTCAGCCTGATCATCAGCAAGATGCACGACCCGGTCTTCGCGCCGGTCCAGTTCGGCTTCGACAAGGACGGCCGAACCGCACGCCTGATCGTTCCCGGCATCCTGGAAACCGAGGTGGAGCCGATCAAGAACCCGGTCACGGGAGCGCCGCACCGCATCCGTGTGGTGATGCCCGAAGGTTTCGAGCACATCGAGGGCGAAATCGCATCGGCCGATATCCACAGCACGGGCGCGATCAAGTTCGACACGAAGGGCACGCATAGCACGCTGGCTCACGTCGTGCAGACACCGCGCGGCGTTGCGGCATAAGGCGGCCCCCATCTCGCCCCGCGCTTGCACAGGCGATCGGCGGCGCGCCGGAACATGAGCGGTCGTCCTCCCGGTCGGCAAACGACGGGCCCATCGGCGCTCGAGACGTTGCTCCGGCGCGACCGCCTGCTGGTGGCAGGCGCGCTGGCGGTTGTCGTCGCGCTTGCCTGGCTCCACCTCCTGCGCGGCGCCGGCACGGAAATGCGCGAGATGGACGACATGCTCATGCCGATGGCAAGAGGGCCGTGGTCGGCGGGCCACGCCGCGCTCATGCTGGTCATGTGGGCGGCGATGATGATGGCGATGATGCTGCCGAGCGCGGCGCCGATGATCCTGCTCTATTCGAGCATCGCCCGGCGCCGCGGCACCCATCGCGGAGCCCTGGTCATGACGGGGGTCTTCGCGCTCGGTTATGTCGCCGTGTGGTCGGTTTTCGGCATCGGTGCCACGACGATGCAGTGGAGCCTCGACGCGGCGGCACTGCTTTCCCCGACGATGCGGACGACGAGCGTGGCCTTGGCGGGGGCCGTGCTGATCGGCGCCGGCCTCTACCAGTGGACGCCGCTCAAGCAAGCCTGCCTGCGGCAATGCCGGTCGCCGCTCGATTTCGTGCTGACGCACTGGCGGGAGGGAGCCCGGGGTGCCTTCGGCATGGGACTGCGGCACGGCTGCTACTGTCTCGGATGCTGCTGGCTGTTGATGGCGCTGTTGTTCGTGGGCGGCGTGATGAACTTGGCATGGATCATCGGGATCGCCGCATTCGTGCTGGTCGAGAAGACCGCACCCGCGGGCCACTGGCTCGGCAGGATCGCCGGTGGCGCGCTCGTCGCTTGGGGCGGCGCCACGCTTCTCGCACTGGCTTGAACGGCGGCCGGACCGCCATCGGCCGGGAGCGGGCCGGCTGGATTCGGCAAAGTCGTTCTTCTATCGCCACCAGCGTTTCTTGCGTCGGCGCCTGCCCGCGAGCGACAGCAGCAGGCCCGGCACGCCCACGACCGCCCAGGCCGGCCAGGTCAGGATCTCGGCGATCGCGCTCCAGAGGGGCGGCCAGAGATGGCGCTCGATCGCCGGTTGCAGCAGGAGCAGGCTGTCCTTGTGAATCCAGAACCAGACCTGCCCCGCCGGCAACGGCGTCCAATGCCCCGCCTCGAACAGCGAAACGAGGTCGCGGGCGAGGAAGGCGACCGCGATCAACAGCAGAACCCAGCCGACAATGCGAAGGGTCACGGGATTTTCGCCTTCCCCCTGAAAAATTGCGGAACCATAACGGAAATGCACGTCGCGGGAAACCGGCCCCCATGCCGAATCGGTCGAGGCCAACCCTTTGGTTGAACCGGTCGGCCCGCTTCTCCGGCGCGTTCCCCTATCGGCCGGTGGTCACAAGAGTGTGACTAGCCTTTTGAAACTGGAACGCCGATAGTAACTAAAAAAGGCGAGGCCGGCCGACGAGCATCCGCCAAGGTCGGTCGCACCGCGCTTTGAGGGTTGCGACAACCGGGAGACAGGAAGATGGCGCGCACAACCAAGACGGCGACGGAGTGTCCCATGGACTGGCTGCTCCGGATCCTGATGGGACCTTGGACCACCTACATCCTTTGGATATTGATGCGCTCGGGCCCCAGCCGGTTCGGGGAAATCAAGCGTCAAGTTCCCGGCATCTCCGCCAAGGTCTTGACCGAGCGGCTGCGCATGCTCGAGAAGGCGGGCATTCTCGATCGCCGCTACGAGGCGACCATTCCGCCGCGTGTCACCTACAGCCTCACGCCGCGCGGCGAAGAGCTGCGCACGGTTCTGAGCCAGTTGAGCGAGGTCGCGCGGCGCTGGAAGGCCGCCGACGAGAAGGCAGCCGCGGCGACGAGCCTTGCTGCCGCGCCGCGCGCGGCCGCCGGCGGCGCGCGTGCCGGCTGAGTCCGGAAGCGTCGAGATCGACGTCGGTTGCTTCGCCGATGGCCAGGGCTAAATCGAACATATAATATGCATATTTTTGCCGGCGCCGGCCGGAAGACGAGATCTCGGCATGCGTTTGACACTTCACACCGACTACGCCCTGCGGCTCCTGATGCTGCTGGCACTCGAGCCGCAGAAGATCCATACGATCGAGGAAGCCGCCCGCCGCTACGCCATCTCGCGCAACCATCTGATGAAGGTCGCGCTGCGGCTGAGCCAGGCCGGGTTCGTGACGAGCCTCAGGGGAAGGAAGGGCGGGCTGCAGCTCGCCCGACCTGCGGAGGAGATCAATCTGGGCGACGTCGTGCGGGCGACCGAGGATAGTTTCGCGCTCGTCGAATGCTTCGATGCCAAGCGCAATGCCTGCGTGATCTCCTCCGCCTGCGGCCTCAAAGGCCCGCTCGAGGAGGCGCTTCTGGCCTTTCTCGCAACGCTCGATCGCTACAGCCTGAAGGATCTGATCAAGGCGCCGCGAACCGGTCGGGTCTTGAGGCGCCTCCTGACCGAGCCGTCCGCCGATCGACCCTGAACGCGCCACCGCGGCCGGAAAGCCCGGCCGCGGCGAAAGGTCGCTAAAACGAGGTATTTCATATTCCGTATTTCACCAATAATATGTATTCAGTTTGCATCTTAATGGAAACCCCATGGAGCCGGCCAAGAACGACCCGTCGCGCCGCGCCGCTCTGACCGCGGAAATCGCGCAGCGGACCGGCATCGACGATGCGATGATCGGGCGGCTGGTCCGCAGCTTCTATGGCGAGGTCGAGCGCGACCCCGCGCTGGGCCCGATCTTCGCGGCCCGCATCCGTGATTGGGACCGGCACATCGCCAAGATGTGCGACTTCTGGTCGTCGGTGGCGCTGCTGAGCGGCCGCTATCACGGGCAGCCGATGCAGGCCCATCTTTCGCTGCCGGTCGACGCCGGCCATTTCGCCCGCTGGCTGCAGATCTTCGAGGCGACGGCGCGCCGCGTCTGTCCGCCGGCCGCGGCAGAGCATTTTCTCGAACGCGCGCGCCGCATCGCCGAGAGCCTCGAACTCGGCATCGCCGTGCGCCGCGGCGAGGTTCCGCCGGTTCGCCGGCCCGCCCGTGGGGCGGCGCCGGATCCCGTGACAGAAGGAGTCAACCCGTGACCAGCTTCGAACATTCCGCGAATTCCGCAGGCCCGGCCCCGAGCTTCGCGCATCGCCGGCTGGGCGAGATCGCCGTCGCGCTGCCGGGCGCCACGGGCGTCTTTCGCCGCTTCAAGCTCGACTTCTGCTGCGGCGGCGACGAGACGCTGGCGGAGGCGGCCAAGGCCCGCGCGATCGAGCTCGCAGCGGTGGAGACGGCGCTGCGCGCCCTCGACCTCGCAGCGCCGGCGGGGCTGCCCACCGAGCCCGCGGCGCTGATCGACCACGTCCTGGCGCGTTACCACGCCGTGCACCGGCGCGAGATCCCCGAGTTGGCAGGGCTTGCCCGGAAGGTCGAGGCGGTGCACCGCCATCATGACGCGGTGCCGGCGGGGCTGGCCGAGGCGCTGGAGGCGTTGGAGGAAGAGCTCGGATCGCACATGGCCAAGGAGGAGCAGGTCCTGTTCCCGCTGATGCGCCGGGGCGGCCATCCCATGATCGTCCATCCGATCGCGCAGATGCGCGCCGAGCATGACGAGCATGGCGAACGTCTTCGGGAGCTCGAACGGCTGACCCACGATCTGAGCCTCCCGGCCGACGCCTGCACCAGCTGGCGCGCGCTCTATGCCGGCACGCGCAAGCTCATCGACGATCTGATGGAGCATATCCATCTCGAGAACAACCTGCTCTTCCCGCACTTTGCCGGGGCGCCGGCATCGCGCGCGGACTGAGGCGCCCTCCGGGGCCGGCGTGCCGGCCGGCCCGATCCGGCGTCCAGCCGTCATCGCCGCCGATCGCGCCGGCGCGAGCCGCCGGTGGAAGGCGCCGCTCGCGGCAGAGTGAGCGAAGGGCCCCCCGCGGAGCGCGGCGGGCGCCATCGACACCCTCGAAAACCGGGCCTCGGACGCGCCCGAGAACGGTTGCGCGAAACGGCGGGGCTGGGCTAGGGTCGCCGCCGCTTCGACCGGCCCCCGCGAGGGTGGGGGCCGAGGCGATGTCCGGGTCGGAGGGGTGGCCGAGCGGTCGAAGGCGCACGCCTGGAGTGCGTGTACAGGGTGATGAATCCTGTCGCGGGTTCGAATCCCGCCCCCTCCGCCACCCTACGCCTTCGGCTTCGGGTGGCAGGCCACGAAGTGGACTGACAACCGAAGGCGATTTAGGCGCAGGAGTGTCTCCCGAAGCGCCGCAGGAGCGAAGGGAGACAGCCGCGGCCATGTGGTATGTCTATTTTCTCGAGTTGAGCAATGGCGACATCTACGTCGGGTCAACGAACGACCTCCGGCGTCGAATCGAGTCGCGCAGGCAGGGTTGCGTGGCTTCGGCCAAGGCCCACTTGCCAATCACATTGAAGTCCTGCGTCGCTGTATTGACCGAGAGAAATGCGCGAAAACTCGAGCAGTATTTCAAGTCCGGTTCGGGTAAGGCGTTTGTCAATAAACGTTTATGGTGAATAGCCATCCGTATGCCGCCTACGGAGATGTGTCATGAGCCTGCCGTGGAGCATCGAGAAGATTTTAGGGTGGCGCTCACGTTATGAAGCCATGCAACGGTGCGCCGCCCGATGCGAAAAATGCTATTCGGACGGTCGCTGCGTCTCCAGCGACTTCGAGGACTTCTTCTTGGCGTTCATGGTGGTGTGCTACCACCTCAGAGATTTCGTAATCGAGACCGGACGGGTTCGATCCGACGCAATCGATCGCTTGATTCAAGACAACGAGGCGATGCGAATTTGTCGGGGTGTGTGCAACCGTTCAAAGCACCATACCATTTCAAAGGCATCTATCGACGAACTGTGGTCCCTCGGTCGAGAGTATCGTCCATGGCCGGATGGCAGCCCAGCCATTGCACACTTCCTGATTGCTGGCAGCAAAAAGCGTGAACCTCTGGATGTGGTGCGAGAGTGCAAGAGTTTTTGGGATGGTGTGGTTGCCGCTGCGGGACTGGCCGAGCCATCCGACCCCTTTGCGCGCCATTAGAGAAGATTCAAGCCCCGCTCCTTTCCCTCCGCCAGCCATCGCCAGACGCTGCGGCTGATCCGTCTTCGGCGCTGAAGCGGGCCGTCGACATCACGCCGCCGCAAGCCGGGCGATCTCAGGCGCGTGCCGGCCGGCGGGCTTGGGCGTCGTGGTCTGATGGCGCTCGACGCTTGCGTTGCCGCCGCGATGAGGACGCCCGCGATGGGGGCGCCGAGGGTGGCGCGATTCACCGGCCGGTGCTCGCACGAGCGAATCTCCCGCCGCTTGCCGACCGCTTCCAGGAACTCCCCGGGCATCGTCCCGCGTGGAGCGCGCGCCTCAACGGGTGGTTTCGGTCGGCGGCAGATGATGCTTGCCGATCCGCGTCACCGTGCTCGCCTGCGGCCCTTTCTCGCTCTCGTCCTCGCGCATCACGAAGCGGACCTCGTCGCCGACTTCGAGCTTGTCGAAGCCGTCGGTGACCGCGTTCTTGTGGAAATAGATCTCCTGCCCGTCCGCCGCCTCGATGAAGCCGTAGCCTTCGTACTCGAACAGCCTCGTGACGCGCCCGTGCTCGGGAACCACATGCAGCTTCACTGCACCCTGCCACTCCCGCACGCGATCCTGAAGCTGGCGACCCAGCGCGTCGAAGGCGTCGCGGATCGCCACATAGACGTCCTCGTGCGCATGGTCGAGCTTGTGCTCGTGGCCGACCAGCAGGTCCTGGCCCGGAAGCGCCAGGTGGATGCGGACGTTGTAGAGCTTGCCCTTGTGCTGATGGCGGTGGCGCGCCTCCACCACCACCTTCCAGGAAAGGCCGCGATCGAAGAACCGCTCGAGCTTGGCGGCCTTCTCGCGGATCCGCGCCTCGATGGCGGGCGAGGGCTCGATATTGCGGAAGCTGACGTCGATGGGTATGGGCATGGTCCGGATCCTCGATTGTTGAGATGATTTTGCTCGAAAATGCCGGTCGCGTCTTGACGCAGATCAAAGGCCCGCGTCCCTCGACCTGAAACGCTGGCACGCGGCCTCGAGGCAGGCTCTCTTACGGGAGTCCAGCTCGAAGAGCCGGGGCCGGCGCTTTCGCCGAAACGCTCGACGCGGCGCGACGGAGTTGCTGCATGCGCAGCTTCACGACATTGGCGGAACTGCTCGATGGCTTGCCCGCCTTCGGGGAACGCCCGGCCGTCATGGTCGATCGTGGAGAGAGCTTTTCGACATGGTCCTTTGCCGCGTTGACGGAGGTTTCGCGCCGCCTCGCCACCGGCCTGCTCGCCCAGGGCGTGGGCCGGCAGGAGCCGGTGGCGATCCTGTCGTCGAACCGGGCCGAATGGATCATCGCCTATTTCGGCATCGTCGCGTCCGGCGCCATGGCGGTGCCGCTCGACCATCTGGCGAGCGAAGGCGACATCGCGACGATGCTGTCCAAGAGCGGCTGCCGCCGGCTGTTCACCACCCGCGACCGGCTGCCTCGCCTGCCGGCGTCGTGGGCCGACGGCCGCGGCGCCGTCTATCTGCTCGACGGCGAGCTGCCCGGCGATGAGCCGCCCGGCCTCCCGTCGATCGATCTCCACGGCGCACCGCCGGCGAGCGCCGTGCCCTGGCGGAAGCTGTTGGCCGAGCGCGCCGGGCCGCTGCCCGACATTGCGCCCGGCGAGCGCGCCTCGCTGCTCTTCACCTCGGGCACGACGGGGCCGCCCAAGGCCGTGCCGCTGACCCACGCGAACTTCGTCGCCAATCTTCGGGGCCTGCTCGATGCGCGGATCGCCGCGGCCGGCGACCGCGTGCTGCTGCCCTTGCCGTTGCATCACGCCTATCCGTTCACGGTCGGCATGCTGGGTGCGCTCGCCAGCGGCGCCACGCTCGTGCTGCCGGCGGGCATGACGGGGCCGGAGATCCTGCATGCGCTGCGCGCCGCACGCACCTCGGTCATCATCGGCGTGCCCGGCCTTTACGCGACGATGCTCAACGGCATCGAGGCCCGCATCGCGCGCCGGGGCAAAGCGGTTGCGCGCGTCTATGCGTGGCTGCTGGCGCTCTCGATCTGGCTCTGCCGCACCTTCGGCTTTCGCATCGGCCGCCTCTTGTTCCGCCGGCTGCATGCCGAATTCGGTGGCGCCCTGCGGGTCTTGAGCTCGGGCGGCGCCAAGCTCGACGCCGAGATCGCGTGGAAGCTCGAGGGGCTGGGCTGGCGCGCCCTGAGCGGCTACGGGCTCACCGAGACGGCGCCGATCTTGACGTTCAATCCGCCGGAACGGGCGCATCTCGACAGCGAGGGCCTGCCGATCGCAGGGGTGGAGATTCGCGTCGGCCCTCCCGAAGGCGACATGCCGGGCGAGATCCTCGCCCGCGGCGCCAGCGTGTTTGCGGGCTATCTCGACGACCCGGCGGCAAGCATGGCCGCCTTCGCCGACGGCGGCTGGTTTCGCACCGGCGATCTCGGCTTTCTCGATCCCGACGGCTATCTGCATGTGGTCGGGCGCGCCAACGAAACGATCGTTCTGCCCACCGGCAAGAAACTGTTCCCCGACGACATCGAAGCGGTCTACGCCGGCATGCCCTTCGCCAAGGAGGTCGCGGTGCTGTTGCGTGACGGTGCTCTCGTCGCGCTCATCGTGCCCGAGCCCGAGGCGATCCGCGAGCGCGGTGCGGCTCGCGTCGAAGGGCTGCTGCGCGAAGCGGTCGAACGTCACGTCGCATCTCTCAAACCGCAGGAGCGGATCAGCGGCTACGCGTTCTTCCGCGAGCCCCTGCCGCGCACACATCTCGGCAAGCTCAAGCGGCACCTGCTCCCGGCTCTCTATGCGCAGGCCGAGGCCCGCCTCGAGAGGGCCGCGCCCGCGGCCTTGTCGGAAGAGGATCGCGGCTTGCTCGCGGCGTCGCCAGCGCGCGAAATCTGGGGCTGGCTCGCCTCGCGCTACCCGGATCGCCGCCTGACCCTCGAGACGAGCCCCCAGCTCGATCTCGGCGTCGACTCGCTGCAATGGATCGAGCTGACGACCGAGATCCAGGATCGCTTCGGCGTGCGGCTGACCGAGGCGGCGATCGGACGAATCATCACGCTTCGCGATCTCTTGCGGGAGATCGCGCGGGCGGGCGGTGCCGTGCCCGGGGCGGCCCCCGGCCCGCCGGCTCCGGCCCCCGCGGCGGCGCTGGCCCCGGAGCAGGCCCGCTGGCTGGCGCCGCCCAGCATCGTGTCACTGCTGTTCGGGCTGGTGCTCTATACGGTGATCAGGCTCGCCATGCGCCTGTTGTTCCGTCTCGAGGTCCGCGGACGCTCGGCCATCCCGAAAGACGAGCCCCTCGTCTTCACGCCCAATCACGCGAGCTATCTCGATCCGCTGGCGCTGGCGGCCGCCTTCGAATGGCGGGAGTTGCGCCGAACGAGTTGGGCCGGCTGGGCCGGCCTGCTGTTCTCGACCTGGTTCATGAGGACCGTGAGCCGCGCGGCGAACGTTCTGCCGATCGATCCGGACCGCGATCCGGGCAGCGCCTTGGCGCTGAGCGCAACCGTGCTGCGGCAGGGTCGTCGGCTGGTCTGGTTCCCGGAAGGACGGCGCTCGCCAACCGGCGAGATCACGGAATTTCTGCCCGGCATCGCCGTTCTGCTGAGCAAGACCGCCGTTCGTGCCGTGCCGGTGCGTATCGGCGGCACTTTCGAAGCGTGGCCAAGCACCCGGCGCATCCCGCGGCTGCGCCGCCTCTGCGTGACGTTCGGGCCGGCGCTCGGTGCCGACGAGCTCGCGCGGCGCGGACAGGGAAAGGACGAGAACGCCCGGATCGCGAACGCGCTCCGCGACTGCGTCGTGGCTTTGCCGGAAGCATGATCGCCGGCTATTGTCCGCCACAGAAGTTTCTTTCCGTTCGATCGCCATTGACAGGCGACCGCCCGATATTGTTATGGGGCGATGATGTGCGTCGGCGTGCGGGGGCGCGAGAGCGTCACCGGCATCGACATGCCAGACGTGACGCTCATCGCGCGTCCAATCGGCCGGAGCCCTCCAAGCGGCGGGCCCCGCTGCTTCTCATCGATGAGCCCGTGAGATCGAACCGATGACGCAGAGCCGAATCCCTCTCGGCGGTGTTCGCGGCGGCCGGCCGGCGTCCGAAGATGCTCGCTCTCCTGCGGCTCCGCTCGACTCTGCGGGCGGGGACAGTGCGGCATCGGCCGGCAAGCATGACCCCCGTTTGGACATGGTGCGCGTGGCCGCGGCCATGGCCGTGGTGTGGCTGCATGCGTCGGCCGAGATCGTCATTGCCCGTCCGAGCACGGCCGATCCCGCCTGGTGGATCGGCAACCTCGCCGACGCGTTCAGCCGCTGGTGCGTTCCCTTGTTCGTCATGGCGAGCGGCATCCTCCTGTTGTCCCGGCGTCCCGACCTGGATCCCGGCGAGTTCTATCGGCGGCGCGCCGCCAAGATCCTGGTGCCGACACTGTTCTGGACCGCGCTCTATGTCGGGCTGCGGATTGCGGGGCGGGGCGAGCCCCTCTCGGCGATCCTCGAGTCCCTGCTGCAGGGGAGGCCTTTCTTTCACCTCTGGTATCTCTACATGATCCTGGGGCTCTACCTCGTTGCGCCGATGGTCAGCGTTTTTCTCGCTCACGGCGCCCGCCCTCTCGTGCTTGGCGCCCTCGTCCTCGCCTTTCTCGCGGCCGCGATCCAATCGACCGTCGCCGGGCTGGAGGGTGAACAGCAGTCGCAGAGCTTTGTGGGCTTGTGGCCCTATTATCTTGGTTACTTCCTGGCAGGCTATTGGCTGTGGAAAGCCCCCGTTTCGGCGTTGCGCAACCGCTATGCGCTCGCCATCGCGCTCTCTTGCGGCATCCTCGTGGCCTTGCTCACAGGCATCCTCCTGGGCCCGCTGGGGGAGCGGTCTTGGGACATTACCTACTCCTATTCCGATCCCCTCGTGGTGTTGATGTCGCTGGCGCTGTTCAACGCCTTTCGCTGCCTGAACGTCGAATCCCCGGCATTGCGCCGCATCGGCGAGATGGCCCGGCGGCTGGCCCCCTTCATGCTCGGCGTCTATGTGATGCATCCGCTATGGCTCATCGCGCTGTCGCATGTCGGGCTCGACGGCTTCTTCGTCGGTCCCGCGATCGGCATACCGCTCACGGCCGCCACCGCCTTCGCTCTCTCCCTGGCTTCCGCACGCGCCCTCGCCGCCATTCCCGTCTTGCGCAAGACGATCTAAGGCAGACGCGGGGTGCGCTGCGGAACCGCGCCAGTTCTGCGCGCTCGCCCGGGGACAGCCAAGCCCCTTCCGGCGGCCGACACGGCCGCGCGCCATTTCTTGATCAGGATCAAGGCATCGGTCCCCGGGTTGCGACAGCCTTCTGCCGACAAAGACCGAGATACGCCAGGCGAGACACGAGCATGACCCCCGGCGCAGCGGGCGCAGCAACCGGAGCGGGCGAGCCCCAGCCAGCGGCCGCGGAGACGGGCTGGGCTCGTGCCTTCCCGCTGCGGCGCTATCTCGGGCCGGATGGCCGTCTGGCCGACGCAGCGCCGGCAATGGCAAGGGACGTCGCGGGCCTGATTGCGCTCTATCGCGCCATGGTGCTGACCCGCAGCTTCGATACGAAGGCGATCGCGCTGCAGCGGACCGGGCGTCTGGGCACCTATGCCTCCTCCCTCGGCCAGGAGGCCGTCGCGGTCGGCGTCGCCAGTGCGATGCAGGAGGACGACGTCCTGCTGCCCTCGTTCCGGGAGCATGGCGCGCAGCTCTGGCGCGGTGTCAGCCTCTACGAGCTGTTTCTCTATTGGGGCGGCGATGAGCGAGGCAGCGATTTCGCAGGACCCCGCCAGGACTTTCCGGTCTCGATCCCGGTGGCGAGCCACGTGCCCCACGCTGTGGGCGTGGCGCTCGCTTTCAAGCTGCGCGGCGAGCGCCGCGCGGCCGTGTGCCTGCTGGGCGACGGCGCCACCTCGAAAGGGGACTTCTACGAGGCGATCAATTTCGCCGGCGTGTGGCGCCTGCCGGTCCTGTTCGTCATCAACAACAATCAGTGGGCGGTCTCCGTTCCGCGGTCGGCACAGACCGCAGCGGAGACCTTGGCGCAGAAGGCGGTTGCAGCGGGCATCCCGGGCGAGCAGGTCGACGGCAACGACGTGATCGCGGTCCGCGACGCAGCCGAACGCGCGCTGAAGCAGACCCGAGAGGGTGGCGGGGCCACGCTGATCGAAGCGGTCACCTACCGGCTCGGCGATCACACCACCGCGGACGACGCCAGCCGCTATCGCGACGACGCCGAGGTCAGCCGCCATTGGGCCGAAGAGCCGGTCACGCGTCTTCGCCAGTATCTGTCGGCCGAGGGCGCCTGGTCGCCCCAGGACGAGGAACAGCTTCTCGCCGCCTGCGCCGCCGAGGTCGAGGCTGCCGCCGAAAAATATCTGGCGACGCCGCCCGCGCCGCCGGAAGCCATGTTCGATCATCTCTACGCGACGCTGCCCTCCTCCCTGGCATCGCAGCGCAGCGCGGCCATGGCCGAAGAGAAGGGCGATGGCTGAACTGACCCTGGTCCAGGCGGTCAATGCCGCGCTCGCGCGCGCCATGGCGGAAGATGCGCGCGTCCTCGTGCTGGGCGAGGATGTGGGGAAGAATGGCGGCGTCTTCCGCGCCACCGAGGGGCTGCTGGCCCGCTTCGGGCCGGCCCGCGTGCTGGATACGCCGCTGGCCGAGCTCGGCATCGTCGGGCTCACGGTCGGCCTCGCGGCCCAGGGCTTCCGACCGGTGGCCGAGATCCAGTTCACCGGCTTCATCTATCCGGCGCTGGACCAGATGGTGAACCACGCCTCGCGCCTTCGTACCCGCACGCGCGGCCGGTTGAGCTGCCCCATGGTCCTGCGCTCGCCCAATGGCGGCGGCATCCATGCGCCCGAGCACCATTCGGAGAGCGTGGAGGCGATGTTCGCCGGCGTCCCGGGCCTGAGGGTCGTGATCCCGTCCTCGCCGGCCAAGGCCTATGGCCTGCTGCTGGCGGCGATCCGCGATCCCGATCCGGTGGTCTTCCTCGAGCCGACGCGCAGCTATCGGGCCATGAAGGAGGACGTGACCGACGACGGCTCGGCACTGCCGCTCGATCGCTGCTTCGTCTTGCGCGAAGGGTCCGATGTCACGCTGGTGGCCTGGGGCGCCATGATCAAGGAGACGCTGGCTGCCGCGGAGACGCTCGCCGGAGAGGGCATCCGCGCCGAAGTCGTCGACGTCGCCACGCTGCGGCCGCTCGACGCCGATACGATCCTGGCGTCGGTCGCCAAGACCGGGCGCTGCGTCATCGTGCAGGAAGCGGCCCTGACGGGCGGCTTCGCGGCCGAGATCGCGGCGCGCCTGGCGGACGAGGGCTTGACCTCGCTGCTGGCGCCGGTCTTGCGCGTGGCCGGCTACGATACCGTGATGCCTTTGCCGCGGCTCGAGCGCCATTACATGCCGGGCGAACGACGCATCCTCGCGGCCGCCCGGCGCGCGCTGGAGTTCAAGTGATGCCCGTCTTCACGCTGCCGGATCTGGGCGAAGGGTTGCAGGAGGCCGAGATCGTGGCCTGGCACGTGGCGGCCGGCGAGCATGTGGTGGCCGACCAGCCGCTGGCCTCGGTCGAAACCGACAAGGCCGTGGTCGAGATTCCCTCGCCGCGGTCGGGACGCATCGCCAAGCTCTACGGCAAGCCCGGCGAGCGCATCCGGATCGGCGCGCCTCTGGTCGAATTCGAAGGCGAGGGTCCCCGCGGCACGGAGACCATGGTGGGCGAGATTCCGTCGGCCGAGCCGCCGCATCCGGCACCGGCCGCCGCGCCGGCACCGTCAGCGGCCGCGCCCAGGGTCAGCGCCACCCCGGCCGTGCGGGCGCTCGCGCGCGAGCTCGGCGTCGATCTGTCCGCGGTCGCGCCGACGGGTCCGGGCGGCGTTGTCACCAAGGCCGATGTGGAACGGGCGGCAGCGAGCCTCGCCGGCGCGGCCGGAGGCTTCGAGCCGTTGCGCGGCGTGCGGCGGACCATGGCCATCAACATGACGCGTGCCCATGCGCAGGTGGTGCCGGCGACCGTCACGGACGAGGCGGATGTGGATCGCTGGCCCGCCACGGCCGATGTGACCGCGCGCCTGGTGCGGGCCATGGTCGCGGCCTGTGCCGGCGAGCCGGCGCTCAATGCGTCTTACGACGGCGCCGCAATGGCGCGCCGGCTGAACGCGGCGGTCAATCTCGGCATCGCCGTCGACAGCCCGGACGGCCTGTTCGTGCCGGTGATCAAGGGTGCGGGCGCGCTTTCGCCCGCCGGGCTGGAGCGCGAGCTGAAGCGGCTGATCGAGGGCGTCAAGAACCGCTCGCTGCCGCCCGCGGCCTTCCGTGAAGCGACGATCACGCTTTCCAACTTCGGCGGCATCGGCGGGCGGCACGCTTCCCTGGTGGTCCTGCCGCCGCAGGTGGCGATCGTGGGGGCCGGCCGGATCGCGCCGCGCGTCGTCGCCGTCGAGGGCGCGCCCGCCGTGCGGCGCGTCATGCCGCTTTCCCTCACCTTCGACCATCGCGCGGTCACCGGCGGCGAGGCGGCGCGCTTTCTCGGGCTGTTGATCCGCGATTTCGAACGACGCGACTGATCTTGAGCTTCGGAGGCATTGCGATGCCGGACATCTTCCGTTTCGCCGACGAGCTCGGTCCCGCCAAGGTCATTCATATTCATCGCCCCGTCGCGGGCCTGAGGGCCATCGTCGTGATCGACAACACGGCCTGCGGGCCTTCGGTCGGCGGCGTGCGGATGGCGCCCGATGTCGGCGTCGAGGAATGTTTCCGCCTCGCGCGCGCCATGACCATGAAGAACGCGGCGGCCGGCCTCGCCCATGGCGGCGGCAAATCGGTGATCTTCGCCGATCCGAAGATAGCGGCGGATGAAAAGGAAAAACTCATCCGGGCCTTCGCCGGCGCCATCCGCGATCTGACCGAGTACATCCCCGGCCCCGACATGGGCACCGACGAGCGCTGCATGGCCTGGATCCTCGACGAGATCGGTCGCGCCGTGGGCCTGCCGCGCGAGGTGGGCGGGATCCCGCTCGACGAGATCGGCGCCACCGGCTTCGGCCTGACAGCCGCTGCCGCGGTGGCGGAAGCGCAGGGTATCGTCACCCTCAAAGGGGCGCGCGTGGCGGTGCAGGGTTTCGGCGCCGTCGGCAAGCATGCGGCGCGATTCCTGGCGGAGAAGGGCGCGGTACTGGTCGGCGCCTCCGATACGCACGGCACCTTGGCCGACCCGCGCGGCATCGACGTCGCGCGCCTCATCGCGCTGAAGCGGGAAGGCCGATCGGTGTGCGACTATCCCGGCGGCGAGAAGGGGCCGCCCGACGCCATCGTCGACGTCGAGTGCGAGATCTGGATTCCGGCGGCGCGCCCCGACGTGATCCGGATGGAGAATGTCGGTCGCCTGAAGACCAGGCTCGTCCTGGAAGGGGCCAACATCCCGATCACCGCCGAAGCCGAAGCCGTCCTGCACCGACGCGGTGTCGTCTGCGTCCCCGACTTCATCGCCAATGCCGGCGGCGTGATCTGCGCCGCCGTCGAATATCGCGGCGGCGGGGCCGCAGAAGCGTTTCGCACGATCGAGGAGAAGATCCGGGCCAACACCGACGAGGTGCTTGCGGCCGCGCAAAAGGAGGGCGTCCCGCCGCGCCAAGCCGCGGTCGCCATGGCCGAGCGCCGGGTCAGGGCCGCCATGAGCCACCGGCGCTGGGGCTGAGGCGCCCTCCGTCGCCGGCTTCGGTCCGCCGCTCGGTTTTGGCCGCCGCGGGTCGCCTTGCCGCCGGCCCAATTGACACAAGTCATGGATGACCGGGGCGGCGCGGGGCAAAAAGATCGCAGCAATCGCCCCATCCCCTGTCTAGCGAGGAGGCTTCCATGAGTGCCACCGGCCTTGCCGTGTTCGACAAGACGCTTCAGGAAACGAACGCCTGGCTCAAGGTGTTGATGCATGAACTGGAAACGGACGATCGCGAGCGCGCCTATGGCGCGCTGAAGGCGACGCTGCATGCCCTGCGCGACCGCATCGGCCCGGAAAACGCCTCTCATCTCGGCGCGCAGCTGCCGCTGCTCGTCCGCGGCGCCTATTACGAAGGCTGGCATATGGCCGGCACGCCGACCAAGGAGAGACACATGCAGGACTTCCTCGAGCATGTGCGTCGGGAGATGCCGAAGGGATTGACGGTCGACCCGGGACGGGCGGCGCGGGGGACCTTCGCGGTCTTGCGGCAAAGGCTCGACCCGGGCGAGTTCAACAAGCTGGTCAAGATGCTTCCGCCGGAACTGCGACAGCTATGGCCGACGCCGCCGACGAGCGAGTGACGCTGCGCCACGCGGGGACCATTTCTTCTGCGCGCGGCCGCCCCACCATCCGCCTTCGCCGACGCCTCGATACCAGGCCCGGCGCGTTTCTTTTTCCCGTGCGCGTGGCCGCCCCGCCAACCCCACGCGCTATGATCCCTGATCACTTCCGCGTGTAACGGTGCTTCACGCCGGCCGGGAACCATTCCGGGTCGCCGGTCGGTCTCAGCGTGACGCGAGGCAAACGGTATTCGGCCGGCGTGTAGTTGGCGAACTCGCTGTTGAGGCGCATGAGCTGCGCCAGGATCGACCGGGCGATCGCGTCGCGCATGATCTCGCTGCCCTCGACGCCGGGCCCGAGCTCCACCACCACGGACAAATGCGGCGCCTGGTCGAGCCCTTCCTTGGCCTGCAGCACGAACTTGCCCGTCACCCAGGGCGCGATCTCCGGCTGCTCCAGTCCCACCGTGACGTTCTCGGGATAGATGTTCGCGCCGAAATAGGAGACGGTAAAATTCGAACGTCCGAAAACGTAGGCGAAGGGGAGCGGCCGCCTGCCGCGCCCGTCGCGGCGGGAAAGGGCGCTCGATGGATCGAAGCCCCGATCGGCCAGGAAGCGCAGCATCGCGGCGTGGTCGATCACGCCGCCGGTATCCGCGATGTGGTAGCGCACCAGCGGCACGCCGTTGCTGCCGGAGAACAGCAAGGTGCCGTTCTGCACCTCGAAATAGCGTGCAAAGGGATCATACTGCACCAAGGTCGGCAGGCGCGATTCGCCGAAGAGCTCGCGCGCGGCCTCGGGTTCGGCGCTGAGAAAGCGGCGGATGGCGATGCTGAGCGGCGTCTCGTTGCCGAGCACGCCGGCGTCGGCGGTGCCGTATAGAGAGGCGGAATCGTAGCAGGGCTCGGCCGAGCCGAGGCGCTCGCCGACGAGCGTGCGCCACTCCTCGCTGAACACCTCGCCTGCCATGACCAGCTTGACCTCGAGCGGGCGCCAATCGATGCCGTCGGCTACGCCGCCATCGATCACGTCCTTGAGGAACGGCGGATAACCCAAGAGCACGGTCTGCTCGAATTGCGGCGCCAGCTCGCGGACGACGCGCTCGATCTCGGCCTTGTTGCTGCCGGGTGCCACGACCGTGAGCGGGTAGCCCTTGGCGGCGAGATAGCGGCAGCAGAAGGTCGTGAACAGGCCGCCGACCCAGGTGCCGAGCGCGAAGCAGACGACCGCGAGCGTGCGCCGGCTGTCGGCCCGGAAGCTGTCGCGGAAGACCTGCTCGAAGCGCGTCGCGATCGGCAGCTCGTCGCTCAAGAAACGCGGCCAGAAAGTCGGCTGGCCGGTCGAGCCCGAGGAGACCGCGACCATGTCGCAGCTCTCGAGGCGCCCGTCGCGGCAGAGCTGGGCCAGCGGATAGCGCTGCAGATAGTTCTGCTTGGTGATCAAAGGCAGCGTGCGGAAGTCCGCGACCGTGCCTATCGCCGCCGGGTCGATACCCTGCTCGGCGAGGAAGGCGCGATAGGCCGGCACCGTTGCGGCCACATCTCGAAACAGCGCCAAGGCGGCCTCGGCCGGGTCGGCATCCGGGGCGCGCTGCAACAGCGCGTCGAGCGGGGTGGCGACGAAAGATTGCAGCGCCTCCATGGCGCGCACGGTCTTGCGATGGTCCATCATGCTCGCTCTCGCATTGGGAACCGGTTATCTCCGCCGCGACGGTCACAGACATGACACATGTCTTCACATGACCGAACCGTAATACACGCCTCGGCGTCGGCAAGTTCCGCCTTTATCTCTCATTATTTTCGAGGCCGTGCCACAACTTTGCTCCGCGAGTAACGGTGGGGAGACTGATAGCCTTTTCTTCAACGACGCCGCCGGTCGCCTCGACGCGCTCATGGTCCGGCGTGGCGGTCGAGATCTTCCAGAACATAACATCGGGTGACTTCGATCGTGTCGGAGAGACGAACCGTTTCGCTGCCGATTGTCTCCGGATGCTTGCGGCTGGCCGATCTGGCGGCGGTTCTCGCGGCGGGCGTCCTTGCGTATCAAATCTATCCGCCGGCGCGTCAGGCGCTGTCCGCCGATCTATGCCTCGTCTTCATCGGCATCATCGGTCTGCTGTGCCTCAACGGATTTCAGTTGGCCGACATCTACAATCACAATGCGCTGCGCACGCCGGTGCGGCGATTCCACCGCACGTTGATCGCCTGGCTGCTGGTTCTGCTGACTTTCGTCGCCGCGCTCTTCATTACGAAGACCGGCGAGAACTTCTCCCGCGGCTGGGTCCTGATCTGGTTCTCGCTGGGGGCTGCCGGTCTTGCGCTGAACCGAGCGGTTCTCGGCCTGCTGGTGCAGCGTTGGAACCGCCAGCGGCGCCTGTGCCGCAATGTCGTCGTGGTCGGTGCCGGCGAGCATGGCCAACGCCTGATCGAGATGATCGAGGCCGGCGGCGCGCCCGATGCGGAAATCGTCGGCGTCTTCGACGAGCGGCTGAACCATGCCCGGAGGTCCGTCGTCGATCGCCCCGTGCTCGGAAACATCGACGATCTGACGGAGTTCGCCAGGCGCGTCCATATCGACCAGATCGTCGTCGCTCTGCCGGTGTCGGCGCAGACGCGGCTGGCCGAAATCTTCCAGCGGCTGCGCCAGCTGCCCGTCAACGTCAGCCTCTGCCCGGATCTGGGCGGCCTGCCGCTGTCGAGCTGCTCGCTGGGCCATGTCGGCAAACAGCCGGTTCTGAACGTCATCGATCATCCGCTGAGCGACTGGAAGTGGGTGAAGAAGGAACTCGAAGACCGCCTTCTGGCGGCGGCCCTCCTGATCCTGATCGCGCCGGTCCTCGCGATCATCGCCATGGCGATCAAGATCGACAGCCCGGGTCCGGTGTTCTTCCGGCAACGGCGCTACGGCTACAACAACGAGATGATCGAGGTCTACAAGTTCCGGACCATGTATCACGACCAGTGCGACTTCGCCGGCGAGAAGGTCGTGAGAAAGAACGATATGCGCGTGACGCGGCTGGGGGCGTTCCTGCGCAAGACGAGCCTCGACGAACTGCCGCAACTGATCAATGTGCTCAAGGGTGAGATGTCGATCGTCGGTCCGCGGCCGCACCAGGCCGCGCTGAAGATCGACAACCGCTATTACGACGAGATCGTGGCCGAGTATGCCGCGCGGCACCGCGTGCGGCCGGGCATCACGGGCTGGGCGCAGGTCAATGGCTGGCGCGGCGAGATCGACACCATCGAGAAGGCGGTCAAGCGCGTCGAGCACGACCTCTATTACATCGACAATTGGTCGATCCTGCTCGACCTGAAGATCCTGCTGCTGACGGTGGTCGCGGTCCTCAAACGCGAGAACGCCTATTGAGGACGGCCCAAACGCCATCGAGCCGCGAATTCGCTCGCAAACACGCGCGCGCCGGCGGACGGACGTGTTTTCGTCCGTGCGCCGGGAGCGGCGGAACGGAGATCGGCATGGCCCTCGTTGCGGGACGCGCAGCCCAATGAAGCTGTCGTGGTACGTCCGCCGGCTGGGATGCATGTCGGCTGCCGAGATGACGGTGCGAGCGGGCGATGCGCTGCGCAAGGCGCGCTGGCGCCGGCTTCAGGTGCCGGACACGGATCGAGCGCCGCTGCCTCGAGGCGGCCAAGCGATCGTCTTCGCGAGCACGGCGGGAGGCCCCCTCTGCGTGCCGATGAAGGATCTGGCCACGCAGCGGCTGGTCGCGGCGGCGGAGGGGATTCTGGCCGGGCGATGGCCGATCTTCGGGCGGGATCGAACCGATCTGTCGCCGGCGCCCGATTGGTTTCGCGACGGCGCCACGGACCTGACCGACCGGCGGAACGCCTACTGCTTCGACCTCGACTGGCGCGACGAATCGAACGGCCTCGACCTCAAGCGGATCTGGGAGCTGTCGCGCCATCATCATCTGACCGTGCTCGCGGCGACATTCGCGTTGACGCGCGATCCCCGCTATGCCGAGCGCGTCGCCGATCATCTCCGGTCCTGGTGGCAGGCGAATCCGTTCTTGAGCGGCATCCACTGGACCATGGGCATCGAAGCCGGCATGAGGCTCATCGCCTGGGTCTGGATCCGGCGTCTCCTGCAGGGCTGGTCCGGCGTGGCGGAGCTGTTCGAGCGCAACCCGGCCTTCGTCAAGCAGCTCTACTGGCACCAATCCTATCTGGCGCAGTTCCGCAGCCACGGCTCCTCGGCAAACAACCATCTTTTGGCTGAGGCCGTGGGGCTGTTTTCCGGCTCATGCGCCTTTCGCGGCTTTCCCGAGACCGACGCGTGGCGATCGCAGGCCGCCGCGATCATCGAGCGCGAAGCGCCGCGCCAGACTTTTCCGGATGGCATCAATCGCGAGCTGGCGACGGACTATCACGGCTTCGTCCTCGAGCTGCTGTTTGTGGCGCTCGTGGAAGGCGTGGCCGGCGGGCACCCGCTCGACCCTGCGGTATGGCGGCAGGCGCAGAACATGACGGACGCCCTGGCCGCGATCCTCGACGTCCGGGGGCGACCGCCGCGACAGGGCGACAGCGACGACGGCACGGCGCTGCTGCTCGACGCGCCGGGCTATGATCGCTGGGGCTCCTTGCTCGCAACAGGCGCGCGGCTTTTCACCGCTTGCGATTGGTGGCCGCAGCCTCGCTCTGCCGATCTGCGCGCGAGGTTCTGGTCCACCCTGGTGCCCTCGCCGCAAAGCCGGCCGCCGCGCCTCGCCAAGCGGCCCTCTCTCTTCGCCGACGCCGGCATGGCGATCTTGCGCGATCACGCGGCCGGCGATGCGGAAATCTGGTGCCGTTGCGATCACGGGCCCCACGGCCATCCGCCGTTGGCGGCCCATGCGCATGCCGATGCCTTGTCGGTCGAGCTCAGATTCGGCGGCGTCGAGATCCTCGCCGATCCGGGCACCTATTGCTACCAGTCCAACCGGACCTGGCGGGATCATTTCCGGTCGACGCGGGCGCACAATTGCCTCGAGTTGGCCGGGCAAGACCAATCGGTGGCGGGTGGCGCCTTCCTGTGGCTGCAGGCCGCGCGCGCCGAGCTCCTGTCCGTGTCCGGTCTGGACGAGGGACCGGTCGCCGAGTGGACGGCCCGGCATGACGGCTACCGCCGCCTTCACCCGCCGGCCGAGCACGAGCGGACCGTGCGGCTCGATCGCATCAACCGCTCCGTCACGATTACCGACCGTGTCCGAACTTCGGGCCGCCACCGCTGCCGGTTGGCTTTCCATTTCGGTCCGGCGGTCGAGGTCGATCTCAAGGGCACGATCGCCCACTTGCGGTGGGTTCTCGACGGCCGGCTGCGCGCGGCGATCATGGTGCTGCCCATGACGCTGATCTGGAACCTGTCGAAAGGCGCCAGGACGCCGCCGCTCGGCTGGTACTCCTCCTCCTTCGCCCATAAGCAGCCTGCCTTCGCGCTCGAGGGCGAAGGATGGGTCGAGGGCGATACGCGGTTCGTGACGGACCTCGATTTCGATCGGTTCACCAAGCGCGACGCCGCCGCCCGGTCGGCCGCCGCGTTGGGGACCGCTGTTGCCTCCCGTCTCCAGCAATAGGTGAACGCCCGTGCGCATCAGCATATTCGGCCTGGGCTATGTCGGCGCGATCTCGGCAGGTTGCCTTGCCGAGCGCGGCCACAGCGTCGTCGGCGTCGACGTCAACCCAATCAAGGTCGCGTTCATCGAGCGCGGGGCATCGCCGGTCATCGAGGCCAAGATCGGCGACATGATCGCGTGCGCCGTGCAGGCGGGAAAATTGCGCAGCACGACGGACGGGGCGGCGGCGGTGGCCGTGACGGACCTGGCGTTCGTCTGCGTCGGCACGCCGAGCCAGACCAACGGCAATCTCGACCTGACCTATGTGCGCGCCGTCTGCGAGGAGATCGGCGCGGCGCTGAAGAATCGGAAGGACTTCTTCGTCGTGGTGATGCGCAGCACCGTGCTGCCCGGGACCACGGCCGAGACCGTCATTCCCCTGCTCGAGCGCCATTCGGGCAAGCGGGCCGGCATCGATTTCGGCGTCTGCTTCAACCCCGAGTTCCTGCGCGAGGGCAGTGCCGTCGACGACTTCTTCAATCCGCCCAAGACCGTGATCGGAGCCACCGACGAAAGGAGCCGCCGCGCGGTGGAGAGCCTCTATGAGGGGCTGGATGCGCCCCTCATCAACACGGACATCGCCATCGCCGAGATGGTGAAGTATGCCGACAATGCCTGGCACGCGCTGAAGGTGGGCTTCGGCAACGAGATCGGCGCCTTGTGCAAGGCGCTCGGCGTCGACGGCCACAAGGTGATGGACATCTTCTGCCGCGACACCAAACTGAACATCTCGGCCAAGTATCTCAAGCCCGGCTTCGCCTTCGGCGGCTCCTGCCTGCCGAAGGACCTGCGCGCGCTCACCTACCGCGCGCGCCGCCTCGACCTCGACCTGCCGATCCTGGGTTCGATCCTGCCCAGCAACGAGCGGCATCTGAACAGCGGCTTCCGCATGATCGCGGAGCGGGCAAACCGCAAGGTCGGCATCTTGGGGCTCAGCTTCAAGGCGGGCACCGACGATCTGCGCGAGAGCCCGATGGTGGGCGTCGTGGAGCAGCTCATCGGCAAGGGCTACGACGTGCGCATCTTCGATCCCAACGTCAAGCTCGCCGGGCTCATGGGCTCGAACAAGAATTACCTGCTCAATCACATCCCGCACATCTACAACCTCGTCGTCGACAGCATCGACGCCATCGTGGCGCATGCCGACACGGTCGTGATCGGCAACGACGACCCCACGCATCGCGAAGTGCTGGGCAAGCTGAAGAGCGGGCAAGTGGTGGTGGATTTCGCGCGGATCAGCAACCAGACCAGCGACGGCGAGCGCTATCATGGCATCTGCTGGTAAGCGCCGCGTCCTCATCATCGTGCAGAACCTGCCGGTTCCCTTCGACCGGCGGGTCTGGCTCGAGGCCACGACGCTGACCAGGGCCGGCTACGCGGTCAGCGTCATCTGCCCCAAGGCGAAGGGCTTCAACGAGTCTTTCGAGCGTCTGGAAGGCGTCGACATCCATCGCTACGGCCTGCCGATCGACGCCAAGGGCGCCTTCGGCTTTGCCGCCGAGTTCCTCTGGTGCTTCCTGCGCACCGCCATGAAGAGCCTGCGCGTGGCGCTCTTCGGCCGCGGCTTCGACGTCATCCATGCCTGCAATCCGCCGGAAACCTATTGGCTGCTGGCGCTGCTGTGGCGGCCCTTCGGCAAGCGCTTCCTGTTCGATCATCACGATCTGTCTCCGGAGATGTATGCGGCCAAGTTCGACCGGCGCGGCGGCGCCATGTACAGGGGCTTGCTGTTCCTCGAGCGCATGACCTTCGCCCTTGCCGATCTGGTGATCACGACGAACGAGAGCCACAAGCGCATCGCGGTCGAGCGCGGCGGCGTGCCGCCCGAGCGCGTCTATGTCGTCCGCTCGGGCCCGGATCTGTCGCGCTTTAGGCGCTACGAGCCGGATCCCGCCTGGCGCCAGGGCAAGCGCTATCTGCTGGTCTATCTGGGCGAGATCTGCAAGCAGGACGGGGTGGATTATCTGCTGCGAGCCTTGCGCATCCTGCGCGACCGGATCGGCCGGCGCGACGTCCATGCCGCGTTCGTCGGCGGCGGGCCGCATCAGCCGGCGATCAAGGCCTATGCGCAAGAGATCGGCCTTGCCGACATGACGACCTTCACCGGCCGCGTCAGCGACGAGGATCTCTGCCGCATCCTGTCGTCGGCGGATATCGGCATCGATCCCGATCCGAAGAACGACTGGTCGGACAAGAGCACCATGAACAAGATCATGGAATACATGTATTTCGGCCTGCCGATCGTGGCCTTCGACCTCAAGGAGACGCGATTCTCCGCGCAGGATGCGGCGGTCTACGCCGAGCCGAATCTCGAGGCGGCAATGGCAGCCCGCATCCACGAGCTCCTGGAGGACGAGCCTAAGCGCCGGCGCATGGCCGAATTCGGACAGCGGCGCTTGCGCGAAGCGCTCGCCTGGGAGCATTCGGCGCCGGCTCTTCTGTCGGCCTATGAGGAAATCTTCAGCCGCGGCTGGGAGCCCGCGCCGGAGAGGTTGGCGCAGTCCCGCTCGCCGGAGGGACGGTGATGGCCGGGAATGGGCGAGCGTCGAACGGCGTGATTCGAGGCGCCGGTCTGCCGGCCTCTCGCCGTCGGTTCGTGGCGGGTCTCGCGGCCGCTACCGGGTTGGCACTGCTATGGCCGGTTCGCCGCGTCGCCGCGGAGAGCCCGCGCTTTGTCGATCGCGATTTGACATCGCTGCCGCCTCTGCGGCAGGCCGCGGAGAGCCGCGGTCTCACGTTCGGCGCCTTCAGCCAGTACCGGCTCATCTCGAAGCAGGTGGATTTCGCGGCGATCTACCCTCAGGAATGCGCCATCCTCCATAACGGCTGGGATTTCATGTGGCGGGCGACCCATCGCCAGCCCGACCAATACAGCTTCTCCGACGCGGACTGGACGATGGACTTCGCAGCCCAGCACAACATGCAGGTCGGCGGCCACTGCCTGGTCTGGGGTCAGGACATTCCGGACTGGCTGAAGAATCTCTCCGACGTCGACGCGGTCCGTCTCACGCTGCAGCAGCACATCCAGACGGTGGTCGGCCGTTATCGCGGCCGCATGCGCCACTGGGTCGTGGTCAACGAGATCTTCGCGCCGGTGCCGGACGCCATCTACCGGTCGTCCTATTGGCTCGACCGGCTGGGACCATCCTACGTCGACATCGCGTTCCGCGCGGCCGCCGCGGCCGATCCCGACGCCCTGCTGATCCTCAACGATACGCATCTGACCGCGGATTCCTCCTTCAACGACACCCAGCGCCGCAAGGTCCTCGATCAATTGAAGAGTTTCAAGGCGGCCGGCACGCCCATCCATGCGCTCGGCATTCAAGGCCATATCAAGGCGAGCGAGAGCCTCAATGGCGAGAAGGTTCGCGCCTTCGTGCAGGACGTCGGCGCGCTGGGGCTCAAGGTCCTGTTCACCGAGATCGACGTCCTCGACAATACGCTGCCCTACGACTTCACGACGCGTGACGAGACTGTGGCGCAGCTCTATTACGCGCTCTTGAGCGGCGCGCTCGGCGAGCCCGCCGTCGACGCGGTCATCACCTGGGGGCTGATCGACCGCCAAAGCTGGTACAACGCGCCCAACGCGCCGCCGCAGTTCCGCCGCGCCGACGGGCAGCCCAACCGCCCGCTGCCCTACGACGACCGGCGCGAGCGCAAAGCCGCCTGGGCCGCCATCTCCGAAGCGATGAAAACGGCGTCAGCGGGGTAGGCCGATGCGACCGCCGCTGCCCGATCACGCGCCGGCTGAACATCCGATCGGGTGGACGCGCCGATCGGACGAGGCGCCGTCGCCACCGCCCTTGATCTCGCGACGGACGATCGACCGAGTTCGGCTCTATTCGGCCAGGATCGCGCGATCCTTGACCCGCGGCCTCCAATACAACTGCTGCTTCATGCATATCCCGAAATGCGCGGGAACCTCGGTTACGAGCGCGCTCAGAAGCGTCTGCCCGCTGCATCGGCGCACCGGCATGATCCTCGCCAGACCGACCCGCGAGGCGGCGTCCGTTCTTTCCGGTCGCTCCGAACGGGAGATCCACGAGGACGGCCCCCGCTCCAGCGTGATCTTCGCCCATCGCGAGCACCTCCTCCTCTATCACATGGCGAACAATGCGCCTCTGGTGTGCGGCCACTTCCTCTTCAGCGAGCGGGCCTATGCCGCTTACAACGACCGCTACCGCTTCGTATCGGTTCTGCGCGACCCGCTGGAGCGGCTGGTGTCCAACTATGCCGACGCGCGGCTCGCCAACTATATCGACATGCCGTTCGATGCCTATCTGGAGTCCGATGTCGGCTGGCGACACGCCACCGTGATGCTGAGATATTTCGCCGGTATGCCGGAGATACCACGGGACGGCGCGGGGGCAGCCCTGTCGGCCGCGCGCAGCGGCCTCGCCAAGTTCTCCCTGATCGGATTCACGGACCGGCTCACCGACTTCTGCGGCGAGTTCTCGAACATCTTCGGCGTCCGGCTGCATGTGCGCCATTTGCGCACGGCCGGCTTCCGGAAGCCCGAGATCGACCCCGCGACCCGCCGCAAGATGGAGACGCTATGTGCCGGCGATCTCGAGTTCTATGACTGTGCGCGCCGGAAATTCGGCCCATAGACGACGGAAGGGAGGGGGTGGCCGGGGACGTTATCAAGAGGAATTGTCGGGGCAGCACAAATGACAACAGCACAGGGCGCTCGCGTGCAAGGCAGCTTCAGCGCGCTGGTTCGCTGGTCGGCAGCCGTCTTCGCCTTGCGCGTTGCGGGCACGGGCCTCACCTACGTCGCCTACATTCTCCTTGCGCGATGGATGGGGGCGGCCGAACTCGGCGACTACGTCTTCGCGTTTTCCGTCTGCATGCTTCTGTCCTCGCTGACGACCCTGGGCTACCCGGCGTCGGCCGTGCGCTTCCTGCGCCAGGCTGCCGCCCGCGGCGAACGCGAGCAGGTCGCCGGTTTCCT
Organism: Pseudomonadota bacterium; assembly: GCA_049323455.1. Lineage (GTDB taxonomy): Bacteria > Pseudomonadota > Alphaproteobacteria > Dongiales > Dongiaceae > Hypericibacter. The sequence continues at coordinate 90,382 of JBMONF010000019.1, read as the reverse complement.
CAAGCGCGGCAACGAGCTGACATGGTTGGCGAGCGGGATGGTCATGGCGGTGGGCATCGCCCTCGTCCTGGGAACCCGTCTCCTCGACACCGCGCAAGGGACCAACTGGCCGCTGCTCCTGGCGTTCGTCGGCGTTCCGTTCTTCGCCATCCTCCAGCTTCAGAGCAGCTATGCGCAGGCGATCTCGCGCTTCACGGCCGCTTTTCTGCCGTCGAACTTCCTGCGCCAGCTCGCTCTGCTCGTGATCGTGGTGGCCTGCTACCTTCTGCACGGCCGGCTGTCCGCGACCGTCGTGATGGGCTTCACCGTCGCCATGCTGCCGCTGCTGTTGGTCGGACAACATGTCTTCATCGAGCGCGGCTTGCGCCCGCTCAAGGAGAATGCGCGTCCGGCCTATCGGACCTGGCTGTGGACCAGAACCAGCCTCGAACTGCAGCTTCTGGTGATCTTCACCACCTATTTCCAGGAGCTGAGCCTGACCATCGCCGGCTTCTTCCTGCCCTCCGAAGACATGGCCGTCTATAGCGCCTGCTTCCGGACAGCCAACCTCATCAGCTTCGGGCTCTATGCGGTCAACGCCATCTTCCAGCCGCAGGCCTCGCATCTGATGGCGGAAGGAAATGCGGCCGGCCTGCAGTCCCTGATCGCGCGCTCCACGCAGCTGCGTTTCTGGCCATCGCTCGCGGCCGTCGTCGTTCTCGCCGTTGCCGGCGACAACATCCTGCATATCTTCGGGCCGGACTTCGGCCGCGGGCATCTCACATTGATCGTGCTTGGCTTGAGCCAACTCGCCATCGCGGCTTTCGGTCCCGTGACCCACATCGTGACCCTATCGGGTCATCAGACCCGGAGCCTGCGCGCCTTCGCCTGCGCCCTGGTGGCGACGGGCGCGCTCAACGCCTCCTTGCTGCCCCTATTCGGCATGATGGGCGGTGCCGTCGCTTCGCTCCTGGTTACGCTGCTCTGGAATCTGTGGCTGCAACGGATCGTCGTCCGCGCCGTCGGCATCGAGCCCTCGATCTTGAGCGTCCGCCATTGCTTCGGCGATGCGAGCCAGCGGGCGGCCGTGAGCGAAGGCCCAGGCAGCTGACGGGGGGCGCCGTCACATATGCCGCCCGCCGGATCTGAGCCACAGCAGCTTGCCGGCGCCGGCTTGCATCTTCAGGAGGGCCTTGGCGCGCCGGGTGCGCCGCGCCGCCCGATGGACGAGATCGAGGAATGCCCAGAGGCACAGCTGGACGGCGCCGCGCGCCATCAGGTTCAGGGTCATCAGCCCCGGATGCCGGCTGTTCTTGACGCGCAGGCGCACATAGCTCTGGTTCTGGCGGAAGGTCCGGCGCGCCATATAGTCGAGGCTGGTGCGGTCGGCTGGCACGAATTCCCTGACGGGTGCTTCCGAGCACCAGACGAAACGGCAACCGCGGCCGGCTAGGCCGAGAAAGAAGTCCGTGTCTTCGCCTCCGGTTTCGCCGAAGGCGGGGTCGAAGGGTTCCGTGCCGCGGATGCAGGTGGCGCGGCGTATCAGGCAATTCCCCGTACCGCCGCCGCGCGAGGATCGCGTCGCCATCAAGGGCGCCGGCGCTCCATCGGGCAGGCCCATGTCGCGCGTGAATTGCCGGGCGTCTGGATCCCAGGCGGGCGGACCCCCGGTCTCGAAGCGGGGCAGGACCGAACCGAACACCACATCGGCCCCCGTCCGCTCCATGGTGGCCACCATGCCGGCGATCCAATGCGGGCTTGCTTCCTCGTCGTCGTCGAGAAAGGCGATATAGGGCGCGGCGCTGGCGGCGATCCCGGCATTGCGCGCGCGCGCGATGTTGGGCCGCGGCTCGGATACGTAGCGCACCGCCACCGGGCTCGTTTCGGCCACCTGCCGGACCAGCACCGAAGCGTTGGCATCCGGGCTGTTGTCGACGACCAGGATTTCGATGCTGATGCCGTCTGGAAGCTGCTGAGCGACGCAGGAACAGATCGCCTGCTGCAGCAATTGCGGGCGATTGAACGTGCAGATGACGATGCTGACCGCGCTCATGAGGCGGCCCTCGGGCTATCGCGATTCATGCCGCACCCAGACCGAGGCGAGGTTGGGTGCCAGCGAATAGGCCCGTGTCCGCAAGAGGGCCGCGAGCAGGGCCTGATAGCGCAGGAGCAGAGCATTGGGGCGCTGACGCCGCCGCTTCGCCGGATCGCCGTAAGGCAGGTAGTGGGGATAGAAGCGCTTCATCTCCTCCACCGTGTTGAAGGTGTGGATGCGGCTGTCGGGTCGGAACTTGGCGGCCAGTGGCTTGAGGTCCCAGGGCGCCAGGAAGCAGTTGCCCTGCTCGCGCGCAAGGCGCCCGAAGGCTGCCGCATAGCCGCGGCGCAGCGGGCGCGGCAGCCAATGGGCGAAGGGCAGGGCGGTGTCGTGGGCCACGACCGGAAAGATGCGGTTGGGCGTGGTGAGCACCACGAGCCTTCGGGTGACGCGCGTGATTTCCTTCACGGAGCCCTCGACCGCATCGCGGCCGACATGCTCCAGCGTCTCGATCGTTGCGAATATGTCCACCGCGTCGTCGTCCAGCCCGGTATCCTGCAAGGTGCGATTGAGAAACCGGCATCGGTCGGCGACGCCGAGGATGCGACAGATTTCTTGCGCGCCGGCGAGCCGTTCCGCGTCGGGATCGATCAGGATCGCCTCGGCCCCGCCGCGTAGCAGGAAGGCGATCGACAGCCAGCCATAGCCGGCGGCGCAATCGGCCATGGTCGCCCTGCCCAGATCGACACGTTGCCCGATCGGATCGACATAACGGCGCGCCATGAAATCGATCGTGCCTTCGATGTCGAGATCCTGATAGAGGCCACGGGCGAGGTGAGGGACGGCGCCGATCCGTTGGGCTTGCAGCGGCGTTACGTAATTCATCACGCGTCGTTGTCGTGAGCGGCGATGACGTGGGGCCGCCCGGCCGATCTCCGGCAGCGGCCCTTGCGCGACGCCCGGGATGTCGCCGAATTTGGCCGGACGCGCCACCTCGAATGACATACCGAAGTCACACGCCGGCGGCGGCCGGTCGGGCACTATGCGCATCGATCCTGATGACGGCGGTGCGGGTAACGCCAGTGACAACATCGTGGCCCGGCCTGCCGGCTCGTTCGTCCAGGGGTGAGGCCGGGTCGCGGGCTGCCCCCCGTGCGGGCGCTCGTGACGGAGCGGGCTCACGGGTTTCTCTAGAGAACGCCGGATTCAGGCCATGGCCTACAAGATCGCCGTGTTGCATCAGGGTTTCGTGCCCACCTATCGGGCACGCTTCTTCGAACAGCTCAACCAGCGCAGCGCCTCGCGCTACGTGGTCTTTCACGGCGATCCGCCGAAGGGCAGCGGCTGGCAGGCGGCGCCGGGGCCGCTGCGATTTCCCAATGTCCGTGTCGTCAATCGCGAGATCCAGGTGCTGCGCTGGCGGGCGATCTACCAACCGGTCGTCCGCCAGATTTTGAGCGATGGTTACGACGCGGTCGTCATGGGCCACGAGCTCAAGTTCCTGTCCAATCTTCTACTCGCCGCCCGTGCCAGGCAGCGCGGCAAGCCGGTGATCTTCTGGGGCTTCGGCTATCACGCGAAAGTGGGCGTCGGCTTCCAGGCGAATGCGTCCGACCTGATGTTCGGCGTCGTATCGCGGCTGAAGGACATGCTGGCCCGCCAAGCCGACGGCTATCTGGCCTATACCGAGAGCGGGGCCGTGAACCTCCGGCGAATCGGCATGCCGGAGCACAAGATCTGGGTGGTGCGCAACACGATCGACATCGAGGAGCAGGCTGCGCTGCACGAGAAATACCGCGGTGCCGATCTGGCGGCGCTGCGCGCCGAGCTGGGCTTGCGGCCCGACTCCGTGGTGTTGCTCTATATCGGCCGGCTGCTCCCGGCCAAGCAGGTGGAGCTGCTGATCGAAACCATCCATCGCATCAATGCACAGCGGCTCTGCCGGCGTCCGGTCGAGCTGCTCATCATCGGCGACGGCCCCGCCGCCGATGCGCTCAGGGCGCGGGCCGTCGATATGCCCTCTGTCCGTTTCCTCGGCGCGATCTACGACCAGGACAGGGTGGCGCGCATCATGCGCGTGGCGGCCGCCATGGTCATCCCCGGCTTCGTCGGCCTGGCCGTCAATCATGCCTTCGCGCAAGGCCTGCCGGTGATCACCCGCGATCACGCCCTGCACAGTCCGGAGATCGAATATCTGCAGGACGGCGAGAACGGCCTGATCGTTCCGGGCGATCTCGACGCCTTCGCCGGGGCGCTTGCCGACTTCGCCGACTCTCCCGATCTGCAGGCGCGGCTTGCTGCGGGCGCCTTGGGATCGCGCGAGGAGCTCCGCTTGGATTACATGGTGAGCCGCTTCGACGAGGCGGTCACGGCCACGGTCAGGCGGGCCCGCGGCGTGATCGGCGAACGGCGCGACCGGACGGCGGCGCGGGCCGCTGACGAGGCGCCCTAAAGGCGCGTCGGCACCCATGCGCCCGAACCCGAGCCCGTTTCGCCACCGCCACGGTTGCAGTCCATCGCCTGCACCTCGGCTCGAGGAGAGACGCTGATGTGCGGAATTTTCGGCGCCGTGACCGATTCCGGCACCGCCGTGCATGCGCAGGCGGGCCTGGCCCATCTGCGCCATCGAGGGCCCGACAGCGAAGGCGTGAAGGAACTCGAGCTGGTCGGCCGGCGCGTGGTCTTCGGCCACACGCGCCTGGCGATCCTCGATCTCAGCCCCGCCGGCCACCAGCCGATGACCAGCCGCGACGGCCGCTGGCTCGTCTCCTACAATGGCGAGATCTATAACCATCTGGAGCTGCGCCGCGATCTCGAGGTGAATTTCCGCGGCCATTCGGACACCGAGACGCTGGTCGAGCATCTCGCGACGCACGGCCTGGCGAAGACGCTGCCGCGGCTCAACGGGCTGTTCGCCTTCGCGGCCCTGGATCGCGAGGCGGGCCGGCTCTATCTCGTCCGCGACCCCTTCGGCATCAAGCCGCTCTACTATGCGCAGTTGCCGCGACGGGGCCTTGCTTTCGCCTCCGAGGTGCGCGCGCTGCAGGCGCTCGCCGATCTGTCGCCCCCGGCCGATGCCGACGCGCTCCAATGCTTCCTGACGCTGCGCTTCGTCCCCTCGCCCCGCACGCTCTGGCAGGGGATATGCCGGCTGCCGGCCGGCCACATGCTATGCTTCGACCTCAAGACGGGCGAGAGCGAGCTCGTCTGCTACATCAAGCCCGCGACCTCGCGCTTCGAAGGCGGCATGGACGAGGCCGTGCGCCGCTATCGCGAGGTGCTGGAAGCGGCGGTGCGCCGCCAGCTTCTGTCCGACGTGCCCGTGGGCGTGCTGCTCTCGGGCGGCATCGATTCCGCGCTGGTGGCGGCGCTGGCCAAGGAGGCGGGGCAGGCGCTGCCCTGCTATACGGTCGGATTCGGCGAGGAGCATCGCGAATGCGAGATCGACGATGCCCGCGAGACGGCGCGGGTGCTGGGCTTGCCCTTCGTTGCGGTCAAGGCCACGCCCGCCGATCTGATGGCGACGGTCGACGATGTGGTGGGCAGCCTCGAGGAGCCGATCGTTTCCACCTCGGCGTTGGCCATCTGGCACCTCATCAAGCGGATGCGGCAGGACGTGACGGTGGCCTTGAGCGGGCAGGGCAGTGACGAGCCCTGGGGCGGCTATACGCGTTATCAGAACGAGCTGGTGCGCCGGCTGCTGCCTTCGCCCCGGCTGGCGGCCTGGCTGGACCGGGCCATCGGCTGCTCGGGCCGCCTGCCGGAAGCGGCGGTTCGCGCGCTCAGAAGCCTGCCGATCGAGAAGCCGGCCGAGCGCTTTCGCGAGGCTTACGCCCTCTTCACCGCGCCGCAACGCCAGCTTCTCACGGGCCGCGCCGACGACGGCCGGGCGATTGGCGATATCGAATACTGGCTCGACTGGGTGAACGGCGCCGCGCAGGAGCCGGTCGAGGGCATGATGGGCGTGGACGCGCGGACCTGCCTGCCCGACGACTGGCTGCTCTACACCGACAAGATCTCCATGGCCTTCGCGCTCGAGGCGCGGGTGCCGATCCTCGACCTGGAGGTGGTGCGCTTCGTCGAGTCCCTGCCGCGGCCGTTCCGCCTGGCGCTGGGGCGGCGCAAGATCGTGCACAAGACGATGGCGCGCCGCTACCTGCCGGCTTCGATCGTCAACCGGCCGAAGAAGGGCTTTCCCATCCCGTTCGGCCAATGGTCGCGCGGACCCTTGCGCCGGCGCGTCGAAGCGGTGCTGCTCGACGAGCTGCCGCGTCATGCGCCGTTCAATCGCGGGGCCGTCGAAGGGCTGTGGCGTGCGCATCTGGCGCGGTCCCGGCCGCTCGACCGCCAAGTCTACGCGCTGTTCATTCTGGGCTGCTGGTTCCAACGATTCGCGGCTCGATCCGCTCATTGATCGGCAGCACCGCCCGGCTTCTCCGCATCGCCGGATAGGCGAGCCGCCCATGAGCCGCCTGGCGCGTTTCCTGCGCCAACAACTCCCTCAGGACAAGGGGAATGACGAGGAACAGCCAGTACATGTGGAAATGGTGCGGTCGCAGGAAGGAGCTTTCGAGCAGGTTGTAAAGCGCGATCGACAAGACCATCGCATAGGCGAACCGGCGGGCGGGTCTGTCGAAGGGATGCGCCGGTGCCAGACAGAGCAGCCGATAGGTGACGAAGGCCATCCAGCCCAGCGCCAACAGCGCCAGCCCCAGGCCGATCAGTCCGGTTTGCAGGAACAGGTCAAGATAGCCGTTATGCGCCTGGCCGACGCTGCCGAGCCAGCCGACCGATTTCGCGAAGCCCAGAGAGTTGTCGGCGCCGTTGACGTCCCAAAACGCGCCGAACCCGTAGCCGAACCAGTAGTGCTGGAGAATCTGCCGCCAGACCGCTTCCCACAAGGGCAGCCGGCCGGTGAAGGTCAGGTCGCCGAAGAGGAACAGGCCGACTTGGGTGGCCGAGATGCCTGCGAGCATCACGATCGTCGCGGCGCCGAGCGCGCCAAAGGCAACGGCGACCCAGCCGAGCCACCTCGTGGTCGCCTTCTCCTGCAGCAGCACGGCCGTGAAAGAGGTCCAGGCCATTGCCACAAAGGCGAGTGCGCTGCCGGTCTTCGAGCCCGACGCCAGGATCAGCAGGTAAAAGATGACGGTGCCGGCCAAGAGCCAGACCTTGAAGCTGTTCCAGGGGTAGCGTCCGGCGAAGAAGTACCAGCACAGCGCTCCCATGACGGCCACTTGGCCTGTCGAGTTCTTGTGGCCATGCATGCCGACAAACCGGCCCTCCGCATCGATGCTCCGCCCCGGCATTCCGATCGCACCCAGGACGTCGATGAAGAGAACGGTGCCGATCGCCACCGCGGCGAAGCGATGAAATTCCGACAGGGGAATGTCGCAGACGGCGACCCCGAGGGCGCCGAAATACATCAGCCACAGCACGATCGCGCGGCGGATGGTGAGCTCCGGGACCGGCGACCACAGCGCCGTCGCCGTGAGCCAGGCAAGCGCCAGCAGCAGAGGCCAGGAGCGCAAGAACAGCGTCAGGGCGAGCGACCAGCGGCTCAGGAGCAAGGGCATGGCCATACCGGCGGCCAGCAGCAAGACGAACTGGTTCAACGGCGTGTCGGTCTGCGTTCCGGCCGCGGCGAGGCTCGCCATGTCCCCGCCCGGCGGCGCGAACGGGCGGCTGCCGACGAGCGCGAACATCAGCAGGAGCGCCAGCACCAGGCGGCCGAGCAAGGCGCCAAACTGCCCGCGCTGCTGTGCGAGCGCCGGCGGTGAAGCAAAGGCCCGGCCTGGAAGCGGAGGACACGGCCGTCCTGCCGCGGCGCCGCCCAGGACGCCGAGCCGCGGGCGCGCCGGCTCACCCCACATAGTAGCGGCGGAGCTCGTCGTAGTAAGAGCCGGCGTCTCCGTAGCCGTAACGGGCATGTTTCTTCACATCGACCATCGACAGCAGCACGCCCGCGATATCGGCGCCGGCCTCGACGAGCTGGCGCAGGGCGATGAGCGCGGTCTCGGCTCGCGTCTTTTCCCAGCGCACGACGAAGACCGTCTTGTCGACCAGCCGGCAAAGCAGCTGCGTGTCGGAAACGGCCAGCACCGGCGGCGTGTCGACGACGACCACGTCGTAGTGCTCGCCGAGCGCGCCCAGAAACGCCGCCAAGCGGTTCGAGGCAAGAATGTCGGTGGCACTGGTGGCCGGCGCCGAGCCGGCGGGGACGATGCAGGCGGGCGACTTCTTGTCGGGATAGAGGATGTCGTCGAGCTCTGCCCGTCCGCCGACATAGTCGGCGAGCCCGGGCTTGCGGCGCAGGCCGAGCCGCCGACACAGAGCCGAACGGCGCAGGTCGCAATCGACCACGACGACCTTGCGTCCGCCCGTCGCCAGCAGCCGTGCGTAGGAGAGGGCCATGGAGGTCTTGCCTTCCTTCGGCAGCGACGAGGCGAACATGACGGTCTTCGGCGACTGCGGATTACCGGAAAGAGCCAGCACGGTATGGACGCCGCGGAGCGATTCCGACAGGGCCGAGCCGGGGCGCTCCACCACGTAATCTTCGGGGCGACGCCGGTTGCCGAGCCATCTATTGACGGACGGGATCAGCCCCAGCGCCCGCACGCCCATCAGCCGCTCGACCTGCCCCATGCTGCGCACGCCCCTGTCGAACTCTTCCAGGAGCAGCGCGATGAAGATGCCGAGCAGGCCGAAGGCTGCGATGCTGAGCGTCACCAGGACGCGTTTCTTCGGAAAGGAGGGCTTGTCCGGCTCGCTGGCGTGGGAGATGAGTGCTGCGTCCGGCTGCCGGAAGTTCTCCTCGCTGCCCGTCTGCTTGTAGCGCGCCAGGAAAGCCGCGAGCAGGTTCCGGCTCGTGTCCGCTTCCTGCTGGAGCGAGCGCAGATGGACGTCGGCCTGGTTCAACTCGCCGATCTGGGTCTTCGTCTTGTCGAGGGCGGCGCTGATCGACGCCTCGCGTGCGCGCGCGACGGCGACCTGGTTGCGATAGTCCTTCGCGATGCGAGCGATCTCCGTGCGGATCCGCGCTTCCAGATCGTGGAGCTGGGCGCGCGCGCTGATCATCTTGGGATGGCGCTCGCCGTAGGTCTGGGACAGATCGGCGATGGTCTGCTCCACCTGGGCCTCTTGCTGTCGGAGGCTCTGGATGAGCTGCGATTGGAGCACGGCGTTCGCCGTCTCGATGCCGTTCGGCGAAGCCAGCAATTGCCGAACCTGGCTCAACTTGGCTTCGGCCTCGGCGCGGTCTGCGCGCGCCTGGACCAGCTGCGTGCTCAGATCTGCGGCCTCCTGCGAGGGCAGCGTGTCGCCCTTGCCTTCGACCAGGCCGTTCTTCGCGCGGTACTCCTCGACCGCCTTGTCGGCTTCGGCCACCTGCTGGCGCAGCGTGGCGATCTGCTTGTTCGCCCAATCGTTGACGGCCTTGGTCGTCTCGAACTTCTGCTCGAGTTGGCTCGAGATGTATTCCTCGGCCACCGCATTTGCCACCCGAGCGGCGGTGCCGGGGCTCTCGGACTGGAAGCTGATCGTGATGACCCGAGACTGGCCGGCCGCGCCCGCATCCAGCCGCTTCAGGAAATTGTCGACGATCTTGTTGTAATTGGTGCGCTCTCTTTCGACAGGGCTGACCTCTTCGTCGCCTGGGCCGAACAGCGCATCGACCCAGCTTGTCGGCAGGTAGCTGCGCGGGTCGATGAGCGTCGCCAGCCATGCCGGCGGCGGGTTCAGTTCCGCATTGAGCTCCGGATCCCGGTTCAGCTCGAGCTTGTCGATGACCCGGCTCGCGAGATCGCGCGACTGGATGACCGCGATCGCGCTATTCACCGTCTCCGTGTCGGGCATCATGCCTGCCAGGATCTGGCTGGCATCGAGGATGTTGGTTGTCGGCGGCTGCCCGAGCATGATCTGAGCCGAGCTCGTATAGCGCGGCGTGATCAGGAGCAGGACCGCGGTCACCAGCATCGTGCAGCCGATCGTGATGGCGCCGATCATGCGCTTGCGGCGCCACAGCCGGCGGAACAGCTCCTGCAAGTCCGGTCCCGCGGGCGCAGGCCAAGCCGGAGCTGGTGCATAGGCAGGAAGCTCGGGAGCCGAGTGCGATATGGGGAGCCGTATATCCGCCATCTTCACCGTCCCTTTCACGAGTTGGCGATCCGGCCATTGCGCCAGGCCGCGCCAAAGGCACGAGCCGGGATAGAGCTAGAAGAAGCGCTCGGGCACTTCGATCACGTCGCCGGGCATGACCATGGTGCTCTGATCGGCATCCATTTCTTTCAACTGCCCGTCGACGTCGCGCTTGATCGTCATCCTGCTTTCGCGCGCCCGATAGGTGAAGCCGCCGGCAAGGGCGATGGCGTTGACGACGCGCATGCCGTTCACATAGGGGTAGCTGCCGGGATTCTTGACCTCGCCGAGAATGTAGAAGGGCCGGTAATCGACGACTTCGACGCTGACCTTGGGGTTCTTCAGGTAATCCTGCTTCAGACGTTCGGCGACCAGCCCCTCCAGCTCGCCCGTGGTGTGGCCGCGCGCCTCCACCTCGCCGATCAGCGGCATGGCGATCGTGCCCGCGGCGCCGACCTGAAATTCGCCCGACAGCTGATCGTCGCCGAAAACGATGACTCGCACGCGATCGCCCGTTCCCAGCCGATACTCGTTGCTGGCCGCGCCGGCCGGCGCTGCCAGCAACAGCAAAAGCAGAAGGCCTGACAGTATCTTGCCGAAGTGATGCCGCAACGCTCGTCTCCCGATTAATGAAACCGGGGGCAACCGAGAGTTCGGCCGCCTACGCCCGGTCTTCGCCTACATCTGCAGTTTGATGCCGACCAGAAAGACATTGCGGTTGTAGTCCTGCCCACCGGCGTCGGAGTTCCGCTGATCGAACCGGTAGTTGCCGGTGAGCCACACATACCGGTTCATGAGATATTGGGCGCCGGCGCCCGCACTCCAGACTTCGTCGGTGCGGTTGATGCCCTGGTAGTCGCGATTGTCGTACTCGCCGAAAACGTTCAGCAGCAGGTTGCGCAGCAGCTCGTGATCGACGCTGAGCTTGGCGTCCGTCGAGTAGTAGCCGGCCGCCCCAGGCACGATGGTCTGCGCCAAGGTGCGGGTCAGCGACGCGTTGACCGTCGTGATGCCGGTGACGTTCCAGGTCAGCGAGGCGCCGCCACTGGGCCCTTCGATGGTGCCGAGAGAGGAATCCTCGTAAAATTGCTGCTGATAGCCGGCGAAGACATCGGCGCGGGTGATGCCGCCCAGATCGATCGCCATGCCGGCCACGGCCTCGTAGCCTTGCGAATCCTTGTCGAGGCCGGTTGTCGGGACGATGCCGTCATAGCGCTGATTGTTGTAGGTCGTGCGCAAGTAAGCGTGATAGTCCGGCACGATTTCGTAGCTCACCTTCGCCGAGCCCGTGGTCGCGATGCGATCGAGCTGGTCGTAGTCGATGGTGCCGCCGCCCACCGCCTGGACGTCGGAATAATCGTAGCGGTCGAGTTCTCCGTTGATCTCGACGGTAAAACGGCCGAACTGGTTCCGGTTGCCGAGCGCCGCGGTGTAGAGGTCGTAGGTCACCGGCTCCTTGGCGCTCTGGATGTTGTCCGGCGAGGTGCGGTCCAGATGCTCGTGCCGATAGCCCAGCCCGGCCGTCAGCTGGTGGTCGCGCGTGATGTCGAGGCGGCCGTCGGCGAGGGCATGATAGTCCGTATAGTCCTCGTCGGTGTTGTCCGCATAGAAGCCGGAAGCCGCGCCGACGTCGAAATTGAGCGCGTGGTTGTTCCAGTCAGACTTGACTTGCAGATCCGGCGAGATCTCGGTGATGAAATCGCCTTTCTTGTTCGAAGAGGTGGCGAAAACGTTGTCGTTGTAGAACTCCGTTATCGTCACGCTCGGATAGGTGAAGAAGCTACCGACATGGATGCCGAGAGGCTCCACCTCGGGACGCGGCCGCTCGCGTACCGTCTGGTCGCGCGGCACCTCGAGGTACCCGCCTTCGGGCGTCGCCCCTTGGGAGGGCGCCGCCGCCTGTGCAAGGAGCAACGGCCGGTCGCCAGTCGCCGTGCCAGGCAGCTCCCATGCGTCCGCCGTCAGCATGGCTGTGCCGTCACCGATCTCCGTCTCGCCACTGTCGCCGCTCGCTGCGGCCGCTACATCGCCCGCGCCGAAGGGGAAGCCGTAACGATACCCCTCGACCTTTGCCGCCTTGCCCGGCTGCCCGTCCACTGCAAAGGCCGTGGCGCTGGAAAGCCCCGCCGCCGTCAACGCCACGACCACCCTCAACGCCAACCCACGCCTCATGGTGCACCTTCCCCTTTTCGGCACATCAAGGCTCGATTTGGCGATGATAGAGACAGTCTCCTATCGGCCCAACCAGTAATGCGGCATTTTTCACTGAGCCGCCGTAGAAGCGCCTGAAATCAAATTCTGCTCAAAGAAAATATACGTCCAAGAACAATTGGTTAGCTGCAAGATCGGACCGGCATCCTATGCATGCCGGACGGCCTCAGCGAGTGGCAAAGTTGTGGTTCCGGCGCGCAGCGCGGAATCCTGTCCGAAGTTAAACTTGCGTCTGCGCCATCGCTGCCGTGCGTCCTGGTTGATGCGGCGCGCAGCTGCCCGAAAACCGGCAACGCGCCGCGCCATCGGCGCGACCTCGACCGTCTCAGGAGTGTCGGGCCGAGAGGCAGGGGCATCGCCGCTTGCCGCCGGCCCCCGTCTTTCGCGGCCCGCGTCGGCAACCGCCCGGCGACCGCGTATCCAGACGCCGGCCGACAGCCGTCTTTCACTGAGCTGTCAAACACTATACGAAATTGTAATTATCCGGTTGCGGGCCAACTGTGCTTCTTGTGAACGGCCGGTCTCTGCCCAAGAGAGACCGTCGTTTCGACCGGGCCGGCAATGCTCTTCAATTCCTACGAATTCCTCTTCGCCTTCTTGCCCGTCACTTGGATCGGCTACGAGACCCTGCGCCGCTACGCCCGGCGCCGCGCGGCGATGGTTTGGCTGATTGCAGCCTCGGCCGTGTTCTACGCGTCTTGGAACGCGAAGATCCTTCTGGTCCTGGCCGGCTCGATCCTCGTCAATTACCTGATCGGCCGGCGGCTCGGCGACGATGCGGCCGTAGGCGGCCGCGGCCGCAAGGACCTTCTGATCCTGGGTCTCGCCTTCAATCTCGGCCTCCTCGGCTATTTCAAGTACACGAACTTCCTGGTCGACAACCTCGACGCGCTCTTCGGCCTCGACTTCGTGATCGGTCGAATCCTGCTGCCGATCGGCATCTCCTTTTTCACTTTCCAGAAGATCGCCTTCCTGATCGACAACTATCGCGGTGAGGCCAAGCAGCGGGACTTTCTCGAGTTCTGCCTGTTCGTGATGTTCTTCCCGCAGCTCATCGCCGGGCCGATCGTCCATTACAGCGAGGTGATGCCGCAATTCGCACGGCCCCGCCTCGAGCCTGCCTCCGAGCGCTTGGCGGTGGGCTTGACCATTCTCGTGATCGGGCTGATCAAGAAGGTCGGCATCGCCGATGCCGTGGCCGTGCCGGCCACGACGCTCTTCGACGGCGTGGTTCAGGGCCATCAGCCCGCCCTGGTCGAAAGCTGGGTCGGGACGCTCAGCTATGCGTTCCAGATCTATTTCGATTTCTCGGGCTATTCCGACATGGCGATCGGGCTCGGCTGGATGTTCGGCATCCGCCTGCCGATCAATTTCGCCTCGCCTTACAAGGCCGTCTCGATCGCCGACTTCTGGCAGCGCTGGCACATCACGCTGTCGCGCTTTCTCAAGGCCTATCTCTACTTCCCGCTGGGCGGCAACCGCCGCGGCGTGCCGCGCACCTACGTCAACCTGTTCATGACCATGCTGCTCGGCGGCATCTGGCACGGGGCGGCCTGGACCTTCGCGCTGTGGGGTGCTGTCCATGGCGGCATGCTGATCCTGCACCGGCTGTGGCGCGGCGGCAAAGCGGCGCCGGCCCGTCGCCGCGATCCCTGGACCGGCCGGGTCGTGACGTTCCTGTGTGTGGTGCTGGCCTGGGTGCCGTTCCGCGCACCCGACATCGCCACCGCCTTCGCCGTCTATAAGGGCCTTGCCGGCTTGAACGGCCTGATGCTGCCCGCAGCGACGGCGCAGTGGATCGCCGCCCTTCCGGGCCTGGGCGACATCGTGACAGCGGGGCCGGTCGGCGTGGACAAGCCGCTCGAGACCGCGTTTTGGCTGGCAGCCTTGCTCGCGGTGGTCTGGTTCGTGCCGAACACTCACGAATGGATGGGCCGCGCGAGCCCCGGGCTGCCGACGGAGGGTTATCCCGCGACGGCGACCGCCGATGCGCCCCGGCTTCTCGCCTGGCGTCCGCACATCGTTTACGGCCTGGCGCTTGCCGTCGGTTTCTTCTTCTGCGTGGTCGAGCTCGATGACATCTCGCCCTTCATCTATTTCCAGTTCTGAGGCGCGCCGCTACCTGGCCGTCTTCGCGGGCGGCACGCTGCTGCTGGTGGGCGCGCTCGTTGCCGTCACCGGCTTCGGCTACAGCCGCGGCCTGGTCGACGCCTCGAACCGGAACGTCTACGACTATCAGGCCGAGAAGCTGGAAAAGACGCCCAAGATCGACATCGCCTTTGTCGGCGACAGCTCGCTCGGCAACGCGATCGACGCTTCGCTCTTCAGCAAGCTCTCCGGCGCCGCGGCGGTCAATCTGTCCTTGAGCGGCACTTACGGGCTCGGCGCCTCCTACAACATGATCCGTCGCGCCCTCGAGCAGCATAAGCTGCGCGTCGCGGTGGTGATGCAGGCGCTGAAGACCATGACGCGGCGCGAGGCGGCCGCCGGCTACTTCTTCACCACCGACCACCCCGACCTCTCCGAACTGTCGCCGATCGAGATCGCCGAGGTCTATCTGAGCTACCGAGCCGCCAACGAGACCGTGGAGCAGATCCGGCGCAACGGATGGAGTCGGGTCGCCACGGCCATGGTCGGCGACTATGTGCCCCAGATGCCGCGCAAGGATCGCCTATCGACCGAGGAGGAGGTCGTGCAGGATCCCCTGCTGCCGGGGATGATCAGCAAGGAGCAGCTCCACTTCATCGAGAAGATCGCCGAGATGTGTCGGGCGGAAGGCATCACCTGTCTCTATGCCCACGGACCGATCTATGACGGCTATTGCCAGACCTCGGGCGCCTATATCGCCCGGCTCGACGAGGCCATCCGCCGGGCCGGACTGACTGTGGTCGAGGGCACGCCGCTCTGCATGCCGCTGGCCGACGTGGGCGACCGTGTCGATCACGTGCTGCCGGGCCTGAAGGAGGTTTACACCCGGCGCTATTACGCCCTTCTGGCGCCTTATCTGGCTGGCCAGATCAGCGTCGCCGACACGTCGCCGACGCAGAGCCGGTCTCGCCCGCCGGGATCAGCCCGCCGCCAGCCTGGAGACGGTGGGAGCCAGTTCCGCGATGTGGCCGTCCTGCACCCGGATGACCTTGTCGGCCACGGTCATCCAGGCCGGCTGGTGGGAGATTGACAGCACGGTGATGCCGTCGCGGTCTGCCAGCGCGCGCACGTTGCGCACGATCTCCGCCTCGGTGGCGGGATCGAGCGCGGTGGTCGCCTCGTCCAGGATCAGGAGGCGCGGGCGGTGGATCAGGGCGCGCGCCAGGGCAATGCGCTGGCGCTGGCCGCCGGAGAGCAGGCCGCCGCGCTCGCCGACCACATGGTCCATGCCGTCGGCGAGCTGCGACACGAAATCCCAGGCGCCCGCCTGCCGCAGGGCGTGCTCCACGTCGCTGCGCGTGAAGCTCGGCTCGCCCAGCGTGACATTGGCCATGATCGTGTCGTGGAACAGGATCAGCTCCTGAGGCACGTAGCCCACCATGGCGCGCCATCTCATCACGTCGATCCCGGGCAGGGGCTCCCCGTCGATGAGAATCCGGCCGCTCGTGGGCTGATGCAGTCCCAGCATCAGATCGACCAGCGTGGTCTTGCCGGCGCCCGACGCGCCGACGATCGCGGTCACCCGCCCCACGGGCACCATGAACGACGCGCGTTCCACCACACGCTTGGCGCCGAAAGCCATCGACACGGCCTCGAATTCGACGCCGCGCGTCAGCGTCGGCGCGCGTCCGGGGGTGGTCTCTTCGCGCGCGGCCCTGGCGTCTTCGATCGTGCCATGAATCGCCCAATAGCCGCTCTCGGCGATGTTCACGGATTGCAAGTCGTCCTGCACTTTGCCGAAGACGGCCACGGTCTTGACCAGCAGCAGGCTCATCACCATGAGCTCGGCCAGCGGCACGGTGGTAAGCGTCAGGGCGACGTAGATGCCGGCGCCGATGCAGATGAAGATGATCGGTTCCTGCAGCGCGCGGTTGGCGTGCTTGGCGAAGAGCTGCTTGCGCATGGCCAGGTCGATCGCCGCCACGTCCTTGGCGAAGAGCGCGCCGAACCGCGCCTGTCGCCCCATCGCCTTCATGGGCTTGAGGCCCACCAGCACGTCCGCCAGGCGGCCGATCATCGCCTTCATCTGCTTGGTCTGCTTGCGGGCGTTGCGGCGCGTGATGACGAGGAAACGGCTCAGGGACAGCATCATGACGAGGCCGACGGCGGTGGCGAACAGGGCCAGCTTCCATGAGAACGCCGCGGCGATGCCGAGATAGATCACGGTCTGGATGACATGCGACAGGAACTGGGCGACCGCGCTATAGGCCTCGCTCGCCCGCATGGCCTCCATGCCGAGCGCGTTGGCGAACCGGCCCAACGGCTCGCGCACGAAAAAGCTCCAGCGCGCATCCAGCAACGCGTTGACGAGCTTCATGCGCATGCGCGTGCCGACCTCGGCGACGGCGCGGCCCACTTGGCGCATCGCCAGCAGGTTCAGAAGCGCCTTGCCGGCCATGCCGAGGATCAGGACGACGAGCAGAAACAGCGGATTCGTGGGCAGGCCGAGCGATTGCATCGCTTCGACCACATAAGTGCCAATGGCGGACTTCTTGCCGCCGACGCCCGAGTCGCCGGCAGCGACGATCAGGGGGATCAGGCTGGCGATGCCGATACCTTCGGCAGCACCGCTGCCGAGGAGGCAGAGCAGGACGATCAGGCTGCGCCCCGGCGGGATGGTGGTCGCAATACGCAGCGCGGCCGGATAGCGCGATTTCTTCCGCCGCGGGGATGCGGCACGTTCACTGGACATGTCACTCCATCAGGTCGGCCCCCGCAACTTCGAAGACCTGGGCGCGGACCATCTTCACTACGTCCGAGCGGACGGCGAGACGGCCCCGGTCAGGCCTCGAGCGCGCAATGGCCGATCCCCTTTACTCATGGACACCGGATTGGCAACAGCTTTATTGTCGCGCAATAAAGTTACTCGATGTGGTCCGCCGGCTTCAAGAAAGGGAAGCTGCGCCCGCGACAGTCACAAAGGGTCACAAAACGTGATCGCGGATTCGGTTTTTTCGCGTGTGGCGCATGCGTTACTTCGCCACGACGGCCCGCGGCGGGCTTGCGGTCGAGATGGGCGACGGGGTAAGTGTGGCGTCCGATCGGTTGGACCTGGAGTGCAACCATGATCGGGCGCATCCGCGTCGGCCGCCGGGCCATACCGGCGGTTGCAATGCCGGCACGGGCGGGTTGGTTTCTCGGCGGAGGGGATCAGCGGACATTTCCGGCCGTATGGCGGGGTGAAGCCGGCGTGGCCGCGACATAATGTCCGGGCCGACTTCCCGATACTGATGTCATGGTTCACATGCCGAACGAAGAGCCTCGCGCGCTGAATTGGGAAAAGACCGAAGGCAATCGCTCCATGCCGCCGGTCGCGTTGACGGCCGTAGCACCTCGCCCCGTCCGAAAACTGCTGCCGTCGAGCGATGTCGCGATCATCACGCTGATAACGCTCGGCTTCGTCGCTGTCGGGCTCTTGATCTCGGAGATCACGGGCATCCCTTTCACCGTGCCGCAGCCGGGCAAGATCCCGGGGCTCGACGCCAACTATTGGACGCCGCCGATCATCGCCATCGCGAGCTATCTCGTCCTGCAGCTCGCGGCCCGCGCCCTCAGCGCCGAGAAGCGCTCCTGGCGCGATCTCGCGCGGCACGGGGCCCAGGACTACTTCCTGCTCGGCCTGTTCATTCTGGTCATCTATGTGCACTTCAACATCAAGATGTGGGTGCCGGTCATCAATCCGCGCCTCTATGACCAGGACTATTTCGCCATCGATCAGGCCTTGCGGCCGATCATCGATCTGTTCGTGTTCTTGCGCCAGGGCGTGGCGCGGGTTCTGCCGGCGGCCGACATCTGGTATCAGGCAGCATTCTTCGCCATCTTCGTTCTGTCGTTCCTTGCTCATTCGATGGGGCGGCGGCGTTGGCACTACCACAACATGGTCGGGCTGCTGCTGATCGAGATCGTGGGGCCGCTGACCTATCTTATCGCGCCGGCGGTCGGCCCGTTCATCTACGAGCAGGGCCCCAACGCGCTTGCCACCAAGGCCGAACTCGCCATGTATGATGTCTATCGGCAGGTGCAGGAAGGGGGCGCCGCCTGGATCGCGCAGCATGGCGGGCAGTATTTCGCCGAGCCCCTGGCGGCCATGCCCTCGCTCCATGTCGGTGCCTCCTTCGTCATCGTCTATTACGCCTTCAGGGCGCGGCTTTGGGTGGCGCCACTGATCGCGCTGACCTTCTTCTGGATCTTCATCGAATCCGTGGTCGCGCGCTGGCACTATCTGATCGATCTGCCGGTGGGGCTGCTGTTGGCGGCCGCGGTGATCGCCGTGACGAATCATTTATGCCGGGGGCGTTTCGTTCCCGACATGCCGCGCAAGGACGCCGA
Source organism: Pseudomonadota bacterium (assembly GCA_049323455.1). Lineage (GTDB taxonomy): Bacteria > Pseudomonadota > Alphaproteobacteria > Dongiales > Dongiaceae > Hypericibacter. The sequence goes on along the minus strand of JBMONF010000019.1, from coordinate 71,544 downwards.
AGGCGCCTATGCCCGGAATGCTTGAGCGGCTGGACGGCAGAGCAACGGCGAGGATCGCCGACCTGGATGCGAGCCTGGCCGACAGCGCGGCCAAACGGCAGCCCAATGTCTGGGTCCTCAAATGCCACCGCGCCGGCGATCACGCGCAGAGCCTGGGTCTCGCCGAGGCGCTGGGCTGGCCGTTCGTGGTCAAGGAGACCAAGTTCCGCTGGCACGAGCTTTATTTCGCGCTCAGAGGACAGGCGACGCTGGCAGGCCTCGATCGGCGACGCTCGAGCCCGCTCGAGCCGCCCTGGCCCGACCTCGTCATCATGGCCGGACGCCAGAATGAGACGCCGGCGAAGTGGATTCGCGAGCAGTCGGGCGGCCGGACCCGCATCGTCCTGATCGGCCGCTACTGGACGCCGCCGGATGAGCTCGATCTGGCCATCACCACGCCCCAGTTCCGGCTGCCGGCTCATCCGAACGTGCTGCACAACAGTTTTCCCTTGCATCGCGTCACGCCAGAGCGCTTGGCCGAGGCGGCCCGGCTCTGGGCGCCGCGCCTCGAAGGGCTGCCCGGACCCCGCATTGCCGTGCTGGTGGGCGGCTCGAGCGGTCCTTACATCTTCAGCCGCGAAAGCGCGCGCCGGCTGGGGAGGGAGGCGAGTGCTCTCGCGCGCTCGCAGGGCGCGTCCCTGATGGTGAGCACGAGCGCGCGGACCGGCCGCGCCGCCATGGCCGCGCTCGAAGCTGCCATCGACGTGCCTTGCCGCTTCCATCGCTGGCAGCCGGCCGATGCCGAGAATCCTTACTTGGGCTTTCTCGCGCTGGCCGACGCCTTCATCGTCACCGGTGACAGCATGTCGATGCTGGCCGAGGCCTGCAGCCGGCAGCGGCCGGTCCATATCTTCGAGTTCGGCAGCGGCCCCGCGGCCATGCGCGGGCCCCGTTCGGCCGACAAGAAGGTGCGCCAGTGGTGGCGCTGGTCGCGCCTCAAGGACCAGGGGGTGCTCGGGCTGCATTACGCCTTCGCGATCGGGCTGCCGCCCTGGCGCTTGAACCGCAGCCGCGACATCCGCCTGGTTCAGGACATCTTCGTCGCGTCCGGCCGGGCCCGGTGGCTGGGCGACCCCAACCCTTCGCCCTGGCGCTTCGCGCCGCTCGACGACATGGATCGGGCGGTGGCGCGCGTGCGTGCGCTTCTCGGCATGGATGCGGTTCACAAGCCGATGGCGCGGCCGCACGATGCGTCCTGTTCCGTCACGGGCTTGTCGGCCGGGAACGGCGCCTTGCGAGCGCGGCCCTCGGTTTGACGACCAACCAGCCGCCGAGCATGTCGGTCTTCCCCGCCACGAATGTCCAGGGCCCGATCGAGCCGAAACGAAGCGATCGACCGGCGCCCCCGATCGGCCGGGACCCGCTGGTCTGGCTCGTCATGTCGGACAAGACCGGCGACAACGCGCAGCTGCAGGTGGTGGCCGACGCTCTGCCCTGGCCCTACCAGGTGAAGCGCGTGACCGTCCGCGAGCCCTACGTCATGGGCAAGCCCAGGGTCGCGGCCTCTTTGCATCATCTGGACCTGGCTCGTTCCGATCCCTTGGAACCGCCCTGGCCGGATCTCGTCGTCACCATCGGCCGGCGCATGTCCATGGTGGCGCTGTGGATCCAGGAGCACTCGCGAGGAAAGACGAAGATCGTCTTGATCGGCCCGCCCAAGCGGCTGCTGCGCCGCTTCGACTTGGCAGTCGCCTCGGTGCAGTACCGGCTGCCGCATCGGCCGAACCTGCTGCGGATTAATTTCCCGCTGCAGCGCGTCGACGAGGCCGCCATCGCCGCCGAGACCGGCGCGTGGCGCAGCGAGTTCGACCGGCTCAGTCGTCCGCTCACCGCGGTCATGATCGGCGGTCGCACCAAGGCGGTGCGCTTCGATGCCGCGGTTGCCGCCCGGCTGGCTCGCGATCTGGCGGCGCTCACGGACCGGGAAGGCGGCTCATTGGTGGTCACGACGAGCCGGCGCACGCCCGCGGAAGTCGTCACCGCGCTGGAGAAAGACCTCCCGCCCGGCGCGATCCTGCATCGCTGGATGCCGGACGACGGACGCAACCCCTATCGCGCGTTGCTGGGGCTCGCGGACCGCTTCATCGTCACCAGCGACAGCATATCGATGCTGATGGAGATTGCACGCCTCGGCCGGCCGCTGGCGATCTATCCGCTGCCGCTGTCTTCATGGCCGGGCAGCGGGATGTTCGCCAGAGCCGTGCAGCTTTTGTTGCCGGTCCGTCTGTCGCGCCGGCTGCGCCGCGCGGTCGGCGAGATCGCAAACCGGCTTGGCGCGATCGGCCATGACCGCGATCTGACGGCGATCCACCGGCTCATGATCAGGGAAGGCCATGCGGTCTGGTTCGGCGATCCGTTTCCCGTTCAAGGACGCCGATTACCCGACGAGCTGCCCGAGGTCATGGCGCGCATCCGGGATTTGATGAGACGACCCTAGGCGGCGTCTCTCCGCGGGCGCCGCGTCACGCCGATCACGGGGGCGCGGCAGCGCCTAGGAAAGGTTGGCGACCCGCTCGAGCTCCTTGATACGTTGACGCACGGCGTCAGGCGTAACCGGCTCGTTCCCTTCCATCCCGCATTCCACCCCCGCCGCGATATTGCCGAGAATGGCGGCCAGAACGTCGCTGCCTTTCGCGAACAGCACCAACGTGGCATAGGCCAGGAGCGCGTCGCCGGCACCCACGGGATCGACCACTTTGTTGGCGAAGCTGTCGAGCGCCACGACCGTGCGCGGATCATCGCCCGGCGGCCGCGTGCGGTAGGTGAGAATGCCGCGGTCGCCGAGCTTGAGGATGAGCGTGCGACAGCGCGCCTGATCGAACAGCGCCGTGGCGAGCGGCCGAATCGCCGAGTCCTGATCGCCCAGCGCGAATCGCGCTTCGCGCTCGTTGGGCGTAATCAAGTCGAACCCCTGGAACTCGAGGATATTGCCCCAGCGGCTGGCGACCTGGCTGTCGGCGACGCGCATGCGGCCGGCCGGAATCGCCTCCGTCAGAGGAGGCACTGTCGCTCGATTGAAGAGCCCGTGCCGGAAGTCGCTGAAGCAGACGATATCCGCCTCGACCTCGGCGATGTCGCGCCGGAACGCGTCGACGATCTTGTCGGAGATCGAGCGATTGTCGAGCGTATCGATCTTGAGCAGCCGGTAGCCGCCGGCGACGATGGCATTCTTGTTCGTCGTCGGCCGGGTCGGATCGACGATGGCGCGCGCCTTCACGCCCGCCTTCCCGAGATCCGCCAGCACGAAATCCTTGAGAGCATCGTCGCCGAGCACTGTCGAGAACGTCACCTCCGCGCCCGCGGCGCGCAGATGCTTGGCGACGATGCCGGCGCCACCGACATAGTCCATCTTGTTTTCATAGAGAACGCTCATGGTCGGCGTCTTGGTCATGCCGCCGATCATGCTGCAGTGAGTGAGGCTGTCCACGATGGTGTCGCCCACCACGTGGACGCGGACTCCCTTGAGGCTGTCCAAGGCGTCGTAGAGGTCGCGGAACTCGAGCCCCTCGCCCTCCATCAGCAACATCAGCTTCTCGACGCCGATGTCCGGCGGACCGGATTCGATCAGGCGCGACGAGGAATAGACGATGTCGCCCGGCGTGAAGAGGATCTCGCCGCCGAAGCTCTCGAGCGTCCGGATCTCCTCCTGGGTCTTGGGATTATGCCCGCCGGAATATTCGTAGCCCTTGGCGTAGTAGTCCGGCTGGATGATCTTCAGGTTCTCGACCGGCGTCGGATTTGGGTCGACGACGACATAGTCGACGGCCTCCAGCGCGGCCAGGTTGATCGCCCGCAAATCCTGCGGGACGTAGGGCCGGAGCGACGCCTTCGTCACATGGGCGTCGGCGGTGATGCTCGCCACCAAAACGTCGGCCTTGCTCTTGGCATAGAGCAGATGGCGGACGTGGCCCGGATGCACCACGTCGAAGGTGCCGTGGCACATGATGACCTTCTTGGCCCGCGGGCGCGGCCCCAGGAGTGCGGCGATCTCCGCAGCACTCTTGATCTTGTGGCTCACCAGCTTGCGGCTTTGCGCGTCCATGATCTATCCGTTCCCCTGGCCCGCCCGCTGCATGAATCGGAACCACTTTTCCGTGGCACCCGCGATCGATTGTGGGTCCCACAGCGGCGCTTCGCGCCAATAATCGATCGCAGCGACCACGCGCGCCACACCTTCCTCGAAGCTGACGGCGGGGCTCCACCCCAGCTCGCGCTGGATCTTGCCGATATCGGCCCAGGTCACATCCGGCTCGCCCGGGCGCTTCGGAATGAAAACCTTGTCCCCTCCGAGCAGCTCGACCAGCCGGTTGACTGACTGCGGATTGCCGCCGCCCAGATTCCAGAATTCGCCAACGCGATTGGTTTCCGCAGCGGCGAGGAAGGCCCGCGCCACGTCGGTGACGTAGACGAAGTCGCGGCGCTGCGTCCCGTCGCCCACGACCGTGAAGGGCCTGCCGGCAAGCTTCTGGCGCAGGAACACGCCGAACACCGCGCCATAGGCGCCCGACGTGCGCGAGCGCGTGCCGTAAGCGTTGAAGATGCGGATCGAGTTCACCGGCAGCCCATACACCTTGTGCCAATGAAAGGCGGCCTGTTCGCCCATGTACTTGGACAAGGCATAGGGATAGAGCGGATTGATCGGGTGATCTTCGCGCGTCGGCGTCGCGGCGATGCCGTAGCAGGAGGAGGATGCCGCATAGACGAACTTCTGCACGCCGGTATGGCGTGCCGCCTCGAGCACGGCGACCGTTCCCTGCACATTGGCGGACATGTATTCCGCCGGCCGCTCGATCGAGGGCACGATGTCGCCGATGCCGGCGAAATGGAAGACGAAGCGCGCGCCGCGGAAGGACGAGTCGTCCGGCTGGACCTCGCGGACGTCGCGGCGCTCCAGGATCACGTCGGCGCAGCCCGCGTGCTGCGCGAGATTGGCGGCATTGCCGCCGACCAGATTGTCGATCGCATGCACGCGGAAGCCGCGCTCGATCAGCAGATCCACCATATGGCTGCCGATGAAGCCCGCCCCGCCGGTAACGACGGCCAGAGGCTTTCCGCTCATGCGGCTTGCAGCGCCTTCAGGCGACGGACGTTGAAATAGCGGTCGTCGGTCATGCTGTTGGGCAGCTTGCCCGCCTTGAATGCGCGGCAGAGGTCGCGCACGGCGTCCTCCACCGTATGGCGCGGCGCGAACCCCAGCATGCGCCGGATCTTGTCGGAGTTGATGTGATAGCTGCGGATGTCGTCGGTCGGTGTCGTGACGATCTCGATATTGGCCCGATCCGGGAACTCCTTCGCTACCACCTCGCGCACCGTGCGCGCGATATCCATGATGCTCATGTTCTGGTAGCCGGCATTGAAGGTCTCGCCGGCGATCTTCTCGTCCGGCAGATCGAGCAGCAGCTTGTAGAGGTCGCACATATCCTGGATGTGCAGGTTGGGACGGAGCTGCGTGCCGCCGAACACCGTGATCTTGCCGTTGTTGACGGCGTGGTTGGTCAGGATGTTGACGCTGAGATCCAGGCGCTGGCGCGGCGCGTAGCCGCACACCGTCGCCGGCCTGATCGTCACGCAGACGAAATCGGGCGACTGGTGCTTGAACAGCAGCGGCTCGCACAGGCCCTTGTACTTGTTGTAAAGCGTGAGCGGCACCAGCGGATGATCTTCCGTCACGTCCGGCTTGTCCGAGACGCCGTAGACCGAGCTGGAGCTGGCATAGATGAAGCGCCGTACGCCGGCGCCCTTGGCCGCGATCACCATCGGCTCGAAGGCGTCCATGTTGACCGAGGTCGAGAGCCGCTCGTCGAGCTCGAAGCTCGCGTCGTTGGAGATGCAGGCGAGCGAGATCACCGCGTCCTGGCCCTGGAAGGCCTTCGCCAGCTTGGCGGTGTCGCGGATATCGCCCGCGACGACGCGCAGGTTCGGGTTGTCCCTCGGCAGGAAATAATCGCCGAAATACATGATGTCGTAGACGGTGACGCGATATCCCAGATCGAGCAGCTGCGGCACCAGCAGCGACCCGACATAGCCGGCGCCGCCCGTGACCAGGATGTTCTTGAACCTCATGGCCGAGCTCCATTCGCGAGAGCCGGCTCCGGCGTCTCGTCCTGCGTGCCTGTCGAAATGCTGTATCCGGCGGCGGCGGCGTCGCGCCAGAACATCTCCACGGTCTCGAGCGAGAAGCGCTCCAGATCCTTTCCGACCGATCCCAGCTTGCTCAAGAGATCGTTGGTGACGGTGATGATGTGGCAGCCGCAGGCATCGGCGTGAAAGAGGTTCAGCACCTCGCGCGGGCTCGCCCACAGCACCTCGGCCTTCGGCCGGCTCGACGCCGCCAGCCTGACCGCCTCGGCCATGATCGGCATCGGGTCGCGGCCGCTGTCGGCGATGCGGCCCGCAAAGATCGAGAGGATGGCGGGTGTCTCGGGCGACAAGGCCGCGAGCGTGTCGCGCACCTGATCGAGCGTGAACATCGCGGTGACGTTGACCGCGACGCCGCGGCGTGCCAGCCGCTCGACCAGCGGCACCGAGGACTGCCCCTTCGTGTTGGTGATCGGGATCTTCACGTTGACGTTGGCGCCCCAGGAGGCGATCTCGAGCGCCTGCGCCTCCATCGTCGCGTGATCGTCGGCGAACACCTCGAAGGAGATCGGCCGGTCGGGCACGGCCGCGACGACCTCGCGCGCGAAGGCGCGGTAGTCCTTGACGCCGGCCTTGCGCATGAGCGTGGGGTTGGTGGTGAAGCCCCGGATGAAGGGCTTGGCGTACATCTCGCGAATGCCGTTCAGGTCGGCACCGTCGGCGAAGATCTTGATCCGCAGGTCGGAAATCGAGGGCACGGCTTCCATCGGTCAGCGGGTCTGTCGAGATTGTTCCAGGATCACGTCGGCCGCCTCGGTGAGCGAGGACACCGTCCAGTCGGGCGGCTCCCGCAGGGCGTCATAATCGTTGCGCAACCATATGGTGAAACAGCCGGCGGCCTTCCCGGCACCGACATCCCGCCAACGGTCCCCCACCATAAAGCTCTGATCCAGTTGGATATTGTGGCGTGCGGCCACAGCGCGCAGCATGCCGGGCAGCGGCTTATAGCACTTGCAATCCGCGCCCTCAAGGCACCAGCAGACCTCGACATGGTCGATCGGCAGCCGGGCGGCGAGCCAGCGGTTGATCGCTTCGACCTTTCCCCTTGTCGTCAATCCCTTGGCGACATCGGGCTGGTTGGTGACCACGGCGAGAAAGAAGCCCGCGGCCTTCAGCCTCATGAGCGCCGCCTCGGCGCCCGGCATGAGAACCAGCTCGGTCGTATCCGCGGGCGGTCCGTGCTGCTCGTTCCTGAGCACCGTCCGGTTGAGCGTCCCGTCGCGATCGAAGAACACGGCTCGCTGCCGCGCCGCAGCGGTCATCGCGGCGGCGCCTTCGGGGCCGCGACGCTCTCCCATTTGGTCGCCTTGCGCTGCAGGACCGGATTGGAGACGAGGCAATGCCACACCACGGCCTGGAACGCCTCGCTGTGCGGAGTGACATGCGCAGCGTTGACGGCCGGCACCACGATCACGAGATCGCCCTGCCGGGCCGTATAGCCGGTGGCGCGGCCGACGATGCCGAAGACCTTGGCGCCGCGTCGCTTCGCCGCGTCGATCGCCTTCACGAGATTGGGCGACACGTTCCTCTCCGCATCGCCACCCCCGACGGAGAAGACGAGGATCGCATCCTTGTCGTTGGCGTTGCTGATCTCGAGCCAGCCCTCGAACACCGTGTCCCAGCCCTCGTCGTTCGTGCGCGCCGTCAGCTCCGACACGTTGTCGGTCGGCGTATAGGCCTCGATGCCGCACAGCTTGCGGAAATCGTTGACGGCGTGGCTGCAATTGCCGGCGCTGCCGCCCACGCCGAGCAGAAAGAGGCGGCCTTGCCGCTCCCGCAGCGCCGCGAGCTCCTGGGCCAGGCGGTCGATGGCGGCATGATCGATCTCGCGGGCGATCTGCTCGGCTTCGGCGAAGAACGCGCGCGCGTGGCTCATCGCGGCCCCGCCTTCTTGCCGCAGCAGAGCGCCAGGAGATAATGCGCCATCTTGTGATACCCCGTATGCACGACTTCGTCGTTCATCGAGAAGATGAAGACCTGCGCGAAGTGACGTTCCATCGTCGCTTTGAGATCCGGTGCGGTCTTGCAGTTGACGTGGCCGGCGCGGCTCAAGGGCGAGGCGTAGGCCTGGCTCTCCAGCGACGGCATGCCGACGATGAGCGCGCCCTCGTCCGTGAGCGAGGCCGCGATATTGCCGAGGAAGGCGTCCTCGCGGTCGGCGGCGATATGCTCGAGCACATCGAGGCTGTAGGCCGCGTCGAACCCGCCGGCGAGCGGACCGGCCAGCATGTCGTGCGTGCGCGCCTCGATCGGCCAGGCGGGATCCCGGGTCGCGTTGAACTCCTCGATGAAGAGCGGATCGTAGTCCGTGATGGTGAGCCGCCCGACCTCCTGCCGCACGATCCGCGCCATGAAGCCGTCGCCGCAGCCGACCTCGAGCACGTTCTTGCGCCCGCTGAACATCTTGCTGACGAACTTGTAGCGCGACATCGAGAACAGCATGCGCCGCGGGTCCTCGTGCCAGCACTGATTGTTCATCAGCCCCAGGCGGGTGTCGCCGATCTCGGCGCGGACCTCCAGCAGATGCTGATTGACGGGATCGCGGGTCACGGGGCCGCTGGCCGCCGGATTCATGTTATTCGGGGGCTTTGGGGTGGGACGCATGATCGGCTATAAACCCCCGTCGGTTTCGGCTTGTCAAGCAGACCGGGCCGGTTCAACTGCGCAGGAATCATAGCCGAAATGCGTGTCGTCGTTGTCGGGCTTGGGGTGCAGGGGCAGAAGCGCCGGGCGGTCGCCGGCGCGGAGCTCGCGGCCACCGTCGACCCGGTCCATCCCGAGGCCGGTTACCGCCGGATCGAGGACGTTCCGGTCGCGGCTTACGACGCGGCGCTGGTCTGCACGCCGGACGAGCCGAAGCTGGCGATCCTCGACCATCTGGCCTCGCACGGCAAACACGCGCTGGTCGAGAAGCCGCTGATCGCCGCCACGGATGCGGCGATCGCCGCGCTGCGCGATCGCGCGCGGGCGCGCTCGGCGGTCCTCTACACCGCTTACAACCATCGGTTCGAGCCGCATTTCATGCGGATGCGCGAGCTGATCGAAAGCGGCAAGCTCGGCCGGCTTTACCGCCTCAGGCTGTTCTACGGCAACGGCACGGCGCGGCTCGTGCGCGACTCGGCCTGGCGTGACACCGGCGCCGGCGTGCTCCCCGATCTGGGCTCCCACCTGCTCGACACGATCCTCTTCTGGCTGGGCGCGCCGCCGTCCTCGCCGTTCCGCGTGGTGTCGGCCGACCGGTTCGAGAACCGCGCCTTCGACCATGTCGTGCTGCGCTCGCCGGGCCCGCCCACGATCGAGCTGGAGATGACGCTCTGCTCCTGGCGCAATCATTTCACCTGCGACCTCTTCGCCGAGAAGGGCAGCGCCCATATCGAGTCGCTGTGCAAATGGGGCCCGACCACCTTCACGGTCCGCGAGCGCCGGCTCCCGAGCGGCCGGCCCGACGAGCGCGCGGAGACGCTGGTCCAGCCCGACCCGACCTGGGTCGCGGAATACGCCCACTTCAAGGCGCTCTGCGCCGCGGGCGGGCCGGACAATCTCGACAACGATCTCTGGATCAACGGCGCCTTGAGGAACCTCGCGGCGGAGGCGCTGGCGTCATGATCGGCTTCGCGGGCATGACGCATCTGGGCCTCGTGTCGAGCCTCGCGGCCGCCGCCAAAGGCTGCACGACGCTCGCCTTCGACCCCGACCCCGATCTCGTCGCGCGGCTGAGCAAAGGCGATTTCCCCATCGACGAGCCGAGGCTCGCGGAGATATGGAACGCGCATCGGGGCCGCATCCGTTTTTCGAGCGACCCGGCGGCGCTCGCGGCCTGCGACCCGATCTATGTCGCGCCGGACGTTCCCACCGGCGACGACGGCCGGAGCGACCTCGAGCCGGTCCGCCGCCTGCTCGGCATCGTCGGGCAGGCCGCCAAGGGCCGCACGCGGGTGCTGTTGAGCCAGGTGCCTCCGGGCTTCACGCGGGCGCAGGGCGACGGCGCGATCTACTACCAGGTCGAGACCCTGGTCTTCGGCCGCGCCTTCGAGCGCGCGCTCGAGCCCGAGCGCTTCATCCTCGGCTGCGCCGACCCGGCGCAACCCCTGCCGCCGGCCTATCGCGGCTTCCTCGAGCGCTTCGGCTGCCCGATCCTGCCGATGCGCTACGAGAGCGCCGAGCTCGCGAAGATCGCCATCAATTGCTGCCTCGCCGCCAGCGTCACGGTGGCCAATACGCTGGCCGAGCTCGCCGAAGGGGTCGGCGCCGACTGGGCGGAGATCGTGCCGACGCTGAAGCTCGACCGGCGCATCGGCCCGCATGCCTATCTGACGCCAGGCCTCGGCCTCTCGGGCGGCAATATCGAGCGCGATCTCGTGACCGTGACGAGGCTCGCCGACGCCACGGGCGCCGACGCCGGTGCCATCCGGGCGATGCTCGCGAACAGCCGCCACCGCAAGACCTGGCCGCTGCTGCGCTTCGGCGAGCTGGTGCGGGACCGCGTGAAGGAGCCGCGCGTCGCGCTCTGGGGCCTCGCCTACAAGGAGAACACCCGCTCGACCAAGAACTCGCCGGCGCTGGCCTTCCTGGCCGGGCTCGGGCCCGCGCGGGTCCGGGCCTACGATCCCAAGGTCGCGGCCGATCCCCGGTTCCATTCGGGGATCGCCCAGGCGCTGGACCCGCTCGACGCCTGCCGCGATGCGGACGCGCTCGCGATCCTCACCCCCTGGCCCGAGTTCAGGAGCGTGGCGCCCGGCGATGTCGCGGCCGCCATGAAGGGCCGCATCGTGCTCGATCCCTATCGCATGCTCGATCCCGCCGCCTGCCGCGCCGCGGGCCTCGAGCAAGCCGTTCTCGGAGCGCCGGAGCCGTCGTGACCATCGAACACCGCCTCGATCCGCCCGCCGATCCCGCCCGCGTCGTGCTGCTGGGTGCGCGCGGCTTCATCGGCAGTGCGCTCGTTCGCGACCTGAAGAGCGCCGGCGTTCCGACGCTGCCGCTCGCCTCCGCCGACCTCGACCTGACGGCGCCCGACGCCGGCGCGAGGCTCGCCGAGCTGCTGCGGCCCGACGACGCCCTCGTCTTTCTTTCGGCTTTGACCCCGGACAAGGGCCGCGACCTCGGCACCTTCATGCGCAATTTGCGCATGGGCGAGGCGGTCGCCGGCGCGCTCCAGGCCCAGCCGGTCGCGCATGCGGTCTATATGAGCTCGGACGCGGTCTATCCTTACGACAACGGGCTGATCTCGGAGACGACCCCGGCCGCCCCGTCCGATCTCTACGGCGTCATGCATCGGGCCCGCGAGCTCATGCTGCAGCAGGCGTTCCGCGGGCCGCTGGCGATCCTGCGCTGTGCGCTCGTTTATGGCGCCGCGGATACGCACAACTCCTATGGCGCCAACCGCTTCCGGCACATGGCCGAGAAGGAAAGAAAAATCGTGCTCGGCGGCCAGGGCGAGGAGACCCGCGACCATGTGCTGATCGACGATGTGGTCGCGCTGATCCGGGCGGTGCTGAGGCACCGCAGCCACGGCCTCATGAACCTCGCCACCGGCCAATCGGTGACGTTCGATGCGCTGGCAAGGCTGGTGGCCGGGCTCTTCAGCCCCGCGGCGGAGGTGGCCCATACGCCGCGCCAGAGCCCGATCACCCACCGGCATTTCGATGCCGCGGTGCGCCGACGGGCCTTTCCGGATTTCCGCTTCACCCCGCTGGCGGAAGGACTGGCGCGGGTCCATCGCGAGGCGTTCGGCGGCTGATGGGCGAGATCGGTTTTGAGCGCGACAAGGCCGCCGCAGCCCGCTATACCGGCGGCGACAGTCAACTGCAGTGTGAGCGGTGACACCCCTCCCCCTACCCCCTAACTCGATGTGATCGCTTCGCTCTATTTCAAAGCTTGGGGCGCAGCGGCGGACAGAGCGAGGGCGTTTCTGCTAAATCCACCCCCTCCCCTCGCGGGAGGGGGTAGGGGGAGGGGGCAGCATCGTATGAAGAAGGAGCACTAATGGCAGGCAAGCGATATGCGGTTCTGGGCGGCGGGGGATCCTTCGGGCTGCACACCTCGAAATATCTCCTGGACCACGCCGATCCCGAGAAGGTCATCGCGGTCGGCCGCAACCCGCCCAAGGCCGAGTGCTTCACCCTCGGCATCGGCGACGGCGATCCGCGCTACGCCTATCACGCCTATCACGTGAACTACGAGCTCGACCTGCTCATGGAGCTGCTCGACCGCGAGCGCCCGCAGGTGATCGTGAACTTCACCGCGCAGGGCGAGGGGGCGGCCTCCTGGAAGAAATCCTGGCGCTTCTTCGAGACCAACTGCGTGGCGCTGGCCAAGCTCGCGGAGGAGCTGATGGCGCGCGACTGGCTCGAGCGCTTCATCCATATCGGCACCTCCGAGCTCTACGGCTCGGTGGACAAGCCGGCCACCGAGGACACGCCGATCAAGCCCTCGAGCCCCTATGCCGCGTCCAAGGTCGGGTTCGATTTCCACCTGATCTCGATCAACCGGTTCCTCAAGTTCCCGATGAACATCATCCGGCCCTCGAACGCCTACGGGCCGGGCCAGCAGCTTCACCGGGTCGTGCCCAAGGCCATCGTATGCGGGCTCACCGGCGAGAAGCTGCCGCTCCAGGGCGGCGGCCGGGCCGAGAAGTCCTACATCCACAACCGCGACCTCGCGCGCGCCATTTATCTCGTCTCCGAGAAGGCGCCGATCGGCACGATCTACAACGCCGGCCCCCAGGAGCCGACCTCGATCCGCCGCGTCGTCGAGCTCTGCGCCGAGGCGCTTGGCATCCCCTTCGAGCAGCTCTGCGAGGTGACCGAGGACCGGCTCGGCCAGGATTCGCGCTACTGGCTCGACAGCAGCGCCATCAAGCGCGACGCCGGCTGGGAGCCGCAGATCGGCTGGCAGGAGGGCCTGGCCGAGATGGTGGCGTGGGGGCGCAAATATCTCGACCAGCTCCGCAAGCTCCCCAAGGACTTCCGCCTGCGCGCGTGATGGCGTCGGGAGCGCGTTTCGGCGAAATGAAGTCGCAACTCATCGTCGTCCCCGCGAAGGCGCGATGCACGGTCACATTTTTCGTCGTCCCCGCGAAAGCGGGGACCCAGGGGCAAGCGACGTGCGGCGGCCCTGGGCCCCGGCTTTCGCCGGGGCGACGATAGAGTTGTTCCCAGTGAACGGAACCAACTCCGACAGAGCGCACAAAGCGCCCGCCCCGCGGCTCAAGCCCGCCGACGCGGTCGCGGCCGTCATCCTGGTGCCGGGCCGGGGCTATCTGCTGCAACGCCGCGACGACCGCCCCGACATCTTCTTCCCCGGCCATTGGGGCCTCTTCGGCGGCGCGATCGAGCCGGGCGAGAGCGAGGAGGCGGCGCTGATCCGCGAGCTTGCCGAGGAGATCGGCCTCGATCTCGCGCCCGGCGCCGCGCGCTATTTCACCCGCGTCGATTTCGACTGGAACCGGCCCGGCTGCGGCCGGACCACGCGCGCCTTCTTCGAGGTGATCCTGGCGGCCGAGACGGTGGCCTCGCTCAGCCTGCACGAAGGGGCCGAGATGCGCGTGATCCCGCCGGAGGCGATCCAGGCGCTCGCGCCGGTCACGCCCTACGACGCCTTCGCGCTCTGGCTGCACATGAACCGCGAGCGGATCGGCTGATCAATTCCGGAACGGGGACGGCGTCGATCAAGGCGATCACACGGAGAAGCGGGCCGCCTATAGCTTGTCCTCAAGGCCAATCCGGCGGCGCCACGAACCGCGCCTTGAGGCCGGAGAGTCGCGCCACGACCTTGCCCGAGACGGCGGGCGTCAGAGGAACATAGACGGTCGCATCCGCCGGCGCGTCCCGGGGCGAGAGGATCGGCTTGCCGTCATAGCGGCGGCCGATGCGCGTCGCGTCCTCGTCCACGAAGAAATCGACCCGGCCGCCAAGCGCCCCATAGAGCCACATCCCCGAGATCGAGGTGCCGAAGATGCCGAAGTTTCCTTCGGCTGACAGCGCGCGGCCCCGATCCAGCACGGCCTTGAGCCAGGCGAGCGTGGCGCGGGCGACCCGGAGACCCGCCGCCGGATCGGGGCGCGGCACCGCACCGTCGCCATGCCGGCCGAGGAAGGTGATCTCCTTGCCCAGCACCGTGGTGGTCAGCGCCGTCGCCGCCAGACCGGCTCGGCTCGCGAGATGGCGAAGCGTATCGGCGGAAAAGTGGCAGAGATGGTCCGCCACCAGGAGGTCGAAGGGCGAGCTTTCGATGTCGGGCACCTCGATGAAGAGGGCGCCCCGATCCTCGAGCAGCCGCGCCGCCGCTTTCAGCGTGGACAGAGGCGCCGGCATATGCTCCAGCGAATGGATCATCGACACCAGATCGTAGCGCCCGGGAACCTGCTCCAGATCGGCAGTGCCGTAGAGCGCGACGAAATTGGGGATCTTCCGCAGCTCGGGCAACGCCTTGTCGGAAAGCTCGTTGCCGTAGAGCTCCCAGCGCGGCAGCAATTTCGAGAAGCTCGCCAGCGCCGCGCCGTTGCCGCAGCCGATATCGATGAGCCTGCCCATAGCCGGCAGCTCGATCGTGCGGGCAATGAAATCGACCAGGACGCGCGAGCGCGGCGAGGCGATGCCGTCGGCGGCGGTGAAGACGACCTGCTCGGCACCTTCAGAGAGCTGATAGATCGCGTAGGCGCCGTAGATGCGCCGGATCTCGTCCCGCCACGCGTCGTCGGGAATCTTCTGGATGGCGCCGCAGTCGTGGCAGGCGGCGAGCCTGCCGCCCGCCGGCCAGGGCTTGCAGTCGGAGGTCACGCGCGGCAGCGACGCGAATTCGCCTTGCGGCTCCAGGCCGTGCCCGCCGCAAATCTGGCAAAGGAATCCGGCAGCAAGGGAAGCGATCATGACGCCTTCTGCTTCGCCGCGAGGGCCGCGGCGATAACCGGGCCATAGACGCGATCGAGCACATCGAACGGGCCCGGCGCCGGCCGGCCGGTCAGCGCGACCATACGCGCCGGATCGAGGGAGGTGAAGAGCACCGCCTGCTCGGGCGGGATGCCGTTGTCGACGGCGCGGACCGCCGCCACCCGGTCCGGACCGAAGCCGAGCCGCCGGGCCAGATGGCGCGCCGCGTCGGCATAGCTGATGTCCGTCGCGCCCGAGAGCTGGTAGATGCCGCCGCCCGGGACGTCGGCCACGGCGAGGAGGCCGGAAACCGCATCCTCGAGGCTAATGGGCGAGATGCCCATGTCGGAAAAGGCGCTGACGGTCTCGCCGCGCCCGAGCGCCTCGATCCAGCCGACGAACAAGGGCAGGGTCGGCACCAGCACCTTGGTCAGGCGCACGACGCAGGCGGCCGCGCCCAGCGCCAGGAAGGCCCGTTCGGCATCGGCCTTGAAGCGGCCATAGGCGGTCGTCGGTCCGGTCGGCCGGCTCGCGGGAACCCGCGGACTTCGGCCATCGAACACGGCGCCGGTCGAGAGCAGAATCGCCCGGGCGCCGCGCGACACCAGCTCTTGCGCCAGCGCGACGGGCGCCTCGACATTGACCCGCTGCGCCAGCTCGGGCTGCGAACGGCAATCGCTGAAGCTGGTCATGGCCGCGCAGAAGTAGGCGACGTCCGCGTCCGGCAGGGGAACGCTGTCTGCCGCACGCGGATCGGCCAGATCGAGAAAGAGCGTCGCCGGCCCGTCCCCCGCCGCCATGCGCCGCGTCGTGCCGATCGCGACATCGCCGCGCCGGCGCAGGGCGTCCATCAGGGCGCGCCCGATCGTCCCGTCAGCGCCGATGACAAGCGCTCTCACGGGCGGCCTCATTCGCAATGACGCTTTCGATGGGGCGCTCACCGCAGCCCGAGTTGCGCGCAGATGGCCGGCACGGCGAGCCCGTGCTCGTCCAGCAGATCGTCGTGGCTGCCATAGCAGTGCTTGAATTCGTCCTGGAGCGTGAAGCAGTCCAGCCGGCAGGACGCGCGCGCCTTCCAGGCGATCTGCTGCACGCGCATCGAGAGGCTGCCATTGGGCGCGCATTCCTCGATCACCACCACACGCTCGAAGCTCGCGAGAACCTGCTCGATCCGCGCCTCGTCCAGGGGCTTGAGCGTGTGGACCGACATGACCGCAGCGCTCTTGCCCGCGGCCTCGAAGCGATCGGCCACGGCGAAGGCCCGCTTCATGATCGGGCCATAGGAGAGGATGCAGACATCCTCGCCCGGCTGGATCATCCGGACCTTGCCGAACGCCCAGGGCTCGGGCGCGTTTTGGGTGAGGTCCGGCTCGCCGGCTTTGCCGAGGCGCAAATAGACCGGCCCCCGCTCCTGGCCCGCGCACCATCGCGTGGCCGCGGCGGTCTCAGCCGGATCGCAGGGCGCCACCACCGAGAGATTGGGCACGGCGCAAGCGAGGCTGACGTCCTCCTGCGCGTGGTGGGTGGCGCCCAGCGTCGAATAGGTGACGCCGCCGCCGATCCCGACGATGGTGACGGGCAGGTTCTGATAGCACAGATCGTCGCGGACCATCTCGAACGGCCGGTAGAGCGAGAAGGTGGCGATGGTGTAGGCGAAGGGCTTCAAGCCCCGCTGCGCCATGCCGGCGACCATGCCGATCATGATCTGCTCCGCCACGCCGGTGTTGACGAAGCGCGCGGGGAACTCCTGCCGGAAGCGGGCGATGGAGCCGGCCGGCGAGATGTCGGCGACCACGATGCAAAGCCGCGGGTCCGCCTTGCCCAGCTCGTAGAAGGTCTCGGCGAACTTGTTTCTCATGGGAGCTCTTCCCCGAGCTCCGCCAGCGCCTGCCGGTACTCGGCCGCGTTGGGCGAGCGGTAATGCCAGATGGGGACATGCTCCATGAAGGAGACCCCCTTGCCTTTGACGGTCCGACAGACCACCAGCAGCGGCCGGTCGCCGCGGCGCCGCCGCGCCACCGCCGTGAACAGATCCGCGCCGTCGTGCCCATCCACTTCCACCGCCTGCCAGCCGAAGGACTCGAACTTCTCGGTCAGCGGATAAAAGGCCTTGTGGCCTTCGCTCATCCGCTCGAGGCCGGAGAAATCGTTGTTATCCACGAACGCGACCAGGTTCGAGAGGTTCAGGTTGGCGGCCATCATCATCGCTTCCCAGGTCGAGCCTTCCTGGAACTCGCCGTCGGAAAGGACGCAATAAATCAGGACGTCCGAACCCTTCAACTTCTCCGCATAGGCCTGGCCGGCGGCGATGCCGAGCCCGTGGCCGAGCGAGCCGGTGGAGGCCGAGATCCCCGGCGTGCCGAAATCGGGATGGGCGCCCAGCCGGCCGCCGCGCTTGCAATAGAGGTCGAGATCCTGGCGCGTGAGGATGCCGAGGTCCTCCAGGATCACGTACTGGATCACGCAGCCATGCCCCTTCGACATCAGGAAGACGTCGTGGAACGAGCCATCCGGCGCCCGCCGCATCAGCCCGTGATAGATCGCGTCCGTGATCTCGGTGCAGGAAAAGGCCGGCGCGACGTGCAGCGCGCTCACCTGCTGCGAGATCTCCAGGATGCGCCGGCGATAGCGCCGGCAACGTGCTCGCGCCTGGGCGGCGTCGAACGCGTTCGAGAGCGGGGGAACGAGCGTCTTGGCCGTTTGGTTCATAAGGTTCACCCGATACTCGCGAAGCGTCGCCTTCGTTATCGACTATTGGAGATGCCTCGCTCGGCCTCATCCCTTACCCTCCCGATGCTACGCATCGGGTCCCTCCCTCTCCCCTCTCCCGTCACGGGAGAGGGGAGAGGTTAGGTGAAGGGCGAGGGTTGCATCAGCGTTCTCCAAGTCTGGGTGCTCATGCACCCTACTCGATGATCGTCCAGTAATAGTCGCCGGTATAGCCCGCTTCCTCGAAGAGCTTGATCCAGCCGGCGGGGTAGTCGTGAAACTCCGCCGTCAAGACCCAGCTCTCGAAGATTTCCTTCTGCTCCGGCGTGTAATAGCTGTCAACTTGAACGAAGGCTCTGCCCCCCGACAATCGTTGGATTTCCCGCATGACCGTGATGGCGCGCGGCCGCGGGAAGTTGTGCACCGTGTTGATGGAGAGCACGCAGTCGAAGCTGTTGTCCGGGAACGGCATCTTTTCCGCGGTGCCCAGATGCAACCGCCCGACCAACTCCGGCTCGCAATGCATGAGAGCATAGAGCGAAATGTCGAGACCGAACGCCTCCAGGCCGGGACAGACCTGCATCAGGTCCTTGACCAGGAACCCCTTGCCGCAACCCACATCGAGCACGCGCATGCCGGGCTTGAGCCCGAAATGCGCGACGATGTCGCGCGCCACCGGCACCCAGCGCCCGTCATAGCGGTAGCCGCCATAGCCGTATTCGCGGGGCCCGTCGAAATACATCTCGCCATACTGCTTGGCGATGGCGATCACGGCCGGGTCCTTCGCCTCCTTGCGCTTCTGGATGTTCCGCTTGGTCTTCGGCAAGGCGCGCAGCAGATCGACTTCCGCCATTACTGTGACTCCCCGAGAATGGCTTCGCTTTGGGCGTTGGCGACGGTGTTGCCGATCATGTTTGGGCTGTCGGCGAACTCGGCCGTGACCGCTTCGAAGCACCCGGTGCCAAACAAGGTGTCTTGGAATGGAATCCGCTCGGGCGCCATGGACCTGCGGTGGGACAGACTTTCGCAATGGCTCGGAGGAGGCCGAACCTAGAGGATCGGCCGCGCGGCTGCAACCGGGTCACTCGCCCAGAAACCGCAGATTGTCATGCGTTTGCGGCGGCCAGACGAAACGGTTCGGCCGCGCCGCCGAGGGCCGCCGAAGGGCCGGACGCCAGCCTTCCGTGTCCGTCGTGCGCTCGAAGAGGAAGCGCGCCGCGGCCGCCAGCTCTTGGGCGCTGTTCTTGCGGACCCGATAGTTCTCGCCCGCTTGGATCTTCCTGGCGAGCAAGTCCTTGTCGAGGAGGCCCGCCTCGAGCAGCGCGCGGTTCATGAGCACGCGGTCGTCGGGCGTCGTGACCTCGTGGGTGAGGATCACCTGTTCCGCATCCCCCCATCCGCCATGGCCGTCGGTGGCGTCCACGACGGCGGTGGGCACCTGGAAGCCCCAGCCCAGCGCGACGGGACCGGACGGGCCGGCGACCAGGAAGCGCGAATGGCTGACCGCGTAGGCCTGCAGCAGAAAGCTGTTCTCGAGCCGGCTCAGGTCCACGAAGCCGGGGCGCGGGGGAAAAGCGCGCATCTCGGGATGGCCAAGCTGCACGACCTGCCCGCCCAGCCCGTCGATGATGAAGTCGGCGAGTTGGCGATAGCTCTCGGGGTCGCTGTTGCGGATCGGGCTTCTGTTGCGCGTGGGTTCGTAGTTGCCCGCCCGGTAGTGCAGCGTCGCATACCAGCGGCCGGGGTCGAGGCCGAGCCCGATCAGCCGGCGGCGCAGCCCATCCTCCCGCTCGGGCGGGATGCGCAGGATGGCGGGGCGTTCGAAGGTGTGGACGCTCTGCACAGGCATCATCGATTCGGTGACGACGAGATCGTAGAACGCCTCCCGTTTCCCCTCGCGGCCGAGCGTCCCGCGCCCCAGCGGCAGCCAGGGCCGCATGTCCGGCAGCCGTCGCCCCAGCCATTTCGGGCGCTCGCCCGGAAGCGGCGTGGCATGGTCGATGTTGGGCGAAAGGGCGACGACCTCGGCGCTATAGGAGCGCAGCGCGCGATAGCGCACGATCAGCCGGGCGTGGTCGAACTGCTCCTTGAGCGTGGACAGGAACACGACCTTGGAGACGAGGTCGCCGAGCTCCAGGACGAGCAGGGTCGCGAAGATCATGAAGGGCCGCTCGGCGCTGCGGCCGATATCGCGATAGCGCGCGTTCAGGGGAACGCTCTTGGGATCGAAATAGGGCGCCTTGCTGTCGTCCGCCAACGCCTCTCCTCTTCGATGCCGGGAGCGGCCGCCCCGGCGCCTTTGGCTCAGTCCGATCACTCGCCCAGGAACCGCAGATTGTCATGCGTTTGCGGCGGCCAGACGAAACGGTTCGGCCGCGCCGCCGCCGGCCGCCGAAGGGCCGGACGCCAGCCTTGCGTGTCCGCGGTGCGATCGAACAGGAAGCGCGCCGCGGCCGTCAGCTCCTCGACGCTGTTCTTGCGGACCCGATAGTTCTCGCCGTCCCGTATCTTCCTGGCGAGCGCCACGTAATCGAGCAGGCCGGCCTCGAACAGCGCGCGGTTCATGAGCTTGCGGCCGTCGGGTGTCGTGACCTCGTGCGTGAGGATCACCTGCTCCGAATCTCCCCATCCGCCATGGCAGTCCGTGGCGTCCACGACCGCGATCGGCACCTGGAAACCCCAGCCCAGCGCCACCGGACCGGACGGGCCGGCGACCAGGAAGCGCGAATGGCAGACCGCATAGGCCTGCAGCAGAAAGCTGTTCTCGAGCCGGCTCAGATCCACGAAGCCGGCGCGCGGGGGGAAGGGGCGCAGTTCCGGGTGGCCGAGCTGCACGACCTGCCCGCCCAGCTCGTCGATGATGAAGTCGACGAGTTGGCGGTAGGTCTCGGGATCGCTGTTGCGGATCGGACTCTTGTTGCGCTTCGGCCCGTAATTGCCGCCGCGGTAATGCACCGTCGCGTACCAGCGGCCGGGGTCGAGGCCGAGATCGACGAGCCGGCGATGCAGCTCATCCTCCCGCTCGGGCGGGATGCGCAAGACGGCGGGCCGCTCGAAACCATGGACGTTGCGGGCGTTCATCATCGATTCGATGACGACGAAATCGTAGAACGCCTCCCGTTTTCCTTCGCGCCCGAGCGTCCCGCGCCCCAGCGGCAGCCAGGGCCGCATATCGGGCAGCCAGCGCGCCAGCCATTTCGGACGCTCGCCCCGAAGCGGCGTGGCATGATCGATGTTGGGCGAAAGCGAGACGACCTCGCTGCTGTAGGGACGCAGGGCGCGGTAGCGCACGATCAGCCGGGCATGATCGAACTGCTCCTTGAGCGTGGACAGGAACACGACCTTGGAGATGAGGTCGCCGAGCTCCGTGTCGAGCAAGGTCGCGAAGATCATGAAGGGCCGTTCGGCGCGGCGGCCGATGTCCCGATAGCGCGCGTTCAGGGGAACGCTCTTGGGATCGAAATAGGGCGGTCTGACCTCGTTCGGCAACATCTCTCCTTGCGGCGAGGCGCCTCGACCTCGCGCTTGCGTTTCGTGCTCGCGGCGCATCCTATCCAACGGACGCGTTTCGGCAAATCGGCTCGAACCGCCGGGCGGCAAATCCATCGCCGGTGCATGGGGCGGCGCGCAGGCCGTCCCGACGCGGCGCCAAGTTGGGCATTCCCGGATCGCGCTCCATGGGCGATCGATCGCGGCCGACGGAGCGCGATCGCCGAACCGGCTCCGGAGCGGATCGCTCGGGCGCACCGCTCGGGCACGCCGACCCCGTTCGATTGAAGCGATCGGATCGCTTCGACCGCGCGGACCGCCCCCGCCCCCGAGAATATCGCTTCTGCCGAGGTGCGGGCCCAAGGCGGCATTTTATCGCCTTGCCAAAGGCTTGCTTGATGGCCAGTCTGTGCGGTCTTATGTTGCCCGGGCGAGACGGGGGCGCAGCGGTCCGGTGCTCCCAACTCTTTGAAAACCCGCTAAAAACTAGCAGGAGCCAGCGTGATCGATTCCGTCCTCAATCGCGTGGTGCGCGAAATCGTGGTGAAAGCCGCGACGATCGCGCCGCCCGAGAAGCGGCGCTCGATCCGCCGCCGCGCCCGCGGACGCGAGGACGCGCGCAACCTGCGGCGGGCGGACTTCGCCGTGGTCTCGCACGGGAAGAGCGGGCGCACCTGGCTCAGCGTCATGTTGTCGCGCTTCTTCCAGCTTCGCTACGGCCTCGACGAACGCAGCCTGCTCATCTTCGACAATCTGCACCGCAAGAACCGGGCGATCCCGAAGATCCTGTTCACGCACGACAACTACATCCGCGACTATACCGGCAACGGGGCGAGCAAGGCGGCGTTCTACGACAAGCCGACCCTGCTGCTGGTGCGCCATCCGGCCGACGTGGCGGTGTCGCAGTTCTTCCAGTGGCGCTACCGGATGCTGCCGCACAAGAAGGCGCTGAACCAGTATCCGGCGCACGGGGCCGAGATCCCGATCTTCGATTTCGTCATGCACGAGGACGCGGGGCTCCAGCGCGTCGTGCGCTTCATGAACGAATGGGCGAAGGAGCTGCCGCGCGTCCGCAACCGGCTCGTCGTGCGCTACGAGGACATGCGCGCGAACCCCGAGGCCGAGCTGCGCCGCATCCTGACCTGGATGGGGCAGAGCCCCACCGACGCCGAGATCAAGGAGGCGGTCGCCTTCGCCGCCTTCGACAACCTGAAGAAGCTCGAAAGCAAGCGGGTGTTCTGGTGGTCGGGCTCGCGCATGGTGCCGGGCGACAAGTCGAATCCCGATTCCTACAAGGTGCGCCGCGCCAAGGTCGGCGGCTACCGGGACTATTTCGACGACGACCAGGTGCGCCAGATCGATTCCTACATCCGCGCCCATCTCGACCCGGTGTTCGGGTACGAAGGCGCGGAGATGTCGTCCGGCGGCGGGAGCACCTCCGCCTCGGGCGAGAGGCGGGTTGCATCGGGCGGGTGAGAGCATGGATCGCGCCGGACCGGGGCGCCGGCCGCGCGACCAAGAGACGAGGTGACGGAGATGAGCGAGAATACGGTGCCGAACAAGCCCTGTGTCTTCATTCAGACCAACAAGAAGCAGCTGGTGGGCGCCCTGGTCGCCGCCTATTCGCTGAAGCGCAACTCGGCCAAGCCCGACGCCTTCGACGTGCGGATCATGCACCAGGAGGATTACGACTTCTTCCGCAAGAAGGAAGGCAAGGTTTACTTGCGCGACGGGCTCAAGCGCGTCTGGCACAACGACGACCTGCAATCCTTCACGCCGCTGCGCTTCATGCCGCCCGAGCTGATGGGCTATCAGGGCCGCGCCGTCGTGATCGATCCCGACGTCTTCGCCCAGGGCGACGTGTGGGAGCTCTTGAGCCGCGACATGCAGGGCAAGGCGATCCTGTGCCGGCGCCGCGGTGCCCGCAAGCTGCACGCGACCAGTGTCATGCTGCTCGATTGCGCCAAGCTCAAGCACTGGCATGTCGAGACGCAGTTCAACGAGATGTTCGAGTTCAAGCGCGACTATATCGAGTGGACCAGCCTGATCACCGAGCCGCAGGAGACGATCGGCCTGCTCGAGAACGAGTGGAACGATTTCGACAATCTGACGCCGGCGACCAAGATGGTGCACAACACCAAGCGCAAGACGCAGCCCTGGAAGACCGGGCTCAAGGTCGACTTCAACCCCGTCGACCGGGTCTATTTCTTCCCGCCCTGGGCCTGGATCATGATCGCGCGGCGCAAGCTGTTCGGCGATTACGGGCTGCTCGGGCGCTACAACCCGCATCCCGATCCGAACCAGGAGCGGTTCTTCTTCGGGCTCTTGCGCGAGTGCCTCGACAAGGGGATCGTGACCGAGGCGCAGCTCAAGGACGAGATGCGGCACAACCACATCCGCCACGACGCGCTCGATCTCCTGCGCCGGACCCCGCCCTTGGGCGCCAAGCCGATGGCCGCGTGAGGCGCGCGGGCCCGGCCGGAGCGGGCGGGGCCTAATTCTCGAACAGGGCCCTGACCCGAGCCACCGTCCGCGGCAGATCGGTGGGCGCCGGCGCCGTCACCGACGCCACCTCGTCGCCAAGCCAGACCGCCCGGCCGCTCGCCACGAACGGCCGCAGGATGTTGCGCACGTCGCGCCGGATGCGGGCGGGCAGGCCGTGCGCCAGGAGCCAGTGCAGCACGCGCTTGGGCTCGAGGCGCTCGGCAAGGCCGAGCGCCGGCGGCGGCTCGCGCTCCTTGGCCCTGTCCCCGGGCGCGCGCATCCGGGTCCAGCCCCGCCCCATGTCGAAGATCCTGACCGGCTTTCCCGTGGCGCAGGCCTCGGCGACCATCGACATGCTCTCGCCCGTCACGATCAGGGAATCGGCCAGCGCCAGATAGCCCAGATAGGGATTGGAATCCGGATCCGGCTGCCATTCGTAGAAATGGCAGGGAACGTCGATAACCTGACGGAGCGCCGCCGCCGCCGCCGCGCGCGTGCGCGGGCTGGTGGTGACGAGGAGCGAGCCGCGCTGGGCCCTGGCCAAGGCGGCAGCCTGTCGGCCGAGGCGCTCCGCCATCTCGACATCGAAGACGTAAGGCGGGCTGTCGCCGCCAATCAGCACCGCGATCAGAGGGCGTGGCAGATGCCGAAGAGCGGGCCGCCAGCGATCGGCCGCTTCCGCCAGGCGGGCTGGCGTGACCCGGTGCAGGGGGGCCTCGATCTGGAGCACGTTGGGAAGGGCCGGCACGCGATATTGCGGCGTGGTGACGATCAGATCGAAATGCCGGGGCTTCGCCCAACTTCGCCCCAGATGGATCAGCCGCGTCCGCCCGCCCGAGCGCGCCTGAACCCAGCGCGCTACCGGCTCGTTGCGCCGGCCGGCGGTGATGACGAGATCGGGCCAGGGCGGCGTCAGAGGGTCCGAGCGGCGGCGGTCGATGCCGGCGAGCGTGCAGCCGATGAGGCGATTGGTCAGGAACTCGTATTTCCGATAGACGAAGCGCTTGATCTGGAAGGGCCAGCCCAACGCCTCGGCCAGCGCCAGGACCTGGGCATTGTCGCCGGCCCGGTGGCCCATCAGCAGCCAGACGCGGGGCATCGGCCCGCGGCGATGCTCGGCGGCGGCCTCGTGGCTCAGGGCGCCCTCGCTCGTGATGCCAAGCTGCTTCATGCGGCCATGCCTAACGGCAACGGCCGCCGCGGGCAAGCCCGGCGGGGCCGGTGCGTCGCTCAGTACCGGTCGCCGCCCACCGAGCGCCGGCTGATCTGGCGCACCTGCCGCCAGTGCATGACCCGCGCCGGCAGGCTCACGGGCGGCGTCACGAACGCCTTGAACGGCAGCTCCGCAATGAAATTGATGTATCGCCGAGGCTTGGTCGAGGGCCCGCGCGGCGACACGCCATGCACCGATTGCACCGAATTGACGAAGCAGGCAAGCGTGTTGGGCGCGTAAGGCACGAGGCAGTTCGGCTCCACATCGTCGAGCAGGATCATGCGGTAAGAGAGGAAGCGGGGATCCCGCTTCCAGACATAGAACTCCAGGTCGCCGCCTTCGGACTCGTCCTCGGCATCGCGCAGGTAGTAGAGCGCCGCAAAGATCGTCTGGCGCTTGTCGACATGCGGTGTCTTGACCGAAGAGGTTCGGGCGCCGGGCGTGTTGATGACGAACTGGCATTCGAGCCTGAGATCGGCTTGTCCCTCCGCGCCGCGCACGCCGACCCGCAGATTCTCGAGGCTGCGCCCCAATTGCTCCTCGAGCTTCGGAAAGGTCGAGCGCAAGCTTGCGCCGAAGACGCGCACGATGTCGGCCCAGAAAATCTGGGACGTATGAACGGCGAAGAACTCCCGCCACTCGGGTGCGACGTGGGGATTATCGAGCACTTTCACCGCCGGCATCCGCGCGGCGGCATTCTCGATGATCTTGCGCCGGGCGCCCAGGATCGCCTGCGTCGAGGGGAACAGCGCCTGAAGTTGGTGATAGCGATCGGCCGGAAGCACGTCCTTCTCGACCAGATGCGGGAAGGGCTCCGTGGCCACATGGCCTGGGGAGGCCGATGCCAGAATGCTGCGCGCCGTCATGTCCGCATGAACCGCCTGACGTGGGTGGAGGGCGAATTGAGAGGTCGAATTGTGTCAGATTATGGGCCGAAGGAAAGCGCCGCCGCCGGCATCGCGCAGCGCCGTCGATGCCGCCGAGAGCGAATCGGGCAGGATGGACGCCCGTCGGCCAATCGCGGGCTCGAGGCCGTCTTGCAGACGATGGGCACCGCGCGGCGGATGCAGGGAGCCACGGCCGCAAGGCGGGGCATGTTTGCGATCCCGCTCCACGCCGCATGTCGCGGTCGGTATGCAGGGCGCCGGCGACAAGGTCCCTTGCCGCCGCTTCTCCAAGGCTGCGCGCTCGCTGTGATGCAGCTATGAAGCTGAAAGGAAACATTTTTTCCATCGGCAATATCGTTTGCGAAACGTTAATAATTTGGATGAATTGTCAACCATTGATTGTGGGGTATGATTCACCAAGAAGGTGGGCGAGGGGCCAAGCCAGCTCGGGGCCGGTCTTTCGACCAGAGTTGCGCCGATCGGGGGCAGGGCAAACTGGGGCGAACCTGGTGTCACCCAAGGCGACCGTGAACGTGAGCATGCTCCGGCGGGCGGCGCTCATTTTCCTGCCGCTGGCCGCCAGCGCCGCGGGCGTGATGTACCTGCTCCATCACGCCGAGCTTTCCGCTTCCCGGACCGTCACCGCGGCTGGCGAGCGGGATATGGTCGAAATCGCGCGGCAGCGCGCCGCCGGGGCGTTGGCCGCGGTCATATCCGACATCCGCTATCTCGCCGAGCAGCCGGCGCTGCGGCGCTGGCTCGACACCAACGATCCGGCTGCGCGCCGGGATGTCGCGGCCGAGTATCTGGCCTTTTCCACGCACAAGGCGATCTACGACCAGGTGCGGTTTCTCGATCTCGACGGTCGGGAAGCGGTGCGCGTGGATTGGAACGCCGGCGCGCCTCGTATCGTGCCGGACGCTCATCTGCAGAACAAGGCGGACCGCTACTACGTTCGCGAAACGCTGAAACTCGGCCCGGGGCAGCTCTACGTCTCTCCGTTCGACCTCAATGTCGAGCGTGGCCTCATCGAGCAGCCGATCAAGCCGATGATCCGCTTCGGCGCACCTGTCTTCGACGGGGAGGGTCGCAAGCGCGGCATCGTCGTGCTCAATTATCTCGGCCAGCGCCTGCTCGAACAGATTCGGGCGCAGGCCACGGCGAATCGTGAGCAGATCTGGATGCTCGATCCGCAAGGCTACTGGCTGCTCGGCCCCCGCGCCGAAGACGAGTGGGCCTTCATGTATCCGGGACGCGACGATCGGACCTTCGCACGAACCTACCCGGAACCGTGGAAACGGATTGGAGAGGGCCCGCCATCCGGACAATTCGCGGCGAACGGCGACCTGTTCGCCTACGCCGTCCTGGACATGGCGTCGTCGGCGGCGGCGATGGCCGCGAACGAAAGGGCGATGGCCAATGCCGTATTCCCCCGATGGATTCTGGTCGCCCATCTTCCGGCGAGCGCGCTCGCGGCCGACGCGGCGCCGTTCCGGCGCTATTTCATCCTGGCGACCGCGACGCTGCTATCGCTGCTTGCCGTCGCTTCATGGCTCGTCGCCCGCCACTGGGCCGGCCGCGAGGCTGCTCAAAAGACCATCCGCCGCCGCGAAGCGCAGTTTCGCGGCCTGCTGGAATCGGCGCCCGACGCCGTCGTGGTGACAGACCGGGAAGGACGGATCGTCTTCAGCAACGCGCAGACGCTCCGCCTGTTCGGCTATCGTTCCTCCCAACTGGTCGGCAAGCCCGTCGAAATGCTCATCCCGGCGCGCTATCGCGCGCGGCACGTGGGCCACCGCGCCGACTACGCGGCGGCGGCGCGCGCCCGGCCGATGGGCAGCGGCCTGGCGCTCCATGGCGAACGGAGCGACGGGACGGAATTCCCCGTCGCCGTCAGCCTCAGCCCGGTGGAGACCGACGAAGGAGTGTTTATCTTCTCCGATATTCGCGACGTGACCGAGCAAAAGGAGGCGGAGAGGAAATTGCAGGAGCTGAACGAGCGCCTGGCGCGGGACAATGCCGAGCTTCAGGCCCTGAACAAGGAGCTGGAGTCCTTCAGCTACTCCGTTTCGCACGACCTGCGTGCGCCGTTGCGGGCCATCGACGGGTTCGGTCAGGCGCTGCTGGAGGACTGCGCCGATCGTCTCGACGATACGGGGCGCGGCTATCTCGACCGCATCCGCCGAGGGGCGCAGCGCATGGGAGTGCTCATCGACGATCTGCTCAAGCTGTCGCGAGTGACGCGAACCGAGCTCGTTCTCGACGCGGTCGATCTCAGCGCAATGGCGGAGACGATCGCGCGCGACCTCCAGCAGTGCGCGCCGCAGCGCGCGGTCGAGTTCGTCATCGCGCCGCGGCTGCGCGCCCAGGGCGACCCGCGCCTGTTGCGCATCGCCCTGGAGAATCTTCTCGGCAACGCCTGGAAGTTCACGGCGGGCCGCATCCCTGCGCGGATCGAGTTCGGTCGGACCGACGACAACGGCGAGCCGGCCTATTTCGTGCGCGACAACGGCGCCGGGTTCGACATGGCCTATGCGGGCAAGCTCTTCGGCGCGTTCCAGCGCCTGCACGATGCCGCGCGGTTCCCGGGCACCGGGATCGGGCTTGCAACCGTGCAGCGCATCCTCCTGAAACATGGCGGCCGCGTGTGGGCCGACGCCGAGACGGACAAGGGTGCGACGTTCTACTTCACGCTCTAGCTGGGGGAGAGGAGACGGATGCGCGGGAAACCCATATTGCTCGTCGAAGACAATCCCGACGACGTGGCGCTCACGCTGCGCGCCTTTCGCAAGAACAACATCAAGAACGAGGTGGTTGTCGCGCGCGACGGTGTGGAGGCGCTCGACTACATCTTTGCGACCGGCTCTCATGCCGCGCGCGACGCGGCCGAGGCGCCGCAGGTGGTGCTGCTCGATCTGAAGCTGCCGAAGCTGGACGGCATGGAGGTTCTGCGGCGCCTCCGCGCCGACGCGCGCACCCGCCTATTGCCGATCGTGATTCTGACCTCCTCGAGGGAGGAGCAGGATCTGGCCGACAGCTATCGTCTCGGCTGCAACAGCTACGTCCGCAAGCCGGTCAACTTCGACGAGTTTCTCGAGGCCGTGCGCCAACTCGGCCTCTATTGGCTGCTCCTCAACGAGCCGCCGCCGGCATGAGGAAAGAGAATTGTCGGACGACCCGAACATGAGAACGCCGCTGCGTCTCCTGATCGTGGAGGATTCGGAAGACGACACGGCATTGCTTCTGCGCGAGCTTCGGCGCGCGGGCCACGAGATCGGCCATCGGCGTGTGGATACGGCCGCCGGCCTCGCCGCTGCGCTCGACACGCAGGAATGGGACGTGATTCTGGCCGACTACACCATGCCCCGCTTCAGCGGCACGGAGGCGCTCTCGATCGTGCGCAGTCGCGGCCTCGATACCCCCTTCCTCTTCGTCTCGGGCAGCATGGGCGAGGACATAGCCGTGGCGGCGATGAAGGCGGGAGCGCAGGACTATCTGGTCAAGGGCAACTTGGGGCGCCTCGTGCCGGCGGTCGAACGGGAGCTCCGCGAGGCGCGGGTGCGGCGCGAGCGGGCGCAGGCCGAGGCTGCGCGACGCCTTGCGGATGCGCGCTTTCGCCAGATCCTCACCATGGCCGCGGATGCCATCATCGCGGCCGACGAGGATCAGCGCATCACTCTGTTCAATCGGGGCGCGGAGGCCCTCTTCGAGTATGAAGCGGCCGAGGTCATGGGACGGCCGCTGGACCTGTTGCTGCCGGCGCGGTTCGTCGCGGCCCACCGCAGGCACGTGGAGGAGTTCGCGCGATCCTCCGAATCCTCCAAGCCGATGAATCTGCGCGGCAAGGTGTTCGGGCGGCGCAAAAGCGGCGAGGAGTTTCCGGCCGAAGCCTCGATCGCGAAGCTGGTGGAGAGCGGTGGAATGACTTTTACCGTGATCCTGCGCGACATCACGGAGCGCGAGCGGTCGGGGGAGAAGCTGCGGCAGCTCTCGCGGGCGGTGGAACAGAGCGCCAACTTCGTGGTCATCACCGATGCGCACGGCACGATCGAATATGTCAATCCGAAGTTCCTCGAAGCGACGGGATATGCCGTCGAGGAGGTCGTCGGGCGCAATCCCTCGCTCTGGAAATCCGGCAAGACCAGCGACGGCGAGTACGCCACGCTGTGGAAAACGGTCACGATGGGGCAGGAGTGGCGCGGAGAGTTCGAGAACCGGCGCAAGGACGGCAGTCTGATATCGGTCTCTGCGACGATCTCGCCGGTCCGCGACGACAACGGGCGTATCACCCACTTCGTCGGTATCCAGGAGGACATCACCCAGCGGCGCGAAATCGAGGCCCAGCTCAGGCGGTCGCAGAAATTGGAAGCGATCGGCCAGCTCACGGGCGGGCTGGCGCATGATTTCAACAATCTTCTCACCGTCATCATCGGCAATCTCGAGTACCTCGCCGGCGAGCTCGCGCCGGGCACGAAAGCGCGGCACCTGGCGGGCCAGGCGCTCGAAGCGGGCCTGCGCGGGGCCGATTTGACGCGCCAGCTTCTGGCTTTCGCGCGGCGTCAGTCGCTCGAACCGAAAGAGTTCGCCCTCAACGATCTGGTGTCCGGAATCACCCATCTGCTGCGGCGCACGCTCGGCGAGCAGGTCGAGGTGGAGATGAAGCTCTCGACCGATCTTTGGCCGGTGCTGGCCGATCCGACCCAGGTCGAATCGGCACTGGCCAACCTCGCCATCAACGCCCGCGATGCGATGCCCGGCGGCGGACGCCTGATCATCGAGACCGCGAACACGCACCTCGACGAGCGCTACGCGGCCGAGAATGTCGAGGTCGAGCCGGGAGACTATGTCATGCTCGCCGTCTCGGACACCGGCACCGGGATTCCGCCGGGCGTTCTCGGCCGCGTGTTCGAGCCGTTCTTCACGACGAAGCCCCAAGGCAAGGGCACAGGCCTCGGCCTCAGCATGGTCTACGGCTTCGCCAAGCAGTCGCGCGGCCATGTCAAGATCTACAGCGAGGTGGGGCACGGGACCACGGTTCGGCTCTATCTGCCGAGGGCCGGAAGCGGCCCGGTCGTTTCCGCAACCGGGGCCCCGGTCGCGTCCGACGACGCGGTGCCCGACGCCACGATCCTCGTGGTCGAGGACAATGCCGAGGTGCGCGACGTCACGGTCCGGCAGCTTACCGAACTGGGATACCGCGTGGTCGAAGCCAATGATGGCCCTTCGGCGTTGGGGATCCTTCGCCAGGGCCGGCCGATCGACCTGCTTTTCACCGACATGGTGATGCCCGGCGGCATGACAGGAGCCGATCTTGCCCGCGAAGCCCAGAGCCTTCGGCCGGGGCTCAAGGTTCTGCTCACCTCCGGCTTCGCCGAGGCGTCCGTGCAGGGCGGCCTTCCGTCGGGCGGGAAACGGAACCTCTTGAGCAAGCCCTACCGCAAGCGCGATCTGGCCCGGCGGGTCGGCGAGATCCTTCGCGGCGACGGCGAGACGCGCTAAGAAAGCGGAACGGTATCCGGCCGCTCACCGGTAGAGTTGTTCCATCGGACGGGAACGAGAGACGCGCCTGCCGATCGGCGGCAGGAACCGCTGTCGGCTGGCTGCGTCATGAGAGGAGAGCGTCGTGAAGCTGAAGGACAAGGTGGCCCTGGTGACGGGCGGCAATTCGGGGATCGGCAAGGGCATCGTTCTCGGCGCCTTGAAGGAGGGTGCCTGCGTCGCCTTCTGCGGGCGCGATCCGGCCAAGGGGGCGCAGACCCTGGCCGAGTGCCGAGAGGTCGGCGGCGAGGCCGCGTTCTTTCGCAGCGACATCAGCCGCGAGGAGGAGGCGCGCGCCCTGATCGAGGCGGTTCGCGACCGCTTCGGACGGATCGATCTGGTCGTCAACAATGCCGGTGCGGGCGCACGCCGATCCGGCGTCGAGGCCGACGACCCGCCGGGTCAGCGGCTGCGCAAGATCCTCGGCCCCAACCTGGAGGCCGCCTATTTCGTCTCCGCCTATGCCATGCCGGTCTTGCGCGATGCCGGCGGCGGCGCCATCGTGAACATTTCCTCGACGGCGAGCATTCACGGCAATTGGGGCACCTATGGCGTGGCCAAGGCCGGCATCGAGGCATTGACGCGGGCGCTGGCGGTCGAGGGCGCGCCCCATCGCATCCGGGCCAACGCCGTCTCGCCGGGCTGGATCAAGACGGTGGCCACCGAAGGGACCGGCGCGGCCGAGGCCTGGGAACGGGGCGCCTCGCTCCTGGGCCGCATGGGCCGGCCGGACGAGATCGCGCGCGCGGTGCTGTTTCTGGCCTCCGACCAGGCGTCCTTCGTCACGGGCGCCACGCTCGTGGTGGATGGCGGGCTCACCATCACCGACTATCCGTCGCTGCCCTGGCTCGAGGCGGTCGGGGCCTGGAAGCTCTTTGCGGGCACGGTGCAGGCGCCCAAATGAGCCCACAGCCCAACGGCTTCTGACGCGTTCGCATGCGCCGCCCGGTTCCCTTATCGCGACTGGAGGGGCTCGGCGACGGTGAGCGCGGGTTGACGGCAGCGGAGGTCGAAGAGCGCCGCGCCCGTTACGGAGCGAACCGAATTCTCGAGGCGCCGCCGGCCGGCTGGCACGACGTCCTGCGCGACACGGCGCGCGATCCCATGGTGTGGTTCCTGGGCGCAACCGCGCTGCTCTATGCCTGGCTCGGCGACGTCACCGAGGCCGCCGTCCTGGCCCTGGCGCTTCTGCCCATCGTGGGGATGGATGCCTACCTGCATCGACGCACGCAGGCCACGACCGAGGGCCTGAGGGGGCGTCTGGCCTCGCGCGCGCAGGCCGTGCGCGACGGCGCCGTCACGGAAATCGCGGCGACGGATCTGGTGCCGGGCGACCTCGTGATCGTCCCGACGGGCCAGCCCTTCCCGGCGGACGGTCTGATCCTGTCCGGCGACGGCCTCCAGGCCGATGAATCCACTCTCACGGGCGAGGCCATGCCCGTGCGAAAGCGGCCGCTCGTCGGCGCGATCCGAGGCGGCGCGGAAGTCGCCTTCGACACGATCCACTGGGGTGCGGCAGGGACGCGGCTGCTCACCGGCGAGGCGACGCTGCGGCTGGTCTATACCGGCGGCGAGACGCTTTATGGCCAGATCGTCCGATCGGCGCAGAAGGGGCGGCACGAGCGCACGCCGCTTCAGCTCGCCATCAGCTCGCTGGTGACGGTGCTGATCGTGGCGGCGTCGATCCTCTGCGTCGCGCTGGCCGCAACGCGCTATTACCAAGGCTATGGCGCGCTCGACGCCATCGTCAGCGCCGTGACGCTCGCCGTCGCGGCCTTGCCCGAGGAGTTCCCGGTCGTCTTCACCTTCTTTCTCGGTGTCGGCGTCTATCGTCTGGCCTGCCGCCAGGCGCTGGTCCGGCGCGCCGTCGTGGTCGAGAACATCGGCCGCGTCAGCTGCATCTGCTCCGACAAAACCGGGACCTTGACCGAAGGCCAGCTTCGCCTGGCTCATTGCCTGCCGGCGCCGGGGGTGGATGAGGGGCGGATCGTTCACATCGCCGCGATGGCCTCTCGGGCCGAGAGCGGCGATCCGCTCGATGCGGCGCTGCTGCAGGCGGCGTCGCCTATCGAAGGGGCGCGCATCGCGACCTTTCCCTTCACCGAGGACCGCCGTCGGGAGGTGGCCGTCATCAAAGAGCCTACGGGCGCCTTGCTGGCGGCGGCCAAGGGGGCGCCGGAAACCGTCTTCGCCATGGTTCGCCAGGGCGAGGACGACAGGGCGGCGTGGCGCGCCCACGTTCAGGAGCTGGCGGCCACGGGCCACAAGGTGATCGCCTGCGCTTGGCGTCGTCTGGATTTCTGGCCCGGGGGCGAGCCCGACCGCGACTATGAATTCGCCGGCCTCCTGGCCTTCGAGGACCCGGTGCGCGAAGGCGTGGCCGACGCGGTGGCCAAGGCGCAAGCCGCGGGGATCCACGTCATCATGGTGACCGGCGACCATCCGGCGACCGCGGCGGCCATCGCGCACGAGATCGGGATCGGCGCCGATCCGCCGCACGTCATCGAAGGCGTCGGCTTGAGCGATTATCTCGGCCGGAACGGGCCCGACGGCCTTGGCCGCCTCGACGTCGTGGCGCGCGCCGTTCCCGCGCAGAAGCTCGATCTGGTTCGCGCCTTGCAGGGCAGCGGCGAGATCGTGGCGGTCACGGGCGACGGCGTGAACGACGTGCCGGCGCTGCAAGGCGCGGATATCGGCATCGCCATGGGGGAGCGCGGCACGCGCACGGCGCGCGAAGTCGCGGCGATCGTGCTGCTCGACGACAATTTCCGCACCATCGTCAGGGCGATCGCCGAGGGTCGCCAGCTGTTTCGCAATCTGAAGCTCAGCTTCGCCTATCTGCTGATGGTTCACATGCCGCTGGTCGTGACCGCGGCGCTCGTTCCCTTCGCCGGCTTTCCGCTTCTCTACCTGCCGGCCCATATCGTCTGGCTCGAGCTCGTCATCCATCCGACGGCGCTGCTCGTGTTCCAGCAATTGCCGGCGGCAGGCGATCTGGCTCCCGTCGAGCGGCGGACGAGGCTGCGATTTTTCTCCGCGAGGGAGTGGCTCGTCATCGGCGCGGTCGGCGCCGCCGTCACGGCCGTGATCGTGTTCGGCTATGGCCGCAGCCTCGGTGCCGACCGCAATGTCGAGCACGCGCGGACCATGGCGCTGGTCGCGCTCGTCCTGGCCGGTGCCGTCATCACCGCCGGCCTGAGCCAGCTGCGGTCGCGCGGTGCCGTGACCGCCGTCTGCGCCGGTATAGGCTCTGCCATCGCCTTCACCCAAATACCCGCGGTCGCGGCCCTCCTGCATCTGAGCCCGCTCCATATCGACGACTGGCTCGTGGCGGCGCTGGGCGGCTCGATCGCCGGCGCACCGGCGGCGCTGGTGCCCTTGTGGCAAGGTTGGGGCAGACGCAGGCCGGGCCCGCCGGCAAGACGGCCGAGCGAGCGCAGAAAAATCGACTGAAAGCAGCAGTTCAAGGCGGAGTGCGACGCAACACGCGCCATCGCGTCGCAGAGAGCGCCGATGGCTTCAGAACGACACCGGTCTCGGGGTAGACTGTTTCATCGCCCCAATCGGACGCCGCGGGCAAGCAGGGTGCGTGCTTGCGCCGCGGGGGATCGGCGCCGATCACCAACGGGCGCGGATACCTCAAAAGGAGGCGCAAGATGCCTAATCGTGCATTTGACGGCCGGCATTTGTTTCGCTCCGGCGGCGCTGGCGTGCTGGCACTGGCCGTGGCAATGGCGTTGGCTCCGCTGCCGCTGGCGGCACAGGCGGCACGAACGGATTCGCTCTATAGCGCTCTGCTCGAATCGAAACCGACCGGGCTTCCGCCCGGTTCCGCCGTGGCGCAGGTCGAGCGGGGTCCGATGGATGTGGAGGACCAGAACGCCGGCATGCTGGGCAATGTGCAGGTGATGGTCCGTAGCGCCGACCCCACGGCGAAGTTCAACTATCTCGTGTTCCCCAATTCCAACGCGGCCGCCACTTATCTCGGCCGTTTCGGAGCCGCGCTCGCGCAAACCGGCGCCGCCTATCACCCTGTTCCTTATCTGCCGCAGGCCCAATGCGCGGCGACGGACAAGGGCGCGGTGTGCGCAACGGGATCCGATCGCGTGGTCGTCTTCTCCTTCGGCTCACGCGTCGAGGATGGCGCGGCGCCGCTCATGCGAGCCGCCCTCGATCATCTGGAGAGCGTGGAGAGGTCGAGCGGCCTGCGGTAGCGACATCGGTGGCGCGGCTCAACCGCGCAGGCTCGCGATAGAGCGCCGGAAGCGAAGCCCCGCGGCGATCAGAAGCAGGACCCCCGCGAGGGTCACGGCGGCGAAATCGGGCCAGACCGCGTCGAAGCCCCCGCCGCGATAGAGAATCGTCTGAGAGAAACGAACGAAATGAGTCGAGGGCACCAGCTGCATGATCTTCTGAAGCAGCGGGGGTTGACCTTCGAGCGGCGTGTGGGCGCCTGAAAGCATGTTCATGGGAAGAAAGACCAGAATGAACAGCAGGCCGAACTGCGGCATCGAGCGCGCAAGGGTGGCGAGGAAGATGCCGATCGCGGCTGCGGAGAAGAGGAACAGGGCGACGCCCGAGAGATAGAGCGGGATCGAACCGGTGATCGGCACGGCGAGCAGCCGTTCGACCACAAGCCATAAGGACGCACCGGTGGCGAATACGATCACCAGTGCGTTGGCCCAGATCTTGGCCATCATGATCTCGAAGGATGTCAGCGGCATCACCAGGAGATGCTCGATCGTGCCGTGCTCGCGCTCGCGAATGAGGGCGGCACCCGCCACCAACATGGAGAACATCGTGATATTGCCGATCAGCTCCATCACGCTCGTGAACCAAGCGCTGTCCAGGTTGGGATTGAAGGCGATTCGCGTCAGCAGATTGACCGGAGCGCCTTCGTTCGCGCTTTCGATGCCGAGAAAATCGGCGACTTCCCGCAGGATAATGCTGTCGATATAGGTCTCGCCGATGCCTGCCTGCATCATGGCGGTGGCGTCGATGTTGAGCTGGATCTGTGGGCGGTGCTTTGCCAGGAGGTCGGCCTCGAAATCCGCCGGAATGACCAGCACGAAAGTGAAACGGTCGCTGTCCATGGCCGCGTCGATCTGGTCGAAGGCGATCATCTCGGGCATCTGGAAGTATGGCGGCAGCAGCGCCTCTCGGATGCGGGCCGAGAGCTGCGAGTGGTCCTCGTCCACGATGCCGACCGAGGCATTGCGCAGCTCGGTCGACATGCCTTCGGCGGCGGAGTAGACCGAGAAAGAGAAGGCCCAGACGAGCAGCGCCACCATGACGGTGTCGTGGCGCAGGCTGTAAAGCTCCTTGATGCCGAGCCGATAGATGTTGAGAAGACGCGCGAGCATCAGCGTTCCTGCCCGCGCAAGAGCGCCGCACTCAAGGCGACCAAGGCCGGGAAAAACAGAGCGAGCGCGCCGAGATTCGATGTCAGATCGCGATAGGACAAGGCCTTGGTGAAGACGCCGACGCTGATCTGCAGGAAATAGGTTGTCGGATACAGATTGCCTATGAAGGCGCCGCTGCCCTCGAGCGAGGAAACGGGCTGCATGAAGCCCGAGAACTGGACCGCGGGCAGCATGGTTGCGATGGCGGTGGCGAAGAGGGCGGCGATCTGGCTGCGCGTGAAGGTCGACATGAAAAGGCCGAGCGCCGTGGTGGCGAGAACATAGAGGAAGGCGCCCAGGGCCAGTGCCGGAAAGCTCCCTTTGATCGGCACGCCGAAGACGACCACGGCCATGGCGGTCATCATCAGGAAATTCACCATGCCGAGCGCAACATAGGGGAGCTGCTTGCCCAGAAGGAACTCGAGCCGGGTCACCGGGGTGACATAGAAGTTCGTGATCGAGCCCAGCTCCTTCTCGCGCACCACGCCCAGCGCCATCAAGATCGCCGGAACGAAGAGGAGCAGCAGGGCGACGACGCCCGGCACCATGGCATAGACGCTCTTGAAGTCCTGGTTGTAGCGGTAGCGGGGTTCGATATCGACAGGCAGCGCGGAGGTCATATCGCCGCCGGACTTCCTTACTAGGTCATCGAGATAGACGTGATGCACCCCTTCCACATAGCCGCGAACCGTCTCCGCGCGAAACGGCATGGCGCCGTCGATCCACACGGCGATATCGGGCTGGTGACCGCGTAGGAGATCCTTGCCGAAGCCGGGGGGAATCTCGATTGCCAGCGCGATGTCGCCGGAACGCAGGCGGCGATCCATCTCCGCCTCGTCGGCGAGCGGCGCCTTTTGCTCGAAGTAATGGGACCCGGCATAGTTCTCCAGATAGGTGCGGCTCGCGGTGGTTTGATCGCGGTCGAGAGTGGCGTAGGCAAGATCCTCGACATCGAAGGTGATGCCGTAGCCGAACACCAGCATCAGGAAGGCGGTTCCGAACAGCGCGACGACGAGCCGCAAGGGATCGCGCAGGATCTCCAGTGTTTCGCGCAGCGCATAGGCCATGAGCCGGCGCAGGCTGAAGGAAGGAGGGCGCCGCAGCAAATGATCGCGGGTGACCTTCGCCGGCGGATCGGCGGGAACGGCCGGTGATGCGCTTGCCGGCGTCGTCGTTGCGGCGGCGTGCTCGAGATGGCGGATGAAGGCCTCTTCGAGCGTTCGCGCTTCGGCGGAAGCGACGATGTCGGCCGGCGTGCCGGTTTCGAGCACCTGGCCCGCATGCATGAGCGAAATGCGGTCGCAGCGCGTTGCCTCGTTCATGAAGTGGGTGGAGACGAAGATCGTGACGCCGCGATCCCTGGAAAGAGAGATGAGCAGCTCCCAGAACTTGTCGCGCGCCACAGGATCGACACCCGAGGTCGGCTCGTCGAGGATCAAAAGCTCGGGTTCGTGGATGACCGCGACCGCCAGCGACAAGCGCTGGCGCACGCCCAGCGGCAGCTTTTCCGCCAGCACGTCCGTATAGTTGTCGAGGCCGAACTCCTCGAGGAGGCGATGCACGCGTCTCGTCGTTTCGGCGCGGGGAACGTGAAACAGCTGGGCGTGCAACTCGAGATTCTGTCGAACCGTCAGCTCGGTATAGAGCGAGAAGGATTGCGACATGTAGCCGACGCGCTGGCGCGTCGTCAGATCGCTGGGCCGCGGCTGCTCGCCGAACAGCCAGGCCTTGCCGGCCGAAGGTTGTAGCAGGCCCGTCAGCATCTTCATGGTGGTGGTCTTGCCGCAGCCGTTCGAGCCCAGAAAGCCGAAGATCTCGCCGCGCTCGATGCGAAAGCTCACCCGATCGACCGCCGTGAAGTCGCCGAAGCGACGGGTGAGGCCCTCGGCGACGATCGCAGGCTCGCCATCGTGCCGCTCGCGCGGACGTGGCGTCACCGGCTTGTGGCCGCGTCGGGCCGATTCAGGCAGCAGGGCGACGAAGGCCTCTTCGAGCGAGGCGGCGCCGGTGCGGCCTTTGATTTCGGCCGGCGTTCCGACCGCAAGCAGGGCGCCCGCATTGACGGCGACGATCCGTTCGAAGCGTTCGGCTTCCTCCATATAAGCGGTGGCGATCACGACCGTCATGCCGGGACGGCCCGCGCGAATGCGCTCGATCAGCTCCCAGAACTGGCGGCGCGACAGCGGGTCGACGCCGGTCGTGGGCTCGTCCAGGATCAAGAGATCGGGATCGTGGATGAGGGCGCAGCACAGGCCTAGCTTCTGCTTCATGCCGCCGGAGAGCTTGCCGGCCGGGCGGTCGGGGAAGGGCGCGAGCCCGGTGGCCTGGAGCAGCGTGGCGATGCGGGCCCTGCGTTCCGCCTCGCGCTGCCCGAACAGCCGACCGAAGAAATGCAGATTCTCGGTCACGCTCAGATCCATATAGAGGTTGCGACCGAGGCCCTGCGGCATATAGGCGATGCGCGGGCAGACGCGGGCGCGATGGCGCCGATCCGCCATGTCGCCGCCCAGCACATCGATATGGCCTTGCTGGAGGCGCCGGGCGCCCGCGATCAGGCCGAGCAAGGTCGATTTCCCGACGCCGTCCGGGCCGATGATGGCCGTGGTGCCGCCCGCCGACAGCGCCAGCGACAGGTCTTGCAAGGCCCAGGTTCTGCCGTAGCGGTGCGAGACCCCTTCGAGCCGGACCGCGGCATCCGGGATATCCGCCACAGCGATCCCTCAATCCGGCAGCTTGACGTCGAGATTGGGCGGCCAGCTGCGATCGGCGTCCAGCAGCACGAAGGCCTCGCCGGGCAGGCCGGTCTTGACCTTCTCCTCGTTCTCCTTGAGCAGGGCGGGGTCGATCTTCACCTTGATGCGGAACATGAGCTTCTCTCGCTCGCTGCGGGTCTCGACCTGCTTGGGCGTGAACTGCGCGTCGGCCGCGACGAAGGAGACCGTGGCAGGGATGACGTATTGGGGCGCCGCATCGAGGATGATGCGGGCCGAGGAGCCGATGCGGACCCGGCCGGCCTGGGCGGTGGGCAGGAAGATCGACATGTAGACGTCGGTGAGGTCGTACATGGTCAGCACCCGACCGCCGGCGGCGAGCACCTCGCCCGGCTCGGCGAGGCGATGC
Source organism: Pseudomonadota bacterium (assembly GCA_049323455.1). Taxonomy (GTDB): domain Bacteria; phylum Pseudomonadota; class Alphaproteobacteria; order Dongiales; family Dongiaceae; genus Hypericibacter. The sequence goes on along the minus strand of JBMONF010000019.1, from coordinate 31,655 downwards.
TCGATCCGGCCCCTGAGCGGCGCACGCAGCACGGAATCGTCGATCTGAGCTTGGATCCGCCGCGCCTCGGCACTGGCCGAATCGACCGCTCGCTCGGCGGTCTCGAGCTGGGCACGGGCCGCATCCAGCGCCGCCAGGGCCGTGGTCAAATTGCTGCGCCGCTGATCGAGGCGCTCGATCGAGATGTCGCCGGTCTTGACCAGAGCGGCCGCCCGGTCGAACTGCTGGCGCGCGAAGGTGAGCTCGGCCTCGCGCTGAGCGATGATGGCTCGATCCGCGACGACCGTCTTCTCGGCCTGGGCCCGATCGGCCCGTGCCTTGTCGAGGCTCGCCTCGAGCTCCGTCGTGTCCATGCGCGCGAGAATCTGCCCGGCCTCGACGATGTCGCCTTCCTCCACCAGCACCTCGGCCACGCGACCCGGATATTTCGCCGCGATGTGCACCTCCTGGGCCTCGATGCGTCCGTTGCCGCTGGCGATGTAATCGGGAAGCCGCAACTGGCGCGAAGACCACCACTGCCAGGCGCCGGCCGCAGCGAGCGCAGCGAGGCCGAGAAGGAGGGCGGCCGCAAGCAGACGCTTCATGGTTGAACCCGTCACGCGCGATCGATCCCCTGGAGCTCCGCCGCGGGCGAAACGAGACGAAGCCGCAGCCGACCCGCGCGCGCCAGAAACGGTCAGTATAGCGAAATGCCGGGCTCTATCGAGGGGGCCCCGGGAGCGCAAGGGGCCATCGCGTGTCGCCCGCCGGATGTCGCTTCGAAACCGCAGACGCCGCAGCCATCGGCCTCGGGTTGGCAGCGGCGCGAAGAGACGTGGCCGGCATCGCAGTCGCGACGAGGCCCGTTGCTCTGCCATTCCCGTTTTCTCGCGTTGCGGCCGATCTCGACGACGGCGACGCCACTCTTGAAACCGTTCCAGTTCCAATCCGCGCGGAACTGGAAGTGGATGCGGCATATTGCCCGCCCGTCGAAAGAATCGCGCACCTTGATTCGCATCAAGGTGATCATGGCTCTTGGCAAGCAGGCTTCCCGCGCTTGAGGTCGCAGATCATGCCGAAAGGGCCACGGAGACGATGTCGATGATGGAAACAGAACCTCGATTTTCGCCGGCTTGGCTCGCCGGCATGGCGCTGCGCCCGTTCCCGCCGGCATGGCTGCAACCGGGGCTCGATGCCGCCATGGCCGCGCTGAGGCGCCGTCACCCCTCGTTGTTCGCATGGCTGGCGAGCCTCGGCGACAGGGTGTTCCGCATCGAGCCGGTCGAGCTGCCGCTGGCGTTTCTGCTGACCCCCGGCGCGCGACCGCCGCGTCTTGTCGCGGTGCGCCCGGACGAAGCCGGCTCGGCGCCGGCGGCGACGATTCGGGCGCCTCTCGCATTGCTGCTGGCGCTGCTCGAGGGCCGGCTCGACGGCGATGCGCTGTTCTTCCGGCGCGACCTCGTCATCGAGGGCGACATGGCGGTGGTGCTGGCGCTGCGCAACGCCATCGAGAACGCCGAGATCCGTTTGACGGAGGATCTGCCGGCGGTCATGGGCCCCTTCGCGCCGCCCCTGCGGGCGGCACTCGATCTGGCGCGGCGGCTGCACGGTGCCGCCGCACGCGATCTCGCGGCGGTTCAAGCCGCCTTGCTGGCGCCGGTCGAGGCCGAGCTCGCCCTGCTGCGCCGACAGGTCGGCGAGGTCGCCGAGGAGCTGGCCATCTCGACGCGCCATGCGCGCCGCAGCCGCCGCCCGGCCGAATCCGGCACGCCAGGAGAGACGCCATGACGGCGCCAGGCAAGCTCGAGCTGGTGGCGCCGGCGGGCACCATGGCCGCATTCAAAGCCGCCGTCGAGGCGGGCGCCGATGCCGTCTATGTCGGCTTTCGCGACGAGACCAACGCGCGCAACTTCCCCGGCCTCAATTTCGATCGCGCCGAGATGGCGGAAGCCGCGAGGCTTGCGCATCGGCGCGGCGTCAAGCTCTTCGTCGCGATCAACACCTACCCTGCGGCCGGCCGCTCCGAGCCCTGGCGGCGCGCGATCGACGCGGCCGCGGGCCTCGGCGCCGACGCGGTGATCCTGGCCGATATCGGGCTCCTCGACTATGCCGCCACGCGCCATCCGGGCTTGCGTCGGCATCTCTCGGTGCAGGCCTCCGCCTCAACGCCCGAGGCGATTCGCTTCTATGCCAAGACCTTCGGCGTGCGGCGCGTGGTGCTGCCGCGCGTGCTGACGCTGGCCGAGATCGCGGCGCTGGTGACCGAGGCGCCGGTCGAGACCGAGGTGTTCGCTTATGGCGGGCTCTGCGTGATGGCGGAGGGGCGGTGTCTCTTGTCCTCCTACGCCACCGGGCAGTCGCCGAACCTCAACGGCGTCTGCTCGCCCGCCGAGGAGGTGCATTATAAGAGCGACGGCACGCGCATGATCTCGCGGCTCGGCCGTTTCGCCATCAATGCCGTTCCGGCTGGCGAACCCGCCGGCTATCCCACGCTCTGCAAGGGGCGGTTCTCGGCTGGCGGTGCCGCGCCCGCCTATTTGTTCGAGGAGCCGACCTCGCTCAATGTCGCGATGTTGTTGCCCGAGCTGATGGCCTCGGGCGTGCGCGCGCTCAAGATCGAGGGGCGCCAGCGCGGCCGCGCCTATGTGGCGGCGGTCGTGGCCGCCTTCCGCGAGGCGGTCGACGCCGCGGCGGCTGGTCGGCCGCTGTCCGCGACCGATCTCGCACGCCGGCTGGCAGCCGTGAGCGAAGGCGGGCGCGAGACGGCGGGCGCCTATCGCAAGGACTGGCGATGAACGCGTCCTCCGAAGCGCATCCGCTGCCGACCGAGCCGCGGCCTCGCCTGACCTTGGGCCCGCTGCTCTTCAATTGGCCGGCCGAGCGACGTCTGGACTTTTATGCGCGGATCGCCGACGAGGCGCCGATCGACGTCGTTTATCTGGGCGAGGTGGTCTGCTCCAAGCGCGCGCCCTTCGTCGATCCGCTGCTCCCCGAGATCGCGCAGCGCCTGGAACGAGCGGGGAAAGAGGTGGTCTATTCGACGCTGGCGTTGGTGATGAGCCCGCGCGAGCGCGAGGGGCTGCAGACGCTCACCGCCGAACCGGGCCTCCGCTTCGAGGCGAACGACGCCACGGCCTTGGCGTTGCTCGCCGGCCGGCCGCATGTGGTCGGGCCCTTCGTCAATCTCTATAACGAGGGGACGCTGGCCTGGCTCGCCGGCAACGGCGCCGTCCGTGCGGTCTTGCCGGCGGAGCTGCCGGCCGCCTCGATCGAGCGGCTGGCGGCCTGGAGATCGGCATCGGCACCCGATCTCGCGATCGAGGTGCAGGCCTTCGGCCGGCTGCCGCTGGCGCTGTCGGCGCGCTGCTACCATGCGCGGGCGCATGGACTATCGAAGGATGGCTGCCGCTATGTCTGCGGCGAGGACGCGGACGGGCTCGGCGTGGCCACGGTCGAGCACCAGCCCTTTCTCGCGATTAACGGCACCATGACGATGTCCCATGCCGTGCATTGCCCCGCGCGGGCGATGCCGGGTCTGGTTGCGGCCGGCGTCGGCCTGTTCCGGCTGTGGCCGCAGGCGATCGACATGGTGGCGGTCGCGGCGGCGTTCCGCGCGCTTCTCGACGGCCGGGCGGAAACGGGCCAGACGCTGGCGCGCCTCGCAGGCCTCGTGCCCTTCGCGCCGCTGGCGGACGGCTATCTGCGCGGGATGGCGGGTGCCGAGCTGGCGCCGGAGGAGTAACGCGCCTCACGCATCCTGGAGCTGGAGCCGGTAGCCGACGCCGGGCTCGGTCAGGATATGCTGCGGGCGTTCCGGATCGGCCTCGATCTTCTGCCGGAGCTGGCGCACATCGGCGCGCAGATATGGCACGCCGCGCTTCGGCGCCGCGCACCACAACGGCCCGGCGCACCAGGTCTGTCAGCAACTCGCCCGGCGCTCGGCGCGGGCTCGCACTCGCGACCGGGCCGGCCATGGCCGCGGACGCCGCCGCCCTTGTCGAACCGTGTGTCGGCGAGCTTTCATGGTGACCCGGGTTAAACCGACATTAACCTGTGGCTCATCAAACTATCCCCTTGGCTTGGATGCCATTTCCAGACAGGCCGAAGATCGCGGTTCCATGCAAGGGGTATCGTGACACCGGGCGAGTCGCGAGCGATGCCGCGCATCGGCGTGCGGCTGAAGCTGATGGCCGGATGGGGGTTGATCGGCTTGCTGCTGCTGGCCGTCCTGATCCCCGATCTCGCAGCCGCTTGGCGCGACTACAAGGCGGCCAGCCATACCGAACGCACCGACGGCATCGCCGGCGACATCGTCGAAGCGCTCGAGAATCTGGCGCTCGAGCGCGACCACCTGACCGCCTTTCTCCACCAGCCCGCACCGCTCGCCGAGGCCCGGCGAGCGGAGCTCGGTGCATGGCGCAAGAACGGCGACAGCGCCCTCGACAAGGCGCTGAGAACGCTCGCCGCCGATCCGTCGATCGATATCCCGGCGATCCGTTCCTCGGTGGAGGAGCGGCGCCAGCGTGTAGCCGCATTGCGCCGGGCGGTGGACGGTGCCGTGGCCTTGCCGCTGGCCGCGCGCGACGCGACGCTGGCGGCGCGGTGGCTCGCCGCCTCCTCCGACCTCGTGAGCGCGCTGAGGACGCTGATGGTCGCGCTCGACGCCGGCGCGCAGGGTCGAGGCGGCAACTTCGCCGCCCTCGCCAACTTGCGTCTCGCGGCCGTCGACCTGCGCGACGCCGCCGGGATCGAGGCGGCGATCCTCGCCGCCGTTATCCCGTCCGGCCAAGCGCCTTCGACGGCGGAGAGAGCGACTCTGGTCGCGCTGCGCGCACAGATCGCGTTCGCATGGACCGTGATCGCGGGGCTCGATCCGGTGCTGGGCGACAGAGAGACCCGCGACGTGATCCAGCGTGTGCGCGACGGGTTCACGAACCGCTTTGCGCCGCTGCGCGATGCCGTTTACCGGGCCGTCGACGGGCAATCGGCCGATCCCGTCACGACGCGTGAATTCGACACCGAGGCCGCGGCTCTGCTCGATGGCGTCGTGAACGTCATCGAGGCGGCGCAGCGCGCCGGCGCCGGGCTCGCCGCGGACCAACGGGATACGGCATTCCGTTCCCTCGCTCTCGACGCCGGAAGCGCGTTGCTGCTCTTCGCCTTGCTCGCGGCCGTGGCCGGCATCACGCTCGCCGGCGTCGTGCGTCCCGTCGAGCGGATCACCGCGGCGATGGGGCGCGTCGCTGCGAGAGAGCGCGATCTGGCGCTTCCGGCAGCCGATCAGGGCGAGGAGATCGGCGCCATGGTCGCCGCTCCGCACGACTACCGCCGCATCTTCATCGACACGATGCGGGACGTTGCGCAACGCAAGCGGATCGCGGACGAGCTGCGGCGGTCCGAGCAGCAGCTGCGCCTGATCAACAACGCGTTGCCCGTCCTGATCGCCTACATCGATGCCGATCTGCGCTTTCAATATGTCAACGACAGGTTCGAGGAATGGCGGCGAACGCCGGCCGCCGAGGCGATCGGCCGGCCGGTCCGCGATGTGATCGGCGACGCCGCCTTCTCCTTGGCGCGGCCGCATCTCGAGGCGGCGCTCCTCGGAGAGGCACGCTCCTACGATGCCGAGATCTTCTTTCCCGACGGCAAGCGCCGCGCGATCCATGCCTACTACGTTCCCCATGCCGGGCCCGCAAGCCGGGTGCTGGGCATCTTCGCGTTGATCGAGGACGTGACCGAGCGCCGGCGCGCCGAGGAGGCGCTTCGGCAGAGCCAGCGGCGGCTCGCCGACGCGCAACGCATCGCCCAGCTTGGCAATTGGGAGTGGAACGTTCTCTCGAACGAGCTGTGGTGGTCCGACGAGATCTATCGAATCTTCGGGGTGACGCCCGGCGCGTTCGCGCCCACCTATCCCGCGTTCCTCGAACTCATTCATCCGGACGATCGCGCCTTCGTCGAATCCGAAGTGGCGGCGGCGCTGCGCCGCGAGCGACCCTATAGCATCGACCATCGCATCATCCGCCCCAATGGCGAGATCCGCTATCTGCACGAGGAGGGCGAGATCGCGTTCGACGAAAACGGGCACCCCTTGCGCATGACCGGCGCGGTGCAGGACATCACCGAACGCAGAGCGATGGAGGAGCAGCTCAAGCAGGCGCAGAAGATGGAGGCCGTCGGCCAGCTCACGGGCGGGATCGCCCATGACTTCAACAATCTCCTCGGCGTGATCGTGGGCAATCTCGACCTGCTCGCCCTGCGCCTCGCCGATCTTCCGGAGGAACGAGAGCTGCTGGAGCGCGCCGTCGGAGCGGTGGAGCGCGGCTCCTCGCTGACCCATCGCCTGCTGGCCTTCTCCCGGCGCCAGGAGCTGCGGCCGCAACTCACCGACATCAATGCGCTGATCATGGAGACGTCGGAGCTGCTCAAGCGCACGCTCGGCGAAAGCGTCGGCGTGCGCACGCTCGTCGGCGAAGGCGCCTGGCGCTGCCTGGTCGATCCCGCGCAGCTGGAGAGCGCGATTCTCAATCTCGCCATCAACGCGCGCGACGCCATGCCGGAGGGCGGATGTCTCACCATCGCCACCGCCGGTGAGACATTCGACGAGAAAAGCGCGACGGCCGGTCTCGCGCCCGGCGATCATGTCGTAATCGCCGTCACGGACAGCGGGCACGGCATGCCGCCCGAGGTACAGGCCCGCGCGTTCGAACCCTTCTTCACCACCAAACAGGTGGGAAAGGGATCGGGCCTCGGCCTCTCCATGGTCTACGGCTTCGTCAAGCAGTCGGGTGGCCATATCGTGATCGACAGCGCGGTCGGCCGCGGCACGACGGTCAGAATCTACTTGCCGCGATCGGAGGCGGCCGGCGAGGGGGCGGCTGGCCCGGACGCCGGCGGTCCCGCGGCCGAGGGCCCGGGCAGGACGGTGCTGGTGGTCGAGGACAATCCGGCCATGCGCGATTTCTCGCGCAACGCGCTGCTCGAGCTCGGCTACGAGCCGGTCGTAGCGGAAGATGCGTCGAGCGCGCTCGGCCTGCTCGAACGCCGCGCGGACGTCGCCATCCTCTTCACCGACGTGATTCTGGGGACCGGCATGAGCGGCGTCGATCTGGTGCGCGAAGCGAAGAAATGTCGCCCCGATCTCAAAGTCCTGTTCACGTCGGGCTTCATCGGAGGGGACGCGCTATCGAAACAGGGTCTCGACCCCGAGCGCGAGCTTCTGACGAAGCCCTTCCGGGCGGCGGAGCTGGGCAAGCGCCTGGCTCGCCTCATCGCGGAGCGAGGGCCATGAACGGCCGTGGCGGACCCGGAGCGTCGAAGCGTTTGCCGATGACGGGCAAGGCTCGCTTCGCTGCCTTCGTCAAGGAAGCGGCGCTCCAGCCCGAAGGCCGTGGGCGGCCGGCACAGCCGTAACGCATGTCTTGCGGCACGGGGGATCGTCACGACGGATTGATGGTCGGGCCAGGCCTTCGGCCGCGGCCGGCTCAGCGGTCCAGCAGGCCCAGCGTGCGCGCCAGATAGGCCGCCTCGGTGCGGTTCTTGCCACCGAGCACGCGCAAGATGCGGTGGACATGGAGCTTGACGGTCGCCTCCGACAGCGAAAGCCGGCGTGCAATCTCCTTGTTGGAGGCGCCGCCTGCGAGCAAGGCCAGGATGTCGTTCTGGCGTTGCGTCAGGCTGGGGCGCTGGGCCGCCATCGCCACCGCGGTTTTCTCCTGGAGATTGTGTTTCTCCCAGCTTTCGATCGTCGGGGCGCAGATGGCGACGATCGCGGGCGCACCGGCGATCCGGGTCAACTGCGAAAACAGCTCGACCGGGACCGTGCTGCCGTCGGCCACATAGACGGGAACCGTCATGCGCGAGACCACCGGGGCGCCCCTTTGCCAGGCCAGACACAGCTCGCGCACCTCTTGGCGCTTGTCCTCGACCACCCGGTCCCAGAACCGCGACCGGCCCACTTCCTCGTCGGTCAGGCCGAACAGGTTCTTGGCCGCCGCATTGACATAGATGAACCGCTCGCCCTGGATGATCATCAGCCCGACCGGCAGGTCTTCGAGCAGAAACGAACGCCAGCCGCAGGTTGCCATCAGCGTGCAGGGCGGGGCCGACCGCTTGGCGGCCAGGATCAGGCCGGGCGATATGTAGCGGTTGCCGGCGAGCACGAAGGAAACGGTTTCGAGCACTTCTCGCGGCGGGGTGGCCCGTTCGATGAGCGCGTCCACCCCCTGCGGCAACCAGGTCTGCACGGCATAGTCGTCGAAATTGCCGTAGATGGCCACGCGCAGACCGGGTAAGCGCGCCCGCAAGTTGGCCATCCATCCTTCGCCCGCCTCGGCGGCGGCGGAATCGATCACCAGGATCAAAGAGGCTGTCTCGCCCGCTTCGACACGGGCGGCAAACGAGTCGATGCTCGGCGCAGACCCGACCTCGCCCTCGGAATTCAACTCTCTCAGAAGTTCTCTGATTGCCTCTTGCTCGACCGAGTCCGGCCCGACGCAGACGATCTTCCAGTTCAGCGCCGGCTCCTTCTTGCCCATAACAAGTCCCCCCCGCTTCGCTCGCTCGCCCCCGAGTTGAGCCTTAGAGTTGTCCTCATTTTGAGACAAATTCCTTAGGTTAGTCTTGCGAGCCGGCCCTGCCGCACGAAGTCTAGCGCCTAGACCTGTTGATCTAACTGTCCGGTCAACATCGCCAAATGATCGTAGACCCCATAGCAGTTGGGATAAAACTTTTTCAGAAAAATTTCATCGGTTCGGGGCGAACGACTATTCCTTTATGCAAACCTGACCGGAAGAACGAAACATCGTGGGCAGCCCGCGGCGCATCGGCCGCTCGCGAGGCGATCGAGCTCGGCCGGCATCGCCACTGAGGACCTCGATCGCCGGCCCGGGCTGACGCGGTCGAACAAGCGAGCCGCCTGGTTCTACGCCGATTTCCTCCAGGCCGCGGCCCCCCGCATGAGAGGCCAATTGCCCCACGCGCTGCTTGATGGATTTCCGCTCGGCCAAGTTCGGGCCGGCGCAGACGATCCGGCTGCCTAGCCTCGGTCCCTCCTTCCGCATCTCGCGGCTTCAGCCCCTGTTCGGATCGCTGGCGCCCGGGCCGACACGCTGCGGGCCGGTCTCTGTCGGCCTTTCTTTAGGTTGTGCCTTTCGCCCCGATATGGCGCGAAGGGTCTAACAAGCACACCTTTCGGCTTATCCGATCGGCCGGCCTCGCCAAAGTATGGCGGCGCCATGTGATCTCATGGGTAGGACAATTTTCATAAAATTTTATGCAGCCGCGGCGCATCGATTACTCGCGTATGCAAGCACCGTCGTGACGGCAAGATTTGCGGAGGTTCATCCGATGAGCGATCGGGCGCACAAAATTCGAGGACGCGCCGTAAACGACACGGTCGCGGCGATCGCGATTGCCGGCTGCGCCTTGCGCCGCTCGGCGAAGAGAGGGACTCGCCGCTGGGCGACTTTCGAGAGTTCGTCGAGCCGGGACCGGCGGATGTCTTCGACGGTTTTGCATCCGCGTCGCGGCGGGGCCCGATATCGCCAAACTGGCCGGCGAGCGCGCGGCCATGCTGAAAAAAGCGCGACGGGCCCGTCGCGGACAGATCTTCCAGGGTCGATTCGATCAGGCCTGAGTTGACGGCGGGCATGGGCTCAATTCTCCCGCCACGGGGTTGGGCCCGGCTTTGCCGACGAGCGTTCCGACCAAGCATGAGAGTCGGACCATGAGCGGCCCGACCGCTCATAAGAATACCGTCATATAAAGTCCACGCCCTCGTGAAAGCACAGGCAAGCGAAGCGTCGCGGGGCGGGACGTACCAGGAGGAGGAAACGGATGGCGATTGCAACTCTCAATGAACGCACCGTCTCGCGTCGTGAGCCGGCCGCCCGCAAACTCGCGCGCGTGGTGCAGCCGACGATGAACGAGCGGTTCTTCGACAAGAACGACATCATCGTCAGCAAGACCGATCTCAAGGGGCACCTGACTTACGTGAACCGCGTCTTCATGGCGATCTCGGATTACGAGGAACACGAGCTCCTCGGCCAGCCGCACAGCATCATTCGGCACCCGGACATGCCGCGCGCCATTTTCAAGTTGCTGTGGGAGCGGCTGCACGGCGGCAACGAGATATTCGCCTATGTGAAGAACATGACGAAGACCGGCGATTTCTACTGGGTGCTGGCGCACGCGACGCCGTCGATAACGCCCAGCGGCGAAACCGTCGGCTATCACTCCAACCGGCGCGTGCCGGACCGTCGCGTCGTGGAGGAGATCATCGCTCCCCTCTACCGTTCGCTGAAGCAGATCGAAGATCGCGAGGCGGATCGTCGCGCGGGGCTCGACAAGTCGTGGGAACGGCTCCATGCCATCCTCAAGGAAAAGGGTATCGGCTATGACGAATTCATCTTTGGTCTCTAAGACCGTCGCCGCGGGCGTCGCGGCGCTCGGCAGCCTCGCGGTCGGCGCGCTCGCCACCATGGCCGGCGCTCCCCCGGTGTGGGTCGCAATCGGCATCCTCGCGGCGCTTGCCGGCATCGGGTTCCTCGGCTTCGGCACCGGCCACAAAGCCGGCGGAGCGAACGCAGTGGCCCGCGCCCTCGAGGCCTGCAAGCAGATCCGGGCCGGCAACTTCGAGGCGCGCATCATCGACATCCGCGAGACTGACGAGATGGGCGAGCTGCTCTGGGCCATCAACGACGTGATCGACCGCTGCGACGCGTTCCTGCGAGAGTCGGCAGCGGCGATGGATCACGTCGCCCGCAATGTCTACTACCGCCGCATCACCGAAACCAGCATGGTGGGCGCCTTCCTCGCCAGCAGCAAGCGCATCAACGCGGCGACGGACTCCATGGCGGCGAAGGTCGCCGAATCCCGCAAGATGGTCGAAAAGATCACGGCCGTGGTCGGCACCTTGTCCTCCGCCGCGACGGAGCTCGAATCGACGGCCCGTTCGATGCAGGGCGCGGCCGAAAGCACGAGCGTCCGAGCGGAAGCCGTCTCTGCCGGCGCCGAAGCGGCGGCGGCGAACGTCGGAACCGTCGCCTCCGCGGCGGAAGAGCTGTCCAGCTCGATCCAGGAGATCGGCCAGCAGGTGGCGCGCTCGAACGACATCACCCAGGCCGCGGTACGCGAGACCGAGCAGACCAACAAGCTCGTGGAAGGTCTCGCGGTGTCGGCGCAGAAGATCGGCGATGTGGTGGGTCTCATTACCGAAATCGCCAGCCAGACAAATCTGCTTGCGCTCAACGCAACGATCGAAGCGGCGCGTGCGGGCGAGGCCGGGAAGGGATTCGCGGTCGTGGCCCAGGAGGTGAAGCAGCTCGCCAACCAGACCGCGCGCGCGACCGAGGAAATCACCGCCCAGGTGGCGGCGATCCGCAACGCCACCAACGAAGCGGTGGCCGGCGTCAACGGCATCAGCCGGACGATACGCGAGGTCAGCGAAATCGCCTCGACCATCGCGGCTGCGATCGAGGAGCAGGGTGCGGCCACGAAGGAGATCGCCAACAGCGTGACCCAGGCCTCCTCCAGCACCACCGACGTGACTCGCAACGTTCAGGAGGTCAGGAAGGTGGCCGGCGAGACGGGTGCGGCCGCTACCCAGGTTCTGGGCGCGGCGAGCGGGCTCTCCAAGCAGTCGGAGACTCTCAACCTCGAGATGGAGCGCTTCGTCGAGGTCATGAACAAGGTCGCCTGATCCGGCGCCCCTTGTCGGAAGACCGATCGAAGCGAAGCGGCGGCGGCTCCCGAGGCCGCCGCCGCTTTCCCGTTGGGGACGACCCGGATCGCCGGCCCCGCCGGACCGAAGCGGCAAAGCGGGTTCAACCGTTCGCAAGCACAGCCTGTCGCGACCTTTCGGCTCGAACCGGCGCCGATCGTGCCCGGAACAAGGCGGCGCCCGCGACGCCGCCCTCGTCCTCGAGCGCCGGCGTGGTTTTCTTTATCGCAATCCGCCCTTCTGGGTGGCGGTGTGGGCCGACCGTCTGTCAATTCTGCTGGTGCCGGCCGCCACGCTGGCGATCGGACTCCATTCTGTTTGAACCGAGAAGATTCATGGACCGGCTCGTTTCGAGCCGGCCCGATCTTGCTCAAGCGGGTCGTTCCCGCGCGAGCGCGACGCCGCCCCGGACCCCTGCGGCAAGTCCGAGCGAGCGCGGCCGGCTCGATGTTTCTTTCGCTTATTAGAGATCTTTTACCCCATTTGATTAATTTCTCATTCATTCGGTTATAGTAATTCGATAGTGCAGAGATCGAACGGCCTAACACCCTCGCCCGACCGGCGAGATGAGAGGAGTCATCGATCATGTGCGCTTCAGCCGTCGCCATCGACCAGCGGCGGGGCCATCGAGCCGCCGCCGCGCGCAAGCTTGCGGCTTCGGTCCGGCCCACCGGCGTCGAGCGGTTCTTCGAGCCCGACGAGATCATCGTCAGCAAGACCGACCTCAAAGGCCGTCTCACCTACGTGAACCGGACCTTCATGAGCATCTCGGACTTCGACGAGGCCGAGCTGCTGGGGCAGCCCCACAGCGTCATCCGCCATCCCGACATGCCACGCTGCATCTTCAAGCTGCTCTGGGACACGATCCAGGCACGCAAGGAGATCTTCGCCTACGTCAAGAACATGACGAAGCACGGCGACCACTACTGGGTCCTGGCGCACGTCACGCCGAGCCTGGCCGCCGGTGGCGAAATCCTCGGTTATCACTCGAACCGGCGCGTTCCGGACCGGCGCGCGCTCGATCACGCGATCCTGCCGCTCTATCGCGAACTCTCGACGATCGAGAATGCCGAGACGGATCGCAAGAAGGGGCTCGAGGCCTCTTCGGCGCGGCTCGAGGCGCTGCTCAAGGAGAAGGGGGTCTCCTATGATCAGTTTGTCTTCACTCTCTAAGGCAACTCTGGCCGGTGCCATGGCGGCGTCGGCGGCAACCGGCCTCGCGGCGGTTGCACTCTCGGGCGGGATTCCGGCCTGGCCGGTCGGCGCAGCGCTGCTCGCGCTTGTGCCGGCTTTTGCCGTTCTCTTCAGGGAGATCGCCAGGACGCGGCGCACCTTGAGACGGGCGTTGCACATCTGCGAAGGCACGGCCCGCGGCGATTTCGAGGCCCGCATCACCGATATTCGCGAAAAAGGCGAAATCGGAGAGCTGCTCTGGTCGATCAACGGACTGATCGACCGGTGCGACGCCTTCCTCCGCGAATCGGCAGCCTCGATGGATTATGTCAGCCGGAACCAGTATTTCCGCCGCATCGTCGAGACGGGAACGGTCGGCGCCTTTCTGGTGAGCTCGCGGCGCATCAATGGCGCCACCGATGCGATCGCCGCCAAGGTGGCCGACTTCCGGCGGCTTGCCGACGAGTTCGAGCGCCTGATCAAGAGCGTGGTCGAAGCGGTCGCAGCCTCGGCTGCGGAACTGAAGGCGACCGCCCAGACCATGGGCGTGACCGCCGAAGGCGCCAGCCAGCGCGCTACCGCCGTGGCGGCGGCCTCCGAGCAGGCCTCGGCTTCCGTCGCCACCGTGGCATCGGCTTCGGAGGAGCTGAGCGGTTCCATCCGTGAGATCGGTCTCCAGGTGCAGCGCTCGAGCGAGATCACGGCCGGGGCCGTACGCGAGACCGAAGCCACCAACGAGACGGTTCAGGGGCTCGCGGCGGCGGCGCGCAAGATCGGCGAAGTCGTCGGCCTGATCACGGAGATCGCCGCACAGACCAACCTGCTGGCGCTGAACGCCACCATCGAAGCCGCACGGGCGGGCGAGGCCGGCAAGGGCTTCGCGGTCGTGGCGAGCGAGGTCAAGCAGCTTGCCAATCAGACCGCCAAGGCCACCGACGAGATCACGAACCAGGTGACGAACATTCAGAGCGCCACGGAAAAGGCCGTGGTCAGCGTCCAGGGCGTCGGCCGGATCGTGCACGAAGTGAACGAGATCGCGGGCACGATCGCGGCCGCCGTCGAGGAACAGGGTGCCGCCACTCGCGAGATCGCGTCGAGCGTTCAGCAGGCCTCTGCGGGCACCGCCGACGTGACGCGCAACATCCACGAAGTGACCGCCGCCGCTGGGGAGACCGGCGGTGCCGCCGGCCAGGTGCTCGAGGATGCGACCGAACTGTCGCGTCAGTCGGAAAGGCTGCAGATCGAGGTCGGCAATTTCCTCGGGGCGATCCGCAAGGTGGTATAGCCGAACGGTGCCGGTCGTGCCGGGCCATCGGCCGGACGCGGGTCGTTCGCGCCCGGCGGGCGTGTGTGCTCGCGCAGGCCCATGCCCGCATCGCTCGCGTTAAGCGCCTCTTCACGATCGGTCGCTAACTCTTGCCTGCGCTTGACGCCCGATAAGCCGGCACCTACCGGATATCGGCGGGACGATTCCTACTCGAACGGCCCTCATGACCTTTCTCTCTTCTGCGGAGCCCCGTGCCGGCTCCCGTATCGCGGCCGGCCGCAAGCTGAGCCGAACGGTCCAGCCCACCCGGGTCGAACGGTTCCTCGAGCCGCATCGCGTGATCGTTAGCAAGACCGATCTCAGGGGCCGGATCATCTACGTCAACCGAACCTTCATGACCATCTCCGGCTACGAGGAGGAGGAACTGCTGGGCCAACCCCACAGCATCATCCGCCACCCGGACATGCCGCGCTGCATCTTCAAGCTGCTGTGGGACCTGCTGGGCGAGGGCCGCGAGGTGTTCGCCTATGTGAAGAACATGGCGCGGACCGGCGATTTCTACTGGGTGTTCGCGCACGTCACGCCGAGCCGCGGCGCCGACGGCAAGGCGGTCGGCTACCACTCGAACCGTCGCGCACCCGAACGTCGCGTGCTGGCCGAGCATATCGAGCCGCTCTATCGCCGGTTTCTCGAGATCGAAGCATCCGCGCCCGACCGGCGCATCGGCCTGGAACGATCCGCGGCGGCGCTGGCCCAGCTCTTGAGGGACAAGGGGTTATCGTATGAAGAGTTCGTCTTCTCTCTTTGAAATCGGGCTTGGGGGTGCCGTCCTCGCCGCTGCGGCCGCGAGCGTGACCGCGGCCGCGGCCTTTTCCGGCATGCCGCACTGGCAGATCGGTCTCGGTGGCACGCTGATGCTGGCGGGCGCGGCGTTGCTCGTGCGCGGGCTGGCCCGCTTGCATCGCGCCGTCGCGCAGGCGCGCAAGGTGTGCGATGCCGTCGCCGGCGGAGACTTCGAGGCGCGCATCGTGCCCGTGCGCGAAGGCGGCGCCCTCGGCGCGCTGCTCTGGTCGATCAACGAGGCGATCGACGGCTGCGACGCTTACTTGCGCGAGTCGGCGGCCTCGATGGACCATGTCAGCCGTAACCTCTATTTCCGCCGCATCCTCGAGGCCGGCATGGCCGGCGATTTCCTGGCCAGCGCCCGGCGCATCAATGCCGCGACCGATGCCATTGCGGCGAAGGTCGGCGACTTCCGCCGCATCGCCACGGCGTTCGAGACGACGACACAGGATGTGATCAAGGGCGTGGCCGACACGGCGCGCGGCCTCGAAGCCGATGCGCGGTCGATGGAGACGGCTGCCGACGCGACCAGCCGGCGCGCGGGCGCCGTCGCCGCCGCCTCCGGCGACGCCACCGCCAACGTGCAAGCCGTCGCCACCGCGGCCGAGCAGCTGACGGGCGCGATCCAGGAGATCGGCCGGCAGGTGCAGCGCTCGAGCGAGATCACCGTCGGCGCCGTGCGAGAGACGGAGGCCACCAACGCCACCATGCAAGGCCTGGCCGAGGCGGCGAGCAGGATCGGCGAGGTGGTGAGCCTGATCACCGAAATCGCGGCGCAGACCAATCTGCTGGCGCTCAACGCCACCATCGAAGCGGCGCGTGCGGGCGAGGCCGGCAAGGGCTTCGCGGTGGTGGCCGCAGAGGTGAAGAATCTGGCCAATCAGACCTCGCGGGCGACCGAGGAGATCACGCAGCAGGTGGCGGCGATCCAGACCGCTACCGAGCGCGCCGTGGCGAACGTCGCCGACGTCGGCCGGACCGTCCGGGAGGTCGATGCTATCGCCGCACACATCGCTGCTGCCATCGAGCAGCAGAGTGCGGCCACGCGCGAGATTGCCGGCAGGGTCCGGCAAGCGCTGGCCGGAACGACCGAAGTGTCGCACACCATCGGCGAGGTCACGACGGCGGCGGCCGGGACGGGCGAGGCGGCGCGGCGCGTGCTGAGCGAGGCGGGTCGGCTCAATCACCGTTCCGACCAGCTCGATGGCGCCATGGCGCGGCTGTTCGAGGCGATCCGCAAGGTGGCGTGAGGCGCCGGCTGGCCAGGGCGTCGGCCGTGCCGTCGGGCGCCGATCACAGCGCCAGCGCAGCCTGGTAGACGTAGCCGGCCAGCAACGATCCCGCGGCCCCCAGTAGCAGGTACCAGCCGAACACCGTCCGGTTGACGAGCACATAGACCGCAAGCGCACTGGGCAAGCTCGCGATCTCGCCCGCCACCAGGAACGCCATCGCCGCCCCCGGCTGCATGCCCTTATCGAGCAAGCCTGAAAGCAGAGGCAGGGCGGCATAGCCGTTGATATAGGCCGGCATCCCCACCGCGACCGAGGCCGGGATCGCCCACCATTGCCCGCCACCGACCCACGCGGTCACCAGACCCGCCGGCAGATAGGCTGCCATGAGGCTCTCGAGCGCGAAGGCGAGTGCCAGCCAGCGGGTCAGGAACCAAGCGATGGCTGCGCCCTGCCGCAGGAAGGCGCGGCGGCGCAAAGGCGCGCGCCAAAACCGCCAGACAATGCTGCCATCGGCCGTTGGCGGAAGGTTGCAGGCGGACCAGACGCTTGTTGCCGTTGCCCTCGGCCGCGCCGCGAGTGGCTGGCGGAAGGCGGCAGTCGACACCGCCATTGTCGCGAAACCGGCCAGCAAGCCGAGCGCTATGGCAATCACGGTGCGCGCGAGCGCGAAATCGATGCCGATGATGGCACTGGTCAAGATGAAGCTCTCGGGATCCATCAGCGGCGAGGCGATCCAGAAGGCCATGACCGCGGCCAATGGCACGCCTGCCGCCAGCAGGGCGCCGATGAGCGGGATCACGCTGCAAGAGCAAAGCGGCGCCGCCGCGCCGAACAGCGCCGCCATGGCGATGGCTGCGGCAGGGCGGGCACGGAAGATGCGTCCGATCGGCTGATCCGCGCCCGAGGCCGAGATTGCGGCGGCGAAGGCCGCCGACAGCAGAATGTAGGGCAGGGTGTCGCCGAGCGAGCTTGCCGTGAAACCGAGGGTTGCCGTGGCCTGCGCCGAATCGATCGCGGCGAGAACGAGAAGGAGCAGGGCAAGCGCAGCGAGAACGGGATCGACCCGGCGCGACAGCCGCTCGAGAAAGCTCCGCCGAGCCCACGCATCCGCACTCGCGCCGCAACCGCCCGACGTCGTCGCGCAGCTCGATCCGGCGTCCAGCATCTTTCGCGCGGCGAGCGCGAAGCCGCCGGCGCGTCGGGTCACTATGCCCTCGGTGCGCAAGACGCCGATGTCGGCCAACAGCCGGTCGTCGCAGTCGGCGAGCTGCTCGCCGAGCGAGGCGGGCAGTGTTCCACCATCTTCCGCCGATTTAGTAACCATGAATGATCTCTGTCGCCTTCGACTTGCCATGCGTGGCGATAAGGCGATAATGACGCGGAACGAGCAAAGGAAAATCCATTTTCCGCTCCTCTATTGTTTAGTATAATTATATGATAACTATCTCGATCGGAAATCGATGAAGCGCCTACCCGCCCTTCCTTCCCTGCGCGCCTTCGAAGCCGTGGCGCGGCTCGGCAGCGTGCGCGCGGCGGCCCAGGAGCTGCATGTCACGCCGGGTGCGGTGAGCCAACAGGTCAAGGCGTTGGAAGCGGAGCTGGGCCTGCGCCTATTGGCGCGTCGTGGCCGGCATATCGCCTTGACCGAGGCGGGACGAGCCGGGCGCGAGGAGCTGATCGCCGCTTTCCGCCTGCTGCGTGAGGCAACGCAGCGCATCGCGGCGGCTGGCGGACGCCGGCGTCTGCGGCTCAGCGTCGATCCCTCCTTTGCCGCCACCTGGCTGATCGCGCGGCTGGAGCGCATCCGCCGCGACACGGGTTGCGAGGTCGCCATCGAGGCGACCAAGGAGCGCGCCGATTTCGATCGTGCCGACGCCGACGCTGCGATCCGCTTCGGCGCGGAACCTTTCCCTGGCCTCGTCGCGCATCGCCTGTTTGCCGACGAGGTCTGTCCGGTCTGCAGCCCGCGCCTGACGCGGGGGCCGCGCGGGCTCAGGACACCGGCCGATCTCGGACGCTACACGCTGCTCCATCTCGAATGGAATCCGCGCGCCGGGCGCTGGCCCGACTGGCAGACCTGGCTCGCTGCGGCCGGCGTCGAGGGCATCGACGCACAGGCGGGCCCGCGCTTCACCGATCATGCGCTCGCTTTGCAGGCGGCGGTCGAAGGCCAGGGTGTCGCGCTCGGCAGCACCGCGCTGGTGGCCGATCACATCGCGGCCAAACGGCTGGTGGCCCCATTCTCCGTCTGCCTCGACACGCCCTTCGCCTACTACCTCGTTTACCCCCGAGCGTCCGCCACGCGCGCCGAGATCCGGGCGCTGGCCGATTGGCTCACGGCCGAGGCGGCCCGCTCCTGACGGCCGATCCCTACGCGTCCGTTGCGCCACCCCGCACGCTTCGCCCATTGCCGGGCTGTTGCGGCGGCTTCAAATTGTGAAAATAGAGTCGCGACCGATTCGGGGATGCGCTCGTCTGTATCCGCGCATCGGCGAGTCGAACCTTCGAGAGCGCAAGGGGAGGGCTGCATGTTCGAGGAATTCAAGGCCTTCATCAGCCGCGGCAACGTGATCGACATGGCCGTCGGCATCATTGTCGGGGCGGCTTTCACCGCCATCGTCACCTCGCTGGTGAACGATATCCTGATGCCGCCCCTGGGCCTGATCCTGGGTGGCATCGATTTCTCGAACTTCTTCATCAACCTCTCGGGCGGGGGCTATCCGACCCTCAAGGCGGCGCAGGAGGCCGGGGCTGCGACCCTCAATTACGGCCTCTTTATCAATGCGGTGATCCGCTTCCTGATCGTGGCCTTCGCCGTGTTCCTGCTGGTGAAGCAGGTGAACAGGCTGCCGGGTCTTGGCAAGAAGCCAGCCGAGCCGGCGCCGCCGTCGAGGAGCGAGCTGCTGCTGGCCGAGATCCGCGATCTCTTGAAGGCACGGTGAGGAAAGCGTCATCGGCGTCTGATTCTCGTCGTCCCGGAAACGGGACGCCGTCGTCCGAGACCCACGGCGGAGACTGCCGGAACAATCGGATTCCGGCTCGCGTGCCGCTCATGCGGCATTCGCCCGGACTGGCGCTCGAGGTTGTCCGAGGTGGCCGCAGCCGAACCCGAGACCGACGTGCCGCCCAAGCTCAAAGCCGTGTCACGCGGTCGGGGGTGCAGCCCAGCGCCTGATCGCACCAGAGACGGCCCTCGCGCTCGGCCTGCTCGGGCGTGGCGGCCCCGCGCCCCATGCCGACCCGGCTGCCATCCTGCCAGATCGACCAGAGATAGTGGTTGGAGCCGTCGAGGTGGGTCCAGTGCTCGATCATCAGCTCGATCATACGGGGGTTAATCCTTGCCGATCGGTCCTGATGGGCGCCCTGCCGGTGCTCGAGGCGACCAATTTCACAGCGCCCGGGTCACTAAATATATTTTGAATCCGATGGACCGTCTTCAAGACAGGGGGCTCGGAGCGCCGGCCGGCAAAGCGGCACAAGCGATCCGCCTTTATTCCTGCCCCCCGCGGACAATCCGGGTTAAGCTTGTCGCTCTCTCCCTGAGGGGCGTTCGATGGCGATGAGCGAGACCCGACGGCGCCTCGCGGCGATTCTCGCCGCCGACGTGGTCGGCTTCAGCCGGCTGATCGAGCAGGACGAGGACGGAACCGTCGCCGCCCTGACCCGGCATCGGCGCGAGCTGATCGAGCCTCTGATCGCCGCCCATGGCGGGCGCGTGTTCAAGACCCTGGGCGACGGGCTCCTGGCCGAGTTCGGCAGCGTGGTCGAGGCGGTGCGTTGCGCGGCCCTGATTCAGGAAGGGATGGCGGGGCGCAATCGCGAGCTGCCGGCCGAACGGCGCATCGAGTTTCGCATCGGCGTCAATCTCGGCGACGTGCTGGCGGTGGCCGACGATCTGCTCGGCGACGGGGTCAACGTGGCGGCGCGCATCGAAGCGGTGGCCGAGCCCGGCGGCGTTGTCCTGAGCGACGACGCGATGCGCCATGTGGCCGGCAAGGTCGCCTTCGGCTTCGTCGATCTGGGCGAGCAGCGCCTCAAGAACATCGCGCGCCCGCTGCGCCTGCACGCGCTGGAGCGCGCGCAGGACGCCGGAGCGTCGCCGCCGCGCCGGCCGCTGCGGGACCTGACGCTGCCGGACCGGCCCTCGATCGCCGTCCTGCCCTTCGACAATCTCAGCAACGACCCCTCGCAAGCCGTGCTGTGCGATGCCATCGCCGAGGACATCATCACCGATCTTTCACGGTTCCGCTCGTTGTTCGTGATCGCGCGCGATTCTTCTTTCGTCTTCCGCAACCGCCCGACCGACGTGCGGCGCATCGGCGCGGAACTCGGCGTGCGCTATTTGCTCGAAGGCAGCGTGCGCCGGGTGGCGAGCAAGATCCGCGTCACGGCGCAGCTGATCGAGGCCGCCACCGGCCGCCAGATCTGGGCCGAACGCTACGACCGCGAGACCGCCGGCCTGTTCGATCTCCAGGACGAGGTCACGCGCGCCATCGTCGGCCGGCTCGCGAACCGGCTGCAGCGCGCCGACCTCGAGATCGCCCGGCGCAAGCCGCCCGACAGTCTGGAGGCCTACGAATACTGGCTGGCCGGCGCCATGGCGCACGAGCTCGGCACGGCCGAGGCGCATACGGAAGCGCGGGCACTCTACGAGAAGGCGCTTGTCGCCGATCCCGGCTATGCGCGCGCTCATGCCGGCCTCGCCGAGCTCTGCTACATGGAGCTCTTCGTCGGCGCCTGGGGCCAGCCACGCGAGCCCATGCTGGAAGCGGCGCTCGGCCATGCGCGCAAGGCGGTGGAGCTCGATGACGGCGACGCCCAGCCGCATGTCATTCTCGGCTGGGTCCATATGATGCGTCGCGAGTTCGAACGCGCGATCCGGCATTGGGAAATGGCGGGCGAACTCAACCCGAACGATGCCGACATCGCCATGTCGCGTGCCACCGCGCATGCCTTCTTGGGCGAGGCCGAAACCGGGCTCGAGGTTGCCGAGACGGCGCTGCGCCTCAACCCCTACTGCCCGGACTGGTATCTCTCCGACAAGGCCGTGATCCATTTCATCGCGCATCAATACGAGGCGGCGCTCGCGATCTACGGCTCGATCGGCGAGCTTTATCCGCATTCGGCGCTCTGGCATGCGGCCGCCGCGGCGAAGGCGGGCCGCGAGACCGACGCCCGCCGTCAGGGCGAGGCCTTTCTCGCGCATGCGCGTCGGGTCTGGGCTGGCGAGCCCAAGGCCGGACCGCCCGAGCAGCTCGCCTGGGTGCTCGAAAGCCTGCCCTTCCGGCGCGAGGCCGATGCCTCGCATTTCCGCGAGGGCTTGCGGCTCGCCGGCCTGCCGGCCTGAGGCGAAAGAACCCTGCCGGCCTGAGGCGAAAGAACCCTGCCGGCCTGAGGCGAAAGAACCCTGCCGGCCTGAGGCGCATGCACACCGGCACCAGGCATTTGGCGTCGCTATGGGAGCGGCCTCATCTTTCGACGAGCGCGGGATGAGGCCCTCATATCGAGCTTGTCGAAATAGGAGGGCCGCAAGCGCATGCCCCCCGTGCGATTATCGCCGGCCGCGGCCCTTCCTCGCCGTCTTCTTCTTCGCGGCCTTCTTCTTGACGACCTTCCTGGCCGCTTTCTTTCGCGCAGGTGCCTTCTTCTTCGCCGCTTTCTTGCGGACCGGCGGCTTGGCGGCGGGCTTGCGGCCGGGAGCGCCTTTTCCGCGCGCGCCCTTCACGGATGGATGCTCGTGGGGGCTGATGGGCGGCTTGCCCTCGTCGAGAATCATCCGCAGGCTTTCCGCCCAGTGCGTCTGCTCGGGCGTTCCCGGCATGAAGGCGCCGCAGCCGAGCTCGAGCTGCACGGTCCATCGGGGCTCGGCGTCCTCCGGCGCCACGACCTGGGGCGTGCGGTTCTTGTGAAACTCGGCGATGGTTTCCCTCGCCTTGTCCGTCATGCCGCGGCGCGCATAGCTCGCCGCCAGGACGATGCGGATGTCATTGTTGGGATTCTTGCCGCGGCCGGGCTGCAACAGCAATTCGAGCGTGCTGCAAGCCTCGAGATGCCGATCGAGCTGATGCAGCGCGAAGCCGTGAGCCCAATAATACCAGTCCTCGAGATCGGGCTTCCTTTCCTTGTCGGGCTCGTCCCTGTAAAGCGCCATGGCGCGCGCGATCTCGCTGGCCGCCCTGTCGGGTGCTCCCTGATAGACCCAAGTTTCGGCGCGGTCGATCAGCACATCCAGGTAATTCTGCCGCGCCGCCTTGTCGCCGCCCGCGGGCAGGCCGTACTGGCTCTCGATCAGTTCGATCGCCCGCCTGTAGGCGGCCTCGGCCTCGCCCATCTCGCCCCAGCCCTTCCAGCGGGCGCGATATTTCTTCGCGTAGGCGAGCTTCCATTGCGCATACCAGTCGTCGGGCGCTCGGCGAAGGGCCTCCTTGGCAAATTTCTTGGCGTTTCTCAGCGGCGATGCGCCGTCCTCGTAGCCGTCATGCCATCCGTTGCGCCAGTCCTCGGCGTAGACGCGCGCGGCGACGGCGAAGTCGCGTGGCTTCGGTTTGTTGTTCAAGACGTCGCGTATCCGGCGGCGCGCCTCGCGATTGTCCTTGCGTGTATAGTGCTCCATCGCGGCAAAAGCGGCGGCTGTGCCGCGACTGAACATGAGACCGGCCATGGGATCCCCTTGGAGGACAGTGCCGCTCCGCTATCGAGCGGGCATGCCGAGGCCGAAGCATAACGCAAGGCGCGCCCGAAATGGAGGGCGTGCCTGATTCTAAAAAAAGCTAAGTTTTAGCGACACCGGCCGCGTCGCCGCCCTGCCACTCGGCCAGCACGCCCGGGTCCGTCTCCCCCGCGAGATGGCGTTCCCGCAGCGCGAGGAAGTCCGAGGCGGCCAGCAGCTCGGAGAGCGCCCACACCGCCATGGCGCGCACCAGCGGCGAGGCGTCGGCAAGCCGGCGCAGGGCCACCGGCGCCAGCGCCGGCTCGCCGCTATTGCCGATGGCGATCAGGACGTTACGGACGAACCGGTCGCGGCCCGTGCGCTTGATCGCGGTGCCGGCGAAGAGCTTGCGGAAGGCGGCATCGTCGAGCTCGGCCAAGTCGGCGAGGCGCGGCGCCGAGAGCTCGGCGCGCGGCCACAGCGCCTCGTGCCGGCTTCGCTTGGCGAATTTGTTCCAGGGGCAGACCGCGAGGCAGTCGTCGCAGCCATAGATGCGGTTGCCCATGGGCTTGCGGAACTCGCGCGCGATATGGCCCTTGTGCTCGATGGTGAGATAGGAGAGGCAACGCCGCGCATCGAGCCGGTAGGGTGCAGCGAAGGCCGCCGTCGGGCAGATGTCGAGGCAGCGCCGGCAGAGGCCGCAATGATCGGCCTCGGGCGCGTCGGGCTCGAAGACGAGATCGGTGAAGATCTCGCCGAGGAAAAGCCACGAGCCGTGGGCGCGCGAGACCAGGTTGGTGTGCTTGCCCTGCCAGCCGATGCCGCCCGCTTCGGCCAGAGGCTTCTCCATCACGGGTGCCGTATCGACGAAGATCTTGACGTCGCAGCCGAGCCGCTCCGCCATCAGCCGCGCCAGCGCCTTGAGGCGGCTTTTGACGAGGTCGTGATAATCGCGGCCCTGCGCATAGACCGAGATGGCGCCCCGCTTTTGCCGTTTGAGCAGCGTGAGCGGGTCCCGGGGTGGCGCATAGGATAGGCCCAGCACCACGACGCTCCGGGCCTCGGGCCAGAGACGCTTGGGATCGCCGCGCTCCTCGGCGCGTGCGGCCAGCCAGCCCATGTCGCCTTGCATGCCCTGCCTCAGGAACTCGGCCAAGCCGCGCCGGGCCTGCTCGCGTTGGCCGGCTGCGGCGAACCCCACCGCATCGAAGCCCAGCGCCAGCGCCTGATTGCGGATCAGCGCCTTGGGGTCTTGCGGGGCCTGTGGCGCCGGCTTGGCCAACGGCTCACCTTTCCGGCGGCGGCCCGTTCGTCAGCCGCGCCCGCGATAGGGCGCCACACCCTGGTCCGGCAGCCACAGGCCGGCGGGCGCAGGGCCCGTTTGCCAGAACACGTCGATCGGGATGCCGCCGCGCGGATACCAGTAGCCGCCAATCCTGAGCCAATGCGGCTTGACGAAATCCACCAGCCGCTTGGCGATCGAAAGCGTGCAGTCCTCGTGGAAGGCGCCGTGGTTGCGGAAGGAGCCCAGATAGAGCTTGAGCGACTTGCTCTCCACCAGCCAGCCCTTGGGCACGTAATCGATCACGAGATGCGCGAAGTCGGGCTGGCCCGTGATGGGGCAGAGCGCGGTGAACTCGGGGCAGGCGAAGCGGACGAGGTAGCGCTCCTTCGGATGCGGGTTGGGGACGCGCTCGAGCTCGGCCGTCTCCGGCGAGGCGGGCAGCCTCGTCGCCCGGCCCAGCTGCTTCAGGGTGGTGTGGGCTTTGCGTGCCATCATCTCCTCGAAGTCGGGTCAAAGCAGCAGCAGGCTACAAGTTCTCCGTCGTCATTCCCGCGAAGGCGGGAATCCATGAACACCGACGGTGCAAGATGGGGCTTGGTCCGTGTTCATGGGCCCCCGCCTTCGCGGGGGCGACGAAAGGGGCATTTGCAAGATCGGAACTCATTTTCCAGGCGACGCTTTCGCGCCATTCCCCGCGCCCTTCGCCAGCGGGTCGGGCAGGGGTTCGATATCGCCTTCCGCTTCCTTGGCCGTGACCTCGGCGGCGAACTCGTCGAGCCTACCCGTCTCGATGGCGGCGCGCAAACCGGCCATGAGCGCCTGGTAGTGATGCAGGTTGTGCGTGGTCAGCAGCATCGGCCCCAGCATCTCCTCGGCGCGAAAGAGATGGTGGACATAGGCGCGCGAATAATCCTTGCAGACGGGGCAGGGACAGCCGGGATCGAGCGGGCGCTCGTCATGCGCGTGGCGCGCGTTACGGATGTTGATCGTGCCGCGCCGGGTGAAGGCCTGGCCGGTGCGCCCCGAGCGGGTCGGCATCACGCAGTCGAACATGTCGACGCCGCGCATGACCGCGCCGACGATGTCGAGCGGCCGTCCCACCCCCATGAGATAGCGCGGGCGGTCCGCCGGCAGGTGCGGCGCCGTCGCCTCGATCATGCGGAACATGGTCTCCTGGCCTTCGCCGACCGCGAGCCCGCCGATCGCATAGCCGTCGAAGCCGATGCGCGTCAGCCATTCGGCGGATTCGCGCCGCAGGCCCGGATAGACGCTGCCCTGGACGATGCCGAAGAGGCCGTAGCCGGAGCGCGACACGAAAACCTTCTTGCAGCGCTCGGCCCAGCGCATGGAGCGGCGCATCGATGCCGCGGCCGTCGGCTCGTCCGAAGGGAAGGGCGTGCATTCGTCGAGGGCCATGGTGATGTCGGCATCGAGCAGATGCTGGATCTCGACCGAGCGCTCGGGGGAGAGATGGTGCCGGCTGCCGTCGATATGCGACTTGAAGGTGACGCCCTCCTCGTCGAGCTCGCGCAAGTCCGCGAGCGACATGACCTGGAAGCCGCCGGAATCGGTCAGGATCGGCCCCGGCCAGTTCATGAATTTGTGCAGGCCGCCGAGCTGCGCCACGCGCTCGGCGCCCGGCCGCAGCATCAGGTGATAGGTGTTGCCGAGAATGATCTCGGCGCCCGAAGCCGCGACCTGCTCGGGCCACATGCCCTTGACCGTCGCGGCGGTGCCGACCGGCATGAAGGCCGGCGTGTTGACGACCCCGTGCGCGGTCTCGAGGCGCCCGCGCCGCGCCGCGCCGTCCTTGGCCAGGAGCTCGAAGCGCGTGGTCATGCGGCCTCTCCGGCTTGGGCGCGTTCGAGGAAGCAGGCATCGCCATAGGAGTAGAAGCGATAGCCGGCGGCGATGGCGTGGGCGTAAGCCCGCTTCATGCGTTCGAGCCCCGCGAAGGCCGCGACCAGCATGAAGAGCGTGGAGCGCGGCAGGTGGAAGTTGGTGACGAGCCGGTCCACCAGCTTGAAGCGGTAGCCGGGCGTGATGAAGAGCGCCGTCTCGCCGGTGAAGGGCCGGAGAGTCCCATCCTCGGCGGCAGCACTTTCGAGGAGGCGCAGGCTGGTGGTGCCGACCGCGACGATGCGCTTGCCCGCACCCCTGGCACGGTTCACCGCCTCGGCCGCGGCCGGCGCGATCTCGCCCCATTCCGCGTGCATGCGATGTTCCTCGGCCCGCTCGGCCTTCACGGGCAGGAAGGTGCCGGCGCCGACATGAAGCGTCACCCGCGTCAGGCCGACGCCGTGCCGGGCCAGGGCTTCGAGCAGAGCCGGCGTGAAGTGGAGCGCCGCGGTGGGTGCGGCGATGGCACCTTCCCGGTCGGCGAAGATGGTCTGGTAGTCCTCGCGGTCCGACGCGAGCGGGCCTTGCGGCCGGCGGATATAGGGCGGCAGCGGCATCCGGCCATGGCGCTCCAGCGCGGCGAGGAGCTCGGCGCCGCCCACGGGGAAGCGCAGCGTGACCTCGCCTTCCTCGCCCTTGGCCACCACGTCGGCATAGAAGCCCTCGGCGATCTCGATGCGGTCACCGGGCTTGAGCCGCCTGGCGGGCCTGGCGAAGGCGCGCCAGATGTCGGGCGCTTCGGCCTTGTGCAAAGTGGCCTCGATATGAGCCTGGCCGCGCCGGCCCTCGATCCGCGCCGGAATGACCCGGGTGTCGTTGACCACCAGCAGGTCGCCGGGATCGAGCAGGCGCGGCAGGTCGCGGAAGATCAGGTCCTCGAGGCCGTTCTCCCGGACCACCAGCAGGCGCGCGGCATCGCGCGGGCTCGCCGGCCGGTCGGCGATCCGCTCGGGTGGCAGGTCGAAGTCGAAGTCCTGGGTCCGGAGGGGGGTCCGCATGGCGGGCCCGAGCATATAGAGGGTCCGGCGGATCAGGGGAAGCCGGTCATTTCGGGGCCAGGGGCAAGGCGCCCATTGACGCCGGGGCCCGCCATCTGCCACAGCATGCGCCCGCAACAGGCAGGACCCCCAAAGGCGATCTCGGGGCGGTATGGATTCGGGTGGAACACCCCTCGTCGTTCCCGCGGGCGCGGGGGCGATGACTGTTGAACGATCGGGCGGCGGAGAAGTTATGCAACGAAGCGGCTATTCGGCGCGGTTTCTCGCGGTGGCGGGCCTGTTCGTCACCTGCCTCATCGTGTCCAACATCATCGCGGTCAAGCTGATCGAGGTGCACGGCTTCGTCCTGACCGCGGCCACGGTGATCTTTCCGGTGAGCTACATCATCGGCGACGTGCTGACCGAGGTTTACGGCTATGCCCGCGCGCGCCGGGTGATCTGGCTGGGCTTCGCCTGCAATCTCGTGGCCGTGATCGCCATCTGGGTCGGCGGCCTGCTGCCCGGCGCCGGTTTCTGGGACGGGCAGGAGGCCTGGAACCGCATCCTGGGCTTCACGCCCCGCCTGCTCGCGGCCTCCTTCGCCGCCTATCTCGTCGGCGAGTTCCTCAACTCCTTCGTGCTGGCGAAGATGAAGCTCGCCACCAATGGCCGATATTTGTGGACGCGCACCATCGGCTCGACGCTGGTGGGCCAGCTCGCCGACACCGGCATCTTCGTGACGGCGGCCTTCGGCGGCGTGGTGCCGCTGGAGGTCTTGCTGAACACGGCCGGCACCGAATGGGTGGCGAAGGTGGGCTACGAGGTGCTCGCGACACCGCTCACCTATCTGGTGGTCGGCTGGCTCAAGCGCGCCGAGGGCGTCGACTACTACGATCGCGACACGCGCTTCAATCCGCTGGTGCTGGCGGATTGAGCCGGGTCCGACGAATCTCCTCGCGGTTGACGAGCGATCCGGTCGCCCCCACATCCTCCCCCATCATCCGGCACGGGGGGGCTTCATGGAACGGCGCGCGCTCGGCTCCACAGGGCACAGCGTTTCGGCGATCGGGCTCGGCTGCATGGGCATGTCCGAGTTCTATGGGCCGCATGACGATGTGCAATCGCTCGAGACCCTCGAGACTGCTCTCGATCAGGGTATCGACTTCTTCGACACCGCCGACACTTACGGCTTCGGCCACAACGAGGAGCTCCTGGGCCGCTTCCTCAAAGGCCGGCGCGGCTCGGTGACGTTCGCGACCAAGTTCGGCATGGTGCGCCAGCCCGGCCGCTACGAGCGGCGCATCGACAACTCGCCCGCTTATATCCAGCGAGCCTGCGAGGCCTCGCTGAAGCGGCTCGGCACCGACCGGATCGATCTCTACTACGCCCACCGCCTCGAGCGCGAGCGGCCGGTCGAGGAGACGGTCGGCGCCATGGCCAAGCTGGTCGAGGCCGGCAAGGTGCGTTGGCTGGGGCTTTCGGAGGTTTCGCCTGCGACACTCAAGCGCGCATGCACCGTCCATCCGATCGCGGCCGTCCAGAGCGAATATTCGCTCTGGACCCGCGACGTCGAGACCGAGCTGCTCGAGACCTGCCGCGAGCTGGGTGTGACCTTCGTCGCCTACAGCCCGCTCGGCCGAGCCTTCCTGGCCGGTGCCGTGACCGGCACCGAGGGGCTGGCCGCCGACGATTTCCGCCGCGCCAACCCGCGCTTCCAGGAGGACGCCATGGCGCAGAATCGGCGCTTGGCGGAGGCGCTCAAGGACTTCGCCGCCAAGCGCCGCGCGACGCCGGCGCAGATCGCGCTGGCCTGGCTCCTCGGCAAATACGGCCATGTGGTGCCGATCCCCGGCACCAAGCGGGCCCGTTATGTCGTCGAGAATGCGGCCGCCACCGAAATCGCGCTCAAGCCCGACGAGATCGACGCGCTCGACGCCCTGTTCCCGCCGGAAGCCGTGGCCGGCGCGCGCTACACGCCCGAGGGCATGAAGGGCCTCAACGTCTGAGGCCAAGCGCTGGGCGGCTCGGCTCCGTCCGGCCGGTTCGCTGTCATCATCCTGTCATCGGCGGCGTGCTCTCCTGCCGCGACGAGCGCGGGAGCTCTGCCCCCCGCGCTCTTTTCCGGTAGGAGATTTCGACGCTTGTCGAATTGTCGAACCAAGGCGCAGGCACGACCGCTGGCGCAACCGTCTTTACCGCCGCCGAAGCCGCCGTCGGGTGAGGCGCACGAGACCGCGGTGGCGGCGCTCGCCGCGCTCGCCCAGGAGACGCGGCTGGCCGTGTTCCGGCTGCTGGTTCGCGCCGGCCCGTCCGGGCTGCCGGCGGGCTCGCTCGCCCGCGCGCTGGGCGTGCAGCCTTCGACGCTGTCGCATCACCTGGCCGAGCTCGAGCGGGCGCGGCTGGTGCGGCGTTGGCGCGTCGAGCGCCAGATCTTTTGCGCCGCCGATCTCGCGGGCGCCAGGCGGCTCATCGCCTATCTGGTCGAGGATTGCTGCGACGGCCGGCCCGAGATCTGCGGCGATCGCGCACCGATGGCCGCCAGCCGCGGCTGCCAGAGGTTGGGGCCGTCGGAGCTTGAAGGAGGAGAGGATGGCAGAGCGGGTCTATAACGTGCTGTTCCTGTGCACCGGCAACTCGGCGCGCAGCATCATGGCGGAGTGCATCCTGAACCGGGAAGGGCGCGGCCGTTTTCGCGCCTTCAGCGCCGGCAGCCATCCGGCGGGCAGGATCAATCCCTTTGCGCTGTCGCTGCTGATCAAGCTCAACTACGTTACCGGCGATCTGCGCTCGAAGAGCTGGGAGGAGTTCACCGGCTCCGGCGCGCCGGCGCTCGATTTCGTCTTCACCGTCTGCGACAATGCGGCCGGCGAGGTCTGCCCGGTCTGGCCGGGCCAACCCATGACGGCGCATTGGGGCGTGCCGGATCCGGTCGCGGCCCAAGGCAGCGACGCCGAGAAGGCCGCGCTCTTCGCCGACGTCTACCGGATGCTGGCGACCCGCATCGGCATCTTCGTCAACCTCCCCGTGGCCTCGCTCGACAAGCTCTCGCTGCAAAGGCGGCTCGACGAGATCGGCAAGACCAAGGGCCCGGTGGAGCCGGCTTCTTGATGCGGCGTCCGCCGCGCGGATCCACCAACGAAGATCGGCCCCATTGCGCGATCACGAAAGAATAATCGCCCGATGTCTCTCTTCGAACGCTACCTGACCCTGTGGGTCG
This sequence comes from Pseudomonadota bacterium, assembly GCA_049323455.1. Taxonomy (GTDB): domain Bacteria; phylum Pseudomonadota; class Alphaproteobacteria; order Dongiales; family Dongiaceae; genus Hypericibacter. The sequence goes on along the minus strand of JBMONF010000019.1, from coordinate 1,415 downwards.
CGCTCTGCATCGTTGCCGGGATCGCGCTCGGGCATCTCCTGCCCGGCCTCTTTCATGCCATCGGCTCGGCCGAGGTCGCGCATGTCAACCTGCCGGTCGCGGCCCTGATCTGGCTGATGATCATCCCGATGCTGATGAAAGTGGATTTCGCCGCCATCGGGCAGGTGCGCGAGCATTGGCGCGGCATCGGCGTGACGCTGCTCGTCAACTGGGCGGTCAAGCCCTTCTCCATGGCGGCGCTGGGCTGGTTCTTCATCGATCATGTCTTCGCCCCCTACCTGCCTGCCGGCCAGATCGGCAGCTACGTCGCCGGCTTGATCCTGCTGGCGGCAGCGCCCTGCACGGCCATGGTGTTCGTGTGGAGCAATCTTTCCGACGGCGAGCCCGATTTCACGCTGACGCAGGTAGCGCTGAACGACACGATCATGGTGTTCGCGTTCGCGCCGATCGTCGGCCTGCTGCTCGGCCTCTCGGCGATCACGGTGCCTTGGCAGACGCTCCTGGTTTCCGTCGGGCTCTATATCCTGGTCCCTGTCGTCCTGGCGCAGATCCTCCGCAAGCAGGCGCTCTCGGCGGGCGGCTCGGCGGGCTTGAGGCGGTGGCTTTCGGCGCTCCAGCCGATCTCGCTGGTGGCACTCCTGACCACGCTCGTCATGCTGTTCGGTTTCCAGGGCGACCAGATCATCGCGCAGCCGCTGATCATCGCGCTTCTCGCCGTGCCGATCCTGATCCAGGTCTATTTCAACGCGGGGCTTGCCTACGTCTTGAACCGGATCGCCGGCGAGGCACATTGCGTGGCGGGTCCCTCGGCGCTGATCGGTGCCAGCAACTTCTTCGAGCTCGCCGTGGCCGCGGCCATCGGCCTGTTCGGATTCTCGTCCGGCGCGGCACTGGCCACCGTCGTCGGCGTGCTGATCGAGGTGCCGGTCATGCTGTCGGTCGTCGGGATCGTGACCGCCAGCAGGCGATGGTACGAGAGCGGTTCCGCCGTGCGGCGCAACGGGAAGGCGCTCGAGCAAGCCAAGTGACGGGCGGGGCAGGGAAGCGAGATGCATCGGGCTTCCTTGCATCGCGGGCTCGGGCCTCGGCAGGAAGCGAAAAGGGCCAGGCGACGGCCTCTTAGTGTCCTGAGAGGGTAATCACCTGACAGTTGAGGCCACACCGGGCGGGCGCGGGACCATGAGAGTCCTAAGCGCCCGAGCCGGTGTGGCCATGCCGCCTCCGGACGAGGGTAGGATGAAGTTGCAGCCACATCCGACCTTGAACGGAGAACGACATGACCACGGAGAAGAAAGTAGCACGGCGCAAGCTGAGCCTGCTGGAGCTTGCGAGCGACCTGGGCAACGTCAGCAAAGCCTGCCGGGTGATGGGCTACAGCCGGCAGCAGTTCTACGAGATCCGCCGGAATTTCCAGA
>JBMONF010000018.1:0-123446 GCA_049323455.1 Pseudomonadota bacterium | reverse complement strand
TCGAGACGGGCCTTCGGCCCTCCTCAGGGTGAGGAAATCCGCGAGATTTCGTGAGACCCCCTCGTCCTGAGGAGGCCGCGAAGCGGCCGTCTCGAAGGATGAGGGCGTCACATGCGATACCCCTGCCGTCAAGGGGGAGGGTGAAAAAATTCAGGGCTCCCTCGCGGGCGTTCCACTCTCTGACCCCTCCCCTTGCGGGCCTTCGCCCGCCGAAGGGCTGCGTCGGAGAAACACTCCGACCTGAAAGCTTCGGTCCGCAGGCGGGAGGGGGAAGGGGGAGGGGTGATCACGCTCGCGACGCGGAGCAGGATCAATGCCCGTGCCGCCCCGCCTCGAAGCCGCCGAGAAACGCGACCAGATTCCTGCCGAGTGCGGCCGAAGGATAGCCGCCCTCCTGCACCAGCACGCTCGGGAGCCTGAGCGCGCCGACGCGCCGCGCGATCTCGTGGAAGCCCGCGGTCGTCACCTTGAGGCCCGCCAAGGGATCGCCCTCGAAGGCGTCGAGCCCCAGCGCCACCACGAGCGCGCCCGGCGCGTAGAGCCGAATCTCGGCAAGCGCCCGGTCGAGCGCCGCCAGGAACACGGCATCGCCCGAGCCCAGCGGCAGCGGCAGGTTGAGATTGTAGCCCTCGCCGGCGCCCTCTCCGCGCTCATGCGCATGGCCCCAGAAGAAGGGATAGAACTGCGCCGGGTCCGCATGGATCGAGACCGTCAGCACATCGGCACGCGCATAGAAGATGCCTTGCGTGCCGTTGCCATGATGAAGATCGACATCGAGGATCGCCACCCGGCTCGCATGACGCCGGAGCTCGGTCGCGGCGATGGCGCAATTGTTGAGATAGCAGAAGCCGCCCGCCATGTCGGCGAAGGCGTGATGGCCCGGCGGGCGGCAGAGCGCATAGGCCGCGGGCTCGCCGGTCTGGATCAGGCGCGCGGCATGGACCGCGGTGTCGGCGCTGGCCGCGATCGCGGTCCAGCTTCCGGCCGCCAACGGGCAGGCCGTATCGGCCATGTGGAATCCAGCCTGCCCCACCACGCTCTCGGGATAGCCGCCGGCGCGCCCCATCGGATGCACGTTGGGAATCACTTCGGGCGAGGCGCCGTCCAGCGCCTGCCAGCGCTCGTGCGCCGTCTCGAGGAAGCGCAGGTAGCGCGGCGTATGCACGGCCGCGCGCGGGCCCGGCCCGTAAGCGTCGGGAGCGACCAGCAGATGGCCGGCGGCATGGGCCGCCTCCCGCAGCACGGTGGCGCGCTCGGGCGTCTCGGGGCAGGGCCGGCGCTGCCCACGCACCAGATAGCCGCCGGGACGATGGCCGAGCTGCGCTTCGGCGAAGACGATCTGCATGGAACCTTGCCTTTGCCACTACCAGGGGATGCGCTTGCGATCGCGAAAGAAGCCGCCGGAAGAGCCGCCCTTCGGCAGCGTGGCGAGCCACACCGCCGTGTCGGCACCTTGCTCGACGCTGCGCGTGGCGTAAGGCCCGCCCATGTCGGTCCTGACCCAGCCGGGGCACATGCAGTTGACCAGAATATCCTTGGCCTTCGGATCGGCCTTGAGCTCGGCAGCGAAAATGGCGGTCATGGCGTTGAGCGCCGTCTTGGAGAGACGATAGCCCGCCTCGCCCACGCCCATATCGCTCAATTGTCCGGAGCCGCTCGAGACGTTGACGATGCGCCCATACCGGCGCGCGAGCATTAGCGGCAGGATCGCCTGCGTCAGCTGGAGCGGGCCGTAGAGATTGGTCTCCATCGTGGCGCGGACCTTCCTCATGGGCTCGCTCTGGATGCTGTCGATCGGCGTGCCTTCGGCGTCGTATCCGCCTTCGAGATAGATGCCGGCATTGTTGACCAGCGCGTCGCAGCGGCCATGCTTGCGCTCGAGATGGCGCGCCAGGGCGCGGACGCGCTTGGGATCGGTGACGTCGAGCGTGAAGAACTCGACCGAGCCGCCTTCCCGCGCCAGCTCCTTCGCGGTCGCGCGTCCCTTGGCGGGGTCGCGCGCCGTCAGCACGACATGGAAGCCCTTGGCCGCGAGTTGGCGGCAGATCTCCCGCCCGATGCCGCGATTGCCGCCCGTGACGACGGCAATGGCTTTGCTTATAGCCATTTCCTCATACTCCACAGCTTCGTCGACTGTGGAGTGTGAAGGCTGGCATGTTCGGCGTCCAGTCCGGCCAGCGTTTTACGTAACCCGCTACCCTCGCTGCAGAAGGCGGTTACACAGTACAGATTGAGGCAACTCGTGACTTAGGGTTCGGGTGTGGGCGTCGGAGGCGGCGTGCTCTCCCCTGGTCCGCGACTGTCTGCCTTCGATTGCCCGAACGCCGTTCGCCCGAGGTTGGCAGATCGGCGCTTGCGGCCCTCGAACCTGTCCTTAAACTCCGGCATGAGCGCGATCGATGTTTCCCGCTTGCGATCGATTTCCTCGATCGTCTTCGTGAGCGCCACGAAACGTTCCGGCGTAGTGGGATGCGTCTTGGCGACGGTAATGGCATCGGGGTTCACAGCCGCCATGCGACGCCACATATCAGGCGCATTCTCGATACGATAGCCGGCACGCGCCATGAGATACATGCCGACATAATCAGCCTCCTCCTCGAATTCGACCGAGAAAGCCTGCTGCCCCGCATCTGCGGCAGCTTTCATGAACGCACCGCCCGTATTGACGCCCACCATGGCTGCCAGGATATCGAGCATGAGACCGCCGGCTCCGGCCACAGCCGCATTTTGCTTTTGTGCATCGATGTGGCCCATCGCGTCGTGCGCGAGTTCATGCGCGACGACAAGAGCCAGCTCATCGTCGTTGTGGACGAAGCGCAACATACCCTGGTTTATCGCAATCGTCTCGCCGTCCGTGGCCGCGTTTACATCCTGATCCGGATTCACCGCCAATTCGTAATCGCACACGGAGACTGGCCGAATCTCTATTGTCATTTCGGTTCCGTCACGCTCGATCACGTAGGAAGTCGGCGCTTCCTTCTTTGTGTTCAACTCCTCCCTGAATTTCTTCATTTCTTCTGGCGTGGTCGGCAGCGCCTTGCCATCGATGCTCAGCACCTTGTCGCCATCTCTCAGCCCCGCAGCGGCCGCGGGCGAGCCTGGCGCCACGTAATAAATCTTATATCCTCCATCGAAGCGGAATATCCGCTCAGCTGCGTTCCGCAATTCTTCTGGAAACCCGTCACGGCCCTGAAGATAAAACCCCGCGCCGCGCCGCACGTAGTCTCCGCAGAGATCGGCCCCGGCCAGCAACAGCGGATAGCCAACGCTCAGCAATCGGCGCTGATCATTGACAAGATCCTGTACTACGATCTCTTCCTGCTTGCGTTGTTCGGCGGCAAGTTCCGCACTGCTCACTGACGGTGACTGCGTGCGCGGTTGCGCACATGCGGTCACGACGAACAGCGAAGCGACAATTGTAGTGCGCAACCTGATTCGCATAGCGACCTCCCCTTTGTTTCGGGGCGTCACCCTGGGGCTTCGCTCCGCCATCCCACAACCATTAAATTATTTTTACAAAAGTTAGCACGACTCGAAGTTGCTTGTCATCAGCCACTCGATCACCAAGCGAACACCGAAGAATCCACCGATTTTTGAAAAAGCGTATATTTTCCGAACGATGGCGCAGAATGGGCTTTATGTTAGCCACTGCGGGAGCACCGGCACGACACTTCGGGCTCGGCCTCACGAACCTATAGTAACCGAATGCTTACCCTTGGCCCGCTAAGGTCCAGCATGAGCGGCCCCAGGTGTATCGGGGCCATGCATGAGAAGGACTTATCGCCCGTGACCCGCTTCCTGGTGACACCGGACAATCCGACCGGCTGGCGGCTCGAGGACATCCTCGGCGAGATCCAGAAGGACATCATCCGCCGTTGCAACAAGATCCTCGACGACCCGAGCCCGGTCGCGGCGCCGGTGCGTTACAACAACGTCCGCATCATGGGTTTGCTGACCGAATGCATCAAGCTGGCGGAGGATTCGACCCGCCTCCTGAACAGCCTCGGACCCAGCCAGGCCGCTCATGGCGGCCCGCCGCGCATCGGTCAGGCTTGAGCGCTCAGGCTTGAGCACAAGGTGCTCGTGCGCGCGCCTCAGGCGCCCGTTACGATCAGCGCATCGACCGCGACGACGCCCTTGCCCTTGGGCAGGACCATGAGCGGATTGACGTCGAGCTCGACCAGCCTGTCGCGGGTTGCGTCGGCATAGGCCGCGATCGCCATCACCGCGTCGACCGCCGCCTCCAGGTCGCCGGCCGGCTTGCCGCGATAGCCCTTGAGCAGCTTCGCGATCTTGAGGCCGGTGATGGCCCGGGCCACCTCCTCGCGGCGCGCTGGCAGCAGGAGCGTCGCCGCATCCTCGACCATCTCGACCAGAATGCCGCCGGCGCCTACCACCAGCACGAGCCCGAACTGCGGGTCCCGCTTGATGCCGACGATGAGCTCGGCGACCACATCCGACACCATGCGCTCGATCAAGAAGCGCTCGGGCGCAGCGCCGGGCTTGTAGCGCGCCAGGCTCTCGCCGATCGCCGCCACCGCCGCCACCACCTCGGCCTCGCTCTTGAGGTTGAGCTTGACGGCGCCGGCCTCGGTCTTGTGCGCAAGCACCGGCAGGGCCAGCTTGGCCACGACGGGGAAGCCCAGGGCCGCGGCTGCCTTCGGCGCCTCGGCCGCGCTCACAAGCCGGCCTTCCGGCACGCTCAGCCCGAACCCCTTGAGCGCCGCCTTGCCTTCGGCCTCGCCCAGAAGCTGCGTCGCCGTCGGCATCGATGCCAGGCTCGGCAGCAGCGCCGCCTCGAGCGCGCCGGGTGCCATCAGCGCCTTGCGCCGCGCGCCGAAACGCGCCGCGCCCGCGAAGGCGTCGACCGCCGACTGCAGGCCTTGAAGCGGCGTAGCGCCGGCCGCGACCGCGTGCCGCCGCGCCTCCTCGGGCATCAACTCCGACAGCGTGCTGGCGACCAGCGCCGGCTTGCCATGGATGCGAGCCGCGCGGATCAGCGCATCGATCGCGACGAAGCAGGCGTCGTAGCCCGACTTGTCCTCGCTCGGAAAATCGATCACCAGCATGGCCGCGTCGTAATCGCCATGCAGCGCCGTCTCGAAGCAGGTCTCGAGCAGCTCCTTATGGCCCCAGAGCGAAGTGTTGTAGTCGAGCGGATTCGACACCGAGGCGAAGTTGGGGAGCTGCGCGCGCAAGCTCGCCGCCGTCTTCTCCGGAAAAGGCGGCAGATCGACGCCGACCTCGGCCGCCCGGTCCGCGGTCATCAAGCTGTCGCCGCCCGAGCAGGTGAACGCCACCATGCGGTTGCCCTCGGGCACTCCCGAGACCGACAGCAGCTTCGCGGTCTCGAGCAGCTCCGCCAGCTCGCGCACGCGCACCACGCCGAGCCGGTCGAACAAGGTGCTGTAGAGCTTGTCGTTGCCGGCGAGCGAGCTGGTGTGGCTCATGGCGAGCTTGGAGCCCAGCTCGGAGTTGCCGGCCTTGAGCGCCACCACCGGCTTGCCGGCCTGAAGCGCCCTGAGGGCCGCGCGCGAGAAGCGCGCCACGTCGGCGATGCCCTCGATATAGAGGCCGATCGCCGTGACATGCGGATCGTCCGCCAGGCACTCGATATAGTCGGCGATCTCCAGCACCGCCTGGTTGCCGCAGGTGATGACGTAGGAGAGCGGCACGCCGCGCTGGTTGTTGGTGAGGTTGAGCGCGATGTTGCCGCTCTGCATGACAAGCGCCACGCCGCCCTCGGAGCGGGCCCAGCCGGGACCGGAGGCGAACATGGCGACGCCGTCCACATAGTTGAGGAGGCCGTAGCAGTTGGGTCCGACCACGGCGAGATCGCCGGCCGCCGCTACCAGCGCCTGCTGCAAAGCCTTGCCCTCGCCGCCCACCTCGGCGAAGCCGGCCGCATAGCAGACCGCGCCGCCGGCCCCCATGCGGTCGAGCTCGCCGACCATCTCGACCGTCATCTCGCGCGGCACGGCAAGGAACACGGCATCGGGCGGCTCCGGCAGCTCGGCCAGGCTCTTCACGCAAGGGATGCCGGCGATCTCCGGATATTTCGGGTTGACCGGCCAGATCTTCCCGGAAAAGCCCGCGCGTTTGCAGTGCTCGATGGGGATGGTCAGGCCCATGCCGCCGACGAAGGCGACATGGCGCGGCGACAGGAGACGCCGGAGGTTCTTCTGGCGGCGGCGACGCCGCTCGTCGGGGGCGGTGTCGAGCCTCTGGGCGTCGGGCTTCTGGTTGGGGGCGATGTTCATGGCGTCTTGCGCGTCGCGTGTGGTGGGAATGTAGGAGATCGACTAGGCGGCGGGAACGGGGCCGATCAGATGCTCGCCGCCGTCGAGCACGAGCGTGGTGCCGGTCATATAGTCGCCGGCGGGCGATACGAGGAAGGCCACCGCCTGCGCCACCTCTTGCGCCCGGCCCAGGCGCTTGATCGGCAGGCGGCGAACGTCGGCGGCGATCTCGGCGGCGTCGTACTGCGCCAGCGCCGGCGTGTCGATGGTGCCTGGCGCCACGGCGTTGACGGTGATGCCGTGCCGGCCCCAGGCCAAGCCCAGCGACTTGGTCAGGTTGATCACGCCAGCACGCGCCGCCCCCGCATGGGCGGCACCCGGCAGACCCTGGAACAGCGAAAGCACGATATTCACGACCCGACCGCCCTGCCCCGCCGCCACCAGCCGCTCGGCGAAGGCCTTCGTCATGTGCCAGGTGCCGTTCAGGTTGAGGTCGACCACGGCGCGAAAGCCGTTGGCGCTGATGGCGAAGGGCTCGGCATGGAACTGACCGCCGGCATTGTTGACGAGGATGTCGGGTAGCCATCCGGCCGCTGCCAGCCGATCCATCAGCGCCGCGACCTCGTCCTCCTTGCGGATGTTGACGGCCTCCGCGCGGGCGGCGATGCCGGCCCGCTCGAGCTCGCCGGCCGCCGCCACGAGGCGCTCCTCGTTTCGCGCCGCGACGGCCACGCGCGCGCCAAGGCCGCCCAGTTCGCGCGCGATTGCGAAGCCGATGCCGGTGCCGCCGCCCGTGACGAGCGCGGTGCGGCCGGCGAGAAGGCCTTCCCTGAAAATGGCGGACGGAGTGGCGGTCATTGGTCGGCGGTCCAATTTGCGCCGCCTATTTAACGGGTCTGGTGCCGGGCGTCGAGAATTTCTAGGGATTTGGCGACGTTTACGACGGCGGCGCAGCGACCTCGGCGCGCGCGCCTGCGTCACCATCCGTCGGTTCAGCCGGCCGCCGCAGGCAGGCTGTCGGGCAATCGCAGGCTGCCGTCCGGAGCGATCGCGAAATGCGGATTCCAGGCAACCTCCCAGGGATGCCCGTCCGGGTCGGCGAAATAGCCGGAATAGCCGCCCCAGAACGCGTCCTCGGCGGGCTTCAGAATCCGCCCGCCGGCGCGCTCGGCCTCGGCCAGCACGGTGTCGACTTCGGCACGCAGACGCACATTGTGGGCCAGCGCCACGCCGCCGAAGCCCGAGGCCGGCTCGGGCAGGCCTGCGTCCCGTGCCAGGTCGCCCCGGCCCCAAACCGCCAGAACGATGCCGCCCATCTGAAAGAACGCGACGCTGTCGTTTCCGGCGGCGGAAGCTTTGAGCCCGAGCCCCTCGTAGAAGCGCCGGCTTCGAGCGATATCGCTAACCCCTAGCGTGACAAGGCTGATGCGCGGCTCCATCGATGGACTCCTCTTGATAACCCGCTTGCCCCGGGAGCGTCGCAACATCCCTCGCGATTGACGACGCCCCCGGCCTAAGGCGAGGATGCACCATCCTACGCCAACCCCTAGGAACTCAGACCCCCGATGTTTCGCGTCCCAACCGCCGTTTTCGGCCTTGTCGTCCTGCTCGGCATCGGCAACGCCTTCGCTGCCGAGATTCCGCAGGAGCAACTCGACGCCGACTTCAAGGCTTGCATGCAGAACTGCGTGCCGAAGAACGGCGAAGCCAAGTGCAATGCGTTCTGCAAATGCACGAACCAAGGAGCGCAAGCGCAATTCAGCTACGAGGAATATCAGAAGCTCGCCTCCGATCTCAATTCGGGCGCGCTGGCCAACCAGGATTCCCTCAACAAGTTGAAAGCGATCTCCGCCACCTGCGCCAAAGAAAACGGGCTGAAGCCCTGATCCATGCCCCGCGCCATCGCACCGGCATGAACGACGCTTCGCCACCGCGCCGTCGCCTCGACGAGATCGCCCGCCATATCGGGGCGCGGCTCGAAGGCGACGGCTCGATCGAGGTGGATCGCCCCTGCGAACCGGCCGACGCCGCGGCCGCAACGGATTTGCCGCTGCTGTTCTCCGCGGCGGCGGTGATGCAGCTTCGCTCCGGCGCCGTTCGCGCGGCCCTGGTCGCCGACGGGCTCGATCTGCCCGTCGGCCGGCTCGCCGGCGTCCTTCGCGCGGCGCGGCCACGTTATGCGCTGGCGCGTCTCCTGCCGATGTTTCTGCCGCAGCGCGCCCAGTTGTCGGGCATCGATCCGACCGCCGTGATCGATCCGACCGCCGCGATTGCGCCCGGCGTCGCCATCGGCCCCTTCGTCCATGTGGGCGCGCATGCCAGGATCGCCGAGGGATGCCTGCTCGAGAGCCATGTGACCATCGGCGCCGGCGCGAGTCTGGGCCCCGGCTGCCTGGTCCATGCCGGCGTTCGGATCGGCGCCCGCTGCCAGATCGGCGCACGCGCGATCCTGCATCACAATGTGAGCATTGGCGCCGACGGCTTCAGTTACGCCACGCCGGAGCCTGGCAGCGTGGAGAGCATCGCCGCCGAAGGCCGCGTCGCCGCCCGCAACCGCGGCATCGAGCGCATCCCATCGCTCGGCCGCGTGGTGATCGCCGACGATGTCGAGATCGGCGCCAACAGCGTCATCGACCGCGGCACGGTCGGGGACACTTTCATCGGCCGTGGCACCAAGATCGACGATCTGGTGATGATCGGCCACAACACGCGGGTGGGGGAAGACTGCCTGATCGCAGGCCAAGCCGGCATTGCCGGCAGCTGCCATATCGGCGATCGCGTGGTTCTCGGTGGCCAGGTCGGCATTGCCGATCATGTCTCGATCGGCGACGATGGGGTGGTCATGGCTTCGTCCGGTGTGGGCCGCGACGTGCCGGCGGGCGCCGTGGTTGGCGGGACGCCGGCCGTGCCGCGCCAGCAGCTCCACGAGCAGCTTTTGGGGCTTGCGCGCCTCAAGCGCATGGCCGAAGACATTCGCGGGCTGGCCGAGCGCCTCGCCGGCATCGAGCGCCGCGCGGGGCGATCGAAAGATTAGCGGACGGGGGAAGCGCCGGGATGGCAACGATTCAAGACAAGGTGATCGATATCATCGCGCGAGAGAGCGGTATCGACCGTGCTCGCATCTCCGGCACCTCGACGCTGAAGGATATGGAAATCCCCTCGCTGGACGTGGTGCAGATCATGTTCGCGATCGAGGAAGAGTTCAAAATCTATCTGCCGACCGACACGGCCGGCCTCACTGCCGGGACCCTGTCTCATCTCGTCACCGAGATCGAGCGGCAGCTCGCCTCCAAGAACGCCTGACGCGCGGGGCGAGCTCGATGCATCGCGTCGCCATCACCGGGGCCGGTTGCATCTCGCCGCTCGGCCCCGACGTCGCTTCCACCTGGGCCGGCATGCGCGACGGGCGGTCGGCGATCGCCCGGCTCGAAGGCTTGCCGATCGAACGGCTGCGCATTCCGATCGGCGCGCAGGTGAAGAACTTCGATCCGTCCAGCCATTTCGACGAGAAGAGATTGCCGCTTTACGACCGCTTCTCGCAGTTCGCGCTCGTGGCTGCGCGCGAGGCCGTGGCACAGGCCGGCCTCAGCTTCGAGGGCGAGCAGGGATTGCGAATCGCAGCCGTCGTCGGCACCGGCATCGGCGGCCAGTCGACCCAGGACGACAGCTTCAAGCGCCTCTATGCCGAAGGCAACGACCGGGTTCATCCCTTCACCGTGCCGCGAATCATGCCCAATGCGGCGGCCAGCCACGTGTCGATGGCGTTCGGCATTCGCGGCCCCACCTTCGCGGTCGTATCGGCCTGCGCCTCGGCCAACCATGCGCTGGCGCTCGCTTTCGACATGGTCCGGCGCGGTCAAGTGCGGGCGGCGCTGGCCGGCGGCGCCGAGGCCTGTCTCACCCTCGGCACCATCAAGGGCTGGGAGGCGCTGCGGGTGATGTCGCCCGATGGCTGCCGCCCCTTCTGCCGGGACCGGCGCGGCATGGTGCTGGGCGAAGGTGCGGGCATATTCGTGCTGGAGCCGCTCGAAGCCGCCCGTGCGCGCGGCGCCCGCGTGCTGGCCGAACTGGCCGGCGCCGGCATGTCGGCCGACGCCGGTGACATCGTCGCCCCCTCGGTCGATGGCGCCGCGGCGGCCATGGCAGGCGCGCTGGCCGATGCGGCGCTCGCGCCGGAGACGGTCGGCTATATCAACGCCCACGGCACCGGAACGCCGGCCAACGACCCCGCCGAGACCCGCGCCATCCGCAAGGTCTTCGGCGCCCACGCCGACCGGCTGGCGGTCTCCTCCACCAAGGCGGTCCACGGCCATGCGCTGGGGGCGGCGGGCGCGATCGAGCTGGTGGCCGTGCTGGGCGCGCTCAACGAAGGGGTGCTGCCGCCGACCGCCGGCTTCACCGAGGCCGATCCCGAGTGCGATCTCGACTATGTGCCGAACCGGGCCCGCAACGCCCGGATCGAGGCGGCGCTTTCCAACTCCTTCGCCTTCGGCGGCCTCAACTGCGTGCTGGCGCTGAAGCGCGTCGATTAGACCAGGCGTGGCAGGACGAAGCCGGGGACCGGCCTCAAGGGGTCGGATCCGATCTCTTGGCGCTGGCCCACGGGTTTGCCGCAAGTGGCCCTTCATTGCGCCACAATTTCGGCTAACAATTCCGCATGCTAGGGGCTGCTAAACAAGCTGTTGAACCATCGGCGCGGCACCCATGAAGCGTGTGTGGGAGGAATCCGAAGAGCGCGAAGCCCCCGCCTTGCGTCGAGGTATGGCCGCGACCTTGCGCCGGGCGTCGGCTTCGTTCGCTCGCGCGGGGCGCCTTCGCGGCGTGGCACCCCTCTTGCTGATCCTCGCCCTGCTCGGCACACTCCTCGCCTTCGGCTCTCCGGGCGACGCCCAGGATCAGGATGTCCGCTATTTTCGCATCGGCACCGGTGCTCCCGAGACCAGCTACTTCGCCATCGGCGGCGCCATTGCCAGCGCCGTCTCGAACCCGCCGGGCTCGCGCGCCTGCGACCAAGGCGGCAGTTGCGGCGTCCCCGGCCTGATCGCATTGGCCCAGACGACCGAGGGCTCGATCGACAATCTGGCTCAGATTGCCGCCGGAACGCTCGATTCCGGCCTGAGCCAAGCCGACATCGCCTATGCGGCCGCGACGGGCGCACCACCTTTCGGCAAAGACCGGGCCATGCCCGGATTGCGCGCCATCGCCAACCTCTATCAGGAAGGCGTTCATGTCGTGGTCCATGCCGACGTCGCCCTCAACAGCGTGGACGACCTCAAGAACCGGCGCGTCGCGATCGGTCCGAAGGATTCCGATACGGCGGCGACAGCACGGCTGATCCTCGCGGCCTATGGGCTCAGCGAAAAGCGCATCAAGCCGGTCTATTTGAGCCTCGCCGACGCAGTCGGCAAGTTCGCGGAGCGCAAGATCGACGCCATCATCGTGGTCGGCAGCTACCCCATTCCGACGCTTGCCGAGCTGGCCAAGAACACGTCGATCAAGCTGCTGGCACTCAACGACGAGAAGGCGCAGGCGCTGCGCGAGGCCGAGCCCTACCTGACGGTCGACCTGATACCGGCCGGCGCTTATCAGGGCGTTGGCAGCACGGTCACGCTCGGCATCGGCGCGCTTTGGGTGGTCGACGAAAAGCTCGATCCGGAGCTTGTCTATCAGTTGACGCGTGCTCTGTGGCACCCGTCGACGCGTCGGCTGCTCGATCAATCGGGCGCCGTCGGCCGGAAGATCAGGCTCGATTCGGCCCTGGTCGGCCTGCCCATTCCCTTGCACACGGGCGCTGAGCGCTACTATGCCGAGGTTGGCAAGACGGCGTCTCCAGCGCCGCCTCAGACGGCCAATTGACTATTCGCCTTTTCCGGGGCTCCGGTTCGGCCGACCGACAACAAGTTCGGCCAGGATTGACGGCCGAGCACGGCTTCGCAGCCCTGCACCCGCCGGGCCGCCCGTGCACAGCCGTCGGAGCCGCTCGACGCCGTCGGAGCCGGCCGGCCGATCGGGCCGGGTCAGGTCGGGCAGCCGGCAGCCATCGAACGTCGCCAGGCCCATAGCCAAGCGCGCGAAACGATCCGCCGGCAAGTCCGGCCCGGTTTTCCCATGGCTCAGCGGGTTTCTTCTAGCCCATATCGGCCTTTGCGGCGGCGCGCTAGGCTGCTCGCTGGCATTCCTGAAGATCGCCGAAGGCGGCCCCGAGATTGCGGGATTGGGGTCTCGTCATGGCGCACTTCGACAAGCCGCTTGGGGGCCATGGGAAGGGCTATGAATGTTTCTTGGTGCCGCTCCGGTTCGAGCGCGGCCCCTTGTCCGGTCTGCGGCTCGCACGCGCCCAAGCCGCATATCCTGGTCACCTCCTCCTTTCTTCCCGGCTCGGCGCGGCTCACTCTCTTGCGCTGCATCGACTGCAGCACCGCGTTCTACGACCATCTCGCTCCGCCGGACTATTCGAGTGATACCGGCGTCGCGAGTGCGGTCAAATTCTATGTCGAGCAAGGTGCGGCCATCGACATGATGGTCGGCGCCCTTAGCCGCGTTCCCCGTGGCGATGTCCGGAATTTCTTGGATATCGGCTGCGGCTTCGGGTTCGTCGTCGATTATGCCGCGCGAGCCTTCAAGTGGGCCAGCCGCGGCATCGATCCCTCGCCGGCCGCGCGAGCCGGACGCGATATTCTCGACCTTCCGATCGAGGTGTGTTACCTGCGCCCCGGAGAGATGCCCGAAGGCAGCCCGTTCGATCTTGTGTTTTCGTCCGAGGTCATCGAGCACGTTCCCGACCCGATCGAGTTCCTGCGGTTCGCACGGTCCGTTCTCTCGCCGAACGGCGTGGCGCTGATCACGACGCCCAATGCCGGTTCCATCGACCCGGCAACGCCTGCGGCATCGCTATGGCCGATTCTCAGCCCCGGCGCGCACTTGGTGCTCTTTACCGGCGAATCGCTTCGGCGTGCCGCCGCAGCGGCTGGCTTCGATCACGTCAGAATCTGGGAAGTTGGGCACAGCCTCCACGCCGCCTTTGCTCTGACGGACGGCGCACTTCACCGCATTCGCGACGATATCGTGATCGATCGCGGCCTGTACCGATCTTACCTCGAAGAACGGCGCGCGGGTGCCGATCCGGGATCCATGCTCGCCAATGGCTTGGCGTGGCGCCTCTTCAAGGAATATTGCATCAGCGCCGACTTCGACCTGGCGGATCGGGTTTTTGCCGAGATCGAAGGCACATACCGCGCCCGATATGGGATCGAGCTGGGAGATCCCGAGGCCCTGGGTGTCCTTCTTCGCAACGCATATCTCGGCTCATTCGAAACATTCTCTGCCAGCGTCCCGTTCAACATCTCGGGAATCTGCTTCTTCCGCGCCATCGCCCTGATGAACCATCAGGGCGATCGTCGCCGAGCGCTTCGTTTCTTCGACGCCGCCATCGTCTCGGGGCTCTATGTGCGCGCCGCGCTCCGACGCATAGGTGCGGACGACGGCGAGACCCAAGATTTCATCCAGCTATCGAGGATTCGTCGAGCGCTGGCCACCGGCCATGATCATCCTTTCAAGGCCATTGCGTCGATCCTCCGCTTTAACGCGCCCCCCGCGATCGACCCGAACGTTGCTGGCCTTTGGAACGAGACACGCGGCCCGCTTCGGTGGGCGGCGAGCATGGCTCTCGCTACCGGCCGAGCAAGATTGAGCTCGCTGCGGTCCCGGTTGTCCAATTCGCTCCGACCGAGGTCGCTCGATGCCTGACGAGCTCCACCAGACTCTCCCGGAACGTATCCGGCGAGCTCGGATCGGAAGGACACGGCTTTGGCGCACATTCCGTTCCGCTTGGCGAGTCCGCATGGCTATTCGGCGGTCCTTTCTCGCAAAGGGCCTCAGGGCCCTGACCCACTTCGTCCATTTTTTTATGCAGCGCTTCGCCACCGCGATCGACGTAGCTCGGGCGCGGGCGTGGAGAAACGGGAAGCCGATACGGGAGCGGCTCACCGGAACCGTCGACATAGCATCCGCCAGTCGCGTGGCGGTGTTTGCGAATTTCGAGCCACATGGGCGCCTTTGCGACTACGTCCGCTTCCATGTCGAGCAGCTCGTCGGTGCCGGATATGCTGTCGTGTTCTGCTGCAACTCTCCGCACATGACCGATGAAGCCCGGGAATTTCTGCTCGCGAGGTGCGCCGTGGTGCTGCACCGGAAGAACATCGGCGGGGATTTCGGCGCGTTCAAAGACGGCCTTCGCGAAATCCCCGATGTCGGTCGGCTCGCCTCTTTGATCCTCGCCAACGACAGCGTCTTCGGACCTCTTCAACCGCTGCCGCATATCCTCGCGGACATGGATGCCGAAAAGGCGGATGTCTGGGGGATCACGGACAGTTGGGAGCGGCATCATCATTTGCAGAGCTATTTCCTTGTGTTCTCTTCGCGGGCGCTGTCCAGCGAGGCATTCCGGGGATTTTGGGAACATGTCGACTATCTTCGATCGAAATGGGCGATCGTCCATCTTTACGAGATCGGGATGACACAAGCGCTGGAGGCCGCGGGGCTTCGGTGTCGCGCGTTGCACCCGCAGGCGGAGGTCGTCTCGGAGGCCTGCCGGGCCTGGTTTCGGCATGGCTCTCGCATCGACGAGATCGGCCCGGCCGAGCGCAGATACCGATTGCGCGTCCTGCGTGCCGCGAGGCGTGGCGTCGCTCTGAACACGACGCATTTCTTCTGGGATCATCTGCTGACGGAGCGGCGCGCGCCCTTCGTCAAGCGCGCCCTGCTTCTTAAGAATCCCATGGAGGTTCCGAGCGTCGATCATTGGGAGGCCGTGATTCGCCGGGTCAGCAATTACGATGTCGGAATGATCCGGTCTTGCACGAATGGCGGCGCTGCTCTCTAACTGCGGCTGGCCGTTCCCGCAGGCCTTCGACCATGTTGGGCATCACACCCTTTCGGCTTCAGCCGTCTCGGCTGCTGGCGTGGTTGCGCTCGCTCGTCGCGGGCCGGGCGCGTAGAACGATGCGCATGACCGTTGGATCGTCGACGAAACTGATTGCGCTCTTGTGCCTCGCCGAGCTCGGCACCATGCTGGGCGTCGGCGCCTTCGCTGCGCGGCCGCCGCAGTTCCGCGCCGCCTCGGACGGCCAATTAGCCGATCGCCCCAGCCGCTCGCCGTCTCGGTTCAGCCGCTTCCGGTGCCGAAACGGGGAATCGCTCGCCCCGGATCGAGATGGTAGATTGATCTGCCACGGGGATGCCTCTCGACCCCGAGCGATCGCTCGGGCATGGTTGCGACCGCCGCCCTGGCCGCGACACGAACGGACCATTCCTTGGATATCCAACCTTCCCTAGGCCGGACCGGAGTTTCCGACGAACAATGACCGGCCCCAGCCGCTTCGCTGCCTCCGCTCCGGCAAGCCCGCCACGCGTCGTTGCCTATCTGCCGACTCGTATCCCGTCGCTCGTCATCGGCTTACTGACGCCGCTATCGAGACTGGCGGAAAGCGGCGCCATCCGACTGGCGGCGACCGCGAGCTTGCGGCATCTCCACCTCCAGGATTTCGACATCCTCTGCATCTGTCGTGGAGTGAAGCCTGCAGATATGAGTTCTCTGGCGCGGATCAAGCGGTCGGGGAAAAAACTCGTCACCGACATCGACGACAACCTGTTCGATATCGACTTCGCCACGGACGTCGGACGGTCGTTCAGGCATCCCAAGAACATCTACACGCTGCAAAGGCAGTTGGAGATGTCCGACGCCATCCACGTTTACAACCGCTTCATGAAGCAGAAGGTCGAAAGATACAACGACAACGTGATCATGTTTGGCGGCTACTTCGACGTTGCGGCACTCGCCGATGTCAAGCCGGCTCGCGACGACGCCAAAATCAGGATCGCCTATCCCACGAGCAGGCTGGCCGACGACACCCTCTCTGACATCTTCGCCAGCGCGCTTCGCCGGTATATGGATCGCGCCAAAGTCGAAGTGGAGGTTTATGTCTGGGGTGGAATACCGCAGCCCTTGCGCGGCATCAGAAACGTGGTCGTTCTTCCGCCGAATTGGGACTATGCCGAGTTCGTTCGCGACTTCTATCGCGCCGGTTTCGACATCGGGCTGGCGCCCATGCACGACGACGCCTTTCATGCCGGAAAGACGGACAACAAATACCGCGAATACGGAGGCTGCGGCATCGCCGGAATCTATTCGAGACATGATCCTTACCTCGATTGCGTGCGGCATGGCGAAACCGGGCTTCTGGTCGCCAACAGAGAGGAGGAATGGCTGGCGGCGCTGGAACAGCTCGCGGAGAATCCGGAGCTTCGCCGGCGCATCTCGAGCCGGGCACGATCGGATGTCGAACGCTGCTATAGCCTCGACGTCTTCTGCGACGAGTGGCGCAAGCTCATCGAGCGCGCGCGCGCTTCGAACAAGCCATGCCAGCCGGTCCCGGTCAGGGCCGTTCGTGTCGCCGTGGCGACGCAGACCGACGCTGCTATGGTGCGCTACAAGTCTTTGATGACGTCTGCACGGATCCTGGATCGTGAACTGTCTCGGGCCGAGCCCGATCTGGCGGATATCCTGTTCTGCGATCATGCCCACCAAGCCCTGCAACAAGAGGGCGCGCTGCCTCCCGCCATCGACCTCGCTTGTGCGCCAACGGGGCCGGAGATCGAAACTCTGCGCGCGCGCGCCGCTCACGTCATCGTCTCGACGCCCCATCAAGACGAGCATCGTCCGGGCCTGCTCGAAATCGAGTCTCTGCCGCCCGGCAAAGACATTGGAGACCATTTGCGGGACGAGGCCATCTGCAGCGAAGACAGCCCGGTCTTGTCGTGGGCCAGATTGATCGACCGATTGAGCGAATTGCCGGCGAAGGCGCCCTCGAGGCGCTCACCGTCCACCGCCTTCTGGAACAAGGCGGCTCATCGCTGCTTGCTGATGATCAACCGCATGCGTAGCCTATTCCTCCATATCCCCAGCCGCAGGGCCTGGAAGATCTTGAGCAAACGCCTTGCCGACCGTGTCTGGCTGTGGCAACTAAACCAAAAATTGCGCGCCCATGCAAAGAATCGGCCCTTAAGGGATATGGTCTGATGTCGATCCAGCTCTTCGTGCCTACCTTCGCCATCGACGACTGCCTGGCCGAGATCCGCGAGTGCCTCGAGAGAGGTTGGACGGGCCTCGGATTCAAGACCGTGGAAATCGAAAAGCGGTGGTGCGAGTACACCGGCCTCCCCCATGCGCATTTCCTCAACTCGGCGACGGCCGGCCTGCATCTTGCGCTCAATATCTACAAGGACGAGTTCGGTTGGCAGGATGGCGATGAAATCGTCACGACGCCGCTCACCTTCGTATCGTCGAACCATTCCATCCTCTATGAGCGTCTGCGTCCCGTTTTCGCCGACGTCGACGAATATCTCTGCCTCGATCCGTGCGACGTAGCACAGCGCATCTCACCGCGCACTCGTGCCGTGATCTTCGTCGGGCTCGGAGGAAATACCGGCCGCTTCGAGGAAATCCGGGCGCTTTGCGCCGAGCGCGACCTCAAGCTGATTCTGGATGCGGCGCATATGGCCGGCACGCGCCTCAACGGCCGCACGCCCGCAGGCGATGCCACCGTCTACTCCTTCCAGGCCGTCAAGAACCTGCCAACGGCGGATGCGGGTATGATCTGCTTCGAGGACGCGCGGCTGGATGCGATCGCACGCAAGAAATCGTGGCTTGGCATCAGCAAGGACACCTACACCCGAACCCACCAGAGCGGCACCTACAAGTGGCTTTACGATGTCGAGTATGTCGGCTTCAAGTATCACGGCAACTCGATCATGGCGGCGATCGCGCTGGCCCAGCTGCCCCGCCTCGACCAGGACAACGCGCGTCGGCGCGAGATCGCCCAGCGCTATGACGCCGGCTTCCGCGGTCAGGACACGATCGCGACGATACCGATGGCGCCGCACTGCACGCCCTCGCGTCATCTCTATCAGATCGCCGTCGAGAACCGCGACGAACTGATGGTGCGGCTCAACGAGAACGGAATCTTCCCGGGCGTGCATTATCGGATCAACACCGCCTACCGCATGTTCTCGGACGGCCAGGCTCCCTGCCCAAACGCGGAGCGCATGTCCGAGCGGATCGTGTCGCTACCGCTTCATCTCCGCCTGACCGATGCCGACGTCGACAGGGTTGTCGACAACGTCATCCGCTTCAGCCTGAGCCAAGCCGCCTGATGTGAATGAGCAGCTGGCCCGAGGCCGAGCGAATCTTTGCGCGCGCCAAGGATCCGTCGGCGCCGCTGGTTCTCGACGTCGTCGATGACGCGGGCGATCGCCTCGCGACCCTTCGGCCGCTGATCGCGACAGACGCCGGCAACGACGGGCTCGTTCGCGACATTGCGCGGTGGCGGGAAGCCAACAAGGAGCGCTTCCTCACCATCTTTCCCCTCGACGTCGAGGCCACGCGACAATGGATCAGGCGATTTCCGGTCGAGGATCCGAGACGGATCCTCTTTCTGGTCCAGGGCGCGAACGGCGAGCGCTACGGCCATTACGGCCTGCTCATCGACGGCCCGGGCGAGATCGAGATCGACAATACGCTGCGCGGCGCCGATCGGTGTCCGCCGCGGCTGTTCCACCATGTCGCTCGGCGCATCATTGCCTGGGCAATCGACGAGGTCGGCGCCACCCGCCTGATTGTGCGCGTGCTATCGAACAACCGGCAAGCGATCGAGCATCAAAGAGCCAACGGCTTTGTGCTCGAAACGATCCTGCCGCTGCGCGAGGTCCGCGAGGGCGCGATGGTTCGGCGCGAGGTCGTCGCCGATCCATCGCAATCCAACCTGCCCTTCGGCCTGGCGGTGCTCTCCTATCCCGTACCCGGCGACTGCGCCACGCGGTAGCCTTCGTGCCCGACGAAACTGCCACCGCTTTCGCCCGATCAGGATGACCAACGCAATCGCCGTCCGCCCCAGCGCCCTGATCGCCCTGCTTTGCCTCGCCGAGCTCGGCACCATGCTGAGCGTCGGCGCCTTCGCCGCCCAGCTGCCCCAGTTCCGCGCCGACTGGGGTCTCAGCAACGCCGAAGCCGGCTGGATCGACGGCGCGCTGCAGATGGGTTATCTCCTGGCCGTGCCGGTTCTGGTCGGGCTCACCGATCGCATCGATGCGCGGCGCGTCTATCTCGCGGCCGCCGCCTTGGGCGCGCTCGCGGCAATGGGCTTCGCCCTCTTCGCGCAAGGGCTCTGGAGCGCCTGCCTGTTCCGCATTCTGGCCGGCATCGGGCTTGCCGGCAGCTTCATGCCGGGGCTCAAGATCCTCTCGGACCGCCTCTGCGGCGCGGCGCAAAGCCGGGCCGTCGCCTTCTATACCGCGAGCTTCAGCCTCGGCATGAGCCTGTCGGTCCTGAGTGCGGGCTTGATCGGGGCGCGCTTCGGCTGGCCCTGGGCGTTCGCCGCCGCGGCGCTGGGCGCGGCTCTCGCCTTCGTGATCGCGCTCGTCGCCGTGCCGCACAATCCGGCGCCGCCGATTGCCAGCCGTGGCTGGGCGCCCTTGCCGCTGCGGCGTCTCCTGCGCAACCGGGCCGCCGTCGGCTACAGCCTCGCCTATGCCGCGCATATGTGGGAGCTGTTCGGCTATCGCGCTTGGCTCGTGGCCTTTTTTGTCTTTGCCGCCTCGAACGGCGGCGATGCCGGAGGCTTGAGCGCATCGGCTCTTGCGGCAGGCGTGCTCGCCCTGTCGCTGCCGGCGAGCGTGATCGGCAACGAAGCGGCGCTTCGCTTCGGCCGGCGACGCCTGCTGACGGCCGTGATGGGCGGCTCGGCCTTGCTGGCGCCGCTGGTCGGGCTCACGGCCTTTCTGCCGTTCTGGACGAGCCTGGCGCTTTGCGCTCTCTATATCCTGACGGTGAGCGCTGATTCGGCCTCGCTCACCGCCGGTGCCGTGGCCGCCGCCGACCCATCCTTGCGCGGCGGCGCCATGGCCTTCCATTCGCTCATAGGCTTCGCTGCGGCAGCGGCAGGCCCGATCGCTTTCGGTGCCACGCTCGATCTTGCGGGAGCCGACCATCCGCTCGGATGGTTCGCTGCTTTTGCTCTGCTGGGGATCGGCGTGGGGATGGGACCGTTGATCCTCCGGCGCCTGGTTCCGGCTGCCGGTTGATGCAGGGCCGCCCGCTCAGCCGGCCGTCTTGCGAATCACCAGGCTGTAAACGCCCTCGGCCTCGCTCGACTCGACCAGCTCGTGCCCGGTGGTCTCGCAGAAATGCCGGAAGTCCTTGGGCGCGCCGGGATCGGTCGCCAGCACCTTGAGCAAGGCCCCAACCGCCACTTCCTTCATGGCCTTGCGTGCACGCAAGACCGGCAGCGGGCATTTGAGGCCGCGCGCGTCGAGAACCGTCGTTGTCATGATCCGATTTGCTGGTTCGGCGATGGACAATCCGGCGAGCGGGGGTTTTGCCGCAAGTTGGGCCACATCCTAGCAAAATTCGAGGCCAGAGCCAGCCGACGCCCTCTTGCCCTTTGACCGTTCGCCGGTTTTCCCGATGATCGGGGCCACATGACCCGCAGCTCCAGGAAGCCCCAACGCTTGCATCTCGACTTTCTCTCGACCGTTCAGGAGCGAGTGGATACCTCGCCCAAGGTCGCGGACGAGGTGAAGACCACCACCTGCTACATGTGCGCCTGCCGCTGCGGTATCAAAGTGCATCTGCGGGACGGCCGCGTTCGCTACATCGAGGGCAATCGCGACCATCCCGTGAACAAGGGCGTGCTCTGCGGCAAGGGCTCCGCCGGCATCATGACGCAGTATTCGCCGGCGCGCCTCAGCAAGCCGCTGAAGCGCGTGGGCGAGCGCGGGCAGGGGGAGTTCGTCGAGATCGAGTGGGAGGAGGCGTTGCGGCTCGCGACGCAATGGCTTTCCGAGATCCGCTGGCGCGATCCGAGGAAGCTCGCCTTCTTCACTGGCCGCGACCAGAGCCAGGCCTTGACCGGCTTCTGGGCCAAGGAGTTCGGCACGCCCAACTACGCCGCCCATGGCGGCTTCTGCTCGGTCAATATGGCGGCGGCCGGGCTCTACTCGATCGGCGGCTCGTTCTGGGAGTTCGGCGAGCCCGACTGGGACCACACCCGCTACTTCGTCATGTTCGGGGTGGCGGAGGACCACGCCAGCAATCCGATCAAGATCGGCTTGGGCAAGCTCAAGGGCCGCCCGCCCGAAGCGCGCGCCAAGTTCCTCTCGATCAACCCGGTGCGCACCGGCTATTCGGCCATCGCCGACGAATGGCTTCCCATCCGGCCCGGCACCGATGGCCTCTTCGTGCTGGCGCTTGTCCACGAGCTCCTCAAGGCCGACAAGATCGATCTCGACTATCTCGTCCGCTACACCAACGCGTCCTGGCTCGTGATCCGCGATCCGGGCGGCGCCGAGGACGGGCTCTTCGCCCGCAACGAGGCCGGCCAGGCGCTCGCCTGGGACAAGAAGACGAATGCGCTTGCGAGCGCGCTCGAGGCGGAACTGACGCCGGCGCTCGTCGGTGAGTTCACGTTGCCGGACGGGCGGCGTGCGGTGCCGGCCTTCCAGCTCATGGCCGAACGCTATCTCGATCCGCGTTACGCGCCCGAGGTGGTGGCGGAAGAAACCGGCATTCCAGCGGAAACAACCAAGCGCATCGCCGCCGAGCTGGCCCATGCCGCCTTCGCGCAAGCGATCCGGCTGCCGATCGAATGGACCGACTGGGCCGGGCGCAAGCACGAGGAGGTCATCGGGCGGCCGGTCTCCATTCACGCCATGCGCGGCATCTCGGCCCATTCGAACGGCTTCCACAGCTGCCGCGCGATCCATCTGCTGCAGATGCTGCTGGGCTCGATCGACTGCCCCGGCGGCTTCCGCCACAAGCCGCCCTATCCGAAGCCCGTGCCGCCGGCGCCGCTGCCGGCGGGCCATGCGCTCGAGATGAAGCCGGGCGAGCCCTTGGGTGGCATGCCGCTGGGCTTTCCCACCGGCCCCGAGAACCTGCTGGTCGATCCCGACGGCACGCCGCGGCGCATCGACAAGGCGTTCTCGTGGGAGGCGCCGCTGGCCGCGCACGGCCTCATGCATATGGTGATCGCCAACGCCTGGGCCGGCGATCCCTACCCGATCGAGGTCCTGTTCCTCTACATGGCCAACATGAGCTGGAACTCGGCCATGAACAGCGCCGGCACCATGGCGATGCTGGCCGACAAGGACCCCGCCACGGGGCGCTACAAGATCCCGCACATCATCTATGCCGACGCCTATGCCTCGGAGATGGTGGCCTATGCCGACCTGGTGCTGCCCGACACCACCTATCTCGAGCGCCACGATTGCATCTCGCTGCTCGATCGGCCGATCTCGGACGCCGACGGCTGCGCCGATGCGATCCGCCAGCCGGTGCTGAAGCCCGACCGCGACGTGCGGCCTTTTCAGGACGTGCTGATCGATCTGGGGGCCCGGCTCGGCCTGCCGGGCTTCACCGACGAGGGCGGCCTGCCGAAATATCCGGGCGGCTATGCCGACTACATGGTGAACCATGAGCGCCGGCCCGGCATCGGGCCTCTGGCTGGCTGGCGGGGCAAGGACGGCGCCAAGACGGGACGCGGCGAGCCGAACTCGCGGCAGCTCGACGCCTACAAGGAACATGGCTGCTTCTGGCGCCATGAGCTCGCGCCGCATCAGCGCTACTACCGTTTCGCCAATGCGGACTATCTGCGCTGGGCGACCGAGATGGGCTTCCTCGACCGGCCCGAGCCCATCGTCATGGAGATCTATAGCGAGGTGATGCAGAAGTTCCGGCTTGCGGGCCTCGGCCATGGCCGCACCCAGCCGCCCGAGCGTCACCGCGCGCGCATCGCCACCTATTTCGATCCGCTGCCTTTTTGGTATCGCCCGCTCGAAGAAGAAGTCGTTTCCGATGCGGCCTTCCCGTTGCATGCGATCACGCAACGGCCGATGGCGATGTATCACTCCTGGGGCTCGCAGAACGCTTGGCTCCGGCAGATCCACGGCACCAACCGCCTCTACGTGAACCGCCGCACCGGCGAAGGCCTGGGTCTTGCCGACGAGGACTGGATCTGGGTCGTGAGCCCGCATGGCCGCGTCAAGGCGCAAGTTCGGCTGATGGAAGGCGTGAACGAGCACACGGTCTGGACCTGGAACGCGATCGGCAAGCGCGCGGGCGCCTGGGGTCTCGCACCGGATGCGCCGGAATCGCGGGCGGGCTTCCTGCTCAACCACATCATCTCGGAGCTGCTGCCGCCGCAGCCGGACGGCCATCGCTATTCGAACAGCGATCCCGTCACCGGTCAGGCCGCCTGGTACGATCTCAAGGTGCGGCTCGAGAAATGCGCGGGCTCCGAGGCCGGCGAGACGGTGCCGCGCTTCCCGGCGCAGAAGCCGCCGCCGGGTGCCGCGCGCCGGCCCGCGATCTTGCGCTACGGTGCCGCCTTCCGCGGGCGCGGGGAGGGCCAGCCATGAGAGCCGGTGAGCTTCTTTTCGGCCTTCATCGCAAATCCCCTTCCCCCTACCCCCTCCCGCGAGGGGAGGGGGTCAGTGAATCGGAGGGGGTCGGTGAATCTTTGACCCTCCCCCCTTGCGGGGCAGGGCCAGGGAGGGGGGTAGGCCGACGCTCCCATAGCCTGATTGTGGAGCGGCGCGCATGACCAGCCTCCCTGCGAACCCGACGGGCAGGCGGCTCGGCCTCGTCATCGATCTCGACATCTGCGTCGGCTGCCACGCCTGCGCCGTCAACTGCAAGGAGTGGAACAGTGGCGGCCACATGGCGCCGATGACGGATCAGGACCCCTACGGTCCCAACCCTCTCGGCGTCTGGTTCAACCGCGTCCACAGCTTCGAGGCGGGCGAAGGCCGCGACAGCCGCACCGTCCACTTCCCGCGCTCCTGCCTGCATTGCGCCGAGCCCGCTTGCGTCACGGTCTGCCCGACCGGTGCCTCCTACAAGCGCGCCGAGGACGGCATCGTGCTCGTCAACGAGGATCTCTGCATCGGCTGCAAGCTCTGCTCCTGGGCCTGTCCCTATGGCGCGCGCGAGTACGACTACGACGCCGGCGTGATGAAGAAATGCACGCTCTGCATCGACCGGATCTACAACGAGAACCTGCCGGAAGCCGACCGTGTGCCGGCCTGCGTGGCGACCTGCCCGGCCGGTGCCCGCCATTTCGGCGATCTGGGCGATTCGGGGTCGGCCGTCTCGCGGCTCGTGGCGGAGCGCGATGGCTTCGACCTCATGCCCGAGCAGGGCTTGAGGCCCACCAACAAATATTTGCCGCCGCGCCCGCGCAAGACCGAAGCCTCGGCGATCGGTGCGCCCGAGCGGCTCGAGACGGCGGGCGAGTCGGTTCCCGCCAATGCCTTCCTGCGCTGGGTGGATAGGGTGCTGTCCAGATGACAGAAGACCGAAATCAGAATCCAGAAACCAGACACCAGAAGGAGGCGTCTGCAACCGCCCTCGATCTCCTGAATTTCAATTCTGTCTTCTGGCTTCTGACTTCTGATTTCTGACATGCACCCCGCCTTCTCCGTCATCGTCTTCACCACCGCGTCGGGCGCCGGCTACGGGCTCGTCGCGCTGATGGGCGTTCTGGCCGCGCTGGGCCGGCTGCCGGCCGACCGCTGGTTCGGGCTGGCCGGTCTGGGGCTGGGCCTCGCGGCCGTGACGTTCGGCCTCGTCTCCTCGACCTTCCACCTGGGCCATCCCGAGCGCGCCTGGCGGGCGATCTCGCAATGGCGCTCCTCCTGGCTCTCGCGCGAGGGCGCGCTTGCGATCCTGACTTTCGTTCCGGCCGGCCTCTTCGCGCTCGGCTGGGTGCTGCTTGCCGACAACGGCGGCGTCTGGGCCGCCTTCGGCCTCGCCGCCGCCGCGATGGCGGCGCTCACCGTCGCCTGCACCGGCATGATCTACGCCTCGCTCAAGCCGATCCGGCGCTGGGCCAACGGCTGGACCGTGCCGAACTATCTGCTGCTGGGCCTCATGTCCGGGGCGCTCTGGCTCGATGCGGTCGCCGCGGCCTTCGGGCTCGAGCTCGCCCTGCCGGCCATGATCGCGCTCGCCGCCATCGTCGCGGCGGGGGCGGGCAAGCTCGGTTACTGGCGCTTCATCGACCGTTCGCAAAGCGCGAGCACGCCCGAGAGCGCCACGGGCCTGGGCGCCTTCGGCAAGGTGCGGCTGCTCGAAGCGCCGCATACGAACGAAAATTATCTCCTAAAGGAGATGGGCTATCGCATCGCGCGCAAGCATGCGGCGAAGCTGCGCCGGATCGCCGCCCTGCTCGCCTTCGCCGTTCCGCTGGCCTTGACGTCGAGCCTCTTCGTCTTGTCGTCACTGCCGGCGATCATCGCCGCCGTTCTGGCCGCGCTCTCGGGCACCGCCGGCATCCTGATCGAGCGCTGGCTCTTCTTCGCCGAGGCGCGCCACGCGGTGACGCTCTATTATGGCGCCTGCGAAGCCTGATGGCGATGGCCGCCAGATGAACCTGCCGTGGCGACGCTGATCGGCGTCGAGGTCGTTGCGGACAGGATCGATTTCAAAGCATGATTCCCTGCCGCGCTCGTTTCACCGGCAGCGATGGGCGCGCCCCTTCCGGGCAAGGAGAGCCGCACGGGGCCGACTGTCGGGCGACCGCGCCTCTCAGCCGCGTCCGGCTCCATCGCGCGCGGGCTCGGGCGCCGGCGGCACCAGCAGGATGTCGGCGGCGGCCGCACCCAGGATCAGCGCGCCGCCGACCATCTCCTTGAGCCCGAACGGTTCGTTCGCGAGCAGCACGGCCGAGATCACGCCGGTCGGCACCTCCAGCATGAACAGGAGCGAGGAGCGCACCGGCGAGAGCCGCGCCGCGCCCCACAGGCTCAGGGCCGCCGTGGGCACCAGCCACAAGACCGCCACGGCCAGCAGCAGATGCCAGGCGTCGCCCAGGGCGCCGGCCGGGAACGGCGGCAGCGGCAGCGCCACCAGCGGCATCAGCAGCAGCCCGACCGCGACGGCGCCGACGAACTGCGCGAAGCAGCGCTCGAATTCGGGCATCGGCGCCTGGATGCGCAGCAGCACGACGCCGAGCGCCCAGGCGACGCCCGAGGCGAGCCCGAGCCAGTCGCCCGCCCCGCGCGGCAGCGGAAGGCCGTCCTCGAAGCCCAGCAGCACCACCAGCCCGACCAGCCCCAGCGCGATCGTGCCGACGCGCAGAAGCGTGATCGGCGTGCCGAGAAAGAGCCGCTCGAACAGCACGCTCCAGACCGGCATCAGATAGAACAGGAGCAGGACCCGCACCACCTCGCCCATCAGCACGCCGTCGGCGTAGAACATGCCGGAGCCGCCGATGAGCAGTCCGATCGCAACGAGCAGCCATCCGCCCTTCGCCAACCTCCGTAAGCGCCACAGCGCGGCCGGCAGGGCCAGCAGCACCGGGACGGCGTAAGTCAGGACCGCGACCCAGGGCCCTTCGAAGCCCTGCGCCGCCAATTGGCGCAGCGGCCACCAGGTCGTGCCCCAGAACAGGGTCGAGGCCGCCACCGCGAGGTTGGCGAGCACATAGGTCCGGTTGGCGCCGGCGGGCGCGTCAGGCGAGATCGCCATAGCCGCGCTCCGTCGCCTCGCGTTCCTGCGCCAGGATCACGTCATAGGCGTCGTCCGGCAGGATCTCGGCGCCCGCGATCAGCAGCGCCTCGCGCGCCCAAGCCAGACCCGGATCGGCCAGCGCGTCCTTGAGCCCCGCCCTCAGCCGCGCCAGGTCGTCGGGCGTCCGGGCGGCCGCCGTGACATATGGCAGCGACGGCGCCGGCGGACCGGCGGCGATCACGCGCGTGCCGTAGAGCAGGTCGGGGCGGTGGCGCATCGCGAGCGCATAGACGACGCAGTCGATGGCCGCGAGATCGGCGTCGCTCTCGCGCACCGCCGCGATGCTGGCGAGATGGCTGCCGGTCTCGATCGTCCCGGCGAGAAATCGGCCGCTCTTGGCCAAAGGGGCCAGCAGCCAGCGCAGGGCATTGTAGCCAGACTGGGAATCCTTGGCGTTGTAAGCGGCGCGCGCGCCTTCGAGATCGGCCAGGCAGATTGCAGGGCTGCCGTCGCGCACGATCACGACGCTGCGGTAATGCGCTCCCTCGCAGCCCGGCGCCTCGTAACAGGGTGTGGCCACCACCGCGAGCCGCCCGCGGAACTCGTGCATCAGGGGATAGCCGCAAGCCTGGCCGAACAGGAGGTCGGCGCGTCCCCACAGCGATCGGTATGGCAGATCGAACGAGAGCCGATCCGGCAGATCGGCCAAGCCTTCGCGGCGAAACGCTCGCGCAAGCCCGTCCCACCAGGCGGCCGTGGCCGCCCTGAGCTCGGGCAGGTCGTACATGGGAAGGCCGGCGACGGTCATTGCGCGGAACTGGCAGCGAAGCGCGGCAGATCGTCGGCGATCTCGTAATAGTCGCCCTTGCTGGCGACGTAGATGTGGCGGCCGATCTCGAGCCCGGTCGGTTGGTCGAGGCTGCCGGCCACGATGTCGATGGTGTGCCCCTCGATCGGCTGCCAGAACAGCTTGGAGCCGCAGGTACGGCAAAAGCCGCGCCGTGCCGTCGGCGAGGCCTGGTACCAGGCGATCTGCTCGCGCCCCTCGATCTCCACGGCTTCGACCGGCAGGCCGCCCGTATAGCAGCCGAGCGCGCCGTGCTGGCGCCGGCACTGGCTGCAATGACAGGCGCTGATGGGGGCCAGCGCGGCGAAGACGCGGTAGCGCACCGCGCCGCACAGGCAGCCTCCGGTCGCCCTCGGGCCGGCGGAAGATCGCGCGCTCATGCCGGTGTCGCCGCGAGCATGGAGCCCGAAAGCTGCTCCAGCCCGTCGCGGATCTCGTAATAGTCGCCCTTGTCGGCGACGAAGATGTGACGAATGGTCTTCAAGCCCGTCGGCGGCTCGAGCGAGCCGGCAGCGATCGAGACCCGCCCGGTGCCGATCGGCTCCCAGAACAGGCTCGAGCCGCAGATGCGGCAGAAGCCGCGCCGGGCCTTCTCCGACGAGCGATACCAAACCAAATTCTCCGCGCCCGACAGTCGGATATGCTCCCAGGCGGCCTGGGTATAACCCGGCGGGCTCCCATGCTGGCGCCGGCACTGGCTGCAGTGGCAGACCACGACGTCGCGCAAAGGTCCGTCGATCTCGAACGCGATGGCGCCGCAGAGGCAACGCCCCCGTCCGTGGATCGGCAGTTGGCGAATCTCGGTCATGGCCATTTTCCCCTTTTGATTCCGGGTCTTCCATGCCACCCGGACGGTCGTGGGCCGCGGGCGCGCGCAAAGTATGGCGAGGGCGGCGGCGCTTGTCACGCCGGGGCCGGATGGGCGCCGGCGCCGAAAGCCTGTTCGAAGCGCGATGGGACGAGCCGTCTCCCTTCTCCCCCTTGTGACTGCTATTGCGGGTAACCGGACGCAGGGGCATAACCGTTATCCGTCATGGCCCAGACTGCTGCTCCCGAGCCCGCCCGTTCGACCGTCTGCTCGGACGTCGACCTCCCCACGCTTTTCATCGCGCTCGGCGTCTATGCCGCCTTCGGGCTGCTGACCCTCTATCACGCCGTCATCCCCTGGTGGCTGCTCGTCCCGCTCGGCGGCTACGTCGTCGCCATGCATGGCTCGATCCAGCACGAGGCGGTGCACGGCTACCCCTTTCGCATCCGCTTCCTCAACAGCCTGCTGGTCTTTCCCTCGCTGTGGCTATGGCTCCCCTACCTGACCTATAGGGAGCTGCATCTCACCCATCATCGCGACGAACGCCTGACCGATCCGATCGACGATCCGGAATCGAACTATTTGACGCCCGAGCAGTGGGCAGCGCTGGGATCGCTCCATCGCCGCATCCGCGTCGCCATGACGACGGTGGCCGGCCGGCTCCTGATCGCGCCCGCCTATGCGGTGATGGCGACGGCCAAGCGCCTTCTTCAGGCGATCCTGGCCGGCGATCTGCACCACCTCGGTCAGTGGGCGGTCCATGTCCCGGCCGTCGCCCTCGTGCTGTGGTGGGTGATGGGCGTGAGCGACATGCCTTTCTGGAAATATGTGGTCTGCTTCGCCTATCCGGGCCTGTCGCTGACGCTGCTGCGCTCCTTCTGCGAGCATCGCGCCGCGCGGATGACGAGCCAGCGCACCGCTATCGTCGAGGCGGGGCCGATCATGTCGCTGCTCTATCTCAACAACAACCTCCACATGGTCCATCACATGGAGCCCGGCGCGCCGTGGCATGCGCGGCCGGCGCGCTATCGCCAGATCCGCGACCGGGTGCTGGCCGCCAACGGCGGCTATCTTCTGCACGGCTACGGCGAGATCGTCCGGCGCTGGCTCTTCACGCCCAAGGAACCGGCGGTGCATCCGCTGGGGCGGGTGTAGGGAACTATTGGATGCCTCCCCTCGCCCCGCAGAGCGGGGAGAGGGAGGCGAGCGCGTCAGCGCGAGCGGGCGAGGGGTGAACGCGCGAAGGAAGCAAGCGCCGAAGAGGCCGACGGGGCTCGGTGCCCAGGATTAAGCCCCCTCACCCTTCCCTCTCCCCCGCTTCGCGGGGGCGAGGGTGAATGCCTTGGATCTATTTCGCCGCCGCGATCGCCGGCGCGGGCTTGCCGATGAGCGCGGCGAGCTCGGCTTCTGTCAGCGTCTCCTTTTCGAGCAGCATCGCCGCACCCTTCTCCAGCACATCGCGCCGGTCGGTCAGGACCTTGACCGCCCGCGCAAAGGCTTCGTCGACGAACTGCCGCACGGCGCGGTCGATCTCGCGCGCGGTTTCCTCGCTGTAGCGTTTCTCGCCCGGCATCTGCGGCATGGCCGGGCCGACAAGGAAGCGGCTCTGTTCCTCCTCATAGGTCACCTGCCCCAGCGCCTCGACCATGCCGTAGCGCGTGACCATGGCGCGGGCGATATCGGTCACCTTGGCGAGATCGTCGGCCGCGCCGGTGGAAAGCTCGCCGAACACCACGTGCTCCGCCGCGCGCCCGCCCAACAGCACCGCCATCTTGTTCTCGAGCTCGTCGCGGCGCATCAGATAGCGATCCTCGATAGGCCGCTGGATGGTGTAGCCGAGCGAGCCGATGCCGCGCGGAATGATCGAGACTTTGTGGACCACGTCCGTGCCCGGCAGCGTCAGCGCCACCAGCGCGTGGCCCATCTCGTGATAGGCCACCACCTTGCGCTCGAGCGGATTGAGCAGCCGGTTGCGCTTTTCGAGGCCGGCGATGATGCGCTCGATCGCCGTGGTGAAATCCTCCATCGACACGGCCTCGGCACCCCGGCGCGTCGCCATCAGTGCCGCCTCGTTGACGAGATTGGCCAGATCGGCGCCGGAGAAGCCCGGCGTCAGGGCGGAGATCTCCTCCGGATCGACGCCCGTCGCCAGCTTCGCCTTCTTCATATGCACCTTGAGGATGTCGACGCGGCCCTTGCGGTCGGGCCGGTCCACCAGCACCTGGCGGTCGAAGCGCCCGGCGCGCAAGAGCGCCGGATCGAGGATCTCGGGCCGGTTGGTGGCGGCCAGCAACACGAGGCCGGTGCGCGGGTCGAAGCCGTCGAGTTCGTGCAGGAGCTGGTTGAGGGTTTGCTCCTTCTCGTCCATGCCACCGCCGCCGAGGCTGAAGGGGCTGCGCGCACGGCCCAGCGCGTCCAGCTCGTCGATGAAGATGATGGCCGGCGCCTTGGCGCGGGCCTGCTCGAACAGGTCGCGCACGCGCGCGGCACCTACGCCGACGAAGAGTTCGACGAATTCCGAGCCGCTGATCGAGAAGAACGGCACCCCGGCCTCGCCGGCGACAGCACGCGCCAGCAACGTCTTGCCGGTGCCGGGTGGCCCCACCAGCAGCACGCCCTTGGGGATGCGCGCACCCAAGCGGCCATAGCGGTCCGGCTCCTTGAGGAAGGCCACGATCTCCTGCAGCTCGGCCTTGGCCTCGTCCACGCCCGCCACATCGGCGAAGGTCACCTTGGTATCGGTCTCGACATAGACCTTGGCCTTGCTCTTGCCGACCTGCATGAAGCCGCCGCCCAGGCCCTGCTTCTCGATGACCCGGCGGAACACGAACATCCAGAGGCCGAAGAACAGCAGCACCGGCACGATCCAGGAGAGAATGTCGCGCAGGAACGCGCTGTCGGTGCCGCCGGTCACTTTCACGCCATAGGTCGCCGCCTCGCTGGCGATGTCCTCCGGCACGCGGCGCGTCACGACGAAGCGCGCGCCGCTCGGCTCGGGCGTCTTGAGCGTGCCGGTGATCTGGGTCTCGGTGACGGTCATCTCCGAGATCTTGCCCTGCTTCAGATAGTCCTGGAACTCGGTGTAGGAGATCGGTTGGATCTGCTGGCTGACTGTGAAGAAATACTGCAGCAGCAGCACGCCGAAGATGGCCGCCACCACGTACCAGAAATGGAATGTCTGCTGCTTGTCCATCGCCATCGGCCGCACTCCGAAACCGACCGAACTATGCGCGCTTAATCTGGGCGCCTCCTTGCGCTAGATCAAGCGGGCGAAACCCGGTTTTTACGAGCGCCCGCAAGGGCCCGGGCGGCGTTCCGCCTTGGGGCCCGCTCGCGGCCGGTCCACCTCACGTCGCCACGCCGCCCTCGGCCTTGCGCCGCGCGACGAAATCCTCGAGCGCCTCGCTGACAGCGGGGTCGAGCGGCGGCGGCTGGAACTCGGCTACCGTCTGCTTCCACAGGCCATGCGCGCGCTTGGCGGTGTCGAGCGCGCCCGCCTCGCGCCAGGTCTCGAAATTGCGCCAGTCGGAGAGGATCGGCGCATAGAACGCGGTCTCGTAACGGGCGAGCGTGTGGGCCGCGCCGAAGAAATGCCCGCCCGGTCCCACCTCGGCGATGGCATCGAGACCCAGCGTCTCGTCCGAGACCTCGATCGGCTGCAGGAACTCGCCCATCATCTGCAAGAGCTCGACGTCGAGGATGAACTTCTCGAACGAGGCGACGAGGCCGCCCTCCATCCACCCGGCCGCGTGCAGCACCATGCTGGCGCCGCCCATGACGGCGCCCCAGAGCGACATCTCGGACTCGTAAGCCGCCTGCGCGTCGACGGCGTTGGCGGCGCAGGCGTTGGAGGAGCGGTAGGGCAGGTTGTAGCGCCGCGCCAGCTGGCCGCCCGCCATGGCGGCGCGGGTATATTCCGGCGTGCCGAAGGCGGGCGCCCCGGTCTTCATATCGACGTTCGAGGTGAAGCCGCCATACATGGCTGGCGCGCCCGGTGCCACGAGCTGGATCATGGTGATCCCCGCCAGCGCCTCGGCATTCTGCTGAGCGAGCGCCCCGGCGAGGGTCGCAGGCGACATCGCTCCGGAGAGCGTGAAGGGCGTCAACACCACCGGCTGGCCGTGACGCGCCATCTCCATCAGGCCCTGCAGCATCGGCCCGTCGAGGCGCAGCGGCGAGTTGGAGTTGACGATCGAGAACAGGCTCGGCTCGCGCTTGAGCTGTTCCTTGTCGATGCCGCGCGCGATGCAGATCATCTCGATCGCGTCGGCGATGCGCTGGCGGCCCAGCGAATAGGGATGCCAGAGCTTGTCCGTGAGGGTTATCGCGGCCAAGTGCGCGTCGAGATGGCGGGTTGCAGGCGGCAGGTCGGCGGGCTCGACCGGATAGCCGCCGGTGAACTGCACCACATTGAAGCTCTGCGTGAGCTTCAGCAGATTGCAGTAGTCCTCGAAATTGCCAGGGCGGCGGCCGCGGTCGAAATCGCTGACATTGGGGGCGCTCGCGACCGAGCCGAAATTCACATGGGTCTCGCCGAAGGTGAGATTGTGCGCGGGGTTGCGGGCATGCAGCGTGACCGTCTGCGGAACCTTCGCGACCGCCTCCAGCACCAGCCCGCGGTCGAGCCTCACGTGCTGCGAGCCGGGCTCGACCTCGGCGCCAGCCCTCTCGAGGATCGCGAGCGCCTCGGCATCGAGGAACTCCATGCCGATCTCCTCGAGGATCCTGAGCGACGCCTCGTGGATCTTCTCGACCTGCTCGGGCCGGAGCACCTCGATCGGCCGGTAGGGATTGCGGTAGTTGCGCCAGGGCAGCTGCCGCAAGCCGCTCCCGCCGCGCCGCTCGCGCCGCCGTCCCTGCTGTTCACGCGTCATCGACCGCTCCGCCCGCAACCAACCCCGGTGCCGCCGGGACGCTAGCACAGAAGCGCAACGGGAGCAGCGGAAAGCCCATGGACCGGCTGTGAAATCCGCGGTAGGCAAGACGGCCATGGATTCCACGTTCCCCTCCACCGGGCCCATCTCCATTGGCGATCATTCGCTCGACCTCCTCGCCATCCGGCAAGTGGCCGAGGCCGGCGCCATGGTCGAGCTCGCACCCCACGCAGCGGCGCGCATGGCCAAGGCTCGGGCCGTGGTCGAGCGGCATCTGGCCGAGGGCCGGCCGGTCTATGGGCTCACGCGCGCGCTGGGCTCTCAGGTCGGGCGCACGGTGCCGGCCGAGACGCTGGCCGAGTTCTCGCGCCTGACGGTGCTGGGCCGCGCCCATTCCGTCGGGGCCCGGCTCTCCCGCGCCGCCGTGCGCGCCACCCTCCTGATCCGCGCCGCCGGGTTCGCCATCGGCGGCGCCGGCGTGCGGCCCGAGCTCGCCCGTTTCCTCGTCGAGATGCTCAACCGCGGCGTTCACCCGGTGATCCCCTCGATCGGCTCGGTCGGCGCCTCCGATCTCTGCCAGCTCGGCCATATCGGGCTGGTGGTGATCGGCGAAGGCGAGGCGGAGCTCGGCGGCGAGATCATGCCGGGTGCGGCCGCGCTCGCCCGCGCCGGCCTGGCGCCGCTCGCGCTCGCACCCAAGGAGGGGCTGGCGCTCTGCAGCGCCAATGCGGCCACGGCCGCGCGCGGTGCTTTGGCGCTGGCACAGGCTTACGATCTGCTCCTGCTGGCGAACCTCGCCGCGGCCCTGTCGATGGAAGGCTTCCGCGCCAACCTTTCGCCCATCGATGTCCGCGTGGCGGCGATACACTTTCAGCCGGGGCAGGTCGAGACGGCGGCCACGCTGCGCCGCCTGCTCGCCGGCAGCGCGCTGGAGAAACCGGGGGCGGCGCGCCGGCTGCAGGATCCTCTCTCCTTCCGTTGTGTCAGCCTCGTCCACGGCAGCCTGCGCATGGCGCTGAACCAGGCCAAGGCCGCGCTGATGGCCGAGATCAACGGCGCTGGGGACAATCCGCTGGTGCTGGCCGAAGACGACGTGATTCTGTCCAACGGCAATTTCCACACGCCCGCCCTGGCGCTGGCCTTCGACGCCGCTGCCATCGGGCTGACGCAATGTGCCAATCTCGCCGTGAACCGCATGATGAGGCTGATGGCGCGCCGGCTCACCGACCTGCCCGACCATTTGACGCTGGAGCCGCCGCCGGCCGCGGGCTTGGCGCCCATGCTCAAGACCGCCGAGGCCCTGGCGGCCGAGATCCGCCATGCCGCCTATCCGGTCTCGACCGACCCGCATCAGGGCTCCGACGGCATCGAGGACGACACCACCAACGCGCCGCTCGCCGTCGGCAAGTTCGCGAGCGCGCTCGAGCGCTACGCGCTGCTCCTGGCCTGCGAGCTGATCGTGGCTGCACAGGCCGTCGACCGGGCCAGCCTGCCCAAGCTCGGCGCCGGCCCGGCCATCGCGCACGACGCCGTGCGCGCGCTGGTGGCGCCGCTGGAGAAAGACCGGCCCTATGGCCCTGCCATCGAGCGGGTGGCCGACGAGCTGATCCGCTCCGGCGCGCTGCTGGCCCGTCTCGCCAAGGAAGCACAGATCGTCGGCTGATCCGGGAGTGTCGCTGCGCCGACCGGAACGAGGCGTTTCGGCTTGACGCTTCCTGAAATAATTGATCAGGCGGCGAGTGCCGCCACGGTACCGCGGAAACGGGCCAGCACCGCCTCCTCGGCGATGTGATGCCCCTCCTCCACGATCCAGCGGCCGCCGATCATGACGTCGCGCACCGGATTGGCATTGCCGGCGAACACGAAGGCGTCGAGCAGCGTGTCGGCCTGGCGGCCATAGAGCAGCGGATGGTCGGGATCGAGCACCACCAGATCGGCGCGATGGCCGGGCGCGAGCCGGCCGACCGGCCGCCCCAGCGCTTGGCGCCCGCCCTCGAGTGCTGCGCGATAGAGATCGGCGCCGACCGAGCCCGTACGACCGACCAGCCGGTTGCGCCGGCGCTCGAGCAGACGCTGGCCATATTCGAGCCAGCGCAGCTCCTCGACGGGGCTGACCGAGATGTGGCTGTCGGAGCCGATGCCGAAGACGCCGCCGAGGCGCTGATAGGCGATCGCCGGAAAGAAGCCGTCGCCGAGATTGGCCTCGGTGGTCGGGCACAAGCCCGCCACCGCGCCCGAGGTCGCGAGCGCGCGGGTTTCTGCCTCGGTCATGTGGGTCGCATGGACCAGGCACCAGCGTGGCCCCACCGGCAAATGCCCCATCAGCCAATCGACCGGCCGGCGGCCGGACCAGGCCATGCAGTCATCGACCTCGAGCATCTGCTCGGCGATGTGGATATGGATCGGCGCCGTCGGATCGAGCGCGTCGAGCCCGGCCACGGCACCCGCAAGCTGCTCGGGCGTGACGGCGCGCAGGGAATGTGGCGCCATGCCGATGCGCACCTGCGGGTTGCCGCGATGCCGGCGCATCAGCTCCTCGATCAGCGCCAGATAGGCCTCAAGCGAATGAAGGAAGCGGCGTTGGCCGGGCTTGGGCGGCTGCGCACCGAAGCCGCCTTGCGCGTAGAGCACGGGCAGATGGGTGATGCCGATGCCGACATGGGCCGCCGCCGCCAGCACGCGTTCCGACATCTCGGCCGGATCGGCGTAAGCCCGGCCCTCCTGGTCGTGGTGCAGGTAGTGGAACTCGCCGACTGCGCTGTAGCCGGCCTTGACCATCTCCACATAGAGCTGGGCCGCGATCGCCTCGACCTGGCCCGGCGCCAGCTTCTCGACGAAGCCGTACATGACGCTGCGCCAGGTCCAGAAGCTGTCCTCGCCCGCCGCACCACCCTGTCCGGCGCGCTCGGTGAGGCCCGCCATGGCGCGCTGGAAGGCGTGCGAGTGCAGGTTGGGCATGCCCGGGATCACCGGCCCCTTGGCGCGGGGCGCATGGCGGGCGGCGGTTCCCCCGGCCGCGTTCGGCGTGACCGCGGCGAGCGTCCCATCCACCGCGATCTCGAACAGGACGTCCCTGGCCCAACCCTCGGGCAGGAGCGCCGTCTCGGCGAGCAGTCGGTGGGTGGCGGTCATGGCAGGAGGAACAATGGTGCGTAAGAGGAACGCAAGGCCCGGATCGTGGGCGGTTTCGCCCGCGATCCTAGCCCGGATTCTTCGCAGAGGCCACGGCCGGCGCCCTCACAGGGCACCTGTTCGGACTGCGATCGCTCTCGCCGCCGCGAGCGTGCGCCATGGTCGATACGCCACGGCACCGAGCGAGCGGCGGCAGCACCGGGATTCCTAGCGTGGGGCCGAGAATACCGGCGCGGCCGCCGTTGGCAGGGCCATGGGGCACCGAAGCCGGCGCCCCCTAGGGCTCGCGGGTCAGATCGCTTCCTTGAGGTCCTTGGCGACCCGGAAAGCAACCTTCTTCGACGCCTTGATCTTGATCGCTTCGCCGGTCGCGGGGTTGCGCCCCATCCGCGCCGCGCGCTTGCGGACCTGCAAGATGCCAAGGCCGGTGAGGCGGACCTTGTTCCCCTTCTTCAGGTTCTTGACGGTCAGGGAGACGAAATCGTCGAACAGCGCGGCGACGGCCTTCTTCGGCATGTCGTGCTGGGCCGCAAGCTCGGCGATCAGCTTGGACAACGGTACGGTCGTTACGGCGGCTTTCTCAGCCATGGATCTTTTCCTTCGTTGCTGTGGAGCCCCCTCCCCCTTTCGCCGGCCTGGCGTGAGACGGGGGCTCGGGGTGCGAGCCCACCCCATCTCGAACGTGGGGCGGCTCGCTCACACGCCCATATCACGTCTTGCCCCGATTCGGCACAAATAAGCAGCGTCAAATCGACAACGAATCGATTTTGCCATTTTTCCGAATCGGGCTTGATCCGATTCGCAGGCATATTCGTGGATAACGGCGGGGGACATGCTGGGGGCCGCCGGCGTTGGATGACACGAACTCGACAGGTCGCCTGTCCCTCTGCAGGCCGTCTCGCGGAAGCCATAGGGAAGCCCTATAGTCGATCCATAGGGAAAATCCGGCGGCCAGGCCGCGTCGGCGACCGAGCGGGTACGAGAGCGAGATGTGGGACTCCCTGTGGATCAACGGCCGGCTGGCGACCATGCGCGAGGGCACGGCGTCTTACGGCGCCGTCGAGCCCGGCGCCATCGCGGTCGAAGGCGGCCGCATCGCCTGGGCGGGGCCGATGGCCGAGCTGCCGCGGCGCAACGCGCGCACCATCCACGACCTCGACGGGCGCTGGGTGACGCCCGGCTTGATCGATTGCCACACCCATCTGGTCTATGGCGGCGACCGGGCGCAGGAGTTCGAGCTGAGGCTCGAGGGTGCCACCTACGAGGAGATCGCCAAGGCCGGCGGCGGCATCCGCTCGACCGTGGCCGCCACGCGCACGGCGAACGAGCCGTCGCTGCTGGCCTCGGCGGCCGAACGGCTGTCGCGCCTCCTGGCCGAGGGCGTTACCACCATCGAGATCAAGTCCGGCTACGGCCTCGAGCGCGAGGCCGAGATGAAGCAGCTGCGCGTCGCCCGCGCGCTGGGCGAGCGCCATCCGGTCGCGGTGCGTACCACCTTCCTCGCGGCCCACGCCGTGCCGCCGGAATATGACGGCCGCGCGGACGACTATATCGACGCGGTCTGCGCGAAGATGCTGCCGGCGGCCCACGCGGCCGGCCTCGTCGACGCCGTCGATGCCTTCTGCGAGCGCATCGCCTTCAGCGTGGGCCAGACCGAGAAGCTGTTTCGCGCGGCCACCTCTTTCGGCTTGCCGGTGAAGATCCACGCCGAGCAGCTCTCCGACCAGAAGGGGGCGGTGCTGGCCGCGCGCTACGGCGCGCTCTCGGCCGATCATCTGGAATATCTGGCCGAGGACGGCGTCGCTGCGATGGCGCGCACGGGCACGGTCGCGGTGCTGCTGCCGGGCGCCTTCTATTTCCTGCGCGAGACGCAAGCTCCGCCGGTGACAGCGCTGAGGCAGGCCGGCGTGCCGATCGCGCTCGCAACCGACTGCAACCCCGGCAGCTCGCCCGTGACCTCGCTGCTGCTGATGCTCAACATGGGCGCAACGCTATTCCGGCTGACACCCGAGGAGGCGCTGGCCGGCGTCACGCGCAACGCCGCCAAGGCGCTGGGGCTGGGCGCCACGATCGGCACGCTGCAGGCCGGCAAGACGGCCGACTTCGCGATCTGGGAGATCGAGCGCCCGGCCGAGCTCGCCTATCGCATCGGCTTCAACCCGCTCTATCAGCGGGTCTGGCAAGGCCGGCCCGACGGGATCCGCGCGAGCGAGAGCGCGGCCCTCAAGACCGCCATTTGATCGAGCAGCCGATCGCCGGTACTTGCTCCGCCGGCCCCTGGCCGGTGCGGGCGATCTGGTGCATGGCTTCGAGCATCTCGCGCTTGGCGCCCTTGACCGGCGCGGTGCCGCGCACTTCCTGCACGCGGCCGCGATAGCGCAACTTGAGCTCGCGGTCGAAGCCGAAGATGTCGGGCGTGCAGACGGCGCCGTAGCTGCGGGCGACCTCCTGCGTGCGGTCGATGAGATAGGGAAAGCCGAAGCCATGGGCCTTGGCGAAGGCCTTCATGTTGTCGAAAGAATCGGCCGGATAGGC
The DNA here is from genome assembly GCA_049323455.1 of Pseudomonadota bacterium. Classification (GTDB taxonomy): domain Bacteria; phylum Pseudomonadota; class Alphaproteobacteria; order Dongiales; family Dongiaceae; genus Hypericibacter. The sequence continues at coordinate 84,448 of JBMONF010000018.1, read as the reverse complement.
GTCCGTGTCGTTCGGCATGATCGCCACGGATTTGACGCCTTCGGCTTCGAGCGCCTTGCAATCCTGCACCAGCTCGTCGATCACGCCCTTCACATAGGGGCAGTGATTGCAGATGAACATGACGAGCGTGCCCCGCTCGCCCTTGAGATCGGCGAGGCGATGGCGCCGTCCGTCCACACCCTCGAGTTCGAAGTCGGTCGCTTGCCAGCCGAGCTCGCCTGTCTTTTGCGCCGTTGCCACCATGATCCCTCCTCGCCGCTGTCCGGTCGGCTGTGCCGGCGGTCACCAGCATGAGCGGTTGCTCGAGCCCGATTTTACGCCCGCGCGCCCCGGCACGACAAATTGGGAGCGCATCGCTGCAGGCGCGAAGGCTCAAACCCTGCGGCCCGGACCGGGCGGGCGCCGGCGCCAGCTTCGGCGGCCGGTCAGCGCGCCATGCCCTCGAGCGCGCTCCAGCCGTTCCAGATGATCTGCACGCCGATGCAGAGCAGGATGAAGGCGGAGAGCCGGACCAGCACATTGGTGCCGTGCTCGCCGAGCGTGGCCGTGATGTTCTCGGCGAAGCGGTAGCAGACATAGATGGTGGCGGCGACGGCGGCGATCCCGGCGATCGCGGCGGCGCCGATCAAGGCGAGATGCGTCAGATCGCCGGCGGGCCGCTGGCTGCCGAGCGTGATGGCGACCGAGATCGATCCCGGCCCGACGGTGAGCGGCATGGTGAGGGGATAGAACGCGTCGGTCCGCGCCGCCTCCTTGCCCGTCGCATCGGCGGCGCGCTGCGGCTCCGTCTCCTCGCCAGTCTGCAGAAGCTTCCAGGCGAAGGCGGTCACCACCATGCCGCCCGCGACGCGCACGACGGGCAGGGTGATGCCGAAGAACTCGAGCACGTGCGAGCCGACGAGAAGCGAGCCCAGCAGGAGGAAGAAGCTGTTGAGCGCGATGCGACCGGCCAGCGCACGGCGTTCCCCGGCGGCGCGATAGCGGGTCAATCCCAGGAAGATCGGCGCGCCTCCGACCGGATTGACGATCGGGAAAAGGCCGGCATAGACCAGCAGGAACGAGTTCGCGATGTCGTTCACGACCGCACGCGCCCGCTACCAGGACAGGCCCTTGGCCTCGCGCGCCCAGTCGAGCATGGCTCCGAGGATGCGCTCGAGATGCGGCCGGACCAGGGCGGCGCGGTCCTCGCGGAAGCCGAAGGGCGGCGCCTCGTCCATATAGGTGATTTGCGACAGTTCGAGCTGCACGGCGGCCACGCCCTCGCCGGGGCGGCCGTAATGGCGCGTGATGTAGCCGCCCTTGAAGCGGCCGTTGAGCACGCTGCCGTAGCCCTCGGCCTCGCCTGCCGCTTCGATCAGCCGCGCCGCGAGATCGGCCGGCGCGCTCTTTCCGTCGGCCGTGCCGAGATTGATGTCCGGCAGCCGCCCGGCGAAGAAGCGTGGCACCTCGGAGCGGATCGAGTGGGCGTCGAACAGCAACGCGAAGCCGAAACGCGCCTTGGTCTCTTCGAGCGCCGCCGCGAGGCGGTCGTGATAAGGCCGCCAGTAGCGCTCGACGCGCTCCGCCACTTCGGCCTGGTCCGGCACCTCACCCGGGCGCCAGATCGGCGCGTTGTCGAAAGTCGTGGTCGGGCACAGCTCCGTGTTGCTGGCGCCGGGATAGAGCACGCTGCCATCGGGCGGTCGGTTGAGATCGATGATGTAGCGCGAATGGGTCGCCGCTAGCAGGCTGGCCCCCAGCGGCTCGGCAAAATCGTAGAGCCGATCCACATGCCAATCGGTATCCGGCACCGCCCGTGCGGCGTCGGTCATGCGCCGGGCCAGCGCCTCGGGCAAATAGGTGCCCACATGCGGCATGCCGACGATCAGCGGCGTGCGCCCGGCGCGAAAACGAAAAGGCTCCATACCCGCTCCCCGGAGAGACCGGGACGACTGTGCCCGTCGCAGCCGGCCTTGTGAAGACCCGCGCTTCGCGTGGCCCCGGCGACGCGCCGGCAGGGGTGTCGCGAGCGCTTTCCAGCCCCCGCATCGGCGCCGATTGGCAGCCGTCGGCCCTTCTGCGATTATCGCGGCGCCACAAAGACGTCACAGCGACACCCGCGCGAAGACCACGCCAACAATGGCGGACGAAAAGCAGCCTCCGCGGCCGCCGGCCGGCCAGCGGGGTCACGGACCCGGCAAGCCGAACGGACGGCCGATGGCGCCGGGCGGCCATGGCACGGCGCAGGCATCGGGCCAGCCGAGCCGACCTGCGCCCATACCGGGCGGCAGGGTGAGGCCGCCCGCTGGCAAGAATCCGGGCGCCGATGGGGCCTCGAACCCCCTCACGGGGCTCGGCGCGCGATCGGGCGAGGCTGTGGGTGGCGGGCGAGGAGGTGGGCTGGGTCAAGCGCCTCGCCAGAGCCAAGGGCGCGGACCAGGCGCGGGCAAACCACCGCCGCGGCCGGCGCTGCCGGGCGGCATGCAGGACCCGTTCACGCCCATCGCGCGCAAACCCAAATTCGGCCAACTTGCGCGTCACCAGAAGATCATCATCGCGGTCTGCCTGACGATCATCGCCTTGATCGGCGCCGTCGTCTTCGGAACCCGCTGGGTGCCAATTCCCGGTCGCGACCTCGGCGTGTTGGTGCGCCACAACATCGATTTTCTCGGCGAAAACATCACGCTGCCGCGTCGGCCGCTGGCGGTCACTTGGCAGATGCTGCCGCACGATGACGCTTCCACCAGCGACGCCGCCAGTGCCACGCATTGGCGGCTCACCGCGGTGCTGGAATTCTCGGCCGAGGACACGGCGGCGCTGCTGGCCGCAGCACGGGACGAGAAACCGGCACCGGACGACGAGATCGAGCCCGAGAACTGGTTCCCCGCCGCTGTCGCGACGGCCATGGCGGACAGGCCGATGCGCTATATCGACCCCGCGCCTTTCTTCGGCGGCCTTTATCACCGCGGCGCCGCAGCCCAAATCGAAGGCACCGATTATTTCGTGGTGCGGCTCATCAGCGATTGAGGACAGGGAACGCCTCGACAAGCCGCCGCGCCCGGCGCTAATCAAGCAAGCGAGGACAGCCTCCGCGACCACCGAGGGAGCCGACATGACCGCCCCCAACCGTCTCGATCCCGACCGCGCCGCCCCCAAGCGCCTCGACAACGAACGCAAGGTCAAGAGCCCTCGCGGAATCACGCTCAACGCCAAGAGCTGGCTCACCGAGGCGCCCTTGCGCATGCTCATGAACAATCTCGACGCCGAGGTGGCGGAGAAGCCGCAGGAGCTGGTGGTCTATGGCGGCATCGGCCGCGCCGCGCGCGACTGGCAGTGCTTCGACCGCATCGTCGAGGCGCTGAAGTCGCTCGAAGCGGACGAGACGCTGCTGGTGCAGTCGGGCAAGCCCGTCGGCATCTTCCGCACCCATCCGGACGCGCCGCGCGTGCTGATCGCCAACTCGAACCTGGTGCCGCACTGGGCCACCTGGGAGAAGTTCCACGAGCTCGACCGCAAAGGCCTCATGATGTACGGCCAGATGACGGCCGGCTCCTGGATCTATATCGGCAGCCAGGGCATCGTGCAGGGCACCTATGAGACCTTCGCCGAAGTCGGCCGCCGGCATCATGGCGGCAACCTCAAGGGCAAGTGGATTCTGACGGGGGGCTTGGGCGGCATGGGCGGCGCGCAGCCGCTGGCTGCGACCATGGCCGGCGCCTCCATGCTTGCGGTCGAGTGCCGGCCGAGCCGGATCGAGCGGCGGCTCGAGACGCGCTATCTCGACCGGCGCTCGGACAATCTCGACGAGGCGCTGGGGCTCATCCGCCAAGCGACGGCGAAGGGCCAGGCGATCTCGGTCGGGCTGCTCGGCAACGCCGCCGATGTGTTTCCCGAACTGGTCAGGCGCGGCATGCTTCCCGACGCCGTCACGGACCAGACGGCCGCGCATGATCCGCTCTATGGCTACCTGCCGGCGGGCTGGACGCTCGACCAGTGGGAGCGGATGCAGCAAAGCGACCCCGACGCCGTCATCCGCGCGGCCAAGGCGTCCATGGCCGCGCAAGTGCGCGCCATGCTCGATTTCCATCGCCAGGGCGTGCCCACCTTCGACTACGGCAACAACATCCGGCAGATGGCGCTGGAAACGGGCGTCGAGAACGCCTTCGATTTCCCGGGCTTCGTACCGGCCTATATCCGTCCGCTCTTCTGCCGCGGCATCGGCCCGTTCCGCTGGGCGGCGCTCTCGGGCGAGCCCGAGGACATCTACAAGACCGACGCCCGCGTGAAAGAGCTCATGCCCGACGACCCGCATCTCCACAACTGGCTCGACATGGCCAGGAAGCGCATCCAGTTCCAGGGCCTGCCCGCGCGCATCTGCTGGGTGGGTCTGGGCGATCGCGCCCGGCTCGGCCTCGCCTTCAACGAGATGGTGGCCAAGGGCGAGCTCGCGGCACCCATCGTGATCGGCCGCGACCACTTGGATTCGGGCTCGGTCGCGAGCCCCAACCGCGAGACCGAAGGGATGCTGGACGGCTCGGACGCGGTCAGCGACTGGCCGCTCTTGAACGCGCTCCTCAACTGCGCCTCGGGCGCCACCTGGGTTTCGATCCATCATGGCGGCGGGGTCGGCATGGGCTTCTCGCAGCATGCCGGCATGGTGATCGTGGCCGACGGCACCAAGGAGGCCGCGCGAAGGCTGGAGCGCGTGCTCACCAACGACCCGGGCACGGGCGTGATGCGCCACGCCGATGCCGGCTACGACATCGCGATCGAGTGCGCGAAGGCGCAGGGCCTCAAGCTGCCGATGCTGGGGAACTAGAGTGCTTTCGGCTCGGTTGGAATCGAAACTCACCGTCGTTCCTGCGAAAGCAGGAACCCAGGAGCGAGCGACGTGCAGCAGCCTTGGGCCCCCGCTTTCGCGGGGCGACGAAGAGGTGTGCCACTTGAGCGGAATTTGCTCCGGAGGGATTGAGCGCGAGCCCGATCAGCTCTTGCTCTCGCCCGTCGCCAGTCGCCGGTTGTAGCCGCGCAGGAACACGGCGATGAGGCAGCCTTCGGGCGCCACGGACCAGTGCTCGCTGCCGGGCGCATAGCGCACGAAGTCGCCCGCGCGAAAGATCTTGCCGTCGCTGTCGTGGAGCTCGCCTTCCAGCACCAGGAAGGATTCGCCGTGCGTGTGCTCATGCGGCACCGAGCGCGCGCCGGGCGCGAAGCGCAGCAGGAACAGCCCCTCGCCTCTGGCCTTGTCGAAATCGAGCGGCGCCCAGGTGAAGCCCGGCGTCGGCGCGCCGTAGCGGTCGTCGGGCCGAAGCTCGACCGTCTTGACGGCGATCACGCGGCGCTGTGCATCGAGATTGTCGGGCTTTGGGGTCATGGGAGAGGTCCTTTCGCAGAGCCGCTATTGCGCAGCCAATCCTGCCCGCGCGTCAAGGCATCGGACGCGTCCCCGGAACGATAACGAGGCGGCGTCGAACCGGCCTGATCGCCTATAATGCGGCCATGAAGCTCCGTCACTTCGCCAGCTTCACTAGCATGATCATGACCTCGCTCACGGGCGGCCAGGGACGCGCCGTTGCGGCCGAACCGGAGCCGATCGACTGGTCCGCCGTGCCCTTGCCCGCCATCGCGGGCGGCGCGCTGCCGCCCGATCTCTTGCGGGGCAAGGTCGTGCTTCTGGTGAACACTGCTTCTTATTGCGGCTTCACGCCGCAATATCAGGGACTGCAGGCCCTGTGGAAGCGCTATCGGGACCGTGGCTTCGTCCTGCTCGGCGTCCCGGCCAACGATTTCGGCGCGCAGGAACCCGGCAGCGACAGCGAGATCAGCCAGTTCTGCCAGGTGACCTACGGCATCGATTTCCCGATGCTGGCCAAGCAGACGGTGGTAGGGCCGGACGCGCATCCGCTCTATCGCTGGGCCGCGAGCCAGACCGGCCGGCGCGGCCTGCCGAAATGGAACTTCCACAAGATCCTGATCGGCCGCGACGGCAGGCTCGCAGCCTGGTTCTCGACCATGATCGATCCGGCCAGCCCCAAGCTCGCGGCCGCCATCGAGCAGGCGCTGGCGGCGCACTGAGCCGGTGACGATGCCCGACCTCGCCCCGATCTGCTGTCGCGTCAAGGCCGGCGAAGCGCGCCGGGTCGGATAGTCGCGGAGAACGGCAATGGAAAAGGGCGCCGGACCTTCGCCCGGCGCCCCTTCCCGCTTCGGTATCCGACGAAAGCTTTCGCCGTCCGCCTCGCCGTCAGCCGGCGTTCGCCACCTTCGCCTTGAGCGTCACCTTGACCTTCGAGCTGTTGCCGGCGCGCACCTCGAAAAGCTGTTCGCCGACGAGGTTGCCCGCCGTCGCGACCACCACATACTTGCCTTCGCGCAGCAGGCAATTCGGCGAGGCACCGGTCTGCGTCGTGACCAGCTCGCGCTTGCCCGTCGCGTCGGGCTTCGCCTTGTAGATCTGCCACAGGATGTCATTGCCGCCGCCCGGCGCGCTGAAGCCGACCCGGCCGGCATAGAGATTGATCGTGTATTTGTAGGTGTGGCCCGCCTCGACCGGCACCACCAGGTCGGCGGTCGTGCCGGCATAGCTCGCCCGCACGATGTAGTTGGTTGCGGGCAACGTAAATTCCTGCGTGGGCGCGGTGACGATGAAGAGCCGGTCGGCGTCGGTGGGCTTGCCGCCCGCGCCCTTGCGCATGAGGAACAGTTCCCACTGCACCGGGCTGCTGATCGCCGGTGCGCCGCTGTTCGGGATCATCTTGAGGCGGATGGTGCCGGCGTTGAAGTTGAGCACTTCGGTATGCGGCTTGCCCGGCGGCACGATGATATCGCGCTGAACGCTCGTGCCCTTCCATATCGCCTCGACGAGGTAGCGGCCGGGGGCGAGCTTGATGGTCGGCTGCGCGCTGGTTTCGCGCGCGATGGCGACCATCGGCTTGTCGCCGCTGGCGGGCCGCACCACCGTCCACTGAATCGGATCCTTGAGCGCCTTGGCGCCGGCTGCGACCACGCCGGTCAGCTTGAGCACACCGGTCGCCTCCTTGGCCGCCGGCTTCTCGAGCGGCAGCGCCGCGTAGGCGGTCTGGCCGAAAGCCGGCAGCGCGCTGGCGGGTGCTGCCCCCGTCGAAGCGGCAACGGGCTGCGTGGGCGTGGCGTCGGCGACCTGTGCGGCGGTGGGATCCTGGGCGGTACCAGCGGCCGGGGCCGCAGCCGCCTCAGGGGCTGCGTCGCTGGCCGGCGCGGCGCTGGCGGTCGTCTCGGTGGGAGGTGTCACTGCCGATTCCTCGGACGGGCAACCGGCGAGCAGCAGCGAAGCGGTCATGGCGCAAAGCGCAGCGGCGAGACGCAAGGCGGGGTCCCCCTGTAGGATCGGAATGTCGAATAGCCGCCCTCATACAACAGCGAGGCGCAGGCAACAAGCCGCAACGGGTTACGCGTATTTTTGTTTCCGCAATTGCCGGCGTTTCCGCACGTGCAGCGCGGAATCATTTCGCGGTCGCAGCATCGCTCTTTTGCAAGCTAAATCGAGGCCGTGCGCGCAGAAAGCGCGCGAACCGGCATCGCTTCGACGTTGGGCGCGGCGCCCCGGGAAAGCCCGAGCCATCGATCCAAGAACCGCTCCGTCCAATGATGAAGCTTGGGATCGTGCTCGGCGATGTTGGCCAGATGCTGATGGCGCGGTTGGGCGCCCGGCCGCTCGTCGTAATTCTCCGCTTCGTCCAGCCAGCCGCGCACATCGTCGGCCGTGACCTCGGGATGGAACTGCAGCCCATAGGCCTGGCGCCAGCGGAAGGCCTGATGCGGGAAGCGCTCGCCCCGCGCCAGCAACTCGCCGCCTCGCGGAATCTCGAAGCCTTCCTTGTGCCAGTGATAGACGTGGCTGAGGCCGGCAAAGAGATCGCCCGCTTGGGAGGTCGGCTCGATCGGGAAATAGCCGATCTCGTGCAGTCCTTCGGGATGGAAATCCACGCGAGCACCCAACGCCTTGGCGAGAAGCTGGCCGCCGAGACAAATGCCGAGGTAGCATCGGCCCTCATCCACCCAGCGCCCGATCCAATCGAGTTCGTGGCGCATATAGTCGACGCGATCGGCGTCGTTGGCGCTCTGCACCCCGCCGAGCACGATGGCGCCGGCATAGCCGTCGCGATTCTCGGGCAGCTTGTCGCCCTGCGCCGGACAGTAGCACTCGACCTCGTAGCCGCGCGCGCGCAACAGCGGGGCGATCCGCTTCTCGCGCCATTCGCTGTGCACCACCATCAAGATCCGCCCGAGCATGCCCATGTCCGTTATTCGTCCGCTCCATCACGCGCCCGCCAGGGACCGCCATGGTTGGAGCACGATGGACGAGTCGTCAATCCGTCCTCCTGCACTACCGTCCTCGCGCGGCCCGGAGGAAGGCGCGCATGTGAAAGCCGGCCTGAGCCGGGTCGTAACGCCAGTCGGCCCCGACCGGACAGGCACGCCGCGCCCGGCAACCGAGATCGAGACAATCCTGCCCGGCGCTGCCTTCGATGTGGTTAAGGCAGGCCGGCACGTCGTAACCCTCGGGCCGAAAGGCGCCCACGGGGCAGGCCGAGAGGCAAGGCTTCTCGGCGCAAGCCTCGCAAGGGCTCTCGGCCCGGCGCGGCGGCACCAGGTTGAGCGGCTCCGCCAGCAGCAGGGCCGCCCGGTAGGCATGCCAGAGACCGAACTCGGGGTGAATCAAGATCCCCAGCGGCGAGCGGAAGACGGGCTCCGCCCATAGGGCCCAGCGCTGGAACGGCCAGGCCGGATCGGCCTCGAAGGGAAACAGCGCCAGCGCACCCAGCTCGGCCGCGACGGCCTCGATCACGCGGCGGGTCCAGCGGTTGAGCGGGTGCGGCGCGCCGTCCTGGGATTCGGGCGCTTCGGCAAAGGCTTCCCACATCGCCGGCCCTGCATTGCCCACCAGGAGCAGCGTCCGGGCTGGCCGGCCGCCGGCCAATTCGGGGAGCACGTCCTCCTCGGCCGGCTGGAAGCCGCCGCGCAGGATCAGCCCATGTGCCGCCAGGGCCTTGGAAATTGGGGTTACGCTCATGGTAGATTGGTCGGGCCACCAACGACGGCACGGATCATGGCACGATCCCGGCGCCGGCCCAAGCAGGACCAGAAGAGGGGGACATGGAAGAGACGGTCAGCTTCATTCGCATGGAGGACGGCACCACCGAGGACTACCAGCTCCTCGACCGCCTTTACCAGAAGCACAGCCGGAACCTCCCGGACGAGCTGATGCGCCAGCTCGAGCGCCTGGCGGGCGACAAGATGGGCTACAAGATCGACCGCTACCAGCATTCGCTGCAGACCGCCACGCGCGCGCTCCGGGACGGCGCCGACGAGGAGACCGTGGTGGTGGCCCTCTTCCACGACATCGGCGACATCATGGCGCCCGAGAACCACTCCGATCTCGCCGCCGCCATCCTCCAGCCTTACGTCTCCAAGGACAACCACTGGCTGGTCAAGCATCACGGCATCTTCCAGGGCTACTACTTCTGGCACCATTACGGGCTCGACCGGAACGCGCGCGAGGCCTATCGAGACCATCCGATGTTCGAGCGCACGGCCGCCTTCTGCGAGAAGTGGGACCAGACCTCGTTCGATCCGAACTACGACACCCTGCCGATGGAGGCCTTCGAGCCGATGGTGCGTCGCATCCTCGGCCGCAAGCCCTGGGCGTTCGCGGTGTGAGGCTCTCTCGCTCGCTCCGCCTTCGCCCGTAGGCGCCAGGCGGCCGGGGACGACGCTTGGCGGAGTCCTCACGATCCGCGGCGGGCTACCGTGGCGCCGCAGCACCGCTTGAACTTTCTGCCGCTGCCGCACGGACAGGAGTCGTTGCGACCCGCCCGCCGCCGCTCGGCATCCGCCAGAACCCGCATGATCGCCCCGGCGGGAATCCGCCGCCGGACGAGCTGCGCCATGACCTCGAGGACCGGGCCCGCGTGCCCGAAGAAGCGGCGGTTGGAAGCGCAGAAATAGTTGAGCTTCGCCTCGCCGCCGCCGCCGGGAGCCGGCAGAAACCGGTGCTTGGGGCACCCGCCGTTGCAGGCGAAGCGGTAGCGGCATTCGCGGCAGCAGCGCGGCAGGCTCTCGCGCTTGTCGTCCCCGAAGCGGCGCTGCGCCGGCGAGGCGGCCAGCAATCCGACCGGCTGCTCCATGATGTTGCCCAGGCGGTATTCGGGATAGACGTAGTGGTCGCAGGCGTAAAGATCGCCGTTATGCTCCAGCGCCGGCCCTTGGCCGCAGGTCTCCGCGAACACGCACAACGTCGAGGGCGCGCCCGCCCACAGTCCGAGCTGCAGTTCGAAGAACTGCACGAACACCCGCCCCACGTCGCGGCGGACCCATTCGTCGAAGACGACGCAGAGAAATTCGCCATAGTCCTCGGGCCGCACGCTCCACGGCGCCAGCCGCAGCGCGCTATCGTCCGCGATACCCTGCGGGGGCCCGGCGAGCCGGCCTTCCGCGTCGATCCGCTCGACCACCGGGATGAACTGCATGAAGGCCACCCCGTGGTCGCGCAGGAAACGGTACACCTCCAGGGGGTGGTGCACATTGGCGCTGCTGACCACCGTCAGCGCGTTGAATTCGACCCGATGGGCGCGAAGAAGGTCGAGCGCCGCCGCCACGCGGCCCGAGGTCGGTCCTCCGCGACGGTCACGGCGATTGCCGTCGTGCACGGGCGGCGGGCCGTCGATGCTGAGGCCGACCAGGAAGCCGTGCCGGCGCAGGAAGCGCGCCCATTCCTCCGTCAGCAGCGTGCCGTTCGTCTGAATCGCGTTCCGGACCGCTTTTCGAGCCGGCCGGTGCTTCTCCTGCAGCGCCACGATCCGCGCGAAGTATTCGATGCCGAGCAAGGTGGGCTCGCCGCCCTGCCAAGTGAACCAGATCTCGGAAGCGCCGGCCGCGTCCCGGGACGCGATGTAGTCGCGGATGAAGCGCTCGAGAACGGCATCCTCCATCCGGAACTTCCGCTCCTGCGGATAGAGGCGCTCCTTCTCGAGGTAGTAGCAATAGGTGCAGTCGAGATTGCATCGAGGGCCGATGGGCTTGGCCACCACATGGAACGGAAAGGGCTCGGACGGCGCACGAACTCCAGACAATCGGGCCATCTCCATTCCGCATCCGCGCGGCCGGCGCACCCGACCCGTTCGCCCCGGCAACCGATACCGGCCCGACGAGGTCGAGGCGAGGCGGCAGCACGACCGCCCCGGGGCGAGGGCCGACAAGCCCAGCCGTCTATGCTCGCAACCGCTCGTTCTTCGGGTCCCAGGCCGGCTGCGGGATGATGCGCGCCTTGCGGCGCTCGCCCTGCATCATGATCTCGAAGCCCTGCCCTTCCTGCGCCAGGGCCGGCTCGACATAGGCGAAGGCGAGCGACTGGCCGACCGCATGCCCGTAGGCCCCGCCCGTGGTGATGCCGACGAGCCTGTCGCCGACATAGACCGGCTCGTTGCCGAGGCAATCGGAATCGGCGGCCTCGACCGCCAGATAGACGAGCTTGATGCGCGCCCCCTGCTGCTTCGACTTCAGCGTCGCCGCCTTGCCGACGAACTCCTTGCCCAGATGGACGAAGCGCTCCATGTCGCCCTCGATCATGGTGACCTCGTTGGTGAGCTCCCCGCCCCAGCCGCGATAGGCCTTCTCCATCCTGAGCGAGTTCATGGCATAGGTGCCGAAGAGCTTGATGCCGTGCTTCTGGCCCGCCGCCATCAGCGCGTCGAACACGGCCGGCATGCGCCTCATCGGCACATGTAGCTCCCAGCCGAGCTCGCCCACATAGTTGACCCTGAGCGCCCTGACACCGGCCACGCCCGCGACCTCGATCTCCTTGGCCGTCAGCCAGCGGAACGAGGCGTTGGTGAGGTCGGCCTTGGTGCAGGCCGAAAGCACCTCGCGCGCCTTGGGCCCCGCCAGCACCAGCACGCCGAAATCGTCGGTGATATCGGTGACCGTGACGCGCTCGCCCTCTTTCAGGCGCCAACGCAGCTGGTCCATGTCGTAGAGCTGCGCCGCCGCGGCCGAGAGCAGGTAGAAATGGTCGGGCGCAAGCCGCGTGACGGTGATCTCGCTCTCGATGAAGCCGTTCTCGTTGAGGAGATGGCCCAGCATGATGCCGCCGTCCCTGGCCGGCACCTTGTTGGCGAAGATGCGCTCCAGGAATGAATAGGCATCGGGACCCTTCACGTCGAACTTGGCGAAGGTCGAGAGATCCATGAGCCCGACGCGCTCGCGCACGGCGAGGCATTCCGCCTTGACCGCGTCCCACCAGTTCGAGCGCTTGAAGGAGAAGACCTCGCCCTTCCTGCTCGGATCGTACCAGCGCGCGCGCTCCCAGCCGAACACTTGGGCGAACTGCGCGCCGGCGGCGGCGAGCTTGTCGTGGATCGCGGACTTGCGCAGGCCCCGGCCGACCTCGTGCTGCTCGGCCGGCTTGTAGCAGTAATACATGTGATGGTAGTCGGCGATGGAGACCGTGGTCGTGTAGTCCTTGGTCGCCCAGTTGCCGAAGCGGCGCGGATCGAACTCGCGCATGTTGATCTCGGCCTGGCCGTGCACCATCCACTGCGCCAGATACTTGCCGGCGCCGCCGCCCTGGCAGATGCCGATCGAGGCGCCGCAATGCATCCAGTAGTTCCGGGGTCCGGGCGCCGGCCCCGAGAGATAGACGCCGTCGGGCGTGTGGGTGATGGCGCCGGAGATGATCGATTTGAGCCCCGCCTTGGCGAAGAGCGGCAGGCGCTCGGCCGCCTTCTCGAGCCAGGGCGTCAGGCGATCGAGCTCCGGCGCGATCAGCTCGCTCTCGAAGTCCCAGGCCGGCGGCTTTCCGTCCCAGCAGACATGGGCGCCCGCCGTCTCGTAAGGGCCGACCAGCACGCCGTTGGTCTCCTCGCGGAGATAAGCGTGCGAATAGGGATCGCGCACCACCGGCAGCTCCTTCTCGAGCTCGATCAGCTCCGGAAGCGGCTCGGTGATCACGTAGTGGTGGAGCATGTTGGCGATCGGCACGTTATGGCCGGTCCAGGAGCCGACCACGTCGCAGTAGGAGCCGGCCGAGTTGACGACATGCTCGCAAACGATGTTGCCCTGGTCGGTGATGACCTGCCATTCGCCGGTCTTCAGGAGCTTGATGTCGGTGACGCGGGTGCGCCGGTAGATCTCGGCGCCGAGCTTGCGCGCGCCCGCGGCCATCGCGTTGGTGATGTCGGCAGGCGCCACATGGCCGTCCGTGACGGTGAGGAAGGCGGCCTTGACGCCGAAGGAATCGAGGAAGGGATGGTGCTGCTTGATCTCGTTGGGGCCGATGATGTGGGCCTCGTAGCCGGCGAGCTTCGAGATGCCGTAGACCTGCTTCAGCCAGCTCACCTCCTCGTCGGTGGTGGCGAGCCGCAAGCCCCCGCAGCCGTGCCAGCTCACCGCCTGGCCCGTCAGCTTCTCGAGCTGGGGATAGAGCTCGGTGCCGTAGACATGCACCTTGGTCATGTTGAGCGAGCCGTTGAAGTGCGGGCACTGGCCCGCCGCATGCCAGGTGGAGCCGGAGGTCAGCTCGCCCTTCTCGACCAGCACGATGTCGGTCCAGCCCTCGAGCGCCAGGTGATAGAGCAGACCCACGCCCATCACGCCGCCGCCAACGATCACCACTCTCGCATGCGATTTCATCGAAGCCCCACTGCCGCTTGGTTCGCGCTCGGACTTTAGCGGCGGGCGACGGCTCCCCTCAAGTCTCCCTCCGGGGAGGCCATTCGACGCGGCCGAGCTGACACCATGGAAGGGCGCGGCGTCCCGCGATCAGGCGGCGCCCTTGATCTTTTCGGAAGCGCCGGTGCGCGGCGCGCCGGCCAGCGTCGGAGCGCTGCGCTCGCGCCGCGGCGTGCGGCCGAAGAAGTCGCGGTAGCATTTGGAGAAGTGCGAGGCCGAGACGAAGCCGCAGGCGAGCGCCACGTCGATGACCGACATGTTGGTCTGGAGCAGCAGCAGGCGCGCCCGGTTGAGCCTGAGCTCGACATAGTAGCGCGCGGGCGAGCGGTTGAGATATTTGCGGAACAGCCGCTCGAGCTGTCGGTTCGAGAGCCCGGCCGCCTCGGCCAGGTCGTGGCGCTCCAACGGCTCTTCCAGGTGATCCTCCATCAGCTTGATGACGGAGAGGAGCTTCGGATGGCGCACGCCGAGCCGCGCCGGCAGCGCCATGCGCTGATGGTCGTGGCGATCGCGGATGCGCTCGTGGATGAACTGGTCGGAGACCGCGGCCGCCAGCTCGTGGCCGTGCTGCTGCGCGATCAGGTTCAGCATCATGTCGAGCGAGGCGATGCCGCCCGAGCAGGTGAAGCGGTTGCGGTCGATCTCGAACAGCTCGGAGGTCACCTCGATCTGCGGGAAATCCTCGCCGAAACCGGCCATGTTCTCCCAGTGGATGGTGCAGCGATAGCCGTCGAGCAGGCCGGCGCGCGCAAGGATGTGGCTGCCAGTGCAGAGCGCGCCAATATCGGCACCCTGCCGGTCGCAGCGCCGGAGTGCGGCGAACAGAGCACGGTCGTTATAAAGATGCGCGTCGATGCCGGCGCACAGGATCACCGTGTGGTAGGCGGCCGCCTGATCGGCGCTGCCCTCGGGATGCAGCGCGATGCCGTTGCTGGCCGCGACCGGCTTGCCGTCGGGCGAGAACAAATGCCAGCGATAGAGCTCGCGCCCGCTGGCGCGGTTGGCGAGTCGCAGCGGCTCCACCGCCGAGCTGAAGGCGTTCATCGAGAAATTGGGCACGAGCAGGAACGCGATCTCCTGCGGTAGTTCGCGGGGCGGGTCGCCAAACATCGAAGGGTCCAGAAGGCTGCGGCCAAGTCGTTGGTCGCGCACTTTAAGCCATGTCGCTAAATGAATAAATGGTGACGTGATGCCGCAAGATCAAAAATCCTGCAAGCCTGCCATTTTCCGCCCCGAAAGCGCGGCGTGTCGGCGCTTGCAACTCGTAAGAGGCGCTGCCATTTTGGCGGCCCGCGCGCTTGAGGGGAGGCCAGTCCATGGCCATAAGGTCTCGTTATTCCATCATAAGTCTCGTTCGTAACGCCCTCAATTACCACCAGGACTGGCAGACGGCCTGGCGCAGCCCGGAGCCCAAGCCGGAATATGACGTGGTCATCGTCGGCGGCGGCGGCCACGGGCTGGCAACGGCCTACTACCTGGCCAAGGAGCACGGGGTCACCAACGTCGCGGTGATCGAGAAGGGGTGGCTCGGCGGCGGCAACACCGGGCGCAACACCACCATCGTCCGGTCGAACTATCTTTGGGACGAAAGCGCGCATCTTTACGAGCATTCGCTCAAGCTCTGGGAGAGCCTGTCCCAGGAGCTGAACTTCAACGTGATGTTCTCCCAGCGCGGCCTCCTCAGCCTCGCGCACACCCAGCACGACCTGCGCGAGCTCAACCGGCGCGTCAACGCCATCTACCTCAACGGTATCGACTCGGAGTTCCTCAACGCCGAGCAGGTGAAGGCCTACTGCCCCATCGTCAACACCAACCCCAACGCCCGCTATCCGGTGCTGGGCGCCTCGCTGCAGCGCCGCGCCGGCAACGCCCGCCACGACGCCGTGGCCTGGGGCTTCGCGCGGGCCGCCGACGCGCGCGGCGTGGACATCATCCAGAACTGCGAGGTCACGGGCTTTCGCATCACGAACGGCCGGGTGCAGGGGGTGGAGACCACCCGCGGCTTCATCGGCGCCAAGAAGGTGGGCTGCGTGGTGGCGGGTCATGCCAGCGTGGTCGCCGCCATGGCGGGTTTCCGGCTGCCGATCGAGAGCCACCCGCTCCAGGCCATGGTCTCGGAGCCGGTCAAGCCGATCCTCAACACGGTCGTCATGTCGGGCGCGGTGCATGTCTATGTCAGCCAGTCCGACAAGGGCGAGTTGGTGCTGGGGGCCGGCATCGACGCCTACAACTCCTATGCCCAGCGCGGCAGCCCCTTCATCCTGGAGCACCAGCTCAACGCGCTGTGCGAGCTCTTCCCGATCTTCAGCCGCCTCAAGATCATGCGCACTTGGGGCGGCATCGTGGACACCTGCCCGGACGCCAGCCCCATCGTCGGCAAGACGCCGGTCGAGGGCATGTATTTCAACTGCGGCTGGGGCACCGGCGGCTTCAAAGCCACGCCCGGCTCGGGCTGGGTCTTCGCCCACACCATCGCCAACGACCGCCCGCACGATCTCAACCTCCCCTTCTCGCTCGAGCGCTTCTCCACCGGCTACCTGATCGACGAGCACGGCGCCGCCGGCGTCGCCCACTGAAGGACCAGCCTCCATGCTGCTGATTCCCTGCCCCTATTGCGGCGCGCGCGAGGAGACCGAATTCGCTTACGGCCACGAGGCGCATATCGCGCGCCCGCAGAACCAGGACCAGATGAGCGACGCCGAATGGGCGGACTACCTCTTCATGCGCAAGAACCCCAAGGGCGTGCATTTCGAGCGCTGGCTGCATGCGCGCGGCTGCCGGCGCTGGTTCAACGTGGCCCGGGATACGGTCACGCATCGCATCCTCGCCGTCTACAAGATGGGCGAGCCGCCGCCGGGCCATGTGAAGTGAGGGAGCGCGCGTCATGAGCCGCCAGAGCTACCGCCTGCCCGAGCGCGGGCGCATCGATCGCAGCCAGCCGCTGCGCTTCACCTTCAACGGCCGCACCTACTACGGCTACAAGGGCGACACGCTGGCCTCGGCCCTGATCGCCAACGGTGTCAGTCTGGTCGGCCGCAGCTTCAAGTATCACCGCCCGCGCGGGATCATGACCGCCGGCTCCGAGGAGCCGAACGGGCTGGTGCAGCTCGGCGTGGGTGCGCGCACCGAGCCCAATATCCGCGCCACGCAGATCGAGCTCTTCGAGGGGCTCACGGCCGAAAGCCAGAATTGCTGGCCCTCGGTCGAGCTCGACATCGGCGAGGTCAACAGCGCGCTGTCGCGTTTCTTCCCGGCCGGCTTCTACTACAAGACCTTCATGTGGCCGCCGGGCTTCTGGATGAAGTACGAGTACTTCATCCGCCGCGCGGCCGGCCTCGGGCACTGCCCGACCGATCCCGATCCCGATCAGTACGACAAGACTTTCGCGCATTGCGACGTGATGGTCGTGGGCGGGGGCCCCGCCGGCCTTGCCGCGGCGCTGGCCGCGGGCCGCACCGGGGCCCGCGTCATCCTTTGCGACGAGCAGGCCGAGTTCGGCGGCCAGCTCTTGTCGAGCCCGGGCGAGATCATCGACGGCAAGCCGGCCGCGGAATGGGTCGCCGCGATTGTAGCCGAGCTCGGCGCCATGCCCGAGGTCAGGCTGCTCGGCCGCACCACCGCCTTCGGTTATTACGACTACAACCACGTCGAGCTGATCGAGCGCGTGACCGACCATCTCGGCCCGAACGCCGCCGGCCCGCGCCAGCGCCTCTGGAAGGTGCGCGCCAAGCAGGTGGTGCTCGCCGCCGGTGCCATCGAGCGGCCCATGGTCTTCGCCGACAACGACCGGCCCGGCACGATGCTGGCCTCGGCCGCGCGGGCCTATCTGCACCGCTATGGTGTCGTGCCCGGCCATAAGACCGTGCTCTTCACCAACAACGACGGCGCCTACCGCGCGGCCCTCGATCTGATGGATGCGGGTGCGACGGTCGCGGCCATCGTCGATGCCAGGCCCGAGCCCACCGGCGCGCTGCCGCAGGCCGCACGCGCGCGCGGCATCGAGCTCCTGGCGGGCCATGCCATCACCGGCACCCAGGGCAAGAAGCGCATCCAGGGCGTGACCGTCATGGCGCTCAACGCGGCCGGCGACGGGGTCGGCGGCAGCGCGCGCCGGATCGATTGCGACGCGCTCCTGGTCTCGGGCGGCTGGAACCCGACCGTCCACCTCTTCTCGCAGTCGCGCGGCAAGCTCAAATACGACGAGGCTTTGGCCGCCTTCCTGCCGGACCGGCCGCTCGAGGCCACACGGGTGGCTGGCGCCTGCAACGGCGCGTTGCGCACCTCGGACTGCCTGGCACAAGGCTTCGAGGCCGGCCGCATCGCCGCGGCCGATACCGGCTTCGCCTCCGGCGCCGGCATGAGCCCGGCCGTGAACTCGCCCGAGCCGGAGGAGCAGCCCTTGCGCCCGCTCTGGCTGGTGCCCTCCGACAAGCCGCTGGGCCAGGGCGGCAAGCATTTCGTCGACCATCAGAACGACGTGACCGCCGCCGACGTGGCGTTGGCGCATCGCGAGGGCTACCGCTCGGTCGAGCACCTGAAGCGCTACACCACTATGGGCATGGGCACGGACCAGGGCAAGACCAGCAACGTCAACGCGCTCGCCATCATGGCCGAGCTCAGGGACGCGCAGATCCCCGAGGTCGGCTTCACCACTTTCCGCGCGCCCTATGTGCCCGTCACCATCGGCGCCTTCGTCGGACACGAGCATGGCGACCTGTTCGACCCGATCCGGCGCACGCCCATGCATGGCTGGCACGAGAAGGCCGGCGCCTTGTTCGAGAATGTCGGGCAATGGCGGCGCGCCTGGTACTACCCCAGGCCCGGCGAGACCATGCATGACGCCGTCAACCGCGAGGTCAAGGCAGCGCGCACCAGTGTCGGCATCGTCGATGCCTCGACGCTCGGTAAGATCGACCTGCAGGGCCCCGACACCGCCAGGCTCCTCAACATGGTCTACAGCAACGCCTGGGCCAAGCTCGAGGTCGGGCGCTGCCGCTACGGCCTGATGCTGGGCGAGGACGGCATGGTGTTCGACGACGGCGTCACCACGCGGCTCGGCGAGAACCATTTCCTCATGAGCACCACGACCGGCAACGCCGCGCGCGTGCTGGGCTGGCTCGAGGAATGGCTGCAGTGCGAGTGGCCCGACATGAGGGTCTGGTGCACTTCGGTCACGGAGCAGTACGCCACGGTCGGCATCAACGGCCCGATGGCGCGCAAGCTCCTTTCCGAGGTCACCACCGACATTCCGCTCGACGATGCCGCCTTCCCGTTCATGTCCTTCAAGGAAGGCCATGTGGCCGGCATCCCCGCGCGGGTCATGCGCATCAGCTTTACGGGCGAGCTCACCTTCGAGGTGAACGTGCCCGCGAGCTACGGGCTCGCCCTGTGGGAAGCGCTGATGGCGGCCGGCGAAAAGTACGGCATCACGCCCTACGGCACCGAGGCCATGCATGTGCTGCGCGCCGAGAAGGGCTACATCATCGTCGGCCAGGAGACCGACGGCACCCAGACGCCGCAGGACCTGGGCATGGACTGGATCGTGGCCAAGTCGAAATCCGACTTCCTCGGCCGGCGCTCGCTCCGGCGCTCCGACACGGCGCGGCCCGACCGCAAGCATCTGGTGGGCCTGCTCGCGGAGAACCCGAGCGAGGTGATCCCCGAGGGCGGCCAGATCGTGGCCGAGCTCGAGCGCAAGCCGCCCATGAAGATGATCGGCCATGTCACCTCGAGCTATTACAGCCCCAATGTCGGCCGCTCGATCGCCATGGCAGTGGTGAAGAACGGCCGCAACCGCATGGGCGACACGGTCTTCATCCCCCTGCCCGACCGCACCATCCGGGCCAAGGTGACCGAGCCCCGCTTCTTCGATCCCGAAGGAACCCGCATCAATGGTTGAGCCCTATCTGCGGCGCTCGCCGCTCGCCCATTTCGGCCTCAGCGCCCGCGCGGCGGCGCAGGTGGCCGCCGTCCAGGACGCCGAGATCCTGCTCGGCGAGCGCCCGCATCGCTGCCAGATCAATCTGCGCGGCAATGCAGCCGATGCTGCCTTCCTCGACGCCGTGCGCCAGGCTGCCGGCCTCTCGCTCCCGACCGAGCCCAACCGGGTCGCGCGCGGCGGCGAGATCAGGGCGCTCTGGCTCGGCCCCAGCGAATGGCTGCTGGTCGGGCCCGTGGGACGCGAGGCCGATCTCGCCCGTAGCTTGCGCTCGAGCTTGGCCGGGCAGCATGCCGCCGTCACCGACGTGAGCGAGGCGCGCACCTGCATCCTGGTGGGCGGATCCAAGGCGCGCGAGCTCTTGGCCAAGGGCTGCAGCCTCGATCTCCATCCGCGCGCTTTCGGGCCGGGCGGGTGCGCCCAGAGCGGGATGGTCGGCGCCAATATCATCCTGGAGCAGATCGACGAGCGGCCGACCTTCGAAATCGCCGTTCTCAACAGCTTTGCCGACCATCTCTGGCGCTGGCTCGAGCGCGCCAGCGCCGGCTTCAAGGTGGCGGTCCTCGGCGACTGACGAAGGCGGGTGCCGGCGGGGCCGTGCCCCGCCGATAGCCCGCGCTTGCCCGTTTCTCTTCCCCCGAAGCTTCGTCGGGGCGCCGCGCCGGCGGGCGTGGCGGCCCTTCGCCTCGCTCTGCCATAAGTTGAATCCGCGATCGGGCGGGCTGACGCGCCGGGCGCCGGCGCGTCGCCGCAGACACGCGAACGCCCGGGCTTCGCCCCGCGCCCGGCCGTGGGGCATCGCCGGGCCCTCGCCCATGACTAAATTCTTATGACTTCGATCTTCGCCACAACTCTGTCACAGGCGATTCGCCCTTTCTTTACCGTAGTCTGCAAGAAAGGACGCTGCTTCGCTCCATGAGGGGCCGCCCGGTTCTATCGGACAGCGTTCCTAAAGGGGGAGTTAACCGATGCAGCGCGCGTTCATCATTTCGTTACTTTTGGCTCTGGCCGCCGTTGTCGCGCAACCGGCCGCTGCGGAACGACTGAAGCTCAGCGGCAGCGAGATCAAGGAACTCCTGTCGAACAAGACGGCATATGGCTATCGCGGCAACGTTCCCTACCGCATCTATTTCGCCGCCGACGGCACCATGATCGACGAGGAGCAGAACGGCCAGACCCGGACCGGCCGCTGGGTCGCCAAGCAGACCCAGCACTGCATGACCTGGCTGGACGGCGCCGAGAACTGCATGGCCCTTTATCGCGATCGCCAGCAGATCATCTGGGTCGATCCGGTCACAGGCAGCATGGATTTGGCCCAACTCAAGGACGGCAAGGACCTGTCCTGGTAGCGGAACGGCGAGACGGTGAGATACGGAGAGGGGTCTCCGATCAAACTGGAAAGCCGCCTCGGAGCATATCCCGTTCAAGTGGAACACCCTTCGTCACCTCCGCGCCCGACGGCTTCGCCCGCTAGAGCACTTCCCGTTTGAATATACTTTCGTCGCCCCGGCGAAAGCCGGGGCCCAGGGCGCTCGTCGGCTGTCCCTGGGTTCCCGCTTTTCGCGGGAATGACGGCTGCGTTGCAATTTCACCGGGGCAAGATCGGTTCTAAGCGGCCCTGCCGGCTCTGCCTCGCTTCCCCCTCGGGGCCTCGGCTTTCTCCATCAAGGCCTCGATGTCGGGTTTGATCGACAGATGCCGGTGCTCGGCGTCGAGGATCGCCCGGAACGCCGCCTTCTTGACGGCCGGAAGGTCCAACTTGTCGGCCGCCCTCTCGCGTGCCGCCGCGTCGCAGAGAATGTCGATCAGGCGCTCGGCGCCATGCAGCCGCCCCCACAAGTAGTCGTTCTCCCGGTGCGGCCGGCTGAAGAAGCCGCCGAAGTGGCCGAACGCGATGCCCTGCAGCACCTTCGATCCTTTCGCGCCGGAGAGGCTGACGGCGTCCTCGGGGCTGATGCGATCGACCCGCACTTCCTCATGCTCCTCGATGTCGCGCCAGTCGGAGATCGGGAAGGTCAGCACGTCCCAGAACGCGAACCCGACATAGTGCATCAGCAGCTCGCGATGGAGGGCCGGCGACCAGTTGTTCCTGACGACGGCCGCCAGCACGCCGTCGACATAGGCATCGATGCCGGAAAGATTGAGCGTCTCGTCCAGCCGCTTCATGATCTCGGCGATGGGAAACGAGCCGGCGGTCGCGCGGCCGGTGGCCGCCCTGAGCTCCTTGGCGATCGCGGGAGCCGCCAGATCGCCGCTGGCGTAGCGGCGCAACTGATGCAGCGGGCGGTAGAACTTGGCCTTGAGCTCGTCCAGTTGCTCCGAGCTGACGCCGGCGAAGCTCGGATTGTCGAGCTGCCCGTAAAGGCGGTTGAGCCCGCGAATCAGGAAGGCGAGGCGCCGTCGGCGAAACTCGATGTCATAGCTCGCCAGGAACCGGATCCAGCCCGGTTTCTCGGCGCCGCTCGTTCGCGGCACGGCAAGCGGTATGGGCCCGTCCGGCAGCCTTGCCCCTTGGCTCTCGATCCAGGCGGCGAGGAGCCGGGGCAGGGTCGAACGAAAGGGCGACGCCGCGTCGATGCCGCAAACCGCGTAGAGCAGCCGCACCAGGTGATCCACCAGGTCGACCATCTTCAGGCGTGCGTAGATCTGATAGGTGTAGCGCGCCTCGCGGGCGGCGACGCCGTTGGCCGCGTCGCGCCAGCGGTGAATGGAGTCCTCGAAGTCGGCCGAGAGCGGCTCCTCCTGCATCACCAGCGACACCAGCCGCGTGATCTCGGGGCGCGCCGCCTCCAGCACGCTGCGCATGCGCCGGATGTTCTCGTTGAACCGGCTGACCCATGCTAGGTCCTCGTAGACCGGCTCGTTGCGCGGAATGTCCGACAGCGACGCCTTGAGCGTGTTGAAGAAGCCCGGCACCTCGCCGCCCGGCGGCGGCGGCGGTTGCTCCGGATCGGGATCGATATAAACGATCCGGCGATCGACATTGCGGTAGGCGGGCTTGGTGCGGATCGCCTCCACCACCGGCGCGAAGGGCTTGTTGTCGACCACGCTGCCGTCGAGGAACGAGGTGCGGAACGGAGCGCTCTCGCGATCGACATAGTCGGCGAAATTGGCGGCCAGGAACCGGTCGCGGTGGAGCCAGCTTACGCCCCGCTTGGCCACCAGCGCCTCGAGGTCCTTGAGCTGTGTCGGCGGAAAGGCGCCGGGAAAGGAGGAGGTCGCGCGCGCGGCGAAGGCGAGCGCCGGCAGGTTGTCGTCGTCGAGGTCGGAGACTTCCGTGCCGTCGCTCCAGCGGCAGTAGTGGAAGCGGAGCAAATGGCTGTGCTCGCGCTCCTGGATCACCGGCGGACTGTTGATGGCGATGGGCCGCGCATAGCCGAAGAAATCCGTCAGCGTCACACAGAGATCGAGGACATGGCCCACCGGCAGCAGCGAGCCGCCGACCTGGCCCGGGCGACGCATCGCTTTCATGGCATCGTAGAGCAGGCCTAGGAACTTGTTGCCGTCGAAGGGCGGCTTGAACCAGCGCGAGCGAAAGAAAGTCGAGAGCTTGCGCCGCACCTCCCGGTCCGCCCGCACGCCGACCGCCGGCAGCCGATAGGCCAGCCACAGGATCGGGTGCAGCACCCACTTGCTCCACGGCCTGGCCCGGCTGGTCTCGGCCAGAAGCTGCGTGACGTCGGCCTCCTCGATCCAGGCCTCGCGCATATGGTCGATCGAGAGGTCGTGCGCCAGCGCGCGCGCCAGGATGATCCCGTTGATGCCGCCAGCCGAGGCGCCGGCCACGGCATCGACCACGACCCGGAGATCGAGGGTCTCGCCGATCGACTTCAGCAGCTCGA
The DNA here is from genome assembly GCA_049323455.1 of Pseudomonadota bacterium. Lineage (GTDB taxonomy): Bacteria > Pseudomonadota > Alphaproteobacteria > Dongiales > Dongiaceae > Hypericibacter. The sequence goes on along the minus strand of JBMONF010000018.1, from coordinate 60,982 downwards.
AATAGACCGCCTCGCTGTCGACCTCGCCCGGGATCAAGGCGCGATGGTCGTCGAAGCGGGTCTGGCCGCGCTGGGTCCGGTCCGGGTTTGCGTGATAGATGCGCGAGGCGCGGGCGAGCTTCAGGATCTCCTTGGTGATGCCATGCATATAGACGGCGAGCGAGATGCCGCCGTAGCACACCAGCGCCAGCCGAAGTTCCTTTTCCTTCACCGGCTTTCCTCGCCGACCGCCGCTCGCAAGCGCTTCTCCGGAGTAGCCTGGAGCCGACTCGGGCGGCGGTTCCAGCCTCATTGCAGGCTCAAGGCGCAGCTTTGTGCAACGGAGAAGTAGGGCGGGGTGGGCTGCCCGAAGGGCGATCCCGGCAGTCCGGGCCGAAGGCTCAACTTCTGCCGTGCCGCTTGATAGGCTGGCTCTTCCTTGTCTTCGGTTACGGAGGCAGCGGGCGGAACGCCATGCGCTACTCGGCCATTTCCTGTGCGCTCGCGGCTGCGGGCCTGTTCGGCATTTCCACGCCGCTTGCCAAGCTCCTGATCGGCGCCGTCGATCCCTGGCTTCTGGCCGGCCTCTTCTATCTGGGCTCCGGTGTCGGTCTGACCCTGCTGCGGATGGCGCTATCGGCACAGCGGGCGAAAGTCGAGGCGCCCTTGACGCGCGGCGACATTCCGTGGCTCGGCGGCGCCATCCTCTTCGGCGGTGTCATCGGGCCGATCCTGCTGATGGTCGGTCTGTCGCAAACCGAGGCGGCCACCGCGTCGCTGCTCTTCACGCTCGAAGGGGTCGCAACCGCGCTGATTGCCTGGTTCGCCTTTCGTGAGAATTTCGACCGCCGCATCGCGATGGGCATGTTCCTCATCGTGGCCGGGGCGATGGTTCTGTCCTGGCACGGCGAGGCGCGTCTGCAGGGGCTGCTCGGCCCAGCCGCGATTGTCGGCGCCTGTCTCGCTTGGGGGCTCGACAACAATCTGACCCGCAGGGTTTCACTGGCCGATCCCGTTCAGACCGCCATGCTCAAGGGGCTCGTCGCCGCGCCGGTCAGCCTCGCCCTCGCCTTCGCGCATGGGGCCTCGCTGCCAACGCTGGCGACGATGGCCGCCGCAACGCTCGTGGGCTTCTTCGGCTATGGCGTGAGCCTCGTCCTGTTCGTCACGGCGTTGCGCGACCTCGGCACGGCGCGCACGGGCGCCTATTTCTCGACGGCGCCCTTCCTCGGCGCCGCCGCCGCGATCCCGCTGCTGGGAGAAGGGCTATCGGCTCAGCTTCTGCTGGCCGGCGCTCTCATGGCCGCGGGCGCGTGGCTGCATCTGACCGAGCGCCATGCCCACGAGCACGAGCATGAGCCGATCGAGCACGAGCATCGGCATGTGCATGACGAGCATCACCGCCACGCGCACAGCCCGCAGGATCCGCCCGGCGAGCCGCACAGCCACCGCCATATTCATACGAAACTGCGGCACGCGCACGCACATCTGCCCGACAGCCATCACCGCCATACGCATTGAGGTTCGCACGGAGCCGGGCGCCGATGGGGCCGGGCATCCGAACCCGGGTCTGGGCCGGCTTCATTGCAAACCGGTAAGCGGGCCGGCGCAATGGCCGCGAAGGGTGAAGGAAAAATGAAAAATGGGGGCGGCGCCCCCGATACCCCCTGGATATGCCGTACCCGGTCGCCCCCTCACCTGCACCTCTCCCCCAACAAGTTGGGGGAGAGGGATGCGAAGGGTTGGCGAGGCTGAACGCCGAGCCTTACCCGAAGCTGGGCGAGGGGGATGCTAGAGACGCTGGACTCACACGTTCGAATCCGGCACGGCAGCCTTCTTCTTGGCGATGAAGGCCTGGAGCGCCTCGTCGATGGCGGGGTCGAGCGCCGGCGCCTCGTACTCGCGCAGCATGCGCTTCCAGAGCTTGTTGGCGCGCTGGGCCGCGTCCTGGCTGCCTTCGGCCTCCCACTGCTCGAAGCTGTTGTTGTCGGCGACGCTCGAGCGGTAGAACGCCGTCTCGAAATTGGCCTGGGTGTGGGCGCAACCGAGGAAATGGGCGCCGGGCCCGACCTCGCGGATGGCGTCCATCGCCTGGCCGTTCTCGGAGAGATCGACGTTCCGGGCCAGGACTTGCATCATGCCGAGCTGGTCGGCATCCATCACGAACTTCTCATAGCCCGAGGCGAGCCCGCCCTCGAGCCAGCCGGCGCCGTGCAGCACGAAATTGGTGCCGGCGAGCAGCGTGGGCAGCAGGGTCTGCGCGCTTTCGTAAGCGGCTTGCGCGTCTGGAATCTTGGAGGCGCAGAGCGAGCCGCCGGTGCGGAACGGCAAGCCCAGCCGGCGCGCGAGCTGCGCGGCGGCAAAGCTGACGAGGGTCGGCTCCGGCGTGCCGAAAGTGGGTGCTCCCGACTGCATCGAGATCGAGCTCGCGAACACGCCGAAGATGACCGGGGCGCCGGGTTTGTAGAGCTGCGCCGTCGAAGCGCCGGTCAGGACCTCGGCCAGCACCTGGGCCAGCGTCCCCGCCGCCGTGACCGGGCTCATGGCGCCCGCCAGGATGAAGGGGGTCGTGATGCAGGCCTGGTTGGCGCGCGCATAGACCTTCATGGCACCCAACATGGTGCCGTCCCACACCATCGGCGAGTTGGCGTTGATGAGCGAGGTGATGACCGTGTTCTTCTCGACGAAATCGGCGCCGAACACGATCTTGGCCATCTCGACCGTGTCGGCGGCGCGCTCGGGCGCCGTCACCGAGCCCATGAAGGGCTTATCCGAGAACTTGATGTGGCTGTAGACCATGTCGAGGTGACGCTTGTTCACCGGCAGGTCCACCGGCTCGCACACCGTGCCGCCCGAATGATGGATCGCGGGCGACATGTAGGCGAGCTTCACGAAGTTGCGGAAATCCTCGATGGTGGCGTAGCGCCGCCCGTCGTCGAGCGAGCGGATGAAGGGCGGCCCATAGACGGGCGCGAACACGGTAGCGTCGCCGCCGATCTTCACGTTGCGCTCGGGATTGCGGGCATGCTGGATATATTCCCGCGGCGCCGTCTTCTGGATGATCGAGCGGCAGAGGCCCCGCGGGAAGCGGACGCGCGTGCCTTTCACGTCCGCGCCGGCCTGCTTCCAGAGTGCGAGCGCCTCGGGCTCGTCGCGGAACTCGATGCCGACTTCCTGCAGGATGGTGTCGGCATTGCGCTCGATGATCGAGAGCCCCTCCTCGTCCAGCACCGTCATCAACGGGATCTTGCGGACGATGTAAGGGTATTGCTCGATCTTGTGCTGGGTGCGCTGGGCCCGGCGCGCCTCGGCGCCGCCGCGCGCCCGCCGGCGCTCGCCAGCACCAGCCGCCTGTTCCTCGAGCTTGGACATTGACCACTCCTTCCGATCGGAAAAGGGAGCGGATCCTAGCGGGGCGGCGCGCCAGGCAGCGCCCAAGGCCCGGAATCCGCAAAAGTTTCGGCTATTTCCCCTCCCGGGTCCCGATCGGTCTTGCTGGGCGGCGACAAGGGCTGGCGCAATCGCGCCAGAAGGGGGAGCCGGCCCTGCGCCAGGCCCCCCGCGACGGCGGGCCCGCCCCATTCGATGAACCGGTCCGAAGCCCTGCCATCACAAGAGCTTGAGAAACATTGACCCGGCGCGAAGGCGGGTGTCATGCTGCGTCCATTGGGTGATGACGGCATGATGCGCTTTCGGGCGCTGGCGCCGACGGTACGGGGCGATCCGGCAAGGATCGGGGCCCGCCCGCCATTCGGGGACCCGCTCTCTCTCCCGCAAGATCCTGCCCCGGCTGCCGCAGCCGAGGGAGGACCTCTGCATGAAGCGATCGCCCCGCCACGAGCTTCCGCTGCGATCTCTCCTATGGTTCGGGGCGGCAGCCTTGGCGACGCTGCTCACTCTGCCGGGCGGCGCCGCGGCTTCGCCGCAGGCGCTGGGCATCGTCGCCAGCAACGGCCATCCGACGCCGCTCCTCTGCGATGCCGCCGGCGAATGCCGCGCCCGCTTCTCCGCCTTCTGCCTGCAGCAGGCGCGCGAGGCACCCCCGCAAGGCACGCTCTATCGCCTGGCCGATGGCAGCAGCCTGACCCTGATCGTCACCCGCTCCGACGGCCGCGCCGAGCGCCTTCCCGCCACACCCTATATCCGCTTCGAGAGCCAGTTCGGCTTCACTTCGGTCGAGGCCGTGCTGCCGGCGCCTGCGCGCCAAGCGCTCGATGCCGAGACCGTCGCGCTCGAGGTCGGGCCGGCCGCGACACTCCTGCCGGTCGAGGCGGCGAACGATCCCGACCCGCAGAGCCCCGAGGAGATCGCGCTCGCGACCGGGCCGCTGCGCGCGGCGGCGAGCCGCCTCTTCGAGGCGCCGGGACCGGCGGCCGATGCGGCGCGTCTGACCACGCTCGCGATCAACGCGCTGCCGCCGGTGCACGAGGAAGAAACGGCGGCGCTCGACAGGCTCTGGGCCCGGACGGTCGTGGCCGGCCGGGCCAGCGGCTTGAGCGCGGAGGGCATCGCGGCGGCCGAGGCGATCTGGCAGAGCTGCCAGCTCGGCCTCGCTTCGCAAATGCGCCTCTCCATGCGCGAATGCCTGGAGCTGCGCCACACCGATTTGATGACCCGCACCAACCGCCAGTTCTGGGAGGAGACGGGCGGGTCGTGAGCGACGGCATGAGCCAGGGAGCACCCCTCGCCCGCTCGGCTCACGCTCGCCTCCCTCTCCCCGCCCTGCGGGGAGAGGGCTGGGGTGAGGGGCAAACGGGCAGGACGCCCGACGAAGAGGGAGACATGGGATGATGATGCGCGATATGACGCCGACCGGCCTCGCCCTGGCGATCGGCGCGTTATCGATCGGCCTTCTCGCCGCCGGCGCGGCCCGGGCCGAGCCGCAGGTGCTGGGCGTGGTCGCGAGCCTGGAGCCACAGCCGCTCGTTTGCGACGACAGCGGCTGCCGCGTCGAGCTGACCGCCTTCTGCCTCGAGCAGCTCCGAAAAAACCCGCTGCCGGGCCAAGCCTACCGTCCGGCCGATGGCGCCGATATCGTGCTCCTCGGCACACGCGCCGACGGCAGCCAGGTGAAACTGCCGGCCGCCCCCTATCTCCATTTCGCCACCGAGCGCGGCTTCACTGCGATCGAGGCCAGCCTCGACAAAGCGACGCTGGATGCCCTCGGCCTGACCGGCGCCGCCGTGGTCGTGGGCCAGCAGGTCTCGCTCCTGCCCGAGCCCGCCATCGGCGACCCCGAGCCGCAAAGCCCGGAGGAGATCGCCATCGCCACCGGCCCCGGCCGCAAGACGGCGGTGCCGTATTTCGACCAGCCGGGCGAGGAGGCCGACGCGCTGCGCGTCACCAATGCCATGATCAACGCGCTGCCGCGGGGCTACCGCCGCGCCGACAGCGACGGCAGCCTGTGGGCGGCGCCGCAAGTGGCCTCGATCTCGGCCAAGGCCGATCCGGCAGGCCTGGCCGAAGCGGCGAAGATGCACGCCGACTGCCAGATCAAGGTGGACGTAACGCATCATGTGGACAGCATGCGCGCCTGCCTCGAGGGTTCGCACGACCGGCTGGTGGTGAAGCAGAACATCGAGCTCTGGAACGCGCTCGGCGGGAGCTGAGTGGAGTTCTTGATCGATCGAAAGACGCCCCTCATGCTGAGCTTGTCGAAGGGCGAGGGTCCGCCCTGGCAGACGGAACCTCGCCCTTCGACAAGCTCAGGGTGAGGTTCCTCTATCATGGCAGAGACGAACACGCTCGAAGGCGGCTGCCTGTGCGGCGTGGTGCGCTACCGCGTCGAGGGCGCGCCCAAATGGGCTGCGCACTGCCACTGCAAGGATTGCCGCCATGCGACCGGCGCGCCCTTTGTCACCTATGCGGGCTACCCGGCCGAGAAGGTGACGTGGCTCGGCGAGAAACCCGTCGCCTTCGCTTCCTCGCCCGGCGTGCTGCGCCGCTTCTGCGGACGCTGCGGCTCGCCGCTCGCCTATGAGGGGGCGCGCTGGCCGGGCGAGATTCACATCCATGTCGGCACGCTCGACCGTCCCGAGGCGATCCGCCCCGAGGCCCATGTCTACACGGCCCACCAACTCCCTTGGATCAGGCTCGCCGACGGGCTGCCGCGCATTCTGACCACGCCGAGCGAGGAGAAGGGGCGGCGCTGAAGCTGCGCGGCTCCGGCAACGCCGCGCCCTCGCCAGCGACACCTTGCCCGCCCTCTCCGCTTGCAAGGCCCTGCCAGCCCCATCCCGCCGCAAAGGCGATTGGGCCGATCGTTGCGGCGCAAGTCGCTATGATCCCAGGGATTGAGAGAAATCCCGCTCGATCCAAGTCTTGGGCCCGGCGCGTCCCAGTGCCGGAGCCTTGCCGGGCCTTGCCGGCATGGACTGCGGCAACCCCGCGGGAGCTCAGCTCCGGGGCTTGAGGTTTTGGGGGTCGTATAGCGGCTTGTACCCGACAGCCGCCACTTCGACCGGGTAGGTCTCGCCGAAATATTCGACCATCAGCTTGCGGCCCTCCTGGCAATGGCTCCAGGGCAGGTAGGCGAGCGCGATGTTCTTGCCGAGGGTCGGGCCATAGGCGACCGAGGTCGTGTAGGAGCGCCGGCCGAGCTCGTCGACCAGCGTCTCGCCCGTCTCGGGATCCATCACCGGCATGGTGCCGACCGGGTAGCGCGCAACGCCTTTGGAATCGACGTTGTTCGTCATCACCAGCGTGCAGAGCATCGCCGGCTGGTGCGGCCGCGCCTTGTATTCGAGATGCTTCGCCTTGCCGCGGAAATCCGCCTCCTTGACCTTGGGGCGGGCGAGGCCGGATTCGAACAGGTTGTACTCGGTCAGGAGATCGGCGTTCTGCAGGCGCAGGCTCTTCTCCAGGCGCCGGCTGTTGGCGTAGGTCTCGACGCCGAAGGCCATGACGCCGGTCGAGCGCAGGGCGTCCCAGACGGCAAGCCCGTCCTCGTAGCGCATATGCAGCTCCCAGCCCTGCTCGCCGACATAGGAGATGCGGAAGGCCATCACGTTCTTGCCGCCGATCCTGATCGGCTTGATCGAAGCGAAGGGGAAGTTCTCGTGGGTGAGGCCGTTCGGGTCCTCGACCACCTTCTGCAGGGTCGTGCGCGCGTTCGGGCCCCAGATGCCGATCGTCACGAACTTGTCGGTCACGTCGGTGACGGTGACGTTGAAGCCCTTGTCCTGCGCCGCCCGACGCACATAGTGGAAGTCGCGCGGGCCCGCATCGGCGCCGTCGACGACGCGGCAGCGGTCGGCCATGCGGATCACCGTCAAGTCGGCGCGCACCATGCCCTCGTCGTCGAGGAAATGGGTGTAGATGCCCTTGCCGACCATGTCGTCGCCGCCGATCTTGGCCGCGCAGAGCCATTCCATCAGCGCGACATGGTCCGGGCCCTCGACGTCGAACATGTAGAAGTGCGACAGGTTCACGATGCCGCAATCCTCGCTCATGGCGAGATGCTCGGCATTGGAGACGCGCCAGAAATGGCGGTTGTCCCACTCGTTCTCCCGCACCGGCACGCGGTTGCCGTATTTCTTCAGCAGATGCTCGTTGGCGGCATAGCCATGCGCGCGCTCCCAGCCGCCCAGCTCCATGAAATAGCCGCCCAGCGCCGCCTCGCGCTCGTAGAAGGGCGAGCGGCGCAGATTGCGCCCGGTCGCATAGGGTTCGCGCGGATGGACGGCCGGGTTGTAGATCTTCTGCGCCGCCTCGCGGCAGCGGCCTTCGATGAACGCTTCCTGGAGCTGGTGCGGATAGAAGCGCGCATAGTCGATCTTGGCGTGATCGATGGCGGTGCGCCCGTCGGTCATCCAGTCGGCCAGCAGCTTGGCCATGCCCGGGCCGTCCTTGACCCAGATCGCGACGGCATACCAGAGGCCCCGGACCTTCTGGCTCTCGCCGATCGAGGGCCCGCCATCGGCGGTCACCTGGAGGAGGCCGTTGAACGAGCGCTTCTCGTCATAGCCGAGCTCGCCCAGGATCGGTGTCAGCTCGATGGCGCGCTCGAGCGGAGCCAGGATCTGCTCCATGTCGAGGTCGCGCTGCGAGGGCGACAGCCGCGCCTGGTCCTTTTCCAGGATGTCGCGCGGATGGCAGAGGCGGGGGTTCGTCTCTTCGTAATAGCCCCATTCGATCATGCCGCCTTCGGCGGTCTTCGGGTCGCCGGTGTCGCGCATATAGGCGGAGTTGCCCTGGTCGCGCAGCAGCGGCCAGCCGATCTCCTTGCCGGTGCCGGCGAACTCGTTATAGGGCCCGAAGAAGGTGAGCGGATGGTCGACCGGCATCACCGGCAGGTCCTCGCCCGCCATTTCCGCGATCAGGCGCCCCCACAGGCCCGCGCAGACCACGACATGGTCGGCACGGATCGTGCCGCGATCGGTCACCACGCCCCTGATGCGCCCGTTCTCGACCAGGAGCGACTTGGCCGGCGTGTTGGCGAAGGCCTGGAGCTTGCCGCTGGCGACCGCCTGGTCGACCAGTTCGCCGGCAACCGTCTGCGAACGCGGAACGACGAGGCCCGCATCGGGATCCCATAGGCCGCCCTGCACCAGGTGCTCCTGGAGCAACGGGAACTTCCGCTTGATCTCGGCCGGTCCGATCAGCCTTGCGCGCGTGCCGAAGGCCTTGGCGGAGGCGACCTTGCGCTTGATCTCCTCCATGCGGGCATCGTCGCCCACCCGTGCGATCTCGAGGCCGCCGACGCGGGCGTAGTGGCCTCTCTTCTCGTAGAAGTCGATGGAGTAGAGCGTCGTCCAGCAGGACAGGAAGTCGTGGCTGGTCGTGTAGCAGAAGTCGGAGGCGTGCGCCGTCGAGCCGATGTCGGTCGGAATGCCGGACTTGTCGATGCCGACGATGTCGTCCCATCCGCGCTCAATCAGGTGATGGGCGACCGAGGAGCCGACGATACCGCCGAGCCCGATGATGACGACCTTCGCTCTTTCCGGAACCCCTGCCATAGTCGCACACTCTCGGTTGATGATGCCGCCCGACAATAAGGCGTTGCGGCGGCGCCATTAGAGCCTGTTTGCGACATTCCCGAAAGGCCGAGCGACAAGGTCCTGCCAGGCTTGCCGCTGCGGCCAATCCGGCCTAGGGTCGGCCCATGTCCGATCTGCTGCAAAGGCTCCTTGCGGAGCGTCCCTATCTCCTCGCCGACGGGGCGACGGGGACCAACCTGTTCGAGGCCGGGCTCGCCACGGGCGAGGCGCCGGAGCTGTGGAACTTCGAGCATCCCGAGCGCATCGAGGCGCTGCATCGAAGCATGGTCGATGCCGGCGCCGATATCATCCTGACCAACAGCTTCGGCGGCAGCCGCCATCGCCTCAAGCTGCACAAGTCGCAGGACCGTGTGGCCGAGATCAACGGCCGCGCCGCCGAGATCGCGCGCCGAGTGGCCGACAGCGCCGGACGGCCGGTGGTGGTGGCGGGCTCGATGGGCCCCACGGGCGAGCTGTTCGAGCCGCTGGGTCCGCTCACCCATGCCGAGGGCGTGGCCAGCTTCGCCGAACAGGCCAGGGCGCTGGCCGCGGCCGGCGTGGACCTGCTCTGGATCGAGACCATGTCCTCGAAGGACGAGGTGCGCGCGGCGGCCGAAGGCGCCGCCACGACCGGCCTGCCCTATGTCTGCACCCTCTCCTTCGACACCAACGGGCGCACCATGATGGGGGTCACGCCGGCCGAGCACGCACAGCTCTGCCACGAGATGAGCCCGCGGCCGGTGGCCTATGGCGCCAATTGCGGCGTGGGCGCGGCCGAGCTGGTGGCCGCCATCGTCAACATGTCCGCCGCCGCCGAGAGCGGCGACGTGATCGTCGCCAAGGGCAATTGCGGCATCCCCTACTACGTCGAGGGCAAGATCCGCTATGACGGCACGCCCGAGCTGATGGCGGACTATGCGCGCCTGGCGCGCGACGCGGGCGCGCGCATCATTGGCGGCTGCTGCGGCACCACGCCCCGGCATCTGGCCGCCATGCGCGAGGCGCTGGCCGAGCACCAGCCGGGCGCGAAGCCCACGCTCGAGGAGATCGTGCGCCGCCTGGGCCAGATCTCGACCGGCGCCGAGCAGCAGCGCAGCGGCATTCCCGCCCCCGCCGATGCCGGCGAGGGAAGGCGGCGTGGCCGGCGCCGGCGCGAGGGTGCGGCTCCTGGCGAGGGGGCGTTCTGAAGCTCATCCCGATCGGGTGACCCCCTTCGTCGCCTCAGCGACAAGCGCAGCGGCAATCGGAGCGACGCCGGCACGGTGATAACGCACAATCGGCCCCTGCTTCCGCAGGGCGAGGACTTCACCGCGGCGGTTTTCGGCCGTCAAACGAGCAGGGCTTCCAGTTCGGCGATGCTGGCCAGCACATGGTCGGCGTGATCGGCCAGCACCTCGCGCGGGCTGACACCGGTCAAGACGCCGATGGCGAGCCCCGTGCCCGCGGCGCGGGCCATATGCATGTCGTGCGGCGTGTCTCCCACCACCGCGATCGCTGCGGCCGGCAGATCGACCGCGCGGCAAAAGGCCTCGACCATGCCCGGCCCCGGCTTGTGGCCATGCCCGGAGTCGTAGCCGCAGGCGAAGTCGACCAACCCCACCAACTCGAAGGCGTCGATGGCGGCCTTGGCCGCGGCGTGGCTGTCCATGGTGGCCACGCCGATCTTGAAACCCTTCGCCCTGAGCCGCCCGAACAGCGCCGCCAGGTCCGTCACCGGCGTGGGCCTGATCTCGAGGCTGCGCGCGAAATTGGTGTCGAAGCGCCGCGTCAGGGCCGCCGCGTCCCCGCGCCCCTCCAGCAGGCGCGCCCAGATTTCGGCGATCTCCGCGTTGGTGCCGGCGGCCAAGGGCGAGCCCGGATCGAGCCGGCCCTTGACCGGATCGTAGCCGCTCTCGACCAGGAGCCTGAGCGCCAAGGCGGTGTCGCCGCCCGCGACCTCGCTCGCGGTTTCGCGATAGATCGGCATCCAGGTGGCGTTGAAGTCGAACAGCGTGCCGTCCTTGTCGAACAGCACGGCGCGAATCGCGGGCCAGGCGATCACTTCGCTTCCACCATGGCGACGGGGTCGGACCGGACGAGGTCGGTCTGCTTCAGCATGCCGCGATAAAGCTCGTGCTCGCCCACCACGCCGATCAGCTCGCCCTCGGGCCCCAGCAGCACCAGCGGCCGAAGCGTGACCTGGCGCACCATCACCGCCGCACGCATCGGCGTGCGCGCGTTGCCGGTGACCATCACATTGCCCGCCAGGCGCGCGAGGTCGAGGTCAGTCGCGTAGGGGATGAACTTGCCGGAGGCGCCGGAGACGGTGAGATCGGTCGGGCGGCCCCGCGCATCGAGACGGCACAGGCAGCGGCCGGCCCGGTCGAGCTGGATCTTCGACGGATCGGCCGGATCGCGCTTCAGCTCGGCGAGCGGGCGCATCAGCGTGCCGCCCTTGAGCACCGTGAGCGGGTTCATGGAGGCGACGAATTGGCGCACATAGTCGTTCACCGGATTGAGGATGATGTCCTCCGGCAGGCCGAACTGCACCACCCGCCCCGCCTCCATGATGGCGATGCGGCTGCCGATCTTGAGTGCCTCGTCGAGATCGTGGCTGACGAACACGATGGTCTTGCGCAGGGAGCGCTGCAGCTCGATCAGCTCGTCCTGGAGATGCTCACGGATCAAGGGATCGAGCGCCGAGAAGGGCTCGTCCATCAGCAGAATGTCGGCTTCGGTCGCGAAGGCCCGCGCCAGGCCCACACGCTGCTGCATGCCGCCCGAGAGCTCGTGCGGAAACTTGTCGGCGAAACGGTCCAGGCGGACCAGCCGGATCTTCTCGTCGACGATGCGGTCGCGCTCGGCCCGGTCCAGTCCGCGAATGTCGAGGCCGAAGCCGATATTGTCCCGCACCGAGAGCCACGGCATCAGGGCGAACTGCTGGAACACCATGGAGATGTGGTTGCGCCGCATCTGCCTGAGCTTGGCCTCGTCGCAACTCGTGACGTCCACCTCGCCTTGGCCGTCATGCACCATGATGCGGCCGCGCGAGACGCGATTGAGGCCGTTGATGCAGCGCAGGAGCGAGGACTTGCCGGAGCCGGAGAGCCCCATCAGCACCAGAATCTCGCCCTCGTTGACGAACACCGATGCGTCGTGAACGGCGACCAGCGCGCCGGTCTTGTCGAGGATCGCGTCGCGCCCCTCGCCCTGGTCGAGAAGCGCCAGCGCCGCCGGCACGCGCTCGCCGAAGACGACATCGACATGCTCGAAACGGACGGCATTGATGCCGCTCATCGGCTGAGGATCGATCTTCATCGCGCTACGCGCTCCCTCAAGCCTTGGGTATCCGCAGCGTGCCCTTGCGATGCGGACGCTTCAGGATGCGGTCGAGCGCGATCGCCAGGATGACGATGCATAAGCCCGCGACCACGCCGCGCGCCACGTCCGCCTGAGCCAGCGCCCGGATCACCGGCACGCCGAGCCCGGAAGCGCCGACCAGCGCCGCGATCACCACCATCGACAGCGACAGCATGATGGTCTGGGTGACGCCCGCCATGATGGTCGGCAGGGCCGCCGGCAGCTTGACGCGCGTCAGGAGCTGCCAGCGCGTGCAACCGAAGCTCTCGCCGGCCTCGATCAGGGGCTTCTGCACCTGGCTGATGCCGAGATAGGTCATGCGGATCGGCGCTGGCGCCACGAAGATCACGGTGGCGATCATGCCGGGGACCATGCCGAGACCGAAGAACACCAGCGTCGGCACCAGATACACGAAGGTGGGGATGGTCTGCATCATGTCGAGGACCGGCGACAGCACCTGATAGAGCCAGGGGCGCCGGGCGCAGACGATGCCGATCGGGATGCCGATCGCCAGCGACACGAAGCTCGAGTAGAGCACCAGCACCAGGGTTTCGACCGTGTCGGGCCAGAGCTGCTGGTTGACGATGAAGAGCAGTCCGATCACGACGAAGGCGGTGATGGCCCAGCTGCGCTGCAGGAAATGGGCGAGTGCCGCAAGCGCCACGATGACCAGGACGGCCGGCACGCCCTTCAGCAAGTCGGCAGTGCCTTCGATCGGATATTTGAGCCCGTTCGTAATGCCGTCGAACAGCCATTCGAAATTGCCGGTCAGCCAGTCGACCGCGGCCTTGGCCCATTCGCCGATCGGCACCGGAACGCTGCCGATCCAGTCATCGATACCGTTGATCCACTGCCAGAGCTGTTCCATGGCGCGCCCCCGACACTCGATACCGGGCGGCCGCCCCCGACAAGGGAGCGCGGCGCCCGCGACCGGTTGCCACATTTTTTGACTTATACCATCTCCACGGGCTGTGGCTCGCCGGAGATGATTCCAAGATGCGAAGAGGCCGGGGCCACGGCTTCGAGGCTGCCCCGGCCGGCTTTTTCGGCCTACCGACAGGAAAAGCGGCGGCTCCGGCCGGAACCGCCGGAAGCCGCCGCCCGTTACTGGTCGATCTTAGAGGCCGAGGCTCTTCTTCACGGCCGCCAGGCCATCCTGCCCGTCGACCGTGGTCACGCCGGCCAGCCACTTGTCGAGCACGCCGGGATTGGCCTTGAGCCAGGCCGCGGCCGCATCCTCGCCGGTCTTGCCGTTGCCGATCTCCTCCATGATCGAGGATTCCATCGGCAGGGTGAACTCGAGGTTCGACAGAAGCTTGCCGACGTTCGAGCAATCGCCGCTATAGCCGGCACGCGTCAGCGTCTGGACCTGGGCGTCGCCGAAGCCGTCCTTCTCGAAGCCGGTCAGATATTTGATGGGCATCTTGCCCATGATCGGATGCGGCGCCCACCCCAGGAAGACGATCCACTGCTTGTTCTTGATCGCCTTCTCGGCCTGGACCAGCATGCCCTGCTCGGAGGATTCGACCAGCTTCCAGCCCTTCATGCCGGTCGAGGGATCGTCGATCTTGGCCTGGACGATCTTGTTGCCGTCGTTGCCGGGCTCGATGCCATAGAACTTGTGGTCGAACTTGTCGCCGTTGGGACCGAGATCCTTCAGGTCCTTCACGCCCGCGTCATAGACATAGTCCGGCACCACCGGCCCGTAACCCGCGCCGGCGAGGTTGGTGCGGACGACATCGATGGTCTTGGCGTCGGTATAAGGCTTCAGGTTGGGCGCGTTCGACGGCATCCAGTTGTCGAGGAAGATGTCGAGATCCTTGTTCTTCAAGCTCTCCAGGATGACGGGGAGCGCCAATCCTTCCTTGTCGTCATACTTGTAGCCAAGGCCCTTGAGAACGACCCGGAACAGGCCGTTCTGTGCGAAGTTATCGGTCCAGCCGACATTCGCCAGACGGACCGTCTTGCAGGCCTCCGCTTCCGCGGCCTGGGCGTGACTCGTGACGGCGAAGCCCAGGGCGAGCACGCCGACCGCGAAAACCTTTCGCATCAACATGGGAATTTTGCCTCCTGCTGTGGCCGCCGCCGTTCTTGTTGCGCCCGGCGGCCCCGATTGCGCGTACCGCCTATCGCCTGCAAAGCGAATGCGGCACCGACATAACCGCAAAAGCGCCACGCCGTACCCGGCAGCGCCTTGCGGCTCAGGGCTGGAGGCTAGCAAACCCGGCTAGGCGAAATTCCCTGTATGCGCCATGGTTTTGCGCGGCTGCGGCAGGACCAGAGGCGCGGCGGACGCGGTTGCGGGCGCGGCGCGATCGTTGATCGGGCGACCAAAATCCCGGTGTTCAACGTTGCAGTGCGTCGAGAACCAACCCGTGGAAGTGATGCACAGTGTGCTCGCTGAGCGCGGTGCGATCCTCGTCCACCATGTAGCGTCCCTGGCGGTAGCCTCGAGAGTGCAGCCCGCGTTGAACGCTCTCGACGATGGCGATGTCCTCGGGGTTCAGCACCTTGTCCATATAGGCGATGGCTTCCTCTTCACCACGGCTTGGTTCGGCCTGGCGAAAGTAGAAATCCGCGCATTCGAACGTGATCTCGGGACCGGTCGGAGCCATGTGGAAGGTCATGAGGCCGTCGCTACCGGGCAGGAGAACGAAGGTGGCATTGGGCCAGAGCCACCAGGCGGCAAAGGTCTGGTTGCTGGCATCCGGCCCAACCTCGTAGACCGCATCGGCGCCGCGCCCCATCCGGCCCTTGTGGCTCGACCACAGGCCGTGACAGACCGAGCGATAGCTCGACATGTCGACCAACTGGGTGAAAGCGGGATGCGCGGGCGCGCAGTGATAGCATTCGAGGAAGTTGTCGACCGCATTCTTCCAGTTGGCTTTCACGTCCCAGGTGAGACGGCGCGCGAAGGTCAGCCCGCCCAGATCCGGCATCGCCGACAGGATCTCGGCCTCGAGATCGCCGGCCTGACTCCTGAGAGTCGGCGCGTCGGGGTCGAGATTGACGAAGACGCACGAGAACAGCGTCTCGACCCGCACCGGCTTCAGGCCGAAGTCGTCGGGATTGAAATCGGGCAGCGCCTCGGCGCCGCGCGCCGTACGCAGGCTTCCGTCCAGGCGATAGCTCCAGGCGTGATAAGGGCAGACTATGGCCTTCACCCCGTCGCCCCGGCCCTTGAGCAGCTCATGGCCGCGGTGCTGGCAGACATTGTAGAAGGCGCGCAACAGCCGATCCTTGCCGCGGATCACAAGGATGCTCTGATCGCCGACGCGGGTCGTCGTAAAGGCGCCGGGCTCCCGCACCAGCGCCTCGTGGCACACGAAATTCCAGCTCCGGTAAAAGATGCCATCGAGTTCCTGCCGGTAGATGTCGGGCTCGAAATAGAATGGCGCCGGCAAGGTCCAGGATCGCGCCGGATCGCGGTAAAACCGTTGAGCCGGATGGTCACGTTGTTCGCGCATATCGGAACCTTCCTCGAGCGCCCGCCCGAATGAGAACCTGCCGCTCATCTCACGCCGATGCCGTTGCGAACGCCTTGTTGCGAACGAAGCCCGCCAGCGTATCGATGAACCCGGCGCCGACGATGAGCCCGCCGCCCAGAATCTGACGCCAGCCGAAAGGCTCGTCGGTCAGGATCGCCGCCGTCGCGGCACCGACGACGACCTCGGCCATCAGCAGAATGCCGACCCGTCCCGGATCGAGCCGCGCCACGCCCCAGAAGAGAGCGAACTGCGCGGGCACCCACAACAATCCGCCGAGCAGGAGCATCCAGGGCAGGAAGCGCGGTGCGTCGGCCACGACCGGCGCGGTCGCGACGAGATCGATCGGCATGACCAGGGCCGGGATCAGGAGCGCCGTGATCAGCCCGCCGATGCAGAAGACGAAGACATTCTCGTAAGGCGCCACATCGACCCGCCGACGCATCGCCACCGACACATAGGCCCAGGTCAGGCCCGAGACGAGCGCCATCCAGTCCCCGAGATTGCGCGGCTCCGGCAGCCAGTCCTCCGAACCGAGCACGATGGCGAGCCCCGCGAAGCCCAGAGCGATCGTCAGGTAGCGGATGAGGGTGATCGGCTGCCCCAGCACCAGGCGCGCCAGAACCGTGCTCCAGATCGGCGTCAGATAGAACAGGAGCATCGAGGTTACCACCTCTGTCAGCAGGAGCGAGTTGGTGTAGAGAATGAAGGAGGCGCCCGACATGAGCCCCGTCAGCAGCAAATCCCACCCGCCGGCCTTGAGACGGGCCCAGCGCAGAGGCAGGAACGGCAGCAGCACCAAGGTCGCCGAGAGAACCGCGCCGATCGAGGCCCAGGCGCCGGCCAAGCCTGCCGTCTCCATGTGGCGCAAGGGGATCCAGTAGGCCCCCCAGGCCGCGCCGGCCAAGGTCACGGCGACAGCCGGCAGCGCGCCGCCGGCCATGCCGGTCGCTCGCTTCGCGGTCGCGCTCACGGCGCCGGCTCCCGATCTGCGCGATTGCCTGCACGGCTCGCGGGCTGAACGGCATCCCTGTGCATACACCCATTGAAACTGGTTTTTGGTTGACGGTCCAATAAAAATTGCAGAGCGTCTCTGAACAAGAAAGCGCGTGCCGAGCCAAGGCCGAGCCGTAAGCCGATTTAGCCTGCTGCCTTCGGCTTGCGCGCGAACATCCCGCCGACGAGAGGCATCGCGAAACCCGCAATGGCTGAGGTGCGGCATCGCCATTTTACAGCGCCGTGCCGGCGCGAGCGGCCTTGGCCCGCCTGAGCGGTCGTATTGGTCGCAACCAAACGCGACCGCTGCGGCGCGGGGCCGCGTCTTGGTTGATTGCCCAGTGAAACAAAACCGCTAGGCTGGGTTGGCACTTAAAGAGGCCGCCGGCCTGCGCTGGGTCGGCATCCGGGGAGATTGCCGGCTCATGCCCAAGCTCGGAATGGAACCCATTCGCCGCCGCCAGTTGATCGAGGCCACGATCGCGTCGATCTACGAGGACGGCTTGGCCGATACCACCGTCTCGCGCATCAGCGCGCGAGCCGGTATCTCGCCCGGCCTCGTGCATCATTACTTCGAGAACAAGGACGCGTTGCTGGAAGCGACGCTGCGGATGCTGGCAACGCAGGTCCGTCGCGGCACGGTCGAACGGCTGGCCCGGGCGCGGGGCCCGCGCGAGCGGCTCGTTGCCATCATCCAAAGCTGGCTCAGCCCCGATCAGCTCACGCCGGCCGCCATCACGGCCTGGCTCTCCTTCTGGGCGCTGGTGAAGACGCAGCCGCGCTTGCGGCGCATCGAGCGCGTCATCAGCCGCCGGCTCGACAGCAATCTGCGCCACGAGCTGAAGAAGCTGATGCCGGCGGCGGAGGCCATAAAGGTGGCGGCGGGCTTGGGCACACTGCTCGACGGGCTGTGGCTGCGCGCGGCGCTGGCCGAGGACCCCAGCTCCTCAGAGCAGGCCATTGCCACGGCGCTCGATTATCTCGATCTGCAGCTCGCCAGACCGCGGTGATGAGCGCCGCTCGAAACGGCCTTTCGTCCGGCGCTCACAGCCTTCCCTTGTAGTAGTCCTCCAGCGCCTGCTGGATCTCTTCGCGGCTGTTCATGACGAAGGGGCCGTAGCGCACCACGGGCTCGCCGATGGGCTCGGCCGCGAGCAGCATGGCCGCCGCACCCTGGGCGCCCGCCGTCACGGCGAGCCTGTCGCCTTCCGATCCCATGGCCGCGAGCGAGCCGCGCGGCACGGCGACGCCCTCGATCCCGGCCTCGCCTTCGAAGACATAGAGCAGCAGCGTGTGGCCGACGGTCACCGGCAGCTCGATCGACGCGTTTGGCTGGAAGCGCAGATCCGCATAGAGCGGATCGACGGTGATGCCCTCGACCGGCCCGCGCACATGGCCGAGCGTGCCGGCGATCACCTTGGCGGTGACAGCCGGGGCGAGCGTGGCGACGGGGATCGCATCGGCCTCGAACTCCTGATAGCGCGGCTCGCGCATCTTGAGCTTGGCCGGCAGGTTGACCCAGAGCTGGAAGCCCTGCATCAGGCCTTGCGTCTGCTCCGGCATCTCGGAATGGACGATGCCGCGCCCCGCCGTCATCCATTGCACCGCGCCCGGTCCCAGCACGCCCTCATGGCCCTTGTTGTCCTTGTGGCGCATGCGCCCCGCCAGCATGTAGGTGACGGTCTCGAAGCCGCGATGGGGGTGGTCGGGGAATCCGCCGATATAGGCGTTGGGATCGTCCGAGCCGAACTCGTCGAACAGCAGGAACGGGTCGATCTGGCCCAGCCGCGGCGTGCCGATCACGCGCCGGATATGGACGCCGGAGCCGTCCTTGGTGGGCATGCTGGGGAACAGCGCCGCCACCTGGCGGCGCCGGGGCGCGGTGGTTGCGGTTCTCTTGGCCGCCGGCTTCCTGGACATGGGGCTCCTCGCTTCTTCCGCTGCCGCTCCTACGGCATAAACCGATCCAAGCCGGCCGCGCCGAAGGGGTCAAGTTTCAGCGGGGATGCCGCTTGCCGGCGAGCGCCCGCGAGCGCGCACCGGGCGCATCAGTCCTTGCGCTGCAGCACGCCCGTCTCGGTCACGATCGCGCGCATCGGAATATCGTGCGGCTGCGGATAGATCGTGGGCAGGCGCGCCATCTCGAAGCCGACGCCGATGGCGCGATGGGCCGGTCCCAGCTTCGCCAGCGTGCGGTCGAAATAGCCGCCGCCATAGCCCAACCGGTAGCAATCGGCCGTGAAGCCCACGACCGGCGCCACCAGCAATGCGGGCGTGACCTCTTCGCTCGTCGCCGGGACCGGAATGTTCCATACGCCCAGCTCCATCTTGACGCCCGGCCTCCAGGGTCGGAAGACCAGGGGCGATTTGGGCGCCACCACCACCGGGAGCGCCAGCGTCACACCTTCCTCGGACAGCCGGCGCATCAAGGGCCTGAGGTCGGGCTCGGCACGGAAGGGCCAGTAGAAGCTGACGGGGCCCTGGCTCTCGCGCAAGAGCGGTCCCAGCCGCTCGATCAGCTGGCGCGTCCAGCGCGCGCGGATTTCCTGCACGGTCGCGACCCGAGCCTCGATCAGCCGCGCCCGCTCCGCCTTGCGCCAGGCCTGCACCTCTTCCCAGGTCATGTCGGCAACGCCGCCAAGCGATCCAGCACCGCGTTCGCCTCTGCCAGCATATCGACGATCACCTGTGCCGCTGGCCGAATCGCCGCCACCCTGCCGACGCCCTCGCCCGCGAACAGCGACATCTTCTCGAAATCGCCCGTTGTGCTGCGCAGCGGCGAATCCGTGCTGAATTTGTAGATCGGCCGGCCGACATCCTCGCCGATCACGTCGCGCGGCAACTTGTCGGGATGATAGCCCCAGAGCTTGTCGCCGGCGGCGTCGGTCAGGCTGTTGCGCAAGACCCGCACCGGCGAATTCGGCGGCCAGTTGATGGCGAAAAGGTCGGTGTGGACCGTGTCGCCGCTCTTGGCCTCGAGGATGCGCTGCTTGTGATAATCGTGGGCGAAGGATTCGGACGTGGCCAGGAACACGGTGCCGCAATGGACGCCATGCGCGCCCAGCGCCATGGCCGCCACCATGTCGGCGCCCGACACGATGCCGCCCGAGGCCGCGATCGGCTTCTTCACCGCCGCCGCCACGTCGGGCAGCAACACCGACAACGGCAGCTTGCCGCGCACATGGCCGCCCGCCTCCACACCTTGCACGATGATCACGTCGGCGCCGGCGCGCTCGGCCTCCAACGCTTCCGCCACACTGCCGACCTGATAGAGCACGAGGCAACCCGCCTCCTTGGCGCGGGCCACCACACCCGGCATCACGGTCCAGAAGAAGCACAGGGCCGGCACCTTGGCGGCGAAGCAGACCTCGAGTTCCGCGTCGAGGAGCTTGGGATCGGTCGCCGCGGGGATCAGATTGACGCCGAAGGGCCGATGGGTGCGGACTCGCACCGCCGCGATCTCGCGCTCGATCAGCGCCGGCGGCTCGCGCACCATGCCCAGCAGGCCGAAACCGCCTGCGGCCGAAACCGCGGCCGCCAGATCGGCACGCGCCGGCCCGCCCATGCCGGCCGAGATGATCGGGTAATGGCAGCCGAGCCGCTCGGTCAGCGGTGTCTTGACGCGTAGTTCCATGACTGTGCCCCGTTAGAGCGAACGATCGGGACCAGTCTAACGGCGGTTCCCGACCATCGAGGGTTGCAAATTGCGGAACGCTCCGTTGCGGCCGGCGGGACGAGTCGCAGTGTGCGGCGTCGGACCGCTCCCTTCTCGGGAACCTTCTTCCCGATCGACGTCTCTCTCTCTCAGCGCTGGCTCGTGGCCCAGTTGGGGTTGATATAGACCGGCGCGTCGGAGGGCGGCAGCGGCGGGTTGCCCAAGATCAAGTCCGCCGCTTTCTCCGCGATCATGATGACGGGCGCATTGAGATTGCCGCTCACCACGTTCGGCATGATCGAGGCGTCGACCACGCGGATGCCCTCGAGCCCGTGCACCTTGAGCTCGGGGTCGACCACCGCCATCGGGTCGGTGCCCATCTTGCAGGAGCAGGAAGGATGAAAGGCGCTTTCGGCCTTGGCGCGGATGAAGGCGTCGATCTCGGCGTCGCTTTTGACCTCCGGTCCCGGCGCCAATTCGCGCCCGCGCAGGCTATCGAACGCCTTCTGGGCGAAGATTTCGCGCGTGAGGCGCACGCCCGCGCGCATCTCCTGGCGGTCCTGCTCGGTCGACATGTAGTTGAAGAGGATGCGCACCTTGGCGCGCGGGTCAGCCGAAGCGAGCTTGACCCAGCCGCGGCTGGTCGGCCGCATCGGCCCCATATGGGCCTGGAAGCCGTGGCCGGCCTGGGTCTGGCTGCCGTCGTAGGAGATCGCCATCGGGAAGAAGTGATATTGCAGGTCTGGATGCTCGACCCCTGCGCGGCTGCGGATGAAGCCGCCCGCCTCGAAATGGTTGCTGGCCCCCCAGCCGGTGCCGAAGAAGAGCCACTCGGCACCCGTGCGCAGCTTGCCCCAGAGATTGTAGCGGCCATAAAGCGTGATCGGCTTCAGGCACTCCATCTGCACGTAGGTCTCGATATGGTCCTGCAGGTTCTGCCCGACGCCGGGCAGATGCTGGACCACGGGGATGCCGAACTTCTTCAGCTCGTC
The DNA here is from genome assembly GCA_049323455.1 of Pseudomonadota bacterium. GTDB lineage: Bacteria > Pseudomonadota > Alphaproteobacteria > Dongiales > Dongiaceae > Hypericibacter. Next base: position 39,558 of record JBMONF010000018.1, on the reverse strand, counting down.
GGCGTCGCCGATGCCCGATAGCATCAGGATCTGCGGCGAGTTGATCGAGCCGCCGCAGACGATGACCTCGCGCTCGGCCCGCGCGCGCCGGACCTCGCCGCCGACCGCATACTCGACGCCGGCCGCGCGCTTGCCCTCGAACAGCAGCCTCAGCGTCAGCGCACCCGACTGCACCGTGAGGTTGGGGCGCTTCATGGCCGGATGGAGATAGGCGCGCGCGGCGCTCCAGCGCCGGCCCTTGCGCGTCGTCATCTCGTAGGGCCCGAGGCCTTCCTGCTGGTAGCCGTTGACGTCGGCGGTCACGGGATAGCCCGCCTGCTTCGCCGCCTCGATCCACGCCTGATAGAGCGGCGGGAAGGTGTTCTGCGAGGAGACCCAGAGCGGCCCGCCCGTGCCGTGATAGGCGTCGGCCCCCTTCACGCGATGCTCGGCGCGCTTGAAGTAGGGCAGCACCTCGGCATAGGACCAGCCGCGGTTGCCGGCCTGGGCCCAGCGGTCGTAGTCGCGCGCGTGGCCACGGATATAGACCATGCCGTTGATCGAGGAGGAGCCGCCCAGCACCCGGCCGCGCGGGCAGTACATGCTGCGCCCGTTCATGAAGGGCTCGGGCTCGGTGTGGTAGTACCAGTTGACCTTGTCGTCGGCGAGCGGATAGGCGAAGGCCGCCGGCATGTGGATCTTCCAGTTCCACCAGTGGTCCTTCGGCCCCGCCTCCAGCACCAGCACGCGGATCTCCGGCCTGGCCGAAAGCCGGTTGGCGAGCACCGAGCCCGCCGAGCCCGACCCCACGATGACGTAATCGAAAACCTCGCCGGCCATGCCTGCTCCCCCGCTGAAACCTCTATCTCCTTAGCGTCCTGGACCGTTGCCGTCCACGAGGCCCAAAGAGCGACAAAACCGCCCATCCGGCCGGCGGGCTGGCCTGCGGGCGGCGGATTCGGGATTGGATGCGTCAGGAGGATAGGCCGGCCGGTCATTGGGACGGATCGCCCGAGGTGCCACCAGCGACCCATCAAGCCGCCGCCAAGTAGGCGTCCAGCCTCGCCAGCGCGGCCGCCCTTTCGTCGGCCGTCATGAAGGAGCCCAAAAAGCTGTTGCGCGCGAGCGTCGCGAGCTCGTCCTGAGTGAGGCCGAGCGCGCGCCGGATCGCGCGGTAGTTGTCGACCAGATAGCCGCCGAAATAGGCCGGGTCGTCGGAATTGACAGTCGCGCGCAGGCCCGCCTGCAGCATGCGCTTGAGCGGATGATCCTCGAGCCGCTCCACCACCTTGAGCTTGAGATTCGAGAGCGGGCAGACCGTCAGCGTCATGGCCTCCCGCGCCAGTCGCTCGACCAGGCTCTCGTCCTCCATCGAGCGGTTGCCATGGTCGAGCCGGTGGATGCCGAGCCGGTCGAGCGCCTCGCGCACATAGGCCGGAGGCCCCTCCTCGCCCGCATGCGCGACCTTGAGGAAGCCCAGCTCCCCCGCCTTGCGGAACAGCTGCTCGAACTTCGCGGGCGGATGGCCGAGCTCGGAGGAATCGAGCCCCACGCCGATGATCCGATCGCGCCAGGGCAGCGCCGCCTCGAGCATCGCGAAACCCTCCGCCTCGGGAAGATGGCGCAGGAAGCAGAGAATGAGCCGGCTGGTGATGCCGAGCCTGCGCCGGCCATCCTTAAGCGCACGGTCGATGCCATCGATGACGGTCTTGAAGGACAGCCCGCGCTCGGCATGGGCCTGCGGGTCGAAGAAGACCTCGACATGGATCGCATTGTCGCGCCGCGCACGCTCGAGATAGGCCCAGGTCAGGTCGTAGAAATCCTGCTCGGTCCTGAGCACCGACATGCCGCGGTAATAGAGATCGAGGAAGTCCTGCAGTCGCGTGAAATCGTAGGCCGCGCGCGCCGCCTCGACCGTGGCGTAAGGGATCTCGACGCCGTTGCGCCGGGCCATGGTGAACATGAGCTCGGGCTCGAGGCTGCCTTCGAGATGGATATGCAGCTCGGCCTTCGGCAGGCCGACGATGAAGCTGTCGATGCCGGTCATGTCCCGCGTCTCGCCTGCCTGCCGCCACCGGGTCCGAGGATCCGACCCGAGGCCGCATCAGCTTAACAAGGCTGCCGCATGCGGGGAAAGCGGCGGTCTCGCTCAACTCGCTGCGGCGGCCTGCTCCGTCGCCGGCGCCGCGGAATCGCCCGCGCGCGGATCGAGCTTGCCGGCGACCGCCGAGGTCGTCGTCACCGGCACGAAAGCCGCCTGCTCGCGCGCCGGCAAGGCGGCGCGGCGGGTCATGCGGTAATGAACGAAAAGCGCGAGCGCCCCGGCGATGATCGCCAGATAGACAAGCAGCACCGGCGCTCCGAGCCGACCCATCAGCAACGAAGCCACCAGGGGCCCTGTCGTCGCGCCTATGGCCCAGGCGAGCAGCAGGCCGCTCGAGGCCGCCACCATGCGCTCCTTCGCCACATAGTCGAAGGCATGCGCCACCGCGATCGGGTAGATCACGGCCATGCCGCCGCCGAAAAGAGCCGGCAACCCCAGCAGCAGCCAGAGCGAGGTAAGCTCCGCCGCGCCCGAGATGCTGAGCGAATAGTTGACGGTGAAGACGAGCGTCGTTGCGATCAGAACGCCCAGCAGCACGGTGCGCCGGTCGAAGCGGTCCGAAAGCCGGCCGATCGGCCATTGCAGCAAGAGGCCGCCGAATATGGCAGCGCCCATGAAGAGCGAGACCTGGAACACCGAAAGCTTCTCGGCCTGCGCATAGATCGGGCCCATGCCGTAGAAGCTGCCCGAGAGCAGCCCGGCACCGAAACAGCCGACGACGCCCAGAGGGGAGATGCGATAAAGCTCGCGAAGCTTGAGCGGCGCGATGCCGCTGAGATCGGGGCCCGCCACGCGCGTCAGCACCACCGGCACCAGCGAGATCGAAAGCAGCAACGCTGCCACGCAATAAAGCGTCAGGCTTTGCACGTCGCTGAGGTTCACCAGGAGCTGGCCCGTTCCGGAGGCGGAGTAGGTGGTCACCATATAGAGCGACAGGATCTGGCCGCGTGTCGCGTTGCTCGAGCGCTCGTTGAGCCAGCTTTCGATGGTCGCGAACAGCCCGGCCATGCAGAAGCCGTTGACCGCCCGCAGGATGGTCCAGGAGATCGGCCCGAACCACAGTGCATAGACCAGCGTGACGGCGCAGAGCACCGCCGCGAAGGCGGCGAAGGCGCGGATGTGGCCGACCCGCCCGATCAGCTCCCGGCTGCGCAACGCGCCGCCCACGAAGCCCGCATAATAGGCCGACATGACCAGGCCCGAGGCTTCGGACGAGATGCCCTCGACGCCGAGCCGGATCGGCAGCAGGATGAAGAGCAGCCCGTTGCCGAGAACCAGGATGGCGGCTCCCAGCAGCAGCGAGGCGACGGAGCGGATGGCGGTCAACATGGAGTGGCGGAGCGCGTAAAGATCCCGACGCTGATCGTGAAATCGTGGCCGTTGATTCGCCCCTCATGCTTCGACAGGCTCGGCATGAGGGTTTTTCTCGTGTTTCGTATAACGACCTCATCCTGAGCCTGTCGAACTTGCTTCGCCCGCCGAAGCGGGCTTCGCGAAGGCGGAAGGATGAGGTCACCGGCACGCATGGAAGAGCAAAGACCATGATCGAAGGCTTCGTTCTGCACGAGCGGCTGGCGCAAGATACGGTCGCGGTCGCCGATCTCGGGCTCTCGGCGCTGCTGCTGATGCAGGAGCGGCGCTGGCCTTGGCTGATCCTGGTGCCGCGGCGCGCGGGTGTCAGCGAGATCGCCGATCTGGTACCGGCCGACCGCGCCCTGCTGGTTGAGGAGATTGCGGCGGCGACCCGGCTCCTGCAAGCACTCTACCGGCCCGACAAGGTCAATGTCGCGGCGATCGGCAATCTGGTGCCGCAACTCCATCTCCATGTCGTGGCGCGCTATCGCAACGATCCGGTCTGGCCGAAGCCGATCTGGGGGCAATTGCCACCCGAGCCCTATGAGAAGACCGCGCTCGACGACCGCCTTGCCGAATTGCGCCACGCGCTGACGCAAGCACGACACCGCCACTGAGGCGGCTTGCCGCACGCCCTGGTGCACATCAGAGCGCCGGCAGGATCCGGCGCACGGCCATGGCTGCGGCGGCGCCTGCTGCGGGCAGGAAGGCCAGAAAATCCACATGGCTCTCCGCGCCGGCGAGGTCGCTCACGGCTCTGACCACGACGCAAGGCGCGCCGTGGCGTTCCGCGATCTGCGCGGCCGCCGCGCCCTCCATCTCGACCGCGAGCGCGCCTGGAAAGCGACGACGCAGGGCCCGACGCGCTTCGGCCGCGTTGATGAACTGGTCGCCCGAGAGGATGGTCCCGAAATGGAGCTCGGGCCGGCGCGGCTTGCTCCCGGTCGTGGCGGCCGACAAAAGCGGCAGCTCGAGCCCGGCGAGCGCGTCGCGCAGCCGCGCGCCCAGCCCGCGGGGCAGCGTGTAATAAAGCTCGTGGCGACGTTCGCCGAAAGGCGGCGCGCCCGGCCGGTAGTTGCGCATGCCGCCATTGGTAAGCGCGCCGTAATCCTGCTGCGCCAGCCGCTCGGCCACGACCAGATCGCCGATGCCGAGCCTCGGATCGAGCCCGCCCGCTACTCCGGACACCACCACCGCCCCGCAGCCGAAGCGGTCCAGCAGCAGCGTCGTCACCTGGGCGGCGCTGACCTTGCCGATGCCGGCCTCGGCCAGCACCACGGGCCGCTCGTCGAGCCGGCCGGCGACGAAGCGAACCCCGGCACGCTCCCGGCCCCGCGGGCGAGACAGCACCGCCTCCAACTCGGCCATCTCTTCCTCGAGCGCGGCCAGAATGCCGATGGGTTTCGTTCCGGGCATGCGTTCCTCGGTCCCTGCCGCCACGATCCTACAGGGTTATAGTCTGGCCCTGTGAGACTGGCCACGCCCCGCCGCCCTGCCGCCCGCTTTCACCGCCTGGTTCGAGCGCCGCGGCTGGCGGCCGCATGCGCACCAATTGGCGCTTCTGGCGGCCGGCCGAGCATCTGCATATGCCCTATGTCTCGCCCGTGAAGGCGCTCGCAGTCGACATCCATCGTCCGCGCGCATGAACCGCAGGACTATCGCACCAGGTATTTCTTCCGAATGGCGGCGCCCACGGTGTATTTCGGGTCGACGAAATTGCCGAGGCGAACCATGCCGCACTGGCTCAGCATCATGTAGGCATCCCACTTGTCGAAGCCGTGGTCCTGGACCATCCAGCGGATCAGCTCGCGATAGGCGATGCGCGCCGCATCCTCGAGAGGGCGCGTGCTGCCGATCGCCATGATGAAGTCGTCCTTTTCCAGCCGCGGCCACTCGAAGCTCCAGCCCTTGATAAGATCGACGCGAATGGTGGTCACCGTGGGGTATTCGACCGCCACGCCGCACACCTCGCCGTCCCCTTGGCAGGCATGAGCGTCGCCGATGAACAGCCTCGCGCCCGGGGTCCGAACCGGCAGATAGGTGATGCTGCCGGGCCCCATGTCCGGGAGGTCCATATTGCCGCCATGGTTGTCCGGCGTCAGGGAATTGATCGAATCGATCTCGGGCGAGCAGCTCAGCGTGCCGATGTGAGGCTTGTAGGGCAGCTTCACCCGATCGCTCCAATGGACCCATTGCTCGTCCAGGTCGATCTTTCGGACCACCTCGGGCAACGGGTCGTTCAGCGTCGCCGTGTAGTAAGTGCCGGTGAGGGCTCCGAACTCGGGGATCATGCAGCAGGTGCCACGAGGATTGGGGCCGCGCGGCACCATCGATTCGATATAAACCGCAAGTGCATCGCCCTTCTCGGCGCCTTCGACCATGATCGGCCCGTTTTGGGGGTTCAGATAAGGCATCTCGAGGACTTGGGTCGGCTTGTCGGCCGGCGTCTTGATCTTCCCCTCGAAGGCGTCGCGCGTTTCCACCACGACCTGATCGCCCGGCTCGATATGCAATACCGGATCCGAGTACGGACCCATGGTGTAATGGTATTTGCCCTGCTTCTGTTCGGTCAGGTGGTGCGTCTTGGGTTTGCGCTTGCGCCCCTCGCCGCGCACGGCCATGACCGAGCTGCTGATCCACGAAGTGTCCTTAGAGCCGACCTCATACATCGTCCTCTCCTTCCATCGCCGCCGGTACCGGCCTTCGTCGCTCCGGCCGCTCAGATCGCCAGAAATGCGGCCAACCGCTCGGTATTCCGCAGTTCGTCGCGAGCGAGCGTCCGCACGACGCGGCCTTTGTCCAGCACATAGGCCCTCGTCGCCACCTTCTGAACCAGATCGATATTCTGCTCGACGATCAGCACGGGCAGACCGCGCTTGCCATTCAGGTCGATAATGATGTTGCCGATCTCCTCGACGATGCTGGGTTGGACGCCGTCGCTGGGTTCGTCGAGCAGCAGGATCTTCGGCTGATTGATGAGTGCGCGCGCGATGGCCAGCATTTCCTGCTGGCCGCCGCTGAGCGTTCCCCCGCGCTGCGCGCGCCGCTCCTTGAGAAAGGGGAAATAGCCGTGAACCAGGTCGAAATCGGGGGTCGACCGGCCTTCGTTGATGAAGCCGCCCATCCGCAGATTGTCCTCCACGGACATGTGCGGAAATATCTCCCGCCCCTGGGGAACATAGCCTATGCCGCGCCGCGCGCGCCGATTGGCGCTGTCGTGCGTGACGTCCTCTCCTTGAAACAGGATGCGGCCGGCCCTCACCCCCAGCAGGCCGATCAAGGTGCGCATGAGCGTGCTCTTGCCGACGCCGTTGCGCCCGAGGACGCCGACCACTTCGCCCGCCTCGACCGTGATGCTGACCCCCTGCAGCACGTCGCCGGTCGCATAGCCGGATCGCAGATCGGTGGTGGAGAGCACCGAGCTCATGATTCAGGCGCGCCCCAGATAAATCCTGCGAACGTCGTCGTGGGCCGTGATGTCGTCGATCGTGCCCTGGGCGAAAATACGGCCCTGATGCAGCACGGTCACGATCTGCGCCACCTCGCGCACGAACGCGATGTCGTGCTCCACGACGACCACGGTCAGATCCTTGCTATTCAAATGTTGCAGCACCCGCGCGGTGTGCATCGTCTCTTCCGGCGACATGCCGGCGGTCGGTTCGTCCAGGAGCAGCACTTCCGGCCCCGACGCGAGCACCATCAGAATCTCGAGCCATTGCAGTTTGTGGTGCGGCAGCTCCCGGGCGGCGCGCTCGCTCTGCGCATCGATCTGGAAGAGTTCGAGTGCGTAACCGAGACGCTCCGCAGCGGCCTCGGACGCCGTGGTGCGCGAGATCTTCATCGGTATCTCGAGATTCTGCCTGATCGACAGATTGTGGTAGGCGCGGTTCGTCTGAAATGTCATGCCGAGGCCTTCCCGGACTCGCCGGTAGGCGGAAAACTGCGTGATCTCCTTGTCTTCGAAGAAGATGCGGCCCTCGTCGGGACGATAGATTCCGCAAAGCAGGGCGAACAGCGTGGACTTTCCCGCTCCGTTGGGTCCGATGATGCAATGCAACTCGCGCCGCTTCACGGCAAGATCGACATTGTCTGCGGCGACCACGCCGCCAAACCTTTTCTGCAGTCGCTCGGTGCGCAACACGGTGTCGGGTTCCATCGGCGTCACTTCTCGCCCACCGCGCGCATTCCCACGCGACCGACCGGTCGCCACAAGCTCGTCAATGTGACAATGATCCCGTTCGGGAAGAACAGCATCACGACAACCAGCAGGCTTCCCATGATCACCGGCGCATACTGGTTTCCGGCGGTCGAGAGCGAGTAGTTGAGCCAATTGAGCAAATAGGTCGACACCACCACCGCCAAGAGGCTGTGGCGGCCGCCGACGGCGACCCAGATCACGGGCAGTGCCGCCTGCAGCAATCCGACCTGCGACGGCGTAATGTAGTTGCCCCACTGCACGTAAAGCAGGCCGCTGATGCCGGCCAGCACCGTCGACAGCACGAAGACCAGCAGCTGATAGGCGCGAATGTCGTAGCCCAGCAACTCCGTGCGCAGCGGATCCTCGCGCAAGGCCAGCATGACCTTGCCCCGATGGGAGTTCACCAGCAGCCGGCAGGCCAGATAGCAAAGCAGGGTGACGACGAGGGCGAAATAGTAGAACGGATAGCCCATGAACACGATTCCGCCGAGTTGAAATGACGGAATCGCGGTCATGCCGTTGTATCCCCCGAGCTGGACGCTGCCGATGCGCCACTGATAGCCAGCCGTCTGGCCGAGGAACGTCTCGAGCAGAAGCGTGAAAACCAGCGTCAGGATCGGCACGATCCAGTTCTGCACCCGGGCGAAGAACACGACATAGCCGAAGACGAGGCCGACCAGGGCCGCCGCCGCCAGGCCGCCCACGGATCCGATCAACGCTCCCCACGGGCTCGCCATCATGTTGCCGGCAATAGTGCCGTAGGTGTATCCGGCAATGCCGAAATACGCCACCTGGCCGAAGCTCAATACGCCGCAATAACCCCACAGCATGCACAGGCCCAACGCGAGCGGAATGTTGAGGAGGTAATAGGCGACGTTGTATGCGCCGAACTCCGACATCCAGACAGGCAGAAGCGCAAAACCGAGCAGGACGACCGTTGCGGCCGACCAGAACCATTTCGAATGGCCGATATCCTCGGTGCCGTTCAGCAGCCTTATCAGGCTCCACATGGTGCGTGCCGCGGTCATCGGTCGATGCGCCTTTCCAGCAGCTTTTGGAGATAGGCGGAAATGCCGTTCGGCATCAGCCGGATGATGATGAGCGCCGCCAGCAATAGCGCGACGGTGCCGAGGAACGCCCCGAACAGCATGCCGACCGGGGTCTTGACCAGAGCGAGCAGGGCGCTGCTCCCGAGCGCGCCGGCAAGCACGTTGGCACCTCCACCGACAACCACGGTGATGAAGGCCGGCGCCACGAATTGCTGGCCCATGAAAGGCGCGATCGACACGGTGGGCGCGATCAGTGCGCCGCTGACGCCGGCGAGCCCCGCGCCCAGTCCGAACGTCAGCATGTAGATCCTGTCGGTATCGACTCCGAGCGCCCTGGCCATTGCCGCGTTCTGCATCGTCGCCCGCGACTGCAGGCCGAAAGTCGTCTTCGTGTAGATCCACCAGAGCGCCAGGATCAGGAGGATGCAGATCACGATCAGGGCCAGCCAGTAGACCGAGAAAGAATACCGTCCAAGCGCCAACGAACCGCCCGGAATGGCGATGGCCGGCATGAACGGGCCGAAGATCAACAGCGTTCCCTGGGCGAGCAGCAAGCTGATCCCCCAGGTGACGACCAGCGCGCCGAGCTCACGCCCGTAGAACCGTCGCACGATCAGCCTCTCCATGACGATGCCGACAACGGCCACGACCACGAAACTCAGCAGGACGGCCACAGGAAAGGGAACGCCGCGATGAAACGCGATCGTGGCGGTATAGGCGCCCATCATCATCAGCTCGCCGTGGGCCAGGTTGATGATGTTCATCATCCCGAGGATGACGATCAACCCGATCGCCGAAATCAGGAGGAACGCCGCGTTGGCGCCGAACTGGTAGACGATGCTGACAGCCAGGCCGAAGCTATCCATGTCTGCTCGCCCCGCTCATCGATGGCGTCGGGGCCGGCATGTCACCGCCGGCCCAAGACGTTTCGAGGGGGCCGTACAACCCGATCCCGATCACGGCCCCCTCGTGGATGCAGATCGGATCTACTTCTTCAGGAACATGGAGAAATAGGGATCCTCGTCCGGCACATATTGCTTGAACTCCGGGTTCCGGACCAGATTGACGCCCAGGCGCTGCAGCCACCAGGCCTGGATCATCGGCCATTCGCGCACGAAAATCACATCGTGGTTCTCGTTGGTCGTCGCCAGGCGAATGTAATGGGCGCAGTGATGTGTCCCGGGCTCGAGGAAGACGGCGCCTTCCGGGGCCTCGATCGACCAGCCGAGATGCAGCGCCTGGCGCACCGTCTCCTGGTCCGTCGTGCCGGCAAGGCGTGCCGCCTTGGCATAGAGATGGATGGTGAAATAGGTGTTCTGCGCCATCTCGCCGATGTACTGGTCCTCGGGGAACATCTCCATCCAGCGTTTGACGAAGGCCCGGTTCCTCGGCGTCGGCACCTCCAGCTGGTACTGAATGGCGTTGTGCATGTTTGCAAGGGATGGGGGAGCGAAACGCCGATGCTCATATCCCTGCGCCATGTTGACCGTGGACACCATCGGGAATTTGAGCCCGGCCGCCGCCGCCTGCGGGTAGTAATTGTGATGGTTCTGCCCGACCAGGAGCGTCATCACCCAGTCCGGCTTCGCCTCCTGGATGCGTGCGATCACCGTGCTGAATTCCGATACCGACAGCGGGATGAATTCCTCGCCGATGATCTGTCCGCCGACGAGCGGCGCGAAAGCGCGGGTCCATGCGGCGGTTAGTTGGCCGAAATTGTAATCGGCAGCGATGGTGTAACCGCGCGGCCCGAACTTCTCGACCATGTACTGCACGCCCGGGATGACCTGCTGCTCGCAGACCGGACCGGTGCAGAAGGTATAGGCGTCGGCCACGCCGCCCTCGTACTGGTTCGTATAGAAGTAGAGCTGCTTGAATTGATCGACGATCGGCCTGATCGCCTCGCGCTCGGCACTGGCGAAGCCGGCGACGAGCACATCGATCTTGTCTTCCTGAATGAGTTTGCGCGCAAGCTGCTGCCAGATGGCATTGTTGCTCTGACCGTCCGGAGAGATCAGCTGCAGCTCGCGGCCCAGAATTCCCTTGTCGCCCGAGTCGATCAGGATATCCGGATCCTCGACAAAGGCGGTGCTCGCGCCGTTCTTCGGACCGCCGTCGTCGACGACCGGCAGATCGGTTCCGGTCCGGCCTATCGTGGGGGCTCGGCCGGCATATTGTGCCATGACGCTCATGCCGCCGGCGCCGATCGCCGGGCTGCCCTTCAGCGTCTTTCCCTCGTTGATCTCCTTCACCGCCAATTGCGCCGCATGCAGCTTCTGCAGCCCGTAGACGGCCAGATTCCCCGAATAATCCTCGATAAAACCCATCTTGACCGGGCCGGTGGTGGCGGCCGCCGTGGGACGGATGTTCTTGAGGATCGTTGCGGCCGCGATGGCGGCGCTCGCACCTTGTATGAGCGTTCGGCGCGGGATCAGCAATCCCGAGCCGGTTCGCTCCTGCCCGTCCTCCGCGCTGGTCGCGACGGCCGTCTTTTCCCGATCAATACCATCCTTGCCGCTCATGGGTGCCCCCTCTCCTGTGTGTTTGGCTGTAACAACGCCCTTGGTTCATCGACTCCCTTCGTGCGCTGCGGTCTGTTCACTGGAACGAGTTCGCCCGCTTGCGCCCCTGCCCGCTCCGTTGCTTGCATGCCCGGAGTTGGGCAGGAATCCATCTTCCCTCCACGACCAGTGCGCTCATGGCTTCCAGGCTCAGGCGCCGGCGCATGCTCTCCGCGCGCAGCAGATGCAGCGCTTCTTCGTCATTGATGTCGTGGCGCTTCATCAGCACGACAGCCGCGCGCAGGACGAGGGCGCGCATCTGCAATCGCTCCTCCAACCGATGGAGCGTCTCTTCGCGCGCATGCTTGAGGGCGAAGTTGTGGAAGGCGATGGAGAGCGCGGCGAAGACGCCGGTCGATCCGATCGGCTTCAGCAGACAGGCCGACGGTTCCTGAGACAGCGTCCACTCGATCCGGCCTGGCGCCTCCGAGCCCAGAACCGCGATGATCGGCACGGCGGCGTGACCCGCCTTCCAGCTGAACAGCCCGTCGAAGCCGAGGTCCGAATCCAGGAACAGCATGTCGGTGCCGTCCGTCGTCACCGCCTCGGCCGGCCATCTGACTTCGACGGAAACGCCCAACCGTTCCAACTGCTCCACGATCGCCTTGCAGTTGCGATCGTGCGGATGAAGGACGAGGGCGCGCTGCCCCCGGAAATTCGGAATTCGCAGCTTCATTGTGGCACCACTCTGAGGTGGGCCCGCGGCGGCCCGTTTGGCTGCGGCAGTCCTGTCTCTTGCTTGAACGAGTTGACGTCGAACCAGACCAAATAGGGATCGGGCTTCACCGGCTCGCCGGACGTCCAAACGATGTCGAACTGGCCATCCGACCGCGACATGGCCAGGGCCGGCGTCAGGAAGCTGTGATTGTTCTCGGGGTCGACGCGCACCGGCCCCTGAGGCGCCTCGAACCGGCAGCCATAGAGCGCACGCTTGACCTGGTCGATCTCGGTCGTGCCGGCTTCGCGCATCGCGCTTGCCAGCAGGATCACTGCGACATAGGACGCCTCGGCGTCGGCCGATGTCACCTTTGCCGCACCAAACCGCGCCCGGTACCGTTCGACGAACCGCCGGTTCGATGCTCGCTCGATGCTTTGAAAATATACGCTGGAGGCGATGTGGCCTGCGGCGGCTTCCGGTCCGATCGAGACCAGTTCCGGCTCGGACAAGCTGCAGCTGGTGACCGGTGTCTTGCCGGGCCCGATCGAATCGTCTGCGGCTCCGGCGCGGGCGTAGGCGCGGTAGAAGGCGTAGCTCGATTCGCCGATCAGCGTGTTGAAAATGAAATCCGGCTGCAGCGCGCGGATCTCGGCGATGAAACGGGCGATATCGGTGGACCCAACCGGCAGATACTTCTCGGCCAGCACTGCGCCGCCGCAGGCTTGCACGATCTCGCGCAGGATCCTGTTGTTCTCCCAGGCCCAGATGTAGTTGGAACCGACGCAGTAGACGCGAGACCCGCGCTCTCGCAACATATAGCGCAGGAGCGGGACGATGTGCTGGTTAGGCGAGGCGCCGGTATAGATGACGTTATTGCTGCTCTCGAACCCTTCGTAATGTGACGGGTACCAGAGCAGCGCATCGAACTTCTCGATAGCCGGGATGACTTCCTTTCGGCTCGAAGAGGTGTAGCAGCCGAGGATATGTCGAACGGTCCGGTTACGAAGGATGTTCTCGCACTGCGTCCGATAGGCTGTCGTCTCGCCGGCCGGGTTGCAGACGATCGGCTCGAATGTGAATCCGAATTCGCGCCGCTCGTTGACCTCTTCGAGAGCGAGCAGGGCGCCGTTCAGCATCTCCTGTCCGACGGTCCCATAGGAGCCCGTAACGGAGAAGATGACACCGAGCGGTACTGTAGCGCGGCCCCCTATGACCGTTGCCACCCGTGCCCTCCCTGCGAGGACAACAAAAAAGCGCTCCGCGGCCGATCAAGGCCCCGAGAGCGCTCTTGCTCACTATGTCGCTTGGAGCGTCCGGCTCCAGCTAAATTTGATATAAGACTGGCATTGCTGGCTTAAGCTGTCAAGACAGTTTCCCCAAATTACAACGACATAAACGCGCGCCGCGCATTGAGTGCGATCCGTATTCCGCGTCCGTATGAAGGTATGTTGAGCGGCCAGACCCTTCGGACATGACGCCGATCAATTCGACCTTGGCTCTGCCGCCTACCTTTGCCGCCTGGTTCGCCGGCCGCGGCTGGCAGCCACATGCGCACCAGCTGGCTTTGCTGGCGGCCGACCGGGCCGGACGCTCGGCCTTGCTGGTGGCGCCCACCGGCGGCGGCAAGACGCTGGCAGGATTCCTGCCGAGCCTGATCCAGCTCACCGAAGCGCCGGCCGACCATCTCCACACGCTCTATGTCTCGCCCTTGAAGGCGCTCGCCGTCGACATCCACCGCAACCTCGAGGCGCCGATCGCCGAGCTGGGGCTTGCCATCCGCGCCGAGACCCGCACCGGCGACACGCCGCAGTCGAAGCGCCAGCGCCAGCGCCGCCGCCCGCCCCAGATCCTCCTGACCACGCCCGAATCCCTGGCGCTGCTGCTCTCCTATGCCGATGCGCCGCGACTCTTCGCCAGGCTCGAGCGGGTCGTCGTGGACGAGCTTCACGCCATCGCCGACAACAAGCGGGGCGATCTGCTGGCACTGGGCCTGGCGCGGCTTCAACGTTTGGCGCCGCGGTGCCGGCGCGTCGGGCTCTCGGCCACGGTCGCGGACGAGGCGCGGCTCGCCGCCTGGATCTCGCCCACCGCGTCGTCCGATGACGGCAGCATCGACATTGTCCATGGTCGCGCCGGGGCCGAGCCCGAGATTCGCATCCTTGCGAGCCGCGCCCATGTACCCTGGTCGGGCCATATGGCGCTCCATGCCATCGAGGAGGTCTACGAAGCGATCAAGGGGGCGCGCACCGCGCTCGTCTTCGTCAACACCCGCGCCCAGGCCGAGCTGGTGTTCCAGGCGCTCTGGCGCATCAACGACGACAAGCTGGCGATCGCGCTCCATCACGGCAGCCTGGCGCCCGAGCAGCGGCGCAAGGTGGAGGCCGCGATGGCGCGCGGGAACTTGCGCGCCGTCGTCGCAACCTCCTCGCTCGATCTGGGCGTGGACTGGGCTGCGGTCGATCTGGTCGTGCAGGTAGGGGCACCCAAGGGCGCCGCAAGGCTGGTGCAACGCATCGGCCGCGCCAATCACCGGCTCGACGAGCCCAGCCGCGCCATCCTGGTGCCGGCCAATCGCTTCGAGCTCCTCGAATGCCGAGCGGCACTCGAGGCGGTCGCGGCGCACGAGCTCGACGGCGAGCGGCCCAAGCCCGGCGGGCTCGACGTGCTGGCGCAGCATGTCCTCGGCATGGCCTGCCAGGCGCCCTTCGCCGCCGACGCGCTTTATGAGGAGGTGCGCAACGCCCATCCTTATCGCGCGCTGTCGCGCCAGGATTTCGACGACGTGCTGAGCTTCGTCGCGACCGGCGGCTATGCGCTCGGCAGCTACGAGCGCTGGCACCGCCTGGCGCAGGAGGAAGACGGCCGCTGGCGCGTCGCCGGCCCAGCCATGGTGCGGCGCTATCGCCTGAATGTCGGCACCATCGTGCAGGAGCCGATGCTGGCGGTGCGGCTTAGGAACGGCCGCCGACTCGGTGAAGTCGAGGAATATTTCATCCAGGGGCTCGTGCCCGGCGACAGCTTCGTGTTCGCGGGCCAGCTCCTGCGCTTCGAGGGCATCCGCGAGATGGCGGCTGTGGTCTCGCCGGGCGGCCAAGGCGTGCCCAAGGTGCCGGCTTATGCCGGCGGCCGCCTGCCGCTCACCACACAGCTCGCGCGCCGCGTGCGAGGCCTCTTGGCCGAGCCGGGACGTTGGCACAGCCTGCCGCCGCCGGTCATGGAGTGGCTCGAGATGCAGCGCCGGCGCTCGGCTTTGCCCGACCGCGAAGGGCTGCTGGTCGAGACCTTCCCGCGCGGCAGCAAGGAGTTCCTGGTCGCCTATTGCTTCGAGGGCCGCAATGCACACCAGACGCTCGGCATGCTGCTCACACGCCGCATGGAGCGCGCGGGGCTGAGGCCCTTGGGCTTCGTCGCCACCGACTATGTGATCGCGGTCTGGAGCCTCAAGCCCGCCCGCCATATCGTCGAGCTTTTCGATCAGGATATGCTGGGCGACGATCTCGAGGCCTGGATGGACGAATCGAGCATGCTCAAGCGATGCTTCCGCAACGTGGCGGTGATCGCGGGGCTGATCGAGCGGCGCCATCCGGGCGAGACCAAGACGGGCAAGCAGGTGACCTTCAACTCCGATCTCATCTACGACGTGCTGAGGAAGCACGAGCCCGGCCACATCCTGCTGCGCGCTACGCGGGCAGACGCGGCCAGCGGCCTCACCGATGTGCAGCGCCTGGCCGACATGCTGGCCCGCATCAAGGGCCGCATCACCCATCGCCGCCTGAAGCGCGTCTCGCCGCTCGCCGTGCCGGTCCTGCTCGAGATCGGCAAGGAGGCGGTCTATGGCGCCGCCATCGACGAGCTGATGGACGAGGCCGCGACCGCCCTCATCGCCGAGGCGACCGCCGAGGAAGCCGTGCCGGCCCTGCCGCAAGGCGAGCTGCCGCTATGACGGCGGTAATGGTCGAGGTCGGCGAGGCGCGGCGCGCCCGGCTCAATGGTGCCGAGCTGATCCTCCATGTCTCGGGTGCCGTGTGGTGGCCCGAGGCCCAAACGCTTGCGGTCGCCGACCTGCATCTGGAGAAGGGCTCGGCCTTCGCCGAGCGCGGGCGGCCGCTGCCGCCCTACGACAGCGCCGTGACGCTCGACCGGCTCGCGGCGCTGGTCGCGCGCTTCCATCCGCGCCGCGTCGTCTGCCTCGGCGACAGCTTCCACGACGGTGGCGCGGGCGACCGTCTGCCCGCCCCCTTGGGCGAGACGCTGGCAAGCCTGGCGCGCGCATGCGACTGGGTCTGGATCCTCGGCAACCACGACCCCGCGCCGCTCGAGAGCTGGGGCGGCCGGACGCTGCCGGTCTTGACCGAAGGGCCGCTGCAGTTCCGGCATGAGGCCGAAGACCGTCACACGGCCGGCGAGGTGTCGGGCCATTTCCATCCCAAGGCCGGCATCTCCTGGCGCGGAAGGCGCGTGACGGGGCGCTGCTTCGTCGAGGACGGGCGGCGCCTGATCCTGCCGGCCTTCGGCGCCTATGCGGGCGGGCTCGACGCGCGCGACCCCGCCATCGCCGGGTTGTTCCCCAAGGGATTCCGGGTCCATATCGCAGGGCGCGACAAGCTGCACAGCTTTTCCGGCGACGCGCTCTGAGCCCGAAATTCCCGCAGAGATCATGGGCATCGCGGTGGCAACCGGGCTAAGAGAGTAGGAAGCCGGCGCAGGGCGATGCGGAGGCATCGGCCTGCCTTAGCACTGCGATGGGTCGATCAGCTTAGCGATGCAACGAACCAACCGGTTGCTTTCGCAGTGCGGCGGGCAGGTCGGCCAAGCCGGCTGACGCACTCTGTCGGCCTATTCGCCCCGCCCGCAGGGTCGCGGCCCACACGGCCCGCGTGACCGCTTCCCGTGACCCGTCGAACTTGCTCTCGAGTTAGCGCTGCACACTTCCGGGTTCACCGGCTTGTCCTTGGCAAGTGCCAGCGGCTCTTCTGGTGTCCGCGTCACGAGGACAGCCCGAAGTAGCAGATCGACGTGAAGCTGCTTGCCAGTCCGCAATTTCTTGCGCTGCTCCGCCACGTCCTTTGGCGTCCGCTGGCAGATGCCGAGGCGCATCCCCTCGGCACGCGCGTTGAGCCCCGCAACGGTTTTGCCCAGCGTCAGTGCCTCGTCATGGTCGAACCCGAGCACTAGGCGATGACGGCCGCCCATAGCGTCGGGACGGGTGCGCGATTGATCATGATGGTCCTGTGCGCCATGCCTCGTCTCGGCCCGTTTGGTGACGTTCTCATTCTAGCTGACAAACGGCTTGGATTCACCGACACCGGGCGATGCGCCCATCCACCTTCAATCCTGCAAAGGGCCGGAATGGCAAAGACTAATGAGTCGGTGCATTTTCCCGCTGGTGCACTACCTGAAATCGCGCTAGATTTCTACCTATTCTGGTTGTGAAATTGGGCTATTGCGACCGTGGCCGGTTGCGTCGACAGCGCAGCCCGAGGCTCTCAGAAATCGAACCCGCGATTAATTGCGGTGTGGGGGATCGAATGGGGCCGGAAGAGCCGAAATCAGGCGTGGTCGATTACCACGCGCTGTTCGAAGCGGTGCCTGGGCTCTACCTCGTGCTACGGCCCGATCTGACGATCTGCGCAGCGAGCGACGCTTATCTCGCTGCGACCATGACGAAGCGCGAAGACGTTCTCGGCCGCGATATTTTCGACGTTTTTCCAGACAATCCGGATGACCCTCGCGCAACCGGCGTCAGCAACCTACGGGCATCGCTGCTTCGCGTCTTGCAGCATCGCAGGCCGGACACGATGGCAGTTCAGAAGTACGATGTGCGCCGCCCGGCTGCCGAGGGTGGAGGCTTTGAGGAGAGGTATTGGAGCCCGGTTAATTCGCCAGTGCTCGACGCGAATGGCAATGTCTCGCTGATCATCCATCGTGTCGAGGACGTGACGGATTTTGTTCGGCTTAAGATGCAGGATAGTCAGAAGGAGCAGGAAACCCATGACCTGCGCCTGCGTGCCGAACGGATGGAGGCCGAGATTTTCCGCCGGGCACAGGAGATTCAGGAGAGCAACAAAGCGCTGCGGGAGAGCGAGGAACGGCTGCAGCACCTCAACGCGTCTCTTGAGGAGCGCGTGCTGGAACGCACTCGGCGATTGGAGGCAGAGGTCCGCGAGCGGGAACGCGTGCAGGAGGCTCTTCGGGAAACACAGAAGCTGGAGGCGATCGGCCGGTTGGCCGGAGGCATCGCACACGACTTCAACAATCTTCTTACCATCATCTTGGGCAACGTCGACTTGCTCCGCGACCAAGTGCAAAAAACGAAAGCCGCGAGAATGGTGGAATCGATCGAGCGTGCCTCCGAACGCGGCGCCCGACTGACGCGCCAGTTACTTGCCTTCACACGCCAGCAGGCGCTGCGCCCCGAGATCGTCGATCTCAAGAAGCGTTCGGACGACCTTGGCGAGTTCCTGGCGCGATCCTTGCGCGGCGACATCCGCATCGTTCTCACCTTCGCGGACGATCTCTGGCCAATCGAGTGCGATCTGGGCGAGCTCGAGCTGGCGCTGATCAATCTTGCCGTCAATGCGCGCGACGCCATGCCGGAAGGCGGTCTCCTGCGCATCGATGCCGCCAATGTCCGGCTCTCCGGAGGCGACCTGCCTGCCACGAGCCTTTCAGGCGAGTTCGTCTCCTTGACAGTTTCCGACACAGGAACCGGCATCAAGCCCGACGTTCTCGCTCGGGTGTTCGAGCCGTTCTTCACCACCAAGGAGGTTGGCAAGGGAAGCGGGCTAGGCCTCAGCCAGGTCCATGGCTTCGCCACGCAGGCAGGCGGTACGGCAACCATCAAGAGCGAGATCGGCCGCGGCACTACGGTAACGCTTTATCTTCCTCGTGCCCGGGAAGCTGGCGCTGCAGGCGAAGAAGAGGTCCAGCGTCCTGCCGTCGAGCGTGGAGCCGGTGTCGTGCTCCTGGTCGAGGACGATGAGGGCGTGGCCCGCGTCGCTCAGAACTTGCTCGATCTGATCGGCTACCGTTCCCACTGGGTGCAGGATGCCCGCACGGCGCTGGCTCTCCTGCTGGGCGGCCAGCGCTTCGATCTCGTCTTCTCCGATATTGTCATGCCCGGTGGCATGAGCGGCATCGAGTTGGCGCGCAAGATCCGCCGACACTTTCAGGAACAACCGCTGCTCCTCGCGAGCGGATACAGCAGCGCCGCGGCGGAAGTGGCCAAGGAAGGCTTCCCGATCATAGCCAAGCCCTACCGCGCCGACACGCTGTCCGACGCCATCCGAAATAGCTTGGCTCTAGCCGAGGCCGAACGCCGCAATCATGCATGACCATCGGCGCCAGAGGGGGGCGAGTCGACCACCTGCCCCAACCGCTGCGGCTGACACGTCGCAACGGCCTTGCGCCGGCGGATTGTCCGGGGGTCTCGGCCTTAGCTCGCAATTCTCAGACCGTCGCTGGCGAGGCGCTTGAGGCGCTGGGTGCGGCGAAGTTCCGCAGACGAGGTGTCCGGCCATTTCCATCCCAAGGCCGGCATCTCCTGGCGCGGAAGGCGCGTGACGGGGCGCTGCTTCGTCGAGGACGGGCGGCGCCTGATCCTGCCGGCCTTCGGCGCCTATGCGGGCGGGCTCGACGCGTGCGACCCCGCCATCGCCGGGTTGTTCCCCAAGGGATTCCGGGTCCATATCGCAGGGCGCGACAAGCTGCACAGCTTTTCCGGCGACGCGCTCTGGTGACGACCGCATCGGCCGCTCTCGAGACGCAGAAGCGGCAGGCCGTGTGAAGCTCGGGTGCCTCCGCTCCCCGGTTGCGCCATCATGTCGGCGGATCCGTCATCGATCTGTCATGGACGGTTCATGGGCGCGTCGCCGGGTACCCTTATGGTCGCGCCATTGGCTCCGTGCCTGGGGAAAATGGGGAGAGAGGAATGAAGGCGATCGACCGCTATCCGGCGATGATCGTGACCGACGCCGACGACATCGGCTCGAACTCGACCGCCAACAGCCCGTTGTTCGAGGTGGCGGAGCGCCGCTACAGCCGGCGCGCCGCGCTCAAGGAGCTGGGCCTGACAGGTGCAGCGGGCCTCTTCAGCGGGCTCCTGGGCGCACACGCGGCGAAAGCGGGCGAAAACCCCTCCTCGCTCACCTTCGAGGAGATCGAGCAGGGCATCGAGGACGGGCTCAAGCTCGCCAAGGGCTACCGCGCGGACGTGCTGATCCGCTGGGGCGACAAGCTGGTCAAGGGCGCGCCCGCCTTCGATCCGCCGGCACTCACGGCGGCGCAGCAGGCGATGCAGTTCGGCTACAACTGCGACTTCATCGGCTTCCTGCCGCTGCCGCAGGGCTCGAACAGCTCCGATCGCGGCCTGCTCTGCGTCAATCACGAATACACCAACGCCGAGCTGATGTTCGCGGGCCTGACCGAGGCGGACAAGCTCGACAAGCTCACGGCCGACCAGGTCGCGGTCGAGATGGCGGCGCACGGCCACTCGATCGCCGAGATCAAGAAGGCGGACGACGGGCGCTGGCAAGTCGTGGAAGCGAGCCGCTACAACCGACGCATCACGGCGACCACGCCGATGGCGCTCACCGGCCCCGCCGCCGGCAGCGACCGCCTCAAGACCTCGGCCGATCCTGCGGCCAAGACCGCGCTCGGCACGATCAACAATTGCGCGGGCGGCGTCACGCCCTGGGGCACGATCCTCACTTGCGAAGAGAACTTCAACAACTACTTCGGCGGCGATCCGAAACCGCTCCCTGAAGCTGCCGCCTTCGAGCGTTACGGCATCAAGGGCGAGCCCGAATATGCCTGGTGGAAATACGAGGCGCGCTTCGACGTGACGAAGGAGCCGAACGAGCCCAACCGCTTCGGCTGGGTGGTCGAGATCGACCCGTTCGATCCGGGCTCGACACCAATGAAGCGCACGGCGCTCGGCCGCTTCAAGCACGAGGGCGCCACGGTTGTCGTCAACAAGGACGGCCATGTGGTCGCCTATATGGGCGACGACGAGCGCTTCGATTACATCTACCGGTTCGTGAGCCGCGGCAAGTTCGATCCGGCCAACCGCGCGGCCAACCTGACGCTGCTCGACGAGGGCACGCTGTCCGTCGCCCGGTTCTCGCCGGACGGCAAGCTCGCCTGGCTGCCGCTCGTCCATGGGCAGGGCCCGCTCACCGACGCCAACGGCTTCGAGAACGCGGCCGACGTGATGATCGAGACGCGGCGCGCGGCCGATCTCCTCGGCGCCACGCCGATGGACCGGCCCGAGGATGTCGAGGCCGATCCGGTGACGGGGCGCATCTACGCGGTGCTCACCAACAACTCCAAGCGCGGCTACGACAGGCTCGATGCGGCCAACCCGCGCGCCGACAACGAAACCGGCCATATCCTCGAGCTGATCCCGCCCGGCGGCGAGGGCAAGGATGCCGATCACACGGCCGCCGAATATGGCTGGGACCTGTTCCTGGTCGCCGGCAACCCGCTGTGGGGCACGACGCTCTACGGCAAGGGCACCAGCAAGAACGGCTGGCTCGCCTGCCCGGACAACGTCGCCTTCGATTCCAAGGGACGGCTCTGGATCGCGACCGATCAGGGCGGGGCGCAGAAGAGGTTCGGCATCGGCGACGGGCTCTACGGCACCGACGTCGCCGGCGACGGGCGCGCGGTCACGCGCAAGTTCCTCGCCGTGCCGCGCGATGCCGAGACCTGCGGCCCCTGCTTCACGCCGGACGGCAAGACGCTGTTCGTCGCCGTCCAGCATCCCGGCGAGGGCTCGACGTTCGCCGAGCCCTCCACGCGGTGGCCCGATTTCGACGCGAAGACGCCGCCGCGGCCTTCCGTGATCGCCATCGTCAAAGAGGATGGCGGCGAGATCGGAACCTGACGTCGACGCCCAAGACCCGTGGCGATCCCGTGATCATCACCAGCGTGACCAACCCTAGCTGAGCCAGGGGCCCGTTACGGCCTGTAACTTGACGGGGAGGCGGCACCACCGCCTCCTCGATTTTCTTCCCAAGGATCAGTAAGGCGTCCCGTCCTTGTGGAGGTAGCGCTCCTCGCCATCGACGATGCGCCACATCATGTCGATGTCGGGGTAGTTGCCCTCGTCGCCGGGCGTGCGGTCGCCGACCTCGAGCACCAGCGCGTCGCGGCCGCTGCGATTGACGAGATGGTGGCCGTCGGGCTTGCCGGCGGGAAAGCCGGCCGCCATGCCGGCGGTCAGGACCTGCTCGCCCGCGTCGGTGACCAGCACCACTTCGCCCTCCAAAACATAGACGAACTCGTCCTGCCTGGTGTGCCAGTGGCGCTGCGAGGAGGCGCAGCCGGGCGGCAGCTTCGTCAGGTTCACGCCGAAGTTCTTGAGGCCCAGCGCGTTGCCGAGCCGCCGCCGCGCTCGCCCGGCGACGAGCGCGCGAAACGGTGCGGGGTAGCTCGTGCCCGTATCCGGCGCGACCATGGCCGGATCGAGCGCCGGCGACTTCAGGGGCTGTCGATCTTTCATGAGGAGCTCCCTCTCTGTGGCCGGACGAAGATAGCGGCGCCGCGTCGGGCCCGAAAGCGCGGAGACGAAGCCAAGCCCGGCCGATGCCGGAAGCCCGTCAGCGCGCCGGCGCAAGACAACGCTCGAGCGAGGCCGTCATGTCCCGGAGCAGCTGGAAATAGAGGTCGGGGCCGTCGGGGATGGCGGCTCCGGTGGGATCGAGCTCGCCGATGCGCGCCTCCGTCCCCTCCGCCACCGCATTCACCAGCGTCGAAGGGAATTGCGGCTCGTGGAAGACGCAGACGGCACCCGCCGCGGCCAGCTTGTCGCGGATCTGCGCGATGCGCCGGGCGCCCGGCGGCTGCGCCGGGTTGAGCGTGATCGACCCGGCCCCGGCCAAACCGAAGCGGCGCTCGAAATAATGATAGGCGTCGTGGAACACGATGAAGGGCCGATTCGCGATCGCGGCCAGGCGCGGCTCGAGCTCGGCCTCGAGCGCATCGATGCGGGCTGCGAGCGCCGCGGCGTTCTCGCGATAGCGTGCCGCATTGGCCGGATCGACGGCGGCCAGCACCTCGGCCATCCGCGCCCCGATCAACTTCGCATTCTCGGGATCGAGCCAGATATGACCGTCGAGTTCCTGGCCATGATCGGCTTGACGGCCGGCATCGGTGACCCCGCTCTCCTGCTCGTCCTCGTGCGGCTCCCAAAGGCCCCCCTCGCGCGCATGCAGCCGCAACAGCCCTGGTGTATCGAGCAGCGCCACGACATGCGCGCTCTTCGGCAAGTTGGCGAGCGGCCTGACGAGAACGGTCTCGAGCGGCTCGCCCACCCAGAACACGACATCGGCCGAGGCCAGCAGCGCCGCATCCGACGGCTTCATCGAATAAACATGCTCCGAGGCCGTTCCCTTGATCAGGAGCGAAGGCTGACCGATGCCGGCCATGACGGACGCCGCCAGCGAGTGCAGCGGCTTGATGCTGGCGACCACGACCGGAACCTTGGCCGCGGCCGGCGTAACCAAACCCGCCATGGTCGCCAGCAGGCCGGCGACCAGCCAACCCACCCTTCCGCCAGCACCCCGCATGCTCATTCTCGCCCTCGCTCCTGCTTGCTTGCCCGCCGGATCCCGTCAGCGTAATTTATAACGTGATGTTATAGCATTTCATGTTACTGTATAACGTATCACCATTGCGGGAGACAAGAGACATGGGCTGGTCTCTGGGCGAGCACGCTGCGCATGGCACGCATGATCACGATCACTGCATTGCCGACGCTTTGGCCGCCGCCGAGGCGCTATGCGCCCAGCGCGGCGCCCGGTTGACGGAAACCCGCCGGCGCGTGCTCGAGCTGGTCTGGCGCGGCCATGCGCCCATCGGCGCCTACGAGATCCTGGAGGCGCTTCGGACCGAGGGACGCGGGGCGCAGCCGCCCACGGTCTATCGCGCGCTCGATTTCCTGATCGAGCAGGGCCTTGTCCACCGCATCGAATCGCGCAACGCCTTCATCGGCTGCACGCGCCCCAGCGAGCGGCACAGCTGTCAATTCCTGATCTGCCGCAATTGCGGCAGCGTGGCCGAGTTGACGAACCCTCGCATCGCCGAAGCGATCGAGGCGGGCGCCGCCGCCGAGGGTTTCGCGACCCAGCGCTCCACCGTCGAGATCGAGGGACAATGCGCGGAGTGCCGCCGTGCCGCATGACGCTCCGATCGCCGCGAGCGAAGCGCCGCTCGTTGCCGTCGAGCGGCTGACGCAGCGTTTCGGCGCCGACACCATTCTCGACGCCGTCGATCTGTCGGTGGCAGCGGGCGAGATCGTCACCTTGATCGGCCCCAACGGCGCCGGCAAGACCACGCTGGTGCGCGTCGTGCTGGGCCTTTTGGCGCCCAGCGCCGGCCGCGTGCGGCGGCGACCAGATCTGAAAATCGGCTACATGCCGCAGCGTTTCGAGCTGCCGGACACACTGCCGATCACGGTCGAGCGCTTCCTGTCGCTGGCCGGCCGCGTCGACAGGGCCATGATCGCCGATGCGCTCCGCGAGGTCGGCGCCCAGCGCCTGCTCGGCAGCGCCATGCAGTCGCTGTCGGGCGGCGAGTTGCAACGGGTCCTGCTCGCCCGCGCGCTGGTGCGCGAGCCCGAGCTCCTGGTGCTGGACGAGCCGGTGCGCGGTGTCGACGTCAGCGGCCAGGCCGAGCTCTACGATCTGATCGCGCAGATCCGCCGTAGCCGGGGTTGCGGCGTGCTGATGGTCTCGCACGATCTGCATCTGGTGATGGCGGCGACCGACCGGGTGATCTGTCTCAATCACCATGTCTGTTGCGCCGGTCGGCCCGAGACCGTCAGCGAGCACCCGGAATATCTGGCCTTGTTCGGGGCCGGTGCGGCCGAGCGGATCGCGTTCTACACCCACCATCACGATCACGAGCATGGGCTCGCCGGCGAGATCGTGGCGCAAGGCGAGCATGGCCATCGCCATGGCCCGCATGACCATGACGGACCCGATCATCGCCACGACCCCGATGCGGGGCCGCACCAAGACGAGGCGCCGCGGCGGCGGGCCGGCGGTGGAGATCGGCGATGAGCGATTTTCTGTTGCGCGCGCTTTTGGGCGGGATCGGAGTGGCGCTGGTCGCAGGCCCTCTCGGCTGCTTCGTGGTGTGGCGGCGCATGGCCTTCTTCGGCGATGCGCTCGCCCATGCGGCCCTCCTCGGCGTGGCGCTCGGCTTCCTGCTCGGCATCGACCTCGAGCTGGGGGTGCTCGCGACCTCGCTCGTCTTCGCCGGCCTGCTGGTGCGCCTGCAACGTCAGCGGCTGGTGGCGAGCGACACGCTGCTGGCGATCTTGTCCTATGGTGCGCTCTCGGCGGGCCTCGTCGCCATCGCCTTCATGCCGGCGATGCAGATCGATCTGCTTTCCTACCTCTTCGGCGATATCCTGGCGGTCGGGCGCACCGATCTCGTCTGGATCTGGGGCGGCGGGCTGGCGGCGCTGGCGGGGCTCCTGCTGATCTGGCGGCCCCTTCTCGCCATCACCCTCAACGAGGAATTGGCCGCAGCCGAAGGCGTGCCGGTCGAGCGGGTGCGGCTCGCCGTCATGTTGCTGGTGGCGCTTCTGGTCGGCATCGCCATGAAGATCGTCGGCATCCTGCTGATCACGGCGCTGATGATCCTGCCGGCCGCCGCGGTGCGCCCCTTCTCGCGCACGCCCGAGCAGATGGCGGCGCTGTCGTCGCTTCTGGGCGTGTTGTCGGTAGTGGGCGGGCTCGGCCTTTCGCTCGAACTCGATGCGCCGGCCGGGCCCTCGGTCGTGCTGGTGGCTTGCGTCTTCTTTGCGGCGGGCCAGATCGCCGGCGCCGCTTTTCGGCGCTCAGCGGCGTAGCACTGCCGCCACACAGGAATCGAAATGAGCGAGGTCGGGCGTTCTCATGCCCATCACCTTCGCCGCCTCGTCCCAATGCCTGAGCCTCACCGCAGCTTCGGCATAGGGCCCGCGCGCGAAAGCCTCGGCCGCACCCGCGCTCATCGGTCCGCCCTGAAGCCCGAGAGACAGCTTGGAGGCCTCCGAGAGTCGGTCGAAATAGCCGGGCTCGGCCTTGCAGAGATAGCGCTTGGCCTCGACATGGAGGCGCACGGGCTCGGTCACCTCGGGCCCGAAGTGGCGAGAGAGCCAGGCCGAGCCCAGCGATTCATGCTGCGTGTCGACGCCCTTCTCGGCGATGTCCTCGGGCAGATCGTGAATCAGATGGCCGATGTCATGCAGCAGCGCCGCCACGATCAGCGCGGCCGGCGCACCCGCCTGCTCGGCGAGCCAGCCGGCCTGCAAGGCGTGCTCGGTCTGGGTCACACCCTCGCCATAGCTCTCGTTCCCGCGGCGCGCGAAGGCCGCGCGGATTTGCTTCAACGCCTCCTCTCGGCTCATGCCCTGGCCTCCCGCTCCAGGACGCGCCGGCGGCTCGGTCGGAACCCGAGTCCCTCCTCGGACGAGCGCAGCGGCCAGTCCGCTCCTAGACTCTCATCCGCGCCGAAGTGGGATCGTACAGGGGCCTGAGGCTCGCCCGCGCGGGCTCGCGCTTCAAGCCCACCTCGATCTCCCAGTTGCCGGACGCGATCCACTCGGCATCGACGCCGGCTTCGTTCCTCACATAGCCCATGGCGATGGCACGGCCGAGAGTGTGGCCGTAGTTCGCCGAGCTGGTATGACCGACGAGCACGCCGTCGCGATAGATCGGCTCGTTGTGATAGAGCAGCGGTTCGGGGTTCTCGAGCGCGAACTGCACCATGCGCTTGGGCAGGGTCTTGCCTTTCTGCTTCAGCAGCGCCGCGCGGCCGATGAACGGAACGTCCTTGTCCCAGGCCACCACGAATCCCAGACCCGCCTCGAGCGGCGTGTCCTCGTCCGTGATGTCGTGGCCCCAGTGGCGATAGGCCTTCTCGATGCGGCAGACGTCCATGGCGTGCATGCCGCAGAGCTTGAGGCCGTGCGGGCCGCCTGCCGCGAGGATGGTGTCGAAGAGCCCGACCGCGAACTCGTTCGGCACATAGAGCTCCCAGCCGAGCTCGCCCATATAGCTGATGCGCGTGGCGCGCACCGGCGCGGCGCCGATGGCAATCTCGCGGCTGGTGCCGAAGGGGAAGGCCGCGTTGGAAAGATCGGCCTCGGTCAGCGGCTGCAGCAGGGCGCGCGAATTGGGGCCCATCACGCCCAGCACGGCATAGGCGTTGGTGATGTCGTCGACGGTGACGCGGGCCCCCGCCTCGATGTTGCTCTCGAGCCAGTGCCGGTCGCGCGTGGCGGTGGCCGCGGCCGTCACCACCCAGTAGGCCTCCTCGGCGACGCGCGTCACGGTCAGATCGGCCTCGATGCCGCCGCGCGGATTGAGCCACTGGGTATAGACCGCGCGCCCCGGCGCGCCGCCCACGTCGGCCGCTGAGATGCGCTGCATCTGCCCCACGGCGTCGGGCCCGCGCACCAGGAACTTGGCGAAGGTGGACTGGTCGTAGAGCCCGACCCTCTCGCGCGTCGCCTTCACCTCCTCGGCGCAGTAAGGGAACCAGTTCTGACGCTTGAAGCTGTATTGATATTTCGGCTCGACGCCCTTGGGCGCGAACCAGTTGGGTCGCTCCCAGCCCGCCACCTCGCCGAAGGAGGCGCCGTGCTCCTTGAGCCGGGCATAGAGCGGCGTGCGGCGGATGCCGCGCGCGGTCTCGAACTGACGGTAGGGCCAGTGCATCGCGTAGAGCAGGCCCAGCGCCTCGGAGACGCGCGCGTAGAGATAGGTCTTGCGGTTCTGGTGCGGCATCATGCGCCGGATGTCGACGTCCCAGAGATCGAAGGGCGGATGGCCGTCCACGATCCAGGAAGCGAGCGCCATGCCGGCGCCACCCGCCGACTGGATGCCGATCGAGTTGAAGCCGGCCGCGACATAGAAGCTCTTCAGCTCCGGCGCCGGCCCCAGCAGATAACGCTGGTCGGGCGAGAAGCTCTCGGGCCCGTTGAAGAACTTGCGGACGCCGGTCTCCGCCAGCTTCGGCACGCGATGGATCGCGCCCTCGAGGATCGGCTGGAAATGGTCGAAATCCTCGGGCAGCTCGTCGAAGCAGAAATCCTCGGGGATGCCGTTCATGCCCCAGGGCTTGGCCTGGGGCTCGAAGGCGCCGATCAGGAGCTTGCCGGCGTCCTCCTTGTAGTAGGCGCAAGCGTCCATGTCGCGCATGACCGGCAGGCTCGAGGGCACGCCCATCGGCTCGGTCACGATGTAGAAATGCTCGGCCGCATGCAGCGGCACGGCGACGCCGGCCATGAGCCCGATCTCGCGCGCCCACATGCCGCCGCAGTTCACCACCACCTCGGCCTTGATCTCCTGCCCGTCCTCGGTGCGCACGCCGACCGCGCGGCCGTCCTTGGTCAGGATGCCGGCGACCTTGCAGTCCTCGACGATCCTGGCACCGCCCATGCGCGCGCCTTTGGCGAGCGCCATGGCGGTGTCGGCCGGGTTGCACTGGCCGTCATGGGGGAAATAGATCGCGCCCAGCAGATCCGAAGTGTTCATCAGCGGATATTTCTCGGCCACCTGCTTCGGCGTGATGGGCTCGGCCTCGACGCGGAAGGCGTGCG
This sequence comes from Pseudomonadota bacterium, assembly GCA_049323455.1. Classification (GTDB taxonomy): domain Bacteria; phylum Pseudomonadota; class Alphaproteobacteria; order Dongiales; family Dongiaceae; genus Hypericibacter. Next base: position 11,059 of record JBMONF010000018.1, on the reverse strand, counting down.
CCAGCGAGGCGCCGCGCCTGAGCTCGTCCCAGCGCTCCTCGTTGGTCGCGATCGAGATCGAGCCGTTCTGCTTGAAGCCGGTGGCTTGTCCGGTCTCCTGCTCGAGCTTCTTGTAGAGCTCGACCGAGTAGCGGGCGAGCCGGGTCAGGTTGCCGCTGTAGAGCATGGCCCGGACCAGCCCCGCCGCGTGCCAGGTGGTGCCGCAGGTGAGCTTCTTGCGCTCGAGCAGCATCACGTCCTTCCAGCCGAGCTTGGTCAGGTGATAGGCGACGGAGCAGCCGATGATACCGCCGCCGACGATGACGGCCTGGGCATGGGAAGGAAGCTGGGGCATGGGATGGGTTCAACCGTGGGTTCGCACGATCTTCGTTCGGACGAGGCTACCCCCTGGTCGTCACCCCCGGGCTTGACCCGGGGGTCCATGGCATGGATTGCCGGGTCAAGCCCGGCAATGACGAACGGAGGAACGCGACCATCCGCGCGAAAACCGAAGATGTTTGACCGGCGCCCCGGTCAGGGCCGTTCACCCCGCCTGAGGCGCGCCTCGATATCGTCGAGACAAGGCATGATATCGACAATGCTGTCAATGACATAGTGGGCACCGGTCTGGTACATGCGGGCATAGGCTCCCTGGCGCCGGCGCTCGCGGTCGGCGGGGTCGAGCTTCTTGAGCTCCGCCAGGGGCAGGCCGATCTCGTTGCCGCTCATGGCGAGCCCGATCGTCCACATGCCGGCGTTGAGCCCCTCCTCGACGCCGGGCCGGGTGTCGTCGACCTTGACGCAGGCCTCGACCGGCGAGACGCCGAGATTGATGACATTCTGCAGGCACATATAGGGATAGGGCCGGCCGGCCGGCACGTCGGAGGCGCAGACCGTGGAGTCCGGCTTATAGCCCTGTCTTGCCGCGTCCTTGAGGTTGATCTCCATCATCTCGGTCGTGTAGCCGGTGGTGGAGCCGATCTTGTAGCCGCGCTTGCGCATCGCCTCCACCGCCTCGAGCGCGCCCGGGATCATCTGGGAATAGTCCGAGAGCACCTCGAGCTGCAGCGGCACGAACTCCTTGAACATGCGCTCGACGTCGGCGTCGTTGGGTGCCCTCCCGTGCTTCTCCTTCCAGCGCCGCTGGACGGATTCGAGCTGGGTGATCTTCTGGATATGGACGCGCTTGTGCGCGCCCATCGGCGCGCGCGCCTCCTCGATGGTGATCGGCACGCCCTGGCGCTCGAACACCTCGACGAACACCACGGCCGGCGCCATGCAGCCATAGTCCATGGTGGTGCCGGCCCAATCCAACAGCACGGCCTGGATGGGACCGCGGTAGCTGCGCTGATAACGGAAGCTCATTCTGATCTCCTCAGGTTCGGCGTCACATCGCTTGGAAGGAACCCACCTTCTCATTGTCACCCCCGGGCTTGACCCGGGGGTCCATCGATGGATTGCCGGGTCAAGCCCGGCAATGACTACCGGAGAAGGTGGGTCTGTCGCTCCGTCGCTTTGCAAAAGAAGGAACTTCTAGATGGTCCTTACGCGCTCGCCGCCGTTCTCGCCGGGGCGCCGCTCGCGACACCCATCTCGGCCATGACGGCGCGGACCGCTTCGATCGCGCCCTTCATCTCCGCCTCGCCCAGCCGCCCGATGCAGCCGATGCGGAAGCTGTCGGCGACCGTGAGCTTGCCCGGATAGATCACGTAGCCGCGCTCGCGCAGACGGTCGTAGAAGCTCTCGAACTCGAAGCGCGGATCGGCCGGCATGCGGAAGGTGACGATGATCGGCGCCTGCAGCCGGTCGGGCAGCAGCGTCTCGAAGCCCATGGCGCGCATGCCCTCGATGAGGATGCGGCAGTTGTTGCGATAGCGCGCCCCCCGCCCCTCGACGCTGCCTTCAGCCGCGTGTTCCTCGAGCGCCTTGGCGAACGCGACGATGCAATGGATCGGCGGCGTGAAGCGATATTGCCGGGTCTTCTCCAGCACCGTCCACTGGTCGTGGAGATCGAGCGTCAGCGCGTGGGCGTTGCCCTTGGCGGCCTGGAGCGCATCGATGCGGCAGACCACGAAGCCCAAGCCCGGCACGCCTTCGATGCATTTGTTGGAAGAGGCTGCGACCGCGTCGAACGGCACTTGCCGCGCATCGAGCGGCAGCGCGCCGAAGGCGCTCATGGAATCGATCAGGAGCCGCCGGCCGGCCGTGGCCACCACGCCGGCAATCTCGGCGATCGGGTTGAGCACGCCGGAAGTGGTCTCGCAATGAACCGCCGCGACATGGGTGATGCAAGAATCCGCGAGGAGTGCGCGCTCGACCGCTGCAGGATCGATCGCCCTGTCCTCGGGCGCCTCGACCGTGGCATAGGCGCGCCCCATATAGTCGCAGATCCGCGCCATGCGCTGGCCATAGGCGCCGTTGACGAGGATCAGCGCCTTGCCCTGGCGCGGCAGGAAGGTGCCGAGCATGGCTTCGACGGCGAAGGTGCCGCTGCCTTGCATCGGCACCGTCGTATAGGCCCCCTCGCCTTTCACCAGTTCGACCAGGTGCCGGCGCATCGCGGCGTTGATCTCGATGAACTCGCGGTCGCGCGAGCCCCAGTCGTGCAGCATCGCCTGCTTGACCGTCATCGAGGTGGTGAGCGGGCCCGGCGTCAGCAGCCAGGGATCGCGGCGGGTCATGGGACTTGCTCCTGCGAGGGGCGGCGCCACTTGATCGGCGCCGACGCATCCATTTGGCGCCGCACGCTTGCATGCGTCAAATCACTAGTTTCTATAGGATATATTGATATACACTATAGATAACCATGAACCATGCCCATCTCCGCGCCTTTCATGCGGTGGCCAGTGCCGGCAGCTTCACCCGTGCGGCCGAAGCGCTGCACGTCACCCAGCCGACCCTCTCGGCCCAGGTGGCGGCGCTCGAAGCGCGCTATGGCGTGAAGCTGTTCGACCGGCGCGGCCGGCGCGTGCATCCGACCGAGCTCGGCCGCGCCCTGCTCGATCTCACGCGCCGGCTGTTCAGCCTCGAGACCGAGGCCGAGCAGATGCTGGCCGCGGCCAAGGGTCTGAGGCGCGGCCACTTGCGCATCGGCGCCGATGCGCCCTTCCACGTGATCGGCGCGCTCTCGACGTTCGCGCGCCGCTATCCGGGCATCCGGCTCTCGCTCGCCATCGGCAATTCGGAGAAGCTGCTGGCCGACCTGCAGGAGCACCGCGCCGATGTGGCGGTGCTGGCCAACATCCCCGACGATCCGCGCATCCACGCCTTTCCTTTCCGGAAAGACCGCCTGATTGCCTTCGTCGAACGCGACCACGAATGGGCCGGCCGCAAGGCCATTGCGCTCGCGGAGCTGGCCGGCCGTCGCCTGGTCCTGCGCGAGGTCGGCTCGACGACCCGCCGGCTGTTCGAGACGGCGATGGCGCGCCGCGGGCTCGCGCCGGGCGAGGCGCTGGAGGTGGGCTCGCGCGAGGCCGTGCGCGAGGCGGTGGCGGCGGGGCTCGGCGTCGGAATCGTCTCGGAAAGCGAGTTCGGCGACGACCGCCGACTCGTTCCTCTGCGCATCGCCGCCGAGGAGCTGGAGATGACCGAATATGTGGCCTGCCTCGCCGAGCGGCGGGATCTGAGCCTCGTGCGCGCCTTCCTCGAGATCGTCGAGCGGCTGGCCCCGCCGGCTTATCGGCGGCGGTGAATCGAGAACTGCGCTGAACGATCCCCTCTCCACCCGCGCGAGCGGGGGGAGAGGGTCAGGGTGAGGGGGGCTGCGGCTCTCGCAACGCTCCTCGAATTACCTCGAGAACACCCTCCATGTTGTCCAGCACATCGTTATTCCAGAAGCGGATGACCCGATAGCCCTGTTGCCTGAGCGCCTGCGTTCTCTTGGCGTCGTAGGTCTCATCGATAGCGTGTTGCCCGCCGTCCACCTCGACAATCAATTTGGCTGCAACGCAAAGGAAGTCGGCGATGTAGGGCCCAACTCGAGCCTGACGGCGAAACTTCGCACCATCCAGCTGTCGCGACCGCAGCGCTTGCCAAAGACGCCGCTCGGCGTCGGTCGAATGACGGCGCCCCTGCGTTGGAAACGAATCAGCCATAGACCGATCATGCTCGCAGGGAGCGCATGTTGCCCCTCACCCCGGCCCTCTCCCCACTTCGTGGGGCGAGGGAGTTATGCTTCGCCTTTCCCGCCGTCCTTGGCCGTCGCCTCGCGCGCGGCGAGGAAGCGGTCGAGCAGGCGCACGCCGAAGCCGACGGCGCCCGGCGAGCGGCCGTCCTCGTCCTTGCGCCCGAACATGCGGCCCGCGATGTCGAGATGGGCCCAGGGCGTCCCGTCGACGAAATGCTGCAGCAGCGCCGCCCCGTGCGCGGCGTCGGCCGCCTCCTCGTCGGGGGCGCACTGCCTCAGGTCGGCGATCGTGGATTTGAGGTTGCGGTCGTAATCGGGATCGAGCGGCAGGCGCCACAGTCTCTCGCCGGTGGCGCGTCCCGCCGCCAGCAGCCGCTCGGCCAGGAACTCGTCGTTGGCGAAGAGGCCGGCATAGGCATGACCCAGCGCGCTCATCACCGAGTAGGTGAGCGTGGCCAGATCGATCACGGCGCGCGGACGGAACTTCCGCACCGTGAAGGCGAGCGCGTCGGCGAGCACCACGCGGCCCTCCGCGTCCGTATCCACGATCTCGAGCGTCCGGCCGGAGAAGGTCTTGATGACGTCGCCCGGCCGGTAGGATGTGCCGGACGGCATGTTCTCGACCAGCGCCGCCACGCCGATGGCATTGACCTTGGCGCGTCGGCCGGCGAGCGCCCGCATCAGGCCCACCACCGCGGCCGCGCCCGACATGTCGGCCTTCATCTCCTCCATGCCGGCGGCCTTCTTGATGGAGATGCCGCCGGTATCGAAGGTGACGCCCTTGCCGACGAAGGCGTAAGGCCGGCCGCCAGCGCCGCGCCAGCGCAGCAGCAGCAGCCGCGGCTTGTTGGCGCTGCCCGAGCCCACCGCCAGCATCGCGTTCATGCCGAGCTTGGCGAGCTTCTTCTCGTCGAGCACGCCGATCCCCACGCCCAAGGGCGCCAGGGCGGTCCTCGTCCGTTCGACGAAGCTCTCGGGATTGATCACGTTCGCCGGCTCGTTGGCGAGATCGCGGGCGAGCTCGATGCCGGCCGCGACCGGTCCCAGGCCCCGCCAGAGCACCCGCGCCTCGGCCGCAGCGGGCGTCACGACGGCGAGCAGCTCGAGCGTCGCCGCCGGATCGTCGGGGCGCGGCCGGGTGCGATAGCGGTGGAACCGGTAGGCGGCGAGCCGCGCCCCCAGCGCCAGGCGCGCCGCCAGCTCGGCCGCGCCGATCGGCGCCCGCTCGGGAAGGTCCGGCACCAGCACGGCCGCGCTCTCGCCGGCCGCGGCCAGCGCCTTCGCCAGCGCCGCGCCCACGGCCTCGGCGCGCGCGCCGTCCAGCTTGTGCCGCGGGCCCAGATCGAGCAGCAGCACGCGCCGCGCCTTGAAGCCCTTGGGCGCCGTCAGCTCGACCACGCGCGGCGCCTCGTCGCTCTCAGCGGCATGGGTGCGCCGCGCCGCTCGCGCCAGCGCGCCCTTCAGCAATCGATCGGCGCGCCGCGCGGCCGGCAGCAGGCCGGCCTCGTCGCAGCGGCAGACCGCCAGCACCGGCAGCTTCGCCGGCAGCTTGTCGAGGAAACGAATGTGCGTTGGCATGGCTGTTCCGCCCTTGCTTCACCCGAGGCTCTGTCGGGATGCGATCATAACACCCCCCTCCCTACCCTCCCCCGCAAGGGGGGAGGGGTCAGAAAAATAGTGCCCTTCCGCCCGCAAAGCGGGAGGTCGATTCATCTTTTTGACCCCCTCCCCTTGCGGGCCTTCGCCCGCCGAAGGGTTCCGTTTGAGAAACACCCCGACTGGAAAGCTTCGGCCCGCAGGCGGGAGGGGGTAGGGGGAGGGGTGATCACGCTCTCGGCGCGAAACGGATCGCCTCCGCGCTCAATGCGCGACAACGGGGGCGAGACGGCCGCCGGCGCGGTCGGGGAGTTCGCGGATCGCGAAGGAGAAGAGCCCGGCCATGAGCGCCAGCAGCACCGAGGCGACCCAGACCCATTCGTAGCGGGCGAAGAGATCGAACAGATAGCCGCCGGCGAAGGCGCCGAGCGCGCCGCCGAGCGAATGGCTGGCCGAGAGCAGCCCCATGGCGAGGCCCATCACGCGCAGGCCGACATGGGTGGAAACGAGGCTCGCCGTCACCACGAAGGTCGAGTAGTCGAAGATCCCGAACAGCACCGCGAAGACGAACAGCAGCGACAGGTCGCGGGCGATGAACATGAGGAGGATGAAGGAGAGCCCGCGCAGCACATAGAGGCCGCCGAGCAGCAGCGGCCGGTTCATCCGGTCGGAGAGATGGCCCGCGAGCACCATGCCGATCAGGTTGAAGGCCGAGAGCACGCCATAGGCGGTGGCGCTCGAGAGCGGCGGGAAGCCGCAGGCCGCGGCGTAGGGCAGGAGATGCGTCTCGATCACGCCCGTGGTGGTGACGCCGCAGATGAAGAAGCCGGCCGCCAGCAGCCAGAAGGTGGCGCTGCCGAAGACGGTGCCGAGCCGCTCGCGCAAGGGGGCCGCCGGCGGGGCCGCGCGCGCCACCGTCCGAGGCCCTTGCGCAACAGCACCGAAGCCGTTGCCGTTGCGCCCGATCAGGATCCAGGCGACGGGAATGAGAGCGAGGCAGGCGATCCCCAGCGCCAGATAGCTCGAGCGCCAGGCGCCCGCGGCCGCCATGACGGCGGCCAAGAGCGGCACCACCAGGAGCTGGCCCGCGGTCGAGCCCGAGGTGGCGGTGCCCACCGCGAGCCCCCGCCGCGCCTCGAAGCGCCGGCTCACCAGCGTCGCCACCACATGGTTCGCGGCCATGCCGAAGCCCAGCCCCGCCAGCAGGCTGAAGCTCAAGAAGAACTGCCAACTCGCCGAGATGCCGGCGGTCAAGACCATGCCGAGGCCGACCGTGGCGAGGCCGGCGCAGAGGATCCAGCGCGCGCCGAAGCGGTCGACCATGCCGCCCGTCAGCGGCGCCACGCCCGCCATCACCAGGAGCGCCGTGGCGCCGGCGCTCGAGACCAGGCTGCGCGACCAGCCGAGCTCGGATTCGAGCGAGGGCATGGCGAGGCCCAAGAGCGAGCGGGCCGAGAAGGAGAGCGCCAGCACCAGGAAGGCGATGGCGACGACGCCCCAGTCGGCGAGGCTGGGGCGGGCAAAGGCGGTGCGGCTCGAAGCGGGCGTGTTCATGGCGCGGCCATCCTAGTGGCCCGGCCCACGCTTCGCCAGCCATGGGCGCGGCGAAGCAGCCATGCAGGGCCCGGGAGAATTGTCGCAGGGACAATGGCGAATGCGGCAGTGGCGCGGTCAGAAGCCGCAGCCGGCGCGCAACCGGTCGCCGAAATGAAAAGCGGGCGCTCCTGCCTGGAGCGCCCGCCTCCGTTTACTGTCGTCGCAGCCGGGTTAGCTGGTGTAGACGCCGCCGCTACCGCTGACGATGTTGTCGTCGACCGCGACGGTGTGGCCATTGCCGTCGCTGTAGAGGGTGAACGTTCCACCGCCATAGGCCGGGTCGCTGAAGGTGACGCCGGTCGCTAGCTGCGTGAAGTGGTGGGTACCGTCATCGTTGAGATTGATCGTATCGGTGCTGTCGCCGCGGACCACGAGGTTGACAGTGTAATTGTTCGTCCCGTCGGTACCGGAAATCACGGTCGTGCTTCCGTTCGAGAAGTCCAGCACATCCTGAGCGTTCAGCGTGACGGTGTTCGGGCTGCCGTCGCCGGTATTGAGGATCTCGAAGCTGCTCGTCTGCTCGCTGAAGGTTGTGAAGTCCGTGTCGGTCGTGACTTGCAGCGTGTCGATGCCGTTGCCGCCATCGTAGGTGCTGCCGGCGCTGCCGAACACCAGCAGGTCGTTGCCGTTGTCGCCGAACAGCTGATCGGTGCCGCTGCCGCCGTCGAGGGTGTCGTTGCCCTCGCCGCCGGACAACGTGTCGTCGCCGTCATGACCCAAGAGCGCGTCGGAGCCGTTGTCGCCGGACAGCTGGTCGTTGCCGTCGCTGCCGTAGAGCTCGTCGTCGCCCTCGCCGCCATCGAGCGTGTCGTCGCCATTGCTGCCGAACAGACGATCATTGCCCTCGCCGCCGTCGAGCTCGTCGTTGCCGTTCAAGCCGTAGATGTAGTCGTCGCCGTTTAGGCCGTGGATCACGTTGTTGGCGTCGTTGCCAACCAGCGTATCGTCGAACTGCGAGCCGGTCAGGTTCTCGAAGCCCTGGACCGTATCGCCCGCGGCCTCGCCCAGATAGCCGAGGCCATCGGCCAAGCTGACGTCCACGTAACCGCCGGCGTGAGCGTAGCTCAGCTCGTCGACGCCGCCGCCGCCATCGAGGAAGTCGGCACCCGCCCCGCCCTCGATCGTGTCCTGGCCCGAGCCGCCGTCGATGTTGTCATCGTCGTTGCCGCCGAAGATCGAGTCGTTGCCGCCGTCACCGGCGATGGTGTCGTCGCCGTTGCCGCCATAGAGCGTGTCCCGACCGTCGCCGCCGGAGATGTCGTCATCGCCGTTGCCGCCGCTGACGACGTCGTTGCCGTCCTCGCCCTCGACGAGATCGTTGCCGTCGCCGCCATCGATACTGTCGCCGTCGTCGCCGCCGTCGATGGTGTCGTTGCCGGCACCGCCGTCGATGGTGTCGCGGCCCGCGTCGCCGAAGATCGAGTCGTCGTCGCCGTTGCCGTAGATGAGGTCGCTGCCCTCGTTGCCGAGGACGGTGTCGTTGCCGGCACCGCCAGCGATCGTGTCGTTGCCGTTATCGCCGAAGATCGAGTCGTCGCCGGCATCGCCCTCGATGGTGTCGTGGCCCTCGCCGCCGAGGATGGTGTCGTTGTCCTCGCCGCCGAGGATGGTGTCGCTGTCCTCGCCGCCGAGGATGCTGTCGTTGCCCTCGCCGCCGTCGATGGAGTCGTTGCCGTTCTCGCCGAGGATGGTGTCGTTGCCCTCGCCACCGTCGATGGAGTCGTTGCCGTTGCCGCCCAGGACCGTGTCCTGATCGGCACCGCCGGCGATGATGTCGTTGCCGTTGTCGCCGTAAAGCGAGTCGTTGCCGCTCCCGCCATCGAGCGAGTCGTTGCCCTCGCCGCCGCGGATCGTGTCCTGATCGACGTTGCCGTAGATCGTGTCGTTGCCGTTCTCGCCGAGCAGGCTGTCGTTGCCGTCGACGAAGTCGCCGTCGCCGTCGATCACGTCGTCGCCGTTGCCGCCGAGCACCGTGTCGGCACCCTCACCGCCGAAGATCGTGTCGTTGCCGTTGTCGCCGTAGAGCGAGTCGTTGCCGGCGTCGCCGTCGATGGAGTCGTTGCCCTCGTCGCCATGGATCGTGTCGTCGCCGCCACCGCCCTGGATGGTGTCGCCGCCGTCGTTGCCGTGGATCGCGTCGTTGCCGTTGCCACCGTCGATCTTGTCGTTGCCGTTGCCGCCTTCGATGGTGTCGTCGCCCTCGCCGCCGAAGATCAGATCGTCGCCGTTGCCGCCGGCGATCGTGTCGTCGCCGCCACCGCCCTGGATGGTGTCGTCGCCATTGCCCCCGGCGATGGTGTCGTTGCCCTCGTCGCCGCGGATGCTGTCGTCGCCGTTGCCACCCGAGATCGTGTCGTCGCCGACGCCGCCCAGGATCGTGTCGTCGCCGTTGCCGCCGAAGATCGTGTCGCTGCCGAGCACGCCCATGATGCTGTCGTCGCCCTCGCCGCCGAGGATCGAGTCGCCGGCATCGATGGTGTCGTTGCCGTCGGCACCCTCGATCGAGTCGCCCACGATCGTGTCGTTGCCGTCGCCGCCGAGGATCGTGTCGCTGGCGTCGATGGAATCGGCGCCGAACAGGCCATAGGCGGCGATCACGTCGCCGACGATCCAGTCGTTGCCGTTGCCGCCGAGGATGGTGTCGTTGGCCGCGATCGTGTCGTTGCCGGCCCCGCCGAAGATGGAGTCGCCGATGATCTTGTCGTCGCCGTTGCCGCCCAGAATGGTATCGGCGTCGGTGATGAGATCGTCGCCGTTGCCGCCGGCGATGAAGCTGCCGAGGATCTTGTCGTCGCCGTTGCCGCCATAGAGATGGTCGTTGGCATGGATGGTGTCGTCGCCCGCGCCGATGCCGGTCTTGCCCGGGAAGCCGCAGAACGGATCGTCGCCATTGCCGCCGAGAATGAGCGATTCCTCGCTCTGCGGGCCATCTCCGCCGGAGACCTGGTCGCCGAAGATCTTGTCGCCGACGATGACGTCGTTGTCCTCGCCGCCCTTGATCGTGTCCTGCGCCCCGAACAGGTCGCCGTCGGCCCCGCCCACCATCTTGTCGCCGACGATGACGTCGTTGCCGGTGCCGCCCAGGATCGAATCCTGCCCGGTCAGCGTGTCGACGCCGTCGCCGATCATCTTGTCGCCGACGATGAGGTCGTTGCCGGAGCCGCCATCGACGAGGTCGTTGCCGGTCATGGCATCGTCGCCGTTGCCGCCGAACATCTTGTCGCCGACGATCAGGTCGTTGCCGGTGCCGCCATAGATCGTGTCGTTGCCGGTCAGCTGGTCGTTGCCGTCGCCGCCGACCATCTTGTCGCCGACGATCGTGTCGTTGTCGTCCTCGCCTGAGATGTTGTCGTTGCCGGTGACCTGGTCGTCGCCGTTGCCGCCGAAGATCGAATCGCCCACGACGATGTCGTCGCCGTTGCCGCCGAAGATTATGTCGTTGTCCGTGATCTGGTCGTCGCCGTTGCCGCCCTCGATCGCGTGGCTGCCGCCGAGCGTGTCGTTGCCCGCGCCGCCCTCGATCGTGTCGTTGCCGGTGATCTGGTCGTCGCCGTTGCCGCCGAAGATCGAATCGCCGGAGACGAGATCGTTGCCGCTGCCGGCATCGATCGAGTCGTTGTCGGTGATGGTGTCGTCGCCGTTGCCGCCCGCGATCGCGCTGGCGTCGATCGTGTCGTTGCCCTTGCCGCCGAAGATCGTGTCGCTGCCGGTGATCTGGTCGTCGCCGTTGCCGCCGACGATCGAGTCGCCGAGGATGCTGTC
>JBMONF010000017.1:0-130180 GCA_049323455.1 Pseudomonadota bacterium | reverse complement strand
CACCCTGAGGAGGGCCGAAGGCCCGTCTCGAAGGGCGAGGAAATCCGCTCCGCAGCCACATGCGATTGCCCTGCCCTCAAGGGGGGAGGGAGAAAAAGAGAAACCCTCTCTCCGTCGAGCAAGGAGGGTAAGAAAGAATTCCCCTCCCCCTTGACGGGGGAGGGTAAGGGAGGGGGTGACCGGCTCAGCGTTGCCAACCTTCATCCGCGGATATCGACGCCATGAAATCCGCCGTCATCGTCTTTCCCGGCTCCAATCGCGAAGGCGACGCCTGGCAGGCGCTGGCCGAGGTGACCGGCTCGCCCCCGATCATGGTCTGGCACCGCGACAGCGAGCTGCCCGAGGTCGACCTGGTGGTGGTGCCGGGCGGTTTCTCCTACGGCGACTATCTGCGCCCGGGCGCCATCGCCGCGCACTCGCCGATCATGCGCGAGGTCAAGGCGCGCGCCGAGAAGGGCGTCGCGGTGCTCGGCATCTGCAACGGCTTCCAGATCATCACCGAGGCGGGCCTGCTGCCGGGCGTGCTGCTCCGGAACGCCTCGCTCAAGTTCGTCTGCCGCAACGTCCATCTCAGGGTCGAGAACAACCAGACCCTCTTCACCGGCGCTTACGAGCGGGGCCAGGTGCTGTCGATCCCGGTCGCGCACCATGACGGCAACTATTACGCCGACGAGGCGACGCTCGACCGGCTGGAGCAGTCGGGCCGGGTCGCCTTCCGCTATTGCGAGCCGGACGGCGCCACCACGGCCGCCGGCAATCCCAACGGCTCGGCGCGCAACATCGCCGGCATCTTCAACGAGACCAAGACCGTGCTGGGCTTGATGCCGCATCCGGAAAACGCCATCGACAAGCTGCTGGACTCCGTGGACGGCCGTGGCCTCTTCCGCGGCATCGCGGAGGCGCTGTCGTGACGAGGGCCGCGGGCGTCGAGCCCGCCATCACGCCTGCGATCGTCGCCGAGCACGGCCTGACGGCCGAGGAATATCGGCGCATTCTCGAGATCATGGGGCGCGCGCCCAACCTGACCGAGCTCGGCATCTTCTCGGTCATGTGGAGCGAGCACTGCTCCTACAAGTCCTCGCGCAAATGGCTGAAGCGCCTGCCGACGCAAGGGCCGCAAGTGATCCAGGGCCCGGGCGAGAATGCGGGCGTGGTCGATATCGGCGACGGCCAGGCCGTGGTCTTCAAGATGGAGAGCCACAACCACCCCTCCTTCATCGAGCCCTACCAGGGCGCCGCGACCGGCGTGGGCGGCATCATGCGCGACGTCTTCACCATGGGGGCGCGGCCGATCGCGAACCTGAACGCGCTCCGGTTCGGCAACCCCGACGATCCCAGGACGCGCCATCTGATCGCCGGCGTGGTGGCCGGCATCGGCGGCTACGGCAACTGCATGGGCGTGCCGACCGTCGGCGGCGAGGTCAATTTCCACCCCTCCTACAACGGCAACATCCTGGTCAACGCCATGACCGTGGGGCTGGCGCAGGCCGACCGCATCTTCTATTCGAAGGCGGCTGGCGTGGGGAACCCGGTCGTCTATGTCGGCGCCAAGACGGGGCGCGACGGCATCCACGGCGCCACCATGGCCTCGGCCGAGTTCACCGAGGGCACCGAGGAGAAGCGCCCGACCGTGCAGGTGGGCGACCCCTTCACCGAGAAGCGGCTGCTCGAGGCCTGCCTCGAGCTGATGGCGACCGACGCCATCGTCTCGATCCAGGACATGGGGGCAGCCGGCCTCACCTCCTCCTCGGTCGAGATGAGCTCGAAGGGCGGGCTCGGCATCGAGCTCGACCTGGACAAGGTGCCGACCCGCGAGACCGGCATGACGCCCTACGAGATCATGCTCTCCGAGAGCCAGGAGCGCATGCTGATGGTGCTGAAGCCCGAGGCCCGCGAGAAGGCGCGCGCCATCTTCGAGAAATGGGAGCTCGATTTCGCCGAGATCGGCCGGCTCACCGACACGGGCCGGCTCGTGCTCAAGATGGACGGCAAGGTCGCGGCCGACATGCCGGTCGAGCCGCTGGTGGCGCAAGCCCCGGTCTATGACCGCCCGACGGCGCCCACCCCGGCCCAAGCGCCCGTCGAGGCGTCGGCCCTGCCGAAGATCGAGCCGATCGCGGCATTGAAGAAGCTCCTGGCCTGCCCCGACCTCGCCTCCAAGCGCTGGGTGTGGGAGCAATACGACCATCTGGTCATGGGCCGCACGCTGCAGCGCCCGGGCGGGGACGCGGCGGTGGTGCGGCTGCCGGAGAGCGCCAAGGGCCTGGCGGTCGCGACCGACTGCACGCCGCGCTACTGCTACGCCGATCCCAGGACCGGCGGCGCCCAGGCCGTGGCCGAAAGCTGGCGAAATCTCACCGCCGTCGGCGCCACGCCGCTCGCCATCACCGACAACATGAATTTCGGCAATCCCGAGCGCCCCGAGATCATGGGCCAGTTCGCGGGCTGCATCGAAGGCATGCGCGAGGCCTGCCTGGCGCTCTCCTATCCGGTGGTATCGGGCAACGTGTCCTTCTACAACGAGACCAACGGCAAGGGCATTCTGCCCACGCCCGCGATCGGCGGCGTCGGCCTGCTCAAGGACGCAAGCCGCGCGGTTTCGCTGGCCTTCAAGGCCGAGGGCGACGCGATCCTGCTCATCGGCGAGACCAAGGGCCATATCGGCCAGAGCCTGGCCTTGCGCGAACTCGCGGCCCGCGAGGACGGGCCGCCGCCACCGGTCGATCTCGCCGCCGAAAGGCGCAACGGCGACTTCGTGCGCGCCCTCATCGCCGAGGGCAAGCTCACGGCCTGTCACGACCTGTCGGACGGAGGGCTTCTGGTGGCGCTGGCCGAGATGGCGATGGCAGGCAAGCTGGGCGCCCGGATCGAGCTGCCGGCCGAGGCCAAGACCGCGCCGCTCGCATGGCTATTCGGCGAGGACCAGGCGCGCTATGTCGCATGCTGCGCCGGAGCCGAGGCGGAGGCGCTGCTGGCGCGCGCCCGAAAGGCCCAGGTGCCCGCCCTGCGCCTCGGCACGGTCGGCGGCCCCGCGTTGACAGTCGCGGGCGGCGGGTCCATATCCGTGACCGAGCTCAGCGAGATCCACGAGAGCTGGCTGCCGCGCTACATGGGCGCGGCGTCCTAGAGGCGGGGGCGGACGGGTCATGGCGATGGAAGCGGCCGAGATCGAGCGCCTCATCAAGGAGGCGATCCCCGACGCCGTCGTGATCGTGGAGGATCTGCGCGGCGACGGCGACCATTACGCGGCGCTCGTGAAGTCGCGGGCCTTCATCGGCAAGACCCGCATCCAGCAGCACCAGATGGTCTACCAGGCCCTGCGCGGCAAGATGGGCGACGAGCTACACGCGCTGGCGCTGCAGACCGGCCTGCCGGACAACGGCTGAGCGGGGGCGCGTTTTTCAGCCCCGAGATGCCGGCAGGCGCCGGGGCAGCGAGAGAGAGGACGAAACGGATGTCGACCACAAACCCGGTTTTCGAGCGCATCAAGCAGGACATCGCGGACAACGATGTCGTGCTCTACATGAAGGGCACGCCCGTGTTCCCGCAGTGCGGCTTCTCGGCCGCGGTCGTGCAGGTGCTGACCCAGCTCGGCGTCAAGTTCAAGGGCATCGACGTCCTGACCGATCCGAGCCTGCGCCAGGGCATCAAGGATTTCAGCAATTGGCCGACCATTCCGCAGCTCTACGTCAAGGGCGAGTTCGTCGGCGGCTGCGACATCGTGCGCGAGATGTACCAGTCGGGCGAGCTGCAGGAGCTGCTGACCAGCCGCGGCGTGGCCTGCAAGGCGGCGTAGGGTCTGCTTCTCCCGCCCACCCGACTGCTCTGCTTCAGGTCCGACCTGCAAGCGGGCCAAGCCCAGGTTTGAGAGAAGGCCCTCATGCTGAGCCCGTCGAAGCATGAGGGCTTCGTGCGGTAAGGCGCTCCCTCGTCCTTCGACAGGCTCAGGACGAGGGGTTTCGTTCACATCACCCCACCCGATCCGGCCCGAGCCGCACCACCATCTTGCCGAGGTTGGCGCCGCTGAAGAGGCCGAGGAACGCCTCGGGCGCCTGCTCGATCCCCTCGAACACCGTCTCGTGCCACTTCATGCGGCCTTCCGCGATCCAGCGCGCCATGTCGTTCTCGAAGGCCGGGCCCATGTCCTGCAGATCCATGAACAGGATGCCTTGCACCGTGAGACGCCGGCGCACGATGCGCATCAGGTTGGGCGGCCCGGGCGTGCGCTCGTTGTAGCCCGCGATCATGCCGCACATGACGATGCGGCCATGGACCTTCATGTTCTCGAGCGCGGCTTCGAGATGCTTGCCCCCGACATTCTCGAAATAGACGTCGATGCCGTCGGGGCATAGCCGCTTGAGCTCGGCCACGAGGTCGGGCACGGCTTTGTAGTCGATGGCGTGGTCGATGCCGGCCACCTCGGTGAGCCAGCGCGCCTTCTCGGGGCCGCCGGCGCTGCCGATGACGCGGCAGCCCTTGATCTTGGCCACCTGGCAGACGACGCTCCCCACCGCGCCGGCCGCGCCCGAAACGAACACGGTCTGGCCGGGCTTGGGCTGGCCGTAGCGCAGGAACCCGCCATAGGCGGTCAGGCCCGGCATGCCGAGCACGCCCAGATAGGCCGAGAGCGGGGCCGCCTTGGCATCGACCGGCTTGAGCTGGTCGCCGCCCGCCACGAAGGTCTCGCGCCAGCCGAGCATGCTCGTGACATAGGCGCCGACGGGATAGGCGCCGTCCTTGGAGAGCATCACCTGCCCCACCGCCTCGCCCGTGAGCGCCGCGCCGAGATCGAAGGGCGGGATGTAACTGTCGCGAGCACCCGTCATGCGTCCGCGCATATAGGGATCGACCGACATGACGATATTGCGCACCAGCATCTGCCCTTCGGCAGGCGCCGGGAGCGGCACCTCGGCGAGCTCGAAATCCGCCTTGCTCGGGAGCCCGGTCGGATAGCGCTTGAGACGGATCTCGCGGCTGGTCGCGGGAATTCCGGTTTTGGCGGTCATGGAACGGCCTCGCTCGGATGCCGGGTCGAGGCCAGCATAGCGGACGCGCCGCCCGAGGTCAGGCGCGATAGCGCCTGCCGATGCCGGCTCGCCGCCGCCCGAGGCGGCCACATCCGGCTGTCGTCGGCACAGCGGCGACGAAGCGGGCGATCCGCCACTCTCTCACCCGGCCCGCACGCTCCCCGACGTCGCCGGCGCAAATCGGGCAACCACTGCTCGTCAGCCCATGCGGTAGTGGTAGCCCCGGGTCCGCAGTGGCAGCCCCAGCTCCTGCGCCACCTCCGCCAGGGTCTCGGGACAGAAGGCGTAGTAGCGCAGGAAAGCGATCTGTCCATCCTGCTCCTCGATCCGCAGCACATCGCCGGCCCTGTTGCCTTCGGGCAGCGCATACCAGACGATGACGATCGGCTCGCCCCGGAACTGACGTCGCTCGGCGCGCGGCGCCCCCTCCTCGAGCTCGAAGGTGTGACGGATCGACCCGGTGATGATCGCCTTTGCGCCATGCTCGGACACGCAGCCGACGACTTCGGCCGACGCGCCGTCCAGCAGCAGAGCCGTCACACCGGCGACATCGCGGGCGTTGAAGGCGGCGACGAAGCGATCGACCAGCTCGACCGACGGTGGACACCGTCCGGGCAGCGCGGCCTCCGCGCCCTCCCGCAGTCGGGTTCGCCCCCGGTGCAGAGCCGCTTTCACCGCGCCAGTGCTGGTTCCCAGCATGGTGGCGATCTCGTCGAGCGTGAAGTCGAACACGTCCTTGAGCACGACAGCGGCGCGTTCTTGCGGAGCCAGTCCCTGCAACAAGACCTTCGTCGCATCGCGTATTGCGACGGGATCGGAGCCTCTCGGCTCCATCGGCTCGGAGAGCGGGTCAGCCGGGTCGCGGAAACGCCGGCGATGCGAATCGATCCACAGATTCGCGGCGATGCGCAGCAGATATGCCTGCGGATTGCGAATCTCGTGGTGTATCGCACCCAACGTGCCGAAGCCGCGCAGCACCGTGTCCTGCACCAGATCCTCGGCATCCCATAGCGTACCGGTGAGATGCCGACAGTAGCGGTGCAGCGCCGGGCGCAACGGCTCGATCAGATCGAGATAGCGGTGCCAGGTCGCCCGCAACTCCTCTCGCATCGTGGCCGGAATGTCGACTTCGCTCACGGATTCCTCCCTCGCTGCCGTTTGCCTTGTAGACGGACCAGCCGCGTAAAAGGATACGTGCCACGAGGGGGCCTCTCGCGGGGGATAGAAATGCGAGCTCAGGCGGCCACGCGCGTTCCTTCGGGCAGGATCTCGCCCCAGCCATAGGCCGCCATGCTGAGGCTGCCGTGGGCGAAACTGCGGTGGAGCGGCCGGCCGGTCTCGCCCTCGCCTGCCCCCATCGCCACGAAGAGCGGCAAGAAATGCTCGTCGCGAGGATGCGCAAGCTTCCCCTCGGGCCTGAGGCGGCGATATTCGATCAGGCTGGCGGCATCCCCCGCGGCAATGCGACCGGCCAGCCACTCGTCGAAGGCGACCGCCCAATCGGCCGGCCGCTCGCGATCGATATGGAACTGGCGCAGATTGTGCACGGCCCCGCCGCTCGCCAGCACCACCACGCCTTCGCTCCGCAAGGGCTTGAGTGCGCGGCCCAAGGCCAAATGATGGGCCGGCCCGGCATGATGCTGGATCGAGAGCTGCGTCACCGGAATGTCGGCCTTGGGGTAGATCAGCATGAGCGGGTTCCAGGCGCCGTGATCGAGGCCGCGGGCCTCGTCGATCGTTGCCGCCATGCCGGCCGTTCCCAGAAGCGCGCAGACGCGCCGGGCCAGCGTCGGCGCCCCGGGCGCCGGGTATTCGAGCCGATAGAGCGCCTCGGGGAAGCCGTAGAAATCGTGGATGGTCTCCGGCCGCTCGGCGCCGCTCACGGCCGGCGCCGGCGTCTCCCAATGGGCCGAGATGCACAAGATCGCCTCGGGCCGCGGCAGGCGGGCGCCCAGCCCCGCCATGAAGGCGCGGGCCGCGATGTCCTCGAAGGGGAGCATCGGCGAGCCGTGGGAGAGGAACAGGACGGGCAGTTCGGCGCTCATGGTTCGACGCGTCTGGGGCGGATTCCAATCGGGCGGGATCGTAATCCATCATCGTTCCCGCGAAAGCGGAATCCAGGAGCAAGCGAGGTGCAGAAGCCCTGGGCCCCGGCTTTCGCTGGGGCGACGAGAGGGTTTTTCTGTCCGAGCAAAACCCGCTCTAGAAATAGCGGCTTGGCGGGGTGCCCGCCACGGCCTCGTGGCACGCCTCGAACGCGAAGGGCCGGCCCTTGGCAGGGCCGGCCCTCGGAAAACATCGAGATTTCCGGACGTTCAGCGCGAGTAGAACTCGACCACCAGGTGCGGCTCCATCTGCACCGGATAGGGCACGTCGGCCAAGGCCGGGGTGCGCACGAGCTTGGCGCGCATGCCCTTGTGATCGGCCTCGATATAGTCCGGCACGTCGCGCTCGGCCGAAGCGACGGATTCGAGCACCGTGGCGAGCTGCTTCGACTTCTCCTTCAACTCGACGATGTCGCCCTCCTTGACCTGATAGGAGGGGATGGTGACGCGCTTGCCGTTGACCTTGACGTGGCCGTGGCTGACGAACTGACGCGCGGCGAACACGGTCGGCACGAATTTGGCGCGATAGACCACGGCGTCGAGACGGCGTTCGAGCAGCCCGATCAGGTTCTCGCCCGTGTCGCCGCGCCGGCGCGCGGCCTCCTCATAGAGGCGGCGGAACTGGCGCTCGCCGATGCTGCCGTAATAGCCCTTGAGCCGCTGCTTGGCCATGAGCTGCAGGCCGAAGTCGGACGGCTTCTTGCGCCGCTGGCCGTGCTGGCCCGGGCCATATTCGCGGCGGTTGATGGGGCTCTTGGGGCGGCCCCAGAGATTGACGCCGAGGCGTCGGTCGATCTTGTATTTGGATTCGGCGCGCTTGGTCACCGGCGGGTTCCTTCTTCTTCCATGTTGTCCCGATAGTTCCTGTCCCGGACGCTAAGCGCCCGGCGGACGGGGTCCCGGCACGGCTTCGGCCGGCACCCGCTTTCTCGGGAATAGGGCGCGTGGGTATAGCCCGAGCCCGCATCCCTTGTCAAAGCCGCAAAAATCCAGATTTTTCAACCCTTTGAATCGGCTTTCCGGCGCCGGGGCCGGTTCTCGCGCTTGGAGGACAGCTCCTTGACGATGCCGTGGAGGGTGCGGATCTCCTGACGCGTCAGGGAGGCGCGCTGAAAGATGTTGCGGATGTTGCGCACCATGCCCGGCCGTTTTTCCAGATTGCGCAGGAAACCGCAGGCATCGAGCTCGCGCTCCAGATGGTCGAAGAAGTTCATCAGTTCGGCCTTCTCGGCCGGCCTGGTGTTGTTCGTCACCAGCTCGCGCGGCGGCGTGGCGTCGCCCGCCTGGAACCAATCATAGCCCACCAGCAGCACCGCCTGGGCCAGGTTGAGCGAGGTGAAGCCGGGATTGAGCGGCACGCGGATGACCGCGTCGGCCAGCGACAGCTCGTCGTTCTCGAGGCCGGTGCGTTCGGGTCCGAACATGATGCCCACCCGCTCGCCCCGCGCCACCGCCGCCCGCATATCGGCCGCCGCCTCGCGCGGGGTCAGCACCGTCTTGATCATCTGGCGATGGCGCGCCGAGGTGGCGTAGACGCGGGTGAGGTCGGCGACCGCGGCGCGCGCGGAAGGGAAGACCTCGGCCTTGTCGATCGCCTCGAAGGCGCCCGAAGAAACCTCCCGCGCCCGCTCGTTGGGCCAGGCTTCGCGCGGGCGCACCAGACGCAAGGCGGTCAAGCCGCAATTCATCATGGCGCGGGCGGCGGCGCCGATGTTCTCGGGCAGTTGCGGCTGGACCAGGATGACAGCGGGAGCATCCAGCGGCCGCTGAGCCCGCCGGCCGGCGGACGCCATCAGCGGCCTTTCGGAGCGCTGCCGGCCGCGCCGTGACGCGCAGGCGCGCCGGAACGGAACAGCTTCCAGGTGATGCCGTCGTGGAGCGCGTTGAAGGAAGCGTCGATGATGTTGGCCGAGACACCGACCGTGCTCCAGCGTTCGCCGGTGGCGTCGGTGCTCTCGATCATGACGCGCGTGACGGCGCCAGTGCCGGCACCCGGCGTCAGGATGCGCACCTTGTAGTCGACCAGGCGCATGTCCTCGAGCTCGGGATAGAAGGCGAGCAGCGCCTTCCGGAGCGCGCTGTCGAGCGCGTTGACGGGGCCGTTGCCGGTCGCCACCGTCATCAGCCGCTCGGCGCCCACCTCGAGCGTGATGGTGGCCTCGGATTCTGTCACCAGCTCGCCGCGCGCGTTCCAGCGCCGGTCGTCCATGACCCGGAAGCGCGCCACGCGGAAATAATCGGGCACGCTGCCGAGCTCGCGCCGGGCCAGGAGCTCGAAGCTGGCCTCCGCGCCGTCATAGGCATAGCCGTCATACTCGCGCGCCTTCACCAGCTCGACCAGCGAGGCCACCTTGGGATCGTCCGCCTCGATGGCGAGCCCGATGTCCCGGAAGCGCGCCAGGATGTTGGCGCGGCCCGACTGGTCGGAGACGACGATGTGCCGCCGGTTGCCGACGAGCGACGGCTCTATGTGTTCGTAGGTGCGCGGGTCCTTCTCCACCGCCGAGACGTGGAGCCCGCCCTTGTGCGCGAACGCGGATTCGCCGACGTAAGGCGCATTGCGCGCGGGCGCGCGGTTGAGCCGCTCGTCCAGGAGGCGCGAGACATGCGTCAGCCCCTTCATCTCCTCCAAGCCGATGCCGATCTTGAAGTCGGTCTTGAGCAGCAGGCTCGGGATCAGCGAGACCAGGTTGGCGTTGCCGCAGCGCTCGCCGAGCCCGTTCAGCGTGCCTTGGATCTGGCGCGCGCCGGCCCGCACGGCGGCCAGGCTGTTGGCGACCGCGTTCTCGGTGTCGTTGTGGCAATGGATGCCGAGATGGGTCCCGGGAATGGCGTTCGCCACCTCGGCCACGATGCGCTCGATCTCGTGCGGCAGGGTGCCGCCGTTGGTGTCGCACAGCACGATCCAGCGCGCGCCCGCTTCGTAGGCGGCCTTGGCGCAATCGAGCGCGTAAGTCCGATTGGCCTTGTAGCCGTCGAAGAAATGCTCGGCATCGAGCATGACCTCGTCGACGCGCGTCTTCGCGTGCTGGACGCTCTCGGCGATCATGTCGATGTTCTCGGCACGCGGAATGCCCAGCGCCACATCCACATGGAAGTCCCAGCTCTTGCCGACCATGCAGAGAGCGCGCGCCTTGCTGCCGATGAGCGCGGCCAGGCCCGGATCGTTGGCGGCGCTGCGACCCGGACGGCGTGTCATGCCGAAGGCGACGAGGCGCGCGCGCCTCAGAGCCGGCGGCTGGGCGAAAAAGGCGTCGTCGGTCGGGTTGGCGCCCGGCCAGCCGCCCTCGATGTAGTCCACCCCGAGCTTGTCCAGCGCCTGGGCGATCGCCAGCTTGTCGGCGACGCTGAAATCGACGCCCTGGGTCTGGGCGCCGTCGCGCAACGTGTTGTCGAAAAGATAAACGCGCCTGTCATCCATCGAGGGGGCCTGGGGAAGCGGGGATCGGCTGCAGGCCCGTCCAAGGGCCGCGTCGGCCGCCTTTCTGCCCCCAAGGGCCGGCGGCGTCAACCAGGGCACGAGGGCAGCCTAGGCCGACCTGCCAGACCTCGCTTGGTTGACAGGGGCCGCAGAAATGGCCACCAATGCGCCCACCTCAGAATGCATTGGGGCTCCGGGGCCGTGCCCTCCCGTACACAGACCGGATAGCGTCGGCGAGGCTTGGTGGCGTTTGATTCTGGGGTAGCCTACTTGCCAACGGGTATCGGCCCCGCCCCGCCATCCCGTCGCTCTTCACCGCCGCTCAACCGCCCGAGCAAACTCATGCCGAGCTTCCTGCCCGACCTCGCCACCCTGCTGCCTTTCCTTGCGGCGAGCCTCGCCCTCAACCTGACGCCCGGCGCCGACATGACGCTGGTGCTGGCCCAGAGCCTGGGGCGCGGCCGCGTGGCCGGGGTCTGGGCCGCCTTCGGCGTCGCCGGCGGCAGCCTGGTCCATTCGCTCCTGGCCGCTTTCGGCGTCTCGGCGCTGCTGCTGCATTCCGAGACCGCCTTTCTCGCCGTGAAATATGCCGGGGCGGCCTATCTGCTCTATCTCGCCTGGCGCGCGATCACCGACCGCGCGGGGCCGGCCGCAGCCGCCGCCCTACCGCCCCGGCGCCCTCATCGCGCCTTCCTCGACGGCATGACGACCAATCTGTTCAACCCGAAGGTCGCGCTCTTCGTTCTCGCCTTCCTGCCGCAGTTCGTCACGCCGGGGCGCGGTTCGGTCGCGGCGCAGATTCTGTTTTTGGGCCTGCTCTTCAATGCCGGCGGCACCGCGATCAATCTCCTGGTCGCGCTGTCGGCGAGCGCGGCGCGCGGCTGGATCCTGGGTTCGCGCCGGGTCGCCACCGCCCTGCGCTGGACGACCGCGAGCCTTTTCGTCGGGCTCGCTGCGCGGCTGGCGCTGGCCGAACGCTGATCCCCCGATTCCCTGCCACCGGGAGTTGCCGATCCTCTGATTTTCCCGCTCTCGACCCCGTGATTCCCACCCCGAAATCGGCTAGACTGGCCGCGTGAACTCGGCTCGGGGAGCCTGAAGGATGGCAAGCGAGCCGCCGTCAGACGGACGCAGATCGCGCCACGGCGCATCGGGAAGAGCAACGGCGTCGCCGACCGCACAGATGGTGCGGCTCCCTTTCGCCGATGTCACATCCAGGAATATTCGCCTGCTCGCCGCCTATTGGGAGGAGCTTCGGGACGGGCGCCGGTTTCCGCGCAAGAGGGGGCTCGATCCGGGTCGGATGAAGCCCCTGCTCCCCTATCTGATCCTTGCCGAATACCAATACAGCCCCTTGCGGATCCGCTATCGCCTGGTGGGAACCGAGCAGGCCCGTTTCATCGGTATGGACTACACCGGAAAGTGGCTCGACGAGATCGGCTGGCAGTCCGACTACGTCAATGTCTGGCTGCGCCATGTGGCCGAGATGGTCGAAACCGGCCTGCCGATCTTCGGCCGCGACACGATCGTCTGGACCGACGACAAGCTCAAGGAATACGAGTGGGCGGTCTTTCCGCTGTCGGAGGACGGCGCAACCGTCACGCACGGCATCGGCATAGAAGACTTCAGCACCATCGAGCGCAGGTCCGGCATTCTGCCCTTGAGTTGAGATTAACGCCTTTCCTCATTGCAGAGGATCGGTTCCAGCGCGCTCGGAGAGCATCCTGGGCGGAAGACCCTCTCGTCGCCCCCGCGAAAGCGGGGGCCCAGGGCAGCCGCACATTGCGCTTGTCCCCCAGCTTCCCGCTTGCGCGAGAACGACGATGGGGTGCGATTCTATCCGGCCGAAAAGGCTCTTACCCGGCGCGACGCCAGGTCGTCCCTTGCGGGCCGTCGTCGAGCAGGATGCCGCGCGCCGCGAGTGCCGCACGGATCCGGTCGGCCTCGGCAAAATTGCGCGCTTTGCGCGCCGCCGCACGCGCCGCGATCGCGGCTTCGATCTCCGCCGCATCGTCTGCCGCGCCGCGCAGCCAGACTTCCGGCGACTGCTGCAGGAGCCCCAGCAATGCGCCCGCCGCCGTCAAGGCACGGACGGCCTGCTCGCGCTCGGCATCGCTTGCGGCCTTGTTGAGCCGATGTGCCAGCTCGTGCAGGTGGCTCAGCGCCAGCGGCGTGTTGAGGTCGTCCTCGAGCGCCGCCAGCACGTCGAGCGGCGGCTCGGCCGCCTCGTCCTCGGCGGGCAGCGCCGCGCCGCCGGCCTTGGCCAGCGCGGTATAGAACCGGTCCAGCGCCGTCTTGGCCTCGCCCAGCCCTTCGCGCGTGATGTCGATCGGCTGGCGGTAGTGGGCCGAGAGCAGCGCCAGGCGGATCGCCTCGCCGCGATGGCCTTCCTCGAGCAGCTGGCGCACCGTGAAGAAGTTGCCGAGCGACTT
The DNA here is from genome assembly GCA_049323455.1 of Pseudomonadota bacterium. GTDB lineage: Bacteria > Pseudomonadota > Alphaproteobacteria > Dongiales > Dongiaceae > Hypericibacter. Next base: position 117,195 of record JBMONF010000017.1, on the reverse strand, counting down.
CGACATCTTCTCGCCGCCGACCTGGACGAAGCCGTTATGCATCCAGTAGCGCGCCAGGGGGGCGCCCTCGTGCGCGCAGCGGCTCTGCGCAATCTCGTTCTCGTGATGGGGAAAGATCAGGTCGATGCCGCCACCATGGATGTCGAAGGTGGTGCCCAGCAGCGCCTTGCTCATGGCCGAGCATTCGATGTGCCAGCCGGGTCGGCCGCGGCCCCAGGGGCTGTCCCAGCCCGGTTCCTCGGGCTTGGCGGGCTTCCACAGCACGAAATCGGCGGGATGCTTCTTGTAGGGTGCCACCTCCACCCGGGCGCCCGCGATCATCTCGTCGAGCGAGCGGCCCGAGAGCCGGCCGTAATCCGCCATCGCCGGCACGTGGAACAGCACGTGGCCCTCGGCGGCATAGGCGAAGCCGCGCTCGAGCAGCGTCTCGATCATCGCGATCATGCCGGCGATATGCTGCGTGGCGCGCGGCTCGAAGGTCGGCGACAAGGCGTTGAGCGCGCCCATGTCCTGGTGGTAGGCGGCCGCCGTGCGCTGCGTCAGCGCGTCGATCGGCTCGTTGCCGGCCGCCGCTGCGGCAATGATCTTGTCCTCGACGTCGGTGATGTTGCGCACATAGGTGACGTGGTCGGGCCCATAGACGTGCCGCAGCAGCCGGAACAGCGTGTCGAACACGACCACCGGTCGCGCGTTGCCGATATGCGCGAAGTCATAGACGGTCGGCCCGCAGACATACATCCGCACATTGGCGGGATCGAGCGGAACGAACGATTCCTTCCGGCGCGTCAGCGTGTTGTGCAGATGAATCGGCATGGCCAAAGGGCTTTCTCAACCTTTGCCGCGCAAGAGCCGGGCCGAAGCCCGCGCACGGCCGATGAGAGGTAGCAAAAGCCGCATCTCGGGTCCATGGTCGAGGCCGGTCAAGGCGCGACGCAGCGGCTGATAGAGCGCCTTGCCCTTGCGGCCCGTCGCCGAGGTGACGGCCCCCGTCCAACGCGACCAAGTGTTCTCGTCCCAGGGCTCTGGAGGCAGCTCGGCCGCAGCGATGCGCGTGAGATCGACATCGCCGCCATTGGTCAGTATCTCGCCGCGGCAGATCCGGACCCACTGTTCGACATCGGAGAGCTTTTCCAGATTGCCCCGCACGGCGTTCCACAGCGGCTCGTCGACGCCCAGCGCTTCGAGCCGGTTCGCCACCTCGGCGAAGGCCGTCTCGTGCAGCAGCCGGGCGTTGATCTGAGCCAGCTCGGCGCGATCGAAATGCGGCGAGGCCGCGCCGAGCTTGCCGAGATTGTGGTCGGGAACCAGCTCGCTCAAGGCGTGGACCGGACGCATCGGGTCCCCGGTGCCGAGGCGGGCCAGATAGCTCGCGAGCGCCAGGGGCTCGATGCCGGCGGCCCGGAGCTCGCCCACCGACAGGCTGCCGATGCGCTTGGACAGCTCCTCGCCGCCCGCACCGCTCAGAAGCGGCAGATGGCCGAAGCGCGGCACCGGGCCGCCCAGCGCCTCGAAGATCTGGATCTGGGCGCCGGTGTTGGTGACGTGATCGGCGCCGCGGATCACGTGGGTCACCCCGAGCGCGATGTCGTCGACCACGGACGGGAGCGTATAGAGGTAGCTGCCGTCCTCGCGGATCAGGACGGGATCGCTCTGGCTCGCTTCGTCGATATGCTGCGGCCCGCGCACCATGTCGATCCAGCGCTCTTCGCGCAGTTCGAGGCGAAAGCGCCAATGAGGCGTGCGGCCTTCCGCTTCGAGCCGGGCACGCTCCGCCGCCGAGAGCGCCAGCGCGGCGCGGTCGTAGACCGGCGCGCGGCCCGACTGGAGCTGCGCCTGGCGCTTGAGCGCCAGCTCCTCCGCCGTCTCGTAGCAGGGGTAAAGCCGCTCCGATCCCTTCAGCCGGCGCACGGCCTCGTCGTAAACCGTAAGCCGTTCCGACTGGGACACTTCGCGGTCCCATGCGAGCCCGACCCAGATCAGGTCCCTGCGAATCTCCTCGGCGAACTCCGCGCTCGACCGCAGGCGGTCGGTGTCGTCGAAGCGCAGCAGGAATTCGCCGGCCTCCTTGCGCGCGAACAGCCAGTTGTGAAGCGCCACGAAGATATTGCCGACATGCAGATGGCCGGTCGGGCTCGGCGCGAAGCGGACGCGAACGGTCATCGGTCCGGGCGGAAGGCGTTGGTGATCGGATAGCGGCGATCGCGGCCGAAGGCGCGGCGCGTGATCTTGACGCCCGGCGGCCCCTGGCGGCGCTTGTACTCGGCGATGTCGAGCATGCGCCAGACCTTCACCACGGTCGCGCGATCGAAGCCCTTCGCCACGATCTCGTCGAGCGTCATCTCCCCCTCGACCAGGCACTCCAGGATACCGTCGAGGATCTCGTAGGGCGGCAGCGAGTCCTGGTCCACCTGGCCGGGCTTGAGCTCGGCCGACGGCGCCTTGGTCAGAATGCGCTCCGGAATGACCCGGCCCGCCGGCCCCTGGGCGCCATCGGGCAGCTCGAGATTGCGCCAGCGGGCGAGCTTGTAGACCATCGTCTTGTAGACGTCTTTCAGCACGGAGTAGCCGCCGCACATGTCGCCATAGATCGTGGCGTAGCCGACGGACATCTCGGACTTGTTTCCGGTCGAGAGCACCATGTAGCCGAACTTGTTGGAGAGGGCCATCAGCGTGATGCCGCGCGCGCGGCTCTGGATGTTCTCCTCGGTCGTGTCCGGCGGCCTGTTGCCGAAGCTCGGCGCCAGCATCTCCTGGAAAGCGCGCATGGCCGGCTCGATCGAAATGGTCGAAAGCTCGATGCCGAGAAGGCGCGCGCACTCGGCCGCGTCCTCGAGGCTGTCCCGGCTGGTGTAGGGCGACGGCATCATCACCGCATGGACGCGCGTCGGCCCCAGCGCATCGGCTGCCACCGCCGCCGTGAGCGCGGAATCGATGCCGCCCGAGAGTCCGAGGATCACGCCGGGAAAGCGGTTCTTGTTCACATAATCGGCAAGGCCCAGCATCATCGCCTGGTAGATGCTGGGCACGCCCTCGCGCACAGGCGCCATTTCCCCGGCGGCGCAACGCCACCGACCCTCGGGCCCCCGTTCCCATTCGGCGATCGAGACACGCCGCTTCCAGGCCGGCAGCCGAACCTTCACGGCGCCGTCGGGATCGACGGCGAAGGAGGTGCCGTCGAACACCAGCTCGTCCTGGCCGCCCAGCTGATTGAGGTAGACGAGGGCCAAGCGCTCGGCGCGGGCGCGCCGGGCGGCGAGATCGATTCGCGTGTAGAGCTTGTCGTGCTCGTAAGGGCTGCCATTGATGACGAGCAGGATGTCGGCTCCGGCGTCGGCCAAGGTCGCCGACGGCCCCGGCGTCCACATGTCCTCGCAGACCATGACGCCGAGCCTGGTGCCGCGAAACTCGAGCGGCCGCTGCGGCGGCCCGGCGACGAAGACGCGCTTCTCGTCGAACACGCCGTAGTTCGGCAGATCGACCTTGAAGGTGCGCCCTGCGATCCGGCCGCCGTCAAGCAGCAGCGCCGCGTTGTAGAGCTTGCCGTCCTCGACCCAGGGACTGCCCACCAGCATGGCCGGCCCGCCATCGGCCGTCGCCACCGCCAGCCGCTCGACGCTCTCGTGGCAGCGTCGCTGGAAGGCGGGCTTCAGCACCAGATCCTCGGGCGGATAACCCGAGACGATCATCTCGCTGGCGACCATCAACTGCGCGCCCGAGGCGGCCGCCTCGCGGCGCGCCTCCAGCAGCTTTTCCGCGTTGCCGTCGATGTCGCCCATGGTCGGGTTGAGCTGGGCGAGGGCAAGCACCAAACGCTGGTTCATAGCATCCGCAGAGATACACCAGCCCGGTCCGATTGACCACGGCCGGCAAAGCGGCATGATGGTCGGGCCGGCCAGGCTTTCGGCCAGCGCATAGCCCGCTTCTACCGCTCCTGCCCGAGGCTCTCATGCCCTCTGCCGCCACTCGCCGCATCCTGAAGGCCGTGGAAGACGGCTTCGACGACCAGCTCCGCTTCACGGCCGAGCTCACCCGCCAGCCCTCGCTCAGGGGCCAGGAGGCCCCGGCCCAGGACACGATGGCCCGCGCCTTCCGCGAGCGGGGCTTGAGCGTCGACCGCTGGCTGATCGATGTCGAGGCGATCCGCCACCTGCCGGGCTTCTCCCCGGTCGCGGTGCCCTATGACGACGCCTGGAACGTGGTCGGCGCCTGGCGCCCACAAGGGGCGCGCGGCCGGTCGCTGATCCTCAACGGCCATATCGACGTGGTGCCGACCGGCCCGGCGGAGATGTGGGCGAGGCCGCCCTTCGAGCCGCGCATCGAGGGGCGCTGGATGTACGGCCGCGGCGCCGGCGACATGAAGGCGGGGCTGGTCGCCGCACTCTGCGCCTTCGACGCGGTCCGCAAGGCGGGCTACGTGCCGCAGGGCGACATCTACATCCAGTCGGTGGTCGAGGAGGAATGCACCGGCAACGGCGCGCTTGCCTGCCTGGAGCGCGGCTACCGCGCCGATGCGGCGATCATCCCGGAGCCCAGCCACTGCAAGCTCTCGGCCGCGCAAGTAGGCGTGATGTGGTTCCAGGTCCACGTGCAGGGCCGGCCCGTGCATGTGATGCGGGCCGGCTCGGGCGCCAACGCGATCGAGGCCTGCTTCCCGATCATCCGCGCGCTGCACGCGCTCGAGGAGAGATGGAACGCGCGCGGCCATCCGGCCTTCGGCGACCATGAGCACCCGCTCAATTTCGTGGTGAGCAAGATCGAGGGCGGCGACTGGACCTCGAGCGTGCCGGCTTGGTGCGTGTTCGACATGCGCGTCGGCCTCTTTCCGGGCATGGACCTGGCCCGGGCCCGCGCCGAGATCGAGGCCACGGTCGCCGACGCCGCGCGCCGCGATCCCTTCCTCGCGAACAACCCGCCCAAGGTCGTCTATCACGGCTTCCAGGCGGAGGGTTACGTGCTCGAGGATGCGGCCGAGCCCGAAGCCATGCTCGCGCGCTGCCATCAAACGGCGTTCAGCCAGCCGCTCGCCCGCTCGGTCCTGACCGGCACCACGGACGCGCGTTTCTTCGGGCTCTATGCCGGCATTCCGGCGTTGGTCTATGGACCCGACGCCGAGGACATCCACGGCTTCGACGAGCGGGTCGACATCGATTCCATTCGCCGCGTGACGCAGGCCTTGGCCCTCTTCATCGCCGACTGGTGCGGTCTCGAGGCGGCGTGACGGACGTTCGCGTCACACCCGCATCGGCAGAATCAGCATCGGCACGCCGCGCATGTGCAGCTCGCGCTGCATGGCGAGCGCCGTCTGGTTGTGCAGCAGGCGCGTGACCAGATTCTCGCGCTGAAACAGGAGCTTCGAGGCCAGAAACACGCAGTCGGGGAACTCGGCCAGCACTTTGTCGGAAAGCCGCGTCAGCTCCGCCATCACGTCGGCGCCGAGGCTGTGATAGGCGGTCGCGGCCAGGCCGCGCCGGTGGCAGTAATTCACGAAGTGATTCAAGCTCTCCTGCACGTCCTGGTCGAGCCGCTTCAGCGCCTCCTCGCCGCGGAAGCTCGCCGAATCGATCTCGCCCACGCTCAGGAAGACGTAGTTCTTGAAGCGATCGCCGAACAGCTTGCGCGTCGTCAACAAGGTGTGCATGCCGGCGCCGACATTGGCGCCGATCAGGAACACGGCGGTCGGCTTCTTCGGATCGAGCGGCGGCGGCTCGGCGACCGGACCGCCCGGCGTGGTGGCGGCGAACAGGGCGTCGACCTTCGCCATCTGCCGGCGATGATCCTCGTAATACTGCCGGATCATCACGCACAACCCGATGACGAGGCCCGTAATCAACACCGTCATCCAAGCGCCTTGCGTGAACTTGAAATAGAGGGTGGCGCCCAGAACGCTCCCGGTCACGATCGTGCCCAGCGCCGCCAGCGACAGCCGACCGATGCGCGGACGCCCCTGCCGCAGCTCGTCGAACCAGTGCACGAACAGTCCGACGAAGCTCAGCACGAAGCTGATAAAGACGTTGATGCTGTAGAGCACGACGATGACGGAGACCCGGCCGTCCGTCAGCAACAGCACGCCGACGGCCGAGAGCCCCATCAGCAGCACGCCGTTCTGTGTCACCAGCCGGTTCGAAAACTGCGCAAACTGATGCGGCACCCAGCGGTCTACCGCCATGTTGGCCAGCACCGCGGGGCCGCCGAGAAAGCCCGTGTTGGCGGCAACGAACAGAATGCCGGCGGCAAAGGCCAGCGTCGCCGCCATCACCAGCGGCAAGATCGGAGAGCTCTCTCCCGCCACGTCGTTCAGAATGAGGCGGAACACGGCCGCGTTGAGCGTCCGCCCCTCCTGCGGCGCGACCGACCAAAGGAGATAGAGGATGATCAGGCCGCCGGCCGTGAAGGACAGCGACACCGCCATGTAGAACATCGTCCATCGCGCGGTCCGCACGCGCGGCTCCTTGAGCATGTGGACATTGTTCGAGACCGCCTCGATGCCGGTATAGGTGCCGCCGCCGAGGGCGAAGGCCTGCAGCACGATGGCCAGCATCGCCGGCAGGCCGACCGTGTCGATCATCGCGCGGCTCTCCTGCAAGGTGTCAGGCACCAGCGAGGGTAGACGGCTGGCGTGATCGAATACGCCCGTCAGGATCAGGCCGCCATGGGTGACGAGGAAGCCCAGGAAGATCGGCATCAGCACCAGCACGACTTCCTTGACGCCTCGGAGGTTGGCGATCAGGAGCGCCAGCGTGACGACGATCTCGATCGGCAGCTTCCAGGGCTGCCAATCGACGGGCAACAGGCTGAACAGCGCGTCGACGCCGCTGGCGATCGAGATGGCGATGGTCAGTATGAAATTGACGATCAGCGCCGAGCCGGAAATCAGGCCGGCGCGCGGGCCCAGCAGCACCGAGGCGATGCGATAGCCGCCGCCGCCCTGGGGGAACAGCTCGATGACCTGGATGTAGCCCAGGCAGATGATGAAGACGGTGAGCGCGGTCGCGACCGCCAGGTAGAGCGCCAGGTGGTTGTGGCCGGCCAGCGCGAGGAAGGTTTCCTCGGGCCCGTAATTGGCCGAGGAAAGGCCGTCGGCGCCGAGCCCGATCCAGGCCAGGAACGCGACCAGCAGCATGCGCTCGCGCTGCTGGCTGGCCAGAGGACTGCGGGGTGCGCCAATGACGATGCGCTTCAGGCGCTTGAGGAAGGCCGTACGGACCATGTCGTTCGGGCCGGCCCGAAAAGGACCGGCCGCCCCTTGTCAACGGATTATCTTCGCAGCAGGAACTCGCGGCCGACCTTCACGAGCGGCTTGCCGTCATACTCGATGATGTCGGCCGTGGCATAGGTCTCGGTCCAGCGTTGTGGCAGATAGGAGCCGGTACCGATGACGTCGATGGGCACCTTGGCGTCGGCCATGACCTTGCATTTGGCCGGGTCGAAGCCGGAGGAAGCCACGAGCTTGACCTTCTGGAAACCCTCGCGATCGAGCGCGTCGCGCACATGCCAGCAGGCGGCCGCCGACACGCCGGCGCCGACCAGGTAACGCAACTCCGCTTCGCTGCGGTAGCCGCGCACCGCGGCCGGGGCGTGGCGTTCGAGCACGGCATAGGACGCCGACGGGTCCAATCCCTCGACGAAGCGGCTCCCGGGCGTGTCGATGCGCACGCCGAGCCGCCCTTGCCGGGCCATGTCCGGAAAGCGGCGGCACACCTCGAGCGAATCCGTGACCTCGCGGCCGAAATAATCGACCAGGACGGTCATGTCCTCGTCGGGAAAGGACTCGTGGAACATCTCGGCAGCGCGCAGCGTCGAGCCGGCATAGCCGATGAAGGCGTGCGGCATGGTGCCGAGCCCGCGCGGCATCCCGAAGAAATGCGCGGTGGCGTTGGTGGCGTTGCCGATGAAGCCCTTGGCGCCGACCTTGCGCTTGGCCCGCGCGGAGCCGACGCTGGCCGCATAGGCCATGATCTCCGCCATCTCGAGGCCGGCGCAGTGGCGCGCATCCATGGCGAGAAACGCCACCTTCGGCAGGTCGGCGCACATCGTGTAGGCGTTGAAGGCGGCGACGCAGGCCGGCCCCAGCTTCTGCAGGAAGATCGTCTCGAGATCGACCAGGTGATAGAGCGAACCGCCGAGATAGAGAATGGGCTCGCCGGCGCCGACCCACCGCCCTTCGGCATAGTTGACCTCGATCTTGAACTCGGTGCCGCGCGCCTTCGCCATCTCCTCGAGCCATTCGATGGCGAGGCGCGGGGCCGAGACCACCGGCCGGCGCATGAACACCGCGTAAGTCACCTGCTTGTCACCGAAGCGGCCGACCGCCTGCTTGGTGCGCAGGAAATAGTGATCCGTCCAGGACGGAATATCGTCGGGATTTGGCTTCATTTCGGCGCTGCCGCGAACGCGGGCGCGGGTTCCCTCAGGATGCCTGGGCGACCCGCTTGACGGCGGCGACCCGCTCGCGCTTGAGCGCCTCCGCAATCAGGAAGGCGAGCTCGAGCGCCTGGCTGGCGTTGAGCCGCGGATCGCAGTGGGTGTGGTAGCGGTCGGCCAAACGCTCATCGGTGATGGCCTGGGCGCCGCCGATGCATTCGGTCACGTCCTGGCCGGTCATCTCGAAATGGACGCCGCCGGCATGGGTGCCCTCCGCCTGGTGAACGGCGAAGAAGCTGCGCACCTCGGCCAGGATGCGGTCGAAGGGCCGCGTCTTGTAACCGGTCGAGGACTTGATCGTATTGCCGTGCATGGGATCGCAGGACCACACCACCTTGGCGCCGGCGCGCTTCACCGCGCGGATCAGGACCGGAAGCTTCGCCTCCACCAGGTCGTGGCCCATGCGCGCGATCAGCGTGAGGCGGCCCGGAACGTTCTGCGGATTCAGAATCTCGATCAGCCGCAGAAGGTCGTCGACCGGCATGGTGGGCCCGCATTTGAGCCCGATCGGATTCTGCACGCCGCGCAGAAACTCGACATGGGCGCCATCGGGCTGGCGGGTGCGATCGCCGATCCACAGCATGTGGGCCGAGCAGTCGTACCATTGGCCGGTCAGGCTATCGACGCGCGTCAGCGCCTGCTCGTAGACCAGGAGCAGCGCCTCGTGGCTGGTGAAGAACTCGGTCTCGCGGATCTGCGGCGTGGTCTCGCCGGTGAGCCCGCAAGCCGCCATGAAGTCGAGCGTCTCGCTCAACCGGTCGGCCAGCTCGGCATAGCGATGGCCTTGCGCGCTGTCGGAGACGAAATCGAGGTTCCAGCGATGCACCTTGTGCAGATCGGCGAAACCGCCCTGGGCGAAGGCGCGCAGCAAGTTCAACGTCGCAGCCGACTGGTTGTAGCTTTGCACCAACCGTTCCGGATCGGGCCGGCGCGCGGCTTCGGTGAATTCGATGCCGTTGATGATGTCGCCGCGATAGCTCGGCAGCTCGACGCCGCCGATCGTCTCGGTCGGGGCGGAGCGGGGCTTCGCGAACTGGCCGGCCATGCGGCCGACCTTCACCACCGGGCAGGCGGCGCCGAAGGTCAGCACCACGGCCATCTGCAGCAGCACGCGGAAGGTGTCGCGGATGTTGTTGGCGTTGAACTCGGCGAAGCTTTCCGCGCAGTCGCCGCCCTGAAGCAGGAAAGCACGGCCCTCGGCCACCTCCCCCAGTCGCTCGGTCAGACGCCGCGCCTCGCCGGCGAAGACCAGGGGCGGAAAGGCACGCAGCCGCCGCTCGACCTCGTCGAGCTTTGCCGGGTCCGGGTAGTCCGGCACCTGGCTGATCGGTCGCGATCGCCACCCGTCGGGCGTCCATTTCGCGGTCATCGCAGTTCCTTTCCCGCTCCCATCCGAGCAAGGCCCCCGCATATACGCCCTCGGGCCGGGCATTTCAACCAAGCCACCCCGAGAGCCCGGCGCGTGGGTCCGTCCGCGCCGTTTTCGGCGCCTGCGGGAGGGTTCTTATCAATTGATATTACGTGCCTTTTAGGCAGCGCCGCCACTCGAAATCGAGCTCCCCAAAAGCAACATTGGAGCTCCGCTTCGGCGGAGCCGCCGCCGGCGCATTGGTGCGCCAACCAGCTCGGAACGCCGGGAAGGCAGGACACCGGCTTCCCAACCCTTAGGCTTCCCCTCGGGTCGGCGCCGTCGCCCCTCAGCCCAAGGACAACCAGATCATGCGCAGGCTCATGAGAATGATCCCGCTACCGACCGCGATCATCAGCGGGCGGGCCGGTAGATGGCGGCTCACATAGGCGGCGAAGGGTGCCGCGATGAGCCCGCCGGTGACGAGGCCGGCGATGATGCCCCACGGCACGTCGCCGATGCCGAGGTTGAGCGCGGTCGCGGTGCCGATGGTGACGAAGAACTCGGCCAGATTGACCGAGCCCACGGCCAGGCGCGGCTGCACGCCCTTCGCCACCAGGCTCGAGGTCACGATCGGACCCCAACCCCCACCACCGATCGCGTCGAGGAAGCCGCCGCCAAGCCCGAGCGGGATGAGGTGACGGCCCGCCGCTTCGGCCGCGTTGTCGGCACGCCAGGCGCGCCGGAGAATGAGCAGCCCCATCAACAGGAGATAGGCGGCGATGAAAGGCCGCACCGTCTCGCCGGCGAGCGTCACGAGGGCGGCTGCCCCGACGAGCCCGCCCAAAATGCCCGGCAGCGCCAGGCGCCAGAGCAGCCGCCAGTCCACATTGCCGAACCAGGCATGCGATGCGCCGGAGAGCGCCGTGGTCGGCGCCTTGGCCGCATGCACGCCGGCCGATGCCGCCGCCGGCGGAACCCCGAGGCTCAAGAGAAAAACATTGGTGATGACGCCGTAACCCATGCCCATGGCGCCATCCGCGAACTGCGCGAACAGCCCCACGAGTCCGTAGAGCAGGAAGTCGGCGACAGCTTTGGCCATGAGCGATGTCTCCACCCGCGCGCCGCGCTATTCGGCGGCCCGACGTTCCGGGTCCGGCTCCGGCGTGCGCAGCGTGACGAACTCCTCGGCTGCCGTCGGATGCAAGGCGACGGTGGCGTCGAACTGCGCTTTGGTGGCGCCCATCTTCACGGCGATGGCGATCGCCTGGATGATCTCGGGCGCATCGGCCCCGACCATATGCGCGCCCAACACGCGCTGGCTGGCACGATCCACGACGAGCTTGATCAGCGTGCGTTCGTCGCGCCCCGTGAGCGTGTGCTTCAGGGGCCGGAAGCTCGCCTTGTAGATGTCGACCGAGCCGTGACGCGCCCGCGCCTCGGCCTCGGTCAGGCCGACCGTGCCGACCGGCGGCTGGCTGAACACCGCCGAGGGCACGGTGGCGTGGTCCATGCGCCAGGGGCGTTTTCCGAACACGCTGTCGGCGAAGGCGTGGCCCTCGCGGATCGCGACCGGCGTCAGGTTGATCCGGTTGGTGACGTCGCCGACGGCATAGATGTGCGGAACGCTCGAGCGCGAGTCGCCGTCCACGATCACGGCACCCTTGCCGTCGAGCGCGACGCCGGCGGCTTCGAGCCCCAGCCCCGCGGTGTTGGGCACGCGGCCGGTGGCATAAAGCACCTGATCGACGAGAAGCCTCGTTCCGTCCGACAGCTCGGCTGCGATGGCGCCCGCCTCGTGCGCGAGGCGCCGGATCGTCGTGCGCAGGCGGATGTCGATTCCCTTCTTGCCGAGCTCGCCTGCGAGAAAATGCCGGACGTCGTCGTCGAAGCCGCGCAGGATCTGCTCGCCGCGATAGGCAAGCACGGTCCTGGCGCCCAGGCCGTTGAAGATGCCGGCAAACTCGACCGCGATATAGCCGCCGCCCGCCACCAGCACGCGCCCCGGCAGTCGGTCGAGATGGAAGGCCTCGTTCGAGGTGATGGCGAGCTCGGCGCCCGGGTCGTCGGGTCGCTGCGGCCGGCCGCCTGTCGCAATCAGAATGGTGCCGGCGGTGATGCGCCGCCCCTCGAAGTCGATCGTGTGCGCGTCGCCCAGCACGGCGCGGCCGTCGAGCACCTCCACCCCGGCACCGGTCAGGGCCTTGCGATAGAGGCCCGAAAGCCGCTCGATTTCCCTGTCCTTGTTGGCAAGGAGCGTGGCCCAGTCGAAGCGGGGCTCGTCGCCGAGGCGCCAGCCATAGGTGGCGGCATCCTCGAAATCCTCGCGGAAGTGCGAGGCGTAAACGAAGAGCTTCTTCGGTATGCAGCCGCGGATCACGCAGGTGCCGCCATAGCGATATTCCTCGGCGACCGCGACCCGCGCGCCGTGCGCGGCGGCGATGCGGCCGGCGCGCACGCCGCCCGAGCCGCCGCCGATCACGAAGAGATCGTAGTCGTACCGTTCCATGTCGCCTCCCCGCCCCGTCAGGCCGCAAGCAGCCGCGGCGCCAGCGCCCGCCAGCGTTGCCACGCGAGAACAGCGAACAAAACCACCTCCGCCGCGGGCGCGCAAATGGCAACGAAGGGACCGCTCAAGGGCCAGGGCAGGAACAGGGCCTGGACCCAGCCCGGCGCCAGGAATCCCAAGATGCCGGGAACGATCCAGTAGAGAACCGCCAGATAGATGAAGGCGGCAAGATCGGGGCTGCGCGATTTGGGGCCGAAATTGAGGAAGAGAACCAGCAGGAGATCGCGCAGCGCGAACAGGATCGCCGCAACCGCCCAGGCCGTCGCGGGCAGCACCTCGACATTGGCGATCCCGAGCAGATCGTAGAAAAGCGGCTGGATCCGGGTCGGGTCGCCCTGGTCGGTCCTGATGCCGAGCGCCACCGCGAGGCCGGCCAGGAGCGGCAGCGAGGGCAGCCAGAGCGGCATCAGCCGCGCGGCGCGCGCCCAGTCGCCGCTGCGGACCGAGACCAGAAACCAACGATAGCGCACGCTGTCCTTCCCGTCGGCAAAGAGCGCGACATAGAACAGAACGGCGGCAGCCGGCACGGCCACCATCAGCCAATCCACGCCGAGGGCGTTTTCGCCCGGCATCGCGAAGCCACCGAGGAAGGCGATGAGGTAGAGCGAGAAGGCGGTCCAGGCCCAAGGCCAGACCGGCTTCTGCAGATCCGCGCACATGGCGCGATAGATGCCGAAGAGGGCCCAGGCGAGAAAGCCGGCCGCCGCAACGAGAAAGAACAGGTCCGGCGAGACGCCGAGCCCATACCATTCCATGCTGTAGCGGGAATAAGGGCTGCGCAGATTGAGCAAGCCGGGACCGGTCGGCGACAGCACGAAGCCCGCGGCGATGCCAAGCCCCTGGGCGATGAGGGTGCGCCGGCCGCCGGCCCTTCCCCGCCCGCGCTGGAGCAACACCACCAGGAGCGCCACCGCCATCGCCGCCGCACCGGCGATCGGGTGCAGCAGGAACGCCCGCCACGACTGACGGCTCTCGACCGCGGCCACGGCAAGACAGAGCAGTGCGCCATACCAGACATAGGCGGTGGCACCGAACAGCTTGCCCCAGCTCATGGCCCAGGGCCCCAGCGCCGACATGCGCTGGCTGTCCCAGGTGCGGTTCGCGACCTCGTCGGCGAGCGAAGCCGCGGCGCGCCGCGTGCCCCACATCAGCACGATGAAGTAGTAGAGCCAGAGCGCGCCGCCGGAGACCTCGGCCATGTTGCCGCCGCTGACGTACCAGATGAGGAGAAGGATGGCGCCCAGCACGAGCGGCGCCGCCGCCAGGCGCGACGGCGTGATCTCGATCCAAAGATTGCGCAAGAGCTCCGGGTTCATGGCTTGCGGCTCTCCCGCAGCAGCGCGAGATAGGCATCCTGCAGGTCGGGCTTGATCGGCGCGAAGCTCGCGACCGGCAGCCCCGCCTCGATCAGCCGACGCAAGAGTGCCGCCTGCTCGCCGGGTCCCGGGGCGGCCTCGAAGCGCGCGCACGTGCCATCGACCTCGATCTTGTCCAGGCCCAGCGAGGCCAGCACCCCGGCGAGGTCGTGGCGCGGCGCCGCCAGCCTGACCTCGATGCGAGCGGTGCCCGCCCCCGCTATTCCGTCGAGTGCCCGGTGCTCGAGCACATGGCCGCGCTCCAACACGAGCAGATGGGTCGAGTAGTCCTCGAGCTCGGCCAGGATGTGCGAGGACACCACCAGCGTCATGCCGTCGTCGCGCAAGGCGCGCAGCACGGCCGCGAGCCCGAAGCGGGCCTCCGGATCGAGGCCCGAGGCCGGCTCGTCCAGCAGAATGACCGCGGGCTCGTGCACGATCGCCTGGGCGATGGCGAGGCGCTGGCGCAAGCCCCGCGACAGCTCGCCCGCCCGCTGGCCGAGCCGGTCGGCGAGCCCGAGCCGCTCGGCCGCGCGCTCGACCGCGACGCGCCGGCGTTCGGATGGTATGCCTTGCGCGCGCGCCCGATAATCGAGGCAGCGGGCGACGGTGAGCTCGCCATAGACGCCGAAGAAATCGGCCAGATAGCCCATGCGCGCATGGGCCTCGCGCGGGCTTCGATGGACGTCGATCCCGTCGAGCTCGACGCGGCCCGCGGCCGGCAGGGCAAGGCCGGCGATGCAGTTGAGCAGCGTGGTCTTGCCCGCACCGTTGGGCCCGACCAGGGCCGTGATGGAGCGCGGCTCGACCGAAAAAGTAATGCCGTCGAGCGCCCGAAAACCCGGATAGTCGAAGACGAGATCTTCGACCCGGATCATCGGGCACCCGACGGCAAAGGGGTGCTATCTGCGGGGGCGCCGGATCAGATGCCGCCCATGCACAGGTACTTGATCACCAGAAAGTCATCCATGCCGTATTTCGAGCCTTCGCGGCCGAAGCCCGACTCCTTGACGCCGCCGAAGGGCGCCACCTCGGTCGAGATGATGCCGGTGTTGATGCCGATGATGCCGCTCTCGAGGCCCTCGGCCACGCGCCAGACACGGCCGAGATCGCGGGCGTAGAAATAGTTCGCCAGCCCGAACTCGGTGTCGTTGGCGAGCGCCACGGCCTCCTCGTCGGTCTTGAAGCGGAACAGCGGCGCCACCGGCCCGAAGGTCTCCTCGCGCGCCACCGCCATCTGCGTGGTGACGTTGGCGAGCACGGTCGGCTCGAAGAAGGAGCCGCCCAGCGCATGGCGCTTGCCGCCGACCACCACCTTGGCGCCCTTCTTGACCGCGTCCGCGATGTGCTCCTCGACCTTCTCCACCGCCTTCATGTTGATGAGCGGGCCCTGCTGCGTCTCGCCCTTGAGGCCGTCGCCGACCCTGAGCTTGGCGACCGCGGCGGCGAGCTTCTGGGCGAAGGCGTCATAGACCTTGTCCTGCACCAGGATGCGGTTGGCGCACACGCAAGTCTGGCCGGTGTTGCGGTACTTGGACATCATCGCGCCCTCGACCGCGGCATCGAGATCCGCGTCGTCGAACACGATGAAGGCCGCGTTGCCGCCGAGCTCCATCGACATCTTCTTGACCGTGTCGGCGCTCTGCTTGAGCAGGATCTTGCCGACCTCGGTCGAGCCGGTGAAGGAGATCTTGCGCACGATCGGGTTGGAGGTGAGCTCGCCGCCGATCTCGCGCGCGGAGCCGGTGAGGATGTTGATGACGCCGGCCGGGAAGCCCGCGCGCTCGGCGAGCTCCGCCAACGCGAAGGCCGAATAGGGCGTCTCGCTGGCGGGCTTGATCACGACCGGGCAGCCGGCAGCGAGCGCCGGCGCACATTTGCGCGTGATCATCGCGTTGGGGAAGTTCCAGGGCGTGATGGCGCCGACCACGCCGACCGGCTCCTTGATCACGACGATGCGCTTGTCGGGCTGATGGCCGGGAATGGTGTCGCCATAGACGCGCTTGGCTTCCTCGGCGAACCACTCGA
This sequence comes from Pseudomonadota bacterium, assembly GCA_049323455.1. Lineage (GTDB taxonomy): Bacteria > Pseudomonadota > Alphaproteobacteria > Dongiales > Dongiaceae > Hypericibacter. Next base: position 101,474 of record JBMONF010000017.1, on the reverse strand, counting down.
CGAAGGAGGCGCCGTAGGCGATCTCGCCCTTGGCCTCGGCCAGCGGCTTGCCCTGCTCGGCCGTCAGGATGACGCCCAGGTCCTCCTGGTTCTCCATCATCAGGTTGAACCACTTGCGCAGGATGTTGGCGCGCTCCTTCGCCGTCTTCTTGCGCCAGGGGCCCCAAGCCGCGTTGGCGGCGTCGATCGCGCGCCGTGTCTCGGCCGCCCCCATGTTGGGGACGGTGCCGAGCTTCTCGCCGGTCGCGGGGTTGGTGACGTCGATGGTCTTGCCGGAATCGGCATTCACCCACTTGCCGTTGATATAGGCCTGCTGGCGGAGCAGTCGCGGATCCTTCAAGGGCAGCGGGGAGGCAACCTTCATGGCGACCTGTTGCATGGTTCGTCCTCGGGGCTCGGGTTGGCGGGAGATGGGCGGAGTATAGCCGCCGTCTTCGCAGGCGCAATCGGCTGAATCGCTGGCCTTTGCAGCGGGCGCATGGCTGGTCCGACCACGGGCGCCGGCCCCTCAATACCGTGGGGTGCGGCGCCGGCGGGGGTGGCGGCCGAGGCCGGATTCGTGCTATCCGCCATGCCGGCTTTCCACGCGATATCCGATCCGGCGGCCGCCACGCCTCGCGCGAGGCTCATGGGCGCCGGCGGGCTCCAGGGAGAAACGAGATGCCGACCAACCAGGAACTGCTGCAACGCCGCAGCAACGCCGTGCCGCGCGGCGTGGCGACCGCCATGCCCTTCTTCGCCGCCGAGGCCGAGAACGCCGAGCTGTGGGACGTCGAAGGCAAGCGCTACATCGATTTCGCCGGCGGCATCGCGGTGCTCAACACCGGCCATCGCCACCCGAAGGTGATGGACGCGGTCGAGCGGCAGATGGGCCGGTTCACGCACACGGCCTTTCAGGTGGTGGCCTACGACAGCTACATTCAGCTCGCGGAGCGCCTCAACAAGCTGGCACCGGGCGCTTTCGCCAAGAAGACCATCTTCTTCACCACCGGCGCCGAGGCGCTCGAGAACGCGGTCAAGATCGCGCGGCACTACACCAACCGCACCGGCGTCATCACCTTCGCCGGCGCCTTCCATGGCCGCACCAGCCTGACCATGGCCATGACCGGCAAGGTGCAGCCCTACAAGGTCGGCGGCCCCTTCCCGGCCGAGGTCTTTCACGCGCCCTTCCCCAACCCGCTGCACGGCGTCACGGTCGAGCAGTCGCTCCAGGCGCTGCAGACCCTGTTCAAGGCCGACATCGATCCGGCGCGCGTCGCCTGCATCGTGATCGAGCCGGTCCAGGGCGAAGGCGGCTTCTACATCGCGCCCAAGGAGTTCGTGCAGGCCCTGCGCAAGATCTGCGACGAGCACAAGATCCTGCTGGTCTCCGACGAGGTGCAGGCCGGCATCGCGCGCACGGGCAAGATGTTCGCGATCGAGCATAGCGGTATCGCGCCCGATCTCATCACCTCGGCCAAGAGCCTCGCCGGCGGCTTCCCGCTCTCGGCCGTGATCGGCCGTGCCGACGTGATGGATTCGGTGCCGCCCGGCGGCCTCGGCGGCACCTACGGCGGCAGCCCGATCGGCCTAGCGGCCGGCCTCGCCGTGCTCGACGTGATCGAGGAGGAGAAGCTGCTCGAACGCGCCGAAGAGATGGGCAAGCGCATGAAGGAGCGGCTCGGCGCCATGGCGAAGAAGAACCGCTTCTCCTGCATCGGCGACGTGCGCGGGCTGGGTGCCATGGTGGCGGTCGAGCTGGTCAAGGACCGCGCCACCAACGAGCCCGATCCCGATCTCACCAAGAAGGTCGTGACCAAGGCGCAGGAGAACGGGCTGATCCTGCTGTCCTGCGGCCTCTACGGCAACGTGCTGCGCCTCCTGGTGCCGCTCACGGCCAGCGACGCGCTGGTGGACGAAGGGCTCGACATCATCGAGAGGTCGCTCGACCAGGCGCTGGGCTGAGGCGACAGCCATCAGGCGGTTGCGTCATCCCGGCCAAGCGAAGCGCGAGCCGGGATCCATGGATCGGTCAGGACCAAGCTTCGAGATGGATTCCCGGGGCCAGCTTCGCCGGCGATCATAGAGTTGCGGGCGAAGCCCGCAGGCGCGGGAATGACGAATGAGGAAAGGCGGCGCTTCAGCAGGAGCGCCGCCTTTTTCCCGTCCCCTACTCCACCGTGACACTCTTGGCGAGGTTGCGCGGCTGGTCCACGTCGGTGCCCTTGGCGACCGCCGTGTGGTAGGCCAGAAGCTGCACGGGAATCGCGTAGAGGATCGGCGCCACGAAGGGATCGACCTCGGGCAGCGCGATGGTGACCGCCGCCTTGTCGCCCAACCTCTTCGCCCCCGCGCGATCCGACAGGAAGATGACGCGCCCGCCGCGCGCGATCACCTCCTGCAGGTTGGAGGCGGTCTTCTCGAAGAGCTCGTCCGACGGCGCCACCACGACGACCGGCACGTCTTCGTCGATGAGGGCGATGGGCCCGTGCTTCATCTCGCCGGCGGCGTAGCCCTCGGCGTGGATGTAGGAGATCTCCTTGAGCTTGAGGGCACCTTCGAGCGCGATCGCATAGCTGGTGCCGCGGCCGAGGAAGAGCACGTCGCGGGCCTCGGCGATCTCGTCGGCGATGCGCCGGATTGCCTCGTCGTGGTTCAGCACCTCGGCCGCGCGGGCCGGGACCTCGAGCAGGGCCTGCGACATCGCCTGCTCGCGCGCCTGGTCGATGGCCCGGCGCGCGCGCGCCGCTGCGATGGCGAGACAGGCGAGCACCACGAGCTGCGTGGTGAAGGCCTTGGTGGAGGCGACCCCGATCTCGGGGCCAGCGAGCGTGGGCAGCACCAGGTCGGATTCGCGCGCGATGGTGCTCTCGGGCACGTTCAGGATCGAGAGGATCTTCTGGCCCCGCCCGCGCGCATAGCGCAGCGCCGCCAGCGTGTCGATGGTCTCGCCCGACTGCGACACAACGAGCGTGGCCCCGCCCTCGGGCAGGGGCGCTTCGCGATAGCGGAACTCGGACGCGATGTCGAGCTCGACCGGGAGGCGCGCGATGCGCTCGAACCAGTATTTCGCCACCATGCCCGCGAGATAGGCGGTGCCGCAGGCGACGATGGTGAGGCGCGGCAGCGTCGCGAAGTCGAACGGCAGGGCCGGCAGCTCGATCGAGCGGGCGAGCGGATTGACGTAAGCCTGCAGCGTGTCGCCGATGACCGCCGGCTGCTCGTAGATCTCCTTGAGCATGAAGTGGCGGAAATTGCCCTTGCCGACGCGCGCCCCGGTCATCGCCGTCTGCTTGATCTCGCGCCGGACCTCGCGGCCGTTGTTGTAGATCTCGCCGCCCTTGGAGGTGACGACGACCCAGTCGTCCTCCTCGAGATAGCAGATGCGCGAGGTGAAGGGGGCGAGCGCCAGCGCGTCCGAGCCCACATACATCTCGCCCTCGCCGTAGCCCACCGCGAGCGGGCTGCCGCGCCGGGCGCCGATCATGAGGTCGGGGCGGCCGGCGAAGATGACGGCCAGCGAAAAGGCGCCCTTGAGCCGCTCCATGGCCAAGGCCATCGCCTGCTGCGGCGTCTTCTGTTGCTCGAGATAGTGCGTCAGGAGATGCGCCACCACCTCGGTGTCGGTCTCGGTCTCGAACTTGCGGCCCAGCCCCTCGAGCTCCTCGCGCAGCTCCTGGAAGTTCTCGATGATGCCGTTATGCACCACCGCGACCCGGTCGGTCGCATGCGGATGAGCGTTGCGCTCGGACGGGCGGCCATGCGTGGCCCAGCGCGTATGGCCGATGCCGATGGTGCCGCCGAGCGGCTCCCGAGCCAGGAGCGCCTCGAGCCTGGCGATCTTGCCCTCGGCGCGCCGGCGCTCGATATGGCCGTTCACCAGCGTCGCGATGCCGGCGGAATCGTAGCCGCGATATTCCAGCCGCTTGAGCCCGTCGATCAGCAGCGGGGCGACCGGCGCCTTGCCGATGATGCCGATGATGCCGCACATGAACCTGCCCTCCTCGACGCTCTCTCGGCTACCTCGGAATGAGGCGGCCGGATGGGCCGTTACCTGCTTTTCTTTCGCTTGGCGCGCTTCGCCTTGGTCTTGGCCGGACCGCCCGCTTTCGACCTGGCCGTAGCGGGCATCCTGGTCTTGGGTTTCACGCCACCACGCTCCTCGCGGAACCGGCGCGCGCGCCCCGGCAGATTGACCTGCCGGCCCCGAGCGATCGCCATGGCATCGGCGGGCACATCCTCGGTGATGACGCTGCCGGCCCCCACGATGGCCCCGGCGCCGACCTTGACCGGCGCCACCAGCGCGCTGTTGGAGCCGATCGACGCCTCAGGCCCGATCACCGTGCGCGACTTGCGGAAACCGTCATAGTTCACGGTGATGGTGCCGGCGCCGATATTGGTGCCGGCGCCGATCTCGGCGTCGCCGATATAGGTCAGGTGGTTGGCCTTGGCGCCCCGGCCGATCGTCGCGTTCTTGACCTCGACGAAATTGCCGATGTGGGCGTCGGCCTCGATCGCGGCGCCGGGCCTGAGCCGCGCGAACGGGCCGATCAGCGCGCCCCTGGCGATGCGGGCCCCTTCGATATGGCAGAAGCCGCGGATCCCGACCTCGTCCTCGATCTCGACGCCGGGCCCGAACACCACATGCGGGCCGATCACCACGTCGCGCCCGATCCGCGTGTCATAGCTGAAATAGACCGTGTCGGGATCCTGCAGCGTGGCCCCCTCCGCCATCGCGGCTGCGCGTCGCCTCTGCTGAAACGCGCGCTCGGCGGCGGCGAGGTCGGCGCGGCTGTTGACGCCCATCAGCTCCGCAGCCGGCGCCTCGACCACGGCGCAGTTCCAGTCGCGCGCGCGGGCGAGCGCCACGAGGTCGGTCAGATAGTATTCGCCCTTCGCGTTCTCGTTCCTGAGCGCCTTCAGGAGGGGCAGCATGCGCCGGGCGTCGAGCGCCATCACGCCAGCGTTGCACAGCCCGATCGCGCGCTCGGCCGGGCTCGCGTCGCGCGCCTCGATGATGGCCTCGAGCCCGCCAGCGCCATCCACGATCAAGCGGCCATAGTCGCCGGCATCGGCGGGACGGAAACCCAGCACCACCACGGCCGGATCGTCCTCGGCGGCGCGGCGCTCGAGCATCGCTTCGAGGGTCGCGGTGGCGATGAAGGGCGTGTCTCCGTAGAGCACGAGCAGATCACCCTGGATCCCGTCGAGCGCAGGCTGCGCCGCCATCACCGCGTGGCCGGTGCCGAGCTGCTCGCGCTGATAGGCGATCTTGGCCGGCGCCACCGCGGCGGCGACCTCCTCCATGCCGGGCGCGATCACCGCCACGACCGGATCGCAGCGCAAAGGCGCTAGCGCCGCCATGACATGGCCGATCATCGGCCGCCCGGCGATGGCATGCATCACCTTGGGCCGCCTGGACTTCATCCGGGTGCCTTTGCCTGCGGCAAGAATGACGGCGGCGGGGCGGGAAGGCGGCATGAGCAAGGTTTCGTCGTTATGACCCTGGGCAACGGCGATCCGTCGATAACGCCTTGTCCGGCGGAGCGCGATCCGGCATGAACGGTTCCCGACTCGGGGGCGCGCTGGCCGGTGCCGGCGGGGGCACCCTGCCATAGCCGGGCCGCGGCTCCAAGAACCACAGCATTTCCATGGGACAGCCGTCCCGTGGCGATTTCATGGCGGAGACAGTCTTGTCCATCGACCGTAACGCATTGGTGTTCGATCTCGACGGCACGCTGATCGACAGCGCGCCCGACATCGCCGCGGCGCTGAACCGGCTCATGGCCGAGCTGGGCAGGCCGGCGCTGCCGGAGCCCGAGGTCAGGGCCATGATCGGCGACGGCGCCGGCACGCTGGTGGAGCGGGCGCTCGCGGCGCGCGCCGTGGACCATCGCCCCGGGGACGTCCCGCACTATCTCGCCCGTTTCCTCGAGCATTACGAGGCCGATCCGATCGCGCTGACCCGGCCCTACCCCGGCGTGGTCGAGACGCTGCGGGCGCTGGCCGAGGCCGGCCTTCGCTGCGCCGTCTGCACCAACAAGCCGCAACGGGCCACCGACGCCGTCCTGGACGCGTTGGAGCTGACCCCGTTCTTCGGTGCCGCGCTCGGCGCCGACGCCGTCGAGCGCCGCAAGCCCCATCCCGACCATGTCTCGGCGACGCTGGCGGCGATCGGCGCCGACCCCGGCCGCGCCGTCATGATCGGCGACAGCCGCAACGACGTCGAGCCGGCCAAGGCGCTCGCCATGCCGGTCATCGTCATGGCTTACGGCTACAGCCAGGGCCGTTCCGCGGATCTCGGCGCCGATCTGGTGCTGGAGGATTTCGCCGCGATTCCGGCGGCCCTGGGGCGGCTCGGTAGCGGCGCGTGAGGCGCCGCGAGGGCCCGACTCAGGGCGTCGCCGCGGCGACCGTGGTCGCCTGGACCAGTTCGACCCGCATGAGGCCCATCCTGCTCTCGGCCACCACCCTGACCGGGATCGGCGGCGCGTCGGACACGGCCCGGGCCAGCCACAGATCCGTGCGGCTCGGATAGAAGCCGGAGCTGGTGGCGTTGGGCTGGAAGCCCGCGAGCAGGTGCGCCGTGGCCGAGCAACGCATCGCCGGCCCTTCGTAAGTGGAGAAGAAGGTGCGCTCGATCACGTCCTGGCCGACCGACGCGAAGCTGAGATCGTAGCGGCGCGCGCCGTCGAACACCGGCACCGTCGCTTCGCAGCGACCGGTCCTGAGCACGGTATCGACGACCAAGACGGCGGCGCTCAAGGGATCGACGGTGCCCCGCCCGAGCCCTCGCTCGCGCGCAATCCGGCTTTCGACCGTGGGCGGAGTGCTCTGCACTTCCACCTGGCCGTCCGGACGATAGGCCAGGGCCATGGCCTCGTGGTTGCCGAGCAGGTCCATCCGGCTCTGATAGCTCGCGGGCCGGACGCCCTCTTTGCCGGTGCCGCCGCGCGCCTCGCCCTGCCAGCGGAATGGCAGCAGCTTGGCATAGGCCCCCGACAGGGTCAGGTTGGCAGCGATGGTGTAATCGCGCGCCGGCCTCGCACCCGGCGCCATCTCGATCGTCAGGTCGATCTGCCCGACCTGGATGTTGCCGAGATAGCCGTAATAGCTGAGCCGCACGAGGCGGCTGTCCTCCGCCCGAGCCGGCAGGGCCGCGGCCAGAAGGGCGAAGGCCAGCATGAAGCCGGCCGAAAAACGCCAGGATGGACGGAGCATGGGCCAGTCTCTCGAGCCGTTGATCCCCTGATCGGTTCTCGAGGGATAGATCGCAATTGCGGAAAGTTCGAGGCGGAGTCTAGCGGCCCCCGGAAACGGGCGCCACCCCGGACCGGAAGGGCTTGGCCAAGCTCGGATTTGGGCCGGCCGTCGGCCGGTTGACAGGGCCGGGCGGCTTGGCTTAAAGCTGCGCGCCTTGCCGGCCGAAGACGAGCCTCGGGCGGCCGATTTTCCCCGGAACGGGCGCGTAGCTCAGCGGGAGAGCACTCCCTTCACACGGGAGGGGTCACAGGTTCAATCCCTGTCGCGCCCACCATTATTCAGCAAATATTTGCAATGACCGAGTGTATGTCGCGGCAAGATTGCCGACAGCGCAAAAGGAGATGCTGATCCGGCGTGCATGGTCCCGATCGGGGACATTTCACGCTGTTGCCTCGTCTTCAGAGGCTTTGTTCCCGATCGGGAACATTTCTATTGACAGCCGCCCTTGAGCAAAGCTATGTTCCCGCTCGGGAACATTGTCATGCTTGTGTGGACGCTCAAAGAGCTGGGAGGTTTTGTAAAGTCCGTCCGCAAAGCGCTCGGGCTGACGCAAGATCAGCTCGCCCTGACCTCAGGCACGAACCGTCGCTTCGTGATCGAGCTGGAAGCCGGCAAACCAACGGCCCAGGCCGGCAAGGTCCTCCAAGTCCTCCAGACGCTCGGTATCTCCGTCACCCTGACGCCGCCGCCGGGGATCGATCTTGCCGCAGCGCCGACCGGCGCCTCCACGAGCAAACCCGGCAGGAAGAAGAAGCGCCGTGGCCCGGCAGCTTGACGTCTTCCTGCACGGCCACAAGGTCGGCCTGCTGGAGCAGGACGAGGCCGGCCAGCTCCGCTTCGCCTACGACGCAGCCTGGCTCGCCGATCCGGCCCGCGCGCCGCTGTCGCTCTCCCTGCCGCTGCGGCCCGAGCCCTTCGGCCATCGCGAGGCCCGTCCGTTCTTCGCCGGGCTCCTGCCCGAAGCCGAGAAGCGCGACCTCGTGGCCCGCGCGCTCGGCATCTCCGCGCGCAACGATTTCGCGATGATCGACCGCATCGGCGGCGAGTGCGCCGGCGCCGTCACCTTCCGCCATCCGGGCGAGGAGCCGCCGGCGCGGACGGCGGCGGCGGCCGGCTATCGCCCGCTCGGAGAAGACGAGCTCGCCCGCATCATCGAGATTCTCCCCGAGCGCCCGCTGCTGGCGGGCGAGGCGGGCGTGCGCCTCAGCCTCGCCGGCGCGCAAGACAAGCTGCCGGTGCTGCTTCGCGACGGCCGGATCGCGCTGCCGCTCGACGACAGGCCGAGCTCCCACATCCTGAAGCCGCCGATCCGGCGCTTCGAGGACACGGTCCATAACGAGGGCTTCTGCCTCGCCCTCGCCCGCGCGCTCGGGCTTCACGCCGTGGCCGCCGAGCTGCGCAGCGTCAAGGGGCGCGACTTCCTGCTGGTCGAACGCTACGACCGCCGGCGGGCGGAAGACGGCACGATTCGACGCCTGCACCAGGAGGACTTCTGCCAGGCGCTGGGCTATCCGCCCGAGATCAAGTACCAGGCCGAAGGCGGCCCGACGCTTGCGCGGTGCTTCGAGCTGGTGCGTCGCGCCAGCGCGCGTCCCGCCGTCGATCTGCTGCGGCTTCTCGACGGCGTTCTCTTCAACCTCCTCGTCGGCAACAACGACGCGCACGCCAAGAACTTCTCGCTGCTCTACGACGCCGCGGGGACCGAGCTGGCGCCGCTCTACGACATCTCCTCGACGGCGGTCTATCCGGGCCTGTCGCCGCGCTTCGCCATGAAGCTCGCCGGCAAGGACGAGTTCGATCAGCTCCATCCGCGACACTGGGAGCGCTTCGCCAAGGAAACGGGGCTGGGGGCGCCGCAGGTGCGCCGCCGGCTGCTCGAGCTCGCGCGCCGGCTTCCTCCAGAAGCGCAGATGCTCCGCGCGCAATTCGCCGCTGCCGGGCAGGATCGCCCCGTCGTCGGGCGCATCGTCGGTGCGGTCGAGGCGCGCGCGAAGCAGATCATCGAGCGGTTCAAGGACTGAAACCCGACCCGGCAGGATGGAGACCGGCCGCGAAAAGCAGGGCCTGCCTGCACGAGCGAGCCCTTCTGCGGCAAAGCCAATCCCGTAACGAACCCTGGAAAGGAAAATCGCATGAAGCGGAGAGGGTCGGGGATGAGCCTTCGGTTTTTTGACCCCGGCGCCCCTCCGGCTGGATGCTCCCGGGCCCCCTGCCCTCGCTATGCCGCCCGACGCGTCCATCGACCCGGACGGTCGGATCACCAAAACCGCCAGCGGGAATAGCCGTGAAGCAAGAGTTCGTCGACTCCTTCGCCGCTGCCGCTGCTGCTGATGATGATGACGATGACGACGATGAAGACGAGCGCGCTGAAGTCGGGCGGCAATCATGGCCTTGGCAGCGGCGTCGCTGCCAGGCTAGCGCGTCCTTCACACGGGAGGGGTCACAGGTTCAATCCCTGTCGCGCCCACCATTCCCCTCCCCTTTTGCCGCCACACTCACCGGCCGCGCCGGCGCGTGACCAGCAGGACTCCGGCGACCAGAACCAAGCCCGACAGCGATCCCAGGCCGGCCTGCCACGTCTCGAGGAAGCGAAGGAGGCGCGTCGCGAAGGGCTCGGGCGCCGCGGCGGCCTTGGCCGCGGCAAACTCGGCCCACAGGCCGGCGCCCATCCGCCTCGCCTCGGCTTCGGCCTGGTCGTAGCGCTGCGCCAGTTGCGGGTCCGCGCCCTCGGCCCGCGTGGCATAGCGATCGACCGTTGCCACCCCGGCCAGCAACAGCGCCTCGCTCAAATCGATATCCCCCAGCCGACAGATCGCGAGCTTGCGCTGAAGGCGGTCGCGTGCCGCGACCACACAATGGACGCGGTTGTCCCCGGCCAACAACGCGTCGAGGGCGAGGCGTGCTTTGAGTCCGCTCGCCGTGTCGGGGTTCGGCGCCGCGATGCCGAACAGCAACAGCCGCTCCTCGCCGATCTGCAGAGCCGAGCCGTCCAGCACCGCTGCGGCGCCCTCATATTCCTGGGGCGGCGGTGGCGCGACGGGGGCGCTCTCGACGGGCATGGCCGGCATGGCCGGCGGCGCCGGCGGATTGTCCGCACGGGCGCTCGTGGCAATCATGAGAATGAGCGCGAGGGCGGCGCGCACCATCGGCGAGCGAAGAGTCGCGGAGCGGACGGGCAAGGGCTCCATGGCCGGCAATCTGGCCGGTCGATGCCGGGACCGCAAGCGATCTCCCACGGCTCCACAGGGGCGCAGCCCGTGGCGCCCCTGCGGATCCCGTGTTCGAGTTCAAGGGGAATGGCGGTGGTCGCGATCGGCGGTCAGCTCTGTTTCTCGACCCCACCGGGGAATGCGGTCGCTCCGGCCTGCGCGAGAAACTTATGCAAGCGGGCGTCCTTGCTGCGAAAATGTTCGGTGAACCATCGGCTCAGGTGATCGTCCAGAACGTCCTGCGCGTTGGCATAGGCGCCGTGCTCGAAGGCGTCGGATATGTCGCGGATGTCGTCGAGCAAACGCTCGTGATCCGCCTTGTGTGCCGCGAACTCGTCATAGCCCAAGTCGCGCATGACCTGCTCTTCGAGCGCGAAATGCGCCGAGATCGTGCCGTGAATTTCACCGAGGGCGTCCAGAACCGCCTCTTCGCCCGCGCCGGAGGCAAGCCGTTCCGCGACGCCGTTGATCTGATCCACCAGCCTGCGATGCTCGTAGTCGACCGAGGGAATGCCGATCTCGAATTCCTCACGCCATGCGATGAGGGCCATGTCGAGCTCTCCTAGCGGAACACGAAGCCGCCGGCGCCGCTTCGAAAATCGATCGCGAGGTTCTGCGATGGGCTGAGTTCCACCGTCGTCTGGCTCTCGTAGTCGAAACCTTCCGTTCGCGCCGTATCGCGCAACCGGGCGACGATTTCATGCTTTCCCGGCGGCACTACGAAGCGCTCGTAGGCGCGCGCCGGGCCGTCTTTCGACAGGCCCGAAGGCGGCAAAGTGGCCCGGTAGATCACCTGGCCGTCGAGGGCGAGTTCGACGGCCAGCGGCAGACGCTCCCGGTCGCAGACGATGGCCTTACGCATGTTCTCCGGCAGCTTGGCCAGCTCCTCCGCCGTCCGCCTTCGGCATTCCTGCACATGAGCGCCGGCGTGGACGAAGCTCAGCTTGATCTGTGCCATCTCCGGCGGGAAATGGGTATAGGGCGGATATTGCGCGAAAATGCCGATGGTCGCCGCAAACAGCAGGAAGCAGACGGCCTGGCCCACATAGCGGAGCGCCTCAAGCATCCTCGACCTGCCTCAGCGCTTTTCCGCGCTGCGGATCCAGACGCATGAGGCGGTCCGCCTCGGGCCACGGCGCAAGCTGCTTCTGGAAGCCAGCGACGGCCGCCTCCATTCGGCCGCCCTCCACGGAGCCGACAAACAATCGACCCAGCCGCTCGGCCGGCACCCGCAGGCGTAACCGCGGATCGCGCTGCCGGTCCAGACGCAGCGCCATCCAGTTGCTGCCCAGCCTGTGATAGCAGCCGCCTTCCTCCGCACAGCCGGCAATGAAGACCCCCTCGGCAAGATTGCGGCTCAGCACGTAGTCGATGAAGGAAGGCGGCAGCATGGCGACACAGGGCAGACTGATCGCGGCCCGCGACGGGCTGGCGAGCCTCGCGGTCGCCACGCCATGATCGCAGCCGAAGATCATGAGCCGCTGATCACCGGCAAGCCGCGCCGTCGCCGCCTCGACCATCTCGCGCAACCGGCTCAGGGGGAAGCCCGGCAGGTCGATGCCGGGGACGAGCGCGCTGCCCCGGCGGAATGGTGTCGAGGTCGGGCAGGCGCCGGCGCAAATTCCGCAGGCGACACAGAGCGCCGGATTGACCACGGCCTCTTCGGCGAAGGGCCGCCCGTCGGAGCGCGGAGCCATGGTGATCGCCGCATAGGGGCAATCCTCCGCGCACCGCCGACAACCGTTGCAGTTGTCGAGATCGACCACCGCCGCCGGCTGCCGCTTCAGCCGCGGCAGCCAGGGCAGCGCCAGCATGAGCAGCGTCAGGAGGCCGGCGAGCAACCAGACGGTGCCGGGCGACCAGCGATCCAGCAGCGGGTAGGCGCCGAGATAGAACCAGTCGAGCTTTACGACCGCCGGCACCGTCGCCAGATCCGCGCGTCCCTGGCTGACCGCGGGCGACGCGAGCGAAAGGGCGATCATCGCCAAGAACGTGCCGAGCGCCAATGCCCGGGGCGGATTGACCTGCGGGCGCGTCAGCCGCTGGATGTGTATCCAGAGCAGAAAAAGCAGAATCAGAGGCAAGGCGATGTGCATGAAAATCAGCAAGGTGAAAAAGCGGTCGGACAGCGTGTCCGACGAGAGGAAATTGCGCGCGATCGGCTCGCCGAAGATGCCCAAGCGGTCCAGCCATTCGGATGTCGCGATCGCCACATATTGGGCGAGCTTGTCCCAGACCAGCCAGAAGCCGGTGATGCCGGACGCGAAGAGGAACCAGAGGATCGGCGTGCCCGTGAACCAGGAAAACCAGCGCGCACCGCGGTAACGATCGAGCGCGAACTCGCGCAGGAAATGGATCGCCGCTACCAGCACCATGGCGTCGGATGCGTAGCGGTGGAGGCTGCGCATGACGCCGCCGAAATACCATTGCTGAACGGTGATCCGCTCCACCGAATCGAAGGCGCCGGCGACGCTGGTGTCGAAAACGATGAAGAGATAGATCCCGGTCGCCGCCACGATCCAATAGAAGAAATACCCGAGAGCGCCGAGCTGGTAGAGGGGGTTGAGCCGCGGCCCGAACAGGCGATCGAACCCGGCGTCGATCCGGGAGAAGACGATTTGGAGGGGGCGGCGGATCGAATTCATGAACGGCGCGCCGATCCCCCATGAACGAGCGCGTTGGGTTGCCGGTCGTTCCGCGCGCCGATCATGACTTCAAACGGCCGCGCCACTCTTGCAAGAGGCTGCGCGCAAGCACAAAGGCGACGCCCCCTAGCGAGATCAGACCGATCGCGCCGCCGATGAAGATCGAGTAGTCGAACCGGTAACGCCCCGCCGCGGGGTCGTAGACGGTGCAAAACAGGCGTATTTGCTTGACCAGCCCTTCGAGGCTCAACAAGTCGTTGCTGTTGCGCCCGAACACCAGATCCTTGATCGGTTCTATGAGGACTGGCGGATCGAAGTTCTCGCCGTAGATCTGGCGATAGATCCGACCGTCTGGTCCGATCACGCTGGTCTGCGCGATATGGTCGAACCCCTGGACGGCGGGACGAAAGTCGAAGCCGAGATCGCGGGCAAGCCCGGTCACGGCCGTGCGGTCGCCAGAAAGAAATTTCCAGTTTTCCCGATTCGCGCCGTGGCTGTGCGCAAAGGCCCGCATGCGATCAGGGGTGTCCGCGCGCGCGTCGAAGCCGATGGTGACGACCGCGAAACTGCTCGCCTCCAGCTCCCGCTCCGCCGCCTTGAGCGCGCGCTTCAGCGTCTCCGTGATCGTCGGGCAGAAGCCGGAGCAACTGGTATAGACGAAGCTGACGACGAGCGGTTGGCCACGATAGGTGCTGAGGCGCACCGGCTGGCCCTCGGTGTCGGTGAAGAGGTAATCGCCGACGGTTCGGCCGACGGCGGCGCGGCTCTCCGCCAGCGCGGCATCCCTGTCGAAGGTCGGGTCCTCGACGGTGTCGTCTGCGCGCACGACCGCCGGCGCGGTGGCAAGGCCGCAGACCAGCAGGAGCCCCGCCATGACGGCGCCCGCGTTCATGGCGTGATCGCCAGACGATCGAGCAGGGCGGCAGACAGCAGAAGACCGAGTTGCGCGAGCGAGGCGTGGAAATTGGCCATCGCTTCGGCTCGGCCGGGCTCACGGGCCAATTTGACGCTGCGCCAGAGGAAGAAAGCGCCGCCGCTTGCCGCCCCGAGCGTATAGATCCAGCCCATGCCGAAGGCCGCTGGCAGCAGCGAAAGGCCGACCAGCGCAACGGTGTGACAAAGGATCGCCACCGCCGTTGTCCGCGGACCGACGACGACAGGCAGCATCGGCACGCCTGCGCGGGCATAGTCGTCGCGCAGCGCTGCCGCCAGGCTCCAGAAATGCGGCGGCGTCCAGAGAAAGAGCACGAGTGCCAGAATCAGGGGCACCGGCTGTGGCGGCAGGCTGGGGTCGACCGCGGCGGCCCCGGCCAGAACGGCAAAGCTGCCGGAAAGTCCGCCGACGACGATGTTGAGGGCGCTGCGGCGCTTCAGCCACACCGTGTAGACGATGCCGTAGACGAAGGCGCCGAGAAAGACATAGAGGGCCGCCAGGCCATTGAGGGCCAATGCGGCCATGGCGACCGCGCCGGCGAGCAGCAGGAAGATGCCGGCGAGCCAGCGCCCGTCCGCCCGGTAGGCGCCGGTGACGAAGGGGCGCCGGCGCGTGCGGGACATGCCTGCATCGAGATCGCGCTCGAAATACTGGTTGAAGGCGCCGGCACTGGCCGACGAGAGCAGCACGGCCAGCGACAGCACGGCGATACGGCCGGCTTCCGGCATCGGCCCCGACGTGACCGCGAGGCCGGCGAGCGCGCTCAGCGTGATCGCAACGCCGATCCTGAGCTTGAAGACCGAACCCAGTTGCGCCAATGCGGCCCGCATCGCGTCGTCCCCGTCTGCCGCCCTTTGCCCGCGCTTCAAGGGGCTATCTCAGCGGCCACACGCTCGCCAGATATTTCCAGTTCACGAAGTAGTAGAGAACGAAAGCGACGAAGAAGACGCTGACCAGCACCATCGTGCCCGGCAATTTCAGCGTGCCGGCATCGCCATAAGTGGCGATCGCCGCCCTGGGCCGAGGCGCTGGAGCAGGCGCCGGCTTCGCCGCTCCGGCACCTTCGAGGCGCTTGCCGAACAGGAGCGAGCCGACCACGACGATGATGTAAATCGCCCCACCCACAGCCGCCAGAATGGCCGCCAAGCCGTTGAGCCCCATCATGAGGAAGGCCGCGGGCGAATAACCGTAGGGCATCAGCGCATCGGAGAAGGTGATGTCCCAATGCCGGCGGGGCACGCCCAGCGTGCCGGCGCCCATCATGAACAACGAAATCCCGGCGACGCCGATGCCGTAGATGTAAGGCTGGATCTTGGCCAGCGGCTGCAGCACCAGCTCGCGGCGGAAGATCAGCGGCACGACCAGATAGGTGATCGCCATGAAGGCCAGCGTCGTGCCGGCGACGACCGTGGCGTGGAAATGCCCTGGCACGTAGAGGGTGTTGTGCATGATCAGGTTGATCTGCTCGGTGCCGAGCACGACGCCCGATATGCCGCCGAGGAAGCCGAAAAGAACCAGCGAAAGGAACATGCCGGCGAAGGCCGGATTGTCCCAGGGAGCCTTACGCAGCCACTCGAAGACGCCCTTGGTGAAGCCCTTGCGGCGCTGCGCGGCCTCGATCGAGCCCGGTACCGTCATGCCGTGGATCATGCTGCCCAGCACCGCGAGATACATCGCGTAGCTGGTGTTGAATATCTTCCACTCCGAGCTGATCCCCGGCTCGGCCAGCAGGTGATGGGCCGAAGCGAGCTGCAGGAACAGGATGTAGAGCAGGAAGGCCGCGCGGCTGACCTTTTCCGATATGGGCTTGGCGCCCAGCACCAGCGCGGCGATGGCATACCAGACCGCGACATGGGCCGAGACGTTGATTTGCTGCGACGAATGGCCCATCCCCCACCAGATGAGCTTGTACATCAGGGGATCGATATGGCTGATGAGGCCGAGCGACCAGAGAAAGGTCGGAACCAGGATGATGGCGCCCGACACGATCGTGAAGACGGCGATGATAGCGGCGGTCAGCGCCCCGAACGTGACCAGCGGAATCGAACCCTCGTAGGTCCGCTCCTCTTTGGCGACCACCAGCGTGCCGAAGAAAATGAATACGCCGACCAGTGCGCCGACGGCGAACAGGATGAGCCCCAGATAGAAATGGGGGGCGGCCTCCATCGGCACGTAGGAAGTGAACATCACCGTCGATTCGCCCTGGAACACCGCCACATTGGCGAGCACGGCGCCAACCACCATCAGCGCGAAGGCGACCCAACCGAGTTTGGGCGTCGCCAGCCGGCAGCTCAGCAACACCGCCGATGTGAAGTAGAGCAGCGCGATCTCGAAGAAGATGATCCAGAACAACAGGACGTTCACGCCATGGGCTGTCAGCACGATGTAGAACCACTCGGCCGGGAGAAGATGGACCGCCTGCCACCGGGTCAGCGCCACGAGGAGGCCCATCAAGCCACCGAAGGCGAGCGCCAGCACGCCGGCCACCGCATTGGCTTTGATCAGCCACTCGGCCGAGAAGAAAACACGCAGGCCCGTTTGAGGACAAACTCGGAAGTCGGCGCTCGCGCTCATCGCCTCACCCCCTGGTCACTTCTCGACCACATGGATGCGGCCGGCCATGACGTGATGGCCGATTCCGCAGAACTCGTTGCACACGATGCTGTACTCGCCCGCGACGTCGGGCTGGATGGTGATGATCTGCTCGTAGCCCGGCTGGACCTGGATGTTGATATTGACCGGCTGGAGCGAGAAGCCGTGCTGGAGATCGAGCGAGGAGAGATGCAGGCGATAGCTCTGGTTTTTCTCGAGCTCCAGGACCGGCCACCACTCCCACATCCGGGCGACCAGATAAACGTCGCTGCCGGGCAGCGGGTGAACCACCGGGACGCCGGTATCGGCTTCTTCGCGAACCTGGAACTGGTCGACCATCGCCTGGGCACGAGCGGCATAGACATCGGGATCGATGCGGTATGCCTCGTTCGACAGGTTCTGTTTGCCGCCGACGTGCCAGTAGATCATGGTGAAGAACATCACCAGGCCCCAGACGAAAGCGACCGCGATCCAGACCAGTTCGGCGCGGGCAACCGGCAGCTTCCACCACAGACGATCTTCAGGGGGATGGATGGCCATGGCTATTCCCCCTATTTGCTGATGGGTATCTGGGCGACCTCCATGATCCCCCAGATCAAATAGAAGATGGCGGGCGATGCGACTCCCAAGAACAGAAGCAAGAAGGGGTTGTCCAAGACCCGCTGCATGATCGGGACACGCTCAGCCGGACCTTCGGCCCCGCCTTCGGGCTGCGTGCCCGCCCCCGGTTCATCCGAATGCGACGCCACCACCGCCTCCCCGCCCCCCTGCGGCCGTCCTGTGGCGGCCGCTTGGGCCTGCTCTCGCCTGGATACGGGGGTGCCTATAGCAGGAATGTCATCGGGTGAAATTGATCCATCGCAAAGACAACCGGTGCGAAGGCGGCTATCGCAGCCCGCCCACACGGGCCCTTCCCGTTCGCGGCGGTGACACAAGGCACGACCGTTCTTGCGGCGCGCTTCCGCGCGTCGGCCGCGGCGTCTACTCGCCGCCGATACGCCGGATCGCAAAGAAGACGACGAGCAGCAAACCCAGATAGATGGCGAAAAACAGGATCGTGCGATCGACAAAGCGCTCCTTGCGCCGCCGCTCGATCCAATCGACGAGTCGATCCGCCGCGAAATAGGTCGCCACAGCGGCGGCGGCGAAAAATATGAATTGCACCTGCCGCTCCTTTACTGTCCGACGATGTCAGCGGCGCAAGCTGCCGGCAAAGAATCGTTGATGAGCAAATATACATAAAGTTCCGACCCGTATCGCGCCACCCGTGGCTGCGTGGCACCGTTCCAAGAAGTTTTCAGTCGCGATAGCGGAATTGCCGGCCACGCGGACATGAAACGGATCGTGGCCAAGCCGACGAGCGCGGCTGGCATGGCCGGCGGCGCCTTGCAGACCGTCGGCCCTGATTGGAAACGAGAACGGCGGTGGCCGCGATCGCCGGTGACGGGATCGGATTCGCCGGCCGGAACCGAGAAGCCGGGTCACCCCTGAAACAACCGCTGGGATTGGCGATCGCCGGCCACCGCCGAGACCGCCGCCGGCGAGTGGGGCGCGCCGGCGGACAGGCCCGAGCACGGAAGACGACCTTCGCTGGCGGGGGCGTTCCGAAAACCGCGGAGCGCGGCGTCTTCCGCCGAGAGGCAATATGACCGGAAGCGCTAAAGCAAACATGAATTGCAACCGTATTTCTTTTGTTGTCCCGCGAAGATCTTGAAATCGCCTCGAATTATATTTGATGGACATTTGCATAAATTCAGAGCCGTGTTGATCAAGAAGTCGCCAAGCTGCTGACATATCGAAGAATTCCGTTGGTTCCGACGCAGCGGCTGCCTATCATCGCGGCCGCGGAGCCCCGAGCGGGTTCGGCACCAGCCCCTGAGAGGATGAGAATGGAACAGTTCGGCATCGGCCGACCGGTGCGGCGCACCGAGGACCCGCGCTTCCTGACCGGACGCGGTCGCTATGCCGACGACATCACACTGCCCCGCGCCGACGCCATGCCAACGATCCGCTTTGCCGCCGGGGTCTCCCGATGAGCGGCGACACCCGCGAGACGCGGGCGCTTCTCCGTGCCCTTTCGGCCATGGCGGAGAAGGCCGGCGAGGAAATCCTGCGTTTCTACCAGGGGCCGATCGCGGTGACGAGCAAGGCGGATACCTCGCCGGTCACGGCCGCGGACCATGCCGCCGAAGCGGTCATCCTCGAGGCGCTCGCCCCGCTGCTGCCGGGCGTGCCGGTGGTATCCGAGGAAGCGACCGCAGCCGGCCGGGTGCCCGCCATCGGCAGCGCGGACGACCCGCACCGGCGCTTCTGGCTGGTCGATCCGCTCGACGGCACCAAGGAATTCATCAGCCGCAATGGCGAGTTCACCGTGAACATCGCCTTGATCGAAGGCACCAAGCCCGTGCTGGGCGTGGTGCATCTGCCGGCGCTGGGCACGACCTATGCCGGCGCGATCGACGGCGGTGCCACGCTCTCGCACAAGGGCGATACGCCGCGGCCGATCGCCGCGCGCGTCCAGCCCGGGAGCGGCGCCATCGTGCTGGCGAGCCGATCGCACAGCGACGCGGCGGCGCTCGACGCCTTCCTGGCCGGGGAGCGGGTGGCCGCGCTCGAGAGTGCCGGCAGCTCGCTCAAGTTCTGCCGCATCGCCGAGGGGCTCGCCGACATCTACCCGAGGCTCGGCCGCACCATGGAGTGGGATACGGCCGCCGGCCAGGCCGTGCTGGAGGCGGCCGGCGGCAGCGTGCGCACGCTCGACGGTCGCGAGCTCGGCTACGGCAAGCCCGGCTTCGAGAACCCGCATTTCGTGGCGCGCGGGCGCCAGGCGTGAGCGCCGCCGCGCCCCGCATCCTGCCGCCGACCGATGCGGCCATCGCGCAAGCGGTCGAGGCGCTCGCCCAAGGCCGGCTGGTGGCGATCCCGACCGAAACCGTCTACGGGCTGGCGGGCGATGCCACCAACGACCGCGCCGTGGCCGCCATCTTCGCGGCCAAGGACCGCCCTCGCTTCAACCCCTTGATCGCGCATTACGCGGACGCCGATGCGCCGGCGCGCGATGTCGTCTTCGACGAGCGGGCCCGCCGGATGGCCGAACGCCACTGGCCGGGTCCTCTCACCCTCGTTCTCGCGCGCCGGCCCGATTGCCGGGTCTCGCTGCTGGCGAGTGCCGGGCTCGAGACCCAGGCCGTGCGCGTGCCGAGCCACCCGGTGGCGCAGCGCCTACTGGCCCGCTTCGGCAAGCCGCTGGCGGCTCCCAGCGCCAACCGCTCGGGGCGCGTCAGCCCGACCCGGCCCGAGCATGTGGCCGAAGAGCTGGGCGATCGCGTGGCGCTGATTCTCGACGGCGGTCCCTGCGCGGTCGGGATCGAATCCACGGTGCTGGATCTGAGCGGTCGCGAGCCGGTGCTGCTGCGCCCGGGGGCCGTCACGGAAGAGGCGATCGCAGCGGTCCTCGGGCCCGTCGCGCATGCCGGCGAGGGTCGGCAGCCGAAGGCGCCCGGCATGCTGACAAGCCACTATGCGCCGGAACTGCCGCTGCGGCTCGACGCGACACAAGCCCGAGCCGACGAGGCGCTGCTCGCCTTCGGTCCCGCCGTCCCCCTTGGCGCCGCCCTCGTTCTCAATCTGAGCGCGTCGGGCGACCTCGCGGAGGCGGCCGCCAGCCTCTTCGCCTATCTGCGCCGGCTCGACCGCGAGGCGCGCGCGCGCGGGCTCGCGCGCATCGCGGTCATGCCGATACCGGAGGAAGGTCTCGGCCGCGCCATCAACGACCGTCTGCGCCGAGCGGCGGCGCCGCGCACGAGCCCGCGCTGAAAGCCCTTGCCGGGCCATCGCCCGCTCCGGTCATGGGCGCTGTTCGATCGTGGAGTGCCCCGGTAAACTTGGCCGCATGAGCGCCGCCTTTCCGACGAGAGCCCAGGGTTTCGACGCCACGCTCGCACGCCGGCTCGGCGAACTCCTGGGGCCCCAGGGCTTCACCGAGAACCCGGAACGGATGGCGCCCCATCTGACCGACTGGCGCCAGACGTTCCACGGCCGCGCCGCGGCGCTGCTCATGCCCGCCAGCACCGAGGAAGTGGCGGCGGCGGTGCGGCTTTGCGCGGAGGCGCGAATCGGTATCGTGCCGCAAGGCGGCAATACGGGGCTTTGCGGCGGTGCTACGCCTTCGGCAGACGGCGACCAAGTGGTGCTGTCGCTCGCCCGGATGAATCGAATCCGCGCCGTCGACCCGGCCAACTTCACCATGACGGTCGAGGCCGGCTGCGTGCTGCAGCGCGTGCAGGAGGCGGCCTCGGCCGTCGACCGGCTCTTCCCCCTGAGCCTCGGCGCTGAAGGCACCTGCCAGATCGGCGGCAACATCTCGACCAATGCCGGGGGCGTTGCGGTCCTGCGTTACGGCAACATGCGCGAGCTCGTGCTGGGGCTCGAGGTCGTGCTGCCTTCGGGCGAGGTCTGGAACGGGCTCAAGGCACTGCGCAAGGACAACACGGGCTACGACCTGAAGCAGCTCTTCATCGGCGCCGAGGGCACGCTCGGCATCGTGACCGCGGCCGTGCTCGAGCTCTTCCCGAAGCCGGCCGAGCGCGTGACCGCCTTCGCCGCCTTGCCCGACGTGGCCTCCGCCACGGCGCTGCTGGCGCGCGCCCGTGCGGCGACCGGCGACGCGCTCACGAGCTTCGAGCTGATCCCGCGCAATCTGATCGAGATGGCCCGCGCGCACGTCCCGGGCACCATCGACCCGCTGCCCGGACCCCATCCGCAGCATGTGCTGATCGAAGCCTGCGCCGGCGCGAGCGGGCGGGGCTTGCGCGAGGCCGTCGAGGCGTTGCTGGCCCGGGGCCTCGAGGACGGGCTCGTGCGCGATGCGACGATCGCCGAGAGCGAGGCGGCGGCGCGCCGGCTCTGGCATCTGCGCGAGGCCATCGTCGCGGCGCAGCGCCTCGAGGGCGCCAGCATCAAGCACGATATCGCCGTGCCGGTCTCGCGGGTGGCGGAATTCATCGCCCGCGCCGAGACGGAAGTGACTCGACGGCTTCCCGGCGTGCGGCCCGTTCCCTTCGGCCATCTGGGCGACGGCAATGTCCATTTCAATCTCTGCCAGCCGAAGGACATGGCCGCTGCCGATTTCCTCGCGCGCGGGCCCGAGCTCACCCGCGCCGTTCACGATCTCGCGGTAGCGATGGGCGGCTCCTTCAGCGCCGAGCACGGCCTGGGGCAGCTCCGGCGCGGCGAGGCCGACCGCTACAAGTCCGAGACCGAGCGGGCGACCCTGCGGGCGATCAAGGCCGCGCTTGATCCGCTCGGCATCATGAATCCCGGCAAAGTGATTTGAGAGGATGGCTCCATGACCGGCTATGCCGCGCCTCTGTCCGAGATGCGCTTCGTGCTGGACGAAATCGCCGACCTCGCCGGCATCGCCAGGCTGCCCGGCTATGAGGACGCCACGCCGGAGCTGATCGACCAGATCCTGGGCGAAGCCGGCAGGTTCGCAGCCGAGATGCTGGCGCCGCTGAACTCGATCGGCGACCAGGAAGGAAGCCGCATCGAGAACGGCGTTGTCGTTACGCCCAAGGGCTTCAAAGAGGCCTACCGCGCCTTCGCGCAAGGCGGCTGGAACGGCGTGCCGTTCGAGCCGCGATGGGGCGGACAGGGCCTGCCCTGGGCGCTTGCCTCGGCGCTGCAGGAAATGTGGTCCTCGGCCAACATGGCCTTCTCGCTCTGCCCGCTCCTGACGCAGAGCGCCGTCGAGGCGCTGCAGCGCCATGGGTCGCCCGAGCAGCAGGCACTTTACCTGCCCAAGCTCGTGTCGGGCGAATGGGCCGGCACCATGAACCTGACCGAGCCGCAGGCAGGCTCCGATGTGGGCGCGCTCAGGACGCGGGCGGTCAAGGACGGCGCCCATTACCGCATCACCGGCCAGAAGATCTTCATCACCTATGGCGAGCAGGATTTCACCGAGAACATCGTCCATCTGGTGCTGGCGCGCACGGCTGGCGCGCCGGCCGGCACCAAGGGCATCTCGCTCTTCATCGTGCCGAAGTTCCTGCCCAACGCCGACGGCGCTCCGGGCCGGCGCAACGACCTGCGCTGCCTCTCGCTCGAGCACAAGATGGGCATCAAGGCGAGCCCCACCTGCGTGATGAGCTACGGCGAGAACGGCGGCGCCGTGGGCTTCCTCATCGGCGAGGAGCAGCGCGGCATGGAGTACATGTTCACGATGATGAACAACGCGCGGCTCGCGGTCGGCATCGAGGGCCTTGCCATCGCCGAGCGCGCTTTGCAGCAAGCGCGCAGCTATGCCCGTCAGCGCGTCCAGAGCCGCCTGGCCGAGGCACGCGACGGCGAGCCCGTACCGATCATTCGCCATCCCGATGTGCGCCGCACGCTGATGACGATGCGGGCACTCACCGACGCCATGCGCGCCATCATCTATCTCACCGCCGGTGCGCTCGACCGCGCCAAGTGCGAGCCGGAGGCAAGCCGACGCGCCACGGCGCTCGCCCATGCCGAGTTGATGACGCCGATCGCCAAGGCCTGGTGCACCGACCGCGGGGTCGATGTCGCCTCGCTCAACATCCAGGTCCATGGCGGTCTCGGCTACATCGAAGGCACCGGCGCCGCGCAGCATTTGCGCGACGCGCGCATCGCGCCGATCTACGAGGGCACCAACGGCATCCAGGCGATCGACCTGGTCGGGCGCAAGCTCGGGCGCGACGGGGGTGCCGCCATGACGGCGCTGCTGGCGGAGATGCGCGCGGACGCCGCGAGCTTGTCCGAGAGCGGCGACAGCGATCTGACCGGCATCGGTCGGACGCTGGAGGCAGCGCTCGACGATCTCGATGCGACGACGCGCTGGCTCGTCGAGCGGATGCCGAAGGAGTTGCCGCGGGCACTGGCGGGTGCCACGCCCTATCTCGAGCTCGCCGGTACGGCCATCGGCGGCTGGCTCATGGCGCGTCAGGCCGCAGCCGCCCGCCGCCGCATGGCCGCAAACGGCACCGACGACGCGTTCCTCGCCGCCAAGCTGGCGACGGCGCGGTTCTATGCCGACAATCTTCTGCCACGAACCGGCGCGCTTGCCGCGGCCGCCGTGAACGGACCCGGCAGCCTGCTCGCGCTCGCGCCCGAGGACATCTAGCGCATCGGCTCGCAAGCGGCCTTCGCCGGCCGAATTCGGCAATTGGCCTGGAATTGGTATGGCCGCGCGCGGTTACGGCTTGCCAAGCATGCACGGTCCGCGCTTTCATTCTGCGGCAAATGAGCGCAGGAGCGAGGACGCGCAACCGGCGCCACCAAAAATCAGGGAGGAACCACGATGGCGACAGGCTTCAGGGCCCTCGCCGGTGTCACGGCCGCCGTGTGCGGCTTGGCGCTGGCGGCGGCGGCGACGGCTCCGGCGAAAGCCGGCGTGCCGGAATCGACCGACCCGATCAAGATTGCGCTGTTCGACTGGACCAGCGTCAACATCAACGCGAAGATTCTCGGCACCATCCTCGAACGGCTCGGCTACACGGTCGAATATCCGACCGCGGACTATCTCTCGAGCCTCACCACCGGTCTCACCAACGGCGACCTGACCGTCGCCCTCGAATACTGGGATACGACGGCCGGCGAGGCGATGAAGGCCTCCGATGCGACCGGCCAGACCGAGCGGCTCGGCGCGCTCGGCCCGAAGGCCAAGGAGGAATGGTGGTATCCGCTCTACATGAAGGAGAAGTGCCCCGGCCTGCCCGACTGGAAGACGCTCCTGGACCCGAAATGCGCCGAAGCCTTTTCGACGCCCGAGACGGCGCCGAAGGGCCGCTATCTCGGCGGCCCGGTGACCTGGGAAGGGTTCGACGACGAGCGGGTCGAGGCGCTGAAGCTGCCCTTCGTCGTAGTCCATGCCGGCACCGACGCTGCGATGTTCGCGGAACTCGATTCCGCCTATCAGCGCAAGGCCCCGATCATGCTGTGGATCTACTCGCCGCATTGGGCGCCCTCGAAGTACCAGGGCGAATGGGTGCAATTTCCGGAATATACGGCCGACTGCTACAACGACCCCAAATGGGGCATCAACCCCGACCTGGCGCACGACTGCGGCAAGCCGCACGGCGAAATCTGGAAATACGCATGGGCCGGGATGAAGGACCAGTGGCCGGTCGCCTACAAGGTCGCCAAGGCCTACGTCATCGACGCCAACGACCTGAACGGCTTGACGGGTCAGGTCGATCTCGAGGGCAAGTCGATCGAGGACGTCGCCACGGCCTGGGTCGATGCCCACGAGGCGACATGGCGCGAATGGGCGAAGTAACGCGCCGCCCTGCGGCAGGCAGCGCAAGCTGAGTTCGTCACAGGCTGGAGAGGCCGGTTCGAGGCACGGCGTGTCCCGAACCGGTCTTTCCGCTCATTTTCGGTAAGGAACCGCGGTGCGGCGTACGCGGCAACCTGCCGGGCGCGGCAATCCGATCGAGGGGACGGGGAACGACGGGATGAACGCAAGCCCACCGACAACGACGATATCGGCCGCTGCCAACGGCCGAACGGTGATGCTGGCCTGCCGCAATGTCTGGAAGGTGTTCGGGCGCGGGGCCGAGCAGATGCTCGCAGCCGAAGGCGGAAGCCCAACTGCCGCGGCGCTCGCTGCCGCCGGTCTGGTCGGCGCGGTGCGCAATGCCAGCGTCGAGGTCAAAGAAGGCGAGATTTTCATCATCATGGGCCTCTCGGGCTCGGGCAAGTCGACGCTGCTGCGATGCATGGCGCGGCTGATCGAGCCGACCGCCGGCGAGATCATGTTCGACGGGCGGAACCTGCTGCAGGTCTCGGAGCGCGAACTGATCGAGATCAGGCGGCATCGGATGGGCATGGTGTTCCAGCACTTCGCTCTGCTGCCTCATCTCACCGTTCTCGAGAACGTGGCCTTCCCCCTTTCGGTCCAGGGCAAGCCGCGCGCCCAGCGCGAGGCGCGGGCGAGAGAAATGATCGAGCTGGTCGGGCTCAAGGGCCGGGAGAATTTCTACCCGCGCGAATTGTCGGGCGGGCAGCAGCAGCGCGTCGGCATCGCCCGCAGCCTCGCGGTCGAGCCGCAAATCTGGTTCCTCGACGAGCCCTTCTCCGCGCTCGATCCCTTGATCCGCCGCGAGATGCAGCAGGAGCTGATGCGGCTGCAGAACGTGCTGCACAAGACCATCGTCTTCATCACGCACGATTTCGACGAGGCGATCCGGCTCGCAGATCGCATCGCCATCATGAAGGATGGCGAGATCATCCAGATCGGCACGCCCGAGGAGCTGGTGACGCGCCCGGCAACCGACTATGTCGCCGAGTTCACCCGCGACGTCCAGCGCGCCAAGGTCCTGTCGGCGAAGAGCCTGATGTCGCCGGCCGGCGCGAATGCGGATGCCGCCAACCGCGTGCCGGCAACGGCGAAGGTCGCGAGCTTCGCCGCCGATATCGTCGCGGCCGGCCAGCCCTTCGCCGTCGTCGACGGTGCCGGACGGATCATCGGCGAGGTCACGCCGCAGGCTGTCGTCAACCTGCTCGCCGGCCGCGAGGCGGCGGCATGAGCGCCCTCACCCAGGCCCGAGAAGCGCGCCGGACCGCAGCCGATCCCTGGGTCTGGATCTGGGCGGCAGCCCTTCTCGTCTCGGCGCTGCTCTATCTCTACGGCGACGTTCTGCCCTGGGCGGTCGATTATCCCAAGGACTGGGTCGTGCCGCTCGCGAGCTGGATCAGCGCGGTCATGAACTGGACGAAGGTCAACCTCGCCTGGCTCACGCGCGGCTTCTCCGACATCGTCGGCGTGCCGCTCGATGCCGCCTTCGGGCTCTTGTCGAAGAACTTCCAGTTCGGCCGAGGCGAAGCCGCGTTGACGATCCCGCGCCTCTCTTGGCTCGGCCTCGTCATCGCCATTTCCGTTGCGGGATTGGCGCTGGGGGGCCGGTCGCTGGCGCTCGCGGCCGGCGCCTGCTTCCTCTACATCGCTCTCTTCGGCCAGTGGGAAAGCGCGATGCTGACATTGGCCTTGATCGCGATCTGCGTGCCCTACTGCGTTGCCACCGGCCTGCTGCTCGGCGTCTGGGGCTACAAGCATCCGACGATCGATCGGCTGCTCATCACCCCCTGCCTCGACCTGATGCAGACGATGCCGACCTTCGCCTATCTGGTGCCGATGCTGCTGCTGTTCGGCAACAACCCCGTGTCGGCGATGCTCGCGACCGGCATTTTTGCCACCCCGCCGATGGTGCGCGCCACCATCCTGGCGCTGCAGCGCGTGCCGCAGGAGATCGACGACTTCGGCGAGATGGCCGGCTGCACGCGCCAGCAGAAGCTCTGGCGCGTGCTGCTGCCGGCGGCGCGCCCGACGCTCATGGTCGGCGTCAATCAGGTGATCATGCTGTCGCTCAACATGGTGATCATCTCGTCCATGATCGGTGCCGGCGGGCTCGGCTACGACGTGCTGCTGGCGCTCAGAGCGCTCAAGGTCGGCGTCGCGCTCGAGGCCGGCCTCGCCATCGTCGCGCTTGCCATCGCGCTCGACCGCCTGAGCCAGGCCGCCGCCCATCAGCGTCCCGCGATCCATCCGGAGGGCGCGCTGTGGCGGCGCCATCCCTACATGACTGCCGCGCTCGCGGCACTCGCCCTGACCACGCTCGTCAGCATCGCCTGGCCCGCGCTCTACAAGGTGCCGGCCTCGATCACCATCAGCACCGCGCCGATCTGGAAGGCGATGGTGGATTGGATCACCCAGAACTTCTTCGACGCGATCGAAACCTTTCGCACCTTCCTGCTCCTGAACGTTCTCAACCCCGTCCGCACCTTCCTCGAAGGAATGCCGTGGCTCGCCGCGGCCGGTCTTCTCGGCCTTGCCGGCTGGCGGCTGGGCGGGCTCAGGCTGGCCGCACTGGCCGCCGGCCTCACCTTCTTCTGCGCGGCGGTCGGCCTCTGGGAGAAGACGATGTCGACGGTCTATCTCTGCGGCATCGCGTCGATCATCTCGGCGCTCATCGGGATTCCGCTCGGCGTCTGGGGCGCGCGCAGCGACAGGGCGCACGGCATCATCACGCCGATCATCGATACGCTGCAGACCCTGCCCTCCTTCGTGTTCCTGATTCCCGTCGTCATGCTGTTTCGCGTCGGCGACGTGACGGCGCTCATTGCCGTCGTGTCCTTCGCCATCGTTCCGGCCATCCGCTATACCGACCACGGCATCCGCCAGGTCCCGCCGGCGCTGATCGAGGCCGCGACCGTCTCGGGCTGCACGCGCCGGCAGATCTTCTGGCGCGTGCAGCTCCCCCTGGCCCTGCCCGAGATCATGCTCGGCATCAACCAGACCATTCTGCTGGCGCTCTCCATGCTGATCATCGCCGCCATGGTGGGCACGCGCGATCTGGGGCAGGAGGTCTTCATCTCGCTGGCGAAGGCGGATTCGGGGCGCGGCATCGTGGCCGGCCTCGCCGTCGCCTTCATCGGCATCGTGGCCGATCGGCTGATCGGTGCCGGGAGCGGACGCGCACGCCGGCGCCTCGGGCTGGCGTGACCGGCGCGTCAGCGGCCGGCGCGTTCGGCGACCAGCACCGTGGTGTCGGCCTTGCGCAGGCGCTCGAGGAACGGCGGCGGCGGCGGCGCATCGGTGATCAGGGTCTCGATCGCCGAAAGCGGGCACACGCTGACGAGCGCGCGGCGCCCGAACTTGGACCGGTCCGCGACGATGAGGGTCCGCTCGGCGCGCTGCATCGCCACGCGCGAGAACTCCGCCTCTTCCAGATAGAAATCCATCAGCCCGTCCTCGAGATCGATGGCGCCGATGGAAAGAAAAGCCAGGCGCACGCGAAACTGCTGCACGAAGGCGATCGCGGAGGCGCCCAACGCGGCGCCGTCGTCGGCCCTGAGCTCGCCGCCCGCCATGTAGACGCGGTTGCCGTTGCGCGTCGCGAGCATGCGCGCAATGTCCACGGAGTTGGTGACCACCAGCAGATTGCGGTGATGGCGCAGCGCGCGAGCCACGTAGGCGGTGGTGCTGCCGGTATCGAGCAGCAGAGAATCGCCGTTGCGCACCTGGGCTGCCGCCAACTGGGCGATCGCCTTCTTGGCCTCCGCCTGCTGCCCCATGCGCTGGTGGAAGCCGGGCTCGCCCGATGGCTCCGGTGCCAACACGCTGCCATGGACCTTTCGCACTAAGCCTTCGGCCGCCAACTGCTTGAGATCGCGGCGAACGGTTTCGTCGGAAACGCCCAGCCGGGCGGCCAGATCCAAGACGCGAGAAGAGCCCTCGGTGGCGACCGTTTCCAGAATCGCCCGGCGCCGAGCTTGAGGATTTGCAGTCATTGAATTCCCAAAATCAACACGTCTTATTCGGCGGCTACCCGCAGATCCGGCCACTTTCTGTGGCATTTTGCACGACTTTTCGCCGCCGCCTATGGGATTTTGTGGATTTGTGGCAATCGGCCTTGCCCGGACCGCGGCGCCGCATTGTCATGGGATCCAGGCCGGCTCGATGCTGCCGGCGAGACGGGATGCCATACCGGAAATGGGGGACAGGCCATGCCGAACGGGGCCGATCCGCGCGCACGTGCCGCGGCGCTCAGTTGCTGGCTGGGGCCGGTCGATCCGGTCCCGCTCAAGGGCGGCATCACCAACGCGAATTTCGAGGTCCGCGATCACGGCCAGCGCTATTTCGTGCGCATCGGCGACGACATCCCGGTCCATGGCGTGATGCGCTTCGCCGAGCTCAATGCGAGCCGCGCGGCCCATGCCGTGGGGCTGGCGCCCGAGATCGTCCACTGCGAGCCGGGCGCGCTCGTGTTCCGCTTCATCGAAGGCCGGACGCTCACGCCGGAGATGGTCCGCGAGCGCCCGATGCTCGAGCGCATCCTGCCGCTCTTGAAGCGCTGCCATTACGAGCTGCCGAAACATCTGCGCGGGCCCGTGCTCATGTTCTGGCCGTTCCACATCTTTCGCGACTATGCAGCCACGCTCAGGGAGAGCAACAGCCGCATGGTGCCGGGACTCGACCGCCTGCTCGCCATCGCCGAGGATCTGAAGGCACGTGTCGGCCCCATCGACGTGGTGTTCGGCCACAACGACCTCTTGGCCGGCAACTTCATCGACGACGGCGAGCGGCTCTGGCTCATCGATTACGACTATGCCGGCTTCTCGAGCCCCCTCTTCGATCTCGGCAATCTCTGCTCCAACAACAGCGTTCCGGCGGCGGACGAGGATTGGCTGCTCGACGCTTATTTCGAGCGACCGGTGGATGACGCCCTCAAAGCCCGCTATCGCGCGATGAAATGCGCTTCGCTGCTGCGCGAGACGATGTGGAGCATGATCGCCGAGCATCACTCCACGCTCGACTTCGATTACGTCGCCTACACCGACGACTACATGGCGCGCTTCGCCCGCGCCTATGCCGATCTGAAGCAGCACTGAGGAGCCCATGACATCCCTCCCGTCGCACGCGCGCGTCGTCATCATCGGCGGCGGCATCATCGGCTGCAGCACCGCCTACCATCTGGCCAAGCTCGGCTGGAAGGACGTCGTCCTGCTCGAGCGCCACAAGCTCACCAGCGGCTCGACCTGGCACGCCGCGGGCCTGGTGGGCCAGCTGCGCACATCCGCCAACATCACCCAGCTGCTCAAGAACTCGGTCGAGCTCTATCGCACGCTCGAGGCCGAGACGGGTCTTTCGACCGGTTGGAAGATGAACGGCGGCCTGCGGCTCGCCTGCAATGCCGAGCGCCTGACCGAGATCAAACGCCAGGCGACCACGGCCCACAGCTTCGGCCTCGAGATGCATCTGCTGACGCCGGCGGAAGCCCGGCGGCTGTGGCCGCCGATGATGGTGGAGGACGTGGTCGGCGCCGCCTTCCTGCCGACCGACGGGCAGGCCAACCCGGCCGACATCACGCAGGCGCTGGCCAAGGGCGCGCGCAGCGGCGGCGTCAAGATCATCGAGGAAATCCGCGTCATCGGCGTCCTGACGAAAGACGGCCGCGCGACCGGCGTGGTGGCGAAACAGGGCGAGGTCGAGGGCGAGATCGCGGCCGAGGTGGTGGTGAATTGCGCCGGCCAGTGGGCGCGCGAGGTGGGCAGGCTCGCCGGCGTCAACGTGCCGCTGCAGTCGGTGCAGCATCAGTATCTCATCACCGAGCCGATCGACGGCGTGCCGCGCAACCTGCCGACGCTGCGCGACCCCGACCGGCTCATCTACGGCAAGGAGGAGGTCGGCGGGCTGGTGGTGGGCGGCTACGAGCCCAATCCGATCCCGTGGGCGCTCGACGGCATTCCCGAGGGATTCCATTTCGCGCTGCTCGAATCCAACTGGGACCATTTCGAGCCGATGATGGAGCGGCTCCTGGGCCGCATCCCCGCCCTCCACAGCGCCGGCATCAAGCAGCTCATCAACGGGCCGGAATCCTTCACGCCCGACGGCAACTTCATCCTCGGCGAGGCGCCGGAGCTGAAGGGCTTCTATGTCGGCGCCGGCTTCAACGCCTTCGGCATCGCGTCGGGCGGCGGCGCCGGCCGGGCGCTCGCCGAATGGATCGTCGCCGGCGAGCCGCCGATGGATCTCTGGCCGGTCGACATCCGCCGCTTCGGCCAGGTGCATCAGGACCCGAAATGGGTGCTGACCCGCACGCTCGAAGCCTATGCGCATCACTATTCGATGGCCTGGCCGCACGAGGAGCTCGAGAGCGGCCGGCCCGTGCGCGTCTCGCCGCTCTACGAGCGGCTCAAGGCGCAGGGCGCCTGCTTCGGCTCCAAGCTCGGCTGGGAGCGGCCCAACTGGTTCGCGCCGCCGGGCACGGAGCCCAGGGACGCCTACAGCTACGGGCGCCAGAACTGGTTCGAGGCGGTGGGCGAGGAGCATCGCGCCGTGCGCGAGCGGGTCGGCATCTTCGACCAGACCTCCTTCGCCAAGTTCCTGCTGATCGGCCGCGACGCCGAGCAAGCCATGAGCTGGATCTGCGCCAACGACGTGGCGAAGGCGCCGGGGCGCCTGGTCTATACCCAGATGCTCAATCGGCGCGGCGGCATCGAGTGCGACGTGACGGTGTCGCGCCTGGCGCCCGACAGCTACTACATCGTGACCGGCACCGGCTTCGCCACGCACGACTTCTCCTGGATCGAGCGGGCGATTCCGGAAGGGCTCGATGCGCGCCTCATCGACGTGACCTCGGCCTATGCGGTGCTCGCCGTCATGGGGCCGAAATCGCGCGAAATGCTCGCCGCCGCCTCGGGCGCCGATTTCTCGAACAAGGCCTTCCCCTTCGGCAGCTGGCAGACGGTCATGATCGCCGGCACGCCGGTGCGCGCGCTGCGCGTCACCTATGTCGGCGAGCTCGGCTGGGAGCTGCATTTCCCAGTGGAGGCGGCGGGCGCCGTCTACGATCTGCTGATGGCGGCGGGCCGGCCGCATGGCATCGCCAATTGCGGCTACCGGGCGATCGAATCGCTCAGGCTCGAGAAGGGCTATCGCGCCTGGGGCTCGGACATCGGCCCCGACCATACGCCGCTCGAGGCAGGGCTGGGCTGGGCCGTCAAGCTCAAGCGCAACCTGCCCTTTCTCGGGCGCGAGGCGCTGATCGAGCAGGCGCGCCATCCGCTCAAGAAGCGGCTCGCCGGCTTCACCGTGGCCGATCCCGGGATCGTGCTCCTGGGCCGCGAGACCATCTTTCGCGACGGAAGGCAGGTCGGCTGGCTCACCAGCGCCGGCTGGGGCTATACGGTCGAGCGCAACATCGGGTTCGGCTATGTCCGCAATCCCGAGGGCGTGCCGACGGACTGGCTCGAATCCGGCCGCTACGAGCTCGAGGTGGCGGCCGAGCGTGTGCCGGCCGAGCTCCGTCTCGAGCCGCTCTACGATCCGCAAATGTCGCGAATCAAGGCATAATCCGGCAGCCCATGCTGTAGTCTCGCCGGCGCTGCCTCATGCGGATAGCGCCGAGCGCGCCTATGCGCGTGGCGTCATGGTTTTCGGTCCCGAAGGAAGAGCCAACCCGTCATGTCCGATCTGCCGATTCGCAAGGTGCTTTTCATCAGCGTCGATCAATGGCGCGCCGAATGTCTTTCGGCGGTCGGCCATCCTCGTGTGAAGACGCCAAACATCGACAAGCTCGCCAGCGAAGGCGTGCTCTTCAAGCGTCACTACGCGCAAGCCTCGCCCTGCGGCCCCTCGCGCACCAGCATGCTGACCGGCATGTATCTGATGAACCACCGCTCGGGGCGCAACGGCACCCCGCTCGACGCGCGCCATACCAACCTGGCGCTCGAGGCGCGCAAGGCCGGCTACGATCCGACGCTGTTCGGCTATACCGACACCAGCCCCGATCCGCGCCGCTACGCGCCCGGCGATCCGGCGCTGACGACCTATGAAGGCGTGCTGCCGGGCATGACCGTGGGCGTCCAGCTCCCCGACCACATGGCGCCCTGGATCGCCGACCTCAAGGCCAAAGGATACAAGTTCGAGGGCCGCCACGACGTCTACAAGCCGAGGGCCGCCTTCGAGACGCCCCCGGGCCGCGGCCACTCCTTCGCGCCGCCGATCTTCACGGCCGAAGACAGCGAAACCACCTTCATGGCGAACGCGCTGCTGCGCTGGCTCTCGGTCAGGCGCGACCAACCCTGGTTCGCGCACCTCGTCTTCTTGAGGCCGCACCCGCCCATCATCGCGCCCGAGCCCTATAACGCGATGTACGATCCGGCCGACATGCCGATGGCGGCGCGCGCCCCCACCCCGGATGCCGAGGCTGCACAACACCCCTTCCTCAAATACGCGCTCTCCACCTTGCGCAAGAAAGGCGCCTTCAACGAGCATTATCCGGACGATCTGCTCGAAATCGGCGAGGCGGAGGTGCGCCAGCTGCGCGCCACCTATTACGGCATGATCGCCCAGGTCGACGATCAGATCGGCCGGATCATGGCCCATCTCGAGGAGACCGGCGAGGATCAGCACACCCTCGTCGTCTTCACCAGCGATCACGGCGAGATGCTGGGCGACCACTGGCTGTGGGGCAAGACCAGCTATTTCGACCAGGCCTATCATATCCCGCTCGTCATCCGCGACCCGCGGCGCGCGGCCGACGGCACGCGCGGGCGCCAGATCGACGAATTCACCGAGGCGGTCGACATCATGCCGACCATCCTCGAATGGCTCGGCCGCGACATCCCGCATCAATGCGACGGCCGCTCGCTTCTGCCCTTCCTCGAAGGCGAGGCGCCATCCGATTGGCGCGAGGCCGTGCACTTCGAGTTCGACTTCCGCGACATCGTCCACCAGGTGCCGGAAACCATGTTCGGCATCGCGAGCGACCAGTGCAGCCTCGCCGCGATCCGCGGCAAGCGTTACAAATATGTCCACTTCGCCGCGCAGCCGCCGCTCCTCTTCGACATGGAGCGCGATCCCTTCGAGCAGGAGAACTTGGCCGAAAGGCCGGAGTGCCAGGGCGAATTGCTGCGCCTGGCCCAGGCGATGCTCTCCTGGCGCATGACGCATGCGGAGCACGTGCTGAGCCGCATGCACATCACCGATCGCGGCGTGGTGGAGCTGCCGGCGCGCGGGCGCTGAGATCGGCGCATTGAACCGCCAGGACGCCGGTCCAAATTCGATGGATCGAGGCCTTTTGCAAGCGGCCCTTCTTGTCGCGTTGGCGACAGAAAAAATGACGCTTCCGAGAAATTGTTGCAATCCGATGACGGCGGCGCTATGTCGGGTTCCCACCGTTCCGACGGGCGCGGTTCGGCCTCCGTAAGAGACTGAACCCGCAAAGGACGGGCGAGCCGGCCGACGCCATGGCGTCGCACTGCGCGATGGCTCCGCCCGGACCCGGGCAGAGGCCTGCCGCCGGCCCGTCATGGAGGCCAGTATCAACGGCACCGATTTCCTTGTGAACCTGCTGGGCGCGGCGGCGCTGCTCGTCTGGGGCTTGCGCATGGTCCGCACCGGCGTCATGCGCGCCTTCGGCGGCGACTTGCGCAAGCGCCTGGGGCGCAGCCTGCAGAACCGCTTCGCCGCCTTCGCCGCCGGCTTCGCCATCACGATCCTGCTGCAGAGCAGCACCGCGACCGGCCTGCTGACGGCCTCCTTCGCCTCGCACGGCCTCGTCGGCACCGCCTCGGCACTCGCCGTCATGCTCGGCGCCGACGTCGGCTCGAGCGTGGTGGCGCAGATCGTCTCGCTGCTGCCGCACGAGCTGGCGCCGCTCCTGATCCTCGCCGGCGTCGTCGCCTTCCTCGGCAGTCAGGCAACCCGGCTCAAGGATATCGGCCGCACGATTGTCGGGCTCGGGCTGATGCTGCTGGCGCTGCGCCTGATCGGGGCCGCCGCCGAGCCGGTGCGCGGCTCCCAGGTCCTGATGGAGATGTTCCGGGCGCTCGGCAGCGAGCCGCTGCTCGCGGTGCTGCTGGCCGCCGTGCTGACCGTGCTCTCGACCTCGAGCCTCGCCATCGTGCTGCTGGTGATCGCCTTTGCCGCCGGCGGGCTCGTCTCGCTGCCCCTCGCCTTCGCGCTGATATTGGGCGCCAATCTGGGCGCCACCGTCATGCCGCTCCTCGGAACGGCGACGTCCGGCGCCGAAGCCCGGCGCGTGCCGCTGGCCAACTTCATCTTCCGCCTGACCGGGGTGGCCATCGTGCTGCCGCTCCTGTCGCTGATCGCGCCCTTTATGGAGCTCGTCGAGCTGCCAGCCGCGCGCCAAGTGGCCGACTTCCACACCGCTTTCAACCTCGCGATCGCAATCCTGTTCCTGCCGCTGATCGGGCCGGTGGCGGCACTCTGCGCCCGCGTCCTGCCGGAGAAGCCGCGCGGCGAGGAGCCGGGCAAGCCGCAATATCTGGACACGGCGGCGCTCGACTCGCCGGCGGTGGCCATCGCCAACGCGGCGCGCGAAACCTTGCGCATGGGCGACATCATCGAGAAGATGCTGCGCCAGACGCTCGAGGTGTTCCGCAACGACGACCGCAAGCTCTTGCGCGAGGTCGAGGCGCTCGACGACGGCGTCGACCAGCTGCACGAGGCCATCAAGCTCTATCTCACGGAGATGAGCCGGGACGCCGTCGACAAGGCCGATCAGAAGCGGTCGATCGACGTCATCACCTTCACCACCAACCTCGAGCACATCGGCGACATCATCGACAAGAACCTGATGGAGCTCGCCGCCAAGAAGATCAAGAACAAGCTGCGCTTCTCGACGGAGGGTTTCGCCGAGATCTGCAACATGCACCAGCGCGTGGAGAACAATCTCAAGCTCGCCCTCAACGTGTTCATCTCGGGCGACGTCAAGCTCGCGCGCCGGCTGCTCGAGGAGAAGGTGACATTCCGCGAGATGGAACGCGCGGCTTCCGAAGGACATTTCGCGCGCTTGCGCAGCGGCAAGCTCGAGAGCATCGAGACTTCGAGCCTGCATCTCGACATCCTGCGCGACTTGAAGCGCATCAATTCGCATCTGACATCGGTCGCCTATCCGATCCTCGATGCGGCCGGCGAACTGACGCAGAGCCGGTTGCGCAAGACCCCCGCCGATCTCGGCGAGCCCGCAAAAGTTTCCTGATTCTTCAAGCGGCTAGCCCGAAGGCCGTGGCGCCATCGGCCGGCTGGTCGAGCCGAAGTGGGTTGATCGGCCCGCGATGCCTTTCTATGGTAGGGACCGCCCGCGGCGGAGCGGCCTCGAGTGCCGGCCCTCCGCGATCGAACATCAGGGCCTGCCGGTCACCCGAGAGAACGTCCGAACGGACCCCTGGGGCCGAGGCTCTCGTCGTGGCTATCGAAGAACAGATACACGAGGAGGCGACCCATCATGACCCGTGTTGCACGACCCCGGTTCTCGCGCCGCAACTTTCTCGCCGGCGCCGGCGCCGTGGCGGTCGGCGTGAGCCTTGGCAGCTTCGCCCGCAAAGGGTGGGCCGAAGAGGAAAAGAAGCTCAACGTCTACAACTGGGACACCTACATCGGCGAAACCACGCTGCAGACCTTCACCGACAAAACCGGCATCCAGGTTCAGTACGACCTCTATGCCAACAACGAGGAACTGTTCGCCAAGCTCAAGGCCGGCAATCCCGGCTACGACGTGATCTTTCCGTCGGACTACATGATCGAGACGATGATCAGCCTCAACATGCTGACGGCGCTCGATCATTCGAAGATCCCGAACATGGCCAACATCAATCCGGCCAAGCAGTTCGCGGACCCCGCCTTCAACCCCGGCCTCAAATACGGCGTCCCCTATATGTGGGGAACGATCGGCATCGGCTATCGCAAGTCGAAGATCGAGGAGCCGAAGAGCTGGAAGGTGCTGTTCGACGATTCGAGCCATACCGGCAAGATCGCCCTCCTGGCCGATGCGCGCGCCGTCATGGGCATCGCGCTCAAATATCTCGGCTACAGCATGAACTCGAAGAACGAGGCCGAAGTCACGAAGGCCAAGGAACTGCTGATCAAGCAGAAGCCGAACATCAAGGCCTTCGCACCCGACAGCGGCCAGGACATGCTGCTCTCCGGCGAGGTCGATCTGGTGATGGAGTGGAACGGCGACATCATCTCGGTGATGGCCGAGGACAGCGACCTCGCCTACAGCGTGCCCGACGAAGGCACCATGGTGTGGACCGACAATGTCTGCATCCCGACCGGCGCGCCGCATCCCGAGAACGCCCACGCCTTCCTCAACCACATCCTCGACGCCCAGGTGAACGCGGAGATCGCCAACACCATCAAATATGCGACCGCCAACAAGGCGGCGCAGGCTCTCCTGCCCAAGGAGGATCTCGAGAACCCGGCGATCTATCCGCCGGAAGAGGTCATCGCCAAGAGCGAATCGCTGGTGGATGTGGGCGACTTCACGCCGGTCTACGACAAGGCCTGGACGGAGATCCAGGCGGCCTGATAAGAGGCCGGGTCATCGCGAGCGAACAGAGGCGGGTCGGGGGAACTGACGGATCATGCAGGATTGGCGCCAGAACAAGCTGGTCTTTTCGATCCTGCTGATTCCCCCGACCGCCTGGCTCGTGATCTTCTTCACGGTCCCGCTCGCCGTCGTCTGGGTCTACAGCTTCGGCGAGCGCGGCCCCCTGGGCGAGACCCTGCTCGCTCTGTCGTTCGGCAACTATCTGCGGACGATGGAGTGGACCAACCTCTACATCACCTTCAAGTCGCTCTGGATCGCGGCCGTCACCACCGCGATCTGCCTGGCGCTGGGCTTCCCGCTCGCCATGGGCGTCGCCTTCGCCCCGCCGAAATACAAGAATCTGCTGCTGCTGATGGTGATCCTGCCGTTCTGGACCAACCTGCTGATCCGCACCTATGCCTGGATCGCGGTGCTGCGGACCAACGGCTATGTCAATTTTTTCCTGGAATGGGTCTGGAACGGCGCGAACGCGGTCCTGGGCGGCACGCTCGGGGATTTCGAGCCGCTCCAGCTGCTCTACAACCAGCAGGCGGTGATCGTCGGCCTGGTCTACGTAAACCTGCCCTTCATGGTGCTGCCGCTCTACGCCACGCTCGAGAAGCTCGATAAATCCTATCTCGAGGCGAGCCTCGATCTGGGCGCCAGCCAGTGGCGCACCCTGTTCTCGGTGACCGTGCCGCTGGCCCTGCCCGGCATCTTCACCGGCGGGCTCCTGAGCTTCATCCTGGCGCTCGGGACCTATCTCACGCCCGACCTGCTCGGCGGCACCGACAGCATCATGATCGGCAACCTGATCGCCCAGCAGTTCGGCCCGGCGCGCGATTGGGCCTTCGGCTCGGCGCTGTCCTTCATCCTGATGTATGTCACTTTCATCTGCCTCTGGATCAAGGCCGTGCTCGCCGGGCGCGAAGGCGCGGTCAATTACTGACATGAGCGACGTCGCCGTCCCCGCCGAGGTTCAGCTGCCCCGCCGGCGTCGCCGCGAGCCCGTGGCGCCGCTCGATTTCGCCCGCAAGCGCTGGCTGCAGGCGGTGCTGGCCGCCAACTTCGTCTTTCTCTATTTCCCGATCGTCGCGCTGATCGCGTTCAGCTTCAACGACAGCAAGCGCAACATCACCTGGCAGGGCTTCACGCTCAAATATTACGACAAGGCGTTCCACAACACGGCCCTGCACGACGCCTTCCTGAACACGCTCACGATCGCCTCGACCTCGACGGTGGTCTCGACCACGCTCGGCACGATGCTGGGGCTTCTCCTGCATCGCTACCGCTTCCCCGGGAAGGGCCCGTTCGACGGCTGGATTCACTTGCCGATCGTGATCCCCGAGGTCTGTCTCGGCGTGGCGATGCTGGCCTTCTTCACGTTGTTCGAGATCCCGCTCGGGCTCTTCACGGTCACCGTCAGCCACATCGCCTTTTCGATCCCGTTCGTCGCCGTGGTCATCCGCTCGCGCATGTCGGGCTTCGATCCCGCTCTGGAGGAGGCGTCGCGCGACCTCGGCGCCAGCGAGTGGCAGACCTTCTGGAGCGTGACCTTCCCCTACATGATCCCGGGCGTGGTCGCAGGCGCGTTGCTGGCGCTGACGCTGTCGCTCGACGACTTCGTGATCACTTTCTTCACATCGGGGCCCGGCTCGACCACCTTCCCGATCAAGATCTACTCGATGGTCCGCTTCAGCGTGACGCCGGAAGTCAATGCGGCGTCGACGGTGCTGATCGTTCTCACGCTCACGCTCACCGTCCTCGCGATGTGGATCCAGAACCGCTCCGAGAAGAAAGCCAAGGCCAATGGTTAGCCGGAACCCCATCATCTCGATCCGCAGCGTCACCAAGGAATTCGGCGGCACGGTCAGGGCCGTGGACGACGTCTCCTTCGACATCGCCGAAGGCGAGTTCTTCGCCCTGCTGGGCCCGTCGGGCTGCGGCAAGACCACGCTGCTGCGGATGCTGGCCGGCTTCGAGATCCCGACCGCGGGCGAAATCATCATCGACGGCCAGCCGATGGAGGGGGTCAACCCGAACCGGCGCCCGGTCAACATGGTGTTCCAGTCCTACGCCGTGTTCCCGCACATGAATGTCGAGCGCAATGTCGGCTACGGCTTGCGCGTGACCGGCGTGCCCGACGCGGAGATCAGGACGCGCGTCAAGGAAGCGCTGGCTCTCGTCAAGCTCGAAGACTTCGGCAAGCGCATGCCGAGCCAGCTCTCGGGCGGCCAGCGCCAGCGCGTGGCGCTGGCCCGCGCGCTGGTCAAGCGGCCGAAGGTGCTGCTGCTGGACGAGCCGCTCTCGGCGCTCGACGCCAAGCTGCGCGAGGCGATGCAGCTGGAGTTGGTGCGGCTGCAGAAGACGGTCGGCATCACCTTCGTGATCGTCACGCACGACCAGGACGAGGCGCTCTCCATGGCCAATCGCATCGCCGTCATGGAGAGGGGCAAGGTCAAGCAGATCGCCCCGCCGGCCGAGCTCTACGAGTTCCCCAACTGCCGCTTCGTCGCCGACTTCATCGGCAAGATGAACCTGTTCGAAGGCAAGGTTTCGGGCATCGCCGGCAACCGGATCCAGATCGACCTCAAGGGCCTCGACCGGATCGCCGTGCCCTTCTCCGGCGCGGCGAAAGGCGACATCGCGGTGGCGGTTCGCCCCGAGAAGGTCAAGCTCGATCGCGCGGAGCCGGCCGGCGACCGCATCCGGCTCAAGGGCCGCGTGACCGAGATCGCCTATTACGGCGGCGAAAGCCATGTGTTCCTGGAGAACGTGACGGGCGTGCCGATCAACGTGAATCTCGCCAATGCGGCGCGCACCACGGTGCCCTCGGTCTCGATCGGCGACGAGCTGTGGATGTCCTGGGACCCGGCCGACACGCTGGTGCTGACCGAGTAACGACAACGCCCGTCGCACTTTACCGTCGTGCTCGCGACCGCTTCACCGCCATCCTCGCGAAAGCGAGGATCCATAGGTCGGTTTCCCGGGCGCCGCAGGCATGGATCGGATCCCCGCTTTCGCCGGGATGACCAACGGCGCGACGAGGCTTCCTACTCCACCGCCAGCCGCGGGCGACCGAGCGCGGTCGCGCGAATGCAGGACTCGATGAAGAGCGTCGTGCCGTCGGCGCCACGCACGGTGCGGTCCTCGCGCTCGACCGACACTTCCGGCTCGGCGGCGCCGGCCTCGCGCGCCAGACGCTGCGCCTGCGCGACCGCCGCGGCTTGCGCCTTCTCCGCCGCCGCTTCGAGCCGGTTGAAGTCGGCGACCCCGTCCGGCAGATGGACGCGGAACCGCCCTTCTGCCGGCTGCGTGATGAGCAGCTCGACGCGTTGCAACACGCCGCCCGCCACGGCGCCCACCGCATTGCAGACCTCGGCATGGGGCGGCACCACCAGGCGCGTGCCCAGCCGGCGCGCGATCTCGGGATAGTAGGTGGCGGCCGGCGCGCCGATCGCCACCAGCGGCCGTTTCAGGTTCATCTCGAGCGAAACCAGCGGCGAAGCGGCCGCGCTGCCCTCCGCCATGCGCGCCATGACCAGACGGCCCAACGCGCCCAGATCGGCCGGCGCGATGCCGAGCGATTGATCGAGTGTCGTGCCGAGCACGGCCTCGACCGATTGGCGCACCGCCTGCTCCACGACCCGACGGCAGAAGGGCTCGATCTCCTTGAGCTTCTCGCCGCCAAGCGCGTCGAGACGTCTCAGCCACAGCCGCGCGCCCAGCTCCGCCGCTTCGACGGACCAGCTCTGTTGCAGGCCCAGCGCATGGGCGGCATCGCTCGGCGTGAAGCTCGACAAGGCGACCAGGCCGCGGTCCACGAGCCGCTTCAGCGCCCGCTGTCTCGTCGGACCCTGCAGAATGTCGGAGAGCGCCAGCGGCCCGGCTTCGAGCGCGTCCCACAGCTCGAGCTCGGCCGTCTTGAGGCCCGATTCCCTGGTATCGAGCCGGCGCAGCCGCACCGCGAACTGCCCGTCATAGCCGACGCGCACCGCCTCCTCGACCTGCTGATGCAGCTTGTCGAGCGCCCCGGGATGCTCGGCCGCCAGCAGCGACAGCGGCACCGCGCGGCGCGGCCCCAGCACCAGGCTCCCGGTTTCGTCGAGCCTCAGCTCGCTGTCGCCGCCGAGGCCGTAGGAGTGGACCGCGACCGCCTCGACCATGGTGCGCCAGCCGCCGACCACGGCGCCCTCGCGGTTCAAGACCGGCCGCCCGTTCGACAGCATCGCCACGTCGGTGGTGGTGCCGCCCATGTCCGACACCACGACGTCGCCCGCCCCCGAAAGATGATGGGCGCCGACCAGGCTCGCGGCCGGGCCGGAGAGAATGGTCTCGACCGGACAGTTCAAGGCCACCTCGGCGGCAATGAGAGAGCCGTCGCCTTTGACCACCATCAGCGGCGCCCGGATGGACTTGGCCGCGAGGATGCCCTCGACCGCACGGATCAGATGCTCGAGCTGGGGGATCAGGCGGGCGTTCAGGGCCACGGTCAGGGCGCGGCGCGGCGCGTCGAGCTTGGAGGTGAGCTCGTGGCCGCAAGTCACGGGCAGCCCGGCGATGTCGCGGACCATCGCCTTGACCGCCAGCTCGTGCGCCGGATTGCGCACCGAGAAGTAGCCCGAGACCGCGAAGGCCGCGACCTTGGGCGCATGCGCCCGGATCGCGGCTTCGACCGCATCGCGATCGAGCGGCGCCTGCTC
Source organism: Pseudomonadota bacterium (assembly GCA_049323455.1). GTDB lineage: Bacteria > Pseudomonadota > Alphaproteobacteria > Dongiales > Dongiaceae > Hypericibacter. The sequence goes on along the minus strand of JBMONF010000017.1, from coordinate 59,291 downwards.
GTCGCCCAGCGGCCCATGGCCGCCGGCCACGAACGCCACCGGGTCCTGGCCCAGCGCCCGACGCAAGCCCGCGCGCTCCAGTGCCTCCTGCTCGTAGCCGAGCAAGAGCAGGCAGATCGGGCTGCCCTGCCCTTCGACGAGCGCATTGGTGGCGAGCGTGGTGGAGAGCGACACCATCGCGATCGGCTCTCGGGTCTGCGTCAGCACCTGCTCGATCGCGCCGCCCACGCCGACGGCGAGGTCGTGCTTGGTCGTCAGCGACTTGGCGGCCGCGAGCACGCCGCGCGCCGGGTCGAAGAGCACGGCATCGGTATAGGTGCCGCCGGTGTCGAGGCCGAGAAGAACGGGCAAGGAGAGTTTCGTGCGCGGAATTGAGGACGGGGCGCGGTCGAAGATCCGGCGAAGCGGGCCGCGCCGACGAAGGCTCTACCCGCCCCGCCGGCGCTTGGTCAAGCGCGCGATCGCGTAAAAGCCCGCAGAAACTCTGCGCCTATTCCCCACGCCCATTCCGGAATCGCGTCCAGGCCCGATCACGGGGCTTCCAGCGTCGCCGCCTCGCCGAACTCGAGACGCGGCGCGAAGGCGGTCACCCGGCGCTCGGCCTCGGCCAGCCGGTCGGCGCCGAGGTCGCCCGCGACCAGGCTGCGCCCCCGCTCGGCCAGATCATGCTCGTCGCCCGGCGGCAGGCTCGCCGTGGCGAGGGCGAACCATTTGTAGGCCTCGATCTCGTCCGCAGCCACGCCCTCGCCCCGCAAATACATGGTGCCGAGGCCGTATTGGGCGCGGCCATTGCCCTGGTTCGCGGCTCGCGTGTACCAGCGGGCGGCAAGCGCCAGATCGCGCGGCACCGCCTGGCCCGCATCGTAGATTTGCGCGAGCGCCAATTGCGCATCGATCAATCCCTGGTCGGCTGCGGCGTTGTACCAATCCAGCGCCTTGCCGATATCGGCTTGGCGGCCGAGCCCGGCCTCGTACATGACGCCGAGCCCGAACTTCGCGCGCCGGTCGCCGGCCGCGGCGGCCGTGCTCAATAAGCCGAAGGCGCGTTCCGGTTCCGGCGCCACGCCTTCGCCAATCAGATACATGGTGCCGAGCGCCGACTGGGCATCCACGTCACCCGAGGCCGCCGCCTTCTCGAACCAGCGCGCCGCTGTCGCAGGGTCCGGAGGCACGCCTTTGCCCTGGCGATAGCAGAGCCCCAGGAGAAATTGCGCGCGCGCGTCGCCGGCATCGGCCAAGGCGCGGAATTCCGCGACCGCCCGGTCGTAATCGCCGAGCCGGGCGGCGCGCAGGCCCTCGTCGACGCTGGCAGCCCTGGCGCCCGGTCCCGACAAGGTCGCCGCGACGACGAGGATTGCGGGCAAAGCGACGGCACGGCACAGGGAAAGGAGCATGGCGGCGACCTCGTGAAACGGGCTCCGAACCCTACACGGGTCGAGGATCGGGGGCAAAGGGCCGGCGACCGGCACACCGGCGATCGGCGCAAGGACGAGGCGAAACAGACGGGCCTCGACCATGGCGGCCTGAGCTAGGGCATTTCCCGTCTGAATTGGGTATCCCTTCGTCGCCCCCGCGCCCGCGGGCGCGGGAACGACGGAGAGGTGCGTTTCAGACCAAACGAAATCGGCTCTAGAGTGCAGGCATTCGAGCGGGGCCTTGCCGTTGGCGGCGACCTCGGGCGCAGGAGAGGTGACGGATGGAGGAGCGGCTGGCGACCGAGATCTGGCTGATGGCGCAGATCCGTCAGGGTCACGCCAGCGGTCTGCCGGCCTATGTGCTCCGGCGCGGCGAGGCGCGCGCGGGCTCGGTGCTGGTGAAGATCAATCTGATGGGGCCGGGTTGCCGCGTTCTGGCCCAGGTGCGCGACGCGCAAGGGCGGCTCGGCTGGATGAGCGCGCTGGGGAAGGCGCCGGTGCCCGAAGCCGAGGCCGACGCCTATATCGAGCGTGCCGTCAAGCGCGACCCCGATCTGTGGGTCGTGGAGGTCGAGAGCAAGGAAGGCCGCCACCCGTTCGAGGGCGCGGAAATCTGACGGGGCGGCGCGATCGCCGCCCGCGCCCGCGCGACGGCGGTTGCGGGGAACACCCGGCAAGCCATGCGGTCGATGCCGCCCGAAGAGATCGCGGCGATCGCCTCGGCGGCGAGCCCCGAGCGCGCCTTGCTATGAGCGTCCCTCTTCGGGAAAGGACGGTTCCAGAACCTCTGTCGGTCCTTCGCTCTCGTAGCGCGCGTCGCGGACGCGCTCCGCCTTCACGAGCGAGGCGCGCTTCCAGGGCGGAAACTTCGCACCCTTCGCGGGGTTGAAGCGCGTCTTGGCATCGAACGCCTTCGCGGCAGCGGCGCGCGCATCCGCCTCGTCCCGGGCCCTGACGATCACCACCCCTCGATGAGAGCTCGCCTCCCAGTTGGGATCGCGCAAATCGACCGGCGTCAACTTCCAGAGCGGCATCGCTTGCTTCCCTTGAAGGAGCCTTCCCTCGACAGGCACGCTCGGACGAAGAAGAAGCATCTTCTCCGCCCTTGCGTGCCCGCTTGATCGGCCACGGCATCGAATGACGATGGCGAAATCATGCGCGAAGGCGGCAGGGCGCTCCTTGATGCAGGTCAAGGCGCCAATAGGCGCAGCCGGCACTATCGTTCCGACTTCGGGCGAGCAGGCCCGCGCGCTGCGGCCCGCCTTCGACGAACGCAAAACGACCGATGGAAATTTCGAATTCGCCACCGAGCCCAGGAGACGACATGAAATCGACCCGCGTACCTCCCCCTGGAGCGCCGTCCGCGCGCCGCCGCTGGGGTCGCGCCCAGAAGGACGGCATCATCGATCCTTACAAGCGGCCGGAGAAGCTGCACGAGCCGACGGTCTGCCCGCAATGCGGCGCCGTCTATCACGAAGGGCGCTGGCAATGGTCGCCGCGGCCCGCCGATGCGCACGAGGCGCTGTGCCAGGCTTGCCACCGCATCAACGACCGCTTCCCGGCGGGCGTGGTGACGCTGACGGGCCCCGTCATCCGAGAGCATCGGGCGGAGATGATCCGGCTGGCCCGGCATCAGGAAGAGGTCGAGAAGAAGGAGCATCCGCTCAACCGCATCATCGATGTCGAGGAGGCGCCGGACCGGATCGTGATCAACACGACCGACATCCATCTGGCGCGGCGCATCGGCGAGGCGCAGAAGCGCGCCTTCCACGGCGAGACCGACTTCCACTACGACGAGGACGGCTATTTCGTGCGGGTCAACTGGCACCGCGAGAGTTAAAGCAATTTCAGTTTGGCCTGAAACATTCCCCCTCACCCAGCTTCGGGTAGGGCTCGGCATTCCGCAGGCCGGCTTCGCCGGCAAACTAACACAAGAGCGGGCATCCGCCCGCGGGCAACCCTTCGCAACACAGTCGCTCTCCCCCAACGCGTTGGGGGAGAGGGAAGGGTGAGGGGGCGGCTCCGCTCAACATGAAAACGCACTAGCATTCGGGACGCGCCCCCCGCGATGAGCCTGACGGAGGCCGCGCTCTCGAACGGTGCAGCAGCTTGGGGGGGACACAGCGATCCGCGATCTCGCTCATCCGTGAAAGAACGAACGACCAACGAACCGGAATACCGAAGATAATGGTGCCCAGGGGCGGAATCGAACCACCGACACGGGGATTTTCAGTCCCCTGCTCTACCAACTGAGCTACCTGGGCAGGCGCACTCGGGCGGGCGAGACGAGGGCTTATAGAGAAATTCGAACGGGCTGTCCAGCCGCGGCGCGACCCCTCGATCTCGCCGTCAAGCGCCTGACTTGTCTCGCCAATTTCGGCACCCGCGCGATGGTGCAGCGCCGCTGTCGCGCCCCCTTTCGATGCTCCGGCCGATCACCCGCAGGACCCAACCGCGCCGGCAGCCCTATTCCTCGGATCGGCCCCGCGCCGGCATGCCCTCCTCGCCCGGCGCCTCCTCGGTCTCGACCCGATAGGTCTCCTTGAGCCAGCGACCGAGATCGATCTCGGCGCAGCGCTTCGAGCAGAAGGGTCTGTGCTTCTCGCTGCGGGGACGGCCGCAGATCGGGCAACGGCCGGCCTTCGGTGCCGTCTTGCCCACGCCGTCGGACGCAGGGCGCCCGCGCTGGGCGCGGCGGCGGGCGAGATCTTCGATCTTGGCGCTCATGGCGGCGACCCCGTGGCTCACGCTCCCGACGCTCCGATCGGCTGACGTTTCACGAGCCTACCGACGCCGCCGCAGCGCTCGCAAGGGGCCAGAAACAGGTCCGCCAGGGTCGGGCCGCGAAGCTGGCGCGTGAGCTGCACCAGGCCGAGATCGGACATGGGCAGGACCCGCGTCCGGGCCGGATCGCCGGCGAGAGCGGTGCGCAAGCGCTTCGTGACGAGGTCGCGCTCGGCGGCGCCTTCCAGCTCGACGAAATCGATCACGACGATCCCGCCGATGTTGCGAAGCCGGAGCTGATGCGCGATCTCGCCGCAAGCCGCCAGATCGAGCTTCAGCCGCGCGTCGGCGCTGTCGAGCGAACCGCGGCGGGCCGTCGCTTCGCCGCTGTTGACGTCGATCGCCGTCAGGGTCTCGCCCGGCTCGAGCAGCAGCCACGGCCCGTCCGGCAGCGGCACCCGCGGCTCCAGCGCCGCCAGGAGCGCCTCGCCGATCTCGCCCGCCGACGGGCTCCATTCCCGCGACGGCATGTGGAGCACTTCGACGCCCTGCGCGGCGGCCGCATCGAGAGCGTCCTCGATGCGCCTTGCCAGAACCCGCGTGTCGGCGATCACGCGCACATGCTCGACGCCGGGCAGCTCCTTGACGAGCGCCAGGACGGCGTCGGGGGCCGGAAGAAGACAGGTCTCGGGCTCGGCCTCGACCTGCGCCTCGACCGCGCGCTGCCAGGCGGCCTGCAGCGACGCGGCTTCGGCAAGGATGGCGTCGGACGGTGCGCCGGCTGCGCGCGCCGTCAGGCGAAAGCCCGAGCGGCCGTCGGCGAGCTTTCGCAGCGAAGCGCGGATCGCCCTTGCAGCCTCCGCCTCCAATGCCGCGCCGCCCATATGGACGCCGGGCTCCCCGCTCAGGAGATCGACGAAGCGCCCCTCGAGGATCGGCGCGCCCGTGAGCCGCGGGGCCTTGTCGCCTCGCCGCTCGCGGGCGAGCTGGACCAGAACCCGCTCGCCCTCGACCCGCCGCTCGCCCCGGCGCAGCGGCAGCATTCCCGTCTCGCCGGCGTCGAACAGAACGAAGGCCGCGCCGAGGCCCTTCTCCACCCTGACGACCCGGCCCTGATAGAGAGCGCCCGTGCGATCCCGGAGAGCGGGGCCTTCGAGGCGGTAGGCGGCCAGCCGATCCTTTCGCCACAGTGCGACGTGGCGCTCGCCGCCCCGCTCGGCGACGAAGATCTGCGCGGAGCCTCTCTTCTCAGCCATAGCCGAGACCGCGCAGCATCGCCGCCGTCTCGTAAAGCGGCAGCCCCACCACGTTCGAATAGGAGCCGATGATCTTGGGAACGAACGCGGCGGCCCGGCCCTGGATGGCATAGCCGCCGGCCTTGCCCTCCCACTCGCCGCTCGCGAGGTAGGCCTCGATCTCCTGCTGCGTGAGTCGCTTGAAGGTGACGGTTGTCGTCACCAGCCGTCCGATATGCCGGCCGTCCGGCGCCGCCAGCACGACCGCGCCCAGCACCCGGTGCCGGCGCCCCGAAAGCTGCTCGAGGCAGCGGCGGGCCTGGCCGACCTCCGTCGCCTTGGGCAGGATCCGCCGCCCGCAGGCGACGACCGTGTCGGCCGCCAGCACGAAGGCGTTCGGATTGCGCGATGCGACAGCGGCGGCCTTGGCGGTCGCCACACGGCGCGCATGCGCTGCGGGCAGCTCCTTGGGCTCGGGCGTTTCGTCGATCTCGGCGGGATCGACCAGGGCCGGCACCACCCCGATCTGATGTAGAAGGTCGAGCCGGCGCGGCGACGCAGAAGCCAGCACGAGACGGGCGGTGACAGGGCGCGGCGATGTCATGCCCGAACGGCGAGCGCGGCGGCGCTATTTGAAACGGAAGGTGATGCGGCCCTTGGTCAAGTCGTAGGGCGTCATCTCCACATTCACGCGGTCGCCGGCCAGCACGCGGATGCGGTTCTTGCGCATCTTGCCCGAGGTGTGGGCAAGGACGATGTGATCGTTGTCGAGCTTCACCCGGAACATCGCATTGGGCAACAATTCGAGCACCGTGCCCGAAAATTCAATCAAGTCTTCCTTCGCCATTCACCCTCCTTGGGACCAGCCGAAAGCGACAGGGACCGCGACGGGCCGACGCCCATTCCGGCCGGAAATCGGCGCGGGATCATAGCGCCAAGCCCGGCCCCGGCAAACCCCTGCCTGGGCCGCCGCAACCGCTGGATCCCGTCCGAATCGAGACCCGAAACGTCGTGCGTTCATAGATTGGCGGGCGCGGCTGGCGGGAAGCGCGCCATGATCCGCCGGATCAGGCTGTCCCGTACCTGGCGATAGGCATCGAGTCGGGTCTCCCGACTCCCTTCCACATGGGACGGGTCGAAGGTGTGCCAGAACTCGACCTCGCAAGCCATGGTGCGCGTGAGCTCGACGGCGCGATGCTGGGCTTCCGGCGAGAGCGAGATGATGAGATCGAAGGAGGTGTCCTCCAGCTCGTCGAACGTCTTCGCACGGTGCTGGCTGATATCGATCCCGATCTCGTCCATGACAGCGACGGCGAAGGGGTCGATATCTTCGGAGCGCACGCCGACCGAATCGACGAAGATGTGATGACCGTGCAGGTGGCGCAGGATGCCCGCCGCCATCGGCGAGCGAATGGCGTTGAGCGTGCAGCAGAAGAGAACGCTTCCCGGAAGATCCCTCATCGCGCGCCCTAGCCCCGAATATGGAGCACGCAGATGAGGGTGAAGAGACGCCGCGCCGTGTTGGCGTCGAGCTCGATCTTGCCGGCGAGCCGCTCGCGCAGAAGCTCGGCGCCCTCGTTGTGCAGGCCGCGCCGGCCCATGTCGATCGCCTCGATCTGCGAAGGCGAGGAACGCTTGATCGCCGCGTAATAGCTCTCGCAGATCGTGAAATAGTCCTTGACGATGCGCCGGAAGGGCGTCAGCGACAGGATCAGCTTGGTCAGGGGCTCTTCGGCTTCATTGCGGATATCGAAAACCAGCCGGCTGTCCTCGATGCCGAGCGCAAGGCTGTAGGGGCCCGCGGGGCCGTCGACGACGGCGAAACTGTTCTCTTCGATGAGATCATAGATCGCCACGGCGCGTTCATGCTCGACCTCGGGGTTGCGGCGAACGACCGAACGTTCGTCGAGCGTGACGCGGGTGATGCGGTTCCCGGGGCTCGCCACGGACTGCTCCAAGACCGCTTCCTAACCCGATCCCCGGAGATTGAGACGGATGGCGATCGAGCGGGCGTGGGCCTCGAGGCCTTCGGCGCGCGCGAGCGCCACGGCAGGAGACGCGAGGGCGGCAAGGCTCGGCGCATCGCAGCGGATCAGCGACGTGCGCTTGAGAAAATCCTGCACGCCGAGACCGGACGAGAAGCGGGCGCTGCGTGCGGTCGGCAGAACATGGTTGGGCCCGGCAACGTAATCGCCGACCGCCTCGGGGGCGTAGCGGCCGAGGAAGATGGCGCCTGCATGCCGCACTTTCGCGGCCAGCGCCTCCGGGTCGGCGACGGCGAGCTCGAGATGCTCCGGCGCGATACGATCCACCAGCGATATCGCATCCTCCAGCCGATCGACCAGAATGATGGCGCCGTGGGCTTCCCAGCTCGCCCGTGCCACCGCTTCGCGCGGCGCCCCCTCGAGCTGCGCCGAAACCTCTCGCTCGACGCGGTCGGCAAAGCCTGCGTCGTCCGTGATCAGGATGGATTGGGCCGCCTCGTCATGCTCCGCCTGCGAAAGCAGGTCGGCGGCGATCCAGGCGGGGTCGTTCGCGCCATCCGCCACGACGAGGATCTCGGAAGGCCCGGCGATCATGTCGATGCCGACCTGGCCGAAGACCTGCCGCTTGGCCGCCGCAACATAAGCGTTGCCGGGACCCACGATCTTGTCGACGGGCGGGATCGTGGCCGTCCCGTAGGCGAGCGCGGCCACGGCCTGCGCGCCCCCGACGCGGTAGATCTCCTCGATCCCGGCGATCTCGGCCGCGGCCATGACGGCCGGGTTGAGAAACCCGCCGGGCGTCGGCACCACCATGGCGAGGCGCTCGACACCGGCCACGCGGGCCGGGATCGCGTTCATCAGAACCGAGCTGGGATAGGCCGCGGCCCCGCCCGGCACATAGAGCCCGATCGCCGCGAGCGGCCGCCAGCGCGCGCCCAGCCCGACGCCCTTGTCGTCGACATAATCGAGATCGGCCGGCAGGAGGCGGCGATGATAGCTCTCGACGCGTTGTGCGGCGAAAGCGAGCGCCTCGCGGACCTCCGCCGGGCAGCGCGCCGCCGCCTCGCGAATGGCCGCCGCCGGCAGGCGCAGATCGGACGCGCCGATGTCGAAGCGGTCGAAGCGGCGCGTATAGTCGACCAGGGCCGCGTCCCCTCGCCGGCGGACGTCGGCAATGATGGCGGCGACGGCGTCGTTCACGTCCTGCTGCGCTTCGCGCTTGCCGGCAAGCAAGGCGGCAAATCCGGCCTCGAAGCCGGGCACCCTGGCGTCAAGCCTGAGCGGCATCGACGACCTCCTGGATACGCCGGACCAGATCGCCAATCGGCTCCGGATAGAGCTTGAGCGCCGTGCGATTCACGACGAGCCGAGCGCTGATCTCGGCGATCGTCTCGATCTCGGCAAGGCCGTTCGCCTTGAGCGTGGAGCCCGTCTGGACCAGATCCACGATCCGGGTGCACAGCCCCAGCTGCGGCGCCAGCTCCATCGCACCGCTGAGCGTGATGCATTCGGCCTGCACGCCGCGCGCTGCGAAATAGCGCCGTGCCGTCTCGGGATACTTGGTCGCGACGCGCACATGGCTCCAGCGGCTGGGGTCGTCGCCCGCCACCAGCTCCTTCGGCTCGGCCACGGACAGGCGGCAGCGGCCGACGCCGAGATCGACCGGCGCATAGACCTCCGGATAATCGAACTCCATCAGCACGTCGCTGCCGGCGACGCCGAGATGCGCCGCACCGAAGGCGACGAACGTGGCCACATCGAAGCTGCGCACCCGCACGACCGAGAGGCCCGGAACGTTCGTCGTGAAGCGCAGCTTCCGGGAGGCTTCGTTGGCGAAATCCGGCTCGACGCGAACGCCCGCCCGGGCAAGCAGCGGCATGATCTCGGGCAGAATACGCCCCTTGGGAAGGGCGAGAATCAGCGATACCGCTTCGGTTTCTCCGCCGGCCCTCTTGCGCGAACTCATGCCGGCTCCTTGCCGTCCGGCTTTTCCGACAGTTCGAGCGGATGATCGGGCCGCCATGCGGTGGGCCAGGGCTCGCCCAGATCGTCGAGATGGCAGCGAATGGCATCGACCTCCAAGCGGACCATGGCGTCGCCGGCGAACACCAGCAGGATCGCGCCGTCTTTGGCATGAATCGTCAACAGCTCGAGGAACTCGGGGTTCCGGCCTTGCGCGAGGCCGCGTGTCTTGACCGCGCGCACGCGGTCGAAGCAGACCCCGCAGTGAATACGCTCATAGGCCGCTCTCTGCGCCTCGGCCTCGCGGAATTCCGCATCGCCTGCATCCGCCGGCACCGGCGCCTCGTCGGGCCGGCCGCCTGCGGCCGCCGCTTCCCATCGGAACCGGTTGGCAACGAAGGCAAACCGTCTCTCGCCGGCGAGAAAAGTCATGTCGCGCGGCCGGACCAGCGCGTCCTGGAGGCAGGCCGCGATGACCGCGAGATCGGCCGCGTCGCGCGCGCGAAGCTTGAGAAAGCGGGCCCGCGTCATCCCCGGATCCGTTCGATGTCCGCGCCACAGGCCTCGAGCTTCTCCGTCAATCGCTCGTAGCCCCGATCGAGGTGATAGACGCGATTGAGGATCGTGTCGCCGTCGGCGACCAGGCCGGCGAGAACCAGGGAGACGGAAGCGCGCAGGTCCGTCGCCATGACCGGCGCTCCGGTGAGCTTCGGCACGCCGCGCACCATGGCGGAGCCGCCGTGGACGGTGATATTGGCTCCCATGCGGCAAAGCTCGGGCACGTGCATGAAACGGTTCTCGAAAATGGTTTCCGTGACGAGCGAGGCGCCGTCGGCAATGGTCATCATCGCCATGAATTGCGCCTGCAGATCCGTGGGAAAGCCCGGAAACGGTTCGGTCGTGACGTCCGCGCCGACGAGCCCGCCATTGGCGCGGCTCACGCGCAGCCCCCGATTGCTGCGCTCGAGCTTGGCGCCCGCCCGCTCCAGCACCGCGCAGACCGCCCCGATCAGCTCCGGATCCGCGCCCACGAGCTCGACCGACCCGTTCGTTATGGCGGCTGCCATGGCGTAGGTGCCGGTTTCGATGCGGTCGGCAACGACCTCGTGCCGCGCGCCGTGCAGGCGATCCGCGCCATGGACGACAAGCTTGTCGGTGCCAATGCCCTCGATGCTCGCCCCCATGGCGACGAGACAGCGCGCAAGATCGGCGATCTCGGGTTCGCGCGCGGCGTTGACGATTTCCGTGGTCCCCTTCGCGAGGGCAGCGGCCATCAGGAGGTTTTCGGTCGCGCCCACGGACACCGTGGGAAAGATCACCGTGCCGCCGTGCAGGCCCCTGGGCGCCGTGGCGTGGATATATCCCTCTTTCAGCTCGATTTCGGCGCCGAGCTGCTGCAACGCCATCAGATGCAGGTCGACCGGCCGCGTGCCGATGGCGCAGCCCCCGGGCAACGACACCTGCGCCCGGCCGCAACGGGCGAGCAGGGGCCCCAGCACCAGCACCGAGGCGCGCATCTTGCGCACCAGATCGTAGTCGGCCCGCGTATCGCCCACATCGCGCGTCCTGAGCTCCATGACGCGGCCGATATGCCCGCCCGGCTGCGACTGCCCGTTGAGGCCGATCTCGGTGCCGAGCTGGGCGAGAAGGCCTGCCATCGTCGAGATGTCGGCGAGGTGCGGAAGATTGCCGAGCGTCAGCGTATCCTCGGTCAGAAGGCTGGCCGCCATCAGCGGCAGCGCCGCGTTCTTGGCGCCGCTGATCGGGATCTCGCCCCTGAGCGGCCTGCCGCCGCGGACGCGAATTTTGTCCATCGAATGTCCTTAAGGCTCCACCAACGCCACCCCGCCTGCCGGCTTCGCCCTCGAGGGTTGCGAAGGACGCCCGGCCGGCGCTGCAGGCCGGAATATTGAGGGCGAGCCGGCTAGGGCCGGCACTATTAGAGCATGCGGAGGGCGCGGCTCAAGGCGCAAACGATCAGGGGCGTCAATGTCCCCGATCGGTCTCGGCGGTTGTGGTTGCGGCGGCGGGCGAGGGTTCGCGGTCTTCCGCCCTGGCCCGCTGCTGCTGCTTGCGGCGAAGCAGATTCCGCCGCAATTCGGCCGCAAGGCGCGCCTCCTGGTCGGCGCGACGCATGGCGCCGTCACTGCCGATCGCGGGTTTACCGGGTCTGGATTCGGGCATGCCTCGACGATCCTCGGGAAAAGGCTGAGCCGAGATAAGCTTCGGTGGGAGCCGGGTCAAGGGGCGCTTGGCGCCGGCCAACAGGAAGGGGGAGGGAACCCGGACGGGTTCGAAAGGGGTTGGGGAGCGTGAACTCCCGGCCTGAACGGGCCTGGAGGCCCGCCTGCCGAGGCCTGGAGGGAAGGGTTTTCGGGAGCTATTATCGCATCGGTGATCGTGGCTTTGGTCCTTGCTCTTGCGGGCAGGCCTATGGCAAGTTTCGCCGCCCTGGGGCTTGGCCCAACGGCCGGGCCCGTTGGTCAACGACGCCGCCGTAGCTCAGAGGTAGAGCACGTCCTTGGTAAGGACGGGGTCGGAAGTTCGATTCTTCTCGGCGGCACCATTTCTTTTCAACCCTGCTCTTCCACACCCCAGCGCTGGGGGCCCTGCCTATGGGGGCGCCGGCGGGCGTCCGGCTGGGAAGATTGCCAAAAGGGATGGAATTCCTATCGATGCTTCCGCGGGGTTTGGACGACCCCAGCCCCGCGCTCTTCGCCTTTCGCCCCCTCGCGGCTCGTTCCCACACGCGCGGAGTTGGTCGCGCAGCGCGATATAGTCCTCGATCGCGCGCAGCGTGGCCGACCCTTCGGGCAGAGGTGCCAGCTCGGTGGCCAGTCGATCCTGGAACTCGGACGTATATTCCACAACGGGTGGACAGGTTGTGACGATCCTGGGCCCGCAGCCGGCGAGAGCCAGGGCAAGAGCGACGATCGGGGCGCGCATCACAGTCCATGCTTCCTGAGCCGCTCGAGCAGCTCGTCCTTGCCCTTGGGGGCGCCCGCGGCCGCCTTCGCCTGCCGCTCTCGGACGGCTACGGCTTCGCTCAGATCGTCCGCCTGTCGCGATCTCTTCCCCGCCAAGAAGGCGAGGCCGAGCTCGAGCAACTTCGCCGCGAGATTGCCGAATGCGCTCAGGAGCGGCGCAAGCCAGGCGGGCATCACTTGCCCGCATCGGCCTTGACGCCGGCGCGAACGAAAGCGCCGATCAGCGCCGTGAAGACGAGCTGTGCGGTATCGAGGAGCGTGGCGTCGCCCGCGAGATAGGCGCCGACGGCGGTGACGACGGCCACGAAAGCGGCGATGTAGGTCTTGTAGCCCGAAAGCATCCTGTCTCTCCTCTAAAGGGTGGTGGCAAGCCGATGCACGGCCATGAGCCGGCGGAACCAGCCGAGGCTGTAAATGGAAACCCGGGGATGCTCGGCGTAGCGCTTGGCCCGCCGCGCCATGAAGTCGTCGATCTGGGGGGCTTGCGCAGCTTGGCCCGAGCGAAGCGTGGCCGGCCCCAGAACGCCGTCGTCCTTCGCGCCGAGCGCGCGCTGCAGCAGCTTGACCGCGGCTCCCCTGCCCTGATTCACGGCGCAATCGAACAGGCAGATCGCGAGCGCCGGCGGCAGGGCGTCGCAGTGAAGCGCGTCCCAGTAGTCGCGCCGATAGATCGCCGCCGCGTCGGCCTCGGTCAAAGCGCGAATATCGAGCGAGGGATAGGCGCGCTTGGAGATGCCGAACTTGGTCTCGCCGCCGGGGTCGTTCGGGTCGTTGCCATAGCCGCCTTCGTGACGCAGCAACAGAGCCAGCGCGAGGTCGAAGGGGTGCTGCATGGCGCTCACGGTCCGCCCCCGAACAGGTTCTTGATCAGGCTCGCGATGCCCGCCACGCCGCCGGTCGCGCCGATGACGTAGCCGGCATGCAGCCAGCGCGTTTTCTTTTGTCTCTCGACCTCGGGCTTCATCTCGGCCACGGCCTGCGCCAGTTGCGGCAGTTGCGCGATGCCGGCGCCGAGCTCGTCGAGCTTGCGGAAGATCGCTCCCTGCTGTGCGACGACGGTCGTCATCGTTCCGCGCAGCTCGCCAATCGCGGCCGAAATCTCGTCGAGCTTGCCGCTCATGCCGGATCGCCCGCCGGCGTGACGATGTCGTCCCAGTCGGTTCCGGCGCCGATCAGACAGGAGACGCCGGGGCTGTCGGCAACCGTTACGAGGAGCGTCCAGGTCCGACCGCCCTCGGACGCGTAGAGCTCGACGACGCTGTTCTTGCTGATGCCGGCAGCGATACGCCGCTCGCCATAGTCCGACGCCAGTGCGGCCAGGATCTCCTCCCGGCCGCCGCAGGGAAGCTCGCCATCGCCGGCACTGCCGGATGGCGCGGACGCGACAACAAAAAAGGCCGCCAGAGCGGCCCCGAGCACCTGTCCGCCGGCTTGTCCGCCGAAGCCCGGCTTGTCCGCCGGCTTGTCCGCCGAAGCAGACAGCGCGAAGGCGGAAGCGCCACGCGCGAAGGCGGAAGGGCGAAGGCGGAAGCCTCGGCGGAGGCGGAAAGCGCGCATGATGGACTCCTGTGGGCTAGAGGGGCAGGTCCTTCGGCCAGATCGCCTCGAGCGCCTCAGGCGTCATGGCCTGCGTCAGGTCGAAGGTCTGCGGAATGTCGCGCAGCGCCTGTTTCTGCGCCGCGATCTGCGCCATGGCGGCCTGGTCCCCGCGCTCCTGCGCTTTGAGATATGGCACGTCCAGCTTCGCCAGCTCGGCATCCCTCGCCTTGCGGATGCGCTCCATGTGGATCGCGCGGGCCTTCGGCATATCGACGGCGCACTTGCCGCCGCCAGCATGGGTCCAGGCATCCCGGAACGTCCGGTCCTGCGGCAGATCGGCCGTGGCGACCTCGCGCCACTCGACGGCCTTCGTGCCGCTCGCGGCTTCCCACTTGGCGATCTCGGCCGCCACGTCGCCGATGTCGATCATCTGCATGATCGACACGCCGCCATCGGATCGTGCAATCAGAACGCGCATCGTCACTGATCTCCGAAGAAGGAAACGCTATGGTCGTTATCGATCGGTCCCCCGGCACCCGAGCCGGCGTCGATCACGACCACGATGCGGCAGGCGCTCGAGGTTGGCGCCGCGGTACCGCTCTGATTGACGCTGGTGGCGCGGGTCGTGCCCGAACTGTCCCGACATGAGCCGCAGTAGGCATAGTTCGCGTCGGAGAACGGCGTCGTGAAGACGTAGGTGAAGTCACCCGTTCCGTTGTCGGTGATCGAGGAAATGTTGTGGCCCCGCGCAATCGACGGCACCCCGCCGGCAATCGCCGTCTTGCACCACGCCTTCGCCACGCCGGGGTGATATTTGGTTCGTCCCGGCGTCACCATCGTGGTGGTGTCGCTCGCCGCCTCCATTTCGGCTTGCGTCGCGGGGATCGGCCCGACCACGGCCGTGCCGTCGGCTTTCTGGTAGTGACGACACACCCAGTTCCCGGCGCCCAGCGACGTGAATTCGGCCTCGTCGCCTGCGGTCGTGATGATGTTCGCTCCGCCCGGCAGGATAAGGCTCGTCGCGTTATGGGTCAGGGTCAGCGCGCCCGCGAACCGGACCCGACGCGTGATGCCGGCCGCCACGCTGTCGAAGGCCGTGATCGTCGTGGCGCCGGTGACGCGGACGTTGTTCGAGGCCGCGACGCCGATGGCCGTGGTGGCCGCACTCGCCACATCGATCTCGGCCGCCTCGTTGAGCGCCGCGCCGGAGAGGGTTTGCGTAGCCGTGAAGCTGTTCGCCGAACCGACCTTGGCCACGCTCGTCGGCAGCGCGTCGTCGTTCTTGGACAGGATCGAGAGCCAGACCGTCAAGCTCTCGTTCTGCAGCGCGCCCGAATCCCACGCGACATTGACCGTGGTGCTGGTCAGGAAGCTCGATGACGCGATGGTCCCGTAGATCGTCCCGGTCGTGGCGCCAGCCGCCTTCACGCGCCGCCCCGCGTGATAGGCGCCGGTGACGTCGGCGCCCGCGACCGTGAAGCTGGTGGCGGAGGCATAGGCGATCGCAGCCATGCCGTCGCCGTCGCCATACTCGAACCATTCGGCATGGTTCCACTGCTCGCGCTCGTCGGCCATGTGCTGGCGCACCGCGTTGTTCCAGTTGGCGATCGGGCAGCCTTCGGCGACAGAGATGCCGTTAAGGGCCGTGTTCGAGCCGGCCGTGACGCTGTAATCCTTGATACCAGCCATGCGAAAGATGTCCTCGGAAAAGAAAACCCCGCCCGGGGGCGGGGTGCGTAGCTCATGGGGGCAATGCGATCGACGGGCGACGTGTCTTGTGGTGGGTTACATGCTCGAGCTCCCGTCGGACGCCCCAGGGCCCGGATCGAATCCTGGCAAGATCCGGCACAAGCCTGCAGCTTGCCACAGCGCATGGTTGTACTTGCCCTGGGCCGAAGAGATTCTTATGTTGTTTCCTGGCCTCGCTCCCACGTCCGCCTGTATACAAGAGGGCGTCCGTGCGTAGGTCTGGTTAGGGTTTACCCCTTCCTTATCCATCGGGGCCACTTCCCGCACGCTTGGGGTACTGCAATCATGGGTTGCTCTTGCCGTTCGCGGCGCAGCTTCTTATATTGTTGTTTGGTCCCGCTCCCATCGTCGCCTGTAAACAAGAGGGTGCCGATGCGTAGAGTCTGCGAGGGGTAACCCCTCCTTTCTCATCGGGACCACTCTGTTAACGCGTATATCCAGTCACAATCCAAGTCTCGCGTTGACCAGTACGGTGAAGCGACAAGATTATTTTCACATCACGATAGATGACAATTGCGCGGCGACGCGTCGGTGGGCCTTGCAGTTGAACGAGCCGACCGTAAGCGATGGCTTCTGGAATTGTCTCTCGCGCGAACCGGTCGCCATCGATCGCATCCACGATTGTTCGCTTGTCACGGATATGTGACAAGCCTGAGCCGCCTGCAAAGTCCCTCTTGGGATCGCCGGACACACCGTAGTTGAACGTGATCTCGCCGACATCGGACCGATACATCGCAGCCGGCACGTCGGTATGGAAGTCGAGCACTCTTGCCGCGGCGACGCGACCGCGTGCCAGATTTTCTTCCGGCGCGATGGCCTGGATGCCGCCGGTCGGCGGCGCGTCGAAACTTGTACCGGCCGTCCCCCTCGGGAATGCGATAGGACAGCCTATCGAGCTCGTCGATATGGGGGCTGAAGGCCGGCACCGCCTCCACGATGGCAGCGGCAACGGCCTTTTCCATGGTTTGTTCGCTCACTACTTATGCGTGTTCTATATTACATTATTACACCGCTAATCGTGCTGCGCACCCACCTGCGACACGGTGTTCAGATCCACTCAGGTCCACATAGTCTTGGTTCGCCAGCTCAGACGTGAGCTTGTCGGTGTACGCAGGCTAGACCAGGTCTAAGGGTGCGCCTTTACCGATCCGGATCCAAATCCGGATGCTCCCATATGATGGGAAGCAGTATGTCGCCGCCAAGGTCTGCCATAAGCTTTCCAAGAGCTCGCCGGAAATTTCTCCGCTCTTCGCCCTCGGGGATGCGATAAGACAGAGCGTCAAGCTCACTGAAATAGGGTTTGAGCGCAACTATGATTTCAACAACAGATGCCGCGACAGGCTTTTCCATGCTCTCCTGCCTACAATTATGGGTAGAAGTTTTTATAACGTATACCCTTGTATGGCATCAATACTACTCTTTTCGTACGCATACCGCTGCAAACTCAAGTACAGCCTGCATGGGTCTTACGTGTCATGTCGGGAACCCTGGATGCTCCAGCGCCTCCAGAGGCACAGAAACCTCTACAAGGCATTGCGGCCGCTGGTTCAAGGTCGTCTGCCGGTGACACGAACCGAAGTTGAGATTGCACTGGTTTAATAGTGGCAGCCATTTAGCTGTGCGCATTCGCGAGTGCAACGGATTATGCGTCCCGACCAGTCGTGGCCCTCTCCCGGCAGCCCCGCGCCGCCCAACTCGAAGAGACCAATACAGAACTGCTTGCATTGCCTGATGATCGCAGGGCAATCATCGCCCGTTGCAACACCATAGGATCCATCCCCGTTGGACTTGGCGTTTGGCGGGACGGTCGCTGGCTGAATCCTCGGCGATGAAGAAGATCGATCGAGGTAAAGGTGTAAGCCAGACGGCTCACGGCTCCGCTGTCCAGATGGCATTCCCCCGGAAACCCAATCCTTCGGGTCGGTGTTCAACAGTCCATACCTGGCCAGAGGATACATGTTGCTGTGTTGCCAAGAAGTAACCAGGCCAAACGGCCAAAGCGAACTGCGCACGCTCACACCACCTTCCTAAGGCCTGTAGAAAGCGCCGAGGGCGCCCAGGATCTGCTCCAATGGGCTCGCCCCCTGATAGGGCTGCGTCGTCGTCACCGTGCCGCCATAGTTGCCCTGGATCTGGTTCATGTACTGGTTCAGCTTGTTGGTCGGCAGGTTCGCATAATAGTTGTAGCGGTTGACGTCCTCGTTGATGAGGGCCTGCGCCTGTTGCTGGCGCTGCTGGCCCGCCTGCGCCAGCGCGTTCAGGTCCACGTAGTCCTGGTTCGCCAAGGCGGGGGCGAGCTGTGCTGCCTGGTCCATGCGCGCGAGCTGGCTCGCATAGTCCTGGTAGTAGAGCGGCGCCAGCGCCTGCGTCACGGCCGCGTCGTGCGCGCCGCTGCCGTAGCGCCCCGCTCCCGCGTAGGTGCTGTCGACACCGGCGCGCGCCTGGCCCGCCACGGCGCCGAGATAGGGATTGGCCGCGTTGAGATAGCGGCCGTCCAGAACGTTTTGCAGGTAACGGCCCGCCGCCGCGTTGAGCGGCGAGCCCAAGCTCGCGCGCGCGACCGTGCCGGCCTGGGCCTGGAGCTGCTCGGGCGCGAAATCCGCCACGGTCTGGCCCGGATAGTAGAGAGGCCCGGGCTGGTTGTAGAGGTCCTGGGCCTGCTGGAAGCCGTAGGTCAGATAAGGCTTCTGCGCCGCCCAGGGCTCGGATTTCTGGACCGTCGTCTGATCGCCGCCACCGCTCATAGCATCTTCCTCAAATGAAAAGCCCCATCGGCGGTGCCGATGGGGCTGTAGCCCTTCAACAGGCGGAGCCATCCTCGTCGTCGAGGCGGTGCCATCAGCTCCACCGACTTGCAGTCCTTGAGCCGCGCCAGCCGCTCGAGCTCGGCCAGGAGCGGCAGCACGTCCTTGAGATCGTCCGCGCCGAAGGCGAAGATCAGCAGCCGCAGATCCGTCTCGTCCGGATGGCGCACCAGCTTGGTGACCAGCGCCGCCTCGACCTTCTTCGGGAACCCGGTAGCGAGATCGCGCGGACGCCCATAGACCCAGAGCTGCGCGTCGCGGTTCTCGCACCACTCCTTGACCTCGGCGAGGCGATGGCGCGGGGCATGCACGAGCGCGGCCGCGATGTGGCGCCGGGCCTGCGGCCAGACCTGCCACACCGCCTTGGAGGGCACGCCGTAGATGAGCGCGTCGGTGCGCGTCATCGGCGCTCGAGCGCGGTGCCCCAGGGCAGGCTCCCGAGCTGCCCCAGCCCGAACCGGGTCATGGCCGAATAGGGCGCCAGCGCTCCGCTGCCGGCGGCCGGCTGCGGCCAGGGAGACCGCACCGGCACGGTCGAGGGCGTCAGCAGCCCGCCCGCCGGTGGTCTGTTCAACAGTCCCTGCGCGGCGAGCCGGTTGCGATAGAGCCGGTCCAGCGCATTGCCGGGACCGCCATAGCCGCCGGCCTGACCGGCACCTATGCCGCTGCTCCCAGTCAGGCCGCCATTGCTGCTCCCGCCGAGGACGCTTGGCCCCACATTCACGACGCCGAAGCCCGGATCGAGGAGCCCCGCCCTCTTGGACAAGGCATAAGCCGCACCGAGGGGCGCGCGCAGCGCGAGACCGGCGAGACCGGCCGCCCACCCGCCCACATCCACGCCCCAGTCGGCCTTGGGCGCGTGCGGCGCGCCGGTCACGGGATCGGGCGCGAAATGCCCGTAGCCTTGCGTCGCCGGATCGATCTCGCCGAATCCGAGGGCGGCGGCGATCGCGTTGCCGATCGCGTCGAGCCCGGTGTTGCCTTCGTTGTTGTAGTCGGCCTTGGCCCGATTGTAGGCGGCGCGGGTCTGCGCCTGCAGCTCGCTCAGGGGAGCCGAGCCGTCGCCCGTGAGGCCCGAGGCGTCGAAGCCCCGGCCATATCCGGCATT
The DNA here is from genome assembly GCA_049323455.1 of Pseudomonadota bacterium. Lineage (GTDB taxonomy): Bacteria > Pseudomonadota > Alphaproteobacteria > Dongiales > Dongiaceae > Hypericibacter. Next base: position 39,783 of record JBMONF010000017.1, on the reverse strand, counting down.
GCGCGTCGCGGTCGTGCGGGCGCCCATCAAACCCATCGCCGCATTGGCACTTCCAGCGCCGCCGCCCCGATTGCCCACGCCCACGCCGCCGCCATGCGCGCCGCCCTCCTTCGTGTCGGCGCCGTACTTGAACTCGAGCAGCCCCGTCGCCGGATTGCGCGTGCCCGCGCCGCCAAGCGCCTTGAGGAGCGCCGCCTCCCACGGGTTGATATGGGCGAGCAGCGTGTCGCCGGCGCGGCCCTGGCGCTCGAGCGCGCGGGCAGCCTTCTGCAGCTTGGGATTGGATTTCGTCATGGCATCGCCTTGCATCGTTGATTTTCCGGCCGATCGACGCTCGGTTGCGCTACCGCGGATCGTGCACCGGTGCGGACGCTTCCATATCGACCGGGCCCGAGCCGCGGCGCAGGAGCGTGTCCGCCGATAAATCCCCGGCCGCTGGATAGGCCGCCGGGGACGGATTCCGGGCACTGTTTCTCGAGGCCTTCGGATTGGCGTTGCCTGCGCCGGATCCGGCCAGGTTCGGCTCTCGCATGCCGGAAAGGTGCCCGGCTCGCGTTACCTGCGCCTGCAGAACGGCGCGAAGGATCCTCTATCGATCGCGCCCGGACCGCGGCTGAGGATGTGTCCGCTGTTGAATCCCCGGCCGGACTGTCGAATGCCCTGAGCGGCTCTGGGCACTACTCGTTCTCGAAGCCCGTCAACAACCGGGTCCGGGGTCGTCCAGCCAATTTCGGGAGAAGACGGCTTTGTGCGTTTCGCGCTGAAGTCTAGTCCGGTTGGGCGTCACGGAAACGGCGGTCATGTCCGCCAGACGCTGTGGAAAGTCCACCGCGCTCTCGGGATGGGATCATCCTCGCCAGGCGCGACTTCATTTGTCGTACGGGTTCAGGTCCGGATAATCTTTAAGTATTTCATGCAGAATATCCACCGTGAGAACGTGAAGCATATTGCCCAAAGCAGCGACGTATCGCCTCTTCTCCTGCTGGTCAGGGATGTCGGTGATCGCGGTGTCGAGCGCTCCGATGGCTTTGTTTAAGGATACGGTCGCCTCTACGATCCGCGATGCGATCTTCCGCTCCACGAATACCCTCCTGTCGGCATTGGATGCCTGGCCGCCGGGAAAGCGGCCGAAATCGGCACCCTTGTATCATGTGCTATCATGCCGGGCAATATAAAATTATGGAACTACCATTGCGTGCATTCCGCCAGACATTTGCTCAAGCAGAAGGGCGCGTCGCTGTTCAGCCCGCGGCCAATGCACTTGTCAGTGCAGTATTCCATACAGTCTTTGTGCAAACCGTATTCCCAAGCCTGGGATTGGGAATTGCTGGATCGTTGCATGGACGCGTCTGAATGCCAGTGGGATGTCGGCGGACGCGTCATGGCATAACCGAGCAGGCCGCCTGGCGGACGCGTCATGGCGTAGCCGATGAGCCCGCCGCGCGGGGGAGGCGCGCCCTTCGACCTCCAGTCGGCCGAAGCCGGTTTTCGGCCGGCGAAGGCCGAAGCCTTGGCGGAGGAGGAAGAAGACATGAAATCACCCGATGACGAGCAGCCGGAAGCTCCGGTCGGCTTGCGCGTTGCTGGCGTGATGGATGACGACGCTCTGCTTGCCAGGCGGGTCGAGCCAGAGCGTGCCGGCGCCGAGCTCGGCCGCGGCGTTGGCGCTCAGGGGCATGAGCCCGACGAAGCTCGCGACGCCGATGCGCGGATCGCTCACCGTCGTCGTCGCGGCGTTGGCCGCCAGCGTCACGTCCTTGGTGACGTTGAGCGCACCGCCGAGCATGCGGTTGATCGCGGCCGCGACGGCGCGCGGATCCGCGCCCGCCGGCGGCAGTCCTGTGAAGCCGGGCATGGGTTCCAGATGTCAGGGATCAGGGATCAGGGATCGGAGGTCAGATGCCAGAAGACAGGGATCGGGTATCGGCAAGAAGCGCAGCGCCTCTGATGCCTGAAAGGCTGACTCAAAATGAACCCCGATATCGAAATTTCTTCTTCGTCACCCTCGCGAAGGCGAGGGTCCATGTCGGCATCGGAACGTGGCGTCACCATGGATTCCCAGGCCGGCTTTGCCGGCGATCGGAAAGTTGCGGGCGAAGCCCGCAGGCGCGGGAATGACCGTAATGAAGTCGCAGGATGTCGAAGGTCAGACCCTGATCCCCATCATCTGACTCCCTCCGCCCTCGCCTCGACCTCGAGGCCCTGGATGCAGGACCAGCTCCCGCCCGCCGCGATCTCGATGCGGCCGCGATGGAAGACGGCCGAGGCGCGGAACGGGCAGAGCCCTTCCCCGTTCATGGCGACCGCGCCGCTCCAAACGGGATCGGCCGTGGTCAGGTTGCGCGTGCCGATCCGCATGCTCACGGTGGCCGCACCATCCACCCGCGGCCTGGCGCCCGTGACGAAGCTGCGCCGGCCGGGCGTCACTTGCGCCTCGGTCGTATCGACGGTGGCGCCGAGGCTCGGGCCTTCGAAGAAGCCCAGCTTGTGGTCGGTCGTGAAGGCCGCCAGCGCCTGCACGCCGGAGCCGGCGAAGAGCGCCGAATCGCCCGAATAGAGCGTGGCGTCGCTGTGGCCCAGCAGCGCGTCGATATTGTCGCTGTGCCAGACCGACTGGCTGAAGGCCGAATAGACGAAGTCGCACGCGACCAGGCCCCGCGCCCAGCGCTGGAGCTGCCAGTTGTAGATCAGCAGCCGGTCGGGCGTGCCGTCGGCCGAATCCCGGCTCGGATAGCTCAGCACATAGAGCTTGGCGATCGGGTCGATGGCGCCGGTGACGCGATGGAGATAGGAGGCGTTCAGGTCGGCGAGGAAGGTCCGGTCCACCTTCTCGGCGCCGATCGGCACCAGCTCCTGGCCCGCCGCCAGCATGTAGATCCCGTCATGGGCCACGAAGAAGGCCCTCCGCTCGTGCGCGGCGATCGAATATTCGCAGAGCGCGCCCTTGTCGATCGCGATCTTGTCGATCTGGAACACCAGCGGCGAGCCGACATAGGTCATGCGCCGGATCGCATGCTCCTGGAAGACGAGCCCGTACTCGCCGCCGACGAGCCCCATGATCTGGCCGCCGTCGGGCAGGTCCTGCTGGTCGGCCTGGGTCGCGGCCGAGGGCGTCCAGCTTTCGGCGTCGTTGATGCCCGACCACTGGACGCGGTTGGTGAAGCTCGGGTCGCGCGCCATCACCACGAAGTCGCGCACCGTCGCCACGTGGCGGGCCAGCGGCGGCGAGCCGCCCAGCGCCGTGAAGGCCGTGCCCGAGGCCATGACGAATTTCTGCGGCGCGTCCACGCCGTTGACCGCGATGGCGAGATCGCCGAACTGCGCGAAGCGCCACATCCCTTCCGCCGGGCAGCCATAGGCCCCGCCCGCGGTCCGCGACACGTCGGACCAGGCCGTGCCGTCGAACTTGTAGAGCGCGGTCGCGGCGCCGCAGAAATTCTTGACGCTGAGATCGGTCGAGCGGAACGAGGCGGCGCCCTGCAGCCGCGCCGCCCCCGCCCCCCCGCCGCTCGGCAGCAGCGACTTGAGCGGCCCGTAGCCGCCCGCGCGCGGGATCACGTTGAGCGCCTCGAGCGCGCCCGGGTTCTCGAGCGCCGGCCGGTCGGGCAGCCATTCGCCGAGGGGGATCACGGCTTCGGCCGCTTCAGCTCGCCGCGGCCCAATGGCCGTCGGCGGCCGGGACGGGCGTCCAGACCGCGGCGCTCGCGCCGGCCGCGCGCCAGCTTCCGGCGGCCGGCTGAACCGGGGCCCAGAACGGCGGGGTCGGGTTGTTATGGAAGAACAGCAGCAGCATGGCGGATGGCTCCTTGTTCGGCGCTCATGCGACGCTCCTCACGTGACCGCCTTGGCGATCGCGGCATCGGGCGCGCGGCGACGCTCCGGCTCGCGGGCAGGCTAAGGGCGAAAGCCTTGGCACGACGGGCGGAGCCGGGCGTTGATCGCGGCGTCGAGGCCGACGGCGGATTCGCGGGCATTGCCAGTGCGACACAGCTGACGCTAGCATTTCCGTCAGTCCGCTCTTCAACTGGCCCCAGGCGCATGTCCTCCCGCTCCCGGCCGAATCTTCTCCTCGTCCTGTCCGATCAGCTCCGCCGCGGCGCGCTCGGCTGCTATGGCGATCCGGACGCGCGCACGCCTCATCTCGACGGGCTGGCAGCGGCGGGTGTTCGGTTCGCGGCGGCCTGCTCGAGCTTTCCGGTCTGCTTGCCCTATCGCTTCACGCTGATGACGGGGCAGCGCGCCCTGACGCGCGGCGTACCCTGCACCGACTGGCGCATGTCGCCGGCCGAGACCACGCTCGCTGATGTTTTCGGCGCCGCGGGATACCGGACCTTCTATGTCGGCAAGTGGCATCTCTTCGGCTCCACGCGCGAGGCGTGGGTGCCACCGGCTTATCGGGGCCGCTTCCAGAACTGGGAAGGCTGGGAGGCCAGGGCCAAGGATCACTTCAGCACCCAGCTCTATTCGGGTGCCGGGCGCAACAGCACCACCTATGACGGCTACCAGACTGACATCCTCGTCGATCGCTGCATCGACCGCTTGAGCGGGCTAAAGGACGACGATGCCCCTTTCTTTGGCATCCTCTCGATCGAGCCGCCTCATCCGCCCTATCGCGCGCCCGACGAATACGAGCGGGCGTGGCAGGACGCCACGCTAACGCTGCCGGCCAATTTCTTCTACGCGGAAACGGACACGGGGCCGGAACCGAAGCTGCCGCCGGCGCAGCGCGCGAGCGCGATTCGCATGCGGCGATCCTATTACGCGATGATTCAGAATCTGGACGACAATGTCGGCCGCCTGGTCGCTGCGCTCGAAGGGCTCGGCCTTCGCTCGAACACCGTCCTCGTCTTTACCTCCGATCACGGCCAGATGGACGGCGCTCACTCCCTTCAGCCAAGCATCAAACGCAACCCGTACGAGGAGGCCGTCGGCGTTCCTCTCATCGTCCACGATCCGCGCCGGCTCGATCGCGCCGGCAGCGTGATCGAGGAGGTCGTCGGCACGGAGGACCTGTTCCCCACCCTGCTCGGCCTGTGCGGCATTTCGCCCCCGGCGCCGCTGCCGGGCGCGGACTGCACGCCGCTCGTCGACGGCCGGCGGGATGCGCTGGATCGGCCGGGCGTGCTGCTCTACCTGACCCATCACAAGGGCGAGAACCACCCCTGGAACGGGCGGAGCTGGCGCGCACTCAGGACGCGCGACCACATATTCGCCTGCTGGGGCGCACGGAATGAAGACCTGCGCCCCTGGCACTTATATGACTTGAAAGCGGATCCGTTGCAGATGAACGACCTAGTTGCCCGCGACCTCGCGCGCCGCCGGCAGATGATCGACTCGCTCCGCTCCATTATGAACGACGCGAATGACCACCTCGACTTGTTGCTCAACTGAGCGGTCATGTGGTCACTGCCTGCGCTGTTAATTCCGTAGCAGTCCACAAACTGAATCAGCAGGTATCGCTATGCAGTTTCTCGGCGTCGGATTAAGCAAGACCGGGACGTCGTCCCTCCATCGAGCCATGCGAATTTTAGGATTCAAGAGTCTACATTACGACGCTGTTAGACTTAAGAACGTCATACTCGGAATCGACAATTCGCCTGACTTCAAGATTTACGACGACTTGGATGTGGTCTCCGATCTGCCTTCGGCATTCTTTTACAAAGAGTTTGCCCGCGCCTACCCGAACCTGAAATTCATCCTGACCGTCCGCGACGAGGATGAGTGGTGGGTGAGCATCAGAAATCACTACCGGCGCCACCCGGTGCGCTCAGAAAGAGACAACCCATTCAGGTGGCATTTGCGGCACTATGTTTACGGCTCGGCAATACCCAACGAGTTCCTGTTCAAGAAGCGCTTTCGAGACCACAATCAGGCGGTGATGGCGACGATTCAGGCGGACCGGTTACTCGTGATGAACATCACTGCGGGTGACGGATGGGCTGCGCTTTGCGATTTCGTCGAACGCCCACAGCCGAGAGGCGTTCCATTTCCGGTCGCCAACAGGGCGCAAGAAGCGGCCACGACCACAGTGCCCGCAGGATCGGCAAGAGCCGGTATGAACGAAGCGCCATCCAAGAATCGCTGACTGTCGAGATCGGGCTCCACAGTCTATTCGTTGACCATCCACGAAAAAGGTGTGCCAGCCAACTCTGCCTCGACCTCATCAAAGTTCGCTATCACATCTTTTAATGGATAAGGCGTCGTTCGCGTGAGACGGACGGGCGCGGATCTTGCTTTGAAACCGATATGGTCACAGGCCTTTCTATATCCAATCGCCGGATCCTTCTCTATGTCGTCCTCGTAAGTCAGCCGTAGCACAGCTTGTCGGTTCAGCAAGCGGTCAAGCTCTGCAAACTCGCTCTCGTAGGTTTCCAAGTACTGGAGCAAGGTTCTTTCTGGTTCTGTCGACTCGACCCGCAACCCAGCGACATTGATCGTGATCGGCACCAGGTTCGGCTGCTTACCATTGGGCAAGTGCCACACTTTGGTTTTCTGCGCGATCAGGCTGGATACGATCTTGCGCAGATAATTTCTTCGCTTGAGGATGACGTACTTTCGGAAACCCAATTGTTCCAGCAGGTGGATCACCTCCACCATCGACAAGCCGATCAGCCGACTGTGGAAGAACTTGAACTCGAGCCCATAGATTTTGTCGCCAACCATCCCCGCCCGCTCTCGGAGCAAACTGGATGGGCTGATGCCCGGTCGCCACTTGCGCGCCGTTGGCGCAAAGACCTCGCCATCCCACGCGATGCGCGGATGGTGCTTTAGCATATCCGCTAGGACCGTGCTGCCGCTGCGGCCTATATGAAACATGCAGACACGTTCACGCTCCACGGGAGTCACGGATTCACCTTTGGCGATTCTCCCCGTGAAGCTTAGCACATTGATGAACTAGATGGACTGCGCGCTGCTTGCGATCATGTCGGTGCGACTGCCAACACTCCCCCTTGGAATGCCCCGTTGTAGCCGACAGATGTACGGACAGCTAATCAGGTAGGCGACGTCTACCAGGGTGCAATTCCTATTGGTTGGCGGCGAGCGGCGGCGGTAGTATTGGAACTTTCACAGGAGCCATCTCATGAGCGCGACAAAGGCCGAGGAAGTCAGCGCCGAGTGGGAACCCTACTGGGTACTCCGCATCGGTGAAGAAAAGAGCGAAGTCATCGGCGAGAAAATGTCTGCGGTAGAGGCTGCGAAGATGCTGGCCGAGGCGCAGCCGGGTAGTCTCATCGCACTGGGGCTCCTTGAGTACGGAACACTCGCCTACTGGACCGAACATAAAGGCGACTAGCCGACGCTTAGCAGCGGCAATCGCGGAGCAGCCGTAGCCGCGGCAGAGAACGACGCCAAAGCCATGTCAGTTATGACCGACGACCCACCGCTCCAGTTCGCCGTAATTGACAGCGCCGATTGCGCAGACGCGAATGTGTCAAACGCGCCGCTAGTGCCAGTCGTTGAACCTGTTATCGGGGTATCATAGGATTCTGTCAGATTCGTCCAGGCACAAACCGGCGTTCCAGACGAAAGCGCGGTGCATGACGTGCCAACAAGAAGGCCACCAGCCGGCACATCAATGGTTTTTGTGCACGGATTGACCGTATCGCTCGCTGTCGCATAAGCGGCGGCGCTTGCGAGGCCTGTGACACGGAGCAATGCGGCAGCGCAACGCCCCATGCTTGACGCAAAGGTGATAACCACGGCGCCAGTCGTGCCCGTCGGAACGGCCACAATCCAAACAGCCGAACGAATGCTAAAGCCCAAATTGGTGTGAGTTATTTCCTTGACAGATGTGGCCGTATTGCCACCAACGGTGATGGAAGATATTGGAGGAACGCTGGATGACGTTAGACCAGCGTTTACAAGAATTAGGATATGCCGATCGCTTGCCTCGGCCCCCAAACTCATTGCGGGGAACGTGTAAATCGTGGCCGATGTGTTGCTGTTCTGATTGTCAGTGAGAGCGCAAGAAATCACCACAGCGCACCTCACTTGTAGAGCAGATTGACCACGATCTCGTTCGCCGCCACCGCGCCGGTGTCGCTATCCGCCACGCCGGTCGTGAGGGCGAGCGCGATGCCGCTGGCGAACGCGATCCCCATCCCGCCCGTGTCGAGCACGAAGCCGGCGCCCTGGAGGTTGCCGGGGATCGGCAGGGTCAGGACCGGCGTGTCGGTGCCGACCGTCGGCGCCGCGGCCTTGTCGTAGAGCTTGAGATGGCGCACGGCCGCGTTGGTGTTGTGCGCATAGATCGCATAGACCTGCCCCGCGCCGGCCTTCACGCTCGTGGCGTTGGTCGAGGCCGCCGAGAGAACGCGCGCGATCGAGAGCCCGTTCGCCGTCTGCGGCTCGGGACTGACGCGGCCGACCAGGTTGGCGCCGGCGGCGAGCGCCGGCAGCGCCGACACCGCGACCGTGCCGTCCACCGTGACGGAGCCGCCGCCGTCGCTGACCGTCACGGCGCCGTCGACGGTGAGCGAGCCGCCCCCATCCTCGACCGTCACCGTGCCCGTCACGGGCCAGGGGCCGGCGCCGGCATTGGCCGTGACCGTGCCGGAGACGGGCAGCGGGTTGCCGGCGTCGTTCGTCACCTCGACCGCGCCCGCGATCGCGGCGCTGAGCGTGCCGGCGAGCTTCGTGTCGATCGCCGCCAGCGTCGCCTCGGTCGCCGCGCCCGTCGGCAAGGGCAGCGCGGCGGCGCTCACCGGCTGCGTTGCGCCCGAGCCGTCCACCAGGAGCGCGCCCGCGCCCGTGACGACGGCCGCCGTCGCGCTGTCGGCCGTGCCGTCCACCAGCTTGATCTTCTGATAGTGCGCGCCGCCGACCTCGTCGGTCGCGATGCTCGTGCCGGTCCCGGCCGTGATGGAGACGTTGTCGGTCATGTCGCTTTCACCTCGCCGCCAATTCCGGCCCGACCGCGAGCCGGCCCGCGGCGAGCGCCGCGCCGGTGCGCCGCTTGAGCGAGGCCAGCGCCTCGAGCTCGGCCTCTTTGCAGGCCGCCGCCATCGCGTCGTCGCGCAGCACGTACTGATAGAGCTCCCACTCGGCCCGGGCGCGGATCAGCCGCTCCCCCTCGACCGTCCAGGCGTTGCTGTCGGTCGGATCGGCGAGCGCGCCGAGCGACCGCACATAGGTGAGCGTCATGGCATAGGCCGCGTCCGGCAGCGGCCGCAGGCGGATCTGGTTCGCGAGCAGCGCCCAGTCGCGCGGCCGTCCCTGCGCCGCCGTGGCGCTGTAGATCGCGTCGAGATCCTCGTTGGCGCGCCGCGTCAGCGGCTCCTGGCCGTCGCCGGCCGCGAGCGCGAGCCGCTCGGGCCGGATGCAGTCCTCCGGCAGCGGATAGAGCTCCTGCCCGATCGAGGTCGAGGCCGTCGCCCGGCCCTCGTTGAACCAGAAGCGCTCGTTCTCGTAGAACGCGATCGCGGAGCGGATGCGCGCCGCGATCTGCGCCGTCAGGTCGCCGCGGCCAAGATCGTCCGCGATGCCGCTCTGCAGCGTGCCGTAATCGCTCATCGCTCACGCTTCCGCGTCGTGGAGGCCTTCGCCCGCTTCCGTGGCGGCGCCTCGGTCGGCTGGTCGGCGGCCCTCGCCTGTTCTTGCGACGCCGCCTCGTCGGCCCCGCTCGGGCTGTCGGACCAGCCTTCGGCGTCGGGCGGCAGGGCGTCGGAATCGAAGATGCGCGCCTCCAGCCCGCCATCGGCGAGCCGGCGATAGAGAAAGATCGGATGGCCCATCGGTTCTTCCCAAAATGAAGAAGGGAGGGCTTGGGACCCTCCCTTCTCGCGCTTGTGCTCGTGTCGCCACCATCGACACGCGGTCGGCTCGGGTCGAGGCCCCCTCACAAAGAAAACCCTCCCCCCCCCCTTGCGGGGGAGAGGGAAGGGAGAGGGGGTTTCCGTTCCGCCCGCGATGCCGACGCCCTAGTTGTTCGCGAGCCGGCACGCCAATTGCGGCCGGATCGTCTTGAACCCAAAGAGCACATCCAGCCGACAGGGGAAACGGTCTTGGTTGATGTCGTACTGGCGCACCACGCGCAAGGAGATGCCGTCGAACACCTCGCGCGCCGCGAAATCGACGCCGCGCGGCATCACCAGGTCCGCCGTCGCGAAGGTGAAGGCGTCCTTGTGATAGGCCATCGAGAGCCCGTGCGCCGTCGAAGCGGTGCCGACCACCGAGATCGCGGCGTTGTCGGCGGGCGCGTTCGACACGTTCTGCCCCGCGCCCGCGGTCGCGATCGCCGGGCTGATCGGAAGCGTGGCGTTGCCGACGCCGTCCGCGATCACGTCGGCCGTGACGACGAACTGCTGCAGGATGCCGGTCGAGGCCTTGCTCTCGGGATGGACCTTGAAGACGCCGGCGATGGTGAAGACGTCGCCCTTCTTCAGGATCGCCGAGGAAGCGGTCCAGCCGTCGGTCGCCAGCGAGGCGCCGGTCTGCGACGCGCCGTTGACGAGCGGCGTGCCGGCCTTGGTGCCCACGGTGTGAGAGGGCCACAGCGTGTTCTCGTAGAAATCGAAGCCCGCCGTGCGGCCCATCATGCCCTCGCGATACTGCTCGGCAATCTCCTTGCTGTCCTGGAACAGGCCCTTGAGCGCGTCGACCAGGTCGACATTGTCCTGGGTGTTGAGATTGGCCGTGCGGTCGCTGTCGATCGGCGCCAGCGAGTCGTTCAGGATCTTGCGGGCCGCCAGCACCTTGGAGAAGGTGATGGGCTGGCCGACATTCGCCACCTCCTGATAGACGTCCTTGTACATGGTCATGGCGTCGGCCTCGATCGAGGCCGCCAGGACCGACATCGCCGGGTCGAGGATGCGCCGGGAGAAATCGTCGAGCGAGAGCGTCAGCTCCACCGAGGTGAAGTTGAGGTCGACGCCCTTCTGGGTCGCGACCTGGAGCAGCACGCTCGACTCGGTCGTGTCCTGGGTCGAGAGCGCGGCGCCGCTGCGGACCGTGTACTGGTTCGGTAGCCGGATCTTCAGCGTGTCGCCGATCTTGGCGCCGGACTTGGCGAAGCTCTCGTCGTACTGCCGGTTGATGGTACCGACGAAGTTGAGTTTCTGATGGAGACCTCATGTTCAGGACGGCTCGCTACGCCGTCCCCGCCCTTTCGGGCCGCTGCATGTTTCCGATGCAGAGCAGACTATCTCATGACCCGCGATGGGGTCCGCCGCGCTTCGAGCTGCTTGGCTCTACGCCCATATGGGCTAGTCGTTACACCTTGCTTGATGAGGACAAGTCCCGTCATTCATGCGCTTGCCGAACTGACAGTTCATACAAAGCACCTGAAAGTTGGGAGGGAAGCCGCTTTTCTTCAGCCATCGGTAGAACTGGGTGCTATGCCCATGCACCCCTTCGCGACGAAGCTTGCTTCCGTCATTGAGCATGTGGTCAATCGTCAGGAAGGCAGGTTCCGTCTCTCCACAGCAGGCGCATTTCCATCCGCCATAGGCAGCGAAGACTTCTGACTTAAGGGCAGCGTTGAGCCGTTTCGTCTTCAACCTTTCGGCTTCCCGGAAAGCTGAGAGTTCTTCCGGCGTCATGTCGGCTATCAAACGTTGCCGACGCTCAACCATTTTTTTCTTATACGCCTGCCCTAGCTTGGCCCGATACTTTCGAGAATAGGCCGCGTGCCATTCCCTTTTCGCCTCTCTATGCCTGCGCTAATATTCGACCAAACATTCAGGACATCGCCATGACCGCCCGGTTCTTTCGGTCGTGAATGTCTTGCCGCAACCCTTGCAGGTTACCGGCCTCGCTAGGAGCTTTTGCTTTTGACGATACTGCCGCTGATACTCCACCTGACGTTTCTTTCCGCACAGGTCGCACAGTTGTTTGTACGTCCTGTGCGGTTGGTCCGCACTATTTCTGCAGACCTTGCACCTCATCAAGCCTTGGCTCGGTGTTGCCATATTGCGGCGAGTCCCTAATGGCAGGTTGCCACAGAGTACCTCAGCACAACTTAGGGTTCCACCGAATTCACGGCGTTATTCAATGCCGGTCACCCGGCAAGGGGACTGCTAGTTAATCCGAAGTGCCTCGCGCGTGACTTGCGTGGGCGTGAGAAGAGTGTTGGCCATGGCTTACCTTTTCTTGCGAAGGGAAGCGTTGCGCCACTTGATCCACTGATCCGTGCTCATGCGCGACGGATCGCGGGGTCCCGGCGCGCTGCCCGTGCCGAGCTGCGGCACGGGGCTTGCGGCCGGCGTTTCGGTCGCGGCGCGATGCTTCTGTTGCAGTTGCTGCCCGAGCCAGGCGAGGTGCAGGACCTTGACCTGGCGCGGATCGAGAACCTGCCCGATCTCCTCGGGCGAGAAGCCGAGCGCCGCGGCGAAGTCGTTCAGCTTCGCCGCCGTCTCGGCCGACCAGTTCGGGATGTCGCGAGCGAGGACCGCATGGCCGTCCTCGAGGCACCTGGCGTGCAGACGCTGTGCATCGAGAGCCTTCTGCTGTTCGGCCTGTTGCAATCGCGAGACGAGCGCCTGCCGCGCGGCGGCAAGCTGGGCCGCCTGGCCCTGCAGCCGCTGCGCCTCGGCGGGATTCTGCTGCGCGAGTGCCGCCCAGTCGATCCCGGCCAGCGCCGCCAGCTGCTGGTCGATCGCGGCAAGGCCGGCATGGTCGCGTAAGTGTTCCTGCTGCGCCTGGACTTGCTGAAGGAAGCGCTGGCTCGCCTCCTCCAGTGCCCGGCGCTGCGCCGCGACCTCCTGGGTCTTGCGCGTATAGTCCGCATGCATCATGAGCGCGCCCTTGAGCGCCTTCGGCACGCGGTAGGTCTGGCCGTCATGCTCGACCTCCTCGGTGTCGTCCCCCGACGACTCCTCCGAGGCCGGCTGTTCCGAGCTCGGTTGCTCCGAGAGTTCGGAATCGCCCTCGGCCGCGAGGCCGGGATCGGTCGGATCGATGGCGGCGGCGACGTCCGGCAGGTCCCCGTCGAGCGAGGCCTGCGCCGGATGGATCGCGATTTCGGCAATCATGTCTGACTCCTCGAAGGTTGGTCAGCGAAGCCCTCCGTAGCGCCATCCGGCGCGAAGGAGGGGGTATGAAAAAGGCCGCCTTGCGGCGGCCGATGGATTCTGTGCTCGGTCTGTCTTTCTTGACCTCTCCGCCCGCGTCAGCGGGAGGAGAGGGTTGCGGAGGGTTGGCCCGCGGGCGAAGGCCCGCTCTTTGATTCGAATGCCGGCGGAGCCGGCAGGGCCGAATGTCGAGCCTTACCCGAAGCTGGGAGAGGTGGGTGTCGCCGCCGCGGCGGCACGCCGGAGCTCGGCCTCGGCCTTGAGGCGGCTCGTCCGCGCCTCGAAGGCCTCGACCTGGAGCTTGGCGGCCTCGATCGACTTGTCCGCCTCGAGCCGCTGCAGCTTCGCCTGAAGCTGCCGGAGCGCGGCCTCGAGCTGCGGCACCCGCGGATCGTCCGGGCCTTGAAGCGATGGCGGCAGGAGCGTCTTGAGCCGATCCGCGATCTCCTCCGCGCCGGGCCAATCGAGGTTCTTCGCCAGGAGATCGCCGATCACGGGGGCGGCCTGCGGGAAGGCCCGCAGCAGCTCGATCATCTGGCTCGCCGCCTCCTCGCGCTTGGTCGAGTAGGACGGCCCCGCCTCCACCACCAGGTCGTATTTGCCGGCGCTCAAGTCATAGACGCCCGAGGGATCGAAGCCCAAGCCGGAGGCCAGGGATCGGGTATCGGCCATCGGAGCTTGCGGCTGCGCCATCGCCGGCGCGCTTGCGCCCTCTGATACCCGATATCCGTCATCTGGCCTCTGAAGCCCCAGCCGGACATTCGCCGCCGTCCTCCCGTCCGGCCCCAGCACCCGCACCATCCGGCCCGGCGTATAGACCAGCGGGATCAGGTCGATCAGCACGCGCCCCGCATGCCGGATCGCGCGGCTGAGGTTGTCGATGAAATGGAACGTCGAGACGTCGCCCTCGCGTTGGCGCGCCAGGATGGCCCGGCCCGAGGTCTCGTTCGAGCGCGCGCCGAGCGAGGCGTCGTACATCCCGATGATCGCCTTCATGTCGTCCGACGCGTTGAGCGCCTCCTGCAAGGCGCCGGCCGGCACGCCGGTGAAGGGCTGGCGCTGCGGCGGGACCGGGCCCTCATACTCGATATAGGCCCAGCTCTCGGTGTTGGCCGTGTCCCACTTCTCGGGTGCGGCGCTGAAGGCATCCTTGGGCCCGATGAAGGGCGCCTTGGGGGCGAGCGCCACCAGCTCGGTCGTGGTGGTGCGCCAGTAGTTGAACATCCGCTGCGCGTCCTTGGCGTCGCGGATCAGCGACTTGAAGAGGCGCTTGCCCTCGAGATTGATCTCGTCGCCATAGACGGGAACGATGGGGATATATCGCCCGGCCCATTGGTTGGTCTCGAGGATCTCGGCGCCGGTCATGAGGCGCTGCGTGATCTTGTGGCTCTTGGTGGTCCGCTCGGCCTTGACCGCGACGCCCAGCAGGTCGAACAGGTCGCGGCCCTTCTCGTAAGCGGCGCGGTCCACCACTTCGCCCGAGGAGAGCAGCAGGATCGGCCGGTCGATCTCCGCGCGCGACCACCATTCCGCCACCAGGACACGATCCTCCTCGGCCCAGGGCGGCTGCAGCCTCGTATAGCCGAGATCCTCCCAATCGACCGGCCTGGCGCCCTTCCAGCGCTTCTCGAAGAGGGGCTTCGGCATGAGCTCGGTGACGAAGGCCATGTTCCAGTCCGAGCTGTCGGCCGCCGTCGAGTGCGGGTCGCCGAACACCGAGAACGGGTTGGCGACGCGCTGGATGCGCAGCTCCTTGTCGAAGCTGTCGTCGAAGGCGTACTCGATCCCGATGCGGAAATAGCCGAAGCCCATGGTGACGGCGAACTCGACCGCCGTGTCGTAGGCCACGTCCGCGTCCGAGACCTGCTCGATGTTGCGGATGAGCCCGTTCATCACCGCGGCCGTGGCCGGATCGGCCGCGTCGTCCACGGGCCAGACCTTGATCGCGGGCTTGTTGGCCCTCGCGTCGTTCACGACCTGGCGGACGAAGGCCGGCAGCTTGTTGATGGTGAGGCAGGGCCGGCTCTCGCGCTCGCGCCGCCGGCGCACCTCGTCCGGCCACTGCTCGCCCAGCCGCGCGAACCTGAGATCGTCGAGCGCCGCCGCGCGGTTCTCGGCCTCGGCCTCCGCGCACAGCTCGAAGGCCTCGCGGGCTTCGGCGAGGGTGTCATGATCGGGCATTGAGCAGTACTCTTTCTGGGCAGTGGAATGGCGGTGCCGTGTCATGCGACACAGCATGGGAAAGGCCGCAACCGATGTTCGATGATTCGGCGTGGCGCTCGTTACACGCTGCTCTGGCAAAGACGGAGCCGGACGCATCTTAAGGAGATGCACGGCTTCGAAGGAGCAAAGGTCGAAATCGACACAGCCTCACATCCAAGCGCACGCGAAGTGGGATTGCCGCGCCGACGGACGGTGAGGTCCTCGATAATGACGCTTTAGATCGGTGGCGCACTCAATTGCACTTAAGCGCGCCGCCGCCGGTCACTTCGGCGGACATTTTTACGCCGCCCTGGCATTTGTTGAACTGGCGCTTGGTTCAGAGACGGTCGCGGTGTCGGTGGAAATTCAGGATCCCCAGGTCGATGTTCGCGAACGGGAATTCGGAAGATCTCGGCCGCCCGGCTGCCACCATATTGAAGTATTAGCTTATAGACGCCGGGCTTGGGCAGTTTAATATCTGCGATCGGCACATGCATGATGCCGAATTCGCCGGGAGGCGTCTTGCCTGCATCCAATATACCGGACGTGCTGCCAGCGCTGCTGCCATCCGGCGCGACAAAGGTGCATGTGAACGTGCCTTTGGCTCTCGCCCGAAGGTCCGTCTCGATCCTGAAAATCAGGCCGGGCAACGTTCCCGGAAATTCCCTGAGAATGATCGAATGTCCATATACACCAATTAGGATTTCCTTCCCGCTGCTTTCCATCCGCACCTGTTCGCAGCACAGCACATGGCGCACCTTGAAAGGATTGGCCTCAGGCATAGGTGTGCTTCTTCGTTGCAGCGATAGTTGGCTGTGAGTAGATGACACTGGCTGATGAAGCTGTCGCCGGCTCCATTGTGACGCTCCGCCACTTTCCGGCGTCATCGCAGGTAACGCCGGCGCTTGTCAGCCAGGCTGGAGCGTTGCTCGCGATATAGCGCGGGCGCAGATCGGCAATTCGGCCTGCGTTGACAAAGCAATCATATCCAGCGCTGCCAAGATAGGGCCGATCCTCAAGCGCACTGAAAATCTGCGCGATGCTCTCAATTGTCAGGTTAGCCGTGCCATCGAGCTGGCGGCTGATCGTCGACTCGCTGCGACCCAGCTTCTTCGCAAGAGTGCGCCGATTGATACCGCGGATCGCCATCAAAGTCTCGATGACGTGAATCACCTGCGCCATCAGCTCTCCGACCGCAGCCTGACGAGCTTCCATCTCGTCAGTCGGCTCGAAGGTGAACGGCGCATTGCTCGTCACCCGGACCTTCGGAATCGGCTTGCTATCAGTCATAGAGTTCACCCGCTCGTTTGGCCGCTGTCTCAATTGATCGCTTCTGCTTTTTCCCAGCTTGGCCGCCCTTGTCGTCCGGCTCTGCAAGGACAAGGATTATGGCAGCGCGGCCACCAGGACCGGCTCCGGCAGGAACCTCATGCCCATAGACACGCGCGCCATATCGCTTGAACTCGCAGATTTTGACCTCCGGCATCGCCGGGTTTCCGGATGGAAATTGGCCAAGCCGCTTGAACTTTTTAGGTTTTGGTTCGTCGTTCCTCGAGACGGCCCATGCCCATTGCTTCATCACGGTCAGCAGGAAGCTCTTGGTTTTCGCATCGAATGGCTCGAACTCCTTGCGCGCCCGTGTGGTGAGATAAACACCCCGCAGCGGCGACTTTCCGCCCTGGTCGCAGGCCACCTCCGTCAGATCGGCAGCCATGGGCCGGCTCCGCTTGTAATATAATACAAGCCTTTAGAGGATGTAAACGGCCGCCGGCCGCCATTTATCGTCATTATTGTCGCAGGCCCCCTCACATCTTCCAGCCCGCCGCGACACTGCTCCGACCGTTGTGATGTGCGCCTCATGCAGAATGCGCTCAAAGCGCCACCCCCCGCGCCTACATCGCCCGGCAGAAGCCAAGCCAAGCGCCCAAGGGCACGGCGCTATCGTCGCCGCCCTTCACCGCGAAGGTGTAGGGCTGGAATCCAGGGTAGCCGCCATAGCTATTCTTGGCGTTGACTTCGCCGCAGATGGCGCAATGTCACCGTCGCCCCCAGAATCGCCTTCATGGGTTCTTCCCGGCGCCTGACCCAGCTTATGTCGTGCCGGGCTTCGTAAAGAATGATAGGTGGCCGGGCCGGGCTGGGCAACCGGCCAGCGGCCGCATCGCCGCCTCAGCACTTCGCGTAGCATCGTTTACTCACCCGACCCAGACAATGCCGGAGGGGAAAAGTCAATCCTTACTCGACCGTGGCGCATTCCGGCATCTGGTCTCTGTCCTCTGACATCCAGCCCTCACCCCATCCACCCGCCGCTCCCGGCGCTGATCCGCTCAGACCCAGCCTTCCGCCCCCGCGGCTCCGCCCTCAGCCCCACCGCCAGATAGCGGAAGGCATCCGCCGCGTGGCTCGTCCAGTCGTGAAGCGGCCGGGCTCGAAACGCCTTCAGCTTCTCGTCGAACTCGCGCCGGTACTGGCGCAGCGCCTCGATGCCGCGCGCGCATCTCTCGGCATCGAACCATGAGCGCGCGAGCAGCAGCCGGGCGGCGTTGATGCCGTCTTCCACACTGCCGCGCGGCAGGACCCGTGGGTTGATCCCGAGGTTCCTCAGCGTCTCGACCCGGGTGCGCCCCGTGCCGAGCTCGGAGATGCCGGCATCATGCGGCAGGATGTGGTCGCCATAAATGTAGGGCTTGCTTTTGAGGAGGCGGACATAGTGGTCGAGCCCCACGCCCGACGCCTCCTCGTAGTCGATCAGCCTGACCTCGAGCCCGACCGCTTGCGCGAACCAGATCGCGGTGCTGTCGCCGATGCCGAGGTCCCAGGCCGTGTGCACCAGCGCGCCCGGCTCGTATGGCACGCGGGCCAGGCGCTTCTCCTTCTCGAGCCCCGCGATGAGCGCGCCGTAATAGCTGCCCTGCACCGCCGCGTCGAAGCTGCACTCGAACTCCTGCGCGTACTGGTCCTCGCTCATGGCAAGGCGCGCCGCCTCGAGCTCCGCCGCCGGCAGGATGCCGGTCTCGGAGGCCTTCAGCATCAGCGTGAACCAGGCCGGATCTTTTAGTGCCGCCTCCCACAGCTCGCAGAACGCGTTGCGGCCCTTGGGCGTGCCGATGAAGACGGCCCAGCCCGCGCGGTCGGCCAACGCGGGGCGGATGATCTCGGGCCAGACGCGCGGATCCATGTCGGCCGGCTCGTCGATCACGATGCCGTCGAAATAGAGCCCGCGCAGCCGCTCGGCGTTCTCGGCGCCATAGAGCCGCACCCGCGCGCCGTTGGGCAGATCGACCCGAAGCTCGGCGACGTTCGCAGCCGCACCCGGGATCGGCCCCGTGAAGTGCCGCAGATAGTCGAACGCGACGTCCTTCGCCTGGGCGTAGAACGGCGCCAGATAGGCGAAGCGGGGCTGCGGCTTGCGGCAGGTCACGGCCGCGCGGACCAGATCGTTGATGCAAGCGACGGTTTTCCCGGCCCGGCGATGGCAGACCAGGACGGCGAAACGTTCCTTGCGAGCATGGAAGGCTTCGAAAGGTGCCCGCGGCCGGTAGGGCAGCGCGATCAGGAGGTCTCGGTTTCGCCCCATGTCAATCGAACCACCTGTTCTGCCATGCCACGCTTTGCCGCGCCGTCGGCGCCGGCGGCCTCGCGGCCGAAGGCCCAGCCGATCAGCGTCGTCGCCGCCGTGATGCGGGCGCCCGCCGGGGCGGCCGGATCGGCCACCACCGCCGCCAGCGCCGCGATCGCCGCCTCGCAGTGGCGGCGCGCCAGGGGCCGCAGCATCGTCTCGATGTCGGCGGTTTCGAGCGGCGCGGCCGCGTCGGGCATCGCCATACCGAGCGAGATTTTCGGCGCTTCCGATTTCGCGGGCCGTCGCGAATTCCGCTTTGTTCTTGCGCCAGGATCATCGGCCGACGCCCTGTCCCCGCCGCGCTTTGTCATGACGTCGGCCTCCAGCATCTAGCTTCGAAAGCCATAGCACTCCGCCAGCGCGTCGAGCCCCGCCAGGATGGCGCGATAGAGCGCGTCGCTGCTCTTGTCCTGCAATTGGCGACCGACGAGAAATGCCGGCTTCGTGCCGAACACGACCAGCTCCTCCGTCGCCCGGGCTGCCCGGCATCCGGCTGCCAGCAGCCGTTCCTTGCCGAGGCGGAACAGCCGCCTCGCCTCGGCCTCCGCCTCGTCGCCGGAGTCCGGCGGCAGCGGCACGTAGTTGACGGCGAGGCGCTGGTAATGCGCGGCGCAGCTCAAGTAGGGCCGGCCGACGGCGCGCCGATAGAGGACCGCATAATAGCCGCCGGCCGCCGCCTGCGCGGCCGTGATCAGGCCTCGTGCCGCCATGAGCCCCAGCGGGTTCTCGGCGAGGCAAGGATCGGCCTCGCCCACCGCCGCCTGGCGGTGGCGTTGCAATTCGGGTGTGCCGGGATCGATCAGCTGAGGCCGCGTGCGCGGCCGGCCGCGCCGTCGCGGGGCTTCGGTCATCGCGAGCACCTCGCAGCGCCCTCAGTCGACCTCCTCCAGCTCCTCGTCGAGACCCAGCGCCCAGCGCTTGGCCCATTCGATCAGCCACAGCGCGCGCTCCGCCGTCATCTCGCTGTTGATCACCTCGAACGCGCCGTCGGCGGTGACGCCGAGGCCGATCACGTCCTCCCACGCGACCTTGGCGATCTCGGCCGTGGCCTGCTCGGGACGAAGCGTTTCGGACAGCGGGAAGTCGACGACGCGTGCGGGCATGTCCTCTCCTCGTTGACGGTGATCGGGGCGGATCGGTCAAGATGCCGGCGAGGCGTTGCCTCGCCGCCAAGGGCGCAAGAAAGGCCTGTGCCGGACCTCGCGGGGTCCGGACGGAAAGCCTCGTCCATGGCGGAAACTCTGGTGAGGGATGCGGGTCGGCTGGGCTCGATGGCGCTTCGCTCTTGCGTCAGGGCCCACCGCGCGACCGTACGCTTTTATAATAAATTCCTGCGGCAAAGTCAAGCGATTTTGCGTTTGCCTTCTGCCCCCGGCTCTGCTATCGCTTGCAGCCATGAGCGAGATCTCCGAAGCGGCCCGGCGGCTCAAGGGCTTGCGCGAGCGATCGGGCCTGTCGATGCGCCAGGTCGCCGACGCGCTCGGCTGGTCCCTGACCCGCTACCAGCACTACGAGGACCGCTACAAGCGGCGCTGGCTGCCGCTCGATCTGGCGCGCCAGCTCGGCGCGCTGTTCGAGCCGCGCGGCATCGATCCGCAGGAGGTTCTGGCGCTCGCCGGTCTGGAGCCGCCCGAGCTGCCCGCCTCGCGCGCAGGGTCGGCGCTGGGTGCCCGCGATCTGGTCCTGCCGCCGCCCGGCGCCGGCCGTGATCTGCCGGTGATGGGCGCCGTCAAGGGCGGCGCCGAAGGCTTCTACTTCAACGAGGGCGAGGCCAAGGAGTTCGTGCTGCGGCCGGCCGGCCTGCAGGGCGTCGCCAACGCCTTCGCCCTCTATGTGGACGGCGACAGCATGGAGCCGCGCTATTTCGCGGGCGAGCTCCTCTACGTCAACCCCAACCGGCCCATCACCAAGAACTGCTTCGTGGCGATCGAGCTCGCCGACGGCCAGGGCCTCATCAAGCAGTTCCTGCGCCGCAGCGACGATCACATCGTCCTGCGCCAGTTCAACCCGCCCAAGGATCTGCGGCTCGCGACCCGCGACGTGAAGCGCATCTATCGCATCACCGGATCGACCGAAGCCGGCTGAGCGCCCTCCGCTGCGTCGCCGGGGGCGCATTTTTCTCTTGCCTTTATTACGTTATTTGCGTATATTCATACGCGAATATTTCGCCACGCCAATCAACCATCGAGAGGGAGGATCGACCATGCCGCGGGGCTTCGTCGCGCGAGAACTCAGCATCCTGGCCTATGCCAACGGCTTCACGCTCTGGCACTACCGCACCAACGACCCGCGCGAGCTCCTGCTCTCGCGCGAGGCCGGCGACCCCGACTTCACCGGCTATTTCGCGCCCGCCTGCGATCTCCTGCGCCGCGGCGACCAGATCATCGTCAGCCTCGGCGGCGGGCCGGAGCCCGACATCGTGACGCTGGTGGTGACCGAGGCCGTGCCTTGCGGCTATGTCGCGGTCAAGCCGCTGGCGCCGGGCGGCACGCCGGCTGTGACGGCCACCGCGCCTCTCGCCGCGCCCTCTTCCTCGATCGCCCAGGAGCCGGCGCGCGCCGCCACTCAGTAGCCGAGCCAGGGATAGGGCGGCGGCCCGTAATAGCCGATCAGCCGGCTGCCTTCGTCGATCGGTCTGACGAAGCAGTCGGCCTCGGCCAGCGTGCGATAGCAATAGATCGGCCGGAGCTCCGCCATCTGCGGCTTCGCGCTGCAAGCCGCCAAGGAAGCCGCGCCGACCGTCGCTGCCAATGCCGCCAGGCGGCCGAAGCGCCGAACCGCGAAAGTTCTCATGCCTCGCCTCCCGACCCGCCTGGCTTTGCCCCGCGGGTTCTTTTCACGCCCTCACATCGACCACGACGCGCCCGCGCACCTTGCCCGCCAGGATCTCCGGCCCCAGCTTCGGCAGGTCGGCCAGGGTCGCATGCTGGATCATCGCGTCGAGCTTGTCGGTCGGCAGGTCGCGCGCGAGCCGCCCCCAGGCCTCCTTGCGCACCGGCATCGGGCACATCACCGTGTCGATGCCGAGCAGATTGACCCCGCGGAGCAGGAACGGGATCACCGTCGTCTCGAGCTTGGTGCCGCCCGCGAGCCCGCAGGCCGCCGCCGAGCATCCGTATTTCAGCGTCGCCAGCACATGGGCTAGCGTCGTGCCGCCGACCGCATCGATGCAGCCGGCCCAGCGCTCGGTCTCGAGCGGCTTGCCGGACCAGGTGCCCACGCTGGCGCGATCGACGATCTCGGCGGCACCGAGTTGCCTCAGATAATCGTGGGTCTCGGGCCGTCCCGTAGAGGCCACGACGCGATAGCCGAGCTTCGCCAGCACCGCCGTCGCGATGCTGCCGACGCCGCCGGCCGCACCCGTGACCAGCACATCGCCCTTGTCGGGCCTGAGCCTGTGCGCCTCGAGCCCCATCACCGCCAGCATGGCGCAATAGCCCGCCGTGCCGATCGCCATGGCGCGCTGGGGCGTGAGGCCCGCCGGCAGCGGGATCAGCCAATCCCCTTTGACCCGGGCCTTCTCGGCATAGCCGCCCCAATGGGTCTCGCCGACGCGCCAGCCGTTGAGCAGCGCCTTGTCGCCGGGCTTCCAGGCCGGATGGCTCGACGTTTCCACCGTGCCGACGAAATCGATCCCGCCCACATGGGGGTAGCTCCTCACCAGCCGGCCGAGCCCGCCCAGGACCAGTCCGTCCTTGTAGTTGAGCGTGCTGTATTCGACCGCAACGGTGACATCGCCTTGTGGCAGGGCCGCATCCTCGAGCGTCTTGAGGTGGGCCTGGACCTTGCCGTCCTTCTCCTCCAGCACCAGGGCCTTGAACATGGGGCTCTCACGCGCTCCTTGCCGGGTTGGTTGCTCTCAGCGGATGATCGCGCCGCCGCCCGGAACCGTCAATTCGGCCCGGCCGCTCGAGGCTGGCGCGAAGCGATTTCTACAGACACTCGGCGAAGCGGACCGGCTTGCCGATGGGCCGGCCGATCAGCTCGCCCTCCCGCATCACCACCTGGCCGCGCACCACGGTCGCGATCGGCCAGCCGGTCACGTTCATGCCGTCGAACGGCGTCCAGCCGCACTTGCTCGCCATCGCCTTGGCCTCGATCGTGCGCTTGGCGCCGAGATCGACGATGGTGAGGTCGGCGTCGTAGCCGACGGCGATGCGGCCCTTGGCGGCGACGTTGTAGATGCGCGCCGGCCCGGCGCTGGTCAGATCGACCAGCCGCTCGAGCGTGAGGCGCCCGGCATTCATGTGATCGAGCATGAGCGGCAGCAGCGTCTGCACCCCTGGCATGCCCGAGGGGCTCTGCGGATAGGGCTTGGCCTTCTCCTCGCGCGTGTGGGGCGCGTGATCGGAGCCGATGCAGTCCACGATGCCGTCGCGCACCGCCTGCCACAGCGCCTCGCGATGGCGCGCCTCGCGGATCGGCGGGTTCATCTGCGCGAAGGTGCCGAGCTCGCGATAGCAGTCGGGCGCTGCCAGGGTCAGGTGCTGCGGTGTCACCTCCATGGTGGCGGTGTCCTTGTTCGCCGCCAGGATCGGAACCTCCTCCGCCGTCGTGACATGCAGCACATGCACGCGCCGCCCGGCCTCGCGCGCGAGGCCCATCAGCCGCGTCGTGGCGCGCACTGCCGTCTCGACATCGCGCCACACCGGGTGCAAAGAGGGATCGACGCCCTTCTCGCCGCCCTCCTTCGCGAGGGCCATGCGCTCGCGCAGCCGATACTCGTCCTCCGCATGCACGGCCACGCGGCGCGTCCCGTTGCGAAGCGCCGCCAGCAGCGTGTCGTCATCCTCGACCAGGAGGTTGCCGGTCGAGCTTCCCATGAAGATCTTGATCCCGGCGGCACCGGGCAACCGCTCGAGGCGCCCGAGCTCGGCCGCGTTCTCAGCGGTGGCGCCGACGAAGAACGCCACGTCGCACCAGGCGCGGCCCTCGGCCAGGGCCAGCTTCTCGGCCAGCGCCTCGGCCGTGGTCGTATTGGGCTTGGTGTTCGGCATCTCGAAGACAGCCGTGACGCCGCCCAAGGCCGCGGCTGCGGTCCCTGTGGCAAGATCCTCCTTGTGGGTCAAGCCCGGTTCGCGGAAATGCACCTGGCTGTCGATCACGCCCGGCAGGACGTGCAGGCCCTTGGCGTCGAAGGTCTCGGCCGCCGGCCGATCGATCCGCCCGATGGCGGCGATGCGCCCGTCCTTGACGGCAATATCGGCCTCGATCAAGCCCATGGGGGTCATCGCGTTGCCGCCTTTGACGATCAGGTCGTAGCTCTCTGCCACAGTTTTGTCTCCCGCGCTGACACGCAAACATCTCTAGCAGTTTGCCAAAATAGATGCACCCCGCAGCCGTCGGTCGGGTGCGCCCCGCTCTTCGTACCTTTGCGACCTGCTGCGGTCCCCCTCCCCGTGACCCGCGATGGTTGGCCCCATGAACGAATTGCGCTACTACAGTAACTCGATGCAGGTGCGCCCTGTGATCCTCTCGGGCGGCGCGGGCACGCGGCTCTGGCCGCTTTCTCGCGCCACCTACCCCAAGCAGCTCATGCCGCTGCTCTCGGAGGAGAGCCTGCTGCAGGAGACGGCTCGCCGCGTCGGCGTCGAGCATGGATTCCTGCCGCCGCTCGTCGTCTGCAATGCCGAGCATCGCTTCATGGTCGCCGAGCAGCTGCGCGCGATCGGCGCGGTACCGGAGGCGATCCTGCTCGAGCCGATCGGGCGCAACACGGCGCCGGCTGCCGCGGTCGCGGCGGTCCTGGCGAGCGAGAGCGATCCCGACGCCATCCTGCTGCTCCTGCCCTCCGACCACCATGTCGCAGATCCGGAGCGCTTCCGCGAGGCCGTTACCACGGCCCTGCCGGCGGCGCGCGCCGGCTTTCTCGTCATATTCGGCATTGCGCCGAACCGGCCCGAGACCGGCTACGGCTATATCCGCCTGGGCAAGCCCTTGGCCGAGGCGCCGGGCTGCCTGCAGGTCGCCCAGTTCGTGGAGAAGCCCGATCTGGCGACGGCGCGGCGCTATGTCATGACGGGCGACCATTTCTGGAACGGCGGCATGGTGCTGTTCTCGGCGCGCCGGTTCCTGGCCGAGTTGGAGCGGCTCGAACCCGCCATGCTCGCCGCCGTCCGCCGCGCCGTCGCTGTCGCTGCGCGCGATCTCGACTTCACCCGCCTCGGCGAGGCCGAGTTCGCGACGGCACCGGCGAAATCGATCGACTATGCGGTGTTGGAACGTACCGAGGCCGCAGCCGTCGTGCCCTGCGACATGGGATGGTCCGATGTCGGCTCCTGGGACAGCCTCTGGGAGGCGGCCGAGAAGGATGAGGACGGCAACGTCCTGGTCGGCGACGTGGTCGCAACCGACGTCAAGAACAGCTATCTGCGGGCGGAGGGCCGGCTCCTGGCCGTACAAGGGCTTTCCGGTGTCGTGGCGGTCGAAACGCCGGATGCGGTCCTGGTTCTGGCCCGGAACAAGGCGCAAGACCTCCGTTCGGTGGTGGCGGCGCTCGACCGCAACGGCCGGGAGGAGCATATCCGGCATCGCAAGGTCTATCGGCCCTGGGGCTCCTATGAGCAGGTCGATGCCGGCGACCGCTTCCAGGTCAAGCGCCTGATCGTGCGGCCGGGCGGCAAGCTGTCGTTGCAGCGCCACGCCCATCGCGCCGAGCACTGGGTGGTCGTGCGCGGCACCGCCCGGGTCACGCGCGATGGACAGTTGTTCGATCTCGTCGCCAACCAGTCTACCTATATTCCGCTGGGTGCCGCCCACCGCCTCGAGAACCCCGGCGACGAGCCGCTGCACATCATCGAGGTGCAGTCGGGCGGCTATCTGGGCGAGGACGACATCGTCCGGCTCGAGGACGTTTACGGCCGTTGAGCGGTTCCGCGGCGCCCCGCCCCCTCCGGGCCCCCGGGTGACGCGGAATCCTGCTTGATCTCTGGGCCCGCGATCCCCGCCAAACAATCCCGCTCGCGCCGGCTTTGACTTGAGCCCGACGAGCGGGAATAGTAAGCGCCGGCCGGCGGCGGACGCGCTTTCGCCCGGCCGCTTCGCGCCGCCGTCGACGCCCCAGCGCCAGCGCCCCCGACAGAGGTAGGCTTCATGAACCAGATTAAACCCAACTCCCTCGCCGCCCGCGACATCGCCTACTACCTCCACCCCTACACCAACGCCGTGCGCCACGAGGCCGAGGGCCCGCTGGTCCTGACCGAGGGGAAGGGCATCTATGTCTATGACGAGAACGGCCGCGCCTATATCGAGGGGCTGGCGGGCTTGTGGAGCGTGTCTCTGGGCTTCGGCGAGCAGCGGCTGATCGACGCCGCCGCCGCGCAGATGAAGAAGCTGCCCTACTACCACAGCTTCACGCACAAGGCGCCCGCCGTGACGATCGAGCTGGCGGAGAAGCTGATCCAGATGGCGCCGGTGCCGATGTCGAAGGTGTTCTTCGCCAATTCGGGTTCGGAGGCCAACGATTCCGTCGTCAAGATGGTGTGGTATTACAGCAACGCGCTTGGCCGGCCGAAGAAGAAGAAGATCATTTCGCGCCAGAAGGCCTATCACGGCGTCACGGTCGCCTCGGCGAGCCTGACCGGCCTGCCCAACAACCACCGCGACTTCGACCTGCCGATCGCCAACATCCTGCACACGGACTGCCCGCACTATTACCGGTTCGCCCAGGAGGGCGAGAGCGAGGAGCAGTTCTCCCGGCGTCTGGCCGACAACCTGGAAAAGCTGATCCTGGCCGAGGGCCCCGACACCGTCGCCGCCTTCATCGCCGAGCCCGTCATGGGGGCGGGCGGCGTGATCGTGCCGCCGGCCGGCTATTTCGACCGGATCCAGGCGGTCCTGAAGAAATATGACATCCTCTTCGTCGCCGACGAGGTGATCTGCGGCTTCGGGCGCACCGGCAACATGTTCGCCTGCCAGACCTACAACCTGAAGCCGGACATCATGTGCGTGGCGAAGGCGCTGTCCTCCTCCTACCTGCCGATCTCGGCCGTCCTGATCAACGAGAAGGTCTATGCGGCCTTGCGCGACAACAGCGCCAAGATCGGCACCTTCGGCCACGGCTTCACCTATTCCGGCCATCCGGTGAGCGCCGCGGTCGCGCTCGAGACGCTCAAGATCTACGAGGAGCGCGACATCGTCAGCCAGGTTCGGCGCGTGATGCCGACCTTCCAGCGCGAGCTGCGCCGGTTTACCGACCACCCTCTTGTCGGCGAGGTCCGTGGCGTCGGCTTGGTCGGTGCGGTCGAGCTCGTCAAGAACAAGCGGACCGGGGAACCCTTCGAGCCGCAGCAGATGGTGGGCTTCAATGCCGCCAAATTCTGTCAGGACCATGGGCTGATCACCCGGGCCATCATGGACAGCATCGCCTTCTGCCCACCCCTCATCATCACCGAGGCCGAGATCGAGGAGATGTTCCGCCGCTTCGCGCGCGGCCTCGATTCCACCTGGGCTTGGGTCCGAGAACAGGGTCTGGCCGCCGCCTGACGCCGGTCGAGGACCGGCAGCCCTTTCGACGAGCCCCGGATGGCCCCGCCATCCGGGGCCTTCGATTTTGCGTTAGGCTGCGCCCCCAGGGGCCTACCAGCCCGATTAGCCCCCTATTCTTGTCCAACGGGTCAGGGGCGGCCGCGATACCGTTCGGCCATCGCCTCCTTTTCGCAACAAATGACTCCCATTTGGCGGACTAGTGCCGTATCGTTTCGCGCCGCACCCAAACCGGCCCCGTAATGGTCGGCACAGTGGAAAGAAGTGCGGGAACAAGACGTTGGGAGTGGCGCGGCTCGGGAATGACGCAGAGACAGGATAGTTACGTCAGCTTCAAGGACGTCCAGAAGAGCTATGATGGCGAAACGCTGGTCGTCAAAAACCTGAATATGGATATCGCCCGGGGCGAGTTTCTGACGATGCTCGGCCCTTCGGGCTCCGGAAAGACGACGACCTTGCTGATGCTGGCGGGGTTCGAGGTGCCCACGCACGGGCACATCTATCTGGACGGCCAGCCGATCGACAACATGCCGCCGCACAAGCGGAACATCGGCATGGTGTTCCAGAACTATGCGCTCTTTCCGCACATGACGGTCGAGGAGAATCTCGCCTTCCCCTTGCAGGTGCGCAAGATCGGGAAGGCCGAGATCGAGACCCGCATCAAGCGCGCGCTCGACATGGTTCAGCTCGGCGCTTATGGCAAGCGACGGCCGGGTCAGCTTTCGGGCGGCCAGCAGCAGCGCGTTGCGGTCGCGCGCGCGCTCGTTTTCGACCCGAAGCTGGTCCTCATGGACGAGCCTTTGGGCGCGCTCG
Organism: Pseudomonadota bacterium; assembly: GCA_049323455.1. GTDB lineage: Bacteria > Pseudomonadota > Alphaproteobacteria > Dongiales > Dongiaceae > Hypericibacter. Next base: position 11,652 of record JBMONF010000017.1, on the reverse strand, counting down.
ACAAGCAGTTGCGCGAGCAGATGCAATTCGAGATCAAGCATCTGCACGATCGCCTCGGCATCACCGTGGTCTATGTCACGCACGACCAGAGCGAGGCGCTCACCATGTCGAACCGCATCGCCGTGTTCAACGACGGGGTGGTCCAGCAGCTTGCCACGCCGGACGACCTTTACGAGCGGCCTCAGAACGCCTTCGTGGCCCAGTTCATCGGCGAGAACAACAAGATCAGGGGTCGCGTCAAGGCGATGAACGGCAAGACCTGCCAGGTCGAAATCGAAGGCGGCGGCACGGTGCATGCAACGCCCGTCAAGGTCGACGGCGTTGGTGCGCCGACCCTTCTGTCGCTGCGCCCCGAGCGGGTGAAGGTCAACCCGCCGGCCGGCACGGTGCCGAACCTGTTCACCGCCCGCGTCGAGGAACTGATCTATCTCGGCGACCATATCCGCACGCGGGTGTCGGTCTGCGGTCACAGCGACTTCGTCATCAAGCTGCCCAACGCCGAGGGCATGCGCCAGTTCGAGCCGGGATCGATCATCTCGGTCGGTTGGAAGGTGGAGGATTGTCGGGCGCTCGATGCGCTTTGACGGTAGTGCCTCGACGGCATGCCGCTCTGACGGGGACAGGCGACAGGTCTGCGAGAGAATGCAACCGCCGGCGCGGCCGGCGAAAGACAGGGAGGCTGAAAGACATGAGAACTATACTGGGTCTGTCCGGCTTGCTGGTGGCCGGCGTCGCCGCTGCGGTGTTGACGGCGGCAAAGCCGGCGACGGCCGAGGACAAGGCGCTGACCATCGTGTCGTGGGGGGGCGCCTATCAGGAGAGCCAGCGCGAAGCCTACATGAAGCCCTTCGCCAAGGAGACCGGAACCAAGATCACCGAAGAGGAGTATAACGGCGAGATCGCCAAGATCCGCGCGATGGTCGAGGCGAACGCGGTCACCTGGGACGTGGTCGACATTGATACCCAGACCGCCCTCGCCGCATGCGCCGAGGGCATCCTCGAGACGATCGACTACAGCAAGGTCGGCGTCGACAGGTCGAAGATGATTGGTGGCGACCAGTTTGATTGCGCGGTCCCGACCATTCTCTATTCGACAATCTTCGCCTACGACGCCGACAGGTTGAAGGATGGGCCGACCACGATCGCCGATCTGTTCGACCTCAAGAAATTCCCGGGCAAGCGGGCACTGCAGAAGAACCCCTTCATCAATCTCGAGTGGGCGCTTCTTGCGGATGGCGTGCCGATGGCCGACGTTTACAAGGTGCTCAACACGCCCGAAGGCGTCGATCGCGCTTTCAAGAAGCTCGACACGATCAAGAAGGACGTCGTCTGGTGGGAGGCCGGTGCGCAGACGCCGCAGCTGCTCGCTGACGGCGAGGTGGTGATGGGCTCGACCTGGAACGGTCGCATCTACAGCGCGATCAAGAAGGACGGCAAGAACTTCAGGATCGTATGGGATGCGCAGGCGCCCGACTACGATCTCTGGGCCATTCCGAAGGGCACGCCGCGCCTTGATCTGGCCTATCAGTTCGTCGCCTTTGCGACGCGTGCGGACAACCAGGCGAATCAGACGAATTACATCTCCTATGGCCCGGCCAACACGGACGCCGCGGCCAAGATCTCCCCGGATGTCCTCAAGGACCTTCCGTCGGCGCCGGAGAACATGAAGAACGCCCTGATCGTCGACCCTCAGTTCTGGGCCGACAAGGGTGAGGAACTGCGCCAGCGCTTCAACGCCTGGCTCGCGCAGTAATTACGCCCACAGGGGGAGGGAGCCTCGGCTCCCTCCCCTTATCTTTTCCCGGTTTAGTTCGCCTCATGGTCGCCACGACTGCCACTGACATCGTTCGCACGGCTGACGGCATTCCGCTGAAGCGCAAGCTGCAGCGGGTCGAGCGCGCGCGCAAGCTGCGAGCCCTTGGCCTGGTTTTGCCGCTTTTCCTCTTCATCGTGGTCTCGTTCGTGATCCCGATCGCGACTATGATGCTGAATGCGATCGACGATCCCGAGGACATCAGCCAGGTGCTGCCGAAAACCATGGTCGCCCTGGAGAGCTGGGACGGCAAGAACATCCCCGACGAGCCTATCTTTGCCGCACTGGCTGCCGATCTCGGACAGGCCCAGAAGGACAAGACCGCCGCTTTGATCGGAAAGCGGCTCAACTACGAGATCTCCGGTATCCGCAGCAAGGTCATTGCCACCGCGCGCAAGGTGGAGAAGCTCGAGGCTGGGCCCTACAAGGACGCCCTCATCGCCATGGACCCGGTCTGGAACGCCCGCGATACCTGGGCCACCATCAAGCGCGCCAGCACCCCCATCACCCCGTTCTACCTCCTGGCCGCCTTCGATCTGACCCGGGACGCCGACAATAACGTGGCGTGGATGCCCCCGGATCGTTCGATTTATGTTGCGGTATTCGTTCGGACCTTCTGGATCGCCTTCCAGGTGACACTGGCGACCGTTCTCCTGGGCTTCCCCGTCGCTTATCTACTGGCGACGTTGCCGACGAAGACCTCGAACCTGCTAATGGTCTTCGTGTTGCTGCCGTTCTGGACGTCGCTTCTGGTGCGCACGACCGCGTGGTTCGTCCTGCTACAGGACAACGGCGTCATCAACGACACGCTGCGGTTTCTGCACCTGACCGACGAACCTCTGCGACTGATCTTCAGTCGGTTCGGCACCATCGTGGCCATGACGCACATCCAGCTGCCGTTCACGCTCCTGCCGATCTACAGCGTCATGAAGACGATCTCGCCGAGCCACGTTCGCGCCGCACGGTCGCTGGGCGCCGGGCCATTCTACGCCTTCTGGCGGGTCTATTTCCCGCAGACGATTCCCGGCATCGCGGCCGGATGCCTGCTCACCTTCATTCTGGCGCTCGGCTACTACATCACGCCGGCCCTGGTCGGCGGCCCGACCGATCAGATGGTCAGCAACTTCATCGCTTCGGCCATCAACCAGGAGAACAACTGGGGCAAGGCGTCGGCGCTGGGGGCCATTCTCCTGGTGGCCACCATGCTCCTCTACTTCGTCTACAATCGCCTGGTCGGCGTCGAGAAGATGAAATTCGGATGATGCGTCATGGCACTCTCCCCTTACGCAACGACGCCTGAGCGGGTCTGGTATTACAGCCATCGCGTCATCGTCGCTGCGGTGCTGGTTTTCCTGATCGCGCCGATCCTCGTGATCATGCCGCTCTCGTTCAATTCGGAGCCCTATTTCAGCTATCCCATGCCGGGGCTCTCGCTGCGCTGGTACGAGGACTTTTTCACCAACGACCGCTGGACTCTGGCGCTCAAGACCAGCGTCATCGTCGCCGTCTCGGTAACCTTTCTGGCGACCGCGCTGGGTACGTTGGCGGCCTTGGGCCTGAGCCGCTCGAACTTCCCGGCCCGCGGCGTATTCATGAGTATCCTGATTTCGCCGATGGTCGTGCCCGTGATCATCTCGGCGGTCGGGATGTATTTCTTCTATACCCGGGTCGGGCTCACCAACAGCCTGCCAGGCCTGATTCTCGCCCATACCGCGCTGGCAACGCCCTTCGTGGTGATCACCGTGACGGCGACGCTGTTCGGATTCGACCAGACGCTGGTGCGCGCCGGCGCCAGCCTCGGCGCCGATCCGGTCCGCGTGTTCTTCAGGGTGACCTTGCCGTTGATCCTGCCGGGCGTGATTTCCGGCTCGCTGTTCGCCTTCGTCACCTCGTTCGACGAAGTCGTGGTGGTCTTGTTCCTGGCCAGCCCCGAGCAGCGCACCCTGCCCAAGCAGATGTTCAGCGGCATCCGCGAGATAATCAGCCCGACCATCACAGCGGCTGCTACGTTGCTGATCCTGTTCGCGGTGGCGATGCTGACGACCGTCGAGCTTCTGCGCCGCCGCTCGGAGCGGCTGCGCGGCATCCGGAGCTGAGGCGCCCCGGCCTCGGGCCCGAAGCCCTGTGGCTTCGGCGGCAAATCCGGGATAAAGTCCGGGCCGTCCGAGGGCCGGTCTGATGTATCGGGACAACAGCTTGATTCCGAGCGAAGCGGTGCGCCTGGCGGCGCTGGGGAGCCTGTGGCAGCGCCCGAAGCGCTACGCCGACCTCGCCACCGAGCTGCGCCACTTCACCGGCCGCATCGTCGGGCCCTCGCTGGAACTGCTGGGCCCCTCGCTCGAGGTGCTGCGGCTCGAGGGGCTGATCGAGGCGGAGCCCGGCTCCGGCGAAGGCCCCGCCGCCACCATGCTCATCACCGAGGCCGGACGGCGCGAGCTGCATCGGCTTCTGACCGCCAGCCTGCGCGGGCCCATGGGCGAGCTCAACAAGCTCGTCATCGCGCTCAAGATGCGCTTCATCGACGCCCTTGCGCCCGACGAGCGGCGGCTTCAGGCCGATCTGCTGGCCGAGATCTGCGAGCAGGAGCTGGCCCGCCTCAACGATCTGCGCGCGCACCACGCGAGCGAGCCCGGCCACTTGCTGGATTGGCTCGATCACGACATCGGCCAGATCGAGGCGCGCCTGGCCTGGTTTCGCGCGCTCAGGGAACGGCTGTAGGGTTGCCTTAACGCGATAGAGAATTTTCCCTCGCCCCCACGAAGTGGGGGAGAGGGTTGCGCAGGGTTAGTTGAGGCGGAGCCGAAACTTTTACCCGGAGCTGGGTGAGGGGGCTTCGTCCCGAAAGGGCTCGGATGTTTCGACACCCACCTCACCCTGCCCTCTCCTCCCGCTGACGCGGGCGGAGAGGAAAGAAGAACACGAACCGCTCCCCCTAGAACAGGTGCTGTCCGCCGGTGACGAAGATCTCGGTGCCGGTGACGTAGCCGAAATCGTCGGTGCAGAGCCGGAACACGGCCGAGGCGACCTCCTCCGGACGGCCCATCCGGTGCATCGGGATGCGTGGGATCAGAGCCTCGTATTCCGGACCGATCATTGCCGTCTCGATCTCGCCCGGAGCGACCGCATTCACCCTCACGCCCAGGCTCGCGAATTCGACGGCCAGTTCGCGCGTCAATGCCGACAGTGCCGCCTTCGAGGTCGAATAGGCGGAGCTCGCGAACGGATGGATGGCATGTCCCGCGATCGAGGTGATGTTCACGATCGACCCTTTGCCGCGGTGAAGCGCCTTGGCGAATCCTCTCGCCAGGCGCAGCGGCGCGAACAGATTGAGCTCGAACACGTCGCGCCAGGCCTCGACGTCGCCGTTGAGGCAACCCAGCCGCTCTTTGAAGGGCGTCTTGGGCGAGACGGCCGCGTTGTTGATGAGGGCGTGTAGCGGGCCTTCGCCCAGCAAGCCATTGGCCTCCGCCACGAACCGCTCGAGATCGTCGGACTGGCCGAGATCGGCCGTGATGTGGTGCGTCCAGTTGGGATCGCGCTTGCACTCCTCGGGCGGCGTGTCGCGGCTGCAGGTGACGATGCGCCACCCCTCCTCGCTGAAGCGCTTGACCGTGGCGTGCCCGATGCCGCGGCTCGCCCCGGTCAGAATCATGGTTTTGCGCTGGTCGGTCATAGCGCCCATTGTAGCGTCGGCGCAGCCGCCCGCCACCCCGCGCCGATGCCGCGGCGGCGCAACTCTCCCTGACAGCCGCCGCCTTCGCCGCCTGGCCGGCGAACCGACGCGGCCCCGCCTTCTCGGAGCGGCTACCGGACCGACACCACCTTGAAGGTCCGAGTGACGCCGTCCGCCTCGGTGATCGAGACATATTCCCCTGGCCTGAAGGCGTGGCTCTCGAACCGATAGCCGGGTTCTTCCTCTTCGACGGGCTCGTCGGGGTTGTAGTGGAAGGCCCACTGTCGGTCGCGGCGATAGACCAGATGCCCGCGCGACTCCTCGCCGCCCCAGAACCGCCGCACCGTGCAACGGCTCCGGTTCGCCTTCCAGCCTTCGAGGTCGATGTGGCCCCGCGGGTCGAGCGGCGCCGTGAACTCGTAACGATGATCGGCACTGCCCTCCGGAAATTCCGGGCTGCGGGCGAGATCGAGACGGATGGTCTTCAAGGCCATGGCTGGGCTCCCGTTTCGACGCCTCAATGCGCCATCATCACGGGCAGCGCCGCGTTGGCGAGCACATAGCGGGTGGTGCCGCCCAGGATCATCTCTCGGAGCCGGCTGTGGCCGTAGCCGCCCATCACCACCATATCCGCCGACAGGCTGGCGATCCGGTCGAGCAGGGTGCGGCCGATCGGGCCGGCGCCCTGATCGAGGCGGGCCACGGCGGCATTGATCTTGTGTCGCGACAGATAGGCGGCGAGAGCGGCTGCGGGCGCCGGCTTGTCCTCGTCGCCGACCGTCAGCACCGTCACCTGCTTGGCCTGCTGCAGAAATGGCAGCGCCGCCGCCACGGCGCGCGCCGACTGCGCGCTGCCGTTCCAGGCGACGGCGATGCTGTCGCCCGTCGTGCCCGAGAAGCCGGGCGGCGCCATCAGGACGGGCCGTCCGGTGTCGAAGATCGCGGCATCGAGCAGCGCCGTTTGGGTCAGGCTGTCTTCGCCCGAAGGCCGTGCCATCACGATCAGGTCGGTGAGCCGTCCCGCCGCGGCCAGATTGTCGGGGCCGGGTCCGACCACTTCGCGCCAGCTCGTGATGCCCGGCGCCTCGGCGGCGAGCCGATCGTAAGCTTCGCGTGCGCGCTTGGCGCGCGCCTCGACCGCCTGCGTCATGGATTCGATCATCTGCTCGACCAGGGCGCCCGACATGCCTTCGCCCACGATCGGCACCAGGGTCGAGGGATCGGCGCGCAGATGCATGACCTCGAGCTGGGCGTTGAAGCGCCGGGCGAGGCCGAGCGCGGTCTTGAGAATGGCGTCGCTTGCCGGTCCGCCATCGGCGAGCACCAGGATCGTCGCAATACCGCTCATGAGCCTCTATCTCCCTCTCCCCTCGTGGATGGTCCGGCCGCACCCCAAGGTCCGCACCAGACTCGCCTAATTTCCTTCGATCGCCTTGACCTGGATCAAGCCCGCCCGCGCCGGCCCCGCGCGAGCGGGCGGCGCCAAAGCCTCACGCGAAATGCGGCCGCTCCTCCGTCACGCCTTCGGGGTCTTCGTGGATGATCACTTCCGCGTCCGGAAATTCGCGCAAGATCGCGACCTCGACTTCGTCGGCGAGCGCGTGCGCCTCGACGAGGGACATGGCTCCGTCCATCTCGAGGTGCATCTGGATGAAACGGTTCGGTCCCGACCTGCGGGTACGCAGGTCGTGCAGATTGCGCACGCGCGGATTGGAGAGCGCGATGGTGCGAATCCGTGCACGGTCTTCATCCGGCATCTCGCGGTCCATGAGCATATCGAAGGCGCCGCGCGCGATCTGCCAGGCCGTAAAGACGATGTAAAAGGCCACGCCGACGGCGAAGATCGGATCGGTCCTGTTCCAGCCGAGCTGGCTGGAGAGCACCAGCGCAGCCAGCACGGCGAGATTGACCGCCACGTCGCCGACATAGTGGAGCGAATCGGCGGAGATCGCGACCGACTGCGTGCGCCGGATCACATGGCGCTGAAACAGGACCAGCAGCACCGTCACGACCATCGAGAACAGCATCACCGCGACGCCGACCATGCCGTTCTCGACCGGTTGCGGTGTCACCAGACGATGGCTTGCCTCGAACAGCAAGAACAGGGCCGAGCCGGCGATGAAAGCCGACTGGCCCAGGCCCGCCAGCGCCTCGGCCTTGCCGTGCCCGAATCGATGTTCCCGATCCGCCGGCGTCAAGGCATGACGCACCGCGACCAGATTGACCAGCGACGCCGCGGCGTCGAGCAGGGAATCGAGCAGGGTCGAGAGCATGCTGACCGAATCCGTCAGCAGATAAGCGACGATCTTGGCGACGATCAGCACCGACGCCGTGGCGACCGAGGCATAGGTCGCGAGCCGCATGAGGCGCGCGATATCGGCGGGCACTTGGCCTTGTCTGCCGGCAGCGATGGCGTCGTAAGCTTGCACTGATACGCGATTCCCTCGGTTCGGGGGCCGTTCGGGCTAGGGAAAGAGCCTTTCGGTCCGCCAGCCCGCACCGGCTCGATGATAGACGAGGCGGTCGTGCAGACGAAACGGCCGATCTTCCCAAAATTCGATGCGTTCCGGCAGCACGCGGAAGCCCGACCAGTAAGGTGGCCTCGGCACCGTGCCGAGGCCGAATTTGAGAGTATATTCCGCGACCCGGCGCTCCAACTCGAGCCGTTCCTTGAGCGGCCGCGACTGCTGGGAAGCCCAGGCGCCGATCTGGCTCGTGCGCGCGCGGGTGGCGAAGTAGGCATCGGCCTCCGCCGCGCTCACCGGCTCCGCCGGCCCCTCGACGCGCACCTGCCGGCGCAGCGACTTCCAGTGGAAGCACAGCGCCGCCTTGGGATTGGCCAGGATCTGCTGGCCCTTGCGGCTCTCGTAGTTGGTGTAGAAGACGAAGCCTTTCGGATCGGCCTCCTTGAGCAGCACCATGCGCAAGGAAGGCTGGCCGTCGGGCCCGACCGTGGCCAGCGCCACGGCGTTGGGGTCCTCCGGCTCCTTTTCGCTCGCCTCGGCGAACCAGCGGCGGAACAGCTCGAAGGGCTCGGCAAAGGGTCGTTCGGTCATGGGTCTCGCTCTCGGTCAGGCGATTGAATTTGCCCGATCCGCGCCCATTTTTCACGCGGGGTCCTGTGGGCAGGCCATCGGCACAGTAGCATTTCGCCGCCTTGGATCGGGCGAAGCTGACGGCTAGGCTTGAGCCAGGCCTCTGTTTGCCGGCAGGGAGGTATGTGGGCGCCGGCCGGCATCGTGATCTGGAATCGGGACCATGCGCGCAAGAACATATATCCTGCTGCTCGCGGCGGCGTTGGGCTTGAGCGCCTGCGCCGATGCCGGGCCGAAGCAAACCGCCGGCACGGTGATCGGCGGCGTAGGCGGGGCGCTCCTCGGCTCGCAGATCGGCGAAGGCAACACCGCGCTGATCGGCGCGGCCGCGGGCGCCCTCCTGGGGGCTTGGCTCGGCAGCGAGATCGGCGCCAGCCTCGATGAAGCCGATCGCGCCCGGGCGGTTCAGACCGCAGGGGTCGCGCTGGATCGCAATCCCGACGGCCAGCCGGCAAGCTGGTCCAACCCCAATACCGGGAACAGCGGCTCGACCACGCCGATCCGCAGCTATCAGACCAACGGCACTTATTGCCGCGACTATCAGACCACCATCGTGTCCGGCGGCCAGACTCGTAGCGGCACCGGCACCGCCTGCCGTCAGCCCGACGGCACTTGGCGGATCGTCCGCTAGACCGGGCAAGCGGCGGAAGAGAACGGAACCCTGCAGCCGATGCGCGATCCCTATGAAGTCCTGGGCGTCAGCCGCAGCGCGAGCGCGGAGCAGATCAAGCAGGCTTACCGCAAGCTCGCCAAGAAGCTGCATCCCGACCTGAACCCCGGTAACAAGAAGGTGGAGCAGCAGTTCAAGGAGGTGGCGGCCGCCTACGATCTGCTGTCCGATCCGGAGAAGAAGCGGCGCTACGATGCCGGCGAGATCGATTCCAGCGGCGCGGAGCGGCCGCGCCAGAGCTACTGGCAAAGCTATGCCGAGAGCGGGCGGGGCGCCAGGTACCGCGGCGGCGCCTACGGCTTCGGCCTCGGCGAGGAAGAGGAAAGCGAGGACTGGTTCTCGAGCCTGTTCGGCCAGGGGCGCGGCCAGCAGATGCGCATGCGCGGCGCCGACGTCACCTATGTCGCAACGGTCGAGTTCCTGGAGGCGGCGCTGGGCGCCAAGAAACGCCTCACGCTCACCGATGGCAAGGTGATCGACTTCTCGATCCCGCCCGGTACCCGGGACGGGCAGACGCTGCGCCTCAAGGGTCAGGGCCTGCCCGGCTACGGAAGCGGCGGCGCCGGCGACGCCTATGTCGAGATCAGGGTGAAGCCGCACCCCACCTTCCGGCGCGAGGGCGACGATATCCATATCGAGGTGCCGGTCACGCTGCAGGAGGCGGTGCTGGGCGGCAGCATCGAGGTGCCGACCATCGACGGGCGGGTCTCCCTGACCGTGCCCAAGGGCTCCAACACCGGCACGGTGCTGCGGCTCAAGGGCAAGGGCGTCCTCAATCAGAAGACGCGCCAGCGCGGCGACCAGTACATCCGGCTCAAGGTGGTGCTGCCGGAGAAGGCGGACGAGAAGCTGGGCGAGATGGTCGCGCGCTGGGCCAAGGACAACCCCTATCGGGTGCGCTGATGAGGGTGTGGACGCTCGAGCAGGCGGCGGCGGAGATCGGCGTCGAGACAGCCGTGGTGACGGGCTGGATCGAGCAGAGCTGGGTGCTGCCCGAAAGCGAGGGCGGAAGCTGGCGCTTCGACGAACTCGACCTGGCGCGCCTGAGGCTGATCGCCGAGCTGACGCAGGAGCTCGAGATCGGCGACGAGGCGATCCCGGTCGTGCTCAACCTGCTCGACCAGATCTACGACCTGCGCGACCGGCTGGCCGCGCTGGAGCGGGTGATCGAAGCGGCCTCGCCGGAGACGCGGGCGGAGATCGCGCGCCTGTTGGGAAACGCACCCCGCGCCGATTGACGGTGCCTCCGGCTCGGGTCTTCGAACGACTGCCGCGACGAATGGCACGGGCCCGTTCGTTGTCATCCGACCACGCCGAAACCCTAGGGTTTCCGCCGGTTTGACCGGCTCGGCCGTTCGTGTAGGATGCCGCCGAGCGGCTCTCTCGAGCCGTATTCAGCGGAGTATCGAATGGCGGGTGAAAAGGGGCTGATGGCCGGCAAGCGCGGCCTGATCATGGGGGTCGCGAACGACCGGTCGATCGCCTGGGGCATCGCGCGCGCGGTCGCCGAGCAGGGCGCGGAGCTGGCCTTCACCTACCAGGGCGAGGCGCTCGAGAAGCGGGTGCGGCCGCTCGCGACCTCGGTCGGAGCCAGGCTCGTGCTCCCCTGCGACGTCGCGAGCGACGAGAGCATCGATCAGGTCTTCGCGGCGATCGCGACGGAATGGGGCAGCCTCGATTTCGTCGTGCATGCCATCGCCTTCTCCGACAAGGAGGAGCTGAAGGGGCAGTATCTCGCCACCTCGCGCGCCAACTTCCAGCTCACGCTCGACATCTCCTGCTATTCCTTCACCGCCGTCTGCCAGCGGGCGGTGAAGCTGATGCCGAACGGCGGCAGCCTGCTCACCCTCACCTATTACGGCGCCGAGCGCGTGATGCCGCATTACAACGTGATGGGCGTCGCCAAGGCGGCGCTCGAGGCGAGCGTGCGCTATCTCGCGGCCGACCTCGGCGGGCAGAACATCCGCGTCAACGCCATCTCGGCCGGGCCGATCAAGACGCTGGCGGCCTCCGGCATCGGCGATTTCCGCTACATCCTGCGCTGGAACGAGCTCAACTCGCCCATGAAGCGCAACGTCACGACCGAGCAGGTCGGCGGCGCCGGGCTCTATCTCCTGTCCGATCTCTCGTCCGGCGTGACGGGCGAGGTCCATCACGTCGACAGCGGCTATCACGTCGTCGGCATGCTCCGGACCGAGTCCGCCGCCGAGGTGGCGCAGCTCCTGCAAGGCTTCGAGGTGAAGTCGTAGTGCAATTGATGGCGGACCCGATGCAACGCCCCCTCACCCAGCTTCGGGTAAGGCTCGGCCTTCGGCCCCTGCCGGCTTCGCCGGCATCTGAATCAAAGAGCGGGCCTTCGCCCGCGGGCCAACCCTCCTCGACCCTCTCCCCCACCTTGTGG
>JBMONF010000016.1:0-9610 GCA_049323455.1 Pseudomonadota bacterium | reverse complement strand
CCCCACTCAAAGCCTTCATCGATGGAATCAGAAAGGAGGAGAACCCGCAGCCAAAGCCGACCAAGAAAGCCGCCTGAGCCTCGCCCGCCGAGGCGGCACTGTCAGCCAATTACCATCTCTGTACATATTGTCCCACAGCACCTGGAAGCGCATTGCCATGGCAAGCATACCAAGCAGCATTATTTACGCGGCTTACGGGAAAGTTGGTCTATTCACAAACAATTTTTTAGACCGCTTCAGCACTAAGTCTTTCAATACGGCGTCGCGGTCCATTGCCTCCGTAAAAGCCGCTACACCCTCCGCGTAAGCTTCGAAGAGCGTTTCAATCTTGATCATTACTTCACTAAAGCCGAGGTGGCGCAACAACATCGTGGGTTCGTGTGGCATCTTATTCCCCCAAGAATAGAAAAGAGGCCGCGCTCTGCCTTGTTCGCTCAGTTTCGAATCGGGTGTATAGGTGTGCAACAAGCCACAACGCGCTGCGTAAAGATCAAGACCGGAAACGCCGAGCCGGTGTTGGCATTTCATGTAAATTTCGGCCCAGGATATGAAATCGCAACGATTGACCTCCGCCTGATTTTCCGGCCGGCAGAGAGCAGCCATGAAATCGACGCCACTGTAGATAAGCACCAACGCTGGCGTATGGAGGTGATTGTCGAGACAAAGCCTAATCGCAGCCGCATGACTCATCACGTTTGATTGGAACGCATTTTCGCTCATGAGGACCATGCGTAACCACTTTATCCAGGACGCAATTATTGCGCCTCGCTAGGCTTCGCCGCGACCCAGCACTTAAATAAATTGGAGGCTTTGAAAATCTGGCGTCCCCGGGGTGACTCGAACACCCGACCCACAGTTTAGGAAACTGTTGCTCTATCCTGCTGAGCTACGGGGACGCCGTGGGAGCGCAAGCTAGCGGGAGCGGCGGCCTGGCGCAACCGTGGGGCGGCAACCTCGGGTCCGGGCCGCCGGGTTCAGCTCAAGCCCACCACCGGGATCGCCGCCCCATGGATGGCGCGCGCCGCGGGCGAGGCCAGGAACAGGATCACCTCGGCGATCGCCTCGGGGGCCACCCATTTGCCGGGATCGGCCTTGGGCATGGCCGCGCGGTTCTCGGGCGTGTCGATGATGCTGGGCAGCACGCAGTTCACATTGATGCCCTGCTCGCGCAGCTCGGCCGCCATGCTCTCGGTCAAGCGGATGACGGCGCTCTTCGACGCGATGTAGGCGCCCATGCGGGCCTTGCCGGCGAGCGCCGAGAAGGCGCCGACATTGACGATCCGGCCCGACTTCCGTGCCAGCATGTGCGGCACCACCGCGTGGGTCACGCGCAGGACCGAGCCGACATTGAGCTCCATCATGCGCGCCCAGCTCGCAGGCTCGATCTCGTGCACCGCCTCGCCCATCTCGAAGCCGCCGGCGAGATTGCAGAGCGCGTCGATCCGGCCGAAGCGCTTGACCGCGGCAGCGACCGCTTCATCGACCGCCTTCGCGTCGCCGAGATCGGCGGGGCAGGCCAGGACGTCGCCGGCGCCCTCCTCGCGCAGATGGCCCGGATCCCCGACCTTCCGTGCCACCAGGCAGAGCGCGGCGCCCCGCTTCGCGAACGCCGAGGCCACCGCGCGGCCGAGATTGCCGGTGGCGCCGGTGATCATCACCACGTCGTTCCTGGCCATCGACCCGCTCCCGAGAAGGCAGCGCCTATTTGATGCCGCGGAACCGGTCCATGGCCTGGACCAGGGCCGAGCGGATGCCGGGCTCCATGGCCGAATGGCCGGCGTCGGGCACCATGACATATTCCGCCTCGGGCCAGGCGCGCTTCAGGTCGTCGGCGGTGTCGGGCGGGCAGACCAGATCGTAGCGTCCCTGCACGATCACGCCCGGGATGTCGCGGATGCGCCGGAGGTTCTGCAGCAGGAAGTTCTCCGGCAGGAAGATGTCGTGCGTGAAGTAGTGCGCCTCCATGCGCGCGATGCCGAGCGCCACCACGTCGCTCGAGAAAGCCTCGACCGTCTCCGGGCTCGGCAGCAGCGTGCAGCATTTCGCCTCGTAGATCGACCAGCGCCGGGCGGCCGGCATGTAGATGTCCGGGTTGGGATCGGTCAGCCGCTTGTAATAGGCGCGCAGCAGATCGTGGCGCTCGGGCTGCGGGATATATTCGGCGAACTCGCGCCAGGCCTCCGGCATGAAATGGCGGATGCCGTAGAGGAACCAGTCGATCTCGCCGCGCCGGCACAGGAAGATGCCGCGCAAGCACAGCGACATGACGCGGTTGGGGTGATGCTCGGCGTAGGCGATCGCCAGCGTCGAGCCCCAGGAGCCGCCGAACACGTGCCAGCGCTCGATCTTGAGATGCTGGCGCAGCTTCTCGATGTCGCCGATCAAGGCCGGCGTGTTGTTGTCCTGGATCTCGCCCAAGGGCTTGGAGCGGCCGGCGCCGCGCTGATCGAAGATGACGATGCGGTAATGTGCCGGATCGAAGAAGCGCCGGTGCGTCGGGCTCGCGCCGGCGCCCGGGCCGCCATGCAGGAACACGACGGGCACGCCGTTGGGGTTGCCCGACTGCTCCCAATAGATCTCGTGCGGCCCGCCCACGGCGAGCATGCCGGTGTCGTAGGGTTCGATCTGCGGATAGAATGCGACGTCAGCCATGCCACCAGCCTTTCGGCAAAATTTCGATCCTGGCCGCCGGTCCCCCCGCGCGACGGCGCGGCCCACTATATCAGGGCCTGCGTCGCTGACAGCAGTTCTCTATCGCATTGCTGCTCTGTTTCTCGTTCTGGCGCCGGCTCTTCTCCTGGAGCCGCGCGCGGCAAGCAGCACCGACGGCCCATCGCTGCCCGAAGCGGGGCTGACAGCGCTGGGCACGAGCGCGGTCGCCGCCGTCATCGATGGCGATACGCTCGCGCTCGAGGACGGGCGCGAGCTGCGCCTCGTCGGCATCCAGGCGCCCAAGCTGGCGCTGGGACGCCCCGACTTTCCCACATGGCCGCTGGCCGCCGAAGCCAGGTCGGCGCTCGAGCGGCTCGTGCAAGGCCAGGTGCTGGCGCTGTTCGCGGGCGGACAGCAGACCGACCGCCATGGCCGCATGCTGGCCCACTTGAAGCGCGCCGACGGACTCTGGATCCAGGGCGCCATGGTGCAGGCGGGGCTCGCGCGGGCCTACAGTTTCCCCGACAACCGTGCGCTGGCGCGCGAGCTCCTCGCCCTCGAAGCGGAGGCGCGGGCCGCCGGACGCGGGATCTGGGCCGATCCGTTCTACCGCGTGCGCGGACCCGACGAGCTCGCCGACGCGATCGATTCATTCCAACTGGTCGAGGGCCGCGTGGTGAGCGCGACCAAGCCCAAGAGCCGCCTCTATCTCAATTTCGGCGCGGACTGGAAGACCGACTTCACCGTCGCGATCGACGCCAAGGCGCTCAGGCTTTTCGCCGCCGCGGGCCTCGATCCCCTGGCGTTCCAAGGCCGTCGTCTTCGCGTGCGCGGCTGGGTAAAATCCTTCAACGGCCCCTTGATCGACGTGACGCATCCCGAGCAGATCGAGGTTCTGCAGGAATGAAGCCCCATCTTTGCGATTTCAAGCAGCCAGCATCAGCCCTCATGGTTCGACAAGCTCACCATGAGGGCCTCATCCCGAGCCTCCTCATCCTGAGCGGAATGGCCTCTCCTTCGACAAGCTCGGTCCATATGACCGTCGAAGGACGAAGGATGAGGCCCGACAGGTGCTGCGATGAGCCAGTCCGCCTTTCGTAGGTTCGCCCTGGCCGGCGCGCTGGTCCTCA
The DNA here is from genome assembly GCA_049323455.1 of Pseudomonadota bacterium. GTDB lineage: Bacteria > Pseudomonadota > Alphaproteobacteria > Dongiales > Dongiaceae > Hypericibacter. Next base: position 5,828 of record JBMONF010000016.1, on the reverse strand, counting down.
GCGCGCTCCTTTCCGGCTGCACCATCAACCCGGCGACCGGCGAGCCGAGCTTCACCGGCTTCATGTCGGAATCGGACGAGGCGCGCATCGGGCGGGAGAGCCACCCGGAGGTGCTGAAGGAGTTCGGCGGGGCCTACAACGACCCGGCGCTCCAGGCCTATGTGTCGAGCATCGGCAATCTGCTGGCCTCGACCTCCGAGCGCTCGAACGTCCCGTTCACCTTCACGGTCCTGAACACGCCCGTCGTCAACGCCTTCGCCGTGCCGGGCGGCTATATCTACATCACGCGCGGCCTGCTCGCGCTCGCCAACAACGAGGCGGAGGTGGCGGGCGTGCTGGCGCACGAGATCGGCCACATCGCCGCGCGCCACTCGGCTGAGCGCTACAGCCAGCAGGTGCTGGCGCAGATCGGCCTGATGGGGCTCGGCATCGCCACCGGCAGCGGCGAGCTCGTCAACCTGGCCGGCACCGGCGCCATGATCTACCTGCAAAGCTATTCGCGCGAGCAGGAATACGAGGCCGACGAGTTGGGCGTGCGCTATCTCTCGCGCGCCAACTACGAGCCGCAGGCCATGGCGGATTTCCTCTCGAGCCTCGCGGCCGACAGCAAGCTCGAGGCCACCATCGAAGGCCATCCCGAGAGCGCCGACCAGTTCAACATCATGGCGACCCACCCGCGCACGGTCGACCGCGTGCAGCGCGCGGTCGCCGAGGCGAAGGCGACGACGCCCGTCCCCAACCCGATCACCGAGCGCGAGATCTATCTCGACAAGATCGATGGCATCCTTTACGGCGACGATCCCGATCAGGGCTTCATCCGCGGCCAGCGCTTCGCCCATCCCAAGCTCTTGTTCGAATTCACGGCGCCGGACGGCTTCAACCTCATCAACAGCGCGGACGCCGTGCAGGCGAGCGGACCCAAGGGCTCGGGCCTCGTGTTCGATCGCGCGCCGCGCAGCCCGGCCGGCAGCCTGACCGACTACATCGCCTATGACTGGGCGCGGAAGATCCGCCTCTCCAGCCTCGAACCCCTGACCATCAACGGGATGGAGGCGGCGACGGCCACCGCCTCGGTCGACACCAGGAGGGGCCCGGCCGATCTGCGGCTGGTGGCGATCCGCTACGACGCCGGCACGGTCTACCGATTCATGTTCCTGACGCCGCCCGGCCTGACCGCGTCGCTCGATCCGGCCTTCCGCCGGAGCGCGTCGAGCTTCCGCAAGCTCACCCCGGCCGAGGCGGCTGAGCTCAAGCCGATGCGCGTGCGCATCATCACCGTCGAGCCCGGCGACAGCGTGGCTTCGCTCGCGGCGCGCATGCCCTTCCCCAACTACCGCGAGGAGCGGTTCCGCACGCTCAACGGGCTGGCGCCCGGTCAAGGGCTGGTGGCCGGCCAGCGCGTGAAGCTGATTGTCGAGTAACCCTTTCGCCCGAACGAGCGAGCCGGCGCCCGCCGCGGAGGTCCCCGCGTCGCCAGGGCTGCCGGGCGTCGAGCCGTTGCCGCCGGCGCGCCCGCGGCGGCGCTGGCGCCCGTCGATCCTGCTGGTGCTGCTGCTCGGGTTCGGCGGCCTGACCGTGGCCGCGGCCGGCTCGGTGACGCTGATCGGCTACGCCATCGCCAAGCGCAACACCTACGACCTGATCGGCACGGCAGCCCGAACCGCCATGGACCAGCAGCGCACCGGCTTCGCCGCGACGCTCGAGCCGGCCGAAAGCGCGGTGCGCTACCTTGCGGGCGCGCTGTCGCGCGGAGAGGTCGGCGCCAACGAGCCGCGGCTGGCCCAGATGATGGAAGGCATGGTCGCGGCCGCTCCGCAACTGGGCCTGGTCGCCTATGTCGATGCCGATCTCGATCTGATCGGCGCGGGTCGGGTGTTGTCGGGCTTGAGAGCCGGCCGACGCAGCGTGCGGGTCTGGCCCGAGCTGCGGCTGGCGGTGCGCGAAGGCGAAAGCCAGAGCGGCGTCGTCTGGCGCGGCGTCACCTATGTGCCGTCGCTGAACGCCAGCTTCGTCATCGTCACCCAGGCCGTGATGCGCGATCGGCGCTATCTCGGCATCGCTATCGCCGGCGTTCCGATCACGAGCCTGTCGCGGCCGACGGTCGCGCCGACGCAGCCCGGAACCGTGGATTTCATGCTGCGCGGCGCGAAGGAGGTGCTGGCCCATCCGGCGCTTGCGGGCGGCACGCGCGGCCTCTCGCCCGACCATCCCGTGCCGCGCGTCGGCGATATCGCCGATCCGGTCCTGACCGCCTTCGAGAACGGCGAAGGCGAGCCCATCGGGCCGCCGCTCGCCTCGACCGAGCTCGAGGGGCGCACGGTCCGGGTGAATGGCGAGGGCTACATCGTCATCTATCACCCCGTCACCGGCTATGACAGCGTGCCCTGGCGGGTCGGCCGCTATTTTCCCGAGGCCCACGCGGCCAAGATCATGAACCGCCTGACTTACGCGCTCATCGGCGGCGGCGGCGTGGTGATGGCGACGCTTCTCTTCGCGCTCCTGATGAGCCGGATGCTTGCGGGCGGCATCGGCCGGCTCGCCGACGCAGCCCACCGCGTGGCGCGGCTCGACTTCGGCAAGGCCGCGCCCTTGCCCGGCAGCATGCTGGCCGAGCTCGACCGCGCGGCCAGGGCCTTCAACGCCATGCGCACGGGCCTCTCCTGGTTCGAGACCTACGTGCCGCGCGCGCTGGTGAAGCGGCTGATGCGGCTGGGCGATGCCCGCGAGCTGGCGCCGGTCGAACGCGAGCTCACCGTCATGTTCACCGACATCGTCGGCTTCTCCGCGATCGGCCAGCGCTTGAGCCCTCAGCAGCTCGCCGCCTTCGTCAACCGCCACTTCGCCCTGCTGGCCGCCGCGATCGAGGCCGGGGGCGGCACGGTCGACAAATATATCGGCGATTCCGTCATGGCCTTCTGGGGCGCGCCGGCCGAGGACCCCAAGCACGCGTTGCATGCCGCGCAGGCTGCGCTCGCCATCGCCCGGCGTCTCGAAGCCGACAACGAACGGCGCCGGCGCAAAGGCCTCAACCCGGTGCGTTTGCGCATCGGCATCCATACCGGCCGCGCCATCGCCGGCAATATCGGCGCGCCGGGGCGGATCAACTACACGCTGATCGGCGATGCGGTGAACATGGCGCAGCGCGTCGAGCAGGCGGGCCACGAGGTCGATGACGGCGCCGACGCGATCATCCTGGCGAGCGGCGCGACCGCGGCGGCGCTGCCGCCCGAGATCGAGCGCATGGCGCTCGGTCCCCGCGCGCTCAAGGGCCTGGTCGGCGAGCACGCGCTCTATCGACTGGTGGTGAGGGAGTGAAAGGCGGCGACGGATGGAGCGTCGCACTACGTTCGACCGTCACCCGCGCATTCACTCGATCGTCACCCTCGCGAATGCGAGGGTCCATGGAACGGCCGGAGCACGGCATCGAGATGGATTCCCGCTTTCGCGGGAATGACGGAAAAACTACGGGAATGACGAGGCAGGCCGCTTCTTACAGCGCCAGCCCGATCTTCCGTCCCTCATAGATCGCAGCCGGCGCGTGGCGCGGGGCAAGACCGTCGCCGATCGCGTGCAGCTCGAGGCCTGCGCCTTCGAGCTCTCGCGCGAGGCTCGCCTCCGGCACATTGGCCGTGGCGAGCACCAGCGAATCGAAAGGCAGGGGGCGCGTCCCGCCGGTCAGCAGATCGAGGATGGTGGCGCCGTCGCCATGCCATTCCTTGACCGCCGCGTCGGTGACGAATTCGATGCCGAGCCCGCGCAGGCGCTTGCGCATCGGGAACTCGCTGCCGGTGCGCAAGATCTCGCGCCCGACCATGGAATCGGGCGTCAGCAGCGTCACCTCATGGCCCTGCTCGGCCATGGCCCAGGCCGTGCCGGCGCCGCGCCAGTTGCCGGTGTCATCGAGGAGCAGCACGCGGGGCCCGAGGCGCGCCGCCCTGCCCATCACCTCCTCGACGGCCCAGACATTCCCGCGCTCGATGCCGGGAAGCCTCTCGACGGTCGGCAGCGCGCGCTGGAATCCGGTACCGGCAGGTTGAGAGCCGGTCGCGAGCACGACCGCGTCGGCGCCGCTGCCGCGCACCTCCTCGCCGTCCATCGGGCTGTTGAGCCTGACCGTGACCTGGAGACGGGCGAGCTGGCCCTCGTACCAGCCGATGAGATCGAGGATCTGGGCGCGGCGCGGCTGCAATCCGGCGAGCCGGAACTGGCCGCCGAGCTTGTCGGAGGCCTCGGCCAGCGTGACGCGATGGCCGCGCTCGGCCGCCGCGCGCGCGGCCTCCAGCCCGGCCGGCCCGCCGCCCACCACCAGGATTTGGCGCGGGCGCGAAGCCGGCTCGAAGCGGTCGCCGTTCCACGTGAACTCGCGGCCGGCGGAGGGGTTCACCAGGCAGGAGATCCAGTAGTCGCGCGACCGGCGGCCCCAGCACATCTGGTTGCAGGAGATGCAGGGGCGGATGTCGGCAGCGCGGCCCTCGCGCGCCTTGTTCGCCATGTGCGGATCGGCGATCTGGCCGCGCACGATCGAGACCATGTCGGCCTGGCCCGACGCGATCACGTAATCGGCGTTCTCCGGCGTGCGGATGTGGCTCTCGGCCTGGACCTTGACCCTCTTCACGACCTGCTTGATCGCCTCGGCGAAGGGCGGGCCCATCTTGTCCTCGTAGAGGAAGGCCGGAATGATTCGGGTGAAGTCGAAATAGCTGCCGGTGCCGATAGTGACGTAGTCGTAGAGGCCGCGCGCATCGTGCCAGGCGGCGATCTCCTGCTGGTCGGCCACCGACAGCACGTCGGGGCGCGTCGGATCGACGCTCACCGCCATGCCGATCACGAAATCGGGGCCGCAATATTTGCGGATGCGCTCGAGCACCGTGGCGGAGAAGAGCATGCGCTTCTCGAAGCTGCCGCCCCAGCGATCGTCGCGCCGGTTGCTGTAAGGCGACCAGAACTGCTCGATGAGCGCGTTGTAGGCCGCCATCAGCTCGCAACCGTCGAAGCCGGCTTCCTTGGCGCGGCGCGCCGCCTGGCCGAAGGCCTCCACCACCTCTTCGATCTCGCCCTCGTCCATGGCGTGGCTGCCGTCGGAATCATGCATCGAGGGCAGGCCCGACGGCGACCAGTTGGGCTCGAACGAGTTGTCCCAGTCGCCATGCGCGCCGACATGGTAGATCTGCTGGATCATGACCGTGCCGTGCTCGTGGCAGGCCTCGGTGATGCGCCGGAAATGGGGGATCACCGCATCGTCGCAGGCGCGGAAATTGCCGCGCGTCAGCACGCCTGTGGCATGGGCCGGCACCGGCTCCACCACGATCATTGCCGCTCCGCCCAGAGCCCGCTCGCGGTAGTAGCCGAGATGGCGATCCGCGGGGAGCCCGCCCTCGCTCATGTTGGCGGTATGGGCGCCGAAATTGAGGCGGTGCTTGAGGGTCCTGGCGCCGACCTGGATCGGCTGGAACAGGTGCGGGAAGGGTTGCGTCATCGTCGGGCCGCCTCTCTTCGGCAGGTATGGTGCCTGAAGACGCTAGAGCAGATTCGTGCCGAACGGAATCGCCCCCTCCCCCTACCCCCTCCCGCCTGCGGGCCGAAGCTTTGCAGTCGGAGCGGTTTTCCCAACGCAGCCCTTCGGCGGGCGAAGGCCCGCGAGGGGAGGGGGTCAAAAAATATCTGATCCTCCCCCTTGATGGCAGGGGTATCGCATGTGACGCCCTCACCCTTCGAGACGGCCGCTTCGCGGCCTCCTCAGGACGAGGGGGTCTCACGAAATCTCGCGGATTTCCTCACGCCTCGCGGAGGGCCGAAGGCCCGTCTCGAAGGGCGAGGAAATCCGCTCC
>JBMONF010000015.1:0-10205 GCA_049323455.1 Pseudomonadota bacterium | reverse complement strand
ATGACGCCCAGGCGGAAGGCCTTCTGGAAGGGCGAGCGGTGGCGGCGGGGCTCGGCCCAGCCCCGGTAGGTGCTGACGAGCTCGCCGTAGGGCACGCCGGAGGGGCAGGCCGAGACGCAGCCCAAGATCGTGCCGCCGCAGAAGCCCAAACCGCCGCCGCCGCAACAGCAGCAAGCGGAGAAGCAGAAGCCGCAGGAGGATGCGCTGGCCTCGCTGCTCAAGAACGTCGAGAAGCTGAAGGATCAACCCGACCAGACCCGGACGCCGCCGCAGCCGACCGAGCAGCCGGCACAGCCGCAGACGCCGCAGAACCTGTCGGATGCGCCGCTCACCATGAGCGAGATCGACGCGATCCGGCAGCAGCTCGAGCATTGCTGGAACGTGCCGGCGGGTGCCCGCGACGCCGAGAACCTCGCGGTTCAGATCCGCGTCATGTTTAATCCCGACGGCTCCGTCGCCCGCGCGGAGATCCTCGACACGGGCCGCATGGCGTCGGACCCGTTCTATCGCGCGGCGGCGGAGAGCGCCTATCGCGCCGTGCAGCTCTGCAGCCCGCTGCAGCAGATGCCGGTCAAGAAGTACAACACCTGGAAATTCGTCACCCTGAACTTCGATCCAAAGGAGATGCTCGGCCCATGAACGCCCTTCTGAGCTTCGGCCGTCGGTTCGCGGCCGCGACGCTTCTCTTGCTGACCGCTGCGACCGCCGCGTCGGCACAGGAGGGACTGCGCATCGACATCACGCGCGGCCAGATGCAGCCGATGCCGATCGCGGTCACCGATCTCTACGGCAGCAATCAGAACGATTCGACGACCGGCGCCAACATCTCGCGCGTGGTCTCGGCCGATCTCGAGCGTTCGGGCCTGTTCAAGCCCATCGATCCCAAGGCCTTCATCCAGACGATCGATTCCTTGCGGGTGCAGCCGCGCTTCGGCGACTGGCGCGTCATCAACGCCCAGGCGCTGGTTTCCGGCAGTGCGGAAACCCAGGCGGACGGGCGGCTTCGGGTCGAATTCCGGCTGTGGGACGTCTATGGCGAGCAGCAGATGACCGGGCTCGCCTATTTCACGCAGCCCGAGAACTGGCGGCGCGTCGCGCACATCATCGCCGACGCCATCTACAAGCGGCTCACCGGCGAGGACGGCTATTTCGATTCGCGCATCGTCTACGTGTCGGAGACCGGCCCCTACGACCGGCGCATCAAGCGTCTGGCCATCATGGACCAGGACGGCGAGAATCACCGCTTCCTCACCGACGGCAGCTACATCGTGCTGACGCCGCGCTTCTCGCCTTCGACGCAGGAGATCACCTATCTCTCCTACTACAACGACAAACCGCGCGTTTATCTGTTCAACATCGACACCGGGCAGCAGGAGGTGCTGGGCGACTTCCCGGGCATGACCTTCGCGCCGCGCTTCTCGCCCGACGGCAACCGCGTGATCATGAGCATGGCGCAGAGCGGCAACTCGGAGATCTACACCATGGATCTTCGCACCCGGAAAGTGACCCGCCTCACCAACAACCCGGCGATCGACACCTCGCCCTGCTATTCGCCCGACGGCACGCGCATCACCTTCAATTCCGATCGCGGCGGCTCGCAGCAGATCTACGTGATGAACGCCGACGGCTCGGACGTGCAGCGCATCAGCCACGGCCAGGGCAGATACGGCACGCCGGTCTGGTCGCCGCGCGGCGATCTCATCGCCTTCACGCGGATGGAGGGCGGGACCTTCTATATCGGCGTCATGCGTCCCGACGGCTCGGGCGAGCGGCTTCTGACGCAGGGTTATCTCGTCGAAGGACCGACCTGGGCGCCGAATGGCCGGGTTCTGGCCTTCTTCCGCGAAACACAAAAGGGCCAGCCGAAACTCTACACCATCGACCTGACGGGCTATAACGAGCGGCAGCTGGTGACGCCGCTGGATGCTTCCGACCCGGCTTGGTCTCCCTTGATTCCCTGAGCCGGTGTCTCCTATATTGCGCCCGCGAAATGGCCGGCCGGCGCTGATTCGCAGGGGAAATTTTCTAAAATTTGCACCCGCAGGCGCCGCCTGAGCATGAAGCAAAAAGACCGATCGGATCACACGGCTTGCGTTCCCCCGGGACTGGCGAAGAAAGGTAATGCCCCATGAAGTTCAAGTTTTTGACGGTGGCCGCAGCGGCTCTGCTGCTGGCCGCGTGCTCCACGACGCCCGAGCAGACGGCTGCCACCGAAGGTACGGGCGCCACAACCTCCACTACCGCGGTTGCACCGACCTCGACGGTGACGCCCGGCTCGCTGCAGGATTTCACGCAGAACGTCGGCGACCGCGTGTTCTTCGGCTTCGACCGTTACGACCTGACGCCTGAGGCCCAGGCGACGCTCCAGAAGCAGGCGGCCTGGCTCAAGGCCTATCCGCAGGTGACGGTCGTGATCGAGGGCCATGCCGACGAGCGCGGCACGCGCGAGTACAACCTGGCGCTGGGCGAGCGTCGTGCGGCCGCTGTCGCGAACTACCTGGTCGCGCTCGGCATCGATGCCAACCGGATCCAGACCATCAGCTACGGCAAGGAGCGTCCGGCGGTGGAAGGTCACGACGAGACCGCCTGGGCGCAGAACCGCCGCGGCGTGACGGTCCCGAACGTTCAGTAAGGTCGTTTCGCCTCGCGGAACGCTTGCCGGCTCCAGGCGGAGCCGGCCGATCTGACGTCGACCATCGACTGGCAGCCGGCAGGGAGTTCCCTCCCTGACCGGCTGCGCCTTATTTTCGCCTGGAAAGCGCGCCAGTGTCGCGCCATCCTCGCGGACGAGGATCGGGAAGCGAGAGGCTCATGATGCAAGCGTTTGACGCAAGCAGCGATCGGCGGTTTCGAGCCCTGACGGCGATCGGGCTGGCAGCACTCCTGCTCCTGGTGTCGCCGGCGGGGCCCCGCGCCCAGACCGCGACGGACGCGGGAAGCGTGATCGCGAACCAGGAGGTTCGCATCCAGCAGCTCGAGCAGCAGATCAGCGACCTGACCGGCAAGCTCGAAGAAGCGACCTTCCAGATCAAGCAGCTCTCCGACCGCCTCGACAAGCTCCAGAAGGACGCCGATTTCCGCCTGAACGCGCTCGAGCAGGGCGCTGCCGCGGGAACCGCCGGCCAGGCTGCGGCGGCGACCGGCACCACCGCTGGCGTCCCCGCGGCCACCGGCGCCGCACCCCCGCCTCCGGCGCCGGGCACGCAAATCCTCGGCACGCTCACCGAAAGCCAGCTCCAGGCGGCCCAGAGCGGTCAGGCGCCCGCGCCGGCAGCCCCGACCGGAACCCAGACCTCGGCGGTGACGCCCTACGAGCTGCCGGGCAACACGCCGCAGGAGCAGTACGAATATGCGTTCGGGCTGCTGCGCCAGGCCAATTATCCGGAGGCGGAGAAGGCGTTCGCGGCCTTCGTCCAGAAGAACCCGAACGACGTGCTCGCCGGCAACGCCCAATATTGGCTGGGCGAGACCTACTATGTCCGCGGCGATTATCAGAGGGCTGCCGTCGCCTTTGCCGAAGGCTTCCAGAAATATCCCAACAGCGGCAAGGCGGCCGACAACCTGCTCAAGCTCGGCATGTCCTTGGGCGAGATGGGCAAGACGCAGGATGCCTGCACGGCCTTGTCCGAGCTTCTGAGCAAGTACCCGGGCGCGCCGGAAGACCTCCTGGTCCGCGCCAAGCGGGAAAAGCAGCATTACGGCTGCTCCTGAACCGATCGGTCCCCAAGAGCGGCCGTAAGGCCGCCTCCGCCAAGCCATTGGGCGCAGCCGAGTTCGCTCGCCTGATGCGCCCGCTCGGACCCTTCGAGCGGGCGCCCGAGATCGCGGTCGCCGTCTCGGGCGGCTCCGACAGCCTCGCTTTGGCTCTGCTGGCGGCCGGTTGGGCCGGGGCTCGCGGCGGCCGCGCGATCGCGCTCACCGTGGATCACGGCTTGCGGCCGGACGCGAGCGCCGAGGCGCAGCAGGTGAAGCGATGGCTGGCTCTGCGCGGCATGGCCCAGGTCACGCTGCGCTGGCGCGGCCCCAAGCCCGAAACCGGCCTTCAGGCGGCCGCCCGCGCCGCGCGCTACGCGCTCCTGGCCGATTGGTGCCGGCGCCATGCCGTGCTGCATCTGCTGCTGGCGCATCAAGCGGACGATCTGGCCGAAACGTTTCTGATCCGTCTGGCCCACGGCAGCGGGCTCGACGGGCTCGCCGCCATGCCGGCGATCGCCGAGCTCGAGGGTGTGCGGCTGTTGCGCCCCCTGCTCGGGGTGCCGCGCGCGCGGCTTGCGGCCACGCTCATGGCCCGGCGCCAGCCCTGGTTCGAGGATCCGAGCAATGCCAATCCGACCTTCGAGCGGGCGCGGTTGCGGGCAGCCCTGCCACAGTTGGAGCTGGCCGGCATTCGATCGCAGACGGCGGCGGCGACAGCGCGGGCGCTGGGCCGTGCCCGTGCCCGCTTCGACGACGACGTGGCGTCGCTTCTCGCCCGCCTGCGGCTCGAGCCCGAGGGCTGGGCACGGGTGCCGGCGGCACTCCTCGCCGAGGCGCCACGGCCCCTGGCGCTCAAGGCGCTGGCCCGGCTGCTCATGACGATCGGCGGGCGCGATTACCCGGCTGGAGGCGAATCCCTCGAACGGCTGCTCGATTGGATCGCCAAGGGAGGGAGCCGCGGCCGGACGCTGGGCGGCTGCCGTCTCCTGCGCCGTCGCGCCGAGTTGCTCGTCCTGTCGGAGATGGCAGACCCGCGCATCGCGCATGTCGGGGCCCGCCCGGGGCGTTGGATCTGGAACCAGCGGTTCTTAGTAACCGTGACGGGCTCGGCGCGCCGCGGCTGGTCGCTGGCGCCGCTCGGCGAAGCGGGGCTGGGGGCGCTCGCCGCGGCATTGGGGGAAAAAGAAGCGCGGCCGCGGCAGATTGCGGGGCCCGTAGCGGCCGGCCTGCCGGCGCTGCGGGACGCCCGCGGCCGCCTTGTTGCCGCACCACTCCTGGGATTGCGCCAGCCACGGGCTGCTGCGGGGCCGCGATTGGCGGAAATTCGCTGGCAGCCGCGCCAACCGTTGGTTACCGCCCGGTTTGCCGTTGTTTAATTTGCCGGGCACATTATCTAGAGTGATACCGGCCGGGGGGCCGGTTTCCGGCAGGGCTGGCAAAGGTGCCGGTCCGCTCCAGCGGCTACGGTAGAACGCCTTGAACTTCACGAAGAATTTCGCACTCTGGATCATCATCGCGCTGCTGCTGATCGCGCTGTTCAACCTGTTCGACGGCGCGCCCACCCGCGGACCTCAGAGCGATATCGCCTATTCCGAGTTTCTGAGCGAGGTCGGCAACGGCCGCGTCGCCGACGTGACCATCCAGGGCTCGACCATTTCCGGCCATCTGTCCGACGGGCGGGCCTTCTCCACTTACGCGCCCAATGATCCCAATCTGGTGCAGAAGCTGGCCGATCGCGGCGTGAAGATCACCGCCGCGCCGATCGACGAGGGCGTGCATCCGCTGCTCTCGATCCTGATCTCCTGGTTCCCGATGCTGCTCCTGATCGGCGTGTGGATCTTCTTCATGCGCCAGATGCAGGCGGGCGGCGGCAAGGCCATGGGCTTCGGCAAGTCGCGGGCGCGCCTTCTGACCGAGAAGGTCGGCCGCGTGACGTTCGAGGACGTGGCCGGCATCGACGAGGCCAAGCAGGAGCTGCAGGAGGTGGTCGAGTTCCTGAAGGACCCGCAGAAGTTCCAGCGCCTCGGCGGCAAGATCCCGAAGGGCGTGCTGCTGGTGGGCCCGCCCGGCACCGGCAAGACGTTGCTCGCCCGCGCCATCGCGGGCGAGGCCAATGTGCCCTTCTTCACCATCTCCGGCTCGGACTTCGTCGAGATGTTCGTGGGCGTGGGCGCAAGCCGCGTGCGCGACATGTTCGAGCAGGGCAAGAAGAACGCGCCCTGCATCATCTTCATCGACGAGATCGACGCGGTCGGCCGTCACCGCGGCGCGGGGCTCGGCGGCGGCAACGACGAGCGCGAGCAGACGCTGAACCAGCTGCTGGTCGAGATGGACGGCTTCGAGGCCAACGAGGGCGTGATCCTGATCGCCGCCACCAACCGGCCCGACGTGCTCGACCCGGCGCTGCTGCGTCCGGGCCGCTTCGACCGCCAGGTCGTGGTGCCGAACCCCGACATCCTGGGCCGCGAGCAGATCCTCAAGGTGCATATGCGCAAGGTGCCGCTGGCGCCCGACGTGGATGCGCGCGTGATCGCGCGCGGCACGCCGGGCTTCTCCGGCGCCGATCTCGCCAATCTGGTCAACGAGGCGGCGCTGCTCGCCGCCCGGCGCAGCAAGCGCGTCGTCACCATGTCCGAGTTCGAGGCCGCCAAGGACAAGGTGATGATGGGGGCGGAGCGCCGCTCCATGGTCATGACCGAGGACGAGAAGAGGCTGACCGCCTATCACGAGGGCGGCCATGCGCTGGTCATGCTCCACGCCAAGGGCCACGAGCCCTTGCACAAGGTCACCATCATTCCGCGCGGCCGGGCGCTGGGCGTCACCATGTGGCTGCCCGAGCGCGACAAGTACAGCATTTCGAAGACGGAGCTTCGTGCCAAGCTCGCCTCGATGTTCGGCGGGCGCGTGGCCGAAGAGCTGGTCTTCGGCCCCGAGGCCGTGACCACCGGCGCCTCCAACGATATCAAGCAGGCGACCGATCTCGCCCGGCGCATGGTGACGGAATGGGGCTTCAGCGAGAAGCTGGGGCCGCTGCGCTACAACGAGAACGAGGAGGAGGTGTTCCTCGGCCACTCGGTGACGCAGCGCAAGAACCTCTCCGACGCCACCGCCAAGGTGATCGACGAGGAGATCCGCCGCCTGGTCGAAGAGGGCGAGGCGACGGCGCGCAAGATCATCACCGAGCATCTCGACGATCTGCACACCCTCGCCAAGGGGCTGCTCGAGTACGAGACGCTGTCGGCCGACGAGGTGAGGGCGCTCTTGCGCGGCCAACCGATCCGCGTGAGCGGAGACGAAAGCTCCGGCCCGCCGAGCCCGCGCTCCTCGGTGCCGACCAGCGGCACGCCGACCGGCGAGCGCCCGCGCCCCGGCTTCGAGCCCGAGCCGCAGCCGGGCTCCTGATCGCGAGCATGGCGGGCACCGCCCGCAACAAGCGGCCCGCCATGAAAGGCGCCGCCCGCGAGAGATCGCGCGGCGGCGCTTCGTCGTCCGGGAGCCGCGCGCAGCCGAAACCCGCCAGGACGCGGTCGGCGAGCCGGGTCCAAGGTCCGGGCGAGAACGGCGGGAGCGACCGCCTCTATCTCATCCCCGATGCCATCCTCGGCGGCGCTGCCGCTGGGCGCGCTGTCAGGGCGCGCCAGGCGGCGTGGCTCGCCGGCGGTCCGCTCGCCTTCGGCCAGGTCGAGCTGATCCGGCGCGACGAGCGCCGGCGCCAGGCGCGACGTTTCACCCTGCCGGGCTTGCGCGACTGGCTTGGCCGGCAGAGAGCCGGCTTGCGCCAGACCGTGACCGGCACGATGAAGCGGCTGGCCGCAGCTCGAGCACCCTTCGCCGGGCTGGCGCTCGACCGGCCCTTGATCATGGGCGTCATCAACGTGACGCCCGACAGCTTCTCCGACGGCGGCAAGTTTCTCGATGCCGAAGCCGCCGTCCGCCACGGCCGCGCGCTCATGGAGGCCGGCGCGGACATCCTCGACATCGGCGGGGAATCGACCAGACCCGGCGCCGAGCCCGTCTCGCCCGACGAGGAGATGCGCCGCGTGCTGCCGGCGACGAAGGCGTTGGCGGCGGCCGGTGCCGTCATCTCGATCGACACGCGCCACGCGCGTGTCATGGCCGCGGCGGTCGAAGCGGGGGCGAAGATCATCAACGACGTGACGGCGCTCACCGGCGACAAGGAGAGCCTTGGCGTGGCCGCGCGCAGCGGGGCCGCGATCGTGCTCATGCATATGCAGGGCGAGCCGCGCACCATGCAGGCGAGCCCGCGCTACCGCGAGGCGCTGCTCGATCTCTACGATTATTTCGAGGGCCGCCTCGCCGCGGTCGAGGCCGCCGGCATCGACCGCGCGCGGGTCGCGGTCGACCCCGGCATCGGCTTCGGCAAGACGGTCGCGCACAACCGCGACATCCTCGCGCACTTGGCGCTCTATCACGGGCTCGGCTGCCCGATCCTCCTGGGCGTGTCGCGCAAGAGCTTCATCGCCAGGCTGAGCCGCGGCGAGGACACGGTGCACCGGCTCGCCGGCTCGCTCGCTGCGGGCTTGTGGGGCTTCGGCCAGGGCGCGCAGATCCTGAGGGTTCACGACGTGGCCGAGACGGCCCAGGCCCGGGCGGTCTGGCAGGCGCTGGCGGTGGAGGCGGAATAGGGCGCTCGGCCAGCGGCTTGCGGGCCTTTGTGAGAAATCCGCGGCCCGCCCTGCCGACGCGCCTGCGGTCTGATAAACTAGGCTGATTTTGCTCGGTCGGAATCGCTCTTCTTCTCGTCACCCCCGGGCTCGACCCGGGGGTCCATGACATGGATTGCCGGGTCAAGCCCGGCAATGACAAAGGAGGAGGCGGTTCCATCTCTGCAAGATTCGCTTGAGGCAATATCTCTTAAACGTCTTTCCCGGCAAGGAGTCATGACGCGCAAGCTGTTCGGCACCGACGGCATTCGGGGCACCGCCAACACCGAGCCCGTGACGGCCATGACCGCGCTCAAGGTGGCGATGGCGGCGGGTGCCGAGTTCACGCGCGGCGACTACCGTCACCGCGTCGTCATCGGCAAGGATACGCGGCTGTCGGGCTACTTGCTCGAGCCGGCCTTGACCGCCGGGTTCGTGGCGATGGGCATGGATGTGATCCTGCTGGGTCCGCTGCCGACACCGGCGGTCGCCATGCTGACGCGCTCGCTCCGGGCCGATCTCGGCATGATGATCTCGGCTTCGCACAATCCTTACGAGGACAACGGCATCAAGCTGTTCGGACCCGACGGCTACAAGCTCTCCGACGAGGTCGAGGCACGCATCGAGGCGCGCATGGAGAAACCGAACGGCGCGGATCTCGCCGCACCGGCCGAGCTCGGACGCGCCATGCGGCTCGAGGACGCGCGCGGCCGCTATACCGAGCATGTCAAGCAGAGCTTTCCGAAGGCGCTCAGCCTCGAGGGCCTCAAGATCGTGGTCGATTGCGCGCACGGCGCCGCCTACCGCGTGGCGCCGACCGTGCTGTGGGAGCTGGGTGCGGAGGTGGTCGCCATCGGCGACGCGCCGGACGGCTTCAACATCAATCGGGACTGCGGCGCCGTGGCGCCGACAGCGCTCCAGCGCAAAGTGGTCGAGGAGAAGGCCGATCTGGGACTGGCGCTCGACGGCGACGCCGACCGGCTGATCCTGGTGGACGAGAAGGGGCAGATCGTCGACGGCGACCAGATGATGGCGCTGATCGCGCGCTCCTGGCGCGAGCAGGAACGGCTCAAGGGCGGCGCCGTCGTGGCCACCGTGATGTCGAACCTCGGGCTCGAGCGCTATCTCGGCGGGCTCGGCATCGGGCTCCTGCGCACGCCGGTGGGCGACCGCTATGTGGTCGAGCGGATGCGCGCCGACGCCTGCAATGTCGGCGGCGAGCAGTCCGGCCACATCATCCTCGGCGATTACGGCACCACCGGCGACGGCCTCGTCGCGGCCCTGCAGGTGCTGGCCGTGATCGTGCGCGCCGGACGTCCGGCCTCCGAGACCGGGCGGCTGTTCCAGCCGCTGCCGCAGCGTCTCAAGAGCCTCAAGCTCAATGGCGGCCAGCCCCTGGAGGCGGCCGAGGTGAAGGCGGCGATCAGGAGCGGCGAGGCGGCGCTGGGGAAGGCCGGCCGGCTCCTGATCCGCAAATCCGGCACCGAGCCCGTGATCCGCATCATGGCCGAGGGCGAGGACGAGGCCCTGGTGAGCAAGGTGGTCGACGAGATCGCCGCCGCCATCGCCCGCGCGGCGGGGTGAGGCGCGTTCTCTTGCCTGCTCCCGCGTCAGTTGGGCAAGCCTCATGGTGAGCTTCCTCACCCTGAGCGGCGGACCTCGTGCTTCGACGGGCTCAGCATGAGGTCCGCCTGTCGAAGGGCGAACCATGAGGCCAACCTCATCCTTCGACAGAAGCTATGGGGCGGCGACGAGGCTTGTTGCACCATCGTCGTTGGCAACAACCGATGGAGGGCCCCAATGGCACAAGTCGATGATCTGAGCCGTAGCCTCGTCGCCTTCGAG
>JBMONF010000014.1:0-12062 GCA_049323455.1 Pseudomonadota bacterium | reverse complement strand
AAAATAACTGACCCTCCCCCTCGACGGGGGAGGGTAGGGAGGGGGTGGGGCCACGGGAAAAGCCGGTGAAGGAATCGTCTTCACCACGTCGCGCCCGCCCGCCGCTTCACGCTCGCGGTTCTTAGCATAGAATGGCTCGATGAGTGAAAACCGCGCCCATAACCTGCCCGAATACACCGTCTCCGAGATCAGCCGCGCCGTGAAGGCGACGCTGGAAGAGAACTTCCAGCGCGTGCGCGTGCGCGGCGAGGTGTCGAAGCCCAACTATCACGGCTCGGGCCACCTCTATTTCAGCCTCAAGGACGAGGAGGCGGTGCTCGATGCCGTGTGCTGGCGCGGCACGGTCGGGCGCCTCAGGCTCAGGCTCGAGCATGGCATGGAGGTGGTGGCGACGGGGCGCATCAGCTCCTATCCCGGCAGCTCCAAATACCAGATCGTCGTCGATTGGGTAGAGCTGGCAGGCGAGGGCGCGCTCCTGAAGCTCCTGGAGGAGCGCAAGAAGAAGCTCGTCGCCGAGGGCCTGTTCGACGAGGCGCGCAAGAAGAAGCTGCCCATGCTGCCCGAGGTGATCGGCGTCGTCACCTCCCCCACCGGCGCCGTCATCCGCGACATCCTGCATCGGCTGGCCGACCGCTTCCCGCGCCCCGTGCTGCTCTGGCCGGTCGCGGTCCAGGGCGAGGGGGCGGCCGAGCAGGTGGCGGCCGCCATCCGCGGCTTCAACGCGCTCAAGCCCGGCGGGAAGGTGCCGCGCCCCGATCTCATCATCGTCGCGCGCGGCGGCGGCAGCCTCGAGGATCTGTGGGCCTTCAACGAGGAGGAGGTGGTGCGCGCCGCGGCCGCGAGCGAGATCCCGCTCATCGCCGCGATCGGGCACGAGACCGACGTGACGCTGATCGACTTCGCCGCCGACAAGCGCGCGCCCACGCCCACGGCCGCGGCCGAGATGGCGGTGCCGGTCAGGGCCGAGCTCATGGCCGAGCTCTCCGAGCACGGCCATCGCCTCGCCCGCGCGATGGCCCGCGATCTCCTGCATCGGCGCACCGAGGTCCAGGGGCTGGCGCGCGGGCTGCCCGAGCCGCGCCGGTTGATCGAGGAGAAGATGCAGCAGCTCGACGGCTGGCTCGAGCGGCTCAAGCTGGCCGAGCGCAGCTTCTTCGCCGCGCGGGGCCGCGAGGTGGCGATGCTGGCCGCGCGCTTCGTGACGCCGGGCGAAATGATCCGGCGCAAAGGCCAGGAGCTCGTGCATGTGACGGCGCTGCTCAAGAAGGCGATGGAGGGCTTCGCGGCCGGCAGGACCCACGCGCTCGACCGCATCGGTGCGGGCTTGAGGCCCGCGCTCGTCACCCAGCTCATCGAACGCCGGCGCGTCGCGCTCGACGGGCTGGCGCGGCTCCTGGACGGGCTTTCCTACGAGAATGTGCTCAAGCGCGGCTTCGTGCTGGTGCGCGATCCGGCGCAGCGCCCGGTAACGCGCGCCGCGTCGGTCACGGCCGGCATGAGGCTGACGCTGACCTTCGGCGACGGCATGGTGCCCGTGGTGGCGGAGAAGGGTGGCAGCCCGGCGTCGCGCGAGACGGCGGAAACCGCGTCGGGCGGGAAGGCGCGGGCTGAGGAGCCCAAGGCGGCGCCGAAGCCGAAGAAGGGCGGGCGCGGCAACGACCCGCAGGGCTCGCTGCTGTGACGCGCGCAGTCTCGCGGCGCGCGGCGCTGAGGCGGTTCGCGCAGGCCGCATTCGCGACGAGCCTCGTCTTTTCGTGGCCCAGCCGTCGAAGCCGCGCCGCCGGCCGGCTCGAGCTCGACGGCGCCTTCACCCAGGGCGGGCTCCTGTTCGGCCGCGCCGATCCCGGCAGTGCCGCCTGGCTCGACGGGGACCGCCTCATGGTCGGGGCCGACGGGCGCTTCCTGCTCGGCTTCGGGCGCGATGCCGAAGCGGACGCCAGGCTTCGCGTCCGCCATGCCGACGGCTCCATCGAGGAGCGCGACATCGCCATCGCGCAACGGACCTATGGCGAGCAGCGCATCGAGGGTCTGCCGCAGAACACGGTCACGCCCGATCCGGAAGAGCGGCAACGCATCGCCGCCGACAACGCGCGGGTCAAGGCGGCGCGCCGCGCCCAGGCGGCGGTGGCGTGGTACCAGGACGGCTTCGCCTGGCCGGTTCAGGGCCCGATCACCGGCGTCTATGGCACGGCGCGCATCTTGAACGGCGAGCCGCGCCAGCCCCATTACGGCGTCGACATCGCCGCAGCCGAGGGCACGCCCGTGGCGAGCCCCGCCGACGGCATCGTGCGGCTGGCCGCGGCCGACATGCTCCTCACCGGCGGGACCCTCGTCATCGATCACGGCCAGGGCTTGAGCTCGACCCTGATGCATCTCTCCGCGGTGCTGGTGAAACCCGGTCGCTTCGTGGGGCGGGGCGAGATCGTGGGGCGCGTCGGCCATACCGGCCGGGCCACCGGCCCGCATCTCGACTGGCGCATGAACTGGCGCGACGCGCGCCTCGATCCGGCGCTGCTGGTGGAGCCGATGCCGGCCGCGGCCGCGACCCTCGCTGCGGCTCCAGCTTCGGCCGACTGACATCCTGGTCCTATCGGCCGAGACTCGCTGCCAGCAGCCGATCGAGCGCCGCCTCGTCCTCGAACCGAAGCTCGACCTCGAGCACGGCGACCTCCCGCCGCCGGTCCGGCGCCAGCCGCATCCAGTCCTTGCGCGTGGTGACGAGGGTCGCGCCGCGCCGCGCCGCCTCGGCGCGCAAGGCGGCAAGCTCGGCATCGCCATAGGGGTGATGGTCGGGGAAGGCCCGGCTGAAGGCGATATCGGCGCCGATCTGCTTCAAGCTCGCCCAGAATTTTTCGGGCGCGCCGATGCCGCAGAAGGCGACGCAACGCCGGCCGGCGAGCGTCTCGCCGTTCACGGGGATGAGCCGGGCCGCGAGGCGCGGCAGGCGAGACGGCAGCATGGCCGTTATGCCGGCCCTATCCGGGCCGACGATGACGACGGCCTGCACGCGCGCCGCTGCGGCGGCCACAGGCTCGCGCAAGGGTCCGGCCGGGAGCAACCGGCCATTGCCGAAGCCATGGGCGCCGTCGACGACCAGGAAGCTCAGATCCTTGGCGAGGGTCGGGTTTTGCAGCCCGTCGTCGAGCAGCAGCAGCTCCGCCCCGGCGGCCGCGGCGGCGCGAGCGCCCGCGACCCGGTCGCGCGCGACCCAGGTAGGGGCCGCCTCGGCCAGCAGCAGCGCCTCGTCGCCGACCGCGCCGGCATCGTGGCTCGCCGGATCGACGCGCACCGGTCCGGACAGGCGGCCGCCATAGCCTCGCGTCAGGATGTGGACCTTGCGACCCTGCGCCGAGAGGCGGCGCGCGAGCGTCAGCACGAGCGGCGTCTTGCCTGCGCCCCCGACGGTGGCGGCGCCCGCACAGATCACCGGAACGGGCGCGCGAGCCGGCCGGGCAAAGCCTTGTCTGAGCCGGAATCCCAGCCGGTAGAGCGCCGCCGCCGGCGCCAGCAGAAGCGGCCAGGGGCTGTGCGCGTCTCCACGCCAGAACTCAGGCGCCTGCACGCCCTGCTCCTGCCTGTCCGAGATCGCGGCGCGTCAAGCCGCTCAACACCGGCGCGAGCGCGGCCAGCGCGCGGTCGAGCACGCCCGCCTCGGCCGCGGCGACCTCGCGGGCCGCCGCACCCATGCGCGCGCGCGCCGCGGGATCGGCGAGGAGCGCTTCGGCTGCGCGCATGATCGAGGGCGCGTCGGGCTCGACGCGGGCACCGCCGGCCGCGGCCAGCCGGCGATAGAGCTCGGCGAAGTTCTGGATCTGCGGGCCGGTCAGGATCGGCAGGCCGAGCCCCGCGGGCTCGATCGGGTTGTGCCCGCCCTTGGGCGCCAGCGATCCGCCCATGACGACGAGATCGGCGAGCCGATACCAGAGCCCCATCTCGCCCAGACTGTCGGCGAGATAGAGCGGTGCTGAGGGTGGCGGGAATTCGCCCGCCGAGCGGCGCGGCAGCGGCGCGGGGGCGAGGCTGCGCTCGACCAACTCTCGCGCGATCACGGGCCCGCGCTCGGGATGGCGCGGCGCGATCAGGAGCAGGGCATGCGGATGCCGGGCGCTGAAGCCGGCTGCGGCTGCAAGGAGCGCCGATTCCTCGCCGTCATGGGTGCTGGCGAGGAGCAGCACGGACCGCCCGGCGCAGGCGGTCTCGAAGCGGACCAACTCGGCTTCATCGCAAGGGGGCGGCGCGGCGGCCGCCTTGAGGTTGCCCACCGCCTCGACTCTTCGCGCGCCCAGCGCCTGGAAGCGGCCCGCCTGCTCCGCGTCGAGCGCGAGCACGACATCGAAGGCACCGAGCAGCTCGCGCGCGAAGGAGCCCGCGAGCCGCCAGCGCCGGAAGGAACGCCCCGAGAGCCGGGCGTTGACGAGCGCCAGCGGGATGGCGCGGGCCTTGGCGGCCGCGAGCAGATTGGGCCACAGCTCCGAATCGGCGAAGATGCCGGCATCGGGCCGCCAGTGGTCGAGAAAGCGGGCGACCCACTCTGCGCGGTCGAGCGGCAGATATTGATGGATCGCGGTCGCGGGCAGCCGTTGCCCCAGCAGCGTCGCCGCGCTCCGCGTGCCGCTGGTGACGAGCAGATGGAGCCCGGGGCGGGCGTGGGCAGCGGGCTCGATCAGCGGCAGGAGCGCCAGCGTCTCGCCGACGCTGGCGCCATGGAGCCAGAGCAGCGGCCCGACGGGCCGCGGCCGGCCGGCGATACCCTTGCGCTCGGAGAGCCGGGCCGCGTCTTCCTTGCCGGCGGCAGCGCGGTGCGCCAGATGCGCTTCGAGCCAGGGCCCTGCCGCGGCGGTCGCGAGGCGGTAGAGCGCGCCGATCATGCTCGCATCTTGGCCGGCTCGTGCACCGCGGGCGTTGCCGGCGCCGGCTCGATCGGGGCCTGCCCCATGCGCCGATCGGCCTCGGCCGAGAGCGCGTTGAGCCGCGCCTCCAGCACTTGGCGCGCCGCTTCGAGCGCCGCCCCATCGGCCTCGCGCGGCGGCACGATCGGCGCGCCCACCAGGAACAGGCCACGCCCGAAGGGGAGCGGCAACAGGAAGCGGTCCCAGGAGGCCAGCACGCGCCGCCGGCTGGTGGCCACGCTCACGGGATAGATCGGCGCGCCGGTCACCGAGGCGAGCTTGAGGGCGCCGGCGGCGGCGCGCATGCGCGGTCCCCGGGGTCCGTCGGGCGCGATCGCCACCACCCCACCTTGGGTCAGGCGGCGCGCGCATTCGACCAGACCGGCCTCGCCGCCGCGCGAGCTCGAGCCGTCGATGGTGGCGAGGCCGAAATGGCGGATCGTGCGCGCGATGAGCCGGCCGTCGCGATGGGCCGAGATCAGCACCGCGGCGCGCTTGCGCTCGGGATGGCAGAGCGGCATGGCGGCGAGCCGCCCATGCCAGAAGCAGAGGATGAAAGGCTGGCCCTGCGCGAGCCGGGCCAAGGGTTCCGCGAAGCCCTCGCGCTGCCAACGGGTGGTGGCGCCGACGAGCTTGAGATAGAGAGCGACCACCATGGCCAGGACGGCTTGCACCGGGCCGGAGGCCAGCACTCGTCGCGGCAGAGACATGATACTGGGCGCTCGACCGTTACGCGGACCCCTCAACTGATCTCTCCCCCTCCGGCAAGCGGGAGGGCGAGAGGGAAGCGAGGGACGTTAGGTCCGAGCAGGGTGAGCGGGTGGGCAAACATCACGTCGATCTCGGCGAAGCTTGGCGCCATGGTGCTGCTTACGCCTGGCGCCGGCGCTCGGCGCGCTGGGCCAGGGGCTGCGGCAGGTCGGCCGTCTTCTCGCCCGCTGCGATATCGCGGAACTGGAGGCGATGCAGCCGCGCATAGGCGCCGTCCAGCCCCACGAGCTCGTCATGGTGTCCGGTCTCAACGACGCGACCCTGGTCGAGCACATAGATCCGGTCGGCAGCGGCCACCGTCGCGAGGCGATGGGCGATCACCAGCGTCGTGCGCCCGCGCACGAGCCGCGCCAGCGCCGCCTGGACGGCGCGCTCGCTCTCGGCATCGAGATTGGAGGTGGCTTCGTCCAAGAGCAGGATCGGCGCATCGCGCAACATGGCGCGCGCGATGGCGATGCGCTGACGCTGCCCGCCCGAGAGCTTGGCGCCGCGCGGGCCCACGGCCGTGTCGAGCCCTTGCGGCAGCTCCCGGATGAAATCCCAGGCTTGCGCCGCTTGCGCCGCGGCGATGACCTCGGCCTCGCTCGCTTCCGGCCGGCCGTAGAGGATGTTGGCCCTCACCGTGTCGTCGAACAGCAGCACGTCCTGGCTGACCAGCGCGATCGACCGGCGCAGCGAAGCGAGCGTGACCGCGCGCACGTCCTGGCCGTCGATGAGCACGCGGCCGGCGTCGACATCGAAGAAGCGCGGGATCAGGTTGAACAGGGTCGACTTGCCGGCTCCCGACGGCCCCACCAGCGCCACCGTCGCGCCGGCCGGCACCTCGATGTCGATATCGGCGAGCGCGAACCCGTCGGGGCCATAGGCGAAGCTCACGCGCTCGAAACGGATGGCGCCGCCGACGATCGCCAGCGGCCGCGCATCCGGCCGGTCCACGACCTGCGGCTCGAGATCGATCAGCGCGAAGACGCGCTCGGCCGCGGCCAGGCCCGCCTGCAAGGCGGCGTTGAGATGGGCGAGGCGCTTCAGCGGCTCGTAGGCGAGCAGCAGGGCGGTGATGAAGGAGAAGAAGGCGCCGGGCGTGCGCGCCCCTGCGATCACCTGATGGCCGCCATAGATCATGACGGCGACGATGGCGAGACCGCCCAGCATCTCCATCACCGGCTGCAGCGCCGAGCGCGTGCGCCCCGCCTTGATCTGCAACTCGAACAGCCGGTCGACCGCGGCGTCGGCGCGCGCCGTCTCCGCGGCCTCCATGCCGTAGGCCTTGACCTGGCGCGCGCCATGGAAAGCCTCGTCGAGCAGCATGGCGAGGCCGCCGGTCTCGCTCTGGGTCCCGACCGAGAGCCGGCGCACGCGCCGCCCGGCCCTGGCGATCGGCAGCACCGCCGCGGGGAACGCGACGAAGGCGATCAGCGCCAGGAGCCAGTCCTGGTAGAACATCAGCCCGACCAGAGCGATCAGCGTGAGCGCGTCCTTGCCGATGTTGGTCAGGAGCGTCGACAGCGCCTCGCGCAGCTGCATGCAGTCGTTGACGACGCGCGAGACCAGATCGCCCGGTGCGCGGTCGTGGAAGAAGGCGAGATCGGCGCCCACGATATGGTGGAACAGGCGACGTTGCAGGCCGGTGACGATGTCGAGCCCCATGCGCGTCATCAGCACCGACTGGCCGTAGCCGGCGAAGCCTTTGGTGGCGAAGATGGCGAGTGTGCCGGCGGCGACTGCCTGCAAGGCGCCCATGTCCTGCGCGCCGAACACGTGGTCGAGCACGGCCTGCATCTGCCAGGCGAGTGCAGCCGTGGCCGCCGAGACCACGCTCATGAAGAAAAGCGCGGCCGCAAGGCGCGGCAGCTCGGGGCGCACATGCTCGGCCAGAAGCCGGCGCATCAGCGCCGTGGCCGAGGGCCGAGCAGGGGCTTGCGCGGCGTTCGGCGGCGGCGCGCCGTCTTCGAGGGGGGCGGCGTGGCGGGTCATGGCGGGCCGCAGGATAGCATGGGGGCCGCTCGCGCGAGCCCCGGATTTGGGGGGCGAATCGGGAGGCTGCCCCTTGCACCGGGGTTCGGCTGAACGGCGTCGGCCGGGGGACAAACGCGTTTCAGGTCAGCGGCGCCAGATAGGAGCGGAACAGCGTCGCCGTGCGCGCCCACGAGAAGCGCAAAGCGCGCTTGCGCGGGCGTTCGCGCGGGATGGCGAGAGCGGCCGCGACGGCGCGGCCCAAATCCTCGTCGAGCGCACCGGCGCCGCTGTTGGCGACGATGTCGAGCGGCCCCGGCACAGGATAGGCAGCGACCGGCAGGCCCGAAGCCATCGCCTCCAGCATGACCAGGCCGAAAGTGTCGGTGCGGCTGGGAAAGACGAAGACGTCGGCGCTGGCATAGAGGCGCGCCAGCGCCTCGCCATCCCGCGTTCCCGGAAAGAGCACCTGCGGGTATCGCCGCTTGAAAGCATCGAGCAGCGGACCGTCGCCGACCATGATCTTGCTGCCGGGCAGGTCGAGATCGAGGAAGGCCTCCAGGTTTTTCTCGGCCGAGAGGCGTGCGACGCAAAGATGGACGGGTCTCGGCAGATCGAGGGCTGCGCGACGGCCCGGGTGGAAAAGCTCGGTGTCGACGCCGAAGGGCCAGACGCACAGCCTGCGAAACCCTTTGGCATTCATCTCGCGCGCGACGCTGCGGGTCGGAACCAGAAGCCGGGAGGCCGGACGGTGAAATTGACGAAGCCTCGCATAGAGCGTCTGCGGCGGCAGCCCGTAGCGCGCCTGGGCGAACTCCGGCAACTTCGTCAGGTAGGAGCTGGTGAAGCGCCGCCGGTTCTCGAGGCACCAGCGTCGCGCGGCGAAACCGACCGGCCCTTCCGTGGCCAAATGTATCGCCTCCGGTGCGAAGGACCGGATCATCGGGGCGATGGTCCTTCCCGGATTGATCGCGAACCGGACCGTGGGACCCAGGAAAGAGGGGCCGGTCTCGAAGCGATCGGGATCGATCACTTCGACCGTGTCGCCTTGCGCCGTCAGCTCGGCGACCAGATTGTGCAGCAGCCGCTCGACGCCGTGGTGCTTCGGCAGCCAAAGGTCGGTGGCGATCAATATGCGCAAGGCAATTCACGGTCTGGCAATGCCCGGGCGAGAAAGTCTCGCAACCCGGCGCTGCGAAGGCAAGGTTGCCAAAAATGCCCGCCGTCAGGCGAAGGCGGCGAGGTTGGCCATGAACTGGCGCGCCGATTGGGCCCATGAGAATTCGAGGGCCAGCGCCCGGCAGCGCTCCGGCGGGATCTTGCGGGCGGCCTCGATGGCGCGGGCCAGATCCTCATCGAGCGCGCCCGCACCGCTGCCGTCGATCACGTCGAGCGGCCCCGGCACCGGATAGGCCGCCACCGGCAGGCCCGAGGCGAGCGCCTCGAGCAGGACCAGCCCGAAGGTGTCGGTGCGGCTGGGAAACACGAACAGGTCGGCCGCACCGTAATAGCGCGCCAGCTCCTCGCCCTCCTTGGCACCTGCGAAATGCGTGTCGGGGTAGCGGCGCTTGAGCTCGGTCGTTTGGGGGCCGTCGCCGACCACGAGCTTGCTGCCGGGCAGGTCGAGTGCCAGGAAGGCCTCGAGGTTCTTCTCCACCGCCACGCGGCCGACATAGAGGTGGATCGGGCGCGGCAGATCGAGGAACGACTTGTCGCGCGGGCGGAACAGATCGGTATCGACGCCGCGCGACCAGCGCCGGATGTTGCGGAAGCCGCGCGCCTCGAGCTCGGCGGCGACGCTGTCGGTCGCCACCATCACGCCGGTCGAGGGCGCGTGGAAGCGGCGCATCGCGGCGTAGCTCCAGGCGAGCGGCACGGCCAGGCGCGCGCGGACATATTCGGGGAACTTGGTGTGGTAGGCCGTGGTGAAGGGCCGGCCGTGCTTGAGGCACCAGGCCCGGGCCGCGCGCCCGACCGGGCCTTCGGTCGAGATATGGATGGCGTCGGGCTTGAACGCCTCGATCTCCCGGCCGATGCGCCGCCCGGGGAAGAGCGCCAGGCGGATCTCGGGATAGGTCGGGCAGGGCAGGGTGCGGAAGCGGTCGGGGCCGATCACTTCGACGGCGTGGCCCTGGGCCCGAAGCTCGCCCGCCACGCGGCCGAGCGTGCGCACCACGCCGTTGATCTGCGGTTGCCAGGCGTCGGTCGCGATCAGGATGCGCACGGAATACAAGATCGGCCGAGTTCTGCTCAGGCGAGCTCGATCATGGAGGCCTGCCGCACTTCGGCCCAGTTGACGATCTCGAGCCGGCCGTCCCAATGCTCGACCAGCGCGGTGCAGCTCTCGACCCAGTCGCCGTCGTTGCAATAGAGCACGCCCTCGATGGTGCGGATCTCGGCCTTGTGGATGTGGCCGCACACCACGCCATCGACGCCGCGCCGGCGCGCCTCCTCGGCCACGGCGCGCTCGTAGTCGTCGATATATTTGACCGCGTCCTTGACCCTCTGCTTGAGATAGGCCGAGAGCGACCAATAGGGATAACCCAGCCAGCGGCGTGCGATGTTGAACCAGTGGTTGGCGCGCAGCATCCAGTTGTAGGCCCAGTCGCCCAGAAGCGCCAACCACTTGGCGTACTTCACGATGCCGTCGAAATCGTCGCCGTGCAGGACCAGGAGCGTCTTGCCGTCGGCAGTTTCGTGCAGGGCCTCGGCCAGCACGGTGACGCCGCCGAACTGCAGGTCGGTGTAATCGCGCAAGGGCTCGTCGTGATTGCCGGGAACATAGACGACGCGCGTCCCTTTGCGCGCCTTGCGCAAGAGCTTCTGCACCACGTCGTTGTGGCTCTGGCGCCAGTACCAGGAGCGGCGCAGCCGCCAGCAGTCGATGATGTCGCCGACCAGGTAGAGATGCTCGGATTCGTTGTGACGCAGGAAATCCAGCAGGAACTCGGCCTTGCATCCGCGCGTGCCGAGATGCACGTCGGAGATGAAGATCGCGCGATATCGCTGTAGTGCGCGCGCCTGGTTCATGTTCGAGCTCTCCGTCCCTCGAACGGCCCGAGGACGAATCGCGATTCTCTCGCTTGGACGAGGCTCTATCGCTTTATCTTGTGGCGATACAAGAAAGAACGTGTATATTCCGCGCTTCTCCAATAAAAATTCACCGCGCCGTCACAAAACATGAATGGAATTGCCGCAATCGGCCGGGGCGTGACGTCGGCATGACACTGGCTGCCCCTCTCGAGGCGAGATCGGCCGCGCGCCGCGGCCTGGCTCTGGTCATCTTCAATCCGACCGCTGGCCGGCGCCGCCGCCGACGCCTGGAGGCGGCCCTGGCAGCGCTCGAACGGCGCGGTTGGGATTGCGAGCTGGCCGAGACGCGGGCGCGCGGCGATGCCGAGGTGCTGACGCGAGCGGCGTTGCGCGAAGGCCGCGCAGGGGCGGTGCTGATCGCCGGCGGCGACGGCACCATCAACGAGGCGGTCAACGGCGCGCTCGCGGCCGGTGCCGAGCAGCTTGGCGGCGGAGTGCCGCTCGGCATCGTTCCGCTCGGCACCGCCAATGTGCTGGCGGCCGAGCTCGGCATGGGGGGCATCCCCGACGCGGTAGCGGCGATCGCGGCCGCGAGCACGCGCGCGATCTGGCCCGGCCTCGCCGACGGCCGCGCCTTCGCCATGATGGCCGGGGCCGGCTTCGACGCCCATGTGGTGGCGGGCGTGAACCCGCGCTGGAAGCGCAAAGTCGGCAAGCTCGCCTATGTCGCGGAAATGCTGCGCCAGGCCCTGCGCTTTCGCTTCCCGCTCTATCGCGTGCGGGTGGATGGGCAATGGCACGAGGCCGGATCGGTGGTGGTGGCCAAGGGCCGTTATTACGGCGGCCGCTTCGTGCTGGCACCCGAGGCCCGGCTGGACCGGCCCGAGTTCCAGGTCTGCCTGTTCACGAAGCGCGGCCGGCTCGCCCTCGTCCTCTATGCGCTGGCGCTGCCGCTGGGGCTCCTGCCGCGCCTGAAGAGCGTCAAGCGCCTGCCGGCGCGCGAGGTGGTGATCGAAGGACCTGAGGGCGATCCGGTTCAGGGCGACGGCGACGTGATCGCGCATCTGCCCGTGACGATCCGGGTGACAGAGCGCCCGCTGCCGCTGCTGGCGCCGGCGGGCTGAGCAACTCCTCCCCCTTCCCCCTCCCGCCTGCGGGCCGAAGCTTTCCAGTTGGAGTGTTCCTCCAACGGAACCCTTCGGCGGGCAAAGGCCCGCAAGGGGAGGGGGTCAGAAATGGTTGCTCCGTCGCAAGGGGAGGAATCACCTTTTCTAACCCTCCCCCTTGACGGCAGGGGTATCGCATGTGACGCCCTCATCCTTCGAGACGGCCGCTTCGCGGCCTCCTCAGGACGAGGGGGTCTCACGAAATCTCGCGGATTTCCTCACGCCTCGCGGAGGGCCGAAGGCCCGTCTC
>JBMONF010000013.1:0-146007 GCA_049323455.1 Pseudomonadota bacterium | reverse complement strand
GCGGTGCTTGCCACCAGAGGGTTTACGGTCACCGGCCCGCGACTGCCGGAGCGGCGGCGCCGCCGCTCCGGCAAATCAACTCTGATTCGCTGCTCCCCGCCACTCATCCCTTCAGATACAAGGGTTGGGTGAGGGGGTTCTGTGTCACGGCAAACCGAAATTGTGCCTGGCGTTCTCTCCTCACCTGCCGGCAGCGATCAGGTCCATCAGCTCGCGCGTGAAATCGCTGAGCGTGGTCAGCATGAAGGGGAAGAAGATCAGCAGCGACAGCAGGATGGTCAGGATCTTCGGCACGAAGGACAGCGTCATTTCCTGCATCTGGGTCAGCGCCTGCAGCAACGAAATGGCGATGCCTGCGACCAGGGCCAGCAGCATGACCGGCGCGCCCAGCTTGAGCGTGACCAGCACGGCCTCGCGCGCGACGTCGAGAATCTCGGCCTGGTCCATGGCCGGTACCTCTTGTTGCGATCGGAAAGCGGGAAACCGGAGCGCCGCCGTCAGATCGGCATGCGCATGATGTCCTGATAGGCGGCGATCACCTTGTCGCGCACGGCGACCACGGTCTGCAGCGCCACCTCGGCCTGGCTGACCGCGCTGATGATGTCCGCGAGCTCGGCTTTGCCGGCGAGCCCCTTGATGCTCTGGGCCTCGCCCTGCTTCAGGGTCGACACCACGTCGCCGCCGGCCTCCTTGAGGAAGTCGGCGAAGTTGGGTGCGCCGGCCGCGGGCCGCGGCTCCATGCCCGTGGCGGGCTTGGCCGCGCTTTGCGCGACCTGCTCGTAGAACTTGGCGGCGGCCGCGAAATCGCTGCGCATCGGTCACGTCTCCTCGAACGAGAACGCCTACCTAGCGTCGGATCCCCTCCTTCGCGATGCGCCTGCCTGGCGCCGGGTGTCGAAAGCTCTAACGCAGAATGTCGATCGCGCGCTGGAGCATGGTGCGCGAGGCTTCGATCACCTTGAGGTTGGCCTCGTAGGACCGCTCCGCCTCGCGCATGTCGGCAAGCTCGATCAGCGTGTTCACGTTCGGCACTTTCACATAGCCCTTCTCGTCCGCCGCCGGATTGGCCGGGTCGTAGCGGGTCTCGAGCGGGCTGCGGTCGACGGTCACGCGGCTGGGTTCGACCAGATCGACGCCCAGCTCCCGGTCGAGCACGTTGCGGAAAGTGATCACCTTGCGGCGATAGGGATCGCCACCCGGCGTCTTGGCCACCGAATCCACGTTGGCCAGGTTCTCGGCGATGACGCGCAGGCGCGTGCCTTGCGCCTTCATGCCGGAGGCCGAGATCTTGAGAGCATCGTTAAGATCCGTCACGGCGTGCCTCTCGCTTCAAGCCCGATCATGCGCCGCTGCGCCCGAGCGCCAGCTTCAGCATGTCGACATATTTCTTGTAGAGATTGGTCGCCATCTGGAAGTCGGCCTGCGTCTGCGCAACCTTCACCATCTGCTCCTCGAGCACGACCGCATTGCCGCTCAAGGTCGTCTCGTAGGTTTTCTTCTGCGGCTCTTCCGCGAACCCGCCGTTCGTCTGCCCCAAGGGTCCCACGATATGCTTGGGATCGGTCGCTACGGGTAGCACGGCAGCGACGGTGTGTGTCTGCGCCCCTACCGAGCGCAGCGCCGCGCGGGCATCGAGCGGCGTCAAATCCTCGGGCCTGAAATTCGGCGTGTCGGCATTGGCGATGTTGTGCGCCAGCACCGCCTGGCGCCGGTTGAGCCAGGCCATCTTGTCGAGGGCGAGCGCGAACAGAGGAATGCGGCCGAGGTCCATGCGCTCCATCCGCTTGCCGCGACGGGCCCGGACGGGTGGCCGGGCTTCCCCGTGGGGGCAGGCCGACGCAGGATGACGCCGGGATTGTTAAGGTGAGGTAAAAGCGTTAAGGTCCTCGAGCCGTATACCATGTTGGAGTCTCGGCCGGGGGCCTCCCAATGGGCTCCGCCAGGAAGGAAGAGTCGGGCCCTATGCTTTATCTGACGCGCAAAATCGGCGAATCCGTCGTCATCAACGACAATATCGAGGTCACCGTCGTCGAGGTCCGCGGCAAGTCGGTGAAGCTCGGCTTCACCTTCCCGGCCGAGGCCAGCGTGCTCCGACGCGAGATCTACGAACGCATCCAGGCCGAGAACCTGGCTGCCGCGGAGTCGAGCGCCCGCCTCGTGGCGGCCATGGGCGAGAAGAAGAAGTCCTGAACGCCGCACGCCGGCCGACAGCCCGTCGGTCTCAGAACGGCTGCACCCTTCCTTCAATCTTTGTTAACGCTGCTAGGTAGAAACTGCCGATCGGAGCTTGGCCCGAGGGCGGCGCGTTCGGCGCGACCGTTCCTCGAGACGGCGCTCCCGAAGGACGGCAGCCGGTGGCTCGATCGAATCCCTCACACGGCGCTCCCGACAAACGCCCCGTCGCGGCGGCGCTCGCTTACGACCCCGCGCGCACGGCCGTGCCGCGCGTGACCGCGGCCGGCCGCGGCCCCATCGCCGAACAGATTCTGGCGCTGGCACGCGCCAACGACGTGCCGGTGCACGAGGATCCCGATCTCGCAGGCCTGCTCGCCGCGGTCGAGATCGATTGCGAGATTCCGGTCGAGGCGCTGGTCGCCGTCGCCGAGATCCTCGCCTACGTCTATCGCGCCAACGGCCGGCTGCCGGCCATGCTCAAGCAAGGGAACCCTTAGCCCATGACCGACACGCCCGCACTCGTCGGCGAGCTCTGCTATTTGACCGGCATCGCCGAGGCCGCCCGCCGCCATCTCAAGGCTGGCGAGCTGCTCGATCTGACACCGCTGGAGGCGCGCTGCGAGGCGCTGTGCGCGCGGCTCGAAACCGTCGCCGGCCCCGAGCGCGAAACCTTGCGCGCGGCCTTCGTGGCGCTGGTCGACGAGCTCAACCGTCTCGAGGCCGAGCTCAAGGCCAGCCGCGACGCCACCATGCGCGAGATCGGTGCTGCGACGCAGCGCCGCCGCGCCACCACGGCCTATGGCAACGCGCCTCTGCCGGGCGCCTCGAGCGCCGGCGCGCGCGGACGCTGACGCCCGTCGCATCGTCCCGATCACCCGCGACACGGTCTTGGATCTCTCGGTTTACCTCCGCTTCGTCCTGGCGCTCGCCGGTGTGCTGGCGCTGATCGCGTTGGCCGCCTTCGCGCTCAAGCGCTTCGGGTTCGGCGGGCTGATCCCGCCCAAGGGCGCGCAGAAACGCCTCGCCGTTTCGGCCGCCCTCGCTCTCGACGGCCGCAGGCGCCTGCTGCTGGTGCGCCGCGACGATACCGAGCATTTGCTTCTGGTCGGCGGGCCCAACGACCTGGTGATCGAGGCCGGCATCGCGCCCGGCGACAGCGGCGGCGCGCCGAGCGCCCCGGTGCCACCAGGAGAGCGATCGTGACGCCGCCGCGGCGCATCTTCCGGCGCCCGCGCCGAGGCTTGCCGCGCTGGCTCGCGGTCGCGATCGGCGCGGCCACGGCGCTCTTGGCCACGCCGGCCTTCCCGCAGAGCCTGACGCTCGACCTCGGCGGCGGCGGCACGGCCACCGCCCAGATCCTGCAGATCGTCGCCCTCGTCACGGTGCTGAGCCTGGCGCCCGGCATCCTGGTGATGGTGACCTCCTTCACCCGCATCGTCGTGGCGCTCTCCTTCCTGAGAAGCGCGCTCGGCATCCAGCAGACGCCGCCCAACATGGTGCTGATCAGCCTGGCGCTGTTCCTCACGGCGGCGATCATGGCGCCCACCTTCGAGCGCGCCTACAGCGACGGCATCGCGCCCTACATCCGCGGCGAGATCGACGAGGCCGCCGCCTTCGACCGCAGCGTCGGGCCGTTCCGCGACTTCATGCTGACCCAGGTGCGCGAGCAGGACCTGATGCTGTTCCTCGACATCGCCAAGGCCGACCCCAACACGCCGGCGGCCCAAGCGCCGCTGACGGCGCTCATTCCCGCCTTCATGATCAGCGAGCTCAGGCGCGCCTTCGAGATCGGCTTCCTCTTGTTCGTGCCCTTTCTCATCATCGACATGGTGGTGTCCTCCATCCTGATGTCGATGGGCATGATGATGCTGCCGCCGGTGACGGTGTCGCTGCCCTTCAAGCTGATCTTCTTCGTGCTGGTGGACGGCTGGTATCTGGTCGCGGGCTCGCTGGTCCGCAGCTTCGGCGGCGGCTGAAAGCGCGCCGGATCCGGCTTGACGCGCCACCCGGCCGGGTACGGCCGATGGCTAGCCCGGCAGGAAGGCCTGATCTTCGAGCCCTCTCGAAGGATGGGGCCTGTATCACGCTCTGAGACGGCAGCCTGTAAGGGACAGGGGCGACGTGTCGGCGAAGCCGCGCTCACCCGCCGGCGCCGGGGGCGGCGATCTGGACCGGCGCATCCGCGGGCGCGGGATCGGTCCCGATCAGGTCCGCCGCAGCCGCACCGGCCTGAAGCTTGGCGCGATAGTCCGACAGGAAGCTCTCGAAGCGCGCCACCGAGGCGAGCTTCTGGGCGAGCAGGGTGTTGCCGTCGCTCTCGGGGTCGGTCAGGAGCGCGAAGGGCTCGGCCTGGGCCGTCTCCTTCATGGCGGCGCCGAACCGCTGCTTGAGCCCGGCCAGCGCGAACGGATCGCCGCCGAGCGCCAGCGCGATCGCATCGCCCAGCACCCACTGCGCCTCTTCGGGCGTCAGCTTCTGTGGATCGGCGCTCGCCAACAGGCCGTCGAAGGCATCGGCGGCCTGGCCCCACTCCCTGAGCTCCCAGAAGATGCGCGCCTTGAGCTTGCCGGCCTCGAGGTCGCTGTCGCTCGCGAGCAATGTCAACGCCTCGAGGCTGCGCCCGGCGCGATGCAGCGCCTCGGCCTCGAGCCGGCGCCGCTCGGCCGCGAGCGGCGGGGTCGGATCGGGCACGCTGCTCTCGGCCAGCGCCGCCAGCGCCTTCTCCGGATGATCGTCGAGGAGGCGGATGGCGGCGAGGCGCGCGCCGGCCTCCGCCTTGTCGGCGCCGGTCAGGCGATGGCGCACCTGATCCTCCAAGAGCTCGGCCGCACGGCCGAGCAGATCGACCTCGATCATGCGGTCGGCGACCGCGAGCGCTACCTTGCTGCCCTCGGCACCGGCTGGCGTCAGCTCGCGGAACTCGTCATAGAGCGCCACCGCTTCGAGCGGCGTCAGAGACTTGGCGTTCGGCCCGAGGAAGGCATCGCGGAAGCCGTTCGTCATCTCGGCCATCGCGGCGCCGACATCGCGATGGCGCGGATAGGCGGTGGCGAGCTGGCGCAGCAGGGTCAGGCCTTCGCGCGGCTTGCCGCCGGCGAGATAGAGATCGCCCAGCCGGCGCAGCAGCGGGAACTCCAGCAGGCTGCCGCGCGCGCCGAAACGCAGCGCCTCGAGCCGCTTGATCGCATCGGCGTCGGCGATCTGATGGGTCTCCAGATCGAGATCGACGCGGGCGAACTCGGTGCGCTGGACGGTATCGGGGTCCGCCTCCGGGCCGACCGTGCCCCAAGCCGTGCGCGCCTCCTCGACGCGGCCTTGGCGGCGCGCCGACAGCCCTTCGAGAAAAGCGATCTGCGCCGTCTGCGCCGGCGTCGGCTTGTCGGCCTTGAGCCGCTCGATCCAGTCGTCGGCGCCGACCGGATCCAGCGTCTCGATCGCCGCCTCGGCAGCCAGCGCCGCCAACCGGAAGCGCGCGGCCTGCGGATAGTCGGCCACCAGCGGCGCGCTGTCCCGGAACAGCGCCGCAGCCGTCTCCCAATCCCCCTTGAGCGCCGCCACGGCGCCGCGCCAGGGCTCGGCCTCGATCTCGCCATCGAGGGCGGGCTGTCCCAGCGCCCGATCGGCCGCGACCGGATCGTTGGTGAGGAAGGCGGCGGCGCCGCGGATCAGCAGGAGCTCGGGATCGAGCAGCGGCTCGTTGCGGCTGGCCGCGATGAGATCGACCAGGCCGCCGGCCTCGGCGGCGCGGCCATGGGCGAAATAGAAGCGGGCGAGATCGATGCGGGGAAGCTCCCGCGCCTCTTCCGGCGCGTTCTGGATCGCTGCCTGGAGACGAGCCTCCACCTTGGCGAAATCGCCCTCGTTCTCGCGCCGCCAGGCCGGCAGATCGAACAACCGGTCGGTGGCGGCGGGAGCGCTCTCTTGCGCATTGGCGCCCTCCGCGACTGGAACCTCGGCTCGAGGCGGGGCCGCGGCCGGGTCGGCATCGATGCCTGCCAGCACGGCGATGCCGTCGGCCGTCCGCGCCACCTGCACGCCGTCCTGGCGCGGCTCGACGGCAATGCCTTGAATGGTCGGCAGCAGGCGGAAGGCCGGCCAGGCCTTGGCCTCGGCGACGCCTTTGCCGGGCTCGGCCATGCCGACCACGAGCAGCGTATCGCCGACCTCGGGATCGGTCACGGGGAGTGCATCGCCGGCCGTCACGGTCTGGAGCAGAAGGCGCGGCGGCGAGGCTGCGAGGTCCGGCGTTACGGGGATGTCGTCCTTCGGCCCTTCGGCCCGCGGTTGGAAATCCACCACCCAGCCATTGCCGTCGCGCCGCGGCAGGGCGGCGAGATCGCCAAGATCGGTCAGGCGAAGCGCGGCAACGGCGCCCGGCACGACCGACACCGAGCCCAGCGACGCCGGATCGAGCCCGGCCAGCGCCGACAGATCGAAGCGCGCCGGGCGGTCGAAAACCAGCCACAGCGCACCGGCACGTCGGAAGGCCGCGAGCCCCGTCGGCTCCGCCCAAGGGAATTTGAGCGACGGACCTTCCGCGCCCTGCTCGATGCCGACGGCGAGCGAGGGGGCATTCGGATCGCCTGCCGGGATTCCCGGTGCCGTGACGCGAGCGGGCCTCGTGCCGGCTCCGGCCGGCTGCGCGGCCGAGGCGCCCGCCAGGAGATCGGCCGCCGTCATCGCGTTGGCGGGCAGCACATTCAGCGGCTTGCCGGCACTGTCGGCTGCGCCATCGCCGCTCCCCGTCGAGGTTGCAGGGGCCGGCGACGGGGGCGGCATATTTGCCGGCGACGAGGTCGTCGCTGCCGGCTGCGCAGCAGACGCGCCCGGGGCCGCGGCCAGGGCTATCGAGGCCGGATCGGCGAGGTCGGGCATGGGCGCGCCCGATGCGCCATCCGGGACCGCAGCCGCCGTCGATGGGGCAACGGCGCCCGAAAGATCGAGCACAAGCCGAGGGCCGTCCTGGAAATCCTTGATCCTCGTACCGGGCGCCAGCTCTACGACCAGCGCCGGCTTGCCCTCGCTCCCCTCTGCACGCAGATCGCGGATCGGAGGCGGCAGCCGCTTGACTGCCGCATCGAGGCCGAGACGCGCCGGCGCATCGAAGAGGATGCGCGCTTCGTCGCCTTGCCGCTCGATGCGGTAAGGCGACGGGGCCGGCCAATCGAACACCAGCCGCGTGAAGCCGTCATGCTCGCCGACCCTGAGCGCCACGAAGGGCGCGGCTGCGGGCGAAACCGAGCCTGCCGGCGGCACCGTAGGCGCAGCAGGCGCCGCGGCGATGGAAGCTGCGCTCGTCGTGGATCGTGCCGGTTGCACCGACATGGCCGTCGGCGCTTTCGGCGCGCCGAGAAGATCAATCGCCACATGGGTTCCGTCGACGAAGCTCTTGAGGCGCCAGGGCTGGGTCAGATCGAACACCAGGCGCCGCTCGCTCTGCTCGGCAATGCCCGCCACGTAAGGCGACAGCAAACGCAGCGCCCGGTCGAGCGCGTAACTCGCCGGCCGGTCGAATTCCACGATCAGCTTCTTGCCTTCTATCCTCGCGCTGTAACCGACCGGCGTGGCCCAGTCGAACACCAGCCGGGCGAAGCCCTCGTCACGGTGAACCCAGCCGCGCGCGCGCACCGATTCGTCTGTGCCCGCGGCCGAGCTCACGGACATGGTGGCGGCTGCAGCCAGAAGAAGGGCCGACAGGAATGCGATGTGGCAGAAACCGCGCGGCCCGGTCATGGCGCGCCCTCGCGATCCAGCACCAGGACGGCCACCTGCGGCTTGCCGGGGCCGAAGGACCGAACCTCGACGGTCTCGATGCGGTCGAGCCCGGCGTTCGCCATCGCGTCGGCGGCGGCCTGCCCCCGCGCCAGCGCCCGTCGCCAGGCTTCGGCCTCGCGCGCATCGGGGGCCGACACGGCAATGGCGATCCTGTTCGGAACCGATGACAGCAATGCGGCCAACGGCGCCAGACGCTCGGCCGCCGCTCCCACCCTGCGACCGGGCCTCGATGGGAACAGTGCCGCCGCCGGCATGGCCAGAACCACCCCCTCCGGCGCGCGGGAAACCGTCACCGGAATGGGCAGCGCGGCGCGGGCAACGCGCTCGGCGATGAGCGCCAGCAGATAGTTTGCGTCGCGCGCCTCGGGCGCCGCCGCGGCGTTGCGGGCCGCGTCACGATCGCCTTGCGGCTCGGCCGACATCGGCACCTCGTCGCGGACGGCGACGCCGAAGACCCGCTCCCAGCGGCTGGCTTCGACCCGCGACATGGCGAACAGCATGACGAAGAAGCACAGCAACAGGCTCACGAGATCCGCAAGCGTGATAAGCCAGGGCATGGCGATCGGACGATGCCCGCTCCCGGCGGGCGCCATCAAACGAAGGAGGCCGATCATCGTGAGCCTCCCGCAGCCGGTTTCGGCCCGGAGACATCGCCGGGCAGAAGCGTGAAGACGAGGCTCTGCGCCGCCGCTCGGCGGTCGAGCGACAGCGAGAGACGATCGCTGCGAACGCCGGCATCGATCATGCCGGCCGCCAGAGCCGCGGCCCGAAGGACTGCTCCGTCACCGGTCGGAACCGCGAGCCCGATCCGATAAGGCGCGGCTCCCATCCCCTCCCGCACGGCATCCAGCAGCCGCGCGAGCCGCGCTCGTGCCAGCGGGCCCAGGCTCGTCTCGCCCCGTTCGAAAAAGCCGTCGAGCGGCAGCTCGATCAGGAGCCGATCGGATTCCCGGGCCTGACGGACGCGGGCGAGCGGCAGGGCGTTGGCGAGAAGCGCCTGAATGCGATCGCGCAGCAGACGAACGTCGCCAATGGCAGCCGCCCCGTCCAGGTCGGCGCGCGGCCCCTCGTCGAGCACGCCCGCGAACTGCTCGGCCAAGCTCTCCATCACCGGACGCGCGCGATCGAGCTCCACATGCGTCACGCTGGTGAGGAGTATGAAAAAAGCGAGCAGCAGGAATTGCAGCGCGAGCAACCCCACGAGGTTGCCGTCGCCCCGGTTCACCGGCTCCGGCACCGACGTCAGCCGGGCCCAGCTGTCAGCCGAGGCTGGCAAAGAGAGCGTCGATGTCGGCCTGGCGCTTCGCGTCCTGCGGAAGCTGAGGTCCGTTGAGAAGATCGCCGTCGCTGGGCGCCGTCTCGGGCCCAGGCGCCGCCGCTTCCTTGCGATGCTTGGCGATCTCGTCGCCGAAAGCGGACAACAGCGCGTCCACCTTCGCTTCGATGTGCTGCAGGGCCTTCACCACCTTGGAGATGCGCTGGCCCGTGATGTCCTGGAAGTTGCAGGCCTCGTAAACCTTTGTCACCGCCTCGGTGACCTTGTCGGCCAGCTCGGGCGTCATCTCGGAGGTCAGGTTCTCGATCTGCTCGACGGCGCCCAGGATACCGTGCGTGGCCTGCTCGGTGGCGCCCACGATCGCCTCGAGCTCGTCGGTCGCGGTCTGCAGATGCTGATCGCGGATCTCGTCGGGCCTGAGCTGGGCGATCTCGGCCTTGGCTCTCTGGATGAAACGGGCAAGCTGCTCCAGCTCCGCATAGAGTTTGATGCTCACGGGCGAGAGGTCACCCTCCATCGAGGCGACGATACCCTCGACCAGCGCCATCAGCTCGCGCGCATCGAGCTCCTTGAGGCCGCGCTCGCGCTCGACCGCGGCGAGCTTCTCGGTCAGTTCCTTGTCGACGGCACGCGATCGCGGCATGACATGCACCGCAGGTTAGAAGTTGCCCAGGATCGTCGTCAGTTTTTGCTTGAGCGTCGCGGCGTTGAACGGCTTGACGATGTAGTTGCTCACACCCGCCTCCTTCGCCGCGATCACGTTCTCGCTCTTGCTCTCGGCGGTGATCATGATGAAGGGCAGTTCCTTGAGCTTGGAATCCGCCCGCACCTCGCGCAGGAGCTGGATGCCGGTCATCGGCTCCATGTTCCAATCCGAGATCACCAGGCTGAAGCTCTTGTCGCGCAGCTTGGCCAACGCCATGCTGCCGTCGGTCGCTTCCTCGACATTGTCGAAACCGAGCTGCTTCAGCAGATTGCGAATGATCCGCAGCATCGTCTTGTAGTCGTCGACGATCAGGATCGGCATGTGCATGTCGATGGCCATGGATCCCATTTCCTCACTTGAAGTCCCTCGAAAACCCGGCAAACCGGCTGGATCAGAAGCTATCCGGCGGCGGTTAAGTCGCCGTAAACGACAGCCTCGAAAACGGCAGTTTTATGGCCGTTTCTACCGAACCGTGGGCGCCTTTCGGGCAGCCAGTTCGACCGTCACTTGCTGAGCCTTGGTGGGATCCATGGCGGCAAGCACAGGGGCCAGCTTGGCTTCCTTCATCCGCCCGGCCAGCTCGAGCAGCACATCCAGATCGAGCGTATCGAAGATGGTCGCAGCGTCCTTCGGCTTCATCGTCTCGTAGGTTTTCACCAGGCTCTTGTACTGCGCTTCCTGCGCCTGTTGCTGCTGCGTCACCGCGGCCTGGATCTGCTGCTGCACCGCCTTGAGCTCGGCCAGCTTCTGGTCCATGCGCTGTTCCGCCGCCGTCAGCAGGGCTTCGCGCTGGTCGAGGGCGGCGGCGCGCTGATCGAGCTCGTCGCGGCGCTTGGCCAGGCTCTGCAGGAGCTCGATCTCGCTGTCGGTGTAATTGAAGGGGTTGTCGGCCGAGGCCTCCGCGCTCTGCGTGCCGGCGCTCGCGGCTTCCGTCGCGGTCGCGGCCGTGTTCGACGACGCCTGGGGCTGGCCGAGGAGGGTCTGCTGCGCCGGGCCCGACGGTGTCACCGGTGCGGGTGCCGGCGCGGCGGCGGGAACCGGGCCCGCCGCGCCGCTGCCCGAGGACGTCGCGGGCGCAGCCGGCACATTGCTGGCGGGCGCTGCCGGCTGGGATGCCGCCGTCTGGGCTTCGGACGGCCGGCCGGCGGTGAGTGTCGCCTCCTGCCACATGCTGCCGATCCGCAGCGTGAACAGGGCGGTGCCGATGAAGAGCACGACGGGAAGGACACGCAGGCGCATCGCTCGGGGCTACTCTTCCGTCCGTGACAGGGGTGGCGCGCTCTCGCGCGGAGCCTCGGCAGATCAGCGCAGGCCGGCCAGCGCGCGCAACAGCGCCCGCTCGCCTTCCGGCAAGGCATCGACGACGACGGGTCGGCGCGCCGGCGCGGCCACGGCGGCGCGAGCTTGGTCGCCGTCGCGCGAACCGGTACCCTGAACCGCGCCCGTCCTCGCTGCGCTCTCGCGTGCCGGCGCCTCGCGCTCGCCCGTCTCGCGGCCCGCCGCCGGCACCGCCTTCAGAACCGCTTGGCGCGACTGCCCGATCGCGGCCTCGAGGCGGTCGGCTGCCGTGCCGGCACGACCGATCAGGAACTCGAGATCGTCGGCCAGGCCGGCGCCTTTCTTGACGGCTTCCTGCAACGTCCTGCCCTCGGCGCCGGCGACCTGGCGCATCTCGGTCAGGGTCTTCTGCGCCTCGGTTGCGGCCGCGGCGAAGCGCTCGATCGCGCCGTCGAGGCGGGCGCGTTCGCGCTTGAGCTCGCCGATGCGCCGGTTGAGGCGCGCGACGAACAGGAGCGTGACGCCGAGCAGCAGCGCCAGCGATCCGTCGATCACCAGGGAGACGTCCATGGCCATCCTCTCGTCACTTCATGCGGTCCTGGATGCGGACCGCGATCGTGTTGCCCTTGCGGCCCATATGGCCGCGGAACATGGAAACGTCGCCGCAACGCATCTCGATCAGCGAGCTCGGCAACGTATTGAGTTCGACACGCGTGCCGACTTTCCAGTTGAGGACGTCGCCGAGTTCCGCCGTGAACTCGTCGAGCACGGCATCCACCTTGATTTCGGTGTTCCACAGCTCGGCGGTGAGATGCCCTTCCCAGATCGAGTCCCGGCCGAACTTCTCGCCCATGAACATCTGCAGCAACAGCTCGCGCACCGGCTCCAGCGTGGCATAAGGCAGCATCAGCTCGAGCCGGCCGCCGCGATCCTCCATGTCGACGCGCAGGCGCGCCAGGATCGCGGCGTTGGCGCCGCGCGCGATGGTCGCAAAGCGCGGATTGGTCTCGAGGCGGTCGAAGCGGAAATTGACCTTGGAAAGCGGTTCGAACGTGGCGGAAAGGTCGGCCAGCACGATCGTGATCATGCGCTCGACCAGATTGCGCTCGATGGTCGTATAGGGACGCCCCTCGATGCGCATGGCCGCGGTGCCGCGCCGCCCGCCCAAGAGCACGTCCACGATCGAGTAGGTGAGCGAGCTGTCGACGGTCAGCAGGCCGTAATTGTCCCATTCTTCGGCCTTGAACACGCCCATCATCGCCGGCAGGGGGATCGAATTCAGGTAATCGCCGAAACGGATCGAGCTGATGCTGTCGAGCGAGACCTCGACGTTGTCCGAGGTGAAGTTGCGCAACGAGGTCGACATCATGCGCACGAGGCGGTCGAACACCACCTCGAGCATCGGCAGGCGCTCGTACGAGACCATCGAGCTGTTGACGATGGCCTGCATGCCCGATTCGGCGGCCTGGGCGTTGCCGCCGCCGGTGATGCCCAGCAGGCTGTCGATCTCGTTCTGATCGAGCACGCGCGTCGAACGGGGCGCCGAGCCGTCTCCCTCCTCGGCGGCCATGGATTCCCAGGCCGCGGCAGCGGCCTTCTCTTCTTCCGAGAGCTCTTCGGTCTCGGCGGCGTTGGGATCTTCGGTCGGTTCGGCCATGGCTGTGCGGAGTTATTGGACCAGCATTTCCTTGAAGAGCACGTCGCGGACCTGGGCTGGACGTGCGGCGTCGGCCACGCGCGTCAGCAGCTCTTGGCGCAGGCGATAGAGCCCGGCGGAGCCCTGCAGATCCTCGACCCTGAGCGCGCGCAAATAGATCTGGAAGCTGTCGACGATGCGCGGCAGCACCGCGTCGATCTGCTTGGTCGCCTCGGGATCGGTCAGCTCGAGATTGAGGCGCAGCTTGAGATAGCTGGGTTTCTTGCCGGTGCTGGTGAGGTTAACCAGCATCTCCGGCATCTCGTAGTAGAAAGCTGGCGCGTTATCCGCGGCTTGAGCCTGTTGCTCCGCCGAAGAGGTCCCGTGACCGATCAAACCGGTGAAATAAGCCGCCGCGCCGCCGCCGCCCAGCAACAGCAGAGCCGGCAGGATGATGAAGAGCACCAGCTTCTTGCCGCTGAGCTTCTTGCGCTTGGGCGGCTCGGCACCTTCGGCCGCTTCCTCCTGCTCTTCCTCGTCCGGGGCTTTCGCCTTGGGTTGCGGAGCCTTGGCCATGTGGTGAACCCGCCGTGAGCCGTAAATCGCGTTTCGAGCGGCACCTTAGGCAGACGCGGTTAACATCCAGTTGAAGCGGACCATCCTTGCCGCTTTGTGGCGGCAAATTCTTCCCCGTATCCCGCTTCGCGGCCCGTTTGGCGTACCCGCCGAGCCGCAGGCCGGCATGGAAAGCCCATCTGGCACGATGGCTGCATGGCCGTGGGCACCGTGGCGTGCGCCCTTGCGGCGCCGCTTAACGGCCGGAATCGGGAAAAACCGGGCGGTCGATGGAAAACGCTGGCTACATCGCTCTCTCGCGCCAAGTGGTGCTGAGCCGACAGATGGACGTGATCGCGAACAATCTCGCGAATGTCACGACACCGGCTTACAAGGCGCAGGAGATGCGCTTCGAGGAATTTCTCGATCGGCTCAAGGACGGCACCAAGCTGTCCTATGTCGAGGACGCGGCGATTCCGCGCGACTGGCGCGAGGGGCCGGTGACGCCCACCGGCAACCCGCTCGACATCGCCATCCACGGCGACGGCTTTTTCGTGGTCAACACCCCGGCCGGCGAGCGCTACACGCGCAAAGGGCACTTCGAGCTAGATGCGAACCGCCAGATCGTGACCGCCGACGGCGCGCCGGTCATGGGCGACGGCGGCCCCATCGTCGTGCCGCAGGATGCCGGCGAGATCACCGTGGCCGAGGATGGCACGGTGTCCGTCAACAACGCGACGACCGGCGCCACCACGGTGCTGGGTCAGCTGCGCCTGGTGCGGTTCGCCGACCCGCAAGGGCTGCAGGAGGAGGAAGCCGGCTACTACCGCGCCGATTCCGGTGCGACGCCCGACACGACTTCGAAGCTGGTGCAAGGCGCGCTGGAGCAATCGAACGTCGAGCCCATCGTCGAGCTGACGCGGATGATGGCGGTGACGCGCAACTACGAGGCCGCGCAGCGGCTGATCGAATCCGAGCACGACCGCGAGAGCAAGGCCATTTCCGGCATTGTCGGCGGGACGAGCTGAAGCAAAAGAATGAGGGAGTAGCGCCATGCGTTCCTTGAGTATCGCGGCGACGGGCATGCTGGCCCAGCAACTCAATGTCGACGTGATCTCCAACAACATCGCGAACATGAACACGACCGGCTTCAAGCGCCGGCGCGCGGAGTTCGCGGACCTGCTCTATCAGAACTACCGGCGGGTCGGCTCGCAGTCCTCGACGACGGGCACCATCGTGCCGTCGGGCGTGCAGATCGGTGTCGGCGTCAAGCCGACCGCGGTCTACCGCATCATCGAGCAGGGCAACATGCAGGTAACCGACAACCCGCTCGATCTCGCCATCCAGGGCAAGGGCTATTTCCAGGTGGAGCTGCCCAACGGCGACACCGCCTATACTCGCGCCGGCGCTCTGCAGCGCAGCGCCGATGGGACCATCGTCACGGCCGACGGCTATACCGTGCTGCCCGGCATCACCATTCCCGACGACGCCGTTTCCGTCACGATCAATTCCGATGGCGAGGTGTTCGCGCAGATCGACGGGCAGGTGGCGCCGCAGAACCTGGGCCAGCTCGAGCTCGCCACCTTCCCGAACGAAGCCGGTCTCGAGGGTATCGGCGACAATCTGTTCCTCGAGACTCAGGCTTCCGGGGCGCCGATCGTGGCCACGCCCGGCACGGCCGGTTTCGGCACGATCCAGCAGGGCTTCCTCGAGACCTCCAACGTCAACGTCGTGTCCGAGATCACGGATCTGATCACCGC
Source organism: Pseudomonadota bacterium (assembly GCA_049323455.1). Classification (GTDB taxonomy): domain Bacteria; phylum Pseudomonadota; class Alphaproteobacteria; order Dongiales; family Dongiaceae; genus Hypericibacter. The sequence goes on along the minus strand of JBMONF010000013.1, from coordinate 130,846 downwards.
GCAGCGCGCCTACGAGATGAACTCGAAGGTGATCCAGGCGTCCGACCAGATGATGGGCACGCTGACGCAGCTGCGCTGAGGAGCGTTCCTTTCATGGTCATGATCCTGTTGCGATCGATCGCGCTGGCTCTACCGCTTCTGGCGGCGGCGCTGGCGTCCGCCTCGGCCGAGACCCTGCAGGGCTCGTCGTCGCCCGCCCCGACCGCGCTCGCGCTCAGGAACGAGGTCCAGATCGACGGCAGCCTGATCCGGCTCGGCGACCTGTTCGACGGCCCGCTCCTGGACGCCAATCGTCCCGTGGCGGAAGCGCCGGCGCCGGGCCAGTCCGTGACGCTCGACGCCAATTGGCTCGCAGCTCTCGCCCGCGCCATCGCGCTGCCCTGGCAGCCCGCTTCGCGCTTCGACCAGGTGCGCGTTTTGCGCCGGGGTCAGTCGATCGAGCCTGGCACGGTGAAAGTCGCGTTGATGCAAGCGCTGGCCGAGCGCGGCCTCGCCGGCGACGTCGGCATCGAGTTCGACGGCGAGGATCCGCACCTGGTTCTGCCCATGGGCGCGGAGCCGACCGTGGCGATCGAGCGTCTCACCTTCGATCCCGTGAGCGGGCGCTTCGCCGCCGCCATCGCCGCGCCGGCGACCGGATCCGCGGAAGCCACGGCCACGATCAGCGGCCGCGCCTACGCGATGGTGGAGGTCCCCGTGCTGACCCGGCGCATGACGCCGGGCGACACGATCGCCGAGGCCGACATCGGCTGGATCAGCATGCCTTCCGATCGGGTCGCATCGGGCGTCGTGACCGAGCTTGCGGACCTCGTCGGCAAAACGCCGCGCCGGCCGATCAGGCCGCAGCAGCCGATGCGCAATACCGACCTCGTCGACGCCGTCGCCGTGACCAAGGGCGCCCTGGTGACGGTGGCGCTCGAAGGCGCCAACATGTCGCTCACAGTCCAGGGCAAGGCCCTTCAGAACGGCGCCGTCGGCGACACCATCCGCGTCGTGAACACGATGAGCAGCCGCGTGCTGGACGCCGTGGTGGTCAGCGCCTCGCGCGTCGCTGTGATGTTGCCGACCTCGATCGCCCAGGGAGAGTGACCATGATCCGCCTGCGCACCGCCGTATCGTTGCTCTGCCTCGGGCTCGCCGTCGGCGCGCTCCCCGGCTGCCGCACGCTCGAGCGGCTGTCGGAAGTCGGCGACGTGCCGCAAGTGAGCCCGATCCAGAACCCGACGCTGCAGCCGGGTTATCAGCCGGTGTCGCTGCCGATGCCGACGCCGATTCCCGATCAGCGCCAGCCCAACTCGCTGTGGCGCGCGGGCAGCCGCGCCTTCTTCAAGGATCAGCGCGCAAGCCGCGTCGGCGACATCCTCACGGTGCTGGTCGCCATCAAGGACCAGGCCAAGCTCGACAACACCACCAACCGTTCGCGCAATGCCGGAGAAACGGCCGCGCTCGACAATCTGTTCGGTTACGAGTCCGCCCTCAGCAAGCTCTTTCCGAAGGACTACGACCCGACCGCGCTCGTCAATGGCAACAGCACCAGCAGCACGGTGGGCTCGGGCTCGGTCGATCGCCAGGAGGATATCCAGCTCAAGGTGGCGGCAGTCATCACCCAGGTGCTGCCGAACGGCAACATGGTCTTGCAAGGCAGCCAGCAGATCCGCGTGAACGCCGAAGTGCGCGAGCTGCAGGTGGCCGGTATCATCCGGCCCGAAGACATCACCTCGACCAACACGATCGACTACGACAAGATCGCCGAAGCACGCATCAGCTATGGCGGGCGCGGCATCATCAGCGACACGCAGCAGCCGCGTTACGGCCAGGAGATCTACGACATCCTGTTCCCATTCTGAGCGATCGATGTAAGGACCCTCGAGGGCCACATCAAAGACCTTCGGCCCTCATGGTTCGACAAGCTCACCATGAGGGTCTCGTCCCGAGCCCGTCGACCTTCCTTCGCCCGCCAAAGCGGGCGTTAGCCGGCTTGCAAGGTCGCAGGCGGGGTTCGCGAAGGCGGGAGGACGTGGCCCGGCTCCTTATTTCAGACGCAACGGACCGCCCCTGCAGGCGGCCCGCCATCATCCTCGCATTCGGCTACGGCGCCGGCTCAATCGTCGCGGTGCGTGCGCTCCATGCGCTCATGGCGCTCCTGCGCCTCGATCGACAAGGTCGCGATCGGACGGGCCTCGAGCCGGCGCAGGCTGATAGGCTCGTTGGTCTCCTCGCAATAGCCGTAGGTTCCGTCCTCGATGCGCTGCAGCGCGTCATCGATCTTCGCGATCAGCTTGCGCTCTCGATCGCGCGTCCTGAGCTCGAGCGAGCGATCGGTTTCGAGCGACGCCCGGTCGGCCATGTCGGGCTCCGCCAAGCTCTCTTCCTGAAGATGCTGCAGCGTCTCGGTCGATTCCTGGAGCAGCTCGGAGCGCCAAGCCAGAAGCTTTTGGCGGAAATATTCGAGCTGCAGCGGATTCATGAACGGTTCTTTTTCGCTGGGCCGGTAATCGGGCGGCAACAAGGGCCGCATCGGCATCACGCGTTCGTTCATCGAAGGGCTCGTCCACATTTATGCGCAATCTCGCCTCGCGGCCGAGGCCGCGGAAGCGCAGGGAGTATATGGATTTCGCCGCGCCCTGCAAGCCCCAGCCCGCCGAGGGCAAACGTCTATCTATATGAAAAATATGGAGGAATTTTGAAGGTCAGGGATCCTGACCCAGCTTTGCCAGCTCGACCGCGGCCCTGAGCTCGATCTCGTCCAGGAGCCCGGCGAGTCGCGGATCGCTCGCCGCGTCGCGGCGGTCGCGGACCAGGCGGCCAAGTTCGGCGATCGTTTCGGTCGAGACGACGCCGTCGAGCAAGCCGACACGGATCGCCTCGAGCCGGTCGAGCATGGCATTGCCGCGCTCGCGCGCGCGCCGATTGCGCTCGATGGCATCGCCGACCTCCTGTGCCGCCAGCATCGCGTCGGCAGCGCTGATCGGCGCGGCAACGGTGACATTCTTGGCGGCAGCGGGTTCGGACAGCAGCTCGGCAAAGCCGACGCCCGCGCGTGCGGAGCTTCCTCGCACCCGCGAGAGCGGGGTCGACCTGACCGGGGCGCCGGGATCGATCTTCATCGCCTTGTTCCCCTGCCCGTTACGGGATTCGGCGGGAGGTCATAGGCAGACGCTACCGAAAGCTCGGTAAACAAGCCTTTAAACTCGGGCAGCTCCTGCCGGCAGGCCCGGCAAATCTTGCCGGGTGCCGGGACCCGCGTCGAGCCATGGGCAGCTCGGCCTTGGCCGTAATCCTGCCATCGGCCGGTTGGCACGCCGCGCGCTAGGAAGATGGCGCCATGTTGGGATCTACGAGCCATTGCCCCGCGCCGCTGCCCCAGGCGCGCCGCGTTTTCGTCCGGCGCCGCAGCCTGGCGCCGTTCCTGATCGCCGGCCTGCTGCTGGCGCTGGCACTGTTGCTGCCGCTCTCGGCTTTTGCCACCTCGCGCGTCAAGGACATCGCCGATTTCGAAGGGGTGCGCGACAACCAGCTGGTCGGCTACGGCCTCGTGGTCGGTCTCAACGGCACCGGCGACAGCCTCGACAAGTCGGTGTTCACGCGCGAGAGCCTGATCGGCATGCTCGAGCGGCTGGGCGTCAACGCCCGCGACAGCAAGCTCGACACCAAGAACGTCGCCGCGGTGATGGTGACGGCATCGCTGCCGCCCTTCGCCCGCCAGGGCACGCGCATCGACGTCGAGATCGCGGCGCTGGGCGATGCCAAGAGCCTGCAGGGCGGGACCCTCCTGGTCACGCCGATGCTGGGCGCCGACAGCGAGGTCTACGCCGTGGCCCAGGGCCCGGTCGCGATCGGCGGCTACACGGCATCGGGCGACGCCAGCACGGTCACCAAGGGCGTGCCCACCAGCGGGCGCATCTCCAATGGCGCGATCGTCGAGCGCGAGATCGGCTTCAGCATGGACAACATGCAGAACGTCAAGATCACGCTGCGCAACCCCGACTTCACCACCGCCCAGCGCATCGCCGATGCGATCAACGGCTATCTGAGCCTGGCCGCGGCGCGGCCGCTCGATCCCGGCACGGTCGAGCTGGCGGTGCCGCCGACCTTCCAGGGCGACACGGTCGGCCTTCTGACCAAGATCGAGCAGCTTCCGGTCGAGCCCGACGAGGTCGCCCGCGTGGTGATCGACGAGAATTCCGGCGTGATCGTGATGGGCGAGAACGTGCGCATCAGCACCGTGGCGATCGCGCAGGGCAACCTGACCATCCGCATCACCGAAACGGCCCAGGTTTCACAGCCGTCGCCCTTCTCGAACACCGGCACCACCACCACCGTGCCGCGGACCAACATCCAGGTGGACGAGCAGAACGGCAACAAGCTCGCCGTGATGCCCTCCGGCGTGACGCTGCAGGAGCTGGTCAACGGCCTGAACACGCTCGGCGTCGGCCCGCGCGACATGATCTCGATCCTGCGCGCGATCAAGGCGGCCGGCGCGCTGCAGGCCGATATCGAGGTGCGCTGATGACGGATCTCGCCGCCACCGCCGCCGACTACGCCAGCCTCGCGGTGAACCGCGCGCCGGTGCCGACCGCGACCGGCGACGCGACCAAGGCGCGCAAGGCTGCCGAGGATTTCGAGGCTTTTTTCCTAGCCCAGACCTTCGAGCAGATGTTCGAGGGCGTCGAGCCCGACGCGATGTTCGGCGGCGGCGAGGGCGAGCGCGTGTTCCGCTCGCTGATGTTCCAGGAATATGGCCGCCAGGTCGCCAAGTCGGGCGGCATCGGCATCGCCGACATGGTTCAGCGGGAGATCCTGCGCATGCAGGAGGTGCAGAAGCCGTGACCCCGAACGACCGCGTCGAAACGCTGACGGCGCTGACGGAGCGCCTCGCCGCCTGCCTGGAGCACGAAACGGCGCTGCTCGGCAAGCGGCGGCGCGAAGGGCTGACCGAACTGCAGCGCGAGAAGAGCCGCCTGGCCCAGGCCTACGAGGGCGAGATCAGGCTGCTCAAGGAAGGCAGCGCGTCGCTGGCCGGCGCCGAGCCCGCCCGCCTGCGCAGGCTGACCGAATCCGGCCGTCGCCTGCAGGAAGCCGTGACCCGCAACGAGCGGGCGCTGAAGGCCGCCAGGACGGTCAACGAGCGCATCCTGACGGCCATGGTGGATGCCATCGAAACCCAGCGCGGCAGGCCGGTCGGCTATACCGGCCGCGGCGCCCGTCCGCCGGCGGCAGCGCCGCGGCGCGCCGGCGCGGTGGCCGCGGTCACCCTCGATCAGCGGTTCTGAAAGGGGATCGGGCCATGTCGTTGACAAGCTCGCTCTATACCGCGCTCACGGGGCTGCAGACGAACCAGTCGGCCATGCGCGTCCTTTCGAACAACGTCGCCAACGTCAACACCCCCGGCTATACGCGCAAGATCGCCGATCTTCAGAGCCGCGTCATTGCCGGCACGGGCGCCGGCGTCGAGCTCGGCTCCGTCCGCCGTTATGTGGACGATGCGCTGTTCTCCCAGCTGCGCAGCACGACATCCGACTTCTCCGGCCTCGACGTGCGCCAGCAGCTCTTCAAGCGCATGCAGGACATGTTCGGCTCGCCCGATTCGAACAGCTCGCTCGGCGCCGCGCTGTCGGACTTCTCGACGTCGGTGACCGCACTCACCACCAATCCCGAGAGCGTCTCGCTGCGGCTCGACGTGATTACCAACGCGCAGCGCGCCGCCCAGCGCTTCAACGCCATGGCGGCCGACACGCAGCAGCTGCGCCAGGAGGCCGACAGCCAGATCGCCGACGCGATCGAGATCGTCAACGGACAGCTTGCGGCCATCGACAAGCTCAACAGCCAGATCGTCGCCGCCAAGCTGCGTGGCGTGGAGACCGGCGATCTCGAGGACCAGCGCGACCAGGCGCTGTCGAAGATTTCCGAGCAGATGGACGTCTCGACCTACGTCCGCGAAAACGGCCAGATGGTGGTCTTCACCAAATCCGGACGCACGCTCCTCGACAACGATCCGGCGACGATCTCGCACACGCCGGCGGCTTCGCTGCAGGCCGCCGTGACCTATCCCGGCGGTATCGACGGCATCGATGTCAACGGCGTGGACATCACCGGCGAGATCGGCTCCGGCAAGATCGCGGCCCTGGTCGAGTTGCGCGACAAGACGCTGCCGAACTTCGCAGCCGAGATCAACCAGCTCGCGACGCAGCTGCGCGACGAAGTCAACCGCATCCACAACCAGGGCACCGGCCTGCCCGCCGCCACGACGCTCGCCAGCAGCCGGCCGCAGACCGGGACGGCCACTTCCCTGACCGGAACGGTCACGGTGACGCTGCTCAACTCCGACGGCACCGCCGCCTTCTCCGGCACCATGCCGGCGCCGGGCACGCTCGACGCCGCCGGTTTCGCCGCCGCGCTCAACACGGTCCTGGCCGGCTTCGGCGTCGGCGCCTCGGCCGCCGCCAGTGGCGGCACGGTCACGCTCGATGGCGGCGGCTACGGCGTCGCCATCACCGGCGGCACGGTCGATCCCGGCGGCGGCCAGCCGACCACCAATCTCTCCGACTTCCTGCATCTGAACGACCTGTTCGTCGGCAACGACCCCACTGGCGTCGATCTCGCCTCGGTGCTGCAGGTGCGCAGCGACATCGCCGCCGACCCCAGCCTCTTGTCGCGCGGAGCCTTGCAGCAGGATGCCTCGCTCAATTGGTATGTCGGCGCCGGCGATTCGCAGATCGTCTCCGCCCTCGCGGCCAAGCTCACCTCGTCGGTGAGCTTCCCGGCTACGGGCGACCTGCCGGCATCGAGCACCAGCTTTGCCGACTATGCCGCCAACATTCTCTCCCAGAACGCGACGGCGGCGGCGCAGGCCGACAACGACTACGCCTTCACCCAGGCCCTCAAGCAGCAGTTGGAGAACCGCGTCGGCTCCGAGAGCGGCGTCAACACGGATGAGGAGCTCTCGAACATGGTGGTCCTGCAGAACGCCTATGCGGCATCGGGCCGGATCGTGTCCGCGGTCAACCAGATGTTCGATGTACTGCTCCAGTTGGGCCAGTAAGGAGGCAGGCGATGACGCGCGTTTCCAACTACGCCCTGACCCAGCTGATGCAGTCCCAGACGCTCGGCGTGCAGCAGCGGCTGGCCGATCTGCAGATCCAGGCCTCGAGCGGCATGAAGGCGCAGACCTATGCCGGCATCGCCAGCGACGCGCACCAGCTCGTCAGCCTCGAGATCGCGCATGCGCAGACCGCCCAGTATGTCAAGACCAACCGGACCATCGATGCGCGTCTCCAGAGCATGGAGACCAGCGTTTCCGACATCTTCAGCGCGGCGACGCAGTTCCGGACGCTGCTCATCAGCGCCATCAACAACAGCAACTCCGGCGACCTCGCCATCGACAGCGAAGCCGCGAACTTCCGCCAGCAGGTGGCGAACCTGCTGAACGTGCAGGTGGACGGCCGTTATCTTTTTGCCGGCTCGCGCACCGATGTGAGGCCGGTCGATCTCGCGGGCTGGAGCGCGCCGCCGAGCCTGACGCCGCCGCTGACCCTGCCGTTGCCCACCTACACGAGCGAATATTACAAGGGCGATTCGCAGGTGATGTCGGCAAACATCGACACCAATCTGACGATCAATTACGGCATCACCGCCGACGACCCCGCCTTCGAGTATCTGCTGCGCGCGGCCTACTACGTGGAGACGGCGGGGCCGCAGCCGAGCCAGGACACGCTCGAGACGGCGCTTTCGCTCGTCAACACGGCGCTCGGCACGGAAAGCGGCAACGCGCAGCGCGGCACCCAGCCGCTGACGCGCGATATCGCCGACCTGCAGTCGATGATCGGCGCCTCGCGCCGCAGCATCGAGGAAGCGAACACCCGCCACAACGATTTCTCGCTCTATCTCGAGCAGAACATCGGCGACATCAAGACGGTCGATGTCGCGCAGACGCTCACGCAGGTCAGCTCGTACCAGACCCAGCTGCAAGCGTCCTACATGACGCTCTCGCAAATCTCGCAGCTGAGCCTGCTCAACTACCTCAAATGAACACCCTTGGCCCGCTAAACGAAGGAGACGTGCCATGACCCCGCCCGAAGCCGCCCTCGCCGAAGCCGCTGCGACGCCGCTCGCCGTCGTCAGCGACTTCACCGTCGCCACCCGGTTCGGTCCGATCGCAGGCCGCTGGGAGGACGTATTCGAGATGCCCCAGGGCCCGCTGGGCTTCGCCCAGCATCGCCGCTTCGCGCTGCTGGCCGTGCCGAATCCCAAGCTCGGTCAGTTCCGCCTGATGCAGAGCCTCGAGGACACCGATCTGTCCTTCATCGTCATGCCCTGCCCGACCGATGGCGGCCCGATTCTGCCGGTCGACCTCAGCGAGGCTTGCCAGGCCATCGGCATGGCACTGGTGGATCTGCAGCTGCTGCTGATCGTCACCGTGCGCACCATCGGCGAGACGGTCGAGCTGTCGGCCAATCTGCGCGCGCCGGTGCTGCTCGACACGCGCCGCCATCAGGCGCGCCAGGTGGTGCTGAGCAATCCGGCCTACCCCGTGCGCCAGGCCATCGGCACCGCCCCGGCAGCCGGCGCCTGAGGCCCGCCAAGGGGTCGCAGACTCTTAAGGTTAAAGCCTTTTTAAGGGAGGACGAGGACCATGGCGCTTATGCAACCCCGTGGACGGGACCATGCGCGCCGATAGCCTCGCCGAGCCGGTCGAGCATCTCGAGCGCCAGCGGGCGGCGCTCGGCGACATCACCGCGGTCATCCTGTGCGGCGGCCAAGGCACGCGGCTGCGCGAGGAGACCGAGTTCAAGCCGAAACCCATGGTCGAGATCGGCGGGCGGCCGATCCTCTGGCACATCATGAAGCTCTACCGTCATTTCGGCGTGCGCAACTTCGTGCTGTGCCTGGGCTATCGCGGCGACATGATTCGCGACTACTTCCTCAATTACCGCCTGCGCAACAGCAACTTCGCGGTCGATCTCGGCAGCGGTGCGGTCGAGACGCTGACCGAGAGCGAGGCCGAAGACTGGCGCGTCGTACTGGCCGAGACCGGGGCCGAGACGCAGACCGCTCTACGTCTGAAGCGGGCGCTGCGCTTCGTGCGGGGCAACAGCTTCTTCGCCACCTATGGCGACGGCCTGGCGGATGTCGATCTCGGCGCGCTCTATCTGCATCACCGCCGCCAGCGCCGCGCCGCGACCGTCACGGCCGTGCACCCCTCGTCGCGCTTCGGCGAACTCGCCATCGGCGGCGGGCTGGTGCGCTCCTTCCGCGAGAAGCCGCAGGTGACCGAAGGCTGGATCAATGGCGGCTTCATGGTGTTCGAGAAGCGCGCGTTCGACGCGATCGGCCCCGAGGACAACCTGCCGCTCGAGGCCGGCGTGCTCGAGATGTTGGCCGAGCGCCAGGAGCTGGCCGTCTACCAGCATGGCGGTTTCTGGCAGTGCATGGACACCTACCGCGAGATGTGCCTCCTCAACGAGATGTGGGCCAAGGGCGAGGCGCCCTGGCAGGTCTGGCAGACATGCAGCGCGAGCCGGCTCACCGCCTAGATCCCGATTTCTGGCGCCATCGCCGCGTCTTCGTTACCGGCCATACCGGCTTCACCGGCGGCTGGCTCTGCCTCTGGCTGCAGCGGCTCGGCGCCGCGATCACGGGCTATGCGCTGGCGCCCGAGACGCCGTCGCTGTTCCGCTCGCTCGAGCTCGAGCGCGATCTCGATTCCCGCATCGCCGATCTCGCCGACGCTCGCGCGTTGGCACAGGCACTGCACGACGCGCGGCCGGAGATCGTGATCCATCTCGCGGCCCAACCGTTGGTGCGCCGCGCCCATGCCGAGCCGGCGCAGACCTTCGCCACCAACCTGATGGGCACGGTCAACCTGCTCGAGGCAATGCGCCACCGGAATGGTATCGCTGCCGCCGTCGTCGTGACTTCGGACAAGGTCTATCTCAACCGCGGCCTCAGGCGCGGCTATCGCGAGACCGACCGGCTGGGCGGGCGCGAGCCTTACAGCGCCAGCAAGGCCTGTGCCGAGATCGCCGTCGAGGCCTACCGCCATTCCTACTTCGGGGCCCGAGGCCCGGCGATCGCGACCGCGCGCGCCGGCAACATCATCGGCGGCGGCGACTGGGCCCAGGACCGGCTGGTGCCGGACGCCGTCCGCGCCTTCGAGGCCGGTGCGGCGCTCCGGATCCGCAATCCCAATGCCACGCGACCCTGGCAGCATGTGCTGGAGGCGGTGGCCGGCTACCTGCTGCTGGCCGAGCGCCTGGCGACGGCGCCCGCGACCGCATCCGGTGCCTGGAACTTCGGCCCGCACCACGACGACAACCGTCCGGTCGCCTGGATCGCCGAGGAGATGACGCGGCTCTGGGGCCAAGGTGCCGCCTGGCATCTCGACAACCGCCAAGCCCCGTTCGAAGAACAGCTTCTCGCCGTCAACACGGGCAAGGCCGCCCAAGGGCTCGGCTGGCGGAGCCGATGGAGCATCGAACAAGCGCTACAGCGCACCGTGCCCTGGTATCGCGCCCAGCTCGGCGACTGCCCGATGCGCAGGCCGTCGCTCGATCAGATCGAGGAATATGTCCATGCTGCCTAGCTCGATGCGGCTCAAGGCGAAGACCGAGCCGCACGCTACACCGGCGCACCTACCGAGCTGCCGCTTCTGCGGTTCGCCGCTTTCCCATCTCTTCGTCGATCTCGGCGCCCAGCCGCCCTCCAACGCCTATCTTGACAAGGCGGGCCTCGGCCGCATGGAAGCGACCTTCCCCTTGAAGGCGCATGTCTGCGACCGCTGCTTCCTGGTCCAGCTCGAGGCCTTCCAGACGCCGGACGAGATCTTCGGCCATTACGCCTACTTCTCCTCCTTCTCGCAGAGCTGGCTCGAGCACGCGGCCCGCTTCGCCGAGCAGGCGATCAGGCGCTTCGGCCTCGGCCCCGAGAACCAAGTGATCGAGGTCGCGAGCAACGACGGCTATCTGCTGCAATATTTCCGCTCGGCCGGCATTCCCGTGCTCGGCATCGAGCCGGCGGAGAACGTGGCGGCGGTGGCGCGCGGGCGCGGCATCCCGACGGTCTGCCGCTTCTTCGGGCGCGAGGCGGCGGCGCAAATCCTGCGCGAGGGCCGCCAGGCAGATCTCCTGATCGCCAACAACGTCTTTGCCCATGTGCCGGACCTCAACGACTTCACCGCTGGCCTGGCCCTGGCGCTCAAGCCCGGCGGCACGCTCAGCCTCGAATTCCCGCACCTGCTGCGACTGATCGAGGAATGCCAGTTCGATACCATCTATCACGAGCACTTCTCCTATTTCTCGCTGACGACGGCCGAGAAGGTCCTGGCCGCACACGACCTGATCGTGACGGACGTGGAGGAGCTGCCGACCCATGGCGGCTCGCTGCGGCTCTACGCGCAGCATCGCGGCCACGCTCTGCCCGGCCCCCGTGTGCAGGCGCTGCGCCGGCGCGAGGCAAAGGCCGGCATCATCGACATCTCCGCCTATCGCGGCTTCGCCGAGCGCGTGGCGCGCGTCAAGCGCGAGCTGCTGCGCTTCCTGATCGAGGCCAGGGAGACGGGCAAGCAGGCGGTCGGCTACGGCGCCGCCGCCAAGGGCAACACGTTGCTCAACTATTGCGGCGTCCGCGGCGACCTGCTCGACTATGTGGTGGACGTCAGCCCCCACAAACAGGGCCGCCATCTTCCCGGCAGCCGGCTGCCGATCCTGCCGCCGGAGGCGCTCAAGCAGACGCGGCCGGACTACGTGCTGATCCTGCCCTGGAACCTGGCGGCGGAGATCGAGCGCGACCACGGCTATATCCGCGATTGGGGCGGGCGCTTCGTCACCGCGATCCCGCGCCTCGCCGTCCGGCCATGATCTTTCACGGCACCGGGCTCGGGGGCGCCTTCCTGATCGAGCCGGAGCCTTCCTGCGACGAGCGCGGCCTCTTCGCCCGCACCTGGTCGCAGGAGGAGTTCGCAAATCGAGGGCTGGCGACGAATTTCGATCACTGCGCCACCTCCTTCAACCGCGAGGCCGGCACGCTCAGAGGCCTCCACTACCAGGCCGAGCCCGAGCCAGAGATCAAGCTGGTGCGCTGCACGCGCGGACGTATCTTCGACGTGATCGTGGACTTGAGGCCGGCCTCTCCCACTTACCGGCGCTGGTTCGCGGCCGAGCTCGACGCCGACAACCGGCGCATGATCTATGCGCCGGCCGGCTTTGCCCACGGCTTCCAGACACTCGAGCCCGCGAGCGAGGTCTTCTATCAGATCGCGGCGAATTTCCGGCCCGAGCTGCAGCGCGGCATCCGCTGGGACGACCCGACGCTTGCCATCGCCTGGCCGCCGGCCGCTCGACGCATCTTTTCGGCGCGCGACCGCGCCCTGCCGACACTGGCGTCGGCGATGCCGGGTGCGCGCGAGGAGGTCCCATGTACACCGTGATCGGCGCGCGCGGCTTTGTCGGCTCGCATCTGGTGCGCTATCTCAAGGAGAAGCGGGGCATTGCCGCCTTCACACCCGATAAGGGCAGCCCGGCGCTGTTCGCGCGGCCGCTGGGCCATGTCATCTATTGCGCCGGCCTCACCAACGACTTCCTCAAGCGGCCCTTCGATACGATCGAGGCGCATGTCACGCTGTTCGCGCGCCTGCTCGAGAAGGCCGCCTTCGAGAGTCTGACCTATCTCTCCTCGACCCGGCTCTATGACAGCGGCAGCCAAGTGGGGCGCGAGGACGACGCGCTCGTGCTCAATCCCAACGAGCCGCGCCATCTTTACGACCTGAGCAAGGCGCTGGGCGAAAATCTCTGCCACACGGCCGGGCGGCCGCATGTGCGCGCGGCGCGGCTCGCTTGCGTCTATGCCGACGACTTGGCCGCGGACATTTTCCTGCATCGTGTGATCCTCGCGGCCAAGCGCGGCGGCCAGGCGCGCTTCCAGGTCGCGCCCGATTCCGAGCGGGACTACATCCATATCGACGACGTGCTGCCGGTGCTGCTGGCCGTGGCCGAGCGCGGTCGGCGTTCGCTCTACAATCTGGCCAGCGGCGTCAACGTCTCCAATGCCGAGCTGTTCCAGCTCCTGTTCCGCCTCACCGGCTGCAAGATCGAGGCGACGCTGCCGGCCTCCGGGGCACACGCCCCTCTCGTGGACATCGGCGCCATCGCCGAGGATTTCGGCGCCCGGCCCAAGCCGCTTGCCGAACGTCTCTTGACTATGCTCGGCCGCGGCCGCATTTCGGGCGCGGCGTGAAGAACGATAGCTGCGGTCGAGACATGGTTACCCTCCCCCTCACCCGCCTGCGGGCCGAAGTCCTCCTCCCGGGATTTCGCTCCAACGAAACCCTTCGGCGGGCGAAGGCCCGCGTCGGGGCTGCGCCCCTCCTTTCCCCCTCCCCCTCGCGAAGTCGCGAGGGGGAGAGGTGTAGGAGAGGGGGCGGGCTCGGCCGAGCGCGCCTGGCGTGACGCCATGGAGCTCGTCGGCATCACCCGCGACGGCCTCGCGGACTATCTGGCGCGCCAGCTCGATCACTTCTTCCCCGACGGGCAGGGCGATACGCGCGCCGGCATCGCGCGCGACCTCGGCGAAGCGCTGGGCCGGCTCGAGCGCTGCATCGACGCGGTCAGGATGTGGCCGCAGGATCGGTTCCATTACCTTCACTCCGAGCAGAACACGATCTTCCTCGCCTATCTCGCCAATACGATCTGGCAGAACCGGCAGGACGCGGGTCTCGCCACCAAGGTGTTCTATCTCAACAAGGCGCTGAACGGCTTCCACTGCTTCTACGACACCGAGCTGCCGGAGAAGTTCTTCGTCGGCCACTCGCTCGGCATCGTGCTGGTGCGCCTCAAATATCCGGACTATTTCGCGATCTACCAGAACTGCACCGTCGGCAAGAATCACGGGAGCGCGCCGACGCTCGAGGAAGGGATCGTGATGTATCCCGGCAGCGCCATCATCGGCGACTGCCATGTGCGCGCGCGCAGCTACATCGCCCAGGGTTGCTCGCTGGTGGATGCCGACAGCCCCGGCAACTGCCTCGTCTTCAACGCGGATCGCAAGCCCGTCTTCAAGGCGCCCAAGCGGGACATCCTGGCGGATCTGTTCAGGCTCTGAACCTCCGGTTGCGGGACCGGAGAGCCAGCGAAGACGCCTGGCTTACGCCGCGCCGGCGAGCGGCTGGTGCAGGCGCGGGTCGCGGTGCTTGAGGAGCTTGGGGCTCACGCCCGAGACGAAACGAAAGGCCGGGTTGGCGAGAATCGCCTCGTCCTTGACGGCCAGCATGTTGAAGCCATGCGGGGGCCCGTCGAGATAGGTCTCCTCGGGGCGGATCAGCTCGATCGGCTGCTGGCCCATCGGCACGTTCGACTGGTAGTCGCGCACGGCGAAGAGATGGTAGCCGAAGCCCGAAAGGAAGCGGCAGATCTCGGTGCTGTCGAGACCGCGCGACCAGTCCACATAGTGCCGGTGCACTTCGAACACGATGTTGGGCGCCTGGCCCTTGGGCTGGCTCAGATACCGGTCGGCGCCGTGCAGCGCCGCCAACTCCGCGCCCTCGATGTCGAGCATGATGAGGTCGAGCCGGTCGATGCGCTGGGCCGCGCCGTAGGTGTCGACCGTGACCGTGGCGAAACCGTCCTCCGCCTCGGCGGTCGCCGGCTCCGGATGGGCGAAGGAATCCTCGCCGACGAGCCGCAGCATGGCCTGGTCGCGATCCCACAGGCCCAGCCGATTGAAGCGCAGATTGTCGAGCCCGTTGACGGTCGCGTTCAGCCGCAACATGGCCATCTGCTCCTGGTTGGGCTCGAAGCAATGCACCACGCCGCCGCGGCCCCGGATCTCGCGCGCCAGCAGGATCGCCTGGTCGCCCGAATAGGCACCGCCGATCAGCACCTGGCGCGCCTCGCGACCGAGCTGCAGCAGAAGCCGCGTGGTCTGCGGCTCCCAAACGTGATCGGGCTGCGAATCCGGCGCCAGCACGAATTCGCGCGCGATCTTGGAGCGATAGTGGAAATGGAAGTCGATTCCGGAAGCCAGCCGCTTGTGCATGGGTCCCAGGCATTGGTGGAGCGCATCCACGATCGGACCCGTGACCTGCTCGCGCACATCGAAGTCGGGCTTGGCCAACCGCACCTCGGCCTGGCGCAGCAGCGCCACGAGGCGAACGCGCAATTCCTCGTCCTTGCCGAGGATTCCGAGAGCCTCGATCAGCTTGCTTTCTTGTGTCTCGGTCATGCGAGTCTCCGTAGAGGGGGCGCCACGCTTAGCGCTCGCCCCGGACGAGGTTTTCGATGGCGGCGCCGAAGTTGCCGGCAAAGGCCGCACCGTCGAAGAGCGGCGAGGCCAAGAGCTGGTTGCGCAGCTCCGCGCGCATCTCGGCCAAGCGGTCGGTGTCCGCTGCCAGCCGGCAGGCGGTCTCGACGAAGGCTTCCGGCGTCGGCGCGCTGAACTCGCCGAGGCCGGCATGGTTCAGGAGACTGTGGCCGATACGCTGGTGGAAAGCGGGCCCGTGCAGGCTCACCACCGGAACGCCCATCCACAGGCTGTCGATGGTGGTGATGCCGCCCGTCACCGGGAAGGTGTCCAGGGAAATGTCGATCAGCCCGTAGAACGGAAAATGCGTCTGCGTATTGCGGCTCTGACCGATGAGGTCCACGCGGTCTTCGGCAATGCCGTGGCCGGCGAATTCCGTCAGCAAGTTGCGCACCAGCATGAGAGAGCGCGCCTCCGGCCTGGCCATCACGAAGCGCGACCCCGGGACCGCGGCGAGGACCCTCGCCCACAGCGCCACCTGACGGCGCGTGATCTTGTAAGTGTTGTTGAGCGTCCCGAAGGTCAGATGGCCGTTGCGCTGGAACGGCGGGTCGCCCACCGGTTGGCCCGTCAGCGGCTCGAAGGCGATCCAAGGCCCCTCGACCGGCAGCGGCTGCTCGAACAGGAGCCCGGGCGCCGCCGGCGCGTTGAAGCGATCCACGAGGAAATGACCGATCGATTGGTAGCCGGCGGTAAAGGGCCAGCCGAGCCAGGCCACCTGATGAGGCGCCGGCCGATAGGCGAACAACGGCAGGCGCGAATGTGCGGTCCAGCCGTTGAGATCGAACAACACCTCCACACCGTCGGCCCGAACCAGCTTGGCGGCGCCTACGTCATCGAGGGTGTCGATCGACACGAAACTGTCGACCATACCGGCCAGCTCCCGCTGGACCGGGTCGTCGATGGCCGGAAGGGCCGAATAGCAGCGGATTTCCAAACGGTCGCGGTCGTAATTGCGGAACAGCGGCCGGATACATTTCGAGGCCGAGTGATTGCGGAAATCGGACGACACGAATCCGACGCGGATTCGACCTCGCCGGACCGGGATCGGCGCGCTCGTTGCCACGGGCGCGGCCTTGGCTTCCTGCTCGGCGCCGAGCTTGCGCGCCAATGTCACGAGCTGACGAATCCGGCCTTCGTCTTCTGCCAGCGCCAACAGCGTGAGAAGCGCTTGTGCGAGATCCACCGAGTTGAAACGCTCCGCCAAGTTCCAGATATCGCCCAGTGCTTCGATGCCATCGAAATCACAAGCGATCTTGAGGATTTGCACCATCCGGTTGGCGCAGCTCACCGGGTCGTAGCTCGGCAGGAGCTGGAGGCCGTAAGCCCGGACCGTGGCCTCGTCGATCCTCTTTTGCTGCTGCAGCACGAGGCACAGATTGAGATGGGCCAACAGGTAGTCGGGCTTGCAGGCGATCGCCCTTTCGTAGGCAGCGATCGCGTCGTCGTACTGCCCGCGCTGGCCGAGCACGTTGCCGAGACTGTTGTGGGCCTCCGCCAGGTTCGGATCGAGCACGAGCGCGCGACGCAGCGCCGCTTCCGCCTTGTCATGGCGACGAACGAGGCTGAGGTGGGCGCCGAATTCCTGCCAGAGATCGGCGCGATCCGGATGCTCCGCGAGGATTTGGCCAAAGATCTCTTCGGCCTCGTCGTTGCGCCCCGTTTCCCAAAAGAGAAACGCCAAGTTGGCGCGGAACCGCCATTCCTGCGGCGCCAGTTCGGCCGCGCGGCGATGATGCCTCTCGGCGCCGGCAATATCCCCGGCCTGCCCCAGGGCATTCGCCAGATTGCCGTGAGCTTCCGCCAGGTCTGGCTGCTCCTCGACCACGCGGCGAAGCTGGACGATCGCGTCCGCCGGTCGGCGCGCCTTTTCGAGGACGACGCCCAGATCGTTGCGCGCGGCGAGGTCGCCTGGAACGAGCTCGAGATAGCGGCGATAGGCGCTGGCCGCGTCGTCCCAATCTTGCGCCGCATAAGCGATCTCGGCGATGCGACGGCAATAGCCCGCATGCGTCGGGGTGAGTTCGAGCGCACGCCGATAAAGCAGCTTTGCCTCGGCGAGCTTTCCCTCGGCATCGCGCACCGCCGCCAGATTGCCGTGGGCCTCGGCGCTGTCGGGAAGCCGCTGCACTGCCTGAACCAGCACCGTGCCAGCCTCGCCATGCCGGCCCAGCCGGGTCAGGGCCGCGCCCAGATTGATCAGCGCCTTCGCGTTACCGGGGTCGTTCTTGAGCGCCTTGCGGATCAGCTTGACGGCCGTTTCGCTGTCGCCCTGCTGGTGATGGATCACGCCGCGCAGATGCAGCGCATCGGGTTGGGTCGGTCGCGCGTGAAGCACGTGGTCGTAGAGCGCGGCTGCCTCCGGCAGTTTTCCCGCCTGATGGAGAACGACCGCCTGCTGCAAGGCGGCGATCAAAGGTTGCGGCAGGGGTCGTTGCCCGTCCCGCCCCGCCTTGGAGCCCGGCGCCTCGCCGTTTATCCGATTGCGGTTCGCCGCCGGTGTGCCGATCGCCATGTTGCCTCGCTCGAATTTTCTGCAACGATCTTGTCGCGTTAAGGTTGAGGAGGCTTTAACACGGGATCGCTCAACATTCGCACGCGAGGCCGAGCGCTGCGGCAGCTTTTACCCTGACGGCAATTTCTGCCGGGGCGATCCGGGCCGGATCCGGCAATACTTGCCCACCCCCGTTGCGATACGGCTCGTTAACGTCTTGATCCTAAAGTTGGGCAGCGGGATGGCATCGCGCTTGCTCTGTCTGTCCTGCCGGAGTCCCTGCCGATCCTCGGACCGGGCTCCGACGTCGTGGCAGGAAGCCACGGGAACCCTGATCCAAGTAGGAGAATTGCAATGTCTCTTAACGTCATTTCGAACTACGCCGCGAACGTCGCCCATCGCAACCTGGTGACGTCCGATGCCGCGGCGACCTCGTCTCTGGCCAAGCTGTCCTCGGGCAGCCGCGTCGTGTCGGCCAAGGACGACGCCGCCGCGTTGGCGATCGGCTCGCGCTTGAACAGCACCGTCAATGCCCTGAAGCAGGCCAGCGTGAACGCCGGCCAGGGCGTGTCGATGTTGCAGATCGCGGACGGCGCCATGGCCCGCGTGAACGACGTTCTGGTCCGCATGAAGACCCTGGCGGTGCAGGCGGGTTCGGGTCAGCTCTCTTCGACCGAGCGCAGCATGCTCGACACCGAGTATCAGGCTCTCGTGTCCGAAGTGACCCGTATCGCGGCGGCGACCGACTTCAACGGCCAGCAGCTCGTGAACGGCTCGCTGACGACCGCGGGTGCGGCCATCGGCTCCGGCGGCGCGTTCGCGACCGCCGACGGCGTCTCGGCGATTGTCGGCCACGGCCTGACGACGGCTGCGGCCGCCAACTACACGCTGACCTATGCCTCGTCCGGCTTCACCTTCACGCTGACCGACGGCACCACGAGCTACACGGGCGCCATCGACTCCAGCGCGGTGGACAGCAGCGGGGTCATGCAGACCGGCACGGCGGTGAAGCTGACCAACTCGAGCTCCACGGCCGACCTGGTCATCTCGCTCAACACCGCCTTCCAGGCGGGCACGAGCGTGACGTCGAGCACCAACAACGGTCTGTACTTCACCGGCGCGGACACGACCTCGTTCTCTTACAAGGTCGGCGCGGGCACCGACTCGACGAAGGACATCATCACGGTGTCGGTCGACGGCATCAGCGCGGCCAATCTCGGCCTCTCCAGCACGGACATCACCACCACGACCACGGCGGACCAGGCGTCTTCGCTGATCAGCACGGCGCTCGACACCCTGAACACGGCGCGGTCGAAAGTGGGTGCCTACCAGAACCGCCTCGAATTCGCCTCGGCGAACCTCGCTTCGGCGATCGAGAACTCGGAGGCGGCTCGTTCCAACCTGCTCGATCTGGACGTCGCTCAGGAAATGACGATGTTCACCTCGAAGCAGATCCTGGTGCAGGCCGGCGTGTCGATGTTGGCCCAGGCCAACCAGATGCCGCAGAACCTGCTGAAGCTGTTCCAGTAACGAGAACGGCTGGCAAGGCCGGAGGGGGAAACCCTTCCGGCCAAGCCGGCCCAGACGGGGATTTCGATCGAGGCATCGTGTCATGGAAATCCGCGGAATCACCCCATTCCCGGGCCCGACGCTGAGCAACGATCCATCGTCTCGCCCGGGTGCCGCCGGCGGGGCGGCGAGCCCCGAAGCCGTTTCGGCCCAGCGCCGGGCCGTGGCCACGCCCGACAGCGCCGACGCGGTCACATCGGCAGCCGAGATCGAGATGCCGAAGCTGCCCTTCACCAGGGCCGAGATCAGCGTCGATCGCGCGAGCAAGCACTATTACGCCCGCATCGTCGATCGCGACAGCGGCAAGATGCTGGCCGAGTATCCGAGCAAAGCGCTGCTCACGCTCTTCGCCGTCACGCGCGAGCAGCTCGGCAAGATCTTCAAGGAAGAGGCGTAAGGCCGATGGCGACCACGTCCGGGATCAATCTGAGCAACATCGGCGTCGACAGCAGCGGGAAGATCACCTTCTCGGGTCTGTCCTCGGGCATCGACTATCAGACCTTGATCGACAACATCATCAAGGCCAAGACGGTTCCGGTCGACAATCTCAAGACCACCATCGACGACAACAAGAAGAAGATCACCGCCTACAACGACTTCAAGTCGCTGCTGCAGACGCTTCAGGACTCGCTCTCGAAGATGCGCGGCGCGGTCTCGGTCGATGGCTCCGCAAACATTTTCCTCGCCAAGCAGGCCTTCGCGTCCACCTCGCGCACCGACGGCGCTACGCCTTCCTCCGCGTCCAATCTGCTGGGCGTGACCGTGACCAACGCCGCCACGGTCGGCAGCCACACCATCGAGATCCTGCGCACGGCGACCGCGCACAAGGTCGCCACCAAGTCCTTCGGCAGCGCGACGACCGCGCTCGGGCTTTCCGGCAGTTTCGATATCAAGCTCGGCAGCGGCACCGCCAAGCCGATCACGGTTTCGGCCACGGACACGCTGCAGGATCTGCGCGACCGGATCAATGCGGCCAATACCGGTTCCAGCGCCACCGGCATTTCGGCCAGCATCGTCACGGTCGGGACCGGCCAGAACTACCTGGTCCTGACGGCCGACCAGACCGGCCAGACCATCACCTTCTCCAACGAGACGGGCGGCGTGCTGGCCGGCCTCGGCATCTCGAACGACGGCGGCGTCACGCTCCTGAACCAGCTCCAGGCACCGCAGACCGCGCAGTTCTATGCCGATGGGCTCCTGGATTCTTCGAAGTGGGATTCGGTCGGCTTCTCCAGCCAGACCGCAAGCCTCGGCTCCATCGCCGGCGTCACCGCCGGCAGCCACACCTTCAACATCCTCGACAGCACCGGCGCCGTCATCCAGACGGTCAGCTACAGCGACACCGACAGCCTGCAGACGCTGGCCTCCAACATCACGGCCGGCGGAGCCGGCGTCACCGCCTCTGTGGTGCAGAACGCGAGCGGGCAGTACCAGCTCAAGATCGTCAAAACCGACGGCTCGGCCATCAGCTTCGGCGGCGATACCGACAATCTGCTGTCCTCGCTGAGCCTGACCAAAGAGAAGCTGCTGATCGAGCGCAGCAGCAACACGGTCAGCGACCTCTTCAACGGCATCACATTGAGCCTCTACGGTGCCGAGCAGGGCACCACGATCAAGCTCGACATCGACCGCAACCTGACCGACGTGCAGAACGCCATCACGGCGTTCGTCGACGCCTACAACGCGGTTCGCCATTTCGTCAACGAGCAGAACCAGACCGACAGCAGCACCGGCGCCAAGAGCGCCGATGCCGGCCCCCTCTACGGCTCGCGCACGCTCGCCAGCATCTCGCAGGCGCTCAGCAGCGTGCTCGGAACCGGCACCGAGGGCGTAAGCTCGGCTTTCTCGGTCCTGGCCCAGATCGGCGTGACTTTCGTCGACAACAACACGCTCAGCGATCCCTTGAACAAGGATACGCTGCAGATCGACAGCACCAAGCTCGCGAACGCGCTGACCTCGAATCCCGATGATGTCCGGAAGCTGTTCGCCTTCGATTTCTCCTCATCGGACCCGCGCGTGACGCTGCTGGACTTCAGCGGCAGCACGACTTACAGCGCAACCGGCTATACCCTCAACCTGACCCACAACGGCACCAGCCTGACGGGCGCGGATTTCAACGGCGTGGCCGGCTCGGCCACGGTCAGCGGCAATACCATCACGGCCACGAGCGCCACGGGCGCCAACGGCCTCAAGCTCTATTATTCGGGCAACGTCAATCTGTCGAACGTGTCGATCAACTTCACGGTCGGCACGGCCGCGCAGATGTTCTTCGACCTGCAGTCGGCGCTCGACAGCACGACCGGCACGATCCAGTCCGAGATCGACGCGCTCAGCGACCAGAATACGGCGACGCAGGCGCGCGTCGATTCCATGCTGCAGCGGATCGACTATCAGAAGCAGATCCTGACCGAGAAATTCAACAACATGGAAACGCAGCTGTCGAAGATGCAGAGCATCCTCGACAGCATCAAGCAGACCACCGACGCCTGGTCGCAGAACAAGAACTGACGTTCCGGTGACCGCCCGTTAAGGGATGGCCTCTAGACTCCCGTCCCGATCCCACGAGTTTTCGGCAAAGGCGCAAAGAATTATGAACGGCACCACAGCCTATCTCGCCCGAGAGCTCTCGGCCGCCTCGCCTGCCAAGAAGGTGGCCATGCTGCTCGACCGCGCCGTCGCCTCGCTGGGCGAAGCGGTCCAGGCGATCGAGCGGCGCGACATCCAGGCACGGTGGAACGCCAACCAGCGCGCCATGCAGATCATCGAGATGCTGCTGCTCCATCTCGACATGGAGAAGGGTGGCGAGATCGCGGCCAATCTCGACAAGCTCTACAACTTCATGCTGAACCGCCTGACCCAGGTCGACATCAAGAACGACCCGGCACCGGCGCGCGAGGTGGCGAGCCTGCTCGAGCCCTTGCGTCGTTCCTGGCACGAGCTGGTCCAGCGCGAAGCGCGGGCGACGCCAGCATCGCGACCCGACGCAGCCCCGGCCGGCAGCGCGCTCGATCGCCGCCTGGCCGTTTCCGCCTAATCCCGGCAAAGCAGCCTGAAGGCCGGCGCTCGCAAAGGCGCGCTGCCAGTTCGGCGGCGGCGCCTTTTTCCGTTGGGGCTTGGCGCCGGACCTCGTTTCGAGCGCGGCGACATACCGGCGCCGCGATCTCCTTCGCATTGAACCCGTCGGCCCGCACGAAGCTGCCGGCTTGGGGCAGAAACTGCCGGTGCGCCGGAGCAGAACTTGCCCGGACCTCAGGCCGAAGGCCGGCGCCGGCGCTGGTCCGAACCTGAAAAATTCCGTTATTTCAATGTTCTGCGAGTTGGCACGGCCGGTTGGCCCGGGGCTTGCCCTATACCCTTGCGAAGGGCCCGGAGCGCGCGCCGTCCGACAAGCAAGGGCGGTTCGCCACCGAGAGACAAGGGGCGGCAGCGCCGCACCGGGTTCTGACAGCGCCGACGCCCGCGGCATGGGGCCCGATCGGGGACGTGGGACCGGCACCTGACAGTTCAGGAGACGAAAGATGGCTCTCAACGTGATCTCCAACTACGCCGCGAATGTGGCGCATCGCAATTTGCAGGCGTCGGACATGGCCGCCACTTCTTCGCTGGCGAAGCTCTCGTCGGGCAGCCGGGTGGTTTCCGCCAAGGACGATGCGGCCTCGATGGCGATCGGCTCGCGCCTCAACAGCCAGGTGCAGGGTCTGCGCCAGGCCAGCGTGAACGCCGGCCAGGGCGTGTCGATGCTGCAGATCGCCGACGGCGCCATGGCCCGCATCAACGACGTGCTGGTGCGCATGAAGACGCTGGCGGTGCAGGCCGGCTCCGGCCAGCTCTCCAACACCGAGCGCGGCATGCTCAACACCGAGTATCAGCTGCTGCTGGACGAGGTGAACCGCATCGCGGCCTCCACCGAGTTCAACGGCAACCAGCTCGTCAACGGCTCGCTGACCACGGCGGGCACGGCCCAGACCGCCGGCACCGGCGCCTTCTCCACCGCCGACGGCGTCTCCGCCATCGTCGGGCACGGGCTCACGACATCGTCGAGCGACAACTACTCGCTCACATACAACTCGAGCGGCTACACCTTCACCCTGACCGATGGCACCTCGAGCTACACCGGGGCGATCAGCTCGAGCGCGCTCGATTCGAGCGGCAACATGGTGACGGGCGCGGCGGTCAAGCTCACCGGCACCACCTCCTCCACCACCGGCGATCTGGTGCTGTCGCTGAACACGGCGTTCCAGTCGGCGACCAGCGTGACCGCCTCGACCAACAATGCGCTGCATTTCACCGGCTCGAGCTCGGCCACCTTCAGCTTCAAGGTCGGCACCGGCACGGACCAGACCAAGGACATCATCAACGTCTCGATCGACGGCATCAGCGGCGCCAATCTGGGCCTCGATGGCACCGACATCACCACGACGACGACCGCGGACCAGGCCTCCGACCTGCTCGGCAACGCGATCGACATCCTGAACAACGCGCGCGCCTCCGTCGGCGCCTACGAGAACCGGCTCGAATTCGCGGCTGCCAACATCTCCTCGGCGGTCGAGAACACCGAGGCGGCACGCTCCAACCTGCTCGACCTCGACGTCGCGGCCGAGATGACGACCTTCACCTCCAAGCAGATCCTGGTGCAGGCGGGCGTGGCCATGCTGGCCCAGGCCAACCAGATGCCGCAGAACCTGCTGAAGCTGTTCCAGTAGGACGCAGCCCAAGAGCGAAACCCAACGCGACAACGACAACAAGAACAAGAAGGACCACGGTCATGACGATCATCCGCCACTACGACTACGAGACGATGATGGAAGCCGCGCCGGCGCGGCGCATCGTGATGCTCTACGACGAGGCGATCGCGGCGATCCGCATCGCCGGCATGGCGGCGACGTCGGGCGACATCGAGGGCCGCTGCAACGCGGTCACGGCGGCCATGGAGATCGTCGGCTTCCTCTACATGACGCTGGACGGCGAGCAGGGCGGCGAAGTGGCCACCAATCTCGGCGCCATCTACGCCCACGTCATGGCGCAGCTGCCGCGCGTCAATCTCTACAACGACGTAGAGACGGCCGAGCGTCTGGTCGCGATGCTGGAGCCGCTGCGCGACTCCTGGAACGAGCTCGCCACCGTGGACGCAGCCGACCGCGTGCCCGCCACGACGGTCGCGGACGAGATGCGCGCCGCCATCTGACCTTCTCCTCCCGCGCCGCCAGGAAGGCGACGGATCATGGAAGCGATCCACTTCGACGCCGGCACTATCGGCACCGCCCCGGGCTCCTTCACCAAGGCTCAGGGGCAGGCAGGAACCAAGGGCGGCGGCCTGTTCGCCGCCCTGCTCTCCCTGGTTGGCGCACAAGGCCAAGGCGACGGGCAGGGTTCGGGCCAGAGCAGCGACGACGGCACAGCAGTGGCGAATTCCGGCCTGCCGGGCCTGCTGGCCTTGCTCTATCCCACCCTTAACCTCGATCAGACGGCAGGCCGCGCGACCGATGGAGCCGCGCTGACGGCCCTATCGGCTGACGGCGCGGCCGACGCGACCATCCTGAAGAGCCAGAACGCGATGGCGCTGCTGGCGCAGGCTCTGGCTCAGGCGCGCGGCACCGATGGCAAGCCGATCGCCGGCATCGACCTGGCGGCACTCGGCCTCGACGCCGATCCCTCGACAAGCGCCAATCTTGCTGCGGGCATCAGCCTTGTCGGGAGCGGCAACGCGCCGACAACGGCAACGGCCAACGATGTAAACGCCCTGCTGGCGGAGCTTCGCACGCGCGCCGCCGCCAAGTTCGGCGACGCCAACGGCGACGCGGCGATTACGGCCGACGGCCTGGCCGCAGCGATACGCCAGGCCGCCACGGAGACGCCGCCATCGCCGGATCGCGGCAAACCCGCCTGGGCCTCGTCCTCCGCACAGGATCCTCGTCCGCTGACGCCCGGCCTCGAGCAGGCCCTGCCGGCCAAGGCGGCCCCGTTCGGCCTCGATGGCGGCCGCGGCGACAAGGCTGCGCCGGCCCTGGCAGCCGCCGACAACAGGCTTGTCGCTTCGCCGACCGATGCGTCCGCCGGCGTGCCGCTCACGGCCGCTTCGACCGACTTCACCGCCACGCCGGCTGTGCCCGCAAGCGACCGGAGTGCGCCCCCCATCGCCGCCGCTCCGGCCGCCACGCCGGCCGTTGCCGGCGGCGCGCTCACCGATGCCGATCCGGCCGGCGACAGCCCCAGCAATGCCGACGCGGCGACGCCCCGCAATGGCGACAATTCCGCCTCGCCGACCGATACCGCATCGTCCGGCACCGCGGCGCGCGGCGGCATCGCCGATGGCACCAACGGCACCACCAAGTCGGCCGATCCCGCCGCGACGCCGTTCCGCGCCGTCGAGATGCAGGCGCCGCCAACCGCCAAGCCGCCGACATCCGCTTCCGCCGACGCGACGCCGCCTGCGGCCGACGCCAAGCGAGCCGAGCCTCCCGCTGCACCGACGCCGAGCGCCGCGACCGATGACCGCAGCGGCAGCGACACCGGCGACCGTGCCGACGCGGCCTCCGCCGGTAGCGACAGCCGACGCCCCACCTCCGCCGACGGCACCGACGCTTCGACCGATGGCGTCGCGCCATTCAATGCTGCGCTCGCCGATGCGCGCAGTCACGCCGGATCGAGCCGGGCGGCCATCCAGGTTCCCGTCGAGCGGCTGACGCAGTTCCTGACGCAGCCCGATCAGCTCGCGCTCCAGATCCAGCGCGCGGCCGCCGGCAATCGCGACCACATCACGATCCAGCTGATGCCGCAGGATCTCGGCCATATCGAGATCAAGCTCGACTTCGACAAGTCCGGCGGCGTGAACGCCGTCATTGCCGCGGATCGGCCGCACACGCTCGATCTTCTGCGCCGCGACGCCGCCGGCCTCGAGCGGGCGCTGCAGGACGCCGGCTTCAAGGCCGACAGCGGCTCCTTGAGCTTCAACCTGCGCGGCGACCAGCGCCAGTACCAGAACCCCCATGGCAATCCCGATCCGACGCCGTGGACGTCGGCCGCCACCGACAGCGCCGATCGCGCCTACCTGCCGGCTTACCGCTTTGCCAGCACGGCCGATGCGATCTACGCGGTCGCGAACGGCCGCGTCGATATCGCGGTGTGAATGAGGAGTCTCAGGTCATGACCGTTTCGAGCGCCACCGCGACCACCGCCGCTACCGGCTCCCACGGCAGCAACTCGGCGTTGTCGTCCTTCAGCAGCAACTTCGACAACTTCCTGACGCTGCTGACCAAGCAGCTGCAGTATCAGGATCCCCTGTCGCCGCTCGACACCAACCAGTTCACCCAGCAACTCGTGCAGTTCACCAGCGTCGAGCAGCAGATCCAGACCAACCAGAAGCTCGACCAGCTCTTGACCCTGCAGTCGGACAATCAGGCCATGGCGGCCTTGAGCTTCCTCAACAATGTCGTCGAAGCGGCCAGCGACCGGGCCGTGCTGCAGAACGGCCGGGCCGAGATCACCTACGACCTCTCCGGCGACGCGGCGACCGCCTCGCTCATCATCACCGACGAGAACGGCAACCCCGTACGCACGATCCCGGCGGAGACGGCCGCCGGCGCTCATGACTACGTCTGGGACGGCACGGACGGCTCCGGCAACCAGCTGCCGGACGGCGTCTACGGCGTCGAGTTGCGGGCGGTCGACGGCGACAACGCCCTGGTCGCAGCCACCACCGGCATCCGCGGCAAGGTCGAGGGCGTGCAGAAGATCGACGGCGAATTCAACCTGTCGATCGGCGCTCTCCAGATCCCGCTCAGCAAGGTCAGCGCCGTGCGCACGCCGTCCACGACCAGCCAGATCTGAACCATCATTCCCGCTCCATCGCCACACGAAGAAGAACCCAGGAGAAAAAAATGAGCATCTACGGCGCAATGTTTTCCGGCGTGTCGGGCCTCGCGGCTCAGAGCCAGGCGCTCGGCATGATCTCGGACAACATCTCGAACGTGAACACGGTCGGCTACAAAGGAACGCGCGCGCAGTTCCAGACCCTGGTCACCGAGGCGGCCTCGCGCTCTTACTACTCCCCGGGTGGCGTGCGCTCGACGCCGTTTCAGATGATCGACCGCCAGGGCTTGCTGCAGGGCTCCTCCTCGCCGACCGACATCGCGCTGGTCGGCAGCGGCTTCTTCGTCGTGAACGAGGCCGCCAACCCGGGCACTGGCAACAACTATCTCTTCACCCGCGCCGGCAACTTCACCACCGACGCCAGCGGCAACCTGACGGCGAACGGCTACTTCCTGCAGGGCTGGCGTCTGGACTCCACCGGCAACCTGCCGGCGAGCTCCGGCCTGCTGCAGAGCCTCGAGACGGTCAACGTGTCGAACCTGACCGGCACCGCCCGGCCCACGACCTCGATCGAGCTTGCGCTCAACCTGCCGGCCAACGACGTCACCGGCACGACGCACGACACCTCGACCCAGATCTTCGACAAGCAGGGCGCGACCCAGATTCTCGACATGACCTGGGCCAAGAGCGGCGCCAACACCTGGACCCTCCTCGGCAACCTGTCCGGCACCGGCAATTTCGCCTCCGACGACACGACGGGTGCGACCTTCGCCAGCGCCAGCACGAACTATTTCCCGACGGCGACGCTGGCCGACACCACGAACTTCAGCCTGGCCAGCGCCACCGGCAACATCAACGGCGCGGTCGGCGCCTTCACCGTCAACGCCCCCGGCGGCGCGCCGCCGAACTCGGCCACGATCACGGTCACCGTCGGCGGCGTTCCCTTCACGGCTACCGTGCCGACGGTCGCTGGCAACGATCTGGACAATACCAGCACGCTGACCTTCACCGACGGCACGAACAGCTTCACGCTCGATCTCGGCGGCTCGACCACCTACGACCTCGACGTCGCCGGCGATCGCACCACGCTGCAGAACAACCTCGATGCCGCCTTCGCTTCGGTCGCCTTCAACAACAACGCGACCAACGGCGTGCCGCTGGCGACCGTCACCTTCAACGCCGACGGCACGCTCGGCAGCGTCACCGGCACGGCGCCCTACGGCTCGACGAACGCCTCCAGCCAACTGCAGTTCTATGTGGATTACGACAACAACGCGGCGACCACATCGACCCAGGACCGCCAGCTCGTCACGGTCGATCTCGGCACGCTCGGCCTGCCCGACGGCGTGACCCAGTATGCCGGCACCTTCGCCACCAAAGTGAATGCGCAGGACGGTTTGACCTACGGCTCGTTCACCGGCATCTCGATCGGCGAGGACGGCATCGTGACGGCGCTGTTCGACAACGGCGAGCAGCGCGACATCTTCAAGCTGCCCGTAGCCACGTTCCGCAATCCGAACGGGCTCCAGCCGCAGAACGCCAACGCCTACCAGACCACGATCTACTCGGGCGATCCGGTGCTGCTCGAGGCCAATACGGGAGGTGCGGGCAAGATTTCGCCCTCCTCGCTCGAATCCTCGACCGTCGACTTGGCCACGGAGTTCACCAACATGATCATTACCCAGCGTGCCTATTCGGCCTCGGCCAAGGTCATCACCACGGCCGACGACATGCTCAACGAGCTGATCCAGATCCGCCGTTAACCGGGGTTGACGGAACCTTGACGGAAAACGACGGCCGCGCTCCGCCGCGCGGCGGAGTGCGGCCGTCGGCCGCCTCGAAGAGCTTTGTTTAACTCTACGATTTAGTCCTTCCTTAAAGCGCGTGGCGATAAGTTCTTCTCCGGGCCCTGGTGGACTATCCGCCAGGGCCATCGGTCCAAGACGGAGCGAAACGCCATGACGCTCGATCGCCCAGGTAGGTCGCATCGGATCATCGGCCCCGACGGCCTGCCTCTATCGCTCGACGATTTGCCGCCGCCTGGCACCAAGCGGTGGGTGATCCGGCGCAAGGCCGAAGTTGTCGCCGGCGTACGCGCCGGTCTCCTCACGCTCGAGGAGGCCTGCGAGCGCTATCACCTCTCCGTCGAGGAGTTCTTGAGCTGGCAACGCCAGATCGACGCCCACGGCATCAAGGGCCTGCGCGTCACGCGTCTGCAAGAATATCGCGAACCGGCGCGCTATCCGTAAGCGACGGCGCATCGTCATGAGCCGTTAGACAATCTCGGCATCCGGCAGAACTTGCCGGATGGCCGGCAAAATCTGCCGGCGGTTAACAGCTTTTTCACCCCGCGCGCGATAGCGTCGGCCTCGATCTCAGGCCCCACGCGAAAAACGCGCGAATGAATCTCGAAACTCGATCGCATCGCCGCGCCCCCCACACCTCGCTCCGGAGGGCGCCATGATGGAAACCTTGCGCAAGCTTGGTCCTGTCAAGCTCGGCGCGCTTGCCGCCGTGGCCGCAGGCTTGCTCGGCTTCTTCGCCTTTCTCGCCATACGGCTGACCGAGCCGGACATGGCCCTGCTCTACGCCAACCTCGATCCGGCCGACAGCGGCCGCATCGTCGAGCAGCTCGACAAGCTCGGTGTGCCCTATCAGCTCACCGGCGACGGCGCCACGATCCGCGTCCCCGCCGACCAGGCGCTGCGGCTGCGCGTGACCATGGCCCAGGAGGGCCTGCCGGCCGGAGGCTCCATCGGCTACGAGATCTTCGACCGCGATCAGCCCCTCGGCACGACCAGCTTCGAGCAGCAGGTCAACCGCCTGCGCGCGCTCGAAGGCGAGCTCGCCCGGACGATCCGGACCATCGACCAGGTCAAGAACGCGCGCGTCCATCTCGTCATCCCCGAGCGCCAGCTGTTCGCCAAGGAGCAGCCTTCGCCGTCGGCCTCGATCATCTTGACGATGCAGGGCGGCGCCGTGCTCGACAAGCAGCAGGTCTCGGCAATCGAGCACCTGGTCGCCGCGGCGGTGCCCGGCTTGAAGCCCAATGCCGTGTCGATCGTCGATTCCACCGGCGCCTTGCTCGCGCCGGGCTCGGGCGACGGAGGCGATGGGGAACTCTCGGGCTCGGCCGAGGAGATGCGGCTGGCCTACGAGAACAGGCTGCGACGCAGCGTCGAGGAGCTGCTGCAACGCACGCTCGGCTACGGCAAAGCCCGCGCCGAGGTCAATGCCGAGCTCGACTTCGATCGTATCACCACGAATTCCGAAACCTACGATCCCGACGGCCAAGTGGTGCGCTCGACCCAGACGGTCGAAGAGAAAAGCGATTCGAACGACAGCCAGGCGGCAGATCAGGTTACGGTCGCCAACAACCTGCCCAATCCCAATCCGAACAGCGTCGGCGGCAGCACCAGCGCCAGCCGCTCGCAGCGCACCGAAGAGACCGTCAACTACGAGATCTCGAAGCAGACGCAGGTCCACATCCGCGAGACCGGTCAGGTCAAGCGGCTCTCCGTCGCCGTGCTGGTTGACGGCACCTACGCCACCGCCGCGGACGGCACCACCACCTACACGCCGCGTTCCGCCGAGGAGCTCGATCAGATCGGCAAGCTCGTCAAGACCGCAATCGGCTTCGACGAGAAGCGCGGCGATACCGTCGAAGTGGTCAATATGCGGTTTGCCGATAACACCGATCTGGGCAGCGATGCCAACGCAGGTCTGATCATGGGCTTCAGCCGCGCGGACCTGATTCGCCTGGCCGAGATGCTGGTGCTGGGTCTCTTGGGCGCGCTCGCCATCCTGTTCGGGGTCCGCCCGCTTCTGACCCGACTGACGGCCGTGGCGAAGCCCGTAGCGGCACCCGCGCAGATCGCGAACCAGAGCGGCGCGCCGGTGGCGCTGCCGAGCCCCGACGGCGACATGCAGTTTCCCGATCTGCCGAACACGCCCCACGAAATCGACCGCATGATCGACATCAGCCAGATCGAAGGTCGCGTGCGCGCCTCCTCGCTCAAGAAGATCGGCGAGCTGGTGCAGAAGCACCCCGAAGAGGCCGTGAACATCATGCGCGGCTGGATGTACCAGGAAAGCTGACCGATGAGACCCGCATCGGCCATGAATACCGAGGGTAGAAAGCTGTGCCCGAAGTGACTGATGTGAACACCCTTTCCGGCGCACAGAAGGCGGCGATCATGATGCTCGCCGTCGGCGAGGAAAGTGCCACGCGCCTGTTCGCGCTCATGGACGAGGACGAGATCAAGGAGATCTCCCAGACCATGGCGAATCTCGGCACGATCAACTCGACCGTGGTGGAACAGTTGTTCGTCGAGTTCGCCAACCGCATGACGGCGACGGGATCTCTGCATGGCTCCTTCGAAAGCACCGAGCGTCTCCTGATGAGGGTGCTGGATAAGGAAAAAGTCGACGCGATCATGGACGAGATCCGCGGTCCCGCCGGGCGCACCATGTGGGACAAGCTCGGCAACGTGAACGAGGTCGTGCTCGCCAATTATCTCAAGAACGAGTATCCGCAGACCGTCACGGTGGTGCTCTCCAAGGTCAAACCCGATCACGCGGCTCGCGTGCTATCGCACCTGCCCGAGGCCTTCGCCATGGAGGTCATCATGCGCATGCTGCGCATGGAGGCGGTACAGCGCGACGTGCTCGACGACGTCGAGCGCACGCTCCGGACCGAGTTCATGACCAACCTCGCCCGCACC
This sequence comes from Pseudomonadota bacterium, assembly GCA_049323455.1. Classification (GTDB taxonomy): domain Bacteria; phylum Pseudomonadota; class Alphaproteobacteria; order Dongiales; family Dongiaceae; genus Hypericibacter. The sequence continues at coordinate 98,959 of JBMONF010000013.1, read as the reverse complement.
AACCGGCGCGACGCGCACGAGCTGGTGGCGGAGATCTTCAACAACCTCGACCGCAACACCGAAGGCCGGTTCATGGCTTCGCTCGAGGAGCGCAATCGCGATTCCGCGGAGCGCATCAAGGCCCTCATGTTCACCTTCGAGGACCTGGGCAAGCTCGATCCGGGCGGCGTGCAGACGCTGCTGCGCGCGGTCGAGAAGGACAAGCTGGCTATCGCCCTCAAGGGCGCATCGGAAGATCTGCGGGAGCTGTTCTTCTCCAACATGTCGGAGCGTGCGGGGAAGATGCTGCGCGAGGACATGCAGGCGATGGGCCCGGTGCGGCTGCGCGACGTGGACGAGGCGCAGCAGGGCATGGTGCAGATCGCCAAGGATCTGGCCGCGAAGGGCGAGATCATCCTGTCGGACAAGAAGGGCGAGGACGAGCTCATTTATTAGCGCGGACACAATGGCTGTCACCGGCAAATTCCTGTTCAACACCTCGTTCGACGCGCCGTCGCCGACGCAAGCGGCGCGAGCGGCTGCGCCCCGCTTCACCGAAGCCGACCTCAAGCAGGCGCGCGAGGACGGGTTCGCCGCGGGCCGCTCCGCCGGCCGCGCCGAAGCGCGGGCCGAACGCGAGGAGTTGGCCGCCCGCACGCTCCCCGTCATCGCTCAGGCGCTGCAGGGCTTCGGATCCATGTGCGAGCGGATCGAGCGGCAGACGCTCAACTGGGCCCTCACGGCGGCCCTCGCCATGGTCCGCAAGCTCTATCCGTCGCTCGAACGCATGCAGGGCCTGGCAGAGATCGAGCGGATGGCGATCGACGCGCTCCGGGATCTCGACGAGGAGCCGCGCGTGGTGCTGCGCCTGCCCGACACCCTCATCGACGAGATCAAGCCGAAAGTGACCGAGCTCTGCAGGCAAGCGGGCTTCGGCGGCCGGCTGCTTCTGATCGCGGACGAGACGCTGGGGCCCGGCGACTGCCGGCTCGAATGGGCCGATGGCGGCATCGAGCGCCAGGTCGCGCGGACCTGGGCCGAGATCGAGCAACGCGTCGCCCGCGGCCTCGCCGCGGCGCCGACCGCTTGCGACAGCGGCAAAGCCGACGCTGAAGCAACGGCATAAACCAACGCATCGCGATCCGACAGGAGAGATCGATGGCTGACGAGAACCTCAACCTCAACGAGCTGAACGGCGAGCCGGCTGGCGAACCGGCGCCGCCCTCGCCACCGCCTCAGGCGCCGACCAACGCGCGGGAGCTGGAGGCCGTCTACGACATCCCGGTTCAGGTCTCCGCCGTGCTCGGCAAGGCGACCATGCAAGTGAGCCAGCTCTTGAAGCTCGGCCGCGGCGCCGTGGTCGAGCTCGACCGCAAGGTCGGCGAGGCGATCGACATCTACGTCAACAACCGCCTGGTCGCGCGGGGCGAAGTGGTGATCGTGGAAGATCGCCTCGGCGTGACCATGACCGAGATCATCAAGTCGGATCGCTCCTGAAGGCAGATGCAAGCGATGGCCGTCAACGCCGACAGCGCACACCGCACCCGGGCCGGGAAAGAGGGAGTCCGGGCGAACGCGACCCCCGATCCGGCGGGGCTTCTGGCGCTCATGGGCGCGCTGGCGCTCGTGGCGCTCGCGATCGGGCTCGGCGGCTCGCCAACGGCCTTTCTCGACCTGCCCTCTTTCCTCCTGGTCGTGGGCGGCACCTTCGCCGTCACCTGCGTGTCCTATTCCACCGCCGAGGTGGTGCGGGCCCAGCCGACCATGATCGCGGCCCTCACCACGGCGGTGCCGGAGCCGGCCGACGCCGCCCGCGGCATGATGGCGCTCGCCGACCTGGTCCGTCGTCATGGGCCGCTGGCGCTGCAGGACCAGCTGTCGCGGCTCAAGGGGGATCCCTTCCTGCATCGCGCGCTGGGCCTTGTTATCGATGCCGCGCCGGTGGAGGAGATCGAAACGATCATGACCGCCGAGGCCGAAGCCACGGCGCAGCGCCTCCATCGCGGCGCCAGCATCCTGCGCCGCGCGGCCGAGGTGGCGCCCGCGATGGGCCTGATCGGCACCCTGGTGGGCCTGGTGCAGATGCTGGGCCACCTCGACGATCCATCCAAGATCGGGCCGTCGATGGCGCTCGCCCTCCTCACCACCCTTTACGGCGCGCTTCTCGCCAACATCGTGTTCGGACCGCTGGCCGCCAAGATCGAACGCAATGCGGCGGCCGAGGGGCTGCTCCGGCAGATCTACCTGATCGGCGCACTCTCGATGGCGCGGCAGGAGAACCCGCGCCGGCTCGAGATTCTGCTCAACAGCGTGCTGCCGCCCTGGCAGCAAGTCCGGTTCTTCGGCTGAAGCCCTTCATGGGGCGAGGCCCGCCTTTACGACGGGAGTAAAAAGAGATGCGTCTCTTGATCGTTGGGTCCCTCGACGGACATATCGCCACGGCGGGCAAGATCGCGCTCGCGCGCGGCGCCAAGGTGGCCCAGGTCGGCGAGATCGACGGCGCCATGGAAGCGCTCAGGGCCGGCCAGGGCGCCGACCTGCTGCTATGCGACGTGCGGCTCGACATCGCGCGGCTGATCGCCCAACTCAAGACCGAGCGCATCAACCTGCCCGTCGTGGCCTGCGGCATCGGCACGGGCACCGACGTGGCGGTCCGCGCCATCAAGGCGGGCGCCAAGGACTATCTGCCGCTGCCGCCCGATGCGGAGCTGATCGCCGCCATCCTGGCTGCGGTGGCCGAGGAGAGCAGCGCCTTCATCTATCGCGACCCGGTGATGCGCGAGGTCCTGCGGCTGGCCGATCAGATCGCGCCCTCCGACGCCTCCGTGCTCATCACCGGCGAGAGCGGCACCGGCAAGGAGGTGATGGCGCGCTATCTCCACAGCCGCAGCAAGCGCGCGGCCAAGCCCTTCATCTCGGTCAACTGCGCGGCGATCCCCGAGCATCTGCTCGAATCCGAGCTGTTCGGCCACGAGCGCGGCGCCTTCACCGGCGCGGTCGCGCGCCGGATCGGCAAGTTCGAGGAGGCCAACGGCGGCACGCTGCTGCTCGACGAAATCAGCGAGATGCATCCGCGCCTCCAGGCCAAGCTGCTGCGCGCCATCCAGGAGCGCGAGATCGACCGCGTCGGCGGCACCCAGCCGATCAAGGTCGACATCCGCCTGATCGCCACTTCCAACCGCGACCTCGAAGCCGAGACCCGCAACGGCAACTTCCGCGAAGACCTCTATTTCCGGCTCAACGTGGTGACGTTGGAGCTGCCGCCCTTGCGCGCCCGTCCGGCCGACATCCCGGTCCTGGCCGAGCACTTCGTCAAGAAATACGCCACGGCGAACGCCATGGAGCCGCCGAGGCTCTCGGCCGGGGCCGAGGCGATGCTGCTGGCCCATCCCTGGCGCGGCAATGTGCGCGAGCTCGAGAACACCATGCATCGCGCCGTGCTGCTCGGCAAAGGGGCGGAGCTCGGCCCCGAGGCGATCATGTTGACGGGGCAGCGCACGCTCGCCCCCTCCCCCGACGCCCAGGCCGTGGCCGCGATCGAAGCCGCCAAGGCACAGGTCACGAACACCGCCGGCCTGGTCGGCCGCACGGTCGCCGACGTCGAGCGCGATCTCATTCTCGAAACGCTCAATCACTGCCTCGGCAACCGCACCCACGCCGCCAACATCCTCGGCATCTCGATCCGCACGCTGCGCAACAAGCTCAAGCAGTACAGCGAGGAAGGCGTGATCCTTCCCGGCCGCGCGGCCGGCGAAATCGAGCGCTCGGCGGTGTGAGAACGGGCGCAGGCGAGAAGCGGCGATGTGAGCGAATGATGGCGGACGGCACCCCTCCCCCTACCCCCTCCCGCCAGGGGAGGGGGTCAGCAACTTCTTCACCCTCACCCCGTTCCGGGGGCGAGGGCTGTTCTTTCTCCCTCGCCTCGCGGAGCGGGGAGAGGGCCGGGGTGAGGGGCGACCTCTCCATCGACGCCGACAAGAAATAGAAAGCCCAGGACCCGGCGAACATCATGGCGAACGCCCTGCAGGAAGCGATCTCGGGCCCCGGCCTCGGCCGGTGGCTGAACCTGCTCCAATCCTCGCTCAAGCGCGGCGAGATCGCGCTGGCGCTCGGCGTCATCAGCATCCTGATCGTGCTGATCCTGCCGATGCCGGCCTGGCTGCTCGACATCTCGCTGGCGCTTTCCATCACGCTCTCCGTGCTCGTGCTGATGACGTCGCTCTTCATCTCGAAGCCGCTCGACTTCAGCTCGTTCCCGACGGTGCTGCTGATCGCCACGATTCTGCGCCTGTCGCTCAACCTGGCTTCGACCCGCCTCATCCTCTCCCGAGGCCACGAAGGCACAGATGCTGCCGGCCACGTCATCGAGGCCTTCGGCAACTTCGTGATGGGCGGCAACTTCGTCATCGGCATCATCGTCTTCGCGATCCTGGTGCTGGTGAACTTCGTCGTCATCACCAAGGGCTCGGGGCGCATCGCCGAGGTGTCCGCGCGCTTCAGCCTGGACGCGATGCCCGGCAAGCAGATGGCGATCGACGCCGATCTATCGGCCGGCCTCATCGACGAGGCCGAGGCGCGCGCAAGGCGCAAGGCGCTCGAGGACGAGAGCAGCTTCTTCGGCGCCATGGACGGCGCCGCCAAGTTCGTGCGCGGCGACGCGATCGCCGGCCTGATCATCACCTTCATCAACATCGTCGGCGGCATGGTCATCGGCGTGGCGCAGGAAGGGCTTTCCTTCACGGACGCCGCGCACGCCTATACCGTGCTGACGGTGGGCGACGGCCTCGTCACCCAGATCCCGGCACTCGTGATCTCGACCGGCGCCGGCTTGCTGGTATCCAAGGCCGGCATCACCGGCACCACCGACAAGGCCCTCTTCTCCCAGCTCGGCGGCTATCCGAGCGCCTTGGGCCTGTGCGCCTTCTTGATGGGCGCGATGGCGCTCCTGCCCGGCATCCCGACCGTTCCCTTCCTGGCGTTGGCCGGCGCCAGCGGCACCGCGGCCTGGCTGCTGGCGCGCCGGCAAGCCGAGGCCAAGGTCGAGGCCGAGGTCAAGAAGAAGGAGGAAGCGGCGCAGCCGCAGGAGGAGCCGATCCAGCAGACGCTCCAGATCGACACGGTGCGGCTCGAGCTCGGCTACGGCCTGCTTTCGCTGATCGGCACCGAGCGCGGCCAGAAGCTGACCGACCAGATCAAGGCCTTGAGGCGCCAGATCGCGCGCGAGATGGGCTTCGTGCTGCCGGCCGTGCGCATCCAGGACAACCTGCAGCTTCCCGCCAACGCCTATGTCGTGCGCATCAAGGAGATCGAGGCCGGCCGCGGCGAGCTCAGGCCGAACATGATCCTGGTGATGGACCCGCGCGGCGAGAAGATTGCCATCGCCGGCGAGGAAACGGTCGAGCCCACCTTTGGCCTGCCGGCCATGTGGATCGACCCCGCGCTGCGCGAGGAGGCGATGTTCCGCGGCTACACGGTCGTGGATCCGGCTACGGTCATCACCACCCATCTGACCGAGGTGGTGAAGGACAACATGGCCGAGCTGATGTCCTATGCCGAGACGCAGAAGCTCGTCGAGGACCTCGGCAAGGAGCACCAGAAGCTCGTCGGCGATCTCATCCCCTCGCATATCTCGATCGGCGGCGTGCAGCGCGTGCTGCAGAACCTGCTGGCCGAGCGCGTCTCGATCCGCGACCTGCCCGGCATCCTCGAAGGCATCGCCGAAGCGACGGGCTATACCCGCAACGTCACCCAGATCACCGAGCATGTCCGCGCGCGGCTCGCCCGCCAGATCAGCGATTCCGTGGCCGATGCCGAGGGCGTGATTCAGCTCCTGGCGCTCTCGCCCGAGTGGGAGCAGGCCTTCGCGGAATCGATCCGCGGCGAGGGCGAGGACCGCCAGCTCGCCATGGCGCCCACCAAGCTGCAGCAGTTCATCAACGCGGTGCGCCAGCAGTTCGAGCGCCACGCCATGCGCGGCGAGACGCCGGTGCTGCTGACCAGTCCCGCCATCCGTCCCTTCGTCCGCTCCATCGTCGAGCGATTCCGCCCGGTCACCGTGGTGATGTCGCAGAACGAGATCCATGCGCGGGCGCGGATCAAGACGGTCGGGCAGGTTTAGGGAGCCGACACAACGTGGATTGCAGCGCTTCAAGAAAATGGCCGGTCACCCTCGCGCAAGCGAGGGTCCAAGTCGGGGTCGGAGCGTGACATCGCCATGGATTCCCGCTTTCGCGGGAATGACGGTGAGAGGCTGTCGGATGTTGCCAACGCTGCACACACATCTGGTCCGGCTGTAAAGGCGGGAAGCGAGCGCGATGCGGCTCAAGACCTATAGCGCGAGCACGATCGACGAGGCGATCCGGCAGATCCGGCGCGAGCTCGGGGGCGACGCCGCCATCCTCTCGACCAAGCGCGACGGCAAGCATGGCGTGCTCGTCACCGCCGGGCTGGACGAGCCCCTCGGCGAGCCCGCCAGTGCGGCGCCCGCCTTGCCGGCCGGAGAAGAGGCGGCGCCCGATGGCATCGACCGCATCGCCGCCCGGCTCGAGTTCCATGGCGTGCCGCCCGCGATCGCCGACCGCTTGCTGTCCGCGGCGGCGGAACTGCCGGCGGAGGACCCGATCCTGGCGCTCGCCGGCGCGCTCGATGCCGAGTTCGCCTTCGCGCCCTTGATCGACGCGCCGCCGGCGCGTCCTTTGCTGCTGGTGGGCCCGCCCGGCGCCGGCAAGACCGCGAGCCTCGCCAAGCTCGCCATCCGCGCAAGGCTGGCAGGCGTGCCGGTCGGCGCCGTTACTTGCGATACGGTGCGCGCCGGCGCCGAGGCCCAGCTTGCCACCTATACGCGCCGGATCGAGGTGCCGGCCTATCGCGCTCGTGACGCCCAGACGCTCGGGCGCGCGGTCGCGAGCCTGCCGGCCGACGGGCTCATCCTGATCGACAGCGCCGGCAGCAATCCCCGGTCCGAGGAGGATCTGCGCCAGGTGGCCGAGCTTGCCGCCGCCGGCGATGCTGAGCCCGTCCTCGTCCTGCCGGCCGGCGGCGACGCCGCCGAGGTTGCCGATCAGGCCCGCGCCTATGCCCGATTGGGCGCCCGGCGCCTGATCGCGACCAAGCTCGATACCGTGCGCCGTCTGGGCGGCCTCGTCGCCGCTGCGGCGGCGGGCGGCCTCGCCTTCGCCGAGCTCGGCCTGTCGCCGGCGATCGGCGACGGTCTCCTGCCCGTGAACCCGGTGTCGCTCGCGCGCCTTCTCATGGGCGAACGCATCGAGCTGCCGCTGCTCATCAACCCCGCTGCCATGGAAGCCGCCGAATGACCGCGACCGCCCGTCCCCTGCCCGTGCCGCAGCCGGCACGCCGCCCTGCCCGGCTCGCGAGCCTCGCGATCGCCTCGGGCAAGGGCGGCGTCGGCAAGACCTGGCTCGCCATCTCGCTGGCGCAGGCGCTCGCGCGCCATCGCGAGCGCGTGCTGCTGTTCGACGGCGATCTGGGCCTCGCCAATGTGGACATCCAGCTCGGGCTGATGCCGCGCTGCGATCTCGGCACCGTGGTCGAGCGCGGCCGGCCGCTGGTCGACGCGATCACCGCTTACGCGCAAGGCGGCTTCGACGTGGTCGCAGGGCGCGCCGGCACGGCCGCGCTCGCGGCACTCAGCGGCGAGAAGCTCGCTCAACTCGGCGACGAACTGTTTCAGGCCGCCACCCGCTACGACCGCCTCATTCTCGATCTCGGCGCGGGCGTCGAGCGCACGGTGCGCCAGCTCTGCCGGCGCGCCGCCGGCTGTCTCGTCGTCACCACCGACGAACCGACCGCGCTCACCGACGCCTATGCCTTCATCAAGCTCGGCGTGACCCAAGGCGGGCTCGAGGATCTGCGCATCGTCGTCAACATGGCGGGCTCCATCGCCGAAGGCGAGCGCACCTATGCCACGCTGCTCAAGGCCTGCCAGTCCTTCCTCAAGATCGAGCCGCCGCTCGCCGGCGTGATCCGCCGCGACGCGCGGGTCAAGGACAGCATCCGCGCGCAGACGCCGGTGGCGCTGCGTCATCCCGACAGCGCCGCCGCCGCCGACGTGATGGCGCTGGCGCGCAAGCTCAAGGAGACGCGGGCGTGAACCTGCCGCCTGTCGCGCCGACGTCGGGACCCGCCCCGCCTCGCCAGGTGGCGCTCACCGTCGCCGCGGCGGGGCGCGACAGCCTCGCGCTGCTGTCCCAGCTCGCGGTGGGTGAGATCCTGTCGGGCACCGTGCTCGAGCGTGGGTCCGACGGCACCGTGACGGTGCGTACCGATCGCGGCATCCTGGCCCTCGCCGGCAACTTCGACGCGCCCGTCGGCAGCCAGATCACGCTCGAGGTCCGCAGCGCCGGCGCCCGGCTTCAATTCGTGCTGCTGGCGGTCGGCAACGACCCGACCAATCCCGCTCCCCTGGTCGCAGTCAAGCCGCCCTTCTCCGGCGCCGCCGATGCCGGTCGTGCACCGGCCGGCCAAACCGGCATCGCCCAGACGGGCGATTCCCTCCCTGCCGGGCGCATCGTCGCCCCCGCCACGCCGACACCGAGCGTACCGCCGTCAGTGGTTGCCGACGCCGCGAGCACGATCGGCGCTCGCGTGGTCGCCACCCTGCTGCGCCCGGCCGATCCCGCCCCGGCATCCAAATCCACCGCTTCGGCACCCAACCGAATGCCGGTGCCGGGTCAACGCCTGCCTTACCATCTGGCCGCCATTCTGCCGCCCGAGACCGAGGCGGTGTCGGCGAGCGCCCCGGCGCAGCCGCGCGAGGCCATGATCGCTACGGTGCGCGGTGCCACGTCGGACGGGCGGCCTATCCTCGACAGCCCGCTCGGGACGATCGTGCTCGATCGCATGCCGGGCGGTACGGCCACGGCCGCCACGGCCGACGGCAACCCGGCCCGGAGCCTTGCGCAGCCCTTCGCGCCGAACGCGGCCCCGGAGGCGTCGCTGAGCACGACCTTGATACCGGGGCGCGCCCTCAGCCTTCCGATGCCATCCGCGGCCGCACCTGCCGGCATGGCGCCGCCCAACCAGCCGCAAAACGCCGAGCCACAAACTGCTGGTCCGCCCGGCACCGCACCGCGGAGTTCCGCTCCTCAAAACGGCGCGGCCCCGGCTTGGCCGGCCGGCACACGCCTGGTGCTGGCTCTGCCCCTGATGCCGGGCGGATCGTCGACGGAGCCGGCCGTGGCCGCCGGCCCCCGCGTCACGGCAACGATCCTGCGCGCACCGGATGCGGCGCTGCGAGCGACGCCGTCCGCGCCTGCGCCGACGGCCCCGACGCCGGCGCAGCCCTCGCCCACGCCGGCAGCGTCATCGCCAAGTGCCGCAAACCCTTCGGCCCCGCCGCTGACGATCGGGCAAGGCCTGACGCTCGAGCTCGTCTCCGTGCTGCCGTTGGCAACAGGCGCGGCTCCCGCGCAAACGATGCTTCAGCCGGCAACACCGAACGCCATCGTCGCCACGCTGAAGCAGGTCTCGCCCAACGGCCAGCCGATCCTGGCAACACCGCACGGGCTGGTGGCTCTCGATCGCGAAGTCGATTGGCCCGCCGGCACGCGGCTGGTGATGCTGCCGCTGCCGGAAACGCCGGCGCCGATCCCGAGCGAGGCCCGGCGCGGCCAGATCTGGGACGCGCTGCTCGAAACAGCGGCCCTGCTCGACCGCGACACCTCGCCGCTTCCGGCGCCCAGCGCGAGCAATGCCGCACCTACCCCATCGACGTCTTCGCCTCTCGCGCCGGTTTCGCCCCGCGCCGAGGATCTGCTGGCGCAGAACCTGCCGCGTATCGGCCCGCATCTCGCCACCGGCCTCGCCGCCTTCCTGCGCGTGCGGCTCGGCGACGACAACGGCCGTTGGCCGGGCCCCGATCTCAGGCGCGCGCTCGAGATGGCCGGACGGCCGGAGCTGGTGGCCCGCCTCGAGCAGGGCTTCGCGGAGCTGGCCAAGCTCGCGCCCGGCAACGACGGCAACTGGCGCAGCGTGATCCTGCCGCTGCTCGACGAGCATGCCTTGCATCAGGCGCGCCTCGCCGTCCGGCGCGACCCGCCCAAGGGCCAGATGCCGGCCGAGGGCAGGCCTTCGAGCGTGCATTTCCTGCTCGACGTGGAGCTCAGCCGCTTGGGTGCCATGCAGCTCGACGGGCTGGTGCGCGGCAAGCGCTTCGACCTCATGCTGCGCACCCACAAGCCGCTCGACGGCTTCATGCAACGCGAGATCGAAAACCTGTTTGCCGAGGCCAAGGCGGCCACGGGCCTGACCGGCGAGATCTTCTTCCAGGTGGCCGCGACCTTCGCCTCGCCCGGCGGCGCGCCGACGGCACCGGGTACGGCAGGTGTATTGGCCTAACGCGGCACACCGGTCGGATCGATGGCCGGCACACCGCCGATCCCTCCGCCGAGCGCGATCGCGAGCAGGGTCACCACGATCGCACCCACGAGATCGAGCAGCATGCCGGCGCGGAGCATCTGGCGCGCGGTGACGGCCTCGCTGCCGTAAACGATGGCATTCGGCGGCGTTGCGACCGGCAGCATGAAGCCGACCGAAGCGGCGAGCGCGATCGGCAGGGCGAGGGTGACCGGGCTCTGGCCCAGATCGAGCGCCAGCGCGCCGGCGATGGGCAGGAATATCGCCGCAATGGCGGTATTGCTGGCGAGCTCGCCCAGCAGCACGACGAGCACGGCCGCCGCGAAGATCAACCCGATCAGCGGCAGGCCGCCCAGCGCCACGATCCCTCCGCCCACCCATGCCGCCAGGCCGGACCGCCCGATGGCTTCGGCCAAAGCGAGACCGCCGCCAAAGATGATGAGCACGCCCCAGGGAAGGCGCTGCAGATCGGACCATCGCAGAAGGAAGACGCCCTGTCGCAGATCGACCGGCAGCGCGAACAGCAGGATGCTGGCCGCCATGGCGATGCCCGCATCCGTGAGCGCCGGAAGCGGGAGAAGCTGGCGAAGCCAGGGCGCGCCGATCCAGGCGAGCACCGTGAGGACAGCAACAGCGGCCGTCATGCGAGCACCGCGCGGCAGCGGGCCCTGTCGCCCCGGTTCGGCGCCGACGCCTTGCGCATCGACCGAAAGCCGCGGCAAAGAGAAGCGGAAGGCGACGCGCGTCAGGATCAGCCAGGCGATCGGCAGGAGGATCGCGACGGCGGGGGTTCCGATCGTCATCCAATCGAGAAAGGTCACCTCGATCCCGTAATTGTCCCGCATGAAGCCCGCAAACAGCGCATTCGGCGGCGTGCCGATCAACGTCCCCATGCCGCCGATGGACGCGGCATAGGCGATCCCGAGCATGAGCGCCGCGGCGAAGGCGGTCACGTCGGCATCGGCCCCCGCTTGCCGCTTGGCGCCGGCCACGATCGACAGCGCGATCGGCAGCATCGCCATGGTGGTGGCCGTGTTGCTGACCCACATGCTCAGAAAGGCCGTCGCCGCCATCGTGGCCGCCACGCAGCCGGCCGGATGGCCGCGGGCGAGCCGGAACGTCCAGAGCGCGATGTGCAGGTTGAGCTGCCACTTCTGGATCGCGGTGGCGACCACGAAGCCGCCGAAGAAGAGAAAGATGAGCGGATCGGCATAGGAACGGCCGACGGTTTCGATGCCGGCGATGCCCAGGAACGGAAACAGGACCAGCGGAAGCAGCGCGGTTGCCGGCAGCGGCAGGGCTTCGGTCATCCACCACACCGCCATGAGAACGGCCACGGCCGCGACCCGCGATGCCTCCGGCGACAGGCCGGCGGGCGGAGGAAGGGCGAGAACCAGGCCGGCCAACAGCGGACCGACGACGAGACCGGCATGGCGCAGGATCGCGGGCCACTGGCTCTTCTCATGCGATCGGAGAGGTGTCGTCGCGGGCATGGGTTCGGCGCGAGGTCGATGACCCGCTCATTCTGGCGCAGAAGCCGAGCCCGGCGCCACCGCGCCGCACGACCGCCGCGATGGCGGGCAAGAGATGTGCGAACGCCTTACTGTTTGCGCCGATGCAGCGTGAGCCCGACCTCGTCCTCGCGGATACGCTCGCGCCGCTTCATCTCCGCCAGCTTGCGCAGCTCGCGGTTCTTGTGCGCCTGCTCGTATTTCTCGAGCTCGCGATAGGTCTCCAGCACCGCCTCGCGCGCCGTCTCGATGCGGGTGGCCACGTCGGCCTGCGAACGTGCCAGCTTGTCGCGCCTGAGGCGCGCCAGATCGGCAAAGGCGGCAAAGGCGCGGGAAAGCTCGGGCGTGGCGTCGGCTTTGATCGCCGCGGCCTCGCGCGCGACCGATTCATCGAGTGCGCGCACTTGCTCGGCCAGCCGCTCCGCCAGGCGCTGCAGCTCGGCCATCTTGCGGCGCTCCTCCTCGAGCCGCCAGCGATGCAGCCGGACCAGTTGATCGAGCGCGCTCATGCGGCCTTGGCCTCATTCGCCTTCATGTCGAGGATATCGGCCAGTTGACGGTAGCCGCCGGCGAGGTCGGCCTGCTCGGTCTTGCCTTGCTTGAGGAAGGTCTCGAGCGCGTCGTGATAGCGGATCGCCTCGTCGACCTCCGGGTCGCTGCCGGCGCGATAAGCGCCGAGCCGGATCAGTTCGGCCATGTTCTCATAGGTCGCCATCAGGCGGCGCGCCTTGTCGACGATCGCGTTCTCGGCCGCGTCGTTGCAGCCCGGCATGGTGCGCGACAGGCTGCGCAGGATGTCGACCGCCGGGTAGCGCCCGCGCGCCGCGATGGTGCGGTCGAGCACGATGTGACCATCGAGGATGCCGCGCACCGCGTCGGCGATCGGCTCGTTGTGATCATCGCCCTCCACCAGCACGGTGAAGAGGCCGGTGATGCTGCCCTCGGCGGTGCCGGGGCCGGCGCGCTCCAGCAGGCGCGGCAGCTCGGCGAAGACCGAGGGGGTATAGCCTTTGGAAGCCGGCGGTTCGCCGGCGCTGAGGCCGATCTCGCGCAAGGCCATGGCGAAGCGCGTCACGCTGTCCATGAGGCAGAGCACGTCGCGCCCCTGGTCGCGGAAGAATTCGGCCAAGGCCATCGTCAGATGCGCGGCCTGCCGGCGCATCAGCGGCGGCTCGTCGGAGGTGGCGACCACCACGACCGAGTGTGCCAGGCCCTCCGGTCCCAGATCGTCCTCCAGGAACTCCTGCACCTCGCGGCCGCGCTCGCCGATGAGGCCGATCACGTTGACGTCGGCCGTGGTGTAGCGCGCCATCATCGAGAGCAACACCGACTTGCCGACGCCGGAGCCCGCGAAGATGCCCATGCGTTGCCCGCGGCAGCAGGTCAGGAAACTGTTGATCGCCCTGACGCCGAGATCGACCTTGCCGGCCACCCGCTTGCGGGCATGGGCCGGGGGCGGCGAGGCGCGCAGGGCATAGGGCCGCGGCCCCAAAGGCAGCGGGCCCTTGCCGTCGATCGGCTCGCCGAACGCGTTGACGACCCGGCCGAGCCAACCGGCGGCAGGCCGGACGGCCGGTTCGCTATCGGCCAGCTCCACCTTGCAGCCGAGCCCGATGCCGTCGAAGCCGCCGAACGCCATGGCCAGCGCCCGGTCGTTGCGAAAGCCCACCACCTCGCAAGGCACGCGCCGGCCGGCCTGCCCGAGGAGATCGCAGCGCGCGCCCACGGAAAGGTGCCGGGCGATCCCGCCAACCTCCACCAACATGCCGAGGAGCGAGGCAACCCGGCCATAAAGGCGGGCGGCGGGGAGCCGATCGATCTCTTCGAGCAGATAGGCCAAGTCGGCCGCGGGGCGCCCAGCCGGGGTTTGGGAAGAATTCATCCGCTAAATCCGATGGTTAAGCGAATTCTGCCCGGTTATTCCTAAGCTTCGGTGAATCGGACGGCCTCGTGTCGCAGCGGAAAAACGAGCATCGCGACTCGGCTTTTAGGAATTGTTAATACTCTCGCGCCACATTGGTTAATGGGTTAACTTGGTCATAACGGCGGCAGAGGCTTTCCATGCGCGTGCTGTTGATCGAAGACGACACCACCGTCGCCCAGTCCGTTCAGCTGATGCTGAAGTCGGAAGGGTTCGTGGTCGATGCGACTGACATGGGCGAAGACGGGCTCGAGATCGGCAAGCTTTACGACTACGACATTATTCTTCTCGATCTCATGTTGCCCGACATCGAGGGCTATGAAGTGCTGCGCCGGCTGCGCGCCGCGCGCGTCAACACGCCGATCCTGATCCTGTCGGGGCTCGGCGAGCTCGACAACAAGATCAAGGGTCTCGGATTCGGCGCCGATGACTATCTGACCAAGCCGTTCGACAAGCGCGAGCTGATCGCCCGCATCCAGGCCATTGTCCGGCGCTCGCGCGGCCACAGCGACTCCGTGATCGTGACCGGCAAGCTCAAGGTCAATCTCGACACCCGCACGGTCGAGGTCGACAACCAGCCGCTCCATCTGACGGGCAAGGAATACGGCATCCTCGAGCTCTTGTCCCTGCGCAAGGGCACCACCCTCACCAAGGAGATGTTCCTCAACCATCTCTATGGCGGCATGGACGAGCCGGAGCTCAAGATCATCGACGTGTTCGTCTGCAAGCTGCGCAAGAAGCTCTCTGCAGCCACCGGCGGCGACAACTACATCGAAACGGTGTGGGGCCGCGGCTATGTGCTGCGCGATCCCGTCGAGCCGGCGGGCGAAATACTGACTCGGCGCCCCGCGGCGGCGACGGCCTGAGACCCGGCCCGCGAGCCCTGGCAGCGCATCTGCCTTCTTGAAGAAGCGGCGCTCCGGCCGGAGCGCCGTTTTCTTTTGGGAATCGGGGGACAATCTCCCTGCCCTGCGCGGTTTACCGAAGCAGCCTCAGCCGGCCGCCGCGATCGGGGCCCGTTCGCTCTTGGGCACCACGCCATAGACGCCGCGCTGGCCCGAGATCAGACGGAAGCGCTCGGTCAGCCCCAGCACGGTCTCGGCGCCGCCCAGGAACAGGAAGCCGTCCTCCGGCATCAGATTGGCAACGCGATCCAGGACCTTGGCCTTCGTCTCCTGGTCGAAATAGATCAGCACGTTGCGGCAGAAGACGACGTCGAAACGGCCGAGCGGCGCGGGATCGTTGAGCAGATTGAACTCCCGGTAATCGACCATCTGGCGGATCTTCGGATTGATCTGCCAGCGGTCGCCGACCTGGGTGAAATACTTCACGAGAAGCGCGATCGGCAGGCCCCGTTGCACCTCGAATTGCGAATAGAGGCCTTCCATGGCGCGGGTGAGGATCTCGGTCGAGAGATCGGTCGCGACGATCTCGATCGACCAACCGGCGAGTTGCGACGCCATCTCCGACAGGATCATGGCGAGCGAGTAGGGCTCTTGGCCCGAGGAGCAGGCCGCACTCCAGATCCGCAGACGTCGTTGGCCGGCCCGGCTCTTCAGCATCGCCGGCAGCACGATCTCCTTGAACTGGTCGAACGGCTTGATGTCGCGGAAGAAGAACGACTCGTTGGTCGTCATCGCCTCGACCACGTCGCGGATCAGCCCTTCGTCCGGCTTGGCGCGGATCGCCTTGGCGAGATCCTCGAAGCTCGCCAGCTTCCACTTGCGCGCCACCGGCAGCAGGCGGCTTTCCATCAGGTAGGCCTTGTCGGCGGACAGCACCAGGCCCGAGCGTTGGCGCAGCAGCCGGCAGATCATGTCGAAATCGTCGCGGTTCATGCGGCAGACCTCATCGCGAACCGGCGCAAATAGGGGGCGATCTCGGACAGCGGCAGCACCGCGCTGCACAGCCCGGCCCTGGCCACGGCGCCGGGCATGCCCCAGACCACGCTGGTGGCCTCGTCCTGAGCGATGACCGATCCGCCCGCCGCGACCACCGCAGCGGAACCCTTCTGGCCGTCGGAACCCATGCCGGTCAGGATCACGATCAGCGCGCGCGCGCCGTAGACCTGGGCAACGCTGCGCAGCATCGGATCCACGGCCGGCCGGCAGAAATTCTCGGGCGCGCTCTTGACAAGGCGGATGACGCGCTTGCCGTCCTCGATCGCCACCGTCATGTGAATGTCGCCGGGCGCCACATAGATGCGGCCGCGCTCGACCGGCTCGCCATCGCGCGCCTCGGCGGTCGGGATGCGGCTCGCCTGGGCGATATGTTCGGCCAGGATCGCGGTGAAGGTCGCCGGCATGTGCTGCGTGATCAGGATGGGCAGGTCGGTCCTGCCGCCGAGCCCGCCCAGCACCTTGAACAGCGCCTGAGGGCCGCCCGTCGAGCTGCCGATGGCGACAATTTCGGGCGAGGTTGCAGCCTCGGGCCGCAGCTGGATCGGCGTCGGCGCGGCGGGATGCGCCGGAGCCGTTGCGCGCGGGCGAACCGTTGCCGGCGGCGCGCCGGCGGGCCGCCCCCAGCGGCTCCGGCCGCGCCGGAAGGCATGGCCCAGCGCCTTGACCTTGGCGGTCAGCTCGCGCTTGAAATCCTCGGCCGACACCAGCTCGGTCGAGGAGGAGGGTTTGGTGACATAGTCGGCCGCACCCGCCGCCAAGGCCTTGAGGCTCATATCGGCATTCTTGCGCGTGAGGGTCGAGGCCATCACGACCTGCAGGCCCGGCCTCGCCTCGAGGAGCTTCGGCAGGGCGGCGATGCCGTCCATCACCGGCATCTCGATATCGAGCACGACCACCTCGATGTCGGCGCGCGCCGCGGTCTCGGCCGCGACCTTGCCGTTTCCGGCCGAGTGCAGCACCCTGATGCCGGGATCGGATTCGAGCGCCCGTGTGATGAGGCCGCGAATGACAGCGGAATCGTCGACCACCATGACCCGGACGGGCTCGGCGGCTGGATCGGCTGCGGTGACGGTGTTGGGAGCGAGCGACATTGGGATGCTCGGTGTCCGGGCTTACAGCAAGCCGACTTGATTGAACTTCGATTCGATGATCTCGCTGTCGAAGGGCTTCATGATGTACTCGTCGGCGCCGGCGCTGATCGCCTCTTGAATGTGCTTGAGGTCGTTCTCCGTCGTGCAGAACACCACGACCGGCCGCTTGGCGCCGTTCATGCCGCGCAGGCCTTTGAGAAACTCCATTCCGTTCATTACCGGCATGTTCCAGTCCAGCAGGATGGCATCGGGCATCTCGCGCTTGCAGATGTCCATCGCCGCCTGGCCGTTCTCGGCCTCCTCGATCCGGAAATTGAGGCTTTCGAGAATCTTGCGTGCGACCATGCGCACAACCTTCGAGTCATCGACGACGAGGCAGCTCTTCATCGGTTCCTCCCGTACTCCCCATCCGCCCGCGCGGCCCGGCTCGCCGTCGCCTTGGCTCAGGCTGCCTCGGCCTTGCCGAACTGCAGCAGTTGCGCCACGTCGAGCACGACCAGGAGCGAGCCGTTGAGGCGGTAGATGCCATCGGAGAAATCGCGCCAGCGCGGATCGAGCGTCGGCGGATTGTGTTCGTAGGCGTCGGCGTCGAGGCTCAACACCTCGCCGACCGAATCGACGATCAGGCTGTAGAGCTCGCCGTGATGCTCGACCACGACGCTCATCGAGTTTTCCCCCTTGGCGCGCGGCTCGAGGCCCAGGCGCAGGCGCAGATCGATCGCCGTGACGATGCGCCCGCGCAGGTTGAGCGAACCGGCAACCTCCGGCGGCGCCAGCGGAATGCGCGTGATGCGCTGCGGTCCCAGCACGTCCTGCACCTTCAGCACCGGGATGCCGAACAGCTGCCCGGCGATGGTCATCGAGACGAAATCATGCTGCCCCTCGACGATCGGGCGGGCGGCAGCGGATTTTGAGGTCGCGGTCATGCGGCACCCTTGAGCTCGGAGAAGGCCTCGGACAAAGTCTGCAGCAGCGCATCGCGATCGAACTTGGCGACATAATCGTCGAATCCGACCTCGCGGCCGCGGGCGATGTCCCTGGGCGAGGAATGAGAGGAGAGCGCCACCAGCGGCGTGTCGCGCCAGCGATCGTTCTTCTTGAGCGTCTCGGCGAATTCGAAACCGCTCATGCCGGGCATCTCGATATCGCTGATGATGACGTCGAACTGCTGACCGGCTTCGCACAGCTTGAGCGCCCTGTCCGCGCTCTCCGCAGTGACGACCTCGTAGCCCGCCGAGGACAGCAGCGGGGCGATCAGATTGCGGAAGAACGGGCTGTCGTCCACCAGCAGCAGGCGCCGCGTGTTCTCCTCGCCGAACACGGTCTCGCCGCTGCCGAACCAGTCGGCGAACGCCTGGGTGAGGTAGTAGCCCGTGTCGATGACGTCGGTCGCCTTGCCGGCAATGATGGCGCTGCCGAGGCGACCCGGCTGGCCCGAGGACAGCTCGACCTCGAGGCGATCCTCGACGATGTCGACGATCTCGTCGACCATGAGGCCCATCGAGCGCTGGCGGTCGGAGAACACCAATACCGGCTGGCGCCCGCTCGCCGGCACTTCGGCGCCCTCTGTCATCGCCACCAGCGGCATGAGCTGACCGCGATACTGCACGACATGGCGGCCGTTCGAGCGCTCGATCGTGGTGCGATCGATCTCCTCGAGGCGCGCCACCAGAGCCAGCGGTACGGCCTTGGGCGCGCCCTCGCCGGTACGGAACAGGATGAGCGGCACCTTCTCGCCAGAGCGGCTGTCGCGGTGCTGCAGCTGATCCGCGCCATCGCCGTGCGTCGCGTTGATCTGGCCCGAGGCCGAAGCGATGCCGTTGGGATCCAGGATCATGATCACGCTGCCATCGCCGAGGATGGTGTTGCCGGAGAACATGGCGATGTCGCGCAGGATCGGCGCCACCGGCTTGACCACGATTTCCTCGGTATCGAACACCCGGTCGACCATGATGCCGAAGGTGTAGGTTCCGACCTGGGTGACGACGATGAAGGCGTCGCCGCCGTTCTGCTCTTCCGCCCCATCGAGCTTGAGCAGCTTGCGCAGCGAGACCAGCGGCAGGAGCCGGTTGCGCAGGCGCAGGACCAACGTGTCCTTGATCCGCTCGACCGTGGTGCCGGAGTTGGCGGCGGCGCGCACCAGCTCGACCACGCTGATCTGCGGAATGGCGAAGCGCTCGCCGGCGCATTCGACGATGAGCGCCGAGACGATCGCCAACGTCAGCGGAATCTTGATGATGAAGGTGGTGCCGGCGTCCTCCTTCGAGCGCATCTCGACGGTGCCGCCGATCTTCTCGATGTTGGTGCGCACCACGTCCATGCCGACGCCGCGGCCCGACACGCTGGTGACCTTGGCGGCGGTCGAGAAGCCGGCCTTGAAGATGAACTGCTGGATCTGCTGCATGTTCATCTCGGCGAGCTCGGCCTCGGTGGCCAGACCGTTCTGGATCGCCTTGGCCTTGATCTTGTCGATCGAGAGCCCGCGACCGTCGTCCGAGATCTCGATGATGATGTGGCCGCCCTCGTGATAGGCGTTGAGGGTGATCTTGCCGGTCTCGGGCTTGCCCGCCTTGCGCCGCTCGGCGGGCATTTCGAGGCCATGATCCGCCGAGTTGCGCACCATGTGCGTGAGCGGATCCTTGATCATCTCGAGAACCTGGCGGTCGAGCTCGGTTTCGGCCCCGAGCATGACCAGGTCGATGCGCTTGCCGAGCTCGTGCGCCAGGTCGCGCACCAGGCGCGGCAGCTTCGACCAGGCGTTGCCGATCGGCTGCATGCGCGTCTTCATCACGCCCTCCTGAAGCTCGGAGGTGACGTGGTTCAGGCGCTGCAGCGGCGCGGCGAAGGCGCTGTCCTTCTGGGTGCGCAGGATCTGCAGGACCTGGTTGCGGGTCAGCACCAGCTCGCTGACCATGGTCATCAGGTTTTCCAGCAGGTCGACATTGACGCGGATCGACTGCTGCGCGACGGCGGATTCCTTCTTGCCCTCCTCGCTTTCGCCTTTGGCTTCCGCCGCGGCTGCCTGGGCCGCCGGCTTCGTCTTGGGCGCGGGCCGAGGCGCCGGCTCGTCGTCCTGATCCAGGACCCGATCGCGCAGGCCGGCGATCAGCGTGAGAATTTCCGCGCGATCGGCGGCGGAAATCTCCAGCGCCGTCAGCGCCGCCTCGACATGGCCGAGGGCGGCATCGCCGAGGCTCTCGGTCAGGCCGCGCTCCAGCAGCAGGCGCTTGGCATCGCCGAGGCCGGGCCCCTTGTAGCTGTCTGGGCCGCCGAGCTTGTTGGCGAAGAACTCGCGCAGGTGGCCCTGCAGCACGTCCGTGTTGACGCCGGCGAAGAAGGGCTTGAGCCGGTCGTCGGCAGCGGCCCGGGCGCAGAACACCTCGACCACGGAGTCGACCACCGACATGCCGCCGATGCGCTCATAGAGCGGGCCGCTCGGCGCCGGCTTGGGCGCGACCGGGGCGGCGGGCGCGGCCTCGACACGGGACGCCGCTTTGGCAGCAGGCTTCGCCGGGGCCGGCGCCGCGGCCCCGTCGGCCAGCGCATTCAGGCGCCCGATCAGGTCGGAATCGTCGCCCGCCGGCTCCGCCTCGGCCTCCTCGAGGGCAGCCGTCAGGGAGCGCACACGATCGAGACATTCGAGGATCAGCGACACCGCCTCGGGCGTCACCTCGAGCTCGCCGTCGCGCACCTTGCCGAGCACGTTCTCGCCCGCATGGGCGACGCGCTCGAGGCGCGGCAGGCCGATGAAGCCGCAAGTGCCCTTGATCGTATGCACCAGCCGGAAGATATTCCCGAGCAGCTCGGGGTCGTTGGGATTCTGCTCGAGCTTGACGAGCTCGACGTCGAGAACGGCGAGACTCTCGGCGGTTTCGGTCAGAAATTCGCGCAGCAAGTCGTCCATGAGTAAGGCGCCCTTTCGTGGCTCCGGTTAGGGCCGGAGACGTAACGTGCCAAGGGCGTCGGACGCCCTCCCGAGAAGCATCCGTCGCCAACGCCCTTCGACGCTGTCAGAAACTGCTTAAAAACCGATAAAGGCTTGAGGCGCCGCAGGATCGACGCGTTCGCGATCGATGGCCACGGATTCCGGCCTGCAGGCGACATCTCGCCCTTTCCATGCAATTGCAGGGCGGCCACAACGGAATGTTAATGCTGATGTCGGGCGCGTGGCGGACCACGGCGGCCCGCCGACCCGCGGAGCCGGCAGCGCGCGGATGCCGAGCTTCAGCCTCGCGGCAGGGTCGCTTCGAGCAGCAACTCGCCGGCGTTCACGGCCTGCGGTGCAAGCGCCACGCCGAAACCCGCGGCAAGCCGCCCGGCGAGATAGGCCTGAACCGTGCGCGGCGTGAGATCGACCGGCGGGACCGAGGCGGCCAGGGCCGCGGCCGCATCGTCCGGAAGACGCGCTTCGGTGCCGATGGCGCGCACCGACAGCCGGGTCTTTTCCTGCTCGCCCGCCAGCATGACGGCGACCCGGCCCCCGCGCGGCAGCGCATCGGTCGCAAGTAGAATCATATTAAGAAGAAGCTTGCCGCCCCCGGCCGGCAGCGCCAGGGTTTCGGGGGGCACCAACCAGTCGAGCTTGACGCGGCCGTCTTGAAGCAAACCTTGGGCCGCAGCCTGCGCCTCTTGCGGGCGCACGATCTGGTTCCCGGCATTGCCGAAGGCCAGGCGAAAAAATTGCACCAGTGCCGCGGCGCGCGCCGCAGAGCGCCGGGCCAACCCCACCGCTTCGTCCTCGAGCTGCGGATTGTCGGATAGCAGCTCCAGCCCGTTGGCGACGGCGCTGATCGGTCCCACCAGATCGTGGCAGAGGCGCGAGCAGAGGAAGTCGGCGACCGAGAACTCGCTCACGCCCGCCTCCACATGCGCGGATAAATGGCCTTGAATTGGTTGTGCCAACATGTCGTCACCGTGGGTATATCCGTCGCTCTTTGCGCTTCCGCCCGCATTCAATTTCCCTATACGATCCCGAGTGCTATCCGGGGTAAGGATGGGCCAGACGGGAATGACATCGGATGCCCTTGTTCCCGGCGCCTGGGTGCGCCATCCCGAACGGCCGGAGTGGGGTCTGGGGCAAGTGCAATCGATCGTCGGGCATCGCGTCACGGTCAACTTCGAACATGCCGGTAAGCTCTTGATCAACGCCGCCGTCGTGGCACTCGAACCGGCCGCGCCCGACCCGATCGAATCCGAGACCGCCAGCCGCCCCAGATAGCTCCGCCAATCCTTACCGAGATGTTAATTTCACACTGAGACGTGAACCGAGCATGTCCGAAACCAGGCCCCTCGACAAACGCCGCCTGCACCCTGGCGCCGGCCGCCGCCAGGCCGTACCGCATCCCAAGGGGCGCCAGCTCGATCCCCGGGCGCTGACCGAGGTCCAGGCGCTCTTGGGCGATGCGCCGCGCCGGCGCGACCTGCTGATCGAGCATCTGCATCTGATCCAGGACAAGCACGGCCATCTGTCGGCGCGCCACCTGGCGGCGCTGGCCCACGAGATGAAGCTGTCGCTCACCGAGGTGTACGAGGTCGCGACCTTCTACGCCCATTTCGACGTCGTGCTCGAGGACGAGGCCCCGCCCCCGCCGCTCACCATCCGGGTCTGCGACAGCCTCACCTGCGAGATGATGGGCGCGCAGCGGCTCATGGCGGCGCTCAAGAAGAACGTCGATCCTTCGCGCATCCGCGTGGTGCGCGCACCCTGCATGGGGCGCTGCGAGACCGCACCCGTGGCCGAGGTCGGCCACCATCATGTCTGCAACGCGACGCCCGAGAGCGTGATGGCCGCCGTGCGCGCGGGCCACACGCATCCCGAGGTGCTGGCCTATACGGATTTCGACGCCTATGTGGCGGCCGGCGGCTATCGGCTGCTGAAGGACTGCCTCGCCGGCAAGCGCAGCGCCGACGAGCTCATCCAGGTCATGGAAGCCTCGGGCCTGCGGGGCTTGGGCGGCGCCGGCTTCCCGGCGGGACGCAAATGGCGCTTCGTGCGCCAGGAAAAGGGCCCGCGCCTGATGGCCATCAACGGCGACGAGGGCGAGCCCGGCACCTTCAAGGACCGCGTCTATCTCGAGACCGATCCGCATCGTTTCCTCGAAGGGATGCTGGTGGCGGCCTGGGTGGTCGAGGCGCCCGAGGTCTACATCTATGTCCGCGACGAATATCCGGGCATTCACGCCATGCTGCCGGGCGAGATCGCCAAGCTCGAGAAGGCCGGGCTCGCCGCCAAGACGCTCATCCATCTGCGGCGCGGCGCCGGCGCCTATATCTGCGGCGAGGAATCGGCAATGCTGGAATCGATCGAAGGCAAGCGCGGGCTACCCCGGCACAAGCCGCCCTTCCCCGCCCAGGTCGGCCTCTTCGGCCGCCCGACCCTGATCCACAATGTGGAGACGGTCTACTGGGTGCGCGACATCGTCGAGAAGGGTGCCGACTGGTTCACCGGCCACGGACGCAACGGCCGCAAGGGCCTGCGCAGCTTCTCGGTTTCGGGCCGGGTCAAGAACCCGGGCGTGAAGTTGGCGCCGGCCGGCATCACCATCCGCGAGCTGATCGAGGAATATTGCGACGGCATGCAGGACGGCCACCGTTTCAAGGCCTATCTGCCGGGCGGCGCCTCGGGCGGCATCCTGCCGGCCTCGATGGACGACATCCCGCTCGATTTCGATACCCTTCAGCCGCATGGGGCCTTCATCGGCTCGGCCGCGGTTGTGGTGCTGTCCGACAAGGACAATATGCGAGAGGTGGCGCTCAACCTGATGCGCTTCTTCGAAGACGAGTCCTGCGGCCAGTGCACGCCCTGCCGTGTCGGCACGGAAAAGGCCGTGAAGCTGATGTCAGAGCCCCGATGGAACGAGGGGCTGTTGAACGAGCTGGCCCAGGCCATGAGCGATGCGTCGATCTGCGGGCTGGGACAGGCCGCCTGCAATCCGCTCACCATGGTCATGAAGCATTTCCCGGAGGATCTGACGTGACCGAGCGCATCACCTTCACCCTCGACGGCCGCGAGGTGACGGCCGAGCCGGGCGAGACCATCTGGCAGGTCGCCAACCGCCTCGGCAACGAGATCCCGCATCTCTGCTGGCAGCCCTATCCGGGCTACCGCGCCGACGGCAACTGCCGCGCCTGCATGGTCGAGATCAAGGGCGAGCGGGTGCTGGCCGCCTCCTGCATCCGCAAGCCCACGCCCGGCATGGTCGTCACCACCGACAATGCGCGCGCCAAGACCGCGCGCAAGATGGTGATGGAGCTGCTGGTGGCCGACCAGCCCAAGAAGGAGGTCGCGCACGATCCGCAGTCCGAGTTCTGGCGCTGGGCCGACGCGATGAGGGTCGAGGTCAGCCGCTTCCCCAGCCGCGAGGCGCCCGCGCCCGACCGCAGCCACCCGGCCATGGCGGTCAATCTCGACGCCTGCATCCAGTGCAATCTCTGCGTGCGCGCCTGCCGCGAGGTCCAGGTCAACGACGTGATCGGCATGGCCTATCGCGGCCATGGCTCCAAGATCGTGTTCGACTTCGACGACCCGATGGGCCGGAGCACCTGCGTCGCCTGCGGCGAATGCGTGCAGGCCTGCCCCACCGGCGCGCTGATGCCGGCCTCGGTGGTGAACGCCGAGAACGTCCGCACCGGCTATGCCGACCGCAAGGTGGACTCGCTCTGCCCCTATTGCGGGGTCGGCTGCCAGACCACTTTCCACATCAAGGACGACAAGATCCTCTATGTCGAAGGGCGCAACGGGCCGGCCAACCAGGAGCGGCTCTGCGTCAAGGGCCGCTTCGGCATGGACTATGTCGGCCATCCGCACCGCCTGACCAAGCCGCTGATCCGGAAAGACGGCATCGCCAAGGAGGCCGAGGGCTATGTCGACCCGGCCAACCCCTGGACCCATTTCCGCGAGGCGACCTGGGAGGAGGCGCTCGATTTTGCCGCCGGCGGCCTCGGGAAAGTGCGCGACCGCGATGGCGCGCTGGCGCTCGCGGGCTTCGGCTCGGCCAAGGGTTCCAATGAG
Source organism: Pseudomonadota bacterium (assembly GCA_049323455.1). GTDB lineage: Bacteria > Pseudomonadota > Alphaproteobacteria > Dongiales > Dongiaceae > Hypericibacter. Next base: position 74,171 of record JBMONF010000013.1, on the reverse strand, counting down.
GAGGCCTATCTGTTCCAGAAGCTGGTGCGCACCGGCTTCGGCTCCAACAATGTCGACCACTGCACGCGGCTCTGCCACGCCTCCTCGGTGGCGGCACTGATGGAATGCCTCAATTCGGGCGCGGTGACGGCTCCCTTCATGGCGGCCAAGGATGCCGAGGTGATCATCGTCATCGGCGCCAACCCCACCGTGAACCATCCGGTCGCGGCCAGCTTCATCAAGAACGCGGTCAAGAAGGGCGCCAAGCTGATCGTGGCCGATCCGCGCGGATCGGCCTTGAGCCGGCATGCCACCTACAATCTGCGCTTCAAGCCCGGCATGGACGTGCCGCTGCTGAACGCGATGATCCACACCATCGTCGCGGAGAAGCTCTACGACCAGCAGTACATCGAGGGCTATGTCGAGGGCTTCGAGGAGATCAAGCGCAACGCCACCGAGTTCTCGCCCGAGAAGATGGCGCCGCTGTGCGGCATCGAGGCCGAGACCATCAAGACCGTGGCGCGGCTCTACGCCAAGTCGCGCGCCTCGATCATCTTCTGGGGCATGGGCATCTCGCAACATGTGCACGGCACCGACAACGCGCGCTGCCTGATCACGCTCGCCCTCATCACCGGCCAGGTCGGCCGGCCGGGCACGGGCCTCCACCCCTTGCGCGGCCAGAACAACGTGCAGGGCGCCTCCGACGCGGGCCTGATCCCGATGGTCTATCCCGACTATCAGAGCGTCGAGAACCCGAAGATCCGCGACCTGTTCCAGGAATTCTGGGGCAAGACACTCGACCCCAAGCGCGGCCTCACCGTGGTCGAGATCGTGAACGCGATCCATGCCGGCCAGATCAAGGCCATGTATATCGAGGGCGAGAACCCGGCGATGTCGGACCCCGACGCGCATCACGCGCGCGAGGCCCTGGCCAAGCTCGAGCATCTCGTGGTGCAGGACATCTTCCTGACCGAGACCGCCTTCCACGCCGACGTGGTGCTGCCGGCCTCGGCCTTCCCCGAGAAGGACGGCACCTTCACCAACACCAACCGGCAGGTGCAGATGGGCCGCGCTGCCCTGCCGCTGCCCGGCGATGCGCGCCAGGACTGGTGGATCATCCAGGAGATCGCGCGGCGCCTCGGGCTCGACTGGCGCTACACGCATCCGCGCGACGTCTTCGCCGAGATGGCACAGGTGATGCCGTCCTTGAAGAACATCACCTGGGAGCGGGTCGATCGCGAGAGCTCGGTCACCTACCCTTGCGACAGCGCGGACGGCCCCGGCAACGAGATCATCTTCGCGACCGGCTTCCCCACGTCGAGCGGGCGCGGCAAGGTGGTGCCGGCCAAGATCGTGCCGCCCGACGAGCTGCCGGACGAGAAGTTCCCGATGGTGCTCTCGACGGGGCGTATCCTCGAGCACTGGCATACCGGCGCCATGACCCGGCGCGCCTCGATGCTGGACGAGATCGAGCCCGAGGCCACCGCCATGATGTCGCCCAAGGACATCGAGGCGATGGGCTTCCGCCCCGGCCAGATGATCCGCGTGGCGACGCGGCGCGGCACCATCGACATCAAGCTCCGCTCCGACCGCGACGTGCCGACGGGGATGGTGTTCATCCCGTTCTGCTATGCAGAGGCCGCCGCCAACATTCTCACCAACCCGGCGCTCGATCCCTTCGGCAAGATCCCCGAGTTCAAGTTCTGCGCCGCCAGGGTCGAGGTCTCGCCGGGCCAGGCCGCCGCCGCCGAATAGCGGCCGGCGCAATCGCATCATGCGCCACAGGGGCGGCCCGGCGCCGCCCCTTTTTCTTTGGCAACGGCCGCTTGCTCACGGCGCTTTTTCGCGACGCCGCCCGTTGCCTGGTTATCCCGCGGGTTTTTTGGCTCGAAACCCAACGATCTGGATGCTTGCGGTTTCACGAAGACAACGCGGGGGAATAGCAGCTCGGCCACAAAGAAAACACCGTGAAAAATCCCGTCTGCCATTGCGGCGCCCCAAATCGCGTTCTGACTCGAACCGCCGTCCGCAAGACGGGCGAGCGTTGTGCCGCAACATTCACATCGCGGGGCCATGTCGAATCGAATCCTGATTGTCGATAGAGATGGAAAGCGTTGCGAGTTCATCGGCCGCATCGCCGCCGCCTCCGGTTACGAGGCGGCCATCGCGACGACGGCCGGCGAGTTCCTGCAATATCTCCATCTCTGGCGACCGACCGACATCCTGCTCGATCTGCACATGCAGGAGACGGACGGTACCGCGATGCTGCGTCGGCTCTGGGAGGCCAAGAGCGACGCCAAGATCGTCATCGTCGGCCGAGCCGCCGATCAAGCCATGCTCGAGATCGCCCGCCGGCTCGCCGTCGCGCAGGGCCTGACGATCGCCGGCATGATGTTCAAGCCCATCCACCCTGCCGAGCTGCGCGCCATGCTCGAAAAACTGCGCCACGATACGCAATGGCTGACGGAGACGGCGGTGGAGCGCGCCATCGCCAATGACGAATTCTTTCTCGAATACCAGCCGAAGATCGCCCTGCGCTCCGGCTCGGTCGATGGCGTGGAGGCCCTGGTTCGCTGGCGCCATCCTCGGCGCGGCTTGGTGTCACCGGGGGAGTTCATCCCGTTTGTCGAGCGCACCGAGCTGATGGGCCGCCTGACTCGCTGGGTGTTGAATGGCGCACTGCGCCAACTCGAGGCATGGATGATCGCGGGCATCGAGCTCGGCATGGCGATCAACCTGTCGGCCCGCGATCTGCGGGACGCGCGGCTTGCCGATACCGTGTCGCAAGCCTGCCTGGAGCTGGGAATTCCGCCGGGCATGGTCACGCTCGAGCTTACCGAATCTGCCGTGATCGACGATCTGCCCAATGCGGTGGCCGTTCTCGGACGCCTGCGCGACAACGGCGTGGGGCTGGCGATCGACGATTTCGGCACCGGTTATTCGGCACTCGGTCAATTGCGCCGCCTGCCCTTCTCCCAGATCAAGATCGATCGAAGCCTCGTGACGAATTGCCATGCCAGCCGCGATTCGGCGGCCATCATCGGCATGATCGTCGGGCTGGCACGCAGCCTCGGCCTGACCAGCCTCGCCGAGGGCGTGGCGGACGAGGTCGAACTCGAGACCGTGACGCGGCTCGGCTGCGATTGCGCACAAGGACAGGCCATCGCGCCGCCACTGCCGGCTTCCCGGCTCGTGACATGGCTCAGCGGCCGGCAAGAAGCGCGGGGCGGCGGCCGCGCGCGCGGCTGGCGGCGGACGCCGGGCAAGCTGCCCGTGCCGCATTCGGCCTAGCGCCGGCAAGCCACTCGTGCCGGCCGTTTCGTTACGAAGCCAGCGCGATCAGCCGTTCCGCCTCTGCCATATCCTCGGGCCGGTTGGCGTTGAAGAAGGGATCGACCGGCTCGGCCGCGAACTCGATTTGCGCCAGACGATAGCGCCCGGTCCAGACATCCACCTTCCGGATTTGCTCCGAGACCAGAGCATGACGCAGAGCCTCGCGCGCGGCCACGGGCCATAGACCCGCCACCGGATGGGCCTGGCCGGCGCTCATGGCGCAGGCCATGTCGGCCTTGCCGGCGAGACAAGGCTCGAGCAGGCGTGCCACCAAATCGCGCGGCAGGAAAGGCGCGTCGGTAGGCGCGCTCGCAACCCACGGGCAATCGGGCGCATGGGCCGCGGCCCAGTCGAGCCCCGCCAGCACGCCCGCGAGCGGACCGGCGAAGCCCTCGACGCTGTCGGGCACCACGGGCAGGCCGAAGGCGGCGAAGCGCGTAGGATCGCCGTTGGCATTGAGACAGAGCCGACGCACCTGGGGCCCGAACCGCTCGATCACATGTGCCAGCACCGGCCGGCCGGCCAAGAGGCGCAGGCATTTGTCGCCGCCGCCCATGCGGCGCGACTGCCCGCCCGCCAGCAGCAGCCCGACCACGGGGGGCCGATCAGCCATGGCCATCGCCGATCTCACGCCGCATCGTCTTCGGGCAGGCTCGATTTGCGCTGGTGGCGGCGATCCTCCTCGCCCACCTCGGCCGGCGCTGCATCGAAGCGGATGCGATGCGCGCCAGCGAGCGCCACGAAGCGCCGGCCCTTGGCGCGGCCGATCAGCGTCAGGTCCGCCTGGCGCGCCAGCTCCACGCCCCAGGCGGTGAAGCCCGAGCGCGAGATCAGGATCGGGATGCGCATCTGCACGGTCTTGATCACCATCTCGCTGGTGAGCCGGCCGGTGGTGTAGAAGATCTTGCCCTCGGGGCCGATGCCTTCGAGGTGCATGTAGCCCGCGATCTTGTCGATCGCGTTGTGGCGGCCGACGTCCTCCATATAGACGAGCGGACGGTCCTCCTCGCACAGCACGCAGCCATGGATGGCACCGGCCGCAAGATAGAGGCTCGGCGCCATGTTGATCTTCTTGGAGAGCGCGTAGAGCCACGAGGTCCTGAGCTCGGCCTCGGGATCGAGCTTCACCTCCTCGAACTTCTCCATGAGATCGCCGAACACCGTGCCCTGGGCGCAGCCCGAGGTGAGCGTCTTCTTCCTGAGCTTCTTCTCGTAGTCGGTCTTGCGCTCGGTGCGCACCACGACCGTCTCCAGCTCCTCGTCGTGGTCGATGCCGGTGATGCGGTCGTCGGGCCTGAGCATGTTCTGATTGAGGAGGTAGCCCACGGCCAGGTAGTTCGGGAAATCGCCGACCGTCATCATGGTCACGATCTCCTGGCCGTTGAGGAAGAGCGTCAGGGGCCGCTCGACCACCACCGCCGTCTCGACGGGGCGGCCCTCCTGATCGACGCCGGAAAGCCAGCGCGTCAGGCGCGGATCCTCGGGGTTGGGTCGCACCAGAAATTCGCGCATGGAGGCACTATGGGGGGCCCTCCGCTGCGGCACAAGCCAAGGGCGGTTTGCCGCTCGGGAAGGACCGCGCGCGGCGGCCGGCGGCCAGAACGGGGCGCTTCCAAGCGGATTGGCAGGTCCTCCGTTTGATAAGTCTTGGTTACAGGTTTTGGTAAATTATACATAACAATACATATCTGAGCATTTCTGCGAACGGGAACGATCGATGCAGGACCTCTGGGACGCCTTCGGTCTGGCCGGCCGGCTGATCCTCTCGGCCGACCCGGCCCTGGTCGAAATCGTGAGCCGCTCGCTGGCGGTGAGCCTGAGCGCCGTCGGTGCCGCGGCGCTGATGGGCCTGCCGCTGGGAGCGGCCGTCGCCCTGTTCCGCTTTCCCGGCCGGCACGCCGTCGCCGTCCTGCTCAGCGCCTTCATGGGCCTGCCGCCGGTGGTGGTGGGCCTCGTCGTCTATCTGCTGCTGTCCCGCTCGGGGCCGCTCGGCATCCTGGGGCTGCTGTTCACGCCAACCGCGATGGTGATCGCCCAGTTCCTGCTGGTGACGCCGATCGTGGCGGCGCTGGCACGCCAGACGGTCGAGGATCTCTGGGCCGAATACGAGGAGCAGCTGCGCTCGCTGGGTGCGGCCCCCGCCCGCGCGCTCGGCACGCTGCTCTGGGACGGGCGCTTCAGCCTCGTGACCGCGGTGCTGGCGGGCTTCGGACGCGCCAGTGCGGAGGTCGGCACCGTGATGATCGTGGGCGGCAACATCGACCATGTCACCCGCGTGATGACCACGGCCATCGCGCTCGAGACCAGCAAGGGCGACCTGCCGCTCGCGCTGGCACTGGGCCTGATCCTCATTCTGCTGTCGGTCGGCGTGAACGGTGCCGCCTTCCTGCTGCGCGAGACGGCCAGGGCGCGCGCCGCATGAGCGAGCCTGCGATCCTGCCGCTCCGCCTCGAGGCGGTCTCCTATGTCGCCGGCGGCAAGGCGCTGGTGGAGGAGGTCTCGCTCGCGATCAGCGCAGGCCCGCGCACGGTGCTGCTGGGCCCCAACGGCGCCGGCAAGAGCCTGCTGCTGCGCCTCTGCCACGGCCTGATCCAGCCGACGGCGGGAAAGGTGATCTGGCTCGGGAACGGGGCCGCGCGCAACGGCGCGTTCGTGCGCCATCGCCAGGCCATGGTGTTCCAGCGCCCCGTCATGCTGCGCCGCTCGGCGCAGGGCAATGTCGAATATGCCTTGAAGCTCAGGGGCTGGGACCGCGGTGCGCGTCGTGCGCGCGCCGGCGAGATGCTGGCGCGCACCGGCCTTTCGCCGCTGGCGGAGCGGCCCGCGCGTTCGCTTTCGGGCGGCGAGCAGCAGCGCCTGGCGCTGGCGCGCGCCTGGGCCATCGAGCCCGAAGTGCTGTTCCTCGACGAGCCGACGGCGAACCTCGATCCGGCTGCGGTCAAGGCGGTCGAGGAGATCATCGCCGCCATCCATGCGGCCGGCACCAAGATCGTGATGACGACGCACGATCTCGCGCAAGCGCGCCGGCTCGCCGACGAGATCCTGTTCCTGCATCGCGGCCGCGTCGCCGAGCGGCGCCCGGCCGCCGAGTTCTTCGCCGCCCCTTCGACCGAGGCCGCCCGCGCCTTCGTCGAGGGGCGGCTGCACTGGTGATCCACTTTCCCGCCAAACAAGGTCGAAGAGGAGACGTCTCCATGAGATTTCCGCGACGTGGGCTGATCGCGCTGATTGCCGCCTTTCTTGCCGCCTCCGCCGCCTGGGCGCCGGCGACGGCCCGGGCCGGCGACCGGTTCATCACCGTAGCCTCGACCACCTCGACGCAGGATTCGGGACTGTTCGATTACCTGCTGCCGATCTTCACCGCCAAGACCGGCATCGAGGTGCGGGTGGTGGCGAAGGGGACGGGCGAGGCCATCAAGCTCGCCCAAGCCGGCGACGCCGACGTGCTGTTCGTTCATCACAAGCCCTCGGAGGAGAAGTTCGTGGCCGAAGGCTACGGCGTGAAGCGCTACCAGCTCATGTACAACGACTTCCTGCTGGTGGGCCCGAAAGCCGATCCCGCGGGCATCGCCGGGACCAAGGACGTGGTCGAGGGGCTCAAGCGCATCGCGACGGCCAAGGCGCCCTTCGTCTCGCGCGGCGACGACAGCGGCACCAACAAGGCCGAGATGGCGCTGTGGAAGCTGGCCGCAATCGACCCCGCGCAGGCCAGCGGCGGCTGGTATCGCGCGGTGGGCGCCGGCATGGGCCCGACCCTCAACACCGCGGCGGGCATGGAGGCCTATACGCTGACCGACCGCGCCACCTGGCTCGCCTTCCAAAACAAGGGCGACCTCGTCCCCGTGGTCGAAGGCGACCAGCGCCTCTTCAACCAGTATGGCGTGACGCTCGTCAACCCGGCCAAGTTCCCGCATGTGAAGGCCGAGGACGGCCAGGCCTTCATCGACTGGCTGGTCTCGCCCGAGGGCCAGAAGGCGATCGCGGGCTTCAAGATCAATGGCCAGCAGCTCTTCTTCCCGAACGCCGAGCCGGTGTCCTGAGGTCGGAGCCGCCGGCTCGGATGGGCCTCATGCCGAGCCTGTCGGAGCATGAGGCCTGTCGCGGGCCGGGGCCCCCGCTTGACGGCCTCCGTCCTGCCCGGCATGTTCGCGCGTCATCCGGGGGCGCCTTCCTTCGTTTCCATCCCATGCCCAGACGAGCGCCCTCCATCCAGGTTCCGAGGAGGTTTCGATGAAGCGTTCGCGTTGGGGCCTTGCGGCCGGCGCGGCCATCCTGGCGGGCGGGCTTGCCGGCCTCCAGCCGGCCCAGGCGGCCGATCAGGTGTTCGTGGCCGTCACCGCCATCGTCGAGCATCCGGCGCTCGACGCCGTGCGCGACGGCGTGCGCGATGAGCTCAAGGCCGAAGGCTACGAGGAGGGCAAGAACCTCAAGTTCGTCTATGAGAGCGCCCAGGGCAATCCGGCGACGGCGGCGCAAATCGCGCGCAAATTCGTCGGCGAGAAGCCGGACGTGATCGTGCCGATCTCGACCCCCTCGGCCCAGACCGCGGTCGCCGCGACGCAGGACATCCCGATCGTCTTCACCGCCGTCACCGACCCGCTCGACGCCAAGATCGTCTCCAATATGGAGAAGCCCGGCGGCAACGTGACCGGCATGAGCGACTTCGCACCGATCGCCAAGCATCTCGCCCTCATCCGCGAGATCATGCCGAACGCCAAGACCCTCGGCATGCCTTACAACCCGGGCGAGGCCAACGGCGTGGCGCTGCTCAACGCGGTCAAGAAGGAGGCGCCCGCGCTGGGCTTCGCCGTGGTCGAGGCGCCCGCGCCCAAATCCTCCGACGTGCTGGCCGCGACCCAGAGCCTCGTCGGCAAGGCCGATGCGATCTATGTCTCGACCGACAACCAGATCGTCTCGGCCTTCGAGTCCGTGGTGAAGGTCGGCGTCGACAACAAGATCCCGGTCTTCGCCGGCGACACGGATTCGGTCGCGCGCGGCGCGGTCGCGGCCTTGGGCTTCAACTACTATGATGTCGGCCGCCAGACCGGGAAGATGGTGGTGCGCGTGCTCAAGGGCGAGAAGCCCGGCGACATGCCGGTCGAGAGCGTCGAGACCACCGAGCTCTTCGTCAATCCGGGTGCGGCCGAGAAGATGGGCATCACCATCCCCGACGCCGTGGTCGCGCGGGCGAAGCAGGTGGTGAAGTAACTGCGGACGTTGACAACGGCGCCATACCCCTCACCCTCCCGCAGGCTTCCGCCTGCGGGCCCCTCCCTCTCCCCGCTAGCGCGGGGCGAGGGCCAGGCATCTTCTCCCTCTCCCCTCCGGGGAAAGGGTCGGGGCGAGGGGCGACTGGAAGCGCATCTCTCGCCATGAACCTCGTCGCCTTCCTCGGCGCGATCGAGATCGGGCTGGTGTTCGGCCTGGTGGGGCTGGGCGTGTTCCTTTCCTTCCGTGTCCTGAGCTTCCCCGACCTCACCGTCGACGGCAGCTTCCCGCTGGGGGCGGCCGTCAGCGCCACGCTCATCGTCGCGGGCGCCGATCCCTATCTGGCGACGGCGGTGGCGATGATCGCGGGCGCGCTGGCGGGGCTCGTCACGGCGACGCTCAACCTGCGTTTCCGCATCCTGCATCTGCTGGCCTCGATCCTCACCATGATCGCGCTCTACTCGATCAATCTGCGCATCATGGGCAAGCCCAACCTCGCCCTCATCACGGAGCCGACCGTGCTCACGCCCTTCGAGGGGCTGGGGCTCTCCAATCTCTATCTGCGGCCGATCTTCGCCGGCGCGGTCGCGCTCGCAGCCGCCCTGCTGCTGATCCGCTTCCTCGCTTCCGACATGGGGCTCGCCATGCGTGCGACTGGCGCCAATCCGCGCATGGCGCGCGCGCAAGGCATCGACACCGCCACCATGACCTATTTCGGCATGGCCATCAGCAACGCGCTGGTGGCGCTGGCCGGCGCGCTCTTCGCGCAGATGAACGGCTTTGCCGACGTGACGCTCGGCACCGGCACCATCGTGGTGGGCTTGGCCGCCGTGATCGTCGGCGAGGGCCTCATCGGCAGCCGCAGCGTGATGCGCTGGGCGCTCGGCTGCGTCGCCGGCTCGGTCGTCTATCGCCTCGCCGTGGCGCTCGCCCTCGACAGCGAGATACTGGGCCTCAACGCCTCGGACCTCAATCTCGTGACCGCGGTGCTGGTCGCGATCGCGCTGATCCTGCCGGGCGCCAAGAATCCGCTGAAGGCGCTCCTCGCCGGGAGGCCCGCGCGATGATCGATGTCAGCGACCTCGCCGTCACCTTCAACCGCGGCACGCCGATGGAGACGCGGGCGCTCAGGGGCATCGATCTCGCCATCCCGGCCGGCCAGTTCGTGACCGTGATCGGCTCGAACGGCGCGGGAAAATCCACGCTGCTCAACGCGCTCACCGGCGACGTGACGCCCGAGACCGGCCGCATCGTGATCGAGGGCACCGACGTCACGCGCTGGAGCGCGCCCGCCCGCGCCGGCCTCATGGCGCGCGTGTTCCAGGACCCGCTCGCCGGCAGCTGCGAGAGCCTGACCATCGAGGAGAACCTGGCGTTGGCGGCGGCGCGCGGGCGACGGCGAGGGCTGGGGCTCGCTCTCGATCGCGCCGTGCGCGATGCCTTCCGCGACAAGCTGAAGCAACTGGGCCTGGGGCTCGAGGCGCGGCTCGCCGACCGCATGGGACTGCTCTCGGGCGGCCAGCGCCAGGCGGTGTCGCTGCTGATGGCGACCCTCAGGCCCATGAAGATCCTGCTGCTCGACGAGCACACCGCCGCGCTCGACCCCAAGACGGCGGAGTTCGTGCTGAAGCTCACCGACGCGATCGTGGCGGCGCAGAATCTCACCACGCTGATGGTGACGCACTCGATGCGCCAGGCGCTCGATCACGGCGAGCGCACCATCATGATGCATGAGGGCCGCATCGCCTTCGACGTGGCGGGCGAGGCGCGCGCCGGCCTCGACGTGCCGGACCTGCTCGCCCTCTTCTCGCGCGGCCGCGACGAGACGATCGCCGACGACACGCTGCTGCTGGGATAAGGCCGCTCTCGATCGAGCGGAATAGCAAACCGGCTGTCATTGCCGCCCCCGGGTCCGGCCGTAGGCCGGCCCGAGGACAGGCTCCGGCGGCAATCCATGAACACCCATCGTGCCCTTATGGGCTCCCTCCGTGTTCATGGGCTCCCGCCTTCGCGGGAGCGACGAAGTATCGGCTCGAGTGGTCGGTATCCCCTCACGGGCCGTTGTAATGGACGCTCCCCAGCCCCGAAATGTCGTAGCCGGTGAGCGACGCGGCTTGCGCGCGGAAGGCGGCCCCGCGTGCAAAGGCCATGAGCTTCTGAAAGGGCGGCTCGAAATAGTCGCGCCGGCGGATCAAGAGGTCGAAGCGCTCGGTCGCGAGCGGCAGGAAACCGAGCTTGAGCTGGTGCGCCACCGCGCGCGTGGCGAGCCCGGCATCGGCGCGGCCGCCCAGCACGGCCAGCCCCACCTCGTGCCCGGTGCTGGCGGTTTCTTCCGCATAGCGCAGCCGATCGGGATCGCCGCCGACCCGGCGCAGGAGATGGTCCAGCAATTCGCGGGTGCCCGCGCCCGGCTGGCGGCGCACCACGCGCACGGAATTCTTCACCAGATCGCCGACCTGGCGCAGGCCGAGCGGATTGCCGGCGGCCACGACCAGGCCCTGCTCGCGCTGGGCCCACTCGATCAGCACGGCGCCGCAACCCTCCGCCGCCTCGCGCACCGCCGAGACGTTGTAGTCGCCGCTCTCGGGATCGAGCAGATGGAGCCCGGCCACCAGCGCGCGGCCTTCGACGAACCGGACAAGCCCGTCGCGGCTGCCGCCGGCGATGAGGGCGAGGCCCGAGCCCGATTCGCGCGCGGCCCAGTCCAGCAGCGGATCGCGGCTGCCGGCAATGACCGGCGGCACGGCCACCTCGCGCCCGACCGCGCCCGCGTCCGTGACCATGGCGGTGCGCTCCGCCATCCAGCGGTCGATCAGCGCCTTCTGGAACAGAAGCTTGCCGGTGACGCGGGTGAAAGGGATCGCCTCGCGGCGCACGAGGTCGTAGATCTTGCGCTCCTTGAGCCGCAGGTAGGCGGCGACCTCGTGGGTGGTCATCATGTCCGACATGAAGTGGGCGTCTTTTCGCTCTTGCCTTGCCAAGGATCGATGATAATGGATTCTTGGACTGTCTGCGCCGAGGAACCCAGCATGCTTTGCGTCAAGCGCCTCGTATGTGCTCAAGGTAAGCGCTTGGGGCAGATCCGCATGTCGCGCGTCGAGGGCGTCGCACCGTGGATCCCTTGTTCATAGGCGGCTGTGGCCGCAGCGGAACGACATTGCTGGTCGACCTCGTGGGCTGCCATTCGCAAATATCGCCAATCTACGAGCCCTGGTTCATCTTCGATGTCGGGCGCCTCATCTTCCTCGAAAAAGGTATGCCGGCCCTTGAGCGTGTCAGGGCAATAAAAGAGGGCGTCGATGGCTGGATCAGCAACCTCGAAGACGCACCGTACAACAAGAAGAGCACGGAGCGGTATCGGCACGGCGCCTGGAACATCCGTTTCCAGCCCGAAACCCTCCGCCGCGAAACGCGCAAGTTGTGCGACCGGTTGATGGCCGAGCCCGCGCTTGCGCCCTTCCGCGATTATATCGCCGCGCTGTTCGCCGAACAGGCGGCCGTCGAAGGCAAGCCTTATTGGGCTTGCAAGGTGCCCAGATTTGTCCTGATGGCTCCGCTGTTGAAGCAGGCCTTTCCGAACATGCGCTTCGTCCATTGCGTGCGCGACCCCCGCACGACGATCCCCTCCATGGCCTCGCGCAATTGGGCGCCGAAGGATATCGCGAGCCAGATCGAATACTGGAAGATAAACGTGGACCGCGGCCACAGCTTTGCGAGCAAGTTTCCCGCGCAGGTCCTCGAACTGCGCTACGAAGATGTCACCGCGGAGCCTGCGCCGGTTCTGTCCCGCCTGTTCCGGTGGCTCGGCGTGGAGGACGAGTCCGCCGATATCGTCGCCCGATACCAGCGCGATTTTCCGATCACGCCGGCCGCGGCGCGAGACGGCGATCAGCTTGTCGATGCCGATCGCACCCAAATCGAGCGGTCACTGACGCCGCAGATGCAGCGCTATGGCTATCGCTAGACTGGAAGGCTGGAGCAGGGCGGAGCCTGCCCCAACCCGACCCTCCTTCGCCCGCACGTAACCTCCGCTTGGCCCGGTCTCTCGCGAGCGCACTTGCGACCATGCCTTGGCCGTCACCAATACCGGAAACGGCGCCCGAATTTGCCGCAGTCCCGTTCTATGGCCGCGACCTCGGCCTCGGACAGCCGCCGCCGATAGGAGCCGATGCTCTGCTCGCTTGCGCCTTCGGTCCAGCCGGCGGACCAAAAGGCGCCGGCATAGCTGTCCTCGCGCTGGCAATGCCAGCCTTCACCGGCGAGATCGGCGAGCCGCCCCTCTATGGGGCGGCCGACGAACCGCATCAGCCCCTCGAGAGCGGCCGGATCGCGCCGGACGGCGTCCTCGTAGCGGATCACATGGAGCCGGCCGTGCAGCAACGGCACATGGCTGTAGGGGTCTGCGTAGTAGCTCAGCATGAAATTCGAGAGCTGCGCCATGTCGCGCCCCATCGCCGTCAGGTGACTTTCGCGACCCGCCGCGCGGTGACGTTCCGCCACCGTCAGAATAGACGCGATGACGTCTCGCGGATCGCGCACGACCAGGACGAAACGCGCCTCCGGGAGGAGGCGGGCGAGGCGTGAAAAATGAAAGGCGAGCTCGGGATTCTTGAGAACCAGGCAAATCGGCTTGCCGCAACGCGCTGCCGTCTCGGCCAGGAACCGGCGCAGCGTCTCGCGGCCGAACGCATCGAACTCGGCCGGCGTCTCGAAATAGTCCCGCATGAAGAGGTCAAAATCGGCTTCGCCGCGCTGCTGCGCCGCGAGCAGTGCGGTGAGATACTGGCATTCCGCGATGACAGGGCTCATCCCGGGCGCAGCGCACAACAGCCGCTGCACCAGGGTCGTGCCGCTGCGCATGCAGCCGCCCACGAAAAGAACTGGCACTCCCGCCATCCCCTCGCCACTCCCATGCGCGAGGATTACCTTCGGCTCGGCGGCCTTCTCCCCGTCGAGGCCACCCAACCGATATCCACCCGTGCCCAAACTGCCATAGGGCCACTGTGGCGGTCCAGGCGGCCGGCCACGGGCCGCCCGATTTCGCCGGCTCCAGGCGGCGGGCCCGCCTAATCCCCACCGCGAGAGGCAGGGCTATCGCATGTGGCTGTTGAGCGGATTTCCTTGCCCTTCGAGACGGGCCTTCGGCCCTCCTCGGGACGAGGAAATCCGCAAGATTTCGCAAAACCACCTCATCCTGAGGAGGCTGGAAGCGGCCGTCTCGAAGGATGAGGTGGTCACATGCGATAGCCCTGCCGCGAGAGGGGGCGAAATGCCGGACAGGGATGCCTATATTGACCAGGCCGCAGCGCCTGACCATGATCGATGCCCTGCCCATGATCGACCCGTTCGGCCGCCATATCCGCTATCTGCGCGTCTCGGTCACCGACCGCTGCGACTTCCGCTGCGTCTATTGCATGGCCGAGGAGATGGAGTTCCTGCCCAAGAAGGAGCTCCTGACGCTGGAGGAGCTCGACCGGCTCTGCAGCGCCTTCGTGCGGCTGGGCGTCAAGAAGCTGCGCCTGACGGGCGGCGAGCCGTTGGTGCGCCGCGGCATCATGCAGCTCTTCCGCAGCCTGTCGCGCCATCTGCAATCGGGCGCGCTCGAGGAGCTGACCCTCACCACCAACGGCAGCCAGCTCGGCAAATATGCCGCGGAGCTGGCGGCCTTGGGCGTCAGGCGCGTCAACGTCTCGATCGACACGCTCGACGAGCACAAGTTCGCAGAGATCACCCGCCGGGGCAGCCTGCCCGTGGTGCTCTCCGGCATCGAGGCTGCCAAGCGCGCCGGGCTCAAGGTCAAGATCAATGCCGTGGCGCTCAAGGGCGTGAACGATAGGGAGTTCGACCGGCTGATCGCCTGGTGCGGCGCGGAAGGGCACGACCTCACCTTCATCGAGGTGATGCCGATGGGCGATATCGGCGGCGAGAACCGGCTCGACCAGTATCTGCCGCTCTCGATGGTGCGTGCCGATCTGGCGGAGCGCTGGACGCTCGAGGACATCGACTACCGCACCGGCGGGCCGGCCCGCTATGTGCGGGTCAAGGAGACGGGGGGGCGGCTCGGCTTCATCACGCCGCTCACGCATAACTTCTGCGAAAGCTGCAACCGCGTGCGCGTCACCTGCACCGGCATGCTCTATATGTGCCTGGGCCAGGAGGACAGCGCCGATCTGCGCGCCCCCTTGCGCGCGCACCCCGACAGCGACGCGCCGCTCGAGGCCGCCATCCACGCGGCAATCGCGCGCAAGCCCAAGGGCCACGATTTCATCATCGACCGGCGCCATACGGGCCCGGCGGTGCCGCGCCATATGAGCGTGACCGGCGGCTGAGCCGCCGGTTGCGCCGGCGCAACACCGGCCCTAAACTCGCCTGACCAACAAAAAGGCGGCGGGTGGATCGCTGAACAAAGCGACCACACAGGGCCCCATACGGCACTGAGGGAGGATCGCCCGGCATGGGCGGCGTTGCCGTAAAACGCGTCCGTGCTGGCGAGAAGGTAGCTCGCTGGCCGAAAGGGAGATTTCCGAGGCGCACGCTGCTTGCCGGGGCGAGCGCCGCGGCTTTGGTGCGACCTTTGCGGCTGGCGGCTGCGCAGCCCGTGACATTCGGCCTGACGCCGGTGTTCCTCGATTCGGATATCCAGCTGCTTGCCAGCCTGAAATCCTATCTCGAACGCAATCTCAATCGGCCGGTCAGCCTGGTGAAGCGGCGGACCTACCAGGAAATCACCGCGCTGCTGCTCTCGGAGGAAATGGATGCCGCCTGGATCTGCGGCTTCCCGCTGGTCCAGCATGCCGATGCGCTGACCCTCGTCGCGGTGCCGGTCTATCACGGAGCACCGCTCTATCAGTCCTATGTCATCGTCGGCGCCGACGATCCGGCCGTCAGCTTCGAGGATCTGCGCGGGCGCAGCCACGCCTTTTCCGATCCCGACAGCAATTCCGGCTTTCTCGTCACCCGCCATCTTCTGACCACCATGGGCGAGACGCCCGACCATTTCTTCGCCCGGACCTTCTTCACCTACGGCCATCGCAACGTGATCCGGGCCGTCGCCGCCGGCCTCGCGGACAGCGGCAGCGTCGACGGCTATGTCTGGGACGTGGTGAACGAGATCGAACCGTCGCTCACCGCCCGCACGCGCGTGCTCAGGCGTTCCGAGCGGCTGGGCTTCCCGCCCATCGCCTGCCATCAGCGCCGCCGGAGCCAGTCCTCGGTCGAGAGCCTGGCCCAGGCGCTCTATCGCATGGTCGGCGACGAGGAGGGCCGGTCGCTGCTGCAGACCTTGCGGCTCGACGGCTTCATCCCGGGCTCGATGGCGCTGTTCGACGGCATCGCCCGGAAATACCGGGACGTACTGAGGCAGGCTTGACGATCCGCCACCTCAATCCGGCGACCTGGCCTCTTCTCCTGCGCGTGCCGCTGGCGGTGGCCGCCCTCATGGTGGCGGTCGGCGTCGCCGTCTCGAATGTGGTCCTGGCCCGCTTGGGCGCCGTGCAGCGCACAGGTCTCGAGCAGACGACCGGCGTCTATCTCGATGGCCTGTCGACCGCCGTCCTGCCGTCGGTGATCCGGGCCGACGTTTGGGAGACCTTCGACGCGCTCGATCGCGCCCGCGACCGCTATCGCGGCGTCAAGGCTCGCTTCGCCGCCGTGACCTTGCCGAACGGGCTGGTGCTCGCCTCGTCGGATCCACGGATTTTCCCATCGGGCGCACCCTTGCCGGCCGAACTGCTCAAGCACATCACGGCCGGCGAGCTCGCACTGGACGAGGCGGCGGGCTTGGCCTGGGCCAGCCGCGAGCTGGTGCAGGAAGGCATCCCCGTCGGACGGATCGTCGCCGAGATCGACATCAGCGATCTGTTGGCGCTGCGCCATGAGGTGCTGATCGCCCTGGTGCTGCTGAATGCCGCACTCACGCTCACCTTCGCAGCCGCCGGCTATCTCTGGATCCGCCGGATGATGCGGCCGATCGGGTTGTTGACCGCGCATATCGAGCGCGCACGCGACGGCGCGGTGGCGCCGCTGCCCGCCCACCTGGCGCGCGGCCGAGACGCCGAGCTTCATCGTCTGATCAAGAGCTTCAATGCGATGGCGGCAGCGCTCAAGGAGCGCGCGGCGCTGGCGCAACGGCTCGCCGAGGAAGAGAAGGCGGCGCTGCTCGGCAAGCTTGCC
Organism: Pseudomonadota bacterium; assembly: GCA_049323455.1. Lineage (GTDB taxonomy): Bacteria > Pseudomonadota > Alphaproteobacteria > Dongiales > Dongiaceae > Hypericibacter. Next base: position 57,479 of record JBMONF010000013.1, on the reverse strand, counting down.
TCGGGCATGGCGCACGAGGTCAACAACCCGCTGGGCGGATTGCTGAACCTCGTGGATACGCTGGACCGACACGGCCAGGACGCCGAGGTCCGGCATCGTAGCCTTGCTCTGCTGCGCCGAGGCCTCTTGGATATCGCCAATGTCGTTCGCGCCAGCCTCGCCACCTACAAGGGGACGGCCCGAGCCGGCCCGCTCGACCACAACGGCCTGGAGGACCTGAAATTCCTCATTCAGCACGAGATCGCGCGCCGTCGCCTCGCCCTGGCTTGGCAGAACATGTTGCCCGAGCGCGTGGCGGTGGATGGCGGCGCGGTCCGGCAAATCGCGCTAAACCTGCTGCTGAACGCCTGTGCCGCCTCGCCCTCGGGCGGGAACATCCGTTTTCACGCCGCGGTCGACTGCGATGCCCTTCATCTCACCATAGAGGATGAAGGCCCAGGCCTGCCGGCCGAGGTCCGTCGCCATTACGAAAATCCGTCCGCCGCGCGCCAGCCGCCGATTGGCAATGTCGGGCTTGGCGTCTGGACCGTCTGCATGCTGGTGGTTCGCCATCGCGGCCGGATCGAGATCGATCCCGGCCGCCAGGACGGCACGCGGATCACCGTTTACCTGCCCCTTGTCCAGGAGGAGACGCTCGATGCTGTTGCCTAGCGAGCGCGATCGCAGGCGGATCGGTATCCTCGAAAACGACGCCATCATGGGCGAATCCCTGGCTCAACGCTTGGCGCTGGAAGGATACCAGCCGGTCTGGTGGCATACCGGCGGCGAGGCGCTCGACGCTTTGGCCGAAGCCCCGCCGGATCTCATGATCTGCGACATCCGGCTCCCCGACATGAACGGCGAAGAACTCTTCCGCGCCGCCATGCCTGCACTACGGGGCTGCCCCGTGCTTTTCATCACGGCCTTCGGCGAGATCGACCAGGCGGTGCGCCTCATGCGCGCCGGCGCCAACGATTACCTGACCAAGCCCTTCGCGATGGAGGACTTTCTCGGCCGCGTCGAGCATCTCCTGCGCGACCGCACCGACACTGCGGCGGGCGGCGTTCTCGGCCGATCGGAGGCGATGCAGCGCATCGAAGCGCTCGTGCATCGAATCGCCAACATCGACAGCACCGTGCTTCTCACCGGCGAGAGCGGCGTCGGCAAGGAGGTCGCGGCGCGGCATCTCCATGCCTTGTCGCGACATGCCGGCGCCCCCTTCATGGCCGTCAACTGTGCCGCGATTCCGAGCGAGCTTATCGAAAGCGAGCTGTTCGGGCACGAACGCGGCGCCTTCACCGGCGCCCACGCCCGCCACGAAGGCTATGCCGAGCGGGCGCGGGACGGGATCCTGTTTCTCGACGAAGTAACCGAGCTGTCGCTGCCGGTGCAGGCCAAGCTGCTGCGCCTGGTTCAGGAGCGAACCTTTTTCCGGCTCGGGGGCGAACAGCCGCTGCAGTTCCGGGCCCGTCTCGTCTGTGCCTCCAACGCCGACGTCGAGGCGCGGGTAAGGGAGGGTCGCTTTCGCGAAGATCTCTTCTATCGGATCAATGTGATCCCCATCGCGTTGCCGCCGTTGCGCGAGCGCCGCGACGACATTCGCCCGCTGTTGCAGCGCTATGTCGACTACTTCGCCGAGGCGATGGGCAAGCCAGTGCGCGGTCTGACCCCGCAGGCCGAGGCGGAGGCCGAAGCCCATGACTGGCCCGGCAATGTGCGCGAGCTCAGGAATCGGATCGAGCGGGCGGTCGCGCTCGCCGACGGTGCATGGATCGGCGCCGAGGATCTGTTCCCCGAGCAGGCCACCAGCGGGCATTTTTCGGCGTCGGGCGCCTCGCTCGCCGCGGTGCGCGACGCCGCCGAGCGGCGCCATATCCTCGCCACTCTCGAAGCGACGGCGGGCCAGGTGCAGCAAGCGGCCCAGCGGCTGGGAATTTCGCGCACCACGCTGTGGGAGAAGATGCGCCGCCTCGGCATCTCCGGCGATCCGCGCGACTGAGCGTCTAGAAATCCGAACGTCCACGGGCTCAGGGTTCGCTTCCTCGAACGCCGGCGATCGCGCTGCATCGCAGTAACGCCCTGAAGTCGCGTCGAATCCGAGAGCGGGCCGTTCTGGCACGGCGGCTGCATCTATGACTCCTGGAAAACAAAACTCCGGGAGGACCCCATGCAATCCAAGAAGTGCGAACGGCTGATCGATGTCGGCCGACGCCAATTCCTCAAAGGCGGCGCCGTCGCGGCCGCCGGCGCCGCGGCCGCTGTCGTGCCGGCCGCCCGCGAGGCGCAGGCCGCACCTTCGCTCGCGCGCGTCACCTACCCCTCGACCAAGCTTGCGAACCTCAAGGACCTCAAGACCGACGAGCCGGTCGAGATCGCCTACCCCGATCAGGATTCGCCGGGCGTCCTCATCAAGCTCGGCCGCGCGGTGACGGGCGGCGTCGGCCCCGACGGCGACGTGGTGGCCTTCTCCACGCTCTGCCCGCACAAGGGCTTCCCGCTCCACTACGTCGCCGACGACAAGTCGCTCAACTGTCCCGGCCACTATTCGCGCTTCGACTGCGAGAAGGGCGGTCAGCAAATCTGGGGCCAGGCGACGCAGAACCTGCCGCAATTCCATCTGCAGGTGGACGACAAGGGCGACATCTACGCCGTAGCCGTGGACGAGCTGATCTACGGCCGTCTCAGCAACGTGCTCAAGGCGTAAGGGAGGGCATCATGGCCTACAAACGCAATATCGACCGCCTGCCGATCCCGCCGAAGGACGCCAAGGTCCAGAACGTCACCTGCCACTACTGCATCGTCGGCTGCGGCTACAAGGCCTATAGCTGGGACGTCAACAAGCAAGGCGGCACGGCCTCGGACAAGAACGCCTTCGACGTCGATCTTTCCAAGCAGCAGGACGCCGAGACGCCGGCCTGGTTCTCGCCGGCGATGTACAACATCGTCAAGCAGGACGGCCGCGACGTGCACATCGTCATCAAGCCCGATCCGGCTTGCGAGGTGAATTCGGGTCTGGGCTCGATCCGAGGCGCGCGAATGGCCGAGATGTCCTTCTCCGCCGTCACCGGCACGCAGGCTCAGCGCCTGACGGCGCCCTTGGTCTGGCGCTATGGCGGGCTCTACCCGACCTCCTGGGAGGATGCGCTCGATCTGGTCGCCGAGGTGACGCGCCGCGTCGTCGAGGAGCAGGGCGAGGATGGCCTGATCGTCTCCTGTTACGACCATGGCGGCGCCGGCGGCGGCTACGAGAACACCTGGGCGACCGGCAAGCTCTATTTCGAGAGCATGAAGGTCAAGAACATCCGCATCCATAACCGCCCCGCCTACAACTCAGAGGTCCACGCCACGCGCGACATGGGCGTGGGCGAGCTCAACAACTGCTACGAGGATGCGGAGCTTGCCGACACCATCTTCGCGGTCGGCAAGAACTCGCTCGAGACCCAGACCAACTACTTCCTCAACCACTGGATCCCGAACCTGCGCGGCACCAGCCTCGACAAGAAGAAGCAGCAGCTTCCGGGCGAGCCGCATGCGGCGGGGCGCATCGTCATCGTCGATCCGCGCCGCACCACCACGGTCAACGCCTGCGAGGTCGAGGCCGGCAAGGAGAACGTGCTGCACCTGGCGATCCAATCCGGCACCGATCTGGCGCTGTTCAATGCGCTCTTCACCTACGTCGCCGACAAGGGCTGGATCGACAAGGAGTTCATCGCGGCCCACACCAGCGGCTTCGAGGGCGCGCTCAAAGCCAACCGCACCAGCCTCGAGGACGCGGCCAAGATCACCGGCCTCACGGTGCAGGAGATCGAGACGGCGGCGCGCTTCATCGCCGAGCCCAAGGACGGCAAGCGGCGGCGCACCATGTTCGCCTACGAGAAGGGCCTGATCTGGGGCAACGACAACTACCGCACCAATGGCGCGCTGGTGAACCTGGCGCTTGCGACCGGCAATATCGGCCGGCCGGGCGGCGGCTGCGTGCGCCTCGGCGGCCACCAGGAAGGCTATGTCCGGCCCTCCGACGCCCATGTCGGGCGCCCGGCCGCCTATGTCGATCAGCTGCTCATCGGCGGCAAGGGCGGGGTGCACCACATCTGGGGCTGCGATCACTACAAGACCACGCTCAACGCCATCGAGTTCAAGAACGTCTACAAGAAGCGCACCGACATGGTGAAGGATGCCATGGCCTTGGTGCCCTACGGCGACCGGGCCAAACTGCTCGATGCTGTCATGGGCGCCATCCGTCAGGGCGGCCTCTTCGCCGTCAACGTGGACATCGTGCCAACCAAGATCAGCCAAGCCTGCCATGTGGTGCTGCCGGCCGCGACCTCGGGCGAGATGAACCTGACCTCGATGAACGGCGAGCGGCGCATGCGGCTGACGGAGCGCTATATGGACCCACCCGGCCAGGCCAAGCCCGACTGCCTGATCGCGGCCGGCCTCGCCCAGGCGCTCGAGCGCTCCTGGCGGGCAGCCGGGAAGAACGACGTGGCCGACAAATTCAAGGGCTATGACTGGAAGACCGAGGAAGACGCCTTCATGGACGGCTACGCCAAGCACGCGGCGGGCGGCGAGTTCGTCACTTATGAGCGGCTGCGCGCCATGGGCACGAACGGCTTCCAGGAGCCGGCCGTGGATTTCGAGGACGGCAAGATCGTCGGCACCAAGCGTCTCTACACGGACGGCAAGTTCGGCACCAAGGACGGCAAGGCCACTTTCATGGCCACTGCGTGGCGGGGTCTGCAGGCCGAAGGCAAGCAGGCGGAGAAGGACAAGTTCGCCTTCCTCATCAACAACGGTCGGACGAACCATGTCTGGCAGTCGGCCTATCTCGATCAGCAGAACGACTTCGTCATGGACCGCTTCCCGCTGCCCTTCATCCAGATGAATCCCGACGACATGAAGGAGCTGGGGATCGGGGCCGGCGATCTGGTCGAGGTCTACAACGACAACGGCTCGACCCAGGCCATGGCCTACCCGACGCCGACCGCGCGCCGGAAGGAGACCTTCATGCTGTTCGCCTACCCCACCGGACCGCAGGGCAACGTGGTGTCGAAGGGGGTCAACGAGCTCGTCATCCCGAACTACAAGCAGACCTGGGGCAATATCCGGCGCATTGCCGAGGCGCCCGAGAACGTCCGGCATGTGACCTTCAAGTCGCAGGATTATCGCCCGGCCTGAGCAGAGGTGGGCTTTTGCGGGCCGGCTGTCGCCGAAGCGGCGGCCGGCCCTTTTTGCTGCTCCCGCGCTTCTCCTGCGGCCGTCGAAACCGGGGACGCCGGTCCCTCCCTACTGAATCTGGATCTGCTGGGCGAACTTGTCGCCGTCGCTGACCGTGACCTGCTTGAAGCCCAAGAGCTTCAGGAGGTCGAGGAAGGTCGCTTGCTCGGCGATGGTGTTCTGCTGGAAGAAGGGCGTCATGCGCGAGACCGCCGTCAGCGTCGCCAGAAGGGCGCGGGCGCGATAGACGGTGTCGAGGCGCCCCTGCTCCAGGCTCACGATGATGAGCTTGTCGGCGCCGTCGCCTTTGGCGAAGACGGCGTAACCCGGGTCGTAGCGCTGCGCCAGGAGCTGCTTGGTGAGCCCGGTGACGAAGCCGATGCGCCGGTTGCGATCGCTGTCGGGCAACGCCGCCACCTGCGATATGTGGGTCTCCGTCTCCTGTGGCGGCGGATAATAGTAGCCGGCATGGTTGTCGCCCTGGTCCTGCCCCTTGGCCGGCAGGGTGCTCATGAGCAGCATCAAGCCCAGCAGCCAGCCCGCGAAGCGCATCCGCGCGCCGGCTCGATCCATTTCTCGCATGGCTTCCCTCCCAGCGGCGACGGGTTTCCCCGATCCCTTTTGGCCCCGCATGCCGGTCCCCTTGCGGATGGCGCAGGGCGCGCACTTTGCCGCCTCCGCCCCGGCGCTGGCAAGGCCGCGAGGGCCAAGCGCCCGATGGCAAGCGTTCCGCCCGCCGCTATAGTGTGAGCGCCTGCCAACCCCGAGGGGAAAACCGCTTGTCCGATCGCGCCATCGCCTTCGTCGCGGCCGAGACACCCGAGGCCCGCAGCGCCTTCCAGCGGCTCGTCCACCGCTACGGCGCGACCGACCCGACCACGGCCGATGTGATCGTGGCCTTGGGCGGCGACGGCTTCATGCTGGAGACGCTGCATCGCTATCTCAGCCGCGCCGTGCCCATCTACGGGATGAATTGCGGCACGGTCGGCTTCCTGATGAACCAGTACCGCGAGGAAAACCTGCCGGACCGCATCGGACGCGCGCAGGTGGTGACGCTGCGGCCGCTGCAGATGGTGGCACGCTGCCGCGACGGGAAGATCACCGAGGCGATCGCCATCAACGAGGTGTCGCTGCTGCGCGAGACGCGCCAGGCGGCGAAGATCGCGATCCGGGTGGATGGCACGGTTCGGCTGCCGGAGCTCATCTGCGACGGCGTGCTCCTGGCCACGCCCGCCGGCAGCACCGCCTACAACCTCTCGGCGCACGGGCCGATCCTGCCGTTGGGCTCCAATCTCCTGGCCTTGACGCCGATCAGCGCCTTCCGGCCGCGGCGCTGGCGTGGCGCGCTCCTGCCCGAGACGGCCGAAACCGTGTTCGAGATCCACGAGCCCGACAAGCGGCCGGTCAGCGCCGTCGCCGATTCCACCGAGGTGCGCGACGTCGTGGAGGTCAAGGTGCGCGTGGATCCCAAGCTCCGGCTGACGCTGCTGTTCGATCCCGAGCACAATCTCGAGGAGCGCATCCTCAGCGAGCAATTCGCGCCCTGAACGAGATTCCTCATGCCGAGCCCCCCACCCTGAGCGCCCGCGTGAAGCGCGTGGAAGGGCGAAGCACGAGGAGCCGAATCGGGTCACCAGGCCGACAAGCGCCCTGATCCTTCGACAAGCTCGGGACGAGGGCGTCTGGATGCGTTACTCCGCCGCTTCGGCCTCGGTGGCGGCGAATTCGACGATGCGCGCCACCAGCCGCGCGAGGTCGGCCTTGAGCCGGTCGAAGCCGTCATGCTTCGCCACCGCCATCTCGTCCATATAGAGGCGCCGGTTGATCTCGATCTGCAGCGAGTGGCGCCCGTGCTGCGGCACGCCGTGGCGCGCCACCAGCTCCGCGCCCTTGAACGGCCGATTGAGCGCGACCGAATAGCCCATCGCGCGCAGGGTTTCGGCCACCAGATCGCGGAAGGCGGGGTCGCAGCTTTCGCCGTCGAGGTCGCCCAGCACGAAGTCCGCGCGCAGGCGCACCGGCGCATCCCGGTTGCTGCGCGCCATCGCCTTCATCGAATGACAGTTGAGATGCCAGACCTGGCCGAAGCGCGCATGGGTCGCGTCCAGCATGGCCTGCAGCTCGTCGTGATAGGGCCGATGACAACGCGCCAGCCGGCCCATGACCTCGGCCGAGGGCAGCAGCCGGTCGTAGACGGCGAGCCGCGGGCCCACGAGCCGGCGCACCACGCCGAGCCCCCGCTCCGCGCGGTGCGAGGGGCGGATCTCGCCGGGCCAGGGATCGGCCAGCAGCAGCGGATCGATCTCGGTCTCGTGCCGGTTGGGATCGACGTAGCTGCGCGGGAAGAGTGCCGCCAGCAGGCCTGCACCCAGCCGCGGCGCGTCGGCGAAGAGCTCGTCCACATAGGCGTCCTCGGCGCGCCGGAGTGCCGCGAACGGAGCCGCGTAGCCGAAATCCTCGGGATAGTCCCTACCGCTATGAGGGGAATCGAGCACCACGGGGCCCGGTCCCGTCACGGGCTCGCGCCTGAACCACAGTCTCGGGACGATGCGCTCGCGCATCAGGCGGCGGCCCGATTGGCATGGCTGCGCCAGGGCGCGCCCTGGCGGGAATCGATGAACAGCCGTGTCAACTCCGGGTCCTCGTTGGCCAAGCCCGTGTTCATGGGCCCCCGTCGGAGCCTGTCCTCGGGCCGGCCTTCGGCCGGACCCCGGGGGCGGGGGCGACGAAAAAACTGCGGCCCGCACCGGTCCAGCCGGCGGATTATTGGCTCGGCAACCAAGCCTGGCCTATGATGAGCGTTTTCCGCCATCGTAAACACGGAACCGTTCATCTTGCCGCCCTCCTCGCGCAGCCTCGACATGATCCGCAAGCTCGTGGCCTTCGACACCACGAGCCGCAACTCCAACCTCGAGATCATCGGCTTCATCCGCGACTATCTCTCCTCGCACGGGGTCGAGTCGCAGCTGGTCTTCGACGAGACCGGCAAGAAGGCCAATCTTTATGCCACGCTGGGGCCCGCCGATAAACCCGGGATCGCGCTCTCGGGCCATACCGACGTGGTGCCCGTCGACGGGCAGGAATGGGACAGCGATCCCTGGACCATCACCGAGCGCGACGGCCGCCTCTACGGGCGCGGCACCTGCGACATGAAGAGCTTCCTCGCCATCGCGCTCGCCATGGTGCCGGAGTTCCTGAAGCGGCCCCTGCAACATCCGATCCACCTGATCTTCTCCTACGACGAGGAGGTGGGCTGCGTCGGCGTGCGACGGCTCATCGCGTTGCTCGAGGAGTTCCGAATCAAGCCCGCGGCCGTGATCGTGGGCGAGCCCACCGACATGAAGGTGATCGTCGCGCACAAGGGCAAGAAGAGCCTGCGCTGCCGGGTGCGCGGGTTCGAGGCCCATTCCTCGCTGGCGCCAAAGGGCGTCAACGCGATCGAATATGCCGCCGAGATGATCGCCTATCTGAGGCGCGTGGCCCAGCGCTGCGCCAAGGAAGGGCCGTTCGACCAGGATTACGACATTCCGCACAGCACCGTGCATACCGGCGTGATCCAGGGCGGCACGGCGCTCAACATCGTGCCCAAGGACTGCTATTTCGATTTCGAGTTACGTTATCTGCCGGGCGTGGATCCCGAGGCGCTGATCGCCGAGCTCAAGGGCTTCGCCGAGCGCGAGCTGCTGCCGGCCATGCGGGCGGTCGCGCCCGATACCGGCATCAGCTTCGAGGAGATCTCGGCCTTTCCCGGCCTCGACATGCCGGAAGAGGAGGACGTCGTGGTGCTGGCCAAGTCGCTCGCCGGCTCGAACCGGGTGCGCAAGGTCGCGTTCGGCACCGAGGCGGGGCTGTTCCAGCAGGCGGGCCTGCCCACCGTCATCTGCGGCCCGGGCAGCATCGACCAGGCGCACAAGCCCAACGAGTGGGTCAGCCTCGAGCAGCTGGCACTCTGCGAGGGCTTCATGCACCGGCTCCTGGAGCGCGTGGCGGCCAAGCCCGCCGCCTGACGAGCCGGCTCAGGCGACCGGGCGGCCCCGCCCCTTCAGCGCTGGCCAGTCGGCGAAGGCGAAGATCCAGATCATGATCAGGTTCACGACCGGGACGAGCTGCGTCAGCGCCCACCAGCGCGAATAGCCGGCATGGTGCAGGATGCGCCCGCCCAGCTACAGCACGATCACGACATAGAGCAGCAGGCCAGCCAGCATGAACAGGCCGAGACCGGCCATGTCGCCGCCATAGCCGTAACCCATTCCCTGGTCCATCAGGCCTGCCCTCCATCCACGGCCGGCCAGCGCGCGAAGGCCAGAATCGCCACGACGATGATCGCTCCCAGCCCGGGCAAGATCAGGAACAGCGACAAAGCCGGATTGAATCCGGCTTTTTTCATGATCATCCAGGTCGGCACCACCAAAAGCAGCAGGCTGATCAGATAGTGCGGGCCATAACCCCAGTCATGCATGGGCGCTCCCTCCCTCTCGAAGCCGCCGCGGGCATCCACGGCGCGCATTTCGTGCCCGCGGCCGGTATCACGATAGCCCGATTCTCGTGTCGCGCGCGTGACTGGCGGAACCGGCCGGCGACCGCTAGCATGACGAAGCCATGCGGCCCACTGCCGCCCTTCTCGCGATGCTGGCGCTGGCCGGCCTCGCCGCGCTCGGCCCGGGACGCATTTCCGGGCCCCATGCGCAGGAGAGCGCCGGAGCCGGCGGAGGCGGCGTATTGGCTGCGAGCGATGGCGCCGCCGACGCGGATCTTGCCGCCACCTGGGATCGCGCCCAGGTCTATCTGCGCTACGAGGACGAGGACCTCAACCTGCGCATCATCGGCGGCGCGCTGGGAGCGCCTTACATCCAGGCCTTTCTGGCGCAGGATGCGGGTGACCCGCAGCCGGTGGTGATCCATCTGCACGGCTGCCAGCGCAGCGACGATCTGGCCGATGTGCGCAACCAGGGCCGCGCGCTGGCCGAGATGGGCTTCATCGTGGTGGTGCCCAACAGCTTCGCGCGCGCCGACCGGCCCGAGACCTGCGACCCGCTCAGGCTGCAGCGCATCGAGAACGCGCCCTTCGCGCAGGTGCAACGCTGGCGCATCGAGGAGTTGGCCTATGCGTTGAAACGGGTGCTGGCTGCGCCTTGGGCCGACAAGCGCAAGATCTTCGCCGGCGGCTTCGACGAGGGCGGCGACGCGGTGCTGGCCTTCGCCGACCCGGCGCTGGCCGGGCGCTTCGCCATCGGTGCGCCCTGCCGCTTCGCGCCGACGGCGGCGGCCCCCAGGCTGCCCACGCTGGTGATCCTCTCCAGGAACGATCTCTGGTTCGACGGCGAGCACGAAGCCCAAGCGCAGGGGCGCTGCCGGCGGCTCCTGCGCGGGCAGAGCAATGTGGGTTTCTTCGAGCCCGAGGGCGTGCTGCACGACGCGCTCATCTACGAGGAAGCGCGCATCGCGCTGTGGAACTTCCTGGTGCGGGCGAGCTTCCTCCGAGCGTCCCTGGACAAGGGGCCCGGTCGGCCCGCTGGAATCCTCTCGGTTTCGCGGGCCGGCCTTTCGGCAGGGCCCGTCCCTTCCCGCCCTTATGCAACCATCATGACGGCATCCCCGCTGAGGGAGCGGCGCTGCCGCTCGTCGAGCGCAAGAAGCTGATGCTGGTGCCCGCTGCCGGAATCGAACCGGCACGGCCCTTGCGGGCCAAGGGATTTTAAGTCCCTTGCGTCTACCTGTTCCGCCAAGCGGGCATGAAGGGTGCGGCAGACGGCCGGAAGGCTAGTCGGCGGGGGGCCGGCGGCACAAGGCATTCCATGCACGCCGGCCGCAGGACCTGCCGCCACGGCGCCAAGCCCTCGGGAATGTGCTTGGTCCGGACGCGTCGCTGCGGCATTGTTTCAGGTGCTCCACAGTCCCATTGCCTTGTTCATGACCGCGTTCACGTCGACCCGCCGCGCCCGGCTCGTCCGCGTGCTGTCGGCCCGCTGGCAGCGGCGCGCCATCTTCCTCTTGGGCGGCATCGTCGTCGGCACCGCCGCCGTCGGCCTGGCGATCGCAGCCGATGCCGCTCAACAGGCCTTCCGGCTGCTGCTCGCGCACTGGCGCTACGCCTCGCTCCTGGCCACGCCCGTCGGCTTCGCGCTCTCCGTCCATCTGACCAACCGCTACTTCCGCAATTCCCAGGGCAGCGGCATCCCGCAAGCGATCGCGGCGCGTGCGCTTAGAGAGCAGGCCGAGCGCGGCCGGCTCGTCTCGATCCGCATCGCCGTCGGCAAGATCCTCCTGACCCTGCTAGGGCTCCTGTGCGGGGCCTCGGCCGGCCGCGAGGGGCCGACGGTTCAGGTGGGCGCCTCGATCATGTTCGCCATCGGCCGCATGTCGCCGCGCCGCCAGCCGGGGCTGATCCTGGCGGGTGCCGCCGCCGGGGTCGCGGCGGCCTTCAACACGCCGCTGGCCGGCATCGTGTTCGGCATCGAGGAGATGAGCCGCGCCTTCGAGGTGCGCACCAGCGGCCTCATCATCGGCGGCGTGATCGCGGCCGGCCTGACCTCGATGGCGCTGGTCGGCGACTACACCTATTTCGGCACCACCTCGGCGATGCTCGAAACCGGCCTGGATTGGCTCGCGATCCCGCTTTGCGGCGTGCTCGGCGGCCTTGCCGGCGGTGTCTTCAGCCGGATCCTGATCGTGGCCGCGAGCGGGCTGCCGGGCAGGGTCGGACGGGCGATCAAGGCGCATCCGGTCCCATTCGCGGGCCTGTGCGGCCTCGCCGTGGCGCTCTGCGGGCTCGTCTCGGGCGATACCGTCTACGGCACCGGGTACGACCAGGTCAAAGCTGCGCTCGCGAGCGGGGCGCCGCTGCCCTGGAGCTTCGGCCTGCTCAAGCTGGCCGCCACCGCGCTTTCGGCCGTCAGCGGCATCCCGGGCGGAATCTTCTCGCCCTCGCTCGCCGTCGGCGCCGGCCTGGGCTTGAACGTTGCGCCGCTCTTTCCGGCGGCACCGGTCGGCGTCCTGATCCTGCTCGGCATGGTGTCCTACTTCGCGGGCGTGGTGCAGGCGCCGATCACCGCCTTCGTCATCGTCACGGAGATGACCGACAATCACGCCATGCTGGTGCCGCTGATGGCGGCGGCCCTCATCGCCTCCAGCACCTCGCGCCTGGTCTGCCCCGAAGGCGTCTATCACGCCCTCGCCAAGAACTTCCTGCGGCCGGCCACGCCGCCCGCCGAAGCCGGGGCCGGAAGGACCTGAACCTTCCCGAAGCCCCCTACTCGATCTCTCCTTCCACCGGCTCGGCGCCGTGGTCGCGGATGAGCCGGCGCAGGCCCTCGGCCGCGGCCGCCAGCTCGGCTTCGTCCCGGCTCCGCGCGACCAGGCTGGTGCCGAACTTGCCCTGACGGAAGAAGGGGTAGCTGCCGATCTCCACCTTCGGATGCCTGGCCTGCAATTCGCCCAGCGCCCGGGCGATGGTGCCCTCGCCCAAATAGGTGCTGACGGTGGCGGCCATGACCGGCCGCCCGCCCGCAAGGCGCCCTTTGAGCCCGTCGAACATGGCCCGCATGATCGCCGGCACGCCCGCCAGCACGAACACGTTGCCGATCTGGAAGCCGGGTGCCGCCGAAACCGGGTTGTCGACGAGCCGGCTGCCCTTGGGCACGGTCGCCATCCTGAGGCGCGCCTCGTTCAGCATGTCGGACGTGTAGTGCCGCCGAAGCAGCGCCACCGCCTCGGGGTCCAGCACCAGCTCGACCCCGAAGGCCTTGGCCACCGAAGGCGAGGTGATGTCGTCATGGGTGGGCCCGATCCCGCCGGTGGTGAACACATAGGTGTATTTGGCGCGGGTCGCGTTGACCGCCGCCACGATCTCCGCCTCGATGTCCGGCACGACGCGCGCCTCGCGCACCGGGATGCCGATCGCGCCCAGCTCCTTCGCCAAGTAGGCCAGATTCACGTCCTGGGTGCGGCCCGAAAGGATCTCGTTGCCGATGATGAGAACGGCGGCGGTGGCGCCGCCGGAATCCGGCTTGGCGGTCGGATCGGCGGCGGGTTCGGTCGTCGGCTCTGTCATGGGACGGCTCGGAGGGAGGCAGTATCTGAGACAGCGCGGGCGATGCTGCGCGGAATTCCGGCCGAGCGCAACCTCTGGCCCCCGCCTCTTCCCTTCCCGCCGGCATCGCCGACATTCCCAAGGGCTCGCAGGGAAGGGGGCGGAACACGGATTGCCTTCCCTTTCGCCCTTTCCCTTCCAGGCAGTGGGCCGAAGCGCGAGGTGTGGATCCTCCCCCGAGCGCCGATTATCCCGTTCCTGGCTAGGGCTGCGGCGGGGACTGCATCTGGATCTCGGGCTCAGGCTGCGGGGGCGGCGGGGCCGTGCCTTGCGGCAACGGCGGCACGCCTTCCACCTGCACCGGCTTGGTGCTCTGCGCGCCGCCATAGCCGCGCGCCTTCATGCAGTCCTCGACGATCTGCTCGAAGCGGGCGTTGGTGCTGTATTCGTCGAGGTTGCGGTTGAGCTCGCCCTGCCCCTGCATCATGTCCGGATTGGTGTTCTGCCCGCCGATGTCCTGGTCGATCGTCTGGTCGCGCTTGATCATGGCGCGGGCCTGCTGCCGGCAGGATTCGAGGACGTCGGACGGCGCGCTCGTCTGACCCCCGTCCTCTCGCAGCCACTCGGGCGTGCGGAAACCGGAGCAAGCGGCGAGCAGCAGCGCCAAGGCCAGGACCGAGATGCGCATGGGAAAAATCGACCTTTGCATGGAGGGATTTGGCTGCCGAGAGTAACCTCGAGGTCCGGCTGCCGCAACGCCGGCGCGCCCCGCCGCCCGTGGCAGGGTTAGGACCTGGGGCAGGTCGAAACGGCGAGATAAACTGCGCCTCGGCAGGCGCCCCCTTGCAAATCGAAGGCATTCGCCATTAATTCAGCCGAGGCCCCGGGCGCCGCCCCCAAGGTCTCCCCTTTTTCCGTGCGGCCATTAGCCCGGCAGTCCCATAAGGCATGATGACCGCCAACGACATCGCCCACGACTGGCGCCACGAAGAGCGCCGCATCAAGATCCACGGCCCCGAGGATTTCGCCGGGATGCGCCGAGCCGGGCGGCTGGCGGCCGAGACGCTCGACTTCATCGCGCCTTACATCAAGCCCGGCGTCACCACGGGCGAGCTCGACAAGCTGTGCCACGATTTCATCGTGGACCATAATGCGATCCCGGCGCCGCTCAACTATCGCGGCTTCCCCAAGTCGATCTGCACCTCGATCAACCATGTGGTCTGCCACGGCATCCCGGGCGACAAGAAGCTGCAGAACGGCGACATCCTCAACATCGACGTGACCGTGATCCTCGATGGTTGGCACGGCGACACCAACCGGATGTTCTATGTCGGCGATGTCGGGGTGAAGGCCAGGCGGCTGTGCGACGTCACCTACGAGGCGATGATGCGCGGCATCCAGGCGGTCAGGCCCGGCGCCACGCTGGGCGATATCGGCCACGCCATCCAGACCTACGCCGAGAGCCACCGCTTCTCGGTGGTGCGCGATTTCTGCGGCCACGGCATCGGTCGCGTGTTCCACGACGCGCCCAGCGTGCTCCATTTCGGCCGGGCCGGCAGCGGCCCGGTGTTGCGCGAGGGCATGTTCTTCACCATCGAGCCGATGATCAATGCAGGACGTTTCGAGGTGAAGCTGCTCGACGACGGTTGGACCGCCGTGACGCGCGACCGCTCGCTCTCCGCCCAGTTCGAGCACACGATCGGCGTCACGACCGACGGCTTCGAGATCTTCACGCTCTCGCCCAAACGCTGGGACAAGCCGCCTTACCCGGTCTGAGGCGGTTCCCCCCTTTGAGGCCTGTTTTCCTCCGGGCCGGGGGCCTTGCCGCAACCGCTCCGAGGCCCTAGGGTCGGCGCCGTCCACCCCAGCCCGGAATCTCGCCTTGCCCGTGCCCGGCCCGATCCCGCCCTCTTCCGCATCGCCGTCGGAGTCCGCGATGGCCGGCGGCCCTGCGATCCTGCTCAGCGGGCATGCCGAGAGCTGGAGCCGCGAAGCCTTCGCCGCGGCGCTGGCCGACCTGCGCGACGGCTTCGCCGCCTGGCGCATCTGGACGCTGCTGGGCTGGAGCGAGCTCAGGGCCCGCTACCGCCGCTCGCTCCTGGGTCCGTTCTGGATCACGCTCAGCATGGCGATCTTCATCCTGCTGGTGGGCGTGGTGTTCGCGCGGCTGTTCGGCGCGGCGCGCAACGACTATCTGCCCTTCATCGCCACCGGCTATCTGACATGGCTGCTGCTTTCGGCCTTCATCACCGATGGCTGCAATGTGTTCGTTGCCGCTCGACGCTATCTGCGCCAGATGCGGTTGCCGAAAAGCACCTTCGTGCTGGCTTCGGTGTGGCGCAACATCATGGTGTTCTCACACAACCTGCCAGTCGTCGTCGTGGTGCTGGCGGTATTCGGCGTGACGCCCACGGCCTGGACGCTCATGGCCCTGCCCGGACTGCTGGCGGTGGCGGCGGCCGGTGCGGTGCTGGCGCTCGTTCTCGGGATGGTGGCGGCGCGCTTTCGCGACCTGACGCCGATTGCCGTCAGCCTGGTGCAGCTGCTGTTCTTCCTGACGCCGGTGCTGTACAGCCCGGCGCATCTGGGCGGGCTCGGCCGGTTCGTGGCCTTCAACCCGGCCACGCACTTCATCGCGATCCTGCGCGCGCCCCTTCTGGGTCAGCCGCCGCCGCTCACGAGCTGGCTTGCCGTGCTTGGCATGCTGGCTGCGGGCGGGCTCGTCAGCTTCCTGCTGTTCGTGCGCTTCCGCGCGCGCATCACCTATTGGGTCTGACCCCGATGGCGCGGATCCAGCTCGACCGGGTTTCGGTCGATTTTCCGGTCTACAGCGCCGGTGCGCGCTCGTTGAAGTCGCGACTGCTGCCGGCCGGACGCGTGGGCGCCGGGCCGCGCCATCAGATCCTGGTCCATGCGCTGCGCGAGGTGAGTTGCGAGTTCGTCGCCGGCGACCGGGTGGCGCTGGTGGGCCGCAATGGTGCCGGCAAGTCAACGCTGCTCTCGGTGCTGGCCGGCATCTACGAGCCGGCCTTCGGCCGGATGCGGATCGAAGGCCGCATGGCGACGCTGCTCGACATGAGCCTCGGCATGGACGAGGACGCGACAGGCGAGGAGAACATCGTCATGCGCGGTCTTCTGCTCGGCATGAGCCGGGCCGAGATCGTGGCGCAGACGAAGGAGATCGTGGCGTTCGCCAATCTCGGCGATCATATCGCGCTGCCGCTGCAAACCTATTCGAGCGGTATGCGGCTCAGGCTCGCCTTCGCGATCTCGACCTGCGTAGCGCCCGACATTCTGCTCCTGGACGAGGTGATCGGCGTGGGCGACGCCGATTTCGCCAAGCGCGCCTTCGCCCGGATGCAGGAACTCATCGCCCGCACCCAGATCCTGGTCGTGGCTTCGCACAACACACAGCTTCTGACCGAGCTGTGCAACAAGGCGGTATGGCTCGAGGCCGGCCGGGTGCGCGAGATCGGGCCGGCAAACGACGTCATCGCACACTACCAGCAGGGCTGAGGTTCGCCGCCCACAGCCTCGCCCGACATCCCGCTCCAAGGTCCAGCATGTTTCGCGTCCAGCCCTGCGCCGTGTTGCGCGACCGCCCCGCGAGCCGCCGCCCATGACCGCCATCCGGATGCCCGCTCAACGCCGGCTCACCGCGATCCTGCTGCTCCTGGGCGCAATGGCGGTGCTGCCTGTCATGGACGCGATCGCCAAGCATCTGAGCCATAGCCTGCCGCTGCTCCAGATCACCTGGGCGCGCTTCACCTTCCATCTGCTTTGGCTGCTGCCGGCAGCACTTCTGCGCCACCGCCCGCATGAGCTGATCCCTGCGCGCACCGGCTTGCAACTCCTGCGCGGCTGCTGCCTCACCGCAGCCACTTTCCTCTTCTTCGGCGGCGTCTCGCGCATGCCGATCGCCGACACGCTGGCCTTGAGCTTCGTCTCGCCTCTGGTGGTGACGCTGCTCTCGCCTCTGCTGCTCGACGAGCGGGTGGGCGCGCGGCGCCTGAGTGCGGTGGCCGTGGGGTTCGCGGGCGCGCTCGTCATCGTGCGGCCGGGCCTTGGCGTGTTCCAGCCGGCGGCCCTGTTCGGGCTCGGCACGGGTGCGGTTTATGCCTTCTACGTCATCACCACGCGCCGGCTCGCCGGCACCGCGCCGGCGCTGGTGACGCTCGCCTACACCGCGCTCATCGGCATGCTGGGCACCAGCCTCGCCGTGCCTTTCGTCTGGGTCCCGCCGACGCCGGCCGAGTGGGGGTTCATGGTGGCGATGGGGGCGGTGGCGGCGCTCGGCCACCTGCTCATCATCCTCGCTTACGAGCGCGGCGAGGCCTCGATGCTGTCGCCTTTCTCCTATACCGAAATGATCGGCGCGGTAACGGTCGGCTATTTCGCCTTCGGCGATTTTCCCGATCGTTGGACTTGGGTCGGGATCGCGATCCTGGTCGCGAGCGGCATCTATATCTCGCTGCGCGAACACCGGGGGGCGCGGCGCAGCGCGGCCGCGGCCCAGGAGCCCGAGGAGATCACGCCCGGCTAACGGCGCAGCCGCGCGTCGGGGCCTCGGCCGGCTCGATCACGGCGCTTTCCGCCGGTTCCTCGGGGAACGCCGCCGCCAGTCTCTCGAGATTGGCCGCGATCCCGTTTGCGTTTCGCTCGGCGTTCCCCGCCGCTGCGCCGGGGCCGCCTTCGGGCAGCACCACGGTCATGATCGTGCCGCGTCCCAGCGCGCTGTGGGCCGTGATGGATCCGCCCAGCAACTCGACCAGCCGCTTGGCCATCGGCAGGCCCAGGCCCATGCCGTCGTAGCGCTTGGTGAGCGAGGTGTCTCCTTGCCAGAACAAGTCGAAGATGCTCGGCAGATCGGCAGCGGCGATGCCGATGCCCGTGTCGGCAACGTTCAAGATCACCTCGCCGCGATCGCTCCGACGCGCCGTCAGCGCGACGCGGCCGCCTTCACGCGTGAACTTGACGGCGTTGGACAGGAGGCTGACCAGGATCTGACGCAACGCCGTGGCGTCCGTGACGATCGGCACCAGCGCCGGCTCGGCCTCCAACGACAGCGCCAGTCCCTTGCGCTGCGCCTCGGGCGCCAGCAGGGCGAGGCATTCCTGCAGGATCGCCGGCAACTCGGTCGCGCGCAGCTCGATCGGCCAGCGCGCGGTCTCCATGCGGACGAAGTCGAGGATGCGGGTGATCAGGCCATCGAGATGCCGCCCGCTGGTCGTGATGTGACGGAGGTATTCTCGTGCTTCCGCGTCCAGCTCCTTCGAGCGCGTCGTCTCCAGGATCTCGGCGAAGCCGATGATGGCGTTCAAGGGCGTACGCAGCTCGTGACTCATGTTGGCCAGGAACTCGCTCTTGGCCCGATTCGCGGCGGTCGCCTGCTCCTTCTCGATTTCGAGGCGCGTTGCGAGCGCATTCAGGGTCGCGTTGGCCTCGCGCAGCAGCCCCTCGGTCTCGCGCCTGAGCTCGTTCTCGGTCTGGAGCGAGCCGGCGAGCTGCTCGGCCCTGATCTGCGCCGTGCGCTGCGCCGTCACCAGGAGCGTCACGCCGATGGCCATGTCGAGCCAGGTGCCGAGCAGGAACCCGAACGGCGCGAACCAGTCAACCGGCCGAAGAAAGGGGTAATCGCCGAAATGGAGCGCACGCAGGGCGAACAGCACCGCCAGCAAAGTCAGGCCGCTCGAATGTCTGACACGGCGGCGGCGCCAGAACTCGTGAGCGAGGTGCGCCATCACCGCCATGCCGGCGAAATAGATCGGGGCGGTGGTTACGAGGAAAGACGCGTCGACCAGGCCTGCACCGATGGCCCAGGCGCTGAGCACCAGCCCGACCGCCACGAGCGCGCGATCGAAGCGGTCCTTGTCGAAGAAGATGCGGACGCCGTACCAGATGCAACCGAAATAACCGACGACGAGAATGTGGGGCAAGGGATCGAGGTAGGGAACGCCGAGCACCATCAGGAGCTGGATCGCCTGGCGCACCGCATAGATGCTGTAGCCCACCGCCCAGCAGCCATATTCCCGCGCACCCGTGATCCGGCACAGGTGAAAGAGCGTTGCCGTGACCACGAGCGCGGTGACCACGCTGAAAACGAGCGCCGTCTGTGCCGAAAAATCAAACATCTGCGCTCATGCTCTTGCCCCATCGGCGGTCTGCAGCGGCCCGACGGGGTCGAGGGGAGCCCGTCGGAACCGCCGCAGCGAGGCCGCCGGTCATCCTTCGCGTACGCGTCGGATGAAGCTCGCAACCTCTTGGCGCAACGTCTCCGACTGGCGCGACAGATCGGAAGAGGCGTTCAACACCTGCGACGCCGCGTGACCGGCATCCGATGCCGCCTGCGACACGCCCGCGATGTTGCGCGTCACCTCGTCCGTCCCCCGCGCCGCCTGCTGCGCATTGCCCGAGATATCCTTCGTCGCCGCGGACTGCTCCTCGACCGCCGAGGCGATCGTCGCCGCGATCTCGTTGACCCGGTCGATCGTGGCGCGGATTTTCTGCATCGCCGCCACGGCGTCCTTGGTCACCGTCTGCATGGTCCCGATCTGGCTGGAGATCTCCTCGGTCGCCTTTGCGGTCTGGTTCGCCAAGTTCTTCACCTCGGACGCCACCACCGCGAAGCCCTTGCCCGCGTCGCCAGCCCGGGCCGCCTCGATCGTTGCATTGAGCGCCAGCAGATTGGTCTGGCTCGCGATCTCGTTGATGAGCTGGACGATGCCGCCGATGCGCTCCGCCGCGGTTGCGAGCCCTTCGACCGTCTCGCCGGTACGGCTCACCTCTTCGACCGCCGTGCGCGCCACGTTCGAGCTTTCGCTCACCTGGCGGCTGATCTCGCCGATCGAGGCCGAGAGTTCCTCCGAAGCCGTCGCCACCGTGGTGACGCCGGCGGCGGCCTGCTGCGTCGCCGCTGCCACGGCCGCGCTCTGGCGCGTGGTCTCCTCCGCGATCGAGGCCATGCTCTGCGAGCTGGCCTGAAGCTCGGTCGCCGCCGACGACACGGCCTCGACCACGCTCTTCACGCTTGCCTCGAAGCCATCGGCGAGATCCAGCATGCCTTTCCGGCGCGCCTCGGCGGCCTCGATCTCGGCCTGCTTCTGCTTCTGCCGCAGCTCCTCGATCTCGATCAGCTTCTGACGGAAAAACTCCACCGCCCGCGCCATCACGCCCAACTCGTCGCCGCGCTTCGTCGCCGGCACTTCGACGGTGGTGTTGCCCTCGGCCAGCTTGCCGACCACGCCCGTCAGATTGCCGACCGGTTTCGAGACCAGGCCCCGCGTCAGCGCGAAGATGATCAGCCCCAGCAGCAGCACGGCGCCGGCGGCAGCGAAGATCGTGTACCAGGTCAGTTCGCGGACCGGCGCCAGAACCTTGTCCTGCGGCAGGTTCACCATCACCGACCAGGGCGTCTTCGCCGCCGTGGTGCGAACCGGCTCGAAGACCCGAGTCACCTCGACGTTCAGCGACTTCGACCAGTCGTTGCGCGCGTAGCTCTCGCCGGCCGCGATGCGCGAAAGGTCCTGCTCGAATGCGGGATTCTGCTCGGCAATCGGCTTGCCGATGTACTGCATGTCCCGGAACGTGGCGAAAAGACCCTTGTTCGAAACCAGGGAGACCGACCCCGTCTCATAGGGCTTGATGGCATCGAGCCTGCTCGCCAGATCGTCGAGCGCCATGTCGAGGCCGACCACGCCGACCCGCTTGCCGTCGATTTCGATCGGCACCGCGAGGCTGGTCATGACGACCGTCCGGCCGGCCGCCTCGTAGCTGTAGGGCTCCAGGATCTGCGGCTCGCCGCTCTTGAAGGCGAGCTGGTAGTAGTCGCCGGCGCCGTCGACCGCATAGTCCTTGAGCGGCTCGATCACGACGCCGTTCTCGCCGTGGACCACATAGGGCACGTAGCGGCCGGTCGCATCGTGGCCGGGCGCATTGACATAAGCCGCGTCGTTGCCGTCGAGCGCGTTCGGCTCCCAGCCGGTCCAGGTGCCGAAATAGGCCGGGTTGGCTTCGAGCGCGGCCTTCAGCACGTCCGTATAGGTGTCCCGGTCCGTGACCCCGTGCTTCTTCAGCATGATGAAGGTATCGCGGATGGTTTCGATCGTCTCGAAGGCGCGATCGAAGGTCGTCTCGACATCGGAAGCGATGTCGCTGGCCTGCTGCTTGCCGGCCTCCAGCGCCAGGTCGCGCGCGATGTCGCCGCTCTTCCGGGCCGTCAGCCAGGCCGACGCGCCGAGCGCAACGACGAGCGCCAGAACCACCGGCAGGAGCAGCTTGAGGCCGATCGGCAGCCGGTTGATCGCATTGCTGATGAACATGATTTCCCGTCTCGAACCAACAGTGGGCCTGAGCCGCGGGCACGACGCACGGCCGCACCCGCGGAGGGCTCCATGTTGTCGAACGGTCGTGAATTTTTGGTTAGATGGCGAATCGTGAAAATTTGCCCCAAAACCTCGGCAATGGGCACAGCCCGTCTGCCGCGCCGACCAGACCAATCGGTATATTTTACGTCACTTCGCAATGGCTTGGGCGGAACCAGTCGCCCTGCCCGCGACGATCGCCATCCGGGCAGGGGTTCATCCTCCGTCTTGCTAAGGGCGTAGCTGCGGCCTCCCCCTTCAGCGCCGGGCCTTCCGCCGCGCCACCGAATCCGCGACCACGCACAGGATCTCGAACATCAGATTGGCGGCATTGAGCGCCGTGTGGCCTCGCGGGTCGAGTGGCGGCGACACTTCGCACACGTCGCCGCCGATGAGGTTGAGACCCATCAGGCCGCGCAGGACCACCTGGGCGTCGCGCATGGAGAGGCCGCCGGGCTCGGGCGCGCCGGTGCCGGGACAATAGACCGGATCGAGCCCGTCGATGTCGAAGGTGACGTAGGTCGGGTGCTGGCCGACGACGCGATGGATCTCCTCGATCACCGCCTTGCGACCCATCTCCTCGAAATCGTCCATGGTGATGATGCGCATGCCGACGTCGTAGCCATACTGGATGTCCTCGTCGCTGTAGCGCGTGCCGCGCAGGCCGATCTGCAGCGTGCGCCTGGGATCGATGATCCCCTCCTCGACCGCGCGGCGGAACGGCGTCGCATGGTTGATCTTGGAACCCAGGAGCTCGTCGAGCGTGTCGGCGTGGGCGTCGAAATGGACGCAAGCGACCGGCCCGTCCTTCACGATCCCGCGCAGGATCGGCAGCGTCACCGTATGGTCGCCGCCGGCCGAGACCGGTGCGGCACCCGCGGCCGCGATATCGGCGAAGAAGCGCGTGATGCGCTCGAGGCTGCCGGCGGCATCGAGCGGATTGACCGGGGCGTCGCCCGCATCGGCCACCTGGCAGAGCGCGAAGGGGGCGACGCGCGTGGTCGGGTTGACCTGGCGGATCAGCCGCGACATCTCGCGGATCTGGGCCGGCCCGTGGCGCGGCCCGTCGCGGTTGGTCGAGCCGAGGTCGAAGGGCACGCCGGCAAGCGCGATGTCGAGCCCCTGCGCGTTGGGTCGCAAGGGCGTGCGCATGAAGGTGGCGATATGCGCGAAGCGCGGCGTGACGGCGGAATCGATCGGACGGAGCCCCTGGCTCCCGCTGGCGTCGTTCATGGCGTTCCTCCCTCTGCTGGTCGGTGGCTCAGCTTTTCTGTGATTTGGCTTCCGGCGATTCGGCGAACCGCGCGTCGCGCCAGGCGAGCGCCGCCTTGAGGCCCTCGCGCTGGCGGATCTCGCGAAACATCTTGCCCTCGGGCGTCTCCAGCGCCTCGATCTGCACGTCGGCGTCGAGGCCCTGGGCCAGCGCCTGCTCCAGCCCCATGATCGAGAAGCAGCGGTTGATCGCCTGCTTGGTGACCCGGACCTTCTCGCGGTCGTTGATGGCGATCTCGCGCGCGATGGCGAGCGCGGTCTCGACTTCTTCGCCTTCCGGGACCACGCGGTTGACGAGGCCCATGGCGAGCGCCTCCTCGGCCGTGATCTTGTCGTTGCCGGTCAGGATCGCCTCCTTGGCCTTCTTGGGGCCGGCGAGCCAGGGCATGAGCAGCGCGATGATGCCGCTGCCGAACCTGAGCTCCGGCTCGCCGAAGCGGGCGCCCTTGGCCGCAATGGTGATGTCGCAGGCCATGGCGAGCTCGCAGGCGCCGGCGAGCGCATAGCCCTTGACCGCCGCCAGCGTCGGCAAGGGGCTCTGCCAGAAGCGCATGATGAAATCGAAATCGGCCTGGAGCACGGGCCGCACCGTGGCGACCGTGCCCCAGGGTCGCGCCGCCCCCTCCTTGAGGTCGAAGCCCGCCGAGAAGGCGCGGCCGGCACCGGTCACGACCAGGGCGCGGCAGTTCTCGTCCTGCTCGAGCGCATCCATGAGGCCCATGATCTCGGCCACCATCCTGCCGTTGATGGCGTTGAGCTGGTCGGGCCGGTTGAGCGTCAGAAGCCCGACCGGGCCCCGCCGCTCGAACAGGATGGTCTCGTAAGCCATCGGTCGCTCTCCCGGACAAGAACAGTTCTCCCTCTCCCGCTTGCGGGCCTTCGCCCGCCGAAGGATTCCGCCGGAGAAACACTCCGACTGGAAAGCTTCGACCCGCAGGCGGGAGAGGGGCGGGGTGAGGGTGCGACCATCGCGCCCTTATCCCCCTTACCCTGCCCTCTCCCCGCGAGGCGGGGAGAGGGAGACGAGGTGCATTTATTGACGAGTTGGCCAACCAACTGCAACATGCCGCTCGCTCTGCGGCCAAATCCCGGCGCCGCTGTCTCGTTTCGGTCTCATCCCGTTCCCATGCTCGGCGCCAATCTCGGCCTGCTCTTCACCATGTTCGCCTGGGCCACGCAGATCCCGGCGCTGGGCGTCCTGGCGCAGAACTGGGACCCTTATTTCCTGGGCATGGTCCGCTACGCCGGCGCGCTGCCGATCCTCTATGCCATCCTGAAGCTGCGCGAGCCGGGGCCGGTGCTGCCGGTGGGATTGCCGCGCTGGCGGCTTTGGCTCTTGGGCACCGCCGGGATCGGGCTGTTCGCCCCGATCTACACGCTCGCCATCGCTCATTCCAATCTCGTCGTCGCCGCCATTGTCGCTTCGACCGCCCCCGCCGTGGCAGCCGTGGTCGCGCGCCTCTTCTTCGCCCAGCCGCTCGACCGGCGCATGATCCCCGCCATCGCGCTCGCGGTGGTGGGCTGCGCCATCGCGACCTGGGACCCGAATAACGCCGAGGACCCTTTCGATCTCGAGGGCGGCGAGCCGCTGTTCCTGGTCGCATCGGCCCTCTGGAGCTGGTACTCGCTGGCCGCCCAGCGCTGGATGCTGGGCCACTCGCAGCTGCGCATCACGGTGGCCACCCTGGTACCGGGCACGCTGGTCGCCTTCGCCGTGTTCCTCGTCGCCGGGCTCCTCGGGCAGGCCGACCTCCAACCCAACGGCTTGCGCAACGGTCTCGATCTCGCCCTCCAGATCTGGGTCTCGCTCGGTGCCGTGGTGCTGGGCATGGTGTTCTGGAACTACGGCGTGCAGAAGCTGGGCGTGGTGGTGGCCTCGCTTTTTCTCAACGTCATACCGGTGTTGACGATCCTGGTGCTGGCGATCATGGGAACCCCGCCGGCCTGGACGCAAGTCCTGGGCGGCGTCCTCGTCATCGCGGGTCTGCTCCAGGCGCAGCTGCGCGGCTTCGCGCGGGGCGCCAGGCCCGCCAAGCCCGCGCGGCTGGGTTGAAAAATCGGGGGTTCAACGAACGCCCCGAACCTGCGACAAAGGGCGCATTAAGAGACCGGGCCATCGAGTTCATTATTGACTGAAATCAAGGTTGGGCGCGGCGCTAGAGCAAATTTCGCTCGAAGGGGATCGCCTCTCTTTTGTCACCTCGGGCTTGACCCCGGGGTCCATCGATGGATTGCCGGGTCAGGCCCGGCAATGACAACAGAGGAAACGGTTCCATCTCTTCGAGATCCGCTCCGGCACCAGACTTGACACATCGGGCGATGCCAATGGATTACGAGCGCTTCTTCCAGGCCAAGGTGGAGGACCTGAAACGCGAGGGACGATACCGCGTCTTCGCCGATCTCGAGCGCTGCGCGGGCGAGTTCCCGCGCGCGCGACGGCATCTCGCCGACGGCCGCGTGCAGGAGGTCGTGGTCTGGTGCTCCAACGACTATCTCGGCATGGGCCAGCACCCGGCCGTGCTCGGCGCCATGCGCGAGGCGCTCGAGCGCTGCGGGGCCGGTGCGGGCGGCACGCGCAACATCTCCGGCACCAACCATTATCATGTGTTGCTCGAGCGCGAGCTGGCCGACCTCCACGGCAAGGAAGCGGCACTGCTGTTCAGCTCGGGCTACGTCTCGAACCAGGCGACGCTCTCCACGCTGGGCCGGATGCTGCCGAACGCGGTCATCTTCTCCGACGCCCTCAACCACAACTCGATGATCGAGGGCATCCGGCAGTCGGGTGCCGAGAAGCACATCTTCCGCCACAACGACCCCGAGCATCTGGCCGAGCTGATGGCCCGGAGCGATCCGGCGCGGCCCAAGATCGTCGCCTTCGAGAGCGTCTATTCCATGGACGGCGACGTCGCGCCGATCGCGGCGATCTGCGACCTGGCCGACCGGTTCGGCGCCCTCACCTATCTCGACGAGGTGCATGCGGTCGGCATGTACGGGCCCCGGGGTGGGGGCATCGCCGAGCGCGACGGGCTGATAGACCGGGTCACGATCATCGAGGGCACGCTCGCCAAGGCCTATGGCGTGGTAGGCGGCTATATCGCGGGCTCGGCGGCGCTGGTCGATTTCATCCGCTCCTATGCGGCGGGCTTCATCTTCACGACCTCGCTCACCCCCTCGGTGGCGGCCGGCGCGCTCGCGAGCGTGCGGCACCTGAAGGCGAGCCGGGCCGAGCGCGAGCGTCATCAGGAGCGCGCGGCACGCCTCAAGCGGTGCCTGACGGAGGCGGGCCTGCCGGTGATCCTGTCGGAGAGCCACATCGTGCCGGTCAGGGTCGGCGACGCCGCGCTCTGCAAGCAGGCGAGCGACCGGCTCCTGGAGCGCCACGGAATCTACGTGCAGCCGATCAACTATCCGACCGTGCCGCGCGGCACGGAGCGGCTGCGCTTCACGCCGACGCCGTTCCATACGGACGCGCAAGTTGCGGCACTGGTCGCGGCCTTGCGCGAGGTCTGGAGCCATTTCGGCCTGCCGCTCGCCGGCCCCAAGCGCCGCACCGCCGCGGCAGAATAACCGGAACATCCGTTCCGGTCGGAGCGCGTCCAACACCACTCTTGTTGTCATTCCGGACGCCGCGACAGCGGCGATCCGGAATCCATGTCGCGGGCAAGTCCCCTGTTTCCCGGTTCGTTGGCGAGCTGGACCCCGGATAGCGGCTTCGCCGCTTCCGGGGTGACGGAAGGAGAAAGCGCGGCGTCCGGAATGACGAGCGAATGGGCGCCGGTTTCGGGGATGACGGCGGACGGCAAGCGCGCTATGAGCATGGCCCGAAGCGACCCGCCATGCGTGGGCGCGCCGAACACAAGGGGAGAGACCAGACCATGGCCGGCGTAAAGCATTTCAAGCGCAGCGAGATGAAATTCGAGACCTATGGCGGCCCGCCGGGCAAGGCCACGATCGCGCGGCTGGTCGGGCCCGACCTGAGCAAGACCATGGGTGTCGGCCTCGCCAGCTTCGACGGCTGCTCGATCGAATGGACCGTGCTCTATGACGAGATGATCGTGGTGCTGGAGGGGCTGTTCCGCCTGCGCGTGGGGTCGGAGGTGTTCGAGGGCCGGCCGGGCGACGTGATCTGGATCCCCGAGAACACGCCGATCAAATACGAGGGCGAGAAGGCCGTGGTCTGCTACGCGCTCCACCCGGTCGACTGGCGCCAGCGGCACGGGATCAAGTAGGGGCTTGTACAGGTAAGAGTGCGAATCACCCCCTCCCTTCCCTCCCCCGTCGAGGGCAGGGCAATCGCATGTGGCTGCGGAGCGGATTTCGTGAGACCCCCTCGTCCTGAGGAGGCCGCGAAGCGGCCGTCTCGAAGGATGAGGGCGTCACATGCGATACCCCCCTGCCGTCAAGGGGGAGGGGCAAGAAATAGCGACCCCTGCCCGCAAGGGAAGGGGGTCACTACAAAATAGACGGCACGGTCATGTCAGCCTACGCCGCAACGCGAAAGCCCCGGCCCAAAACCCCTCAGCCCCGCCCTTGGCTTCGCCCGTCGGCGCTGGTCTATTAGGCGGCTGACCAGGAAACCGACCGGGACCCTGCCCCATGCCCGCTTCCACCTCCGCCGCGTCCGGCACGTCCGCGCCTGCCAGCAAGGACCCCCTGCTCCAGCCCTTCCGGCTGAAGCATCTCACGCTCAAGAACCGGCTCATGTCGACCGCGCACGAGCCGGCCTATTCCGAGGACGGATTCCCTAAGGACCGCTACCGGCTCTACCACCTCGAGAAGGCCAAGGGCGGCATCGCCCTCACCATGACGGCGGGCTCGGCCATCGTCGCCGAGGACTCCCCGCCCGCCTTCGGCAACCTCCACGCCTACAGGGACGAGATCGTGCCGTGGCTGAAGCGGCTCGCCGACGACTGCCACGAAGAGGGCTGCGCGGTCATGATCCAGATCACGCATCTCGGGCGCCGCACCAACTGGAACAAGGCCGACTGGCTCCCCGTGGCCGCCCCCTCCGTGGTGCGCGAGCCCGCGCACCGTTCCTTTCCCAAGGAGGCCGAGCTGTGGGACATCGAGCGCTGGATCGGCCAGTATGCCGACGCGGCCGAGCGCATGAAGGCGGCGGGGCTCGACGGCATCGAGCTCGAATGCTACGGCCACCTGCTCGACCAGTTCTGGTCGAAGCGCACCAACAAGCGCGCCGACGATTATGGCGGCTCGCTCGAGAACCGGTTGCGCTTCACGATCGAGGTGATGGACGCGATCCGCAAGCGCGTGGGGCCGGAGTTCATCATGGGCCTCAGGCTCGTGCTCGACGAGGCCCTGCCCGATGGCATCGACAAGGCGGAAGGCTTCGCCATCGCGAAACGCCTCATCGACACCGGCCATGTCGATTTCCTCAACGTGATCCGGGGCGCCATCGACACCGACGCGCTGCTGGCCAAGGTGATCCCGATCGCCGGCATGAAGGCCGCCCCGCATCTCGACTTCGTGGGCGAGATCAAGGCCGCCTTCGGCCTGCCGGTGCTCCATGCCGCGCGCATCAACGACGTGGCGACGGCGCGCCATGCGGTGGCCTCGGGCAAGCTCGACATGGTCGGCATGACGCGCGCCCTCATCGCCGACCCGCATATCGCGCGGAAGGTGGCCGAGGGGCGCGAGCAGGAGATCAGGCCTTGCGTCGGCGCCACCTACTGCCTCGACCGCATCTACGAGGGCGGCGAGGCGCTCTGCATCCACAACGCGGCCACGGGCCGCGAAGAGACCATGCCGCACATCGTGCCCAGGGCGACGGGCCCGAAGCGGCGCGTGGTGGTGGTGGGCGCGGGGCCGGCGGGGCTCGAGGCCGCGCGCGTCTCGGCCGAGCGCGGGCACGAGGTCGTGCTCTACGAGGCGCAGGACGAGGCCGGCGGGCAGATCCGGCTGGCCGCCCGCCAGATGCGCCGGCGCGAGCTGCTCGGCATCGTCGACTGGCGCATGCAGCAGCTGGAGAAGCTCGGCGTCGCGCTGCGCTTCAACAAGTGGGCCGAGACGGCGGACGTGCTCGCGGACAACCCCGACATCGTGGTGATCGCGACCGGCGGCCTGCCCAACGCGCCGGCGCTCGACGCCGGCACGGCGCTGACCGTCTCGAGCTGGGACATCCTCTCGGGCGACGCGAAGCCCGAGAGGGAGGTGCTGCTCTTCGACGACAACGGCGCGCATCCGGGCCTGCAGGCGGCGGAGCTGATCGCCGAGGCGGGTGCCAAGCTCGAGATCGTCAGCCCCGAGCGCTTCTTCGCGCCCGAGGTCGGCGGCCTCAACCATGTGCCCTATGCCGAGTGCTTCCAGCAGCATGGCGTGAGGATCACGATCGCGCGGCGCCTCAAGGCGGTGCGGCGCGCGGGCAACCGGCTCGAGGCCGTGATCGGCAGCGACTATGGCGACTGGACCGAGACGCGCGAGGTGGACCAGGTGGTGGTCGAGCACGGCACGCTGCCCAACGCCGACCTCTACGAGGCGCTCAAGCCCGGCTCGGTCAACGAGGGCGCGGTCGACTACAAGGCGCTCATCGCCGGCCGGCCGCAGGAGGTGGTGCGCAACCCCGCCGGCAGCTACCGCCTCATCCGCATCGGCGACGCGGTGTCGTCACGCAACATCCACGCGGCGATCTATGACGCGCTCAGGTTCGCGAAGGATTTTTAGTCAAAGTTACCGATCACATTCTCCATGCACAGCGAGGCGCACTGTCAGCCAATTATCGTCTCTGTACATGTCGCCATAGCCGGCCGTAACACTCTCGAGTTGCAACACCATGGCTCAGCTGCCCAGACAAACCTCGCGCACGCGCTGGTCCGCGGCGACTTCGTCGAACGATCCTTCGGTCAGAACCCGCCCCAGATGCAGAACCGTGACGCGCGCCGCGAGATCGCGAATGAAATTGATGTCGTGCTCGATGATGATGATCGACAACTTGCGTTCGCGCGCCAAACGATTGATCAGCTCGGCGGTTGCCGCCGTCTCCTCGACGGTCATGCCGGCGGTCGGCTCGTCGAGCAGCAGAAGTTCGGCATCGCTTGCCAAGAGGAGGGCGATCTCGAGCCATTGCCGCTGACCATGCGATAGAAACTGAGCTGGCGTATCCCGATTTTCCGTTAGTCTCACCGTTTCCAGCACGGCGTCTACGCGCGCGCCTCGCGCTCGCCTGCCGGGTAATCCGTGCGCAGAATCGCCAGTTCCAGATCGAGAGCGCGGTCGGCAAGGGCACCAAGATCACCATGACCCTGCCGCCGCAAAAGCCGGAAGCCGGGCTGCAAAAGCCGGAACTGCACGTCTCCGCAGGGCAGGAGTTGTAGCCGCTGGCAGGCCCGACTCGCGGCGCGGCCGCTCTTGTATCGAACAGCCTGTTGGTAGCATCATTCTCGGGTCGCTGCCGCGGTGACTTGACGGCTGTCCTCTGCCGCTGCTGGGGGGCGTCTTGGGCTTGCAATGCCGCATCCAAGTGCGATTGGTATCGCTTGCCGCTGCGCTGGCATTCATCCAGTGCGCCGAGGTGCGCGGCGAGGACATCCTGTTGCTACGTGACGGAACCGACCGGCGTGGCGCGCTCGCCTCCTGCGGTGAGGTGGCGTGCCGCATCGACTCGGTGGACGTGCCTCGGTCGACCATAGAGTGGATCGGATTCGGCCGCGCGTCGCCGTCTCCGCCGCCCGTGACCGATCCAACGCGCGATGAGCTGCACTTGACCGACAAATCGGTGGAGTCGGCGAGCCTGAAGCAAGTCGATTCCATGGCGGTCCACACGGTCGTCGGCAGCTACCCACGTACGCGTGTAGCCTGGATCCACCTGGCGCGCCCCGACGGTACCGAGAGCGCAGCACGAGAACCTCCCGCCGATGGATGGCGGACGGAGCCGGAGAGCGCGGAGAGCGATGCGCTGGTGCACGGGTCGATGACTGATCCCTGGCGGTTGCCCAGAACAATATTCATTTGGGCGCCACCCGATTGCGCCGAATGCGACGCCACGCTTCACGTGCTCCATCTCGAGGCGCGCCGCGACACCATCGTCCTGGCAAGAAGCCGGTCGATTTCCGTGTGGCCCGAATCCATGAACGGACACTGGTGGATCTATGATCCGCCCATACCCCTGTTCCCCGGAACCATCACGACGGAATCGTCGGTTGAGGACAAAGGGGCGTCGACCTGGGTAATCGAGGAATATTTCAGCGTGGAGCGCACGCATGCCTCTGCCGACCCCGATGGGGAGGCCCCGCGGGACGAGGACGCACCGGATGCATCCAGCGGGGCGGCCGATGCGGATGCCCCAATCCACCCTCTCGATCGGCCGATCTATGAGGCCGCCGAACGGGTTAGCGAGGCTTGGCAAGGATGGGCACGCGATCGAATGGCAAGAGACCGGGCCGCGCAAAGCGGCGGACGCAGCGCGCCGCCGTCCGATGGATCGTACCAAGCACACAGCATCCGCTTCGGTGCCATGAGTAGCAACAACTATCTGCGCGTGACGAACTGGCAGGCCACCGCGTCCGCTTACCTGCGCGCCGGCGCCGCGGATCCCCGCTATCTCCGCTTGGCTGAAATACCCGTCTACGACGTAGAACTCCGGCTCGACTTCAACTGGCGGGACTACCGGGGACACGCACGAGACGTCGATCCGGACGGCTTCACGACCGATTGGCGCCTCGCCCTCGACACCGCCGAGCCGGTGGAGCCCGTTGCCCCGAGCGTCTCGTACGATCAGCCGGGCGCAGATGCACCCGACGAGGGAAGCTTGCTGGGGCAGGCAGCAGAGGCAATGGACCCCGCATTGGCGCCGATCCGGGAGATGCTCGAGCGCGATCGCGCGGCCCGCCAGGCGCGCAGATCTGGTGATCCTGACGGGCCGGCGCCCAATCCCTGCGGCGGAACCACGGCACCGCAACCAGCAGAGGAGCCGGAACCCGACGACCAATGGGGGCCGTTCGCTGCGGCCGATCGCGCGCTCTCCGAAGCGGCAAGGGATGTCGTCGAGCGCGCATCGGAGCCTCTGCGGGAGATCCTGGACCGCGATCGCGCCCGTCGAACGCCGACCGCCGATGGCGACGGGTCGGCTCCCTGCGATGAGGATATGTCCGTCGGCTTACCGGCGCATGCTATCTGGCTCGGCATGCGATGGTACCGTGCGGAGGGCCGAATCACGCCGAACTACTTCGCGGACATCATCAGGGATGCGGTGGAGGGGCGTGTCGATGCCGCCGACGCGGGCGGCTTGATCGTCTCCGCGACCAAGCCGCCGCAGGCGTTTGACCTTGAATCGCCGCCCTCGTGGCCCTCAGCGAACCCCCGGCCGCCGGACACGATCGAGTTCGACGCCTGGCGGCCGTGATGCCGCCTATGGGGGCGTGCGATCTTTCCGGCGACTGCGGACGTGTCGTCGACCGCTCTTGCGGATGATGATCTCTACCCGGCGGTTTTTCGCGCGGCCCTCGGGATCGTCCGAGCCGTCGGGCTTGGTGTTCGACGCGACCGGGTTTCGGCTGCCGTGACCGCTGATCTGCACCCGGATCGCATCGATCCCGCCGTTCGTCAACAACCAGTCCGCGACGGCCTGGGCGCGCCGCTCTGAAAGAGCCTGGTTGTAATCGTCCTTGCCGCGGGAATCGGTGTGGCCTTCGATCGAAAGCTGCGCTTGCGGATAGGCGGCGATCACCGTTAGCACGTTTGCCAGCGCATTCATCGCCTCCGGCTTCAGGATCGCCTTGTCGAAATCGAATAGGACGTCCGCGGCCAGCGGCACGGTGATCGTCTCCGGCGTCTCGCGCGCGCCGAGCTCCTTCATTACCCGCGTCAACTCTTCCGATCGGCCGGCGACCGCGACCCCGCCCGCCGCCGCTCCACCCGTGCCCTCTATGACGGCGTTTGCCAGTGGCGGAAACAGCGGCAGCACGATGTCGACTTGCGTGACCTCGTCGGGCGGGGCCTGGAAGTCGAGGCTGAGGGGCAGCTGCCCGCCCGGCTGCACGTCGGACAGGAACAGCCGCCCGCCGTCGTTCTCGTCGGATAGCGGCTTGGCTACGTATAGCCCGTCGGCGCCCTGCAGCAGCGGATATTTCCGCTTCGCCACCGTGTCGAGGGCATAGACGTCCGCAAACGACAGCCCGGGCGAATCTACCGGATCGCTGCCCGGATTCTGAAGCAGGAGGCGCACCCGCAACTGTCCCGGCGAACGCTTGATGGATTTGAGTGTGGCGGTGATCGGCGGGATGCTGCCCGTCACTGCGGAGATCGTCGCCTCTTCGGCCGCTGCGACTGAGACTCCATCGAATGAGCCGACGAGCGGCACCTGGACGTCGACGTTGGTCCCCGGTGCGATCGGCTCATACAGCGCCCACAACAGGGTTTCCGACCGTGGCGCCAGACGGACAAACCACCGGCCGCCTTCGTTCCAGTCGGAGATCGGCCCGCCAAGGAACTGGTCGTTAGCATCCTTGAGCGCGTAGAGCTTGCGGTTTCCGGCTGCGTCGATGATCTCGATCTTGCCGATCGCGATCGCCTGCGATGCGCTCGCTTCGCCCTCGCCCTCGTTGCTGAATATGACGCCGAGGCGCGTGATGGTCGGCGAGGACGTCAGAAAGGCGAGGCGCGCCGTGACGCCGGGCAGCGACGTGTCCAAAGCCTCGTCCTGCGAGAGCGCCGGAGAAACGAGGCCTAACCATACGATCGCAGCGCCAACAAGCGGAAAGGCATGCGGGAAGTTCATCACACCCTCCTCGATACAAGGATGCGCTCAAGAATGACGGCAATAGCTGCATGATGGCGAAGCAGAGGCGAACGGCGCTGGCCCGTGGAGCCGGATGCCGGCGTTGCGCCGCACCTCCAGATCGCGCCGTTGCCGCTCGCCCCCGCCCGGACACGGAACGTGCCCATCGTGCCCTTCCCCCGGGTCACCGCCTCGCAGTTTCCCTTGCCGCAACATTATCGCCTTCCCGGGCCCCTCACAAGAAAACCCCGGCGCTGGGCTGCGGTCGCCGGGGCACTGGTCTTGGACCGGGCGGAAATACAAGAATGGGATCAAAGTCCGCCTCTCCTTTAGCCAAACGGAGCGTGGAGCGATGACATTGGCGTTCCATGAGATCGGCAGCGAGTTCGTGGCTTTGTGTGCCGTCGCGTCCGATTACCTCGACGGCATGATGTGCGCCGACGAAGCGAAGCTCCGGCGCGCCTTTCACCCGAAATGCCTCATCGTCGGGCACTTCAGGGGCAGGCTCGAATACGATCCGCTCGATGCCTTGATCGATGCGGTCAAGAAGGAGGGCGCGATTCCGCCGGGCACGTCTTAGAGGCCGTCTTGAGACTCGGATTGGGGTGGATGGCCGGGTTCAGGTGTGATTCCAAACGGTTGTCAAAGCCGGTTTGGAGAACCTCATGTGGACCTCGACCGCCCGCGAGCAGCATAACCGCGACCAGCTGCGTTACCGACGCGATCTGACCGATGAGGAATGGGCGATTCTGGCCCCGTTCATGCCGCCGCCGGCCAGAACGGGCCGGCGCTCGACGCCGGCACGGCGCTGACCGTCTCGAGCTGGGACATCCTCTCGGGCGACGCGAAGCCCGAGAGGGAGGTGCTGCTCTTCGACGACAACGGTGCCCATCCGGGCCTGCAGGCGGCGGAGCTGATCGCGGAAGCCGGGTCGCGGCTCGAGATCGTGACGCCGGAGCGCTTCTTCGCGCCCGAGGTCGGCGGCCTCAACCATGTGCCCTATGCCGAGTGCTTCCAGCGGCATGGCGTGAGGATCACGATCGCGCGGCGCCTCAAGGCCGTGCGGCGCGCGGGCAACCGGCTCGAGGCCGTGATCGGCAGCGACTATGGCGACTGGACCGAGACGCGGGCCGTGGACCAGGTGGTGGTCGAGCACGGCACGCTCCCCAACGCCGACCTCTACGAGGCGCTGAAGCCGGGCTCCGTCAACGAGGGTGCTGTCGACTACAAGGCGCTCATCGCCGGCCGGCCGCAGGAGGTGGTGCGCAACCCCGCCGGCAGCTACCGCCTCATCCGCATCGGCGACGCGGTGTCGTCACGCAACATCCACGCGGCGATCTACGATGCACTCAGGTTCGCGAAGGATTTTTAGTCAAAGTTACCGATCACATTCTCCATGCACAGCGAGGCGCACTGTCAGTCAATTATCGTCTCTGTACAGCCTTTGCTCAAATTTCCTGGCGCACGGATACCTATCCTGAATCTACAGCCCCGGGCCAAATCTCCAGCCAAGCATCAACGAATTTTCCCGCGGAATCTAAAGTGCCAGATATTGCTGGATGGCCTCGCTGCGGCTCACTTCGTCGGGATGGCCCTGTGCGACGAGACGGCCCTTCTCCATGATGACGCAGTAATGCGCCATGTGAAAGATCATTGGCAAATTCTGCTCGACGATGACGATCGTCATGCCTTCACGCTTGTTTATCTCGGTAAGCGTTACGGCGATCTGATGCACGAGAGTTGGCATGATACCGTCCGACGGCTCATCCAGCAGGATGACCTTCGGGTCCGTCATCAGGGCACGGCCGATCGCCAACATCTGCTGCTCGCCGCCGCTCATCGTGCCCGCGGGCTGGTTGAGCCGTTCTTTCAATCGGGGAAAGTAGGTCAGGACCTCCTCGAAGCGGTTCCGCTTCGGTTTGCGGGAGGCGATACGCCCCATGTCCAGATTTTCGCGCACCGTCAATCTTGGAAAGATGCCGCGACCCTGGACCACGGTGGTAATGCCGCGCTCCGCGCGTTGGTGCGGCGGCGAGTGCGATATGTCCTCGCCACTCAGCACTATTCGGCCGGCGGACGGAATGATCAGTCCGGCAATCGTGCGAATGAGCGTCGTCTTGCCCATGCCGTTCCGGCCCAGGACGCCGAGCACACGGCCGCTCTCCACCGAAAGAGACACGTCCCTCAGCACGGTTATGTCGCCATAGCCGGCCGTAACACTCTCGAGTTGCAACACCATGGCTCAGCTGCCCAGATAAACCTCGCGCACGCGCTGGTCTGCGGCGACTTCGTCGAACGATCCTTCGGTCAGAACCCGCCCCAGATGCAGAACCGTGACGCGCGCCGCGAGATCGCGAATGAAATTGATGTCGTGCTCGATGATGATGATCGACAACTTGCGTTCGCGCGCCAAACGATTGATCAGCTCGGCGGTTGCCGCCGTCTCCTCGACGGTCATGCCGGCGGTGGGTTCGTCCAGCAGCAAGAGCTCGGCGTTGCTTGCCAAGAGGAGGGCGATCTCGAGCCATTGCCGCTGGCCGTGAGACAGGAATTGAGCCGGCGTAAGCCGGTTCTCGGTCAATCTCACCGTTCCCAGAACGCTGTCCACGCGCGCCTCGCGCTCGCCCGGGGGGCAATCCGTGCGCAGGACGGCCAACTCGACATTCTCGTAGGCGCTCAAGGCCTCAAACAGCGTCGGCGTCTGGAATTTTCGCCCGATGCCGATGCGCGCACGGCTCACGACGGACAGGTCCGTTATATCGCGATCCCGATACCAGATCCGGCCCGACGTCGGTGGAGCGTGCCCCGAGATCATGCTGAGGAAGGTGGTCTTTCCTGCGCCATTCGGGCCGATGATCGATCTGACTTCGCCCGGCTGGAGGGTGAAATCGATCCGGTCGTTGGCGACGAGGCCGCGGAAATGCTTGGTCAGGCCTTCGGTCCGCAGGAGAGCCGTCATCGAGCGGTCCTCCGGCGCGTCAAGCTTTCGAAGGCCGATTCCGTCAGGCCGGCCAAGCCGCGCTTGAAGAACACGATGACGACGATGAAGATGAAGCCGAGAGCGAGCTGCCAATAGTCCGGGATGATCGCACTCAGGTAATTGGTCAGCGAGGAGACGACAATGCCGCCTGTCAGCGCGCCGAGCAGCGACGCGCGCCCGCCGATCGCAACCCAAACCACCACTTGCGTCGAAAAAAGGACGCCGCCCAAAGAGGGCGAGACGAAGCTCGCATGGGTCGCGTAGAGGGCGCCGGCGAGACCCGCGGCGGCGCCGGACAAGGCGAATGCCAGGGTCTTGTAGAGGGCCACGTCATAGCCCAGGGCCGTCAGCCGATCCTCGTTTTCCCGGATGCCGACGAGAACCTTCCCGAGCTTGCTGGTCGTTAGGCGCCGCAGGAGCAGGTAGGTGCAAGCGACGAGCACCAGAATGAAGTAGAAGACCGGCGCGTCGTCGGAGAGGCCGATCGTGCCCAAGGGGCCGAAGGTGAGCGTCATCCGGTCGACATAGAGCCCGTTCCAGCCGCCGGTGATCTCGGACTGGCTCACGGCCACCTGCTCGGCGCTGATCGACAGCGCGAGCGTCACCAGCACGAAATAGGTTGCGCGGACGCCGGCGCTGAACAGGAAGTAGCCGGTGATCGCGGCCAGGAGAGCGGCCCCCAATACGGCGATGAGGATACCTGCATAGGCTGCGTTGAAGCCCAGGTCGAGCTGCATCGTCAGCCCCATGCCGTAGGCGCCAATGGCAAAGAATGCGGCCTGCCCGAAACTCACGATGCCAGCGAACCCCCACAGCAGGCTCAGCGACATCGCGAGCATGCCGAAGAGCATGTATTGGGGCAGGATATAGGTGGGATAGCCGCCCAGCATGGGCGGCACCGCCGCAAGAACAACAAACAAGACCGCGGCCGCCGTGGTTTCGCCGCCGAAGAACTGCCGATCCACGCCGGCGCTGCGTCGTCTCAAAGACAGGCTGACCTGGCTCATTGGCCCCGGATCACTCCTTGCGGACGGAAGCGCAGCAGCACGATGGCCACGAGGAAGACGGCTGCCTGGGCCACGACCTGAGAGGTGAACAGCGCGAAGATCGTCTCGGAGCCCCCGATGAGAAAGCTTCCGACCACGGTGCCGCTCAACAGTTGGCCGATGCCCCCGACAATGACGACGAAGAACGACCGGACCAGGAAGATGTTGCCGATATAGGGATCGATGCTCAGCATCGGCGCGATCAGCCCGCCCGCCAGCCCGGCCATGAACGCGCCGAACGCGAAGACGAGCTTGTACGTGGCGGCGATGTTGAGGCCCAGCAGGCTCGCGACCTCGGGGTTCTGGATCAAGGCGCGGATCTTGATTCCGATCGACGTGCGGAAGAACACGATTGCGGTTGCCGCAATGATCACTCCCGAGAGTATGGAGACGAAGGTCCGATAGGCGGGCAACTTGAAGGTGCCGATGTCGATGGCCCCCGGGAACGGACTGGCGACGTTTCGAAAGTCCGTTCCGAACACGATCTTGATGATCTCCGTCGTCACCAGAAAGAAGGCCCAGGTCAGAAGGAGCGTATCGAACGGGCTCTGGTAGAAATGCCGGATCACGAGGTGCTCCAGAAGGAGGCCGATCAGACCGACGCCGACGCCGGCGAGCGGCACCGCCAGGAAGAAGGGCACGCCCGCGCTCGTTGCGGCCCAGGTCAAATAGGCGCCCAGCGTCAGCATGGCGCCGTGCCCCATGTTAACCACGCCGACCAGGCCATAGATAATCGCCAGGCCGAAGGCGGCCAGCGCCAGGACCATCGTGATGAGCGTGGCGTCGACGGCCACACTGATGATCATGTGCATGCTTCGATCGTCTCCCGGTCCCTTTCCCCGATGAAGCGCGGCCCCGTCGGCAACGTGCCGAGCGGGGCCGCGAGGGCGTGGACAATGTTACCGGGTTCGTTCGCCGTTTACAGGGGCAGATTGCAACGGGCGTCCAGCGGTTCGACCGACGGGAAGGACTGCACTTCCTCGAACATGTCGTTGACGCTGGTCCACCCGTCGCGGACCTTCATCAGGTAGGACGGCACGACGATCTGGTTGTCCAGCGCGCGCATGCGGACCGAGCCCTGGGGCGCCTGGTCGAAGGTCATGTCCTTGAGGTTCTTGCGCAAAGCCTCGGTGCTGACTTCGCCCGCCTTCTCGATCGCCTTGGCCGCCATGTGCGCCGCGTTGTACATCGCCACGCCGACCGTGTTCATCAGCGCGTCCTGTCCGAACTTGGCCTTGAACCGCTCGAGGAAGGCGGCGTTGTTCGGCTGCTTGATCGACATGAAGTAGTCGAAGCTGACGTAGGCGCCCGACGACACCTCCGGCCCGAGCCCGGATGTGACCACCTCCTCGTCGTCGACGGTCCACAGCACAAAATCGCTCTTCATGCCGGCGGCAGCGAACTGCTGGCGGAAATTCACGGTGTCGCTGCCCGTCAGGGTGTGAAAGATGATGTTGGCACCCGAGTTCCGGATGTCGCGCAGGACCGACTCGTACTGGGGCGTGTTGAAGGGGATATAGACTTCGCCGACGACCTGGCCGCCGAGCTCGTCGAGCTTTTTCTTGGTGACCTGGTTGGTCACACGCGGCCATGCATAGTCCGATCCGATCATGAAGAACTTCTTGCCGAAGGTCTTCATCATGTACTCCATGTGCGGCCAGACCTGCTGGGTCGGTTCCGGGCCGAACATGAAGATGTTCGGATTGCACACGCCGGGGAAATATTCCTTTTCCTGGCCTTCGTAAAATGTCGGGTACAGGAGCACCTTGTTGGCGCTCTTCACCACCGGCCCTGCGGCATTGCGCTCGGCGGAAGAGAAAGTGCCGGCGAGGAAATCGACGCGCTCTTGGCGAATCAAGCGGTTCGCCTGCTCGACCACGATGCGAGGCTCGGTTTGCGAATCTCCTACCACTATCTCCAGCTGGCGACCAAGGACTCCCCCGGCCTTGTTGATTTCGTCCACCGCCAGCTCAAAGCCCGCGATATGGGCCTTCCCATAAACGGTCCATGCGCCCGTCAGCGGCGAGATCACGCCAACGCGAATGGGTTCGGCTGCTGAAGCACGACGAATCAGCGCCGGCGCCGCGAGCACGGCGCCGGCGGCCCCCATGCTCTTGAGAACGCGGCGGCGCGATAACGAATTCTGCGCCATTGTCTTCTTGGGCATCCTGGTTCCTCCCCTTGTCTGATGCGATTGACTATGTGGGTATATGCACGCACGAAGCGGGCTAACAGCGCCCGACGTTCCAGCGCCAAGGTCGCGGCTCAGTACCACCCCGGCAGATGTTGGCTACCGAGCATTTCGTGGTACACGTCCGTGCGCCGGTCCCGCAGCGGCTGGTTGTATTCGTTCCAGTTCCGCTTGCGCCGGGCATCCGAAAGGTTGGCTTCGGCGTAAATGATTTCTTCTTTGTCCCTGCTCGCGGGACCACCGATGGGCCAGCCAGCGCTGCCGACGATGATGCTCTGGCCGATGAAGGGTTGCCCGCGCTCGTTGCCGATCCGGTCCGCGGCAGCAATGAAGACGGAATTGCTGTGCGCCGCGGCCATCACCAGGATGTTGGCCATCGCTTCGCGCTTGGGATCCTGTCCGGGGATCGGCACCCAGTTGGTCGGCACGCAGATGATGTCGGCGCCCTGCAACGCGGCGAGGCGATGGCTCTCCGGGAACCAGCTGTCGTAGCAGATGTGACATCCGATCCGGCCGATCGGCGTCTTGAATACGGGAAAGCCGAGATTGCCGGGCTCGAAGAACAGGTTCTCCTCGTTCCAAAGGTGGACCTTTCGAAAGGTGCCGACGTAGCCCTTGGGCCCGATCACCACAGCGCTGTTGTAGAGCAAATTGCCCTCGCGCTCCGCGATGCCGGCAACGAGATGCAGGTTGTTTTTCGCGGCGGTTTCCGCCCAGGCAGCTGTGCTTTCGCCACCTGGAATTTCTTCTGACAAGGCAAATGCTTCTGCGCGCGATTCAAAAACGTAACCTGAGTTGCAGAGCTCAGGCAGCACCACGAGATTCGCGCCGTTCGCTGTCGCCTCGTTGATCAGTTCCACGCTGCGGCGGAGGTTGCGTTGCTTTTCCCCAACAACGGGCTCCATCTGGATGCAGGCGATCTTGACCACCGCTTCTCGACGGCCCTTGCGCTCAGCCATTGCGTCCTCCCCATCTCGCTTGAGTGCTTTTTTAGTTACACGAAGCCTTCCACCAATTTTCACACTGGTCAAGTGACTTGAATGACGGGAGAATGGCCCTTTCGGGACTAAGCCCTTCGGCTCCTTCGGAGAGAAAGCTTGCGACAGCCGCTTCCGAGCCGATTATGGCATGCATAAAGTCCGGGCCAGGTCCTGCCCAAGTCGAAGGCTGATGAAGGAACGCATGAATATTGCGACGAGTGAACCGATTGAATTCAGAGACCTCGGGGCTAAGCTCCGTTCCGCTCGCAAACTGAAACGACTGCGGCTAAAGGACGTGGCGGAACTCGTCGATTGCTCCGAGAGCCTTCTCTCGAAAATTGAATGCGACAAGGCCACGCCGTCATTGCGATTGCTGCATCGCATCGCATCGGTTCTGGACACGAGCATCGCCGATCTTTTCAGCAACCCGGGCGAGCCCGATGTAACCATATATCGTGGTGGCCAACGCCCGACGGTCGTGATCAAGGACAGTCACAACAAATCGACGATCCGCCTCGAACGGCTGGCGCCCTATGCCGAAGACAAGCTGCTGGATGGCAATGTCCATATCATCGAGCCCGGGGCCAACAATGGCGGAGAGATCAAGCACCAAGGTCAAGAGATCGGCTACGTGATCGAAGGCCGTTTCGAGCTGACCGTGGGAGAACGAACCTTTCTGCTTGGCGTCGGGGATTCATTTTTCTTCCGCTCAGACCTGCCCCACCGATACCGCAACACCGGCGACAAAGTGGCCAAAGTCGTGTGGGTCAACACGCCGCCGACATTCTGAATCCAGCCTCGATAACGAGCTCGCTCTCAGGATTGTAGCCGCGACCCATTCGCCCCATGCGATCGAATTTGCTAGGCTCGGGCCCATCCTGAAGGGAGGCAGGGCTCCATGCGCCAATTGAAGGCGTTGATCACGGGCTTCGAGCCCTATGCGGGCCGCGGCCGCAATCCGGCGATGGAGCTCGCGCGCGGCATCGACGGCGCCGAGATCGCCGGCGTGACCGTGGCCGGGCGCGGCCTGCCGGTGCGCTACGAGGGCCTCAGGGCCCAGGTCGAGGCGCTGATCGAGGCGGAGCGCCCGGACGTGGTGATCGGCGTGGGGCTCTGGCCGGGCGAGCCGATGATCCGGCTCGAGCGGCTGGCCGCCAACCTCGCCGATTTCGAGATCCCCGACAATGCCGGTTGCCGCATCGAGGACGCGCCGCTCGCCGGCAACGGTGCCGCCGCGATCGCCGCCACCTGGCCCGCGCGCCGGATCCAGGAGGCGCTGCTGGCCGCGGGGATCCCGGCCCGGCTTTCGGCCACGGCCGGAACCTTCCTCTGCAACGCCACGCTCTATAGCGGCCTCGCGGCGCTGGCGGCCAAGGGCGGGCGCCGGCTCTGCGGCTTCATGCATGTCCCCTATCTCCCGGAGCAGGTGGCCGAGCTGGTGGGCGATCTGCGGCGGGAGGCCAAGCTCGAGCTGGGCCAGCGGGCCGACCTCGCCTCGATGGAGCTTGGCCTCATGCGCCGCGCGCTGGAGCTGGCCCTCGCCGCCTGCGCCGACGAGCTTCGCCGCTGAAGGGCGCGCCCGATGGCCTCTCCCATCGTCGAGCTCGTCGGCATCAGCAAGCGCTTCGATGGCGCCGTCACGGCCGATAACCTCAGCCTGACCATCGAGCGGGGCGAGTTCTTCACCCTGCTGGGGCCGAGCGGCTCCGGCAAGTCGACGGTCCTGCGCATGATCGCCGGGCTCGAGCGGCCGGACGCAGGCGCGATCCGCATCGCCGGAGCGGACGTGACCGAGGTGCCGCCCTGGCGGCGCAACCTCGGCATGATGTTCCAGAGCTACGCCATCTTCCCGCACATGACGGCGGCCGAGAACGTCGCCTACGGCCTGAAGGTGCGCGGCTGGGGCCCCGACCGGATCAAGGCGCGCGTGGCCGCGATGCTGGAGCTGGTCGGGCTCGCCGGGATCGGGCACAAGAACGCCACGTTGCTCAGCGGCGGCGAGCAGCAGCGCGTGGCGCTGGCGCGCGCGCTGGCGCCGGAGCCGGCCGTGCTGCTGCTGGACGAGCCGCTCTCCGCCCTCGACGAGAAGATCCGGCGAGCCATGCAGGGCGAGCTCAAGCGCATTCACGACAAGACTGGCACGACCTTCATCTACGTCACGCACGACCAGGAAGAGGCGCTGACGATGAGCAACCGGATCGCGGTCCTCAATCGCGGCGTCTGCGCCGAGTGCGACGAGCCGGAGCGGCTCTATCGCCGGCCGCGCACCCGCTTCGTCGCCGCCTTCTTCCGCGGCTGCAACATCCTGAAGGGCACCGTGCAGCGTCAGCCGACCGGCCGCCTCGGCGCGCACATCGCCGGCGCCGAGATCGCGCTGGGGCCCGACGCCGAGCCGCCCGCCGCGGAAGGCGGCGCCGCATTCGTCGTGCGCGCCGAGAACCTGCATCTGGGCGCGGGCGACTTCCCGATCCGGCTCGAGGCGCGGGTGACGGACGTGATCTATCGCGGCACGGTCGTCGATTACCAGCTCGAGCTCGCGGACGGACAGGCGGCGACGGCGAGCGCCACCAGGCGCGGCCTCGCCGCTCCCGGCGAGACCGTCGCGGTCGGCCTCGCCCCGGAGGACGTCATTCTGCTGCGCGATTGACGCGCCCGCGGCGCATCCCGCTGAGCGAGGAGGCGAGCATCAGCACGACCAGCCCCAGCGTCAGCGCGATCAGCAGGCTCATGAGCGCGTGCAGGCTCGGCGACAGCCCGACCTGCAGATAGGTCGACCAGATATAGGTCTGGATCGTGTTGTAGCGGCCCTGCACGAGCGCGGTGCGCACCGTCTCGTTGAAGGACAGGATGAGCGCGAAGGTCGCCGCCCCCAGAAGGCCCGGCCAGATCAGCGGCAGCTCGATGTCGCGGAAGGCGCGCCAGCGGTTGGCGCCGTGCGTGTAGGCCGCCTCCAGATAGACCGGATCG
Source organism: Pseudomonadota bacterium (assembly GCA_049323455.1). GTDB lineage: Bacteria > Pseudomonadota > Alphaproteobacteria > Dongiales > Dongiaceae > Hypericibacter. The sequence goes on along the minus strand of JBMONF010000013.1, from coordinate 13,729 downwards.
AAGGTGGACATCACGGTGAGAACGACCACGGTCGCGAAGGGAAGCGCCCAGAGCACCTGCACCGTGGCGATCGACCAGAGCGAGGGCGGCACACCGATCTCGCGGAAGAAGAAGGCGACGGCCAGGCCGAGGCTCACGCCCGGAATGAAGAGCGGCAGCAGGAGCAGCATCAGCAAGAGCCGCTTGAAGCGCCAACCCCGGATCGCCATGGCGCCGAGGAGCGCCAGCAGCGGTGTGATGGCCGCGACGATGACGCCCACCAGGAGCGTGGTGCCCAGCGAATTGACCAGCAGGGGGTTGCGCGGCAGCTCGAGGTACCAGCGCCAGGTCGGCTGCGCCAACCCGGCGATGGTCCCGTCGCCGCTCAGCGCGAACAGGAAGGGCGGCACCAGCGGCAGATAGAGCAGGACCAGCACCAGCCCGATGCCGCCCCAGGCGAGCCCGGCCAGGATGCGGCTGCCTTGCGCGCGCCAGATCGTTGCCGCAGACGCGCCGCTCATCACACCCTCCACCGCACGATCTTGCCGAGGAAGGAGCGCAGATCGAAGGCGAGATACCAGAGAGCCAGCAGCAGCAGCATGGCGAGGATCACCACGCTCGACATGGCGGCGGCCAGCGGATAGTTGAGCACGTCGAGCGTCGAGGTGATCGAATTGCCGATGAGCTGGTAGCCCACACCGCCCAATATGACGGGAACCGCGCTGTCGCCGAACGCGCCGACGAAGCCGAAGATCGCCGCGGCAAAGACGCCGGGCAGCGACAGGGGCAGCGTGACACGCAGGAAGGTCCGCCAGGGGCTCGCGCCCAAGGTCCAGCTCGCCTCGGTCAGACGCCGATCGATGCCGCTGATCGAGAGCCACAGCGGGAACACCATGAAGGGCATGTAGGAGGTGACGAGCCCGACCTGGACGGCGAAATCGCTGAACAGCAGCCAGTCGACGGCGCGGTCGACCAGCCCCGTCGCCTGCAGCGCCTCGTTGATCGGGCCGGTGCGGCCGAGAAGATAGGTCCAGGCGAAGGTGCGGATCACGTAATTGACCAGGAACGGCGCGGAGAAGAGAAAGAGGACGCCGCGCGCCAGCTCGCGGCGGACATGGCGGCTGAGGTAGTAGGCGATCGGGTAGGCGACGACGAGGCCGATGGCGGTCGAGAGCGTGGCGGCGACGAGGCTGCGCTCCAGCACCACCAGGCGCACGCCGCCGAGGAAATCGAGGTAGGCCGCGAGCGTGAAGGCGGGCTTCATCCTGAGGCCGGCGCGCTCCCAGAACGAGATCGCCGCGGTGAGCGCCAGGGGGACGAGCAGGAAGACCGCGACGAAGATCACCGGCAGGGCCAGCGCCAGCCGGCCGCCGGCGAGCGCGAGCGCATCGGCGGAGCGCTTGGTCACGGTGCTTCCTCGGGGCGCGGAGCGCGAGGGCCGGCCTTCGGCCGACCCTCGCTCCGATGCGGCGGGATCATGCCGCCTTGAACCGCGCCCACTCGGATTCGTAGGTCTCGACGTGGGTCGGCCAGCGGTTCTGCCAGGTGCCGCCCTTGGCGAGCTTCGCCTCGACGCCCTTGGTGATGCTTTCGATCTTCGCCGTCTCGTCGGCGCCGAATTCGCTCGGGTTGGCCTTGGCGTACTCGACCGCCTGCGGGTTGGTCATGTAGCCGCGCATGCTGGTGATCTTCGCCCCGTACCAGCCGCCGAGCATGAAGTCGAGCAGCGCGTAGGCCGCGGCCGTCTGGTCCGCCGAGCGGTTGGGGTTCTTCACGATATAGGCCGCCATCGCCCACAGCAGGTAGCCTTCCTTGGGATCCGCATAGACCGCGTTGACGCCCTTGCTCTTGGCGACGAACACCATCGGCTCCCAGCAGTCCATGACATAGACCTCCTTGTTGACGAGGAGGTTCACCGACTGCTCGAAGGAGTTCCAGATCACGCGGAACTGCCCCTCCTTCTTCTTCTCGATCAGGAAGTCGACCACCGCCTTGATCTCGCCCGGGGTCATGTCGTGCGGATCCTTGATGTCGGCGAGCTTGGCCTGCTTCATGTAGAGGGCCGTCTTCTGCCCGGCCGTGGTGTAGTTGTCCTCGAGCGCGACATAGCCCTTGAATTTCGGGTCGAACAGCGCGCCGTAGGAATCGAGCTCGCCGGTGGCCTCCGGCAGATAGGCGAAGGAGTCGCCCTGGAGGACGGTCGGCACGCCGTAGATCTTGTCCTGATAGCCGATGAAATCGAAGCCCGGCGTGCCCGGCGCCAGGTATTTCTGCACGAAGCTGTCCTTGGCCCAATTGGGCAGGCGCTTGGTGTCGATCTCCTCGATCAGGTCGTTCTCGACCAGCGGCTTCTGCATGCCGCCGACGATGTTGATGATGTCGTAGGTCCCCTGCCCGCCGCCCGCGACGAGGACGTTGAGAATGGCGGAGGGCGCGTTGCCGAAGGCGACCAGATTCACGTCCCAGCCGGTCGCGGCGGTGAACTTCGACCAGTCGCCGCCCGGATCGCCGACGCCGATATCCGCGAACTGGACCGTGCCCTTCGAAGCCGCGGCGGCCCATCGCGAAGCGGCGCCGGCGAACGGCAGCGCCGCCGCCGTCGCAAGGCCATACTGCATCAGCCGTCGGCGGCTCACCCCTTGTTGGATCAGCATGTGCGTCTCCTCGAGTTTTCTTTGTGGCTGTCGGAATGTCGTGAAGCCGGACGTCCCTCTCGCTCCCCGATACGCAGGTGCCCGGTTGGATTGCGAAACCCTGCCGCGTCGCCCGACGAGCGGGCCGACCGGCCGCCTCGATGATAGGAGGCCTAGGAACGCGGTCAAGAAGCGGTCGCGCCGGACGCAGGCAATCCTGACCTGCCAGACCAGCGCCTACACCACACTCCCCACCTTGAGCCCGTCGAGGACGGCTTCCTCGGCGGTGCGCGGCGTGGCGCAGTCGCCGACCAGATGCACCTCGCCGGCCCAGCCCTCGAGCGCCGTCTCGAGCTCGGCCACGCGCCGGTGCCCCAGCGAGGCCACCACCGTGTCGATGCCCTCCATCACGATCGGCTCGGCGCTGGCCGCGTGCTGGAAATAGACCGTGTCGCCGTCGATACCGTAGAGCCGCGCGTAAGGCAGCACCTCGACGCCGAGCTTGTGCAGGATGCCGGCCCAGCTGTCGCGCACATAGAAGGGCAGGAGCTGGCCGGCATGGAGCCCGTCCACGCAGAGCCGCACCTTGCAGCCGTCGCGCGCGAGCTTCTCGGCCAAGCCCAGCCCGATCCAGTCGCAGCGCCAGTCGGCCACCACCACCGAGGCGCCGACATTGACCTCGCCCTTCAGCACCTGCCAGGCCGTTACCACATGGCCGCTGTCGAGCCCTTCGATCGGCGGCAGGTGCGGTTCGGCGCCCGTCGCGATCACGACCGCGTCCGGCGCCTCGCGCTCGACCAAGGCACGATCGACCTTGGTGCGCGTCACGACCTCGACGCCCGCCAGCTCCATTTCGCGCGTCAAGTTGGTCACGATGCCGCCGAACTCGGCGCGGCCGGGCAAGAGCTGCGCCAGGAGTGCCTGGCCGCCGAGGCGCTCCGTGGCCTCGTAGAGCGTCACCGCATGCCCGCGCTCGGCCGCGACCGCCGCGGCCTTCATGCCGCCGGGCCCGCCGCCCGCCACCAGCACCTTGCGCCGCCTCGCGGCGGGCCGCCTCGCGCCGTACTGGAGCTCGCGGCCCGTCTCCGGATGCTGGATGCAGGAGATCGGGTAGCCCAGATGGAAGTGGCCGATGCAGGCCTGGTTGCAGGCGATGCAGGCGCGGATGTCGTCGAGCCGGCCGGCCTCGGCCTTCGCCGCCATCTCGGGGTCGCAGATCTGGGCGCGCGTCATGCCGCACATGTCGGCCTGGCCCGAGGCGACGATCTGCTCGGCGATCTGCGGCTGGTTGATGCGGCCCGCCACGAAGACGGGCTTCCTCACCTTCGCCTTCACCGTGGCGGCGAAGGGCGCCACATAGCCGGTCTCGACGATCATGGGCGGCACGATATGGACGGCGCCGGCGAAGCTCGCCGAGGAGCCCGCGATCACGTTGTAGTAGTCGAGCTGCCCTTCGGCATCGAGCGCCAGCAGTGCCTCCAGCGCCTCCGGCGCCGTCTGGCCGTCATGGTCCAGGTCCTCGCCCGAGATGCGCAGGCCCACCACGAAGTCCGACCCCACGGCCGCGCGCGTGGCGGCGATCGCCTCGCGCAGGAAACGCAGGCGGTTCTCGAAGCTGCCGCCATACTCGTCCTCGCGAAGGTTCACGCGCGGATTGAGGAACTGCGAGGGCAGATAGCCGTGGCTCGCCACGATCTCGCAGCCGTCGAGCCCGGCTTTCTTGAGGCGCAGGGCCGCCGCGGCGTAGCCCTCGACGATCTCGCCGATCATGCGCGTCGAAAGCGGGCGAGGCATGACATGGAAGCGCTCGTTGGGCACGGCCGAGGGCGCATAGGCCACGGGCAGGCTGCCGTCCTGGCTCTCCATGATCTCGCGGCCGGGATGGAAGAGCTGGCCGAAGATCCTGGTGCCGTGCGCGTGCACCGTCTGGGCCAGCTTGCGGTAGCCGGGGATGCAGGCGTCGGTCGTCGCCATCAGGATGTGCGAGGTGTAGCGCGCGGTCTCGTGCACGCCCGCCACCTGCACGACGATGAGGCCGCAGCCGCCTCGGGCGCGGGCCTCGTGATAGGCGACCAGCCGGTCGTTGACGGTGCCGTCGGTCGGCATCGAGGTGTCGTGGCCGGTCGAAAGGATGCGGTTCTTGACCGTGACCGATCCGACCTGGAGCGGCGTGAAGAGATGCTTGAAGGGTGAGGAGGCCATGGGATGCCCGATGTGGTGTTACACAAATCGTCGTCCCCGCGAAAGCGGGGACCCATGCCGAAGCCGAGCTCGGTATCGTCCTGGATCCCAGATCGCAAGGCTCGCGGGTCCAAAGCCCTTACGGGCTTTGGGCTCGCCTAGCGTCTGGGATGACGAACTAATTATCTGCCATACCTCTTCGCAGGAACGACGATTAAGAAGAGAGCGGAGCCGCTCCGGAAGAGCGGCCCCGATCCCGAACGCAAGAGCCTCAGTAGCCGCCGCGGCGCGCCGGCCGAACCACGAGGACGGTCACGAGCCAGTAGACCACGCCGCCGACCAGGGCCGTCGGCAGCGAGGCCGTCAGATATTCGTAGGGCGACCGGCTCGCATAGGTGATCGGGTTCAGCAGGTAGATATAGGTGAAGAACCCGGCCGCCATGGCCAGGATCGCCGCCGGATTGAAGCCGCCCCAGTAGTGGTAGCTCGTTCCCGGCGCGCCATCGTAGACCGCCCGGATGTCGATGCGCTGCCGGCGCAGGATCAGGTAGTCGACGATCTGGATGGCGCAGAGCGGCGCGAAGAACACGCCGATGAAGGCGAGGAACACGCCGAAATTGTCGAAGAAAAGATCCGGCAGGAAGATCCCCACCACCGCCACCGGCACGATCGCCAGCAGCAGCGTCGAGCGCCAGGACATGCGCGCGAAGGCCGGCACCTGGCGCAGGCCCACCGCGGTCGCGTAGACGCCCGCCACCGCCGTGCCGAGGTTGGCGGCGATGACGAACAGCAGCGCGATCACGCCGTAGAGCGGCCCGCCGAGCTGGACCAGCCAGGCCGCCGGGTCGGAGGTCTGCAAGCCCAGGATGGCTGCGAGCCCGATCACCGACAGCAGCGGCACCGGCAGCCCCATGCCCAGCATCGAGGGCAGGGTCGCGGTGTGCGCGTCGGGCGATTCGCGCACCATGGCGCCGATATAGGGCCACCAGGACAGCAGGCTCACGATGCCGAGCTCGATGCCGGTGGTGTAGTCCCACAGCCGGCTGCCCGAGGCGTAGGCCGGCACGGCCGCGGCGATGGCGTCGCCCTGGGTCGTCAGCAGCATGTAGATCATCCAGGCGCCGACGCCGACGATGAAGAAGAACAGGATCTTGGACACCCGCTCGAGGCCCGTGGCGCCGCGCATCAGCACGCCATAGACCAGCGCGCAGGCGAGCGCCGAGGCGACCGGCACCACCCAGCCGCTGCCCTCGCCGATCCAGCCCAGCGTCGCCAGGAGCTGCGCCACCGATTTGCCGAAGAAGATCAGCAGCAGGCAGTTCCAGCCGATGATCGAGCTGTATTGCAGGAACACCGTCACCACCCAGCCGCGGTTGCCGAACTGCGGCTTGGAGGAGGCGATCGAATCGATGCCGTAACGGGTGGCGCAGGGCACCACCGCCAGCACCACCAGCAGCATGCCGATCATGCTGCCCGCGGTCATGGCGGCAAAGCCCATCTTGAGATTCAGGTAGTAGCCGACATATTCGCCGATCACGTAGCACCAGGTCGCCGCGGCGGCGACCAGCAGCACCACCCAGAGCTCCTTGGTGCCCCAGCTGCGCTCGGACTTGAGCAGCGGCCAGCCGGTCTCGTCGGCGGCCGCCGGCGTCTCGGGATTCGCGCTCATCACATCCACCCCCAGATCAGAAGCAGCACCGGACCGATGATCCCGGTCGCGGCGAGCCAGAACCAGTCGATGCCGGTGAAGCCGGCCCCCTGATTCGCCGGATTCTCCATCTCGGCGATACGCCGCTCGAGCTCCGGCGGCAATGTGCTCGTATTTGCCATGTCATTCCCTCCCTGATGTCCGTTGCGGGCCCGTCGCCAGTACCTGCTGACATAGAAGCGTGACTCGGGCCTCATCCTTCGACAGGCTCAGGATGAGGCCCTCATGGTGAGCCTGTCGAACCATGAGGGCCGGCGGATGCATAACGGGCCTTTCTTGATTCCGGGCGCCAGAGCGGTTTGCGTTCAGGTTGATCGTTCCTTCGTCGCCCCTGCGAAAGCAGGGGCCGCGGGGCCGCCGCACGTCGCTTGCCCCTGGGTTCCCGCTTGCGCGGGAACGACGAAAGGTGCGGTTCAACTTAAACGACGTCGGCTCCGGGCCGTTTGTCGTTCGACCGTTACGCCGATTTCCCCGGGAACATCTCCGCTTCCTTGTAGGGGAACCACCAGAAATCCTGCGGCTTGGCCGCCGGATCGATCATCGCCAGCTTGGTGTGGCGGAAGGTGTCGAGCCCTTCGGCGCCGAGCTGGCGGCCCATGCCCGACATCTTGCGGCCGCCGAAGGGGGCCGCGTCGTTGTCGAGCAGCGGCGCGTTGACCCAGACCATGCCGACCTCGAGCTCGTTGACCGCCCGCATGCTCTCCTCGAGGTCGGTCGTGAAGATCGTGGCGCCGAGCCCGTAGCGCGAGCGGTTGGCGAGCGCGATCGCCTCGTCGAAGCTCCCGACCTTGCAGATCGGCATCACCGGCCCGAAGCTCTCGCGGTTCATGATCTCCATGTCGGGCGTGACCCCGGTCATGACCGTGGCCTCGACGAAATAGCCGCGATTGAGCCCCGCCGGCCTTCCGCCGCCGCAGGCGATCTTGCCGCCTTCCTTGACGGCGCGGGCCAGGATGGCCTCGTAGCGGTCGCGCTCCTTGCGCGAGGCGAGCGGCCCCATGTCGACCTTCTCGAGCCCGTTGCCGATGCGCAGCGTCTTCGCCTCGGCGATCACCCGCTCGACGAACTCGTCATGCACCTTCTCGTGCACGTAGAAGCGCTCGGACGCCGTGCAGACCTGGCCGCAGTTGAGGAAGGCGCCGAAGGCGCCGCCGCGCGCCGCGACCTCGAGCGGGGCCGAGGGCATGACGATGAAGGGATCGTTGCCCGAGGCCTCGATCAGGCAGCGCTTGAAGTTGACGGCGCAGGCCTGGGCCACCTTCTGGCCGGTCTCGATGCCGCCCGTGAAGGCGACCATGTGCGTGTCCGGGCTCGCCACCAGCTGGCCGCCGACGCGCCCGCCGCCGGTGACGCACTGCACCAGGCCCGCCGGCAGCACCGAGAAGGCCTCCAGGAACTTGAGCGTGGTGAGGGAGGTCATCTCCGAGGGCTTGACGATGACGGCGTTGCCCGAGGCCAGCGCCGCCGCCGCCTCCCAGCAGAGCAGCACCAGCGGATAGTTGAAGGGCAGGATGATGACGACCACGCCCAGCGGGTCCTTGATGGTGAAATGGAACTGGCCGTCGGTGGCGGGGCCCATGACCTTGCCCCATTCGTGACGCGCGACTTCCGCATAGTAGTCGATGGCGGTGATCGACCAGTTCACCTCGTCGGCGGACTCCTTGTAGGGCTTGCCCATCTCGCGCGTGAGCATCTCGGCGATGAGCGGACGATGCTCGCGCAGCTGCTGCGCGACCTCGTGCAGCAGCTCGGCGCGCGTCAGCGCGTTCGCCTTGTTCCAGGCGCGCTGCGCCTTGTTGGCGACGCGGATCGCCTCCTCGACCTCGGCCTCGGTGGCATCGGCGACCTTGCCCACCACCTCCTCGGTGGCCGGATCGATCACGTCGAAGAGCGTCGCGGCCTTGCTCGCCCGCTGCTCGCCGCCGATCAGAAGCCGGCTGCTGAGGCGTTCGAATTCGGAAAGCGCGGTCATGTGCGGTCGTCCTCCCTGTTGTCCGGCACGAGCCCGTCAGTAGCTCGGCGGCGTGATGGCCCAGATCACCACCGTCTCGGTGGCGCCGGGATTGCGATAGCGGTGCGGCAGCGTGCTCTTGAAGGTGAAGCTGTCGCCCTCCTCGAGGCGGAAACGCTTGCCGTTGATCCAGAGATCGAGCTGACCGGCAATGACGATGCCGGCCTCCTCGCCGATATGGGTGTAGGGCGCCTCGCCGCTGGTGGCGCCGGGCGCGAAGCGGCTCAAGAGCAGCTCGAGCTGGCCGTCGAGATAGGGGGTGAGCAGGCTGTCGGCGATGCCGTGGCTGTAATGCAGCTTGCGCCGGCGCTTGGCGCGCACGATGAAGTCGCGCTCCTCGGGCGGACCGGGATCGCCCTCGTCGAAAAACCAGCTGATGTTGACGCCGAGCGCGCGGCTGATGTCGTGCAGCGCGATGATGGATGGGTTCGACAGGCCGCGCTCGATCTGGCTCAGGAATCCGACCGAGAGGCCGGTCTTCGCGCCGAGGTCTTCGAGCGTCATGTCGCGCGCGTGGCGCAGGCTGCGGATCTCGCGGCCCAGATGATGCGAAAGGTCGCCGGCGCCGCCTTCCGCCGGCTGGGCGGGCAAAAGGCGCGCCGCACGCAGCATGCGCCGGCCCGCCCTCTCGTTCTTCTGCGCCTTCCCCCTCATGGCGGCGCGAGCCTAGCGCGGGGAGTAAAAATAATCAAAAAAATTTCACTTGAGTGAAACTCCGGTCGCGTTTTGAGGGCCCGCCACCGCACCGTCATCCCTCAAGAAAATGGGCGTCCTCGCGTGGACGGAATCGGCCGGGGCGGCTATGGTGGGCTGGATTCCTGAGGTGCGTGCTTCGCGACGGCCGCTTGCGCGGCCTCCTCAGCATGAGGGATTTTCTTCGTGCCACGAAGACAGCCCTCATCCTGAGGAGCGCCCCTTCTTGGGGACGCGTCTCGAAGGACGCAACCCTGCTCATGCAGGTCCTTCACACCTTTGCCGATTCTGACGAGCCCCTATCGATGATCCCCCGCTACAGCCGCCCCGAGATGGCCCGCATCTGGGAGCCGGAGAACCGCTTTCGCATCTGGTTCGAGATCGAGGCCCACGCCTGCGACGCCCAGGCCGAGCTGGGCGTGATCCCCAAGGAGGCGGCCAAGGCCGTCTGGGAGAAGGGCAGGTTCGAGATCGCGCGCATCGACGAGATCGAGCGCGAGACCAGGCATGACGTGATCGCGTTCCTCACCAACCTCGCGGAGCATGTGGGCCCCTCCGCGCGCTTCGTGCATCAGGGCATGACCTCCTCGGACGTGCTCGACACCTGCCTCGCGGTGCAGCTCAAACAGGCCTCGGACCTCTTGTTGGAAGACCTCGACAAGCTCCTGGCGGCACTGAAAGCGCGCGCCTTCGAGCACAAGATGACGCCCTGCATGGGCAGGAGCCACGGCATCCATGCCGAGCCCACCACCTTCGGCCTCAAGCTCGCAGGCCATTACGCCGCCTTCGACCGCGCCAAAGCGAGGCTCTTGCGCGCGCGCGAGGAGATCGCGACCTGCGCCATCTCGGGCGCCGTCGGCACCTTCGCCGCCATCGACCCGCGCGTCGAGGCGCATGTGGCGAAGAAGCTGGACCTCGAGCCCGAGCCCGTCTCGACCCAGGTGATCCCGCGCGACCGGCACGCCATGTTCTTCGCCACGCTCGGCGTGATCGCGGGCTCGATCGAGAACCTGGCGATCGAGATCCGGCACCTGCAGCGCAGCGAGGTCGGCGAGGCCGAGGAATATTTCTCTCCGGGCCAGAAGGGCTCCTCGGCCATGCCGCACAAGCGCAACCCGGTTCTGACCGAGAACCTGACCGGCATCGCGCGGCTGGTGCGCGGCATGGTCGTGCCGGCGCTCGAGAACGTGGCGCTCTGGCACGAGCGCGATATCTCGCACAGCTCGGTCGAGCGCGTGATCGGGCCCGACGCCACCATCGCGCTCGACTTCGCGCTGGTGCGGCTCGCGGGCGTGGTCGAGAAGCTCGTGGTCTATCCCGACGCGATGAAGCGCAATCTGGAGCGCTTCGGCGGGCTCGTGAACTCGCAGCGCGTGCTCTTGGCCCTGACCCAGGCCGGCATGGCGCGCGAGGAGGCCTACAAGGCGGTGCAGCGAAACGCGATGAAGGCCTGGGAGAGCCGGGGCGACTTCCTGGCGCTCCTGAAGCAGGATCCGGAGGTGACGGCGAAGCTGAAGCCGGCCGAGCTCGAGGCCCTCTTCGACCTCGGCTACCACCTCAAGCACGTGGACACGATCTTCGCCCGCGTGTTCGGGAAGGCGTGAGGCGGGCTGTTCCACCACCATCGCCGTCTGCAGTCATTCCCGCGAAGGAAGCCTTCGAGGCTCCGTTCGTCGTCCCGGAAGCCGCGAAGCGGCTATCCGGGACCCGTCGGGGGCCGTCCACCCCAACATGTCGGTGAGCGACCCGGGCGCATGGCGGAGTTCGCCACCACGATGGATTCCGGCTCGCGCTCGGCATGCGCCTCGCTTGGCCGGGATGACGGCGGGCGGGCCCGCCCTCACTTCGTCTCGGACATCACCTGCTTGCGCGCAACCTCGAGCAGCTCGCTCATGTGGCGGCGGATCCGGTGCTCGGACATGTCGATGCCCTTGGCCTTGAAATCGACCACGAGCTTCTGCACCACGTCCTCCTCGCCCGGCTTCTCGAGATCGGCCATCACGACCGACTTGGCATAGGCCTCGTGCTCGGCACCGGGGAGCTTCATCTCCTGCGCGGCCCAAAGCCCGATCAGCTTGTTGCGCCGCGCCTTGGCTTTGAATTCCAGCTCCTTGTCGTGCTTGAATTTCTCTTCCTGACCCCGTTCGCGGTCCTCGAAGGCCGTCATGCCCATCCTCGGTCTGTTCATCGCGGTTGCGCCGGGGCCCGCGCGACCGATTTCCGATCGCGCCGGCCCTTCGCTCCGTTTATAGCGGCTTTGTGCGGCCAATTGAACCCTGCGACGAGACCGCAAAACCCGCGCGAAATCCGCCCCTTGCCAGACGGCCGCGAACCTGCCATTGCGCTTGCCCCATGTGCAGCGTCGTGATTCTCCTGCGCCCCGGCCAGGACTGGCCGGTCATCATCGGCGCCAACCGCGACGAGATGAAGCAGCGGCCCTGGGCGCCGCCCGCCCGCCACTGGCCCGACCGGCCGGAGGTGGTGGCGGGCCGGGACCTGCTCGCCGGCGGCAGCTGGATGGGCCTGAACGACCATGGGGTCGTCGCCGCCATCATGAACCGGATGAACACGCTGGGTCCGGCTGAAGGCAAGCGCAGCCGCGGCGAGCTGGTGCTGGAGGCGCTCGACCATGCCGATGCGCGCGCGGCGGCCGGGGCGCTGGCCGATATCGACCCCGAAGCCTACCGCCCCTTCAATCTGGTGCTGGCCGACAATCGGGACGCCTATTGGCTCAAGAACCTGGGCAGCCGCGAGCCCGGCCGCGGCATCATTCCGGAACGCCTCCCGGCCGGTCTCTCCATGATCACCGCGCACGATCGCAACGACCGCGCAGGCAGCCTGCGCATCGCACATTTCCTGCCCAGGTTCGAGGCGGCCCCGGTGCCCGATCCCGATGCCGGCGACTGGCAGGACTGGGAGGCGCTGCTCAAGGACCGCACGCCGGCACCCGGCGGTAGCGTCTACGACGCCATGTGCATCCTGGGGGAGAACGGCTTCGAGACGGTGTCGAGCGCGCTTCTGGCCCTGCCCAGGATCGGTCTGGAGCGTCGCCCGATCTGGCGATTCGCGGCCGGCCGGCCCGACCTCGTGGCGTACGAAAACCTCAAGCTTTGAGCCGGTCTACGGCGCCTCGCCCCTGCGGTTGTCACCCGGGGTGGCGCCTGCTATAGAGGGCCCCGACCGGCGGGGCCGCGCCCATTGCCGACGATCCCCAAGGACCTGTCGCGCTCGACGCGGCCTTCCCACCTTCCGGAGCTCGCCATGACGCGACGCCGTCGCATCTACGAAGGCAAAGCCAAAATCCTGTTCGAGGGCCCCGAGCCCGGCACGCTCGTCCAGTATTTCAAGGACGACGCGACGGCGTTCAACAACCAGAAGCGCGGCACCATCACCGGCAAGGGCGTGCTCAACAACCGCATCTCCGAGTATCTGATGCTGAGGCTCGGCGAGATCGGCGTGCCGACCCATTTCGTGCGCCGGCTCAACATGCGCGAGCAGCTCGTGCGCGAGGTCGAGATCATCCCGATCGAGGTGGTGGTGCGCAACGTGGTGGCGGGCTCGCTGTCGCAGCGCTTCGGCATGGCCGAAGGCACGGCGCTGCCGCGCTCGATCGTCGAGTACTATTACAAGTCCGACGAGCTGGGCGATCCGATGGTGAGCGAGGAGCACATCACCGCCTTCGGCTGGGCCAGCCCCCAGGATCTCGACGACATCCTGTCGCTGGCGCTTCGTATCAACGATTTCCTCTCAGGGCTCTTTCTCGGCGTGGGGCTCCGGCTGGTCGACTTCAAGGTCGAGTTCGGCCGGCTCTACGAGAACGAGGAGATGCGCATCGTGCTGGCCGACGAGATCAGCCCCGATTCCTGCCGGCTGTGGGACGTGAAGACCAACGAGAAACTCGACAAGGACCGCTTCCGCCGCGACCTCGGCGGGGTGGCGGAGGCCTATCAGGAGGTGGCGCGCCGGCTCGGCATCCTGCCCGAGGGCGGCCCGCGCGACCTCAAAGGCCCCACGACGATGCAATAACGGGCGACGCGACAGAGGCGACGACGCAACCGAACCAAGACGCGAAGCGGAGGCCAGAGACCCGACATGAAGGCGCGCGTGCATATCACTCTGAAGCCCGGCGTGCTCGATCCGCAGGGGCGCGCGATCCAGCACGCGCTGGGCGTGATGGGCTTTTCCGGCATCGAGGACGTGCGCCAGGGCAAATATATCGAGATCCAGCTCGCCGAGACCGACAAGGGGAAGGCCAAGGCCAGTCTCGACGCCATGTGCCAAAAGCTGCTCGCCAACACCGTGATCGAGAACTACGCCATCGAGCTCGCCGATTGACGCCCGTGACATGACGATCGACCGCCTACCCCCCACCCCAACCCTCCCCCTCAAGGGCAGGGCAATCGCATGTGACGCCTTCATCCTTCGAGACGGCCGCTTCGCGGCCTCCTCAGGACGAGGGGGTCTCACGAAATCTCGCGGATTTCCTCACCCTGAGGAGGGCCGAAGGCCCGTCTCGAAGGGCGA
>JBMONF010000012.1:0-13070 GCA_049323455.1 Pseudomonadota bacterium | reverse complement strand
CCGCTTCGCGGCCTCCTCAGGACGAGGGGGTCTCACGAAATCTCGCGGATTTCCTCACGCCTCGCGGAGGGCCGAAGGCCCGTCTCGAAGGGCGAGGAAATCCGCTCCGCAGCCACATGCGATTGCCTGCCTTGCGGGAGGGGGTAGGGGGAGGGGGCCCTACTCCCTCAGCTCCTCCCGGTCCTTGAAGAGCTCGAGCGCCTCGGGGTTGGCGAGCGCCTCCTTGTTCTTGACCGTGCGGCCGTGGATCACGTCGCGCACCGCAAGCTCCGTGATCTTGCCGCTCTTGGTGCGCGGGATGTCCGCGACCTGGAGGATCTTCGCCGGCACGTGGCGCGGCGTGCAGTTGGTGCGGATCTGGCGCTTGATCTTCTCGACGAGTGCGGCGTCGAGCGCCACCCCTTCCTTGAGCCGCACGAACAGCACCACGCGCACGTCGCCCTGCCAGTCCTGGCCCACCACGATGCTCTCGAGGATCTCGGGCAGCTGCTCGGCCTGGCGGTAGATCTCGGCCGTGCCGATGCGCACCCCGCCCGGATTGAGCACCGCGTCCGAGCGGCCATAGATGATCATGCCGCCGTGCTTCGTCAGCTCGGCATAGTCGCCGTGGCACCAGACATTGGGGAAGCGCTCGAAATAGGCCTTGCGGTACTTGGCGCCGTCGGGATCGTTCCAGAACGCCACGGGCATCGAGGGGAAGGCCCGGGTGCAGACCAGCTCGCCCTTCTCGGCAACCACCGGCTTGCCCTCGTCGTTCCACACCTCGACCGCCATGCCGAGACCGCGCGCCTGGATCTCGCCGCGCCAGACGGGCCCGGCCGGATTGCCCAGCACGAAGCAGGAGATGATGTCGGTGCCGCCCGAGATCGAGGAGAGGCAGACGTCCCGCTTGATCCAGCGATAGACATAGTCGAAGCCCTCGGGCACGAGCGGCGAGCCGGTCGAGGCGATGGTCTCGAGCGCCGAGAGATCGTGCGTCTCGATCGGCTTCAGCCCCGCCTTGTTGCAGGCGTCGATGAACTTGGCCGAGGTGCCGAAGAAGCTGCAGCGCTCGGCCTGGGCGAAATCGAACAGGATGTTGCCGCTCGGGTGGAAGGGCGAGCCGTCATAGAGGAGCAGCGTGGCGCCCGAGGCCAGGCCCGAGACCAGCCAGTTCCACATCATCCAGCCGCAGGTGGTGAAGTAGAACATGCGCGCACCGGGACGGATGTCGCTGTGGAGGCGATGCTCCTTCAGATGCTGCAGCAGGGTGCCGCCGGCCCCGTGCACGATGCATTTGGGCACGCCCGTCGTGCCCGAGGAATACATGATGAAGAGCGGGTGGTCGAAGGGCAGCCGCTCGAAGCGGATCGCGCCGGCGGGATGGGGCGCGACGAAGTCCGCGAGCGTCACGGCTTTCTGGGGCATCGCGCCGCCGCCGGCATAGGGCAGCACCACGACCTTCTCCACCGAAGGCAGCTTCGGCAGGAACTCGGCCACGCGCGCCAGCGAATCGAAGCGCTTGCCGCCATAGAAATAGCCGTCGGCGGCGAAGAGCAGCTTCGGCTCGATCTGGCCGAAGCGGTCGAGCACGCCCTGGGCCCCGAAATCGGGCGAGCAGGAGGACCAGATGGCGCCGAGGCTCGCGGTCGCGAGCGTGGCGGCGACGGTCTCGGGCAGGTTGGGCACGAAGCCCGCGACCCGGTCGCCGGCCTTGACGCCATGAGCCTGCATGGCGGCGGCGAGCCGCGAAACCAGGTCGTAGAGCTCGGCATGGGTCATGCGCCGCTTCACCCGGTCTTCGCCCCAGAACACCAGCGCGTCCGCATCGTCGCGCCGCCTGAGCAGGTTCTCCGCGTAGTTGAGCCGTGCCTCGGGGAAGAACTTCGCACCCGGCATGCGCTCGCCGTTCTCGAGGATCGTGCCGCCGGGCCCGTCGCCGACCACCTCGCCGTCGCGCCAGACCGAGCGCCAGAACCGGTCGCGATGGGCGACCGACCAGCGCCACAGCGCGTCGTAATCGGGCAGGTCGGCCTGCCATTCGGCCGCGACTCGCGCACGAAAGCGGGTGACGTTG
This sequence comes from Pseudomonadota bacterium, assembly GCA_049323455.1. GTDB lineage: Bacteria > Pseudomonadota > Alphaproteobacteria > Dongiales > Dongiaceae > Hypericibacter. The sequence continues at coordinate 11,014 of JBMONF010000012.1, read as the reverse complement.
GCGGCGGCGATGCGCGCCGGATCGGGCTGCCAAAGCGGCTGTTCCAAAGCTCTCACTCCCAGAAGGGCCGGCCGGAAAGGATCGGCAAGACCGGCGAGGCCGATGGATATCCCGCTCTCTCCGGCCGGGGCGGATTTTTCGCGCGGGTAGGCGCCGCTGGCAAGGGCCGGTGCGGCCCGTTAGAGCGAATTTCGATCGACTGGAACACCCTTTCGCCGCCCCTGCTTTCGCGCTAGGGCATGCACACAACGTCCTTCCTTATTTGTCGTCCCAGACGCTAGGCGAGCCCAAAGCCCGTGAGGGCTTTGGGCTCGCGAGCCTTGCGATCTGGGACCCATGGTGACACCAAGCCCGGCATCGACATGGGCCCCCGCTTTCGCGGGGACGACGATGGATTGGGATTCCAACGGAACGAAACCCGTCCTAACCTGCCACGCATCATCCCGCCGGACCTCATGCGCCTGCCGCCCTCCCTCGCCGTCCCCGTCTCGAGCCTCGCCGCGAGCGCCGGCCGCCTGCCGCAGCCGCTGCGCGCGACGCTCTGGATGATTCTCGCCTGCCTCATCTTCGCGGTCCTGAACGCCCTCATCCGCGAATCCTCGCGCGCGCTGCACCCGCTCGAGGCGGTGTTCTTCCGCAACCTGTTCGGGCTCGTCTTCATGCTGCCCTGGGTGGCGACGGCCGGGCTCGAGGCGCTCGATCGGCGCCGCCTGAAGCTCTATCTCGGCCGCACCACGGTCGGGCTCCTCTCCATGTTCGCCTGGTTCTGGGCCTTGAAGCTCCTGCCCTTCGCCGAGGCGATCGCGCTCTCCTTCGCCTCGCCGCTCTTCGCCACCATGCTGGCGGCGTTTTATCTCGGCGAGAAGGTGAGGCTCCGGCGCTGGAGCGCCACCGCCGTGGGCTTTCTCGGCGTGCTGGTCATTTTGCGCCCGGGTGCGGCGGCCTTCGGCGCCGGCGCCGGCCTTGCGCTGCTGTCGGCGGCACTCGGCGCTTTGGGCGTCATCTTCGCCAAGCAGCTCAGCCGCACCGAATCGAGCGGCTCGGTCGTCACCATGATGGTGCTGATCCAGACGCCGATGGCGCTCGTGCCGGCGCTCTTCGTCTGGAGCTGGCCGCCGCTCGAGGTCTGGCCGCTCCTGGTGGCGATGGGCTTCACCGGCTCGCTCGGCCATCTCTGCTTCGTGCGCGCGCTCCGGCTCGCCGAGGCCTCCTCGCTGATGGTCTATGACTATTCGCGCCTGGTGTTCGCGGCCGCCATCGGCTGGCTCGCCTTCGCCGAGGTCCCCGATCTCTGGACCTGGGTCGGCGCCGCCATCATCGCCGCGGCCGCGCTCTATATCGCGCGGCGCGAGGCGCAGCTCCGGCGCATGCCGGTGGCGGCCGTGGCCGCCGCGACCCCGATCGAGGCGCCGGGCGCGCTGCCCAGACGCGAGCCGCGCCCGTGAAGCTCGTCCCCGTCCGGCTCGAGGCGCGCTGGCTCATGCTGCCCGGAAATCTGCGCGGCGCCTTGTGGATGGTGGCGTCGGGCTTGGGCTTCACCGTGATGGCGGTGGCGATCAAGTTCTTAGGAAGCCGCCTCGACAGCTTCCAGATCGCCTTCTTCCGTTGCCTGATCGGCTTCGTCGCGATCCTGCCCTTCGTCGCCGGCTACGGGCCCGCGGCGCTCAAGACCCGCTCGCTCGGTATCCACGCACTGCGCGGGCTTTTCGGCCTCGTCGCCATGTTCGCGAGCTATTACGCGATCGCACGCATCCCGCTCGCCTCCTATACCGCGCTCTCTTTCACCAAGCCGCTGTTCTCGACCGTGCTGGCCGTGATCGTTCTGCAGGAGGTGGTGCGCTGGCGGCGCTGGAGCGCGACCGCCGTGGGCTTCTTGGGCGTGCTGGTGATGGTGCGGCCGGGTGCCGGCACCTTCGACTGGGCTGCGATCTTCGCGCTCGTCGATTCGCTTTCGATCGCGTTCCTGGTGACGCTGGTCAAGCGCCTGCCGCCGGGCGAGACGCCGCTCGGCATGATGTTCTATTTCGGCATCTTCTCCTCGGCTGCCGCCCTGCCGCCGGCGCTCTGGGTCTGGCAGACGCCCGGCTCGAGCGAATGGGCGCTCCTGATCGCGATCGGCGTGCTGGGCGCGCTGGCGCAGAGCTTCTGGATCCGCGCCTATCGCGCGGGCGAGGCCTCCGCGGTGGCGCCCTTCGATTACTTGCGGCTGCTCTTCGCCGGCATCGCCGGCTTCCTGGTCTTCGCCGAGAGCCCCGACCTCTGGACCCTGGTCGGCGCCGCCGTCATCGTGGCCTCGGCGGTCTATATCGCGCGGCGCGAGGCGCGGCAGGCGCGCGCCGTGCGCGCCGCCGCCAGGCTTGAGACCGCGGCTGCCGCGCCGGGAGTCACGGCCGAATCGATGCCGGTCAGGATCGAAGCCGATTCGCGATGAAGCTCTTCGCCCGCTCGCGATGGGCGGGCGTGATGTGGGTGGCCACCGCGCGCACCGCGGCATAGAGCACCGCGGCATCGTCCGAGTAGCCGATCCAGGCGAAGAAATCCGGGATCATGTCGGCCGGCAGCACGAAATAGGCGAGCGCGCCCATCAGGATGGCCTTCACCTGGAGCGGTGTCGCCGGATCGACCGCGCAATAATAGGCGGCGATCAGCTCCTCGAGGAAGGGAAGCTTGGCCGCCACGCGGCGCAGCTTCTGCCAGAAGCCCTTGGCGACGCGCGCCTGGTCGCGCTCGAATTTTTCGGGATCGTAAGGAACGAGCGCGCTGCTCGCGCTGGTGGCGCTGGCGCCCGTGGCGTCGGCGGTAGAGCCCCGATCGGGTCCTATCGTCATGGGGCTCGATATGGCCCCGGCCACGTCCCGGCGCAAGACGGGGCATGAGCTTGCGGCCCGTTGCCCCCTCCGCCGGCGCGCCCCTCTTGCCTGGCTCGCCTCCTGCCGCCATGCTGCGCCGCCGCAACCGCCGAACGAGCGGCGCGGGCGAGCCATTTTTCGAGGAAGGGAGCAAGGGATGGAGATCAGGGGTCAGGCGGCGATCGTGACGGGCGGCGGCTCGGGCATGGGGGCCGATGTGGCGCGCCATCTGGCCAAGGCCGGCGCCAAGGTGGCGGTGCTCGACCTCAACCGCGAGGGCGCCGAAGCCGTGGCCGCGGCGATCGGCGGGCTGGCGCTTCAATGCGACGTGGCCGACGCCGCCTCGGGCGAGGCCGCGGTCAAGGCCGCGCGCGAGCGCCATGGCCCCGCGCGCATCCTCGTCAACGTCGCCGGCATCCTGATCCCGGGGCGCATCGTCGGCAAGGAAGGCCCGCTGCCGCTCGAGAAGTTCAGCAAGGTCGTCAACGTCAACCTGATCGGGACCTTCAACATGATGCGGCTCGCCGCCGCCGACATGGCCGGGCTCGAGCCTCTGGCCGACGGCGAGCGCGGCGTCATCGTCTCCACCACCTCGGTCGCGGCCTACGAGGGCCAGATCGGCCAGGCCGCCTACTCGGCCTCCAAGGCCGGCATCGTCGGGCTGACGCTGCCCGCCGCACGCGATCTCGCCGGACGCGGCATCCGTGTCAACGCGGTGGCACCGGGCCTCGTCGCCACGCCGATGATGCTGACCCTGCCGCCCGAGATCCAGAAGAGCCTGACCGACACCATGCCTTTCCCCAACCGGCTGGTGCGGGCCGACGAATATTCGCGGCTCTGCCTCCACATCATCGAGAACACCGCGATCAACGGCGAGGTGATCCGTCTCGACGGCGCGCTCCGGCTGGCGGCGCGGTAGGGGGCGCGGCCCGCATGCGTTCCGCCTCACCTTGGCGACCGGGATGGCTGCGCCTAGATTGAAGGGTGCATTGGCCCCATTGTCGTTTCACTCCCAAGAGGCGCCATGGCCCAGCCGATCAAGACCCGCCGCCACAACATCGCCCCCGACCTCGCCGATCTCGAGGCGCTGGCGGCCGAGGCGTTCGCCACCATCCCCCAGGAGCTGGTGCGCCATGTCCGGGACGTGGTGATCCGCATCGAGGAGTTTCCCGATGCCGAGACCGAGCAGGAGATGGAGCTCGAATCGCCCTTCGACCTGCTCGGCCTCTATCGCGGCCGGCCGCTCGACCAGCGGGGCGTCAACGACATCGTCACCGACATCGACATGATCTTCCTCTATCGCCGCCCGCTGCTCGATTACTGGTGCGAGAGCGGCGAGGATCTGGGACATCTGGTGCGCCATGTGCTGATCCACGAGATCGGCCATCACTTCGGCTTCAGCGACGAGGACATGGAGCGGCTCGAGGAAGAAGCCGACGCGCGCGCCGCCGAAGCGGGGCATTGAGGGACAACCGCATCTAATTCTTCTAGTTCTTCGTCGTCCCGGCGAAAGAATCTGTGAAGGAATTGCACAAGCATTGTGCGTCCTTCGAGACGCACCCCTTCGGGGTGCTCCTCAGGAATTGCACAAGCATTGTGCGTCCTTCGAGACGCACCCCTTCGGGGTGCTCCTCAGGATGAGGTCAAGCCTTCATGGCATAAAGATTGTTCCTCATGCTGAGGAGCGAGCGAAGCGAGCGTCTCGAAGCACGTACACTGTCAATCCAGAGTTTCTTCACAAACTCGAAAGCCGGGGCGACGAGAAAAGCGATGAGCAGTAATTGAGCCTATCCCTCCAGCCCCGCCTTCACCCGCTCGCGCAACACCGGCAGAAGCTCTGCTTCGAACCAGGGATTGCGCTTGAGCCAGGCGGTGTTGCGCCAGGAGGGATGAGGCAGCGGCAGGAAGGCCGGCAGATAGTCGCGGAAGGCCCGAACCGTCTCGGTCATGGTGGCTTGGCGCCGCGGGCCCAGATGGAAGGCCTGCGCGTAAGCGCCCACCAGCAGCGTGAGGCGCACCGCCGGCAGCAAGGGCAGCAGGCGCGGCTGCCAGAGCGGCGCGCATTCGGGGCGCGGCGGCCGATCGCCGCCGGCCGCGTCGGTGCCGGGATAGCAGAAGCCGATCGGCAGGATGGCGATCGCGCGCTCGTCGTAGAAGCGCTCGCGATCCATCGCCAGCCATTGCCGGAGCCGGTCGCCCGAGGGATCGTTCCAAGGGATGCCGGTCTCGTGCACGCGCCGGCCCGGCGCCTGGCCGACGATGAGGAGCCGGGCGCTGGCCGCCGCGCGCAAGACCGGACGGGGCTCGTGAGGCAAATGCGGGGCGCAGAGCCGGCAGGCCCGCGCGTCGGCCAGAGCCTTGTCGAGCGGGCTCGTCATCGCCCTTCGCCGCCGCTTGTTCGACGGGCCCTCATGCGTCGCCTCACGCCCGGCACTCCTCGAGCAGGCGCTCGACATAGAACGGCACCACCTCGCTCGCGGGCCCGTGCAGCACCTCGGCGAAGAGCGAGGCGCCTTCGCTCGGCTCGAGATTGAGCTCGACCGTGTGCGCGCCGGCTTGCCGCGCCAGCTCGACGAAGCCCGCCGCCGGATAGACATGGCCCGAGGTGCCGATCGAGAGGAAGAGATCGGCCTCGGCCAGGGCCGCGAAGATGCGGTCCATCTCGAAGGGTATCTCGCCGAACCACACCACATGCGGCCGCAGCCGGCCCATCCTGCCGCAGGCCGGACAGACCGTCTCGAGCGTGATGTCCTCGCGTCGGCGCGAGACCGCCTCGCAGGCGGTGCAACGCGCCTTCAGCATCTCGCCATGCATGTGCGCCAACCGGCATGAGCCCGCGCGCTCGTGCAGATCGTCGATATTCTGCGTCACCAGCAGGAAGCGGCCCTGCTCCATGCTCTCCCACGCGGCTTCGAGGCGCGCCAGCGCCAGATGCGCGGCATTGGGGGCGACCGCTTCCGAAAGCAGGCGGCGTCGGCGCATGTTGTAGAAGGCGTGCACGAGGGCCGGATCGCGCGCAAAGCCCTCGGGCGTGGCGACGTCCTCGACGCGCACGCGGGCCCAGATGCCGTCGGGGTCGCGGAAGGTTTCGAGGCCGGATTCCTTGGAAATGCCGGCGCCGGTCAGGATCACGAGGTTACGGCGCATGGCGGCTGCATCGCCTTCCTTTCTTTTTGTTCATCTCGCGTCCTTGCCAGATTTTCGACACGAAGTTCTGAGATAAGCCAGCCGCTGGAATCAACGGCCTCGTGGCCCGCGTTCGCGGCCGGCATGCCGTGGCTCCCGGATGCGGGCGCTGCGTTCACGAGCGAGCTTGCGCGACGAAATCCGATAAGCCTACCCCGTTCCAACGGCTCGAGGTGAAACCATGCGCGTCCTGTTCGTCTGCACCGGCAACATCTGTCGCTCGCCCATGGCCGAAGGCCTGTTTCGGCACCGTATCCGGCAAGCCGGGCTCGAAAAGCGGCTGCGTGCCGATTCCGCCGGCACGCACGGCTATCATGTCGGCAACCCGCCCGACGAGCGCGCCATCGCCGTGGCGGCGCGTCACGGCATCGATATCCGGGATCTGCGCGCCCGCCAGCTCGACCGTACCGATTTCCAGGCTTTCGACCTGCTGCTCGGCATGGACGAGGGCCATCTGGCCTTCATGCGCCGGCTGGCCCCGCCCCAGGCGACGCCGCGGATCGGGCTGCTGCTCGATCAAGCGCCCCAGCTCGGCTATCGCGAAGTGCCCGATCCCTATTATGGCGAGGAGGCCGATTACCGGCTCGCCTTCGAGCTGGTCGAGGCCGGCGTGGAAGGGCTGATCCGACGGCTCGCTCAGGCCGCGGCCGCCGTCAGCGCGTAAGACTGCTCGGCGCGGTAGATCGGACCCTCGCCGCCGAGGAAGCTCGAATAGAGCGTGAAGTGAGTGACGGCGAAGGGCCGGCTGCGATAGAGGCTGTGCAGCGCCAGGAACTCCTGGAGCTTGGCCGGGTGGGGCGGCTGGCTCGGTCGCGCGAGCGTGACATGCGGCTTGTAGCGCTGGCGCTCGGGCTCGATCCCGGCGCGCACCACGGCCGATTCGACCTTGTCGTGCAGATGCTGCAGCGCCGGCTCCGGTTTCACGCCGACCCACACGACGCGCACCTTGCCGCCATTGCCGAAATGGCCGACGCCGCCGAGTTCCAGCGCGAAGCCGGGCGCGCGGATGCCGGCCAGCGCCGCGTCGATGTCCTGCATCGTGCCGCCATCCACTTCGCCGATGAAGCGCAGGCTGACGTGGAGATTTTCGGGCGCGACCCAGCGCACGCCGGGCAGGCCGTAGCTTATGCGCGCCAGGCTCTGGCGCACCTCCTCCGGCAGAGAGAGGGCGACGAACAGGCGCATCGACGGCCTCCCTCCTTCGAACCCACTGACGCGAATCGCTCCTTACCTATATAGCCCCGGGGCCCCGGCAGGTATAGCCGCCGGACATAGCGCCGCGATTTCCATCACTTAGAGCCTATCGCGGGGGATCGAGCCCGCGGAGTGACCAAACCCGGGCGAGGCGCCGTTCAGGTGAACACCGCAAGCACGGCGGTGAAGTTGTAGATGCGGTTGAAGCAGATCTCGCCCGAGGCGTAGAAGCCGACCATCGGCACCTCATCGAGCGCAGCGCTCACCAGCGCGAACTCCTCCTCGGCCGAAGCGAACAGGTGGGAGCCGCGCCGGCTGCAGGAAATGTAAACGGCACCCTTCGCCTTTCCGTTCGCGTGCGCCTTGACCTCCGCCAGCATGCGCTTGAGATCGTTCTCGGCGGCCGCGCGAGAAAGGCGCGTAAAGACGAGCGGACCGCCAGGCTCGATCGGCCGGTCGGTGGCGAGCCAACCCCTGTCGGCGTCGATGCCGATGATGCCGTGCACAGGAGGCAAGGACCCGGCGCTGCCCGCCGCCGGAAAGCCGACGAAATAATCCGAGCCGATGCGATCGGGACTGGCATCGGGGAGGTGCGTCAGCTCTTCTTCGAGCACGGCCAGCGCCGGCCGGCCGTCGAGCGACTTCACGACATTGTGCTCCGCACCGGTGATGCGGTGTGGCGGGCCGATGGGCTCGCTGCTCTGCGCGATGCCGGTGGCGGCACCTACGCCGGCGCCGAAGAAGGCGCCCGACAGTCCGCCTTCGACCACCTCATTCGCGATTTGCGGGAAGCTGCCGGTGCGCGATGCCGTCATGCCGCCGACCAGGAAGAGACCGGTACGGCCAGCCAGATCGGCGATGATGGAAGGCGTCAGCGGATTGCGCGGGTCGCCGTGAGCGATCGCGAAGAGCGGCTTGGCTTGCGCGAGCCACTCGCCATATTCGCGGCGGAAAGCGCCGAAGCCGCCGGGGACCGGTTCGAGCACGCGAAAGCTTCCGGGCGGCAGCCGGCCCACCATCGCCGCCAAGGCCGGCTTGTCGTAGGAGGCGCTGGCGGGCCCGCGGTCGGGCTTGGCGCCGACCCCGAAGCCGATCGTACCGACCCAGTCGGCAACGCCCGTCTTGCGCCTCAGCTCCGCCAGAATCTCGCCCAGATGTCGTGTCAGATAGTCGGTGGCGTAAAGGAGGCCGATATTGCCGCCGGCGCTCGACCTGTCCAGATTCTCGACGATCTCGGCGACCAGAATCCGCCAATCGGATCCCACGGCATGTGCGGCATGAAACTCCCCCACCCGTTCCTCCCCCGCATCCCGCTAGCCCGCGCCGCCGTCGATATGGACGGCGAGCAGCGCCATGATGTTGGGCAAGAGCCGTTGGACGATCTTGGCCACGCCGGCAGCGTTGGGATGGATGCCGTCGGCCTGGTTGAGCGCCGGGTCGCCGGCGATGCCGTCGAGAAAGAAGGGAACGAAGGCGACCTGATACTCGTCGGCGAGATCTTCATAGATCGGATCGAACGCGGCGACGTAGTCGGGGCCCAGGTTGCGCGGCGCCTTCATGCCGGCAAGCAGCACCGGAATCCGGTCGTGCGCAAGGCGCGCCAGCATGGCCGCGAGATTGTCGCGCGTGGCGCCCGGATCGAGGCCCCTGAGCCCGTCGTTGGCGCCGAGCTCCAGAATGACCAGGTCGGGGCGATCGGCCAGCGTCCAGTCGAGCCGCGCCAAGCCGCCGGCCGATGTATCGCCGGCCACGCCGCCGTTCAGCACACGCGCCGTCACGCCGTTCGCCGCCAGTGCCCGCTCGAGTTGAGCGGGAAAGCCATCGGCCTCCGGCAGGCCATAACCCGAGATCAGACTGTCGCCAAGCGCGAGAATGTGGATCGCATCGCGCGCCTGCGCCGCCGGCGGAGCCGGCGGCAAAACGGCGGCGATTGCCGATATGAGCGAAAGGAGCAGAACCGCGCGCCGATTTCGGCGGTGTCGCGGTCCTTTGCACTGCGTCTGGGCCTGACGACAACCGTCAGGGTCGGCAGGAACGGGTGCCATGATCCGACTGCAGGCCATTGAACTGAGTTTGGGTAGCGGGAAGAGAAAGGTCAACGTGCTGCGCGGCATCGACCTCGCCGTCGCGCCCGGAGAAACCCTTTGCGTCGTAGGGCCATCGGGATCGGGCAAGACCAGCATGTTGATGCTCATCGCCGGGCTCGAGCGGCCGACCGGCGGCCATATCGAGATCGACGGCATCGACCTCGGATCTCTCGACGAGGATGCGCTGGCCCGCTTCCGGCGCGAGCGCGTCGGCATCGTGTTCCAGGGCTTCCATCTGATCCCGACCATGACCGCGCTCGAGAACGTCGCGGTGCCGCTCGAGCTGGCCGGGCGCGGCGATGCCTTCGTGCGCGCAGCCACGGAGCTGGAAGCCGTGGGGCTGGATCGGCGGCTGGCGCACTATCCCGGCGAGCTGTCGGGTGGCGAGCAGCAGCGCGTGGCGTTGGCGCGTGCCTTCGCCGTCGAGCCCCGGCTTCTCTTGGCCGACGAGCCGACCGGCAATCTCGACCGCGACACCGGCCGGCTGGTGATGGATCTGATGTTCGCCGAGGTGGCGCGGCGCGGCACCACGCTGCTTCTCATCACGCACGATTCCGAGCTCGCCGCGCGTTGCAGCCGACGGCTCAGGCTCGCCGACGGACGGCTGGTCGATGGCTGAAGCCGAATTGCGCGCCGCGGCGACGGACCATGCGCCTGCACGCCAACGCATGACGGCGCTGGCGCTTCGCTTCGCACGGCGCGAGCTCAGAGGCGGGATTGCCGGCTTTCGCCTCTTCCTGGTTTGCCTGGCGCTGGGTGTGGCCATCGTCGCCGCGGTGGGCTCGCTGGCCGCGAGCCTCGAGGCCGGCCTGGCCGCCGATGCGCGCCGGCTCCTGGGCGGCGATCTCGAATTCCACCGCATCTATCGCCCGCTCGAACCGGAGGCGGCTGCGTTCCTGGGGACCCACGGAACGGTTTCGACCCTGGTCGAGATGCGCAGCATGGCGCGCCCCGTCGCCGGCGATGCGCCGCCGCTGCTGGTCGAGCTCAAGGCGGTGGACGGCGCCTATCCGCTGGTGGGCCAGGTCGAGCTCGATCCGCCGCAGCGCCTCGCGACGGCGCTCGACAATCGCGACGGCGCGTGGGGCGCGGTCGCCGATCCCGCCCTCTTCGACCGGCTCGGCCTCGACATCGGCGACCATGTGCGCGTAGGCGCCGCCGATTTCGTGCTCACCGCGCGGCTCGTGGCCGAGCCCGATCGTGGCGCCGCCATCTTTTCCCTCGGCCCCCGCCTGATGGTGTCGGATCGGAGCCTGCCCGCAACCGGCCTCCTGGTGCCGGGCAGCCTGGTCCATTACAGCTCCCGGCTCCTGCTGCCGACGAACGCCGTCGCCGGCCCCGATGACGTCGCCGCCCAGTTCAGATCCGCCTTCCCCGGTGCCGATGTCCGTATCCGCACGCCGGCCGACGCCGGGCCCGGCCTCAAGAGCTTCGCGCGGCGGGCCGCGCTGTTCCTGGGCTTCGTCGGGCTGGCCGCGCTGCTCATCGGCGGGGTCGGCGTCGGCAACGCGGTGGGCGCCTTTCTCGCGGCCAAGCGCGAAACCATCGCCACGCTCAAATGCCTGGGCGCGCCTTCGGGGCTGATTGGCCGGCTCTATCTGGCGCTGGTGCTCCTGCTGGCGGCGGGTGGCGTCCTGATCGGGCTTGCCGTCGGCGCCAGCGCGCCTTTCCTGGCGGCTCCGTTCCTGGCCGCTCGCT
>JBMONF010000011.1:0-149085 GCA_049323455.1 Pseudomonadota bacterium | reverse complement strand
TCGCCGGCGGGTGTTGCCGCGCGACGCCGAGCCTCTGCCCCACCCACACGCGGCCAATTATAGCAACGCCATCGATCGGCGGCGATTCCGCGTAACATCTCAGCCCGGCACGAGCGGCCCATAGAGCCAAACCAGCCAGCCGCCGAGGCACAGCCATGGGCCAAACGGCAGGCGCGCGTCGAGCCGCAGCGACCGGCCCCGCAGGGCGCCGATCAGGGCCCAGGCCAGGCCGCCCATCGCCGCATAGAGCATCACCGTGGGCAGCCCCTGCCAACCGACCCATGCGCCGATGGCACCGAGGAGCTTGGCGTCGCCGCCGCCGAGCCCATCGCGGCGGCGAGCGAGCAGATAGACGTAAGAGAGCGCAGAGAGGACGCCAAATCCTGCCGCCGCACCGATGAGGTGGTCAACGACAACCGTTGGCTCGGCCAGCCAGGTAACCAAGAAACCGGCGGCTCCGAGAGGTAAAGTCAGAATGTCTGGCAGAAGACGTGTTCGCCAGTCGATCCACGCCAGCGTCAGAAGAGCGGCTCCCAAGCCGATCGTGGCAACGGCGAGCCATCCTATCTGCATCGTGACAGTCTGCCCATTGTCTACCGTTCCAGGCGCCAAACTTATCCTGCGACGGGCTACGCATGCTTGGGCCTATAAGCCGATGGTCGATGCCCATATCGTCAAATGCAACACCATCCGACTGCATCGGGGCCGCGCCATGAACGGCCGCACCCCCAAATCAAAGCTGTTATCGATGGAGTCAGAAAGGAGGAGAGCCCCGCAGCCCAACCCAACCAAGAAAGCCGCCTGAGCCTCGCCTGCCGAGGCGGCGCTGTCAGCTAATTAGAGCCGATCCGAGAAGTTGAGATTCAGGGGCAAGGGATTGGCCGGGTCAAGCGCCGCAGCATGGCGCGGATGGAAGCGGCGACGGTTCGCGCGTAGCGCTCGAAGTCGCGGGCCAGTTGGCGGTTCCGGCTGATCCAGGCGAAGGTTCGCTCGACCACCCAGCGCTTGGGCAGGATGACGAAGCGGTGCAGCTCGCTGCGCTTGACGATTTCCAGCTTCCAGGCGCCGGTCTTGGCGGCCACAGCTTCCATCTTCGGTTCCCGAACCTCGCCCACCGAGGCGGCACTGTCAGCCAATTACCATCTCTGTACATGCCGTTTCTGTACATGCTCGGACGCAATACGTTCATGCGATCTGTCTCAAGAAGGTATCTGATAAGTTACTAAATTGTACGTTGATATATCAGTCGGCCACGGTTCATCTACAGTATAACATTCTAACATCTTTATTACGCCTTTCTCGATGTACAGAACAAAACCGATGTCGTTGTGAAGTTGTGGCAGTGAAGCTCCAACTCTTGATGATATAATCTCATCCTGCACTTCCGGCACCTTCTTATCTTCGTCCGTCAACTGAAAATACAAATACATGCCAACCCCAGTCATTTCTTTTCTTTCCAGTGACAACGCATCTATTTGCGCCATAAGCTTGGACGATTCTCCAAATCTGTCTCTAACAATGGCATGAAGGACATCGGATTCAAACTGCGAGAGACGCATTCATCTGCTCCTCATGGCTTTGCGTACGCAGTACCGATATCGATCTTGCTTCCTCGGACAATACCAGAAATCCCAAGCTTGAAGCCATTCACGTTGACAGTCACATCTCTGAACACACCATTGGGTGCGGTCTTAAAGCCTTGGCTTTCGAATGCCTTTTGAGCGGCATCCTGAATGGCTTTCATCGCTGCCTGTCGATCATAGCCAAAACTCGCCTCCAATGGGCCTAGGTTGTGTTTAGCTTGACCAAAGACGTGATGCAGCTTGTTCAGATCTATCTTACTAATAGCGGTCGATGCGGATTTAGCCTCGGTCGTGGCCGCTTCTTCAGCTGCCTCCCGACTAAGTGCCCGCAATCCCAACTGCCCCAGCTTTTGCAAGGCGCCTTCAGTAATACTTACTACAGCTTTTTTTGCGAGGCCTGTGACTGGCGCTGCGACCACGATCATAGCGTCGAGACAGCAGCTATCTATCGCATCTTTCGGACGACCTTTTGATTTCGCATAGCCAAGTGAAGCTCGAACTGACTCTGCATACGAATCGTACCTGAGATCTCCATAGGATTCGGCGGCCTCCCGATCGTGACGGTCGTTCTCCATTGCATTAAGGTCGCGAGGGCCGTTCTGGCGGGAGTCGGTAAAGTGCCCATTCGGGTCCGACTGGTTGATCGGATCGTTGCCCGCATAGGCATACCGGTTGACGCCCACGCCCTCGAGGGTCGGATCGAAGGTATCCGGCTGGATGAACCGGCCGAGCACCGGATCGTAGTAGCGGGCATGGAGGTAGGTCAGGCCGGTCTCGTCGTCGGTGCGCTCGCCGATGAACCCCTTGCTCTCCGGGATGAGGCTGACGGTCGTGAGCCGCTCGCCATAGGGCTTGTAGTGCGCGCGCTGCACGACCGCGCCCGTAGCGTCGGTCTCGGCCCGGACCGAGATCAGGTGGTCGCGGTGCAGCCACCAGGTGCTGGCGCCGCTGCGCTTGGTATCGCCCGGCAGATACTTGGTCATGGTGCCGCCCTGGATCTCGACGTCGCTGCCGAGGTAGAGCGTGGTGGTGCCGCCGGCGATCTTCTTGAGCCGCTCGCCATCGGGGCCGTAGACGAAGGCGACCGTATTGACCGAGACCGGCCGGTTCTCGCCGTCGTAGACGATGATGTCGCCCGCGGCCGAGATCATGTTGCCATTGGCGTCGTAGCTGTAGGTCCCGAGCGGGGTGGCGGTGACGGCGTGGGGCCGAGGGGTTCCCGGCGCCGGGTAGCTGTAGCTCCCCACGCCCGAGTTCGAGGTCATGTTGTCGACGCTGTCGTAGGTCCAGCTCTGGCTCAGCGCCGAATTGGTCGTGTTGGTGGCCGTGAGCAGCCGGTCCAGGTCGTCATAGCCGTAGGTCCAGCTCTCGTCGGCCTGGCTCGAGGTGACCCCGGTGATGCGGCGTCATAGACGTGCTTGACCTTGAGATTGCCGGCTCGAATCCCGCGACCCGTCATCGCGCCGCCTCCTTCTCGAACTCGACTTCGGCCGCGAGGCTCTCCTTGTCGCGGCCGACCGTGACAACCGCATGCTTCTTCCCCTTCTCCCAGAAGGTCGCGGTGGCGTCGTGCGCGGCGAGGTTCCCCTCGATGTCGATGCGATCCCAGCGCTCGGCATGGCCCACATAGGCGATGACGATGTCGTAATGCTGGCTCCAGAAGAAGGAAACGGCGTCGAACCGCTCGCGCCGGCCGAGCATGTTGCGTGCGGCCACCTGGCCCTGGCGCTGCGCCACCACCCAGTGCTCCACGCGAATCCTGGTCCCGGTATGCGGGTCGGGCCAGCGCGCGATGTCGCCGGCGGCGAAGATCCCCGGGATGCTGGTCTGCAGGAACTCGTCCACCAGCACGCCGCGATCGACGGCGAGCCCCGCCTGCTCGGCCAGCGCGGTCGCGGGCCGCACGCCGATGCCGACCACGACGAGATCGGCGGCAAGGCGCTCGCCGGTCGAGAGGGTGACGCCGCCTGCATCGATGCGCGCGACGGTGGCTCCCAGATGGAACGTCACGCCGTGGCGTTCGTGGATCGCCCGCACCATCTCGCCGATCTCGGGGCCCATGACCCGCTCCATCGGGCGGGCCTCGGGTGCCACGACATCCACGGCGAGGCCGCGTGTGCGCAGCGCCGCCGCCGCCTCGAGGCCGATGAAGCTCGCCCCCACCACCACGCAGCGGCGCGTGGCCCCGGCTGCGGCGATCAGCGCCCGGCTGTCCGCCAGCGTGCGCAACACGTGCACGAACGGAAGATCGGCCCCCGGAACCTGGAGGCGAATCGGCTCGGCGCCGGGGGCGAGCAGCAGCGCGCCATATGAAATTCTTCTGCCGTCGGCAAGGCGCGCGGCCCGCGACGCGGGCTCGATGGCAACGACTCGCGCGCCCAGTTGCAGATCGATCCGTTGCTCGCCGTAGAGCTCCGGCGGCTGCAACGGGATCCACTCCGGCTGCGCCGTGCCCGCGAGATAGTCCTTCGACAGGTTGGGCCGGTCGCAAGGCGGGTCCGTGTCGGCGCTGAGGAGCGTGACCGGGCCGTCATAGCCCTCGAGCCGCAGCGCTTGCGCCGCGGCATGGCCCGCCGCACCGCCGCCGACGATCACCACGGATGCGGGCAGATCGCGGCCCGAGAGCGCCGGCGGCGGCTCCGGCTCCAGCCGCTCGCGCACGACGAGGCGCCCGTTTTCCTCCTCGACGTGCCAGCAAGGGATGGGAAAGAGTGCGGGCGGGCGCAGGGCTGCGCCCGAACGCAGGCTGAAGCAGGCATGATGCCAGGGACAGCGGATGGTGTCGCCGACGACGAGCCCGTCCGCCAAGGGCGCGCCGTAATGGGTGCAGGTCGCGCCCACGGCCCGGACCTCGCCGGCCGCGCGCAGGAGGAGGACCGGCTCGTCCCCGACATGTCCCAGGATCGTCTGGCCCTCGGCGAGATCGGTTGCGGTAATGCCTGCGGTCAGGTCGGGACCGGGAGGCGGCGTCTGGCGCGTGCCCATGGAATCCTCCTTGTCGGCGGATTTCCGTCGGCGCTTCGGTCAGGGGCTCGCCGCTCGAATGGTGCCGGGCGGCGATGGCAACAGAATAGCGCCGGCCGCGACGGCTTCGCTACGGTGTCGAGGCTTTTCTCGACCGATACGGGCAAATCGGTCGCCGTGGCCGGCGGCTTCCATCGCCGCTATGCTCGAGGCCCACTTTCAACGGGAACAGGAGGCCTGAGCATGCAGACGACGGCACTGTCATGAGCGAAGACCGCAAGAAGCTCGCGGGCTGGATCGAGGCGGAGCGCGAGCGCATCACCGCCTTCTTGCGCGCCTTCATCCGCTGCAAGAGCCCCAACCCGCCGGGCGACACCACGGAGGCCGCGCGGTTCATCGGCGATTTCCTGCGCGCCGAAGGGCTCGAATTCCGCACCATCGCGCCTCACGCCCAGATGCCGAACCTGGTCGCCGCCTTCGACGGTGCTACGCCCGGCAAGCATCTGGTTCTGAACGGCCATATCGACGTGTTCCCGGTGGGCGACGGGCGCGACTGGACGAGAGACCCCTGGGGCGGCGAGCTCGTCGACGGGAAGATCTACGGGCGCGGCGCCTGCGACATGAAGTGCGGCACCACCGCCTCGATCTTCACCTACGCCTTCCTCCATCGCATCCGCGAGCGGCTCAAAGGGCGCTTGACCCTGACCGCGGTCTCGGACGAGGAGACCTTCGGGCCCTGGGGTGCGCGCTATCTGGTCGAGCATCACCCCGAGGTGCTGGGCGACTGCCTGCTCAACGGCGAGCCGGGCAGCCCCTACACCATCCGGTTCGGCGAGAAGGGGCCGCTCTGGCTCGCGTTCGAGATCCGCACCAAGGGCGCGCATGGCGCCTACACGCACGCGAGCGAGAGCGCCACCAAGCTGGCCCAGCGCCTGATCGGCGATCTCGAGGCCGTCACGAAGATCGAGCCCAAAATCTCCGACAACATCGCCCGCTCGCTCGAGGCGGCGCGCGATTCGGTCGACAAGGCCATGGGCAAGGGGGCAGCCGACATCGTGCAGAAGGTGACGCTCAACATCGGCGTCATCGAGGGCGGGCTCAAGGTGAACATGGTGCCCTTCGCCTGCCGCTTCGAGGCCGACATCCGCCTGCCGCTGGGCGTCACGCGCGAGCAGGTCATGGCGGAGGTGCGGAAAGTGCTCGCCCGCTATCCCCAGGCCTCGGTCGAGGAGATCAACTTCAACCCGCCCTCCTACTGCCCGCCCGACGGCGAGATGGTCGCAATCATCCAGAAGAACGTCGAGGCCTTGCGCGGCTTCCGGCCGCAACCCATCGTGAGCCTCGGCGGCACGGATGCGCGGCTGTGGCGCTATCGCGACATCCCGGCCTACGTCTACGGGCCCTTCCCCACCGGCATGGGCTCGGCCGACGAGCATGTGGAGCTGGAGGATTTCCTTCACATCGTCCGGGTGCACGTGCTGTCGGCGTACGACTATTTGATGGCGGGGTGAGCGGGGCGCGGCGGTAGCGGGAAAGATCGCTTCGATAGAGGCCGCCGGCGCGACCGCGAGCGGCCGCGTTCCGATGGGATGACGAGAAGCGCTTCTTGGGGCGAATTCGAGCCGATTCTGCTTACCAGAATCTCTTCCTGGCGAATGCCTTGCCCGAGCCGGATTTTAGGTAGTACTCGAACTCTTGCGCCCTGCGCTTATCGGAAAAGGCGTGATAGCTGATCAACCGCCAGGGCTTGTATTTTGATGTAGGGGCGGAGCCGGCCGCGTTGTGCGTCTTGATGCGCTTTTTCAGATCCGCAGTGAACCCGATGTATCGCTGGTCGGGAAACGCTTCGCTCTGGATGAGATAGACATAAAACATGTCGCATTTTCCCACCCGCCCTCCTTCGCCAAGGCTTCGGAGGGCAGCCTTCAACTCTTCTCTTGCTGGCTCACGCCTACGGCGTAAGCCAGCCGACGCTTTAGCGAAGGCTGGCGGACGGGGGGAGATTCGAACTCCCGATACCCTTGCGAGTATGCCGCATTTCGAGTGCGGTGCTTTCAACCACTCAGCCACCCGTCCAGCCTTGCGGAACGGCGCGGAACCTAGACCAAGCCGGCGGGCCAGGGCAAGGGTCGCAGGACCGCGCCGGCCCGACGAACCGGCCCCCCGCAAGACCGTCTCGCCGCCCGTCTCGAGAGCCGATTTTTGAAAGTTAACTAGGGCGAAACGACGCAAGCTGGCATATTGCGGTAGCCCGTGGCGCCGGGCGAAGCTGGGCGGGCGATGCAACATTCCTCTCACAACCTGCCGGAAATCCCGGTGGTCGATCTGGGCTCGGGCGATGCGGCCGAGCTGGTGCGGCTCGAGCGCCAGCGCGCGGCGGCCCTGCTCGGCATCGGGCATGCGGTCTATCCGCGCTGGCTGCTCTCCTTCGGCGACCGCCGCTCGCGAGCCTGGCTCGAACGCCAGTCCAATCCCTATCTGCCCGAGATCGACCGGGTGGCCGCGAGCCTGGGCGCGCCCGGCGCCCATATGCTCAATATGAGCTACGAATGGGCCTGCACCACCGGCGCGCACCACGAGCGAGGCACGCAAGGCTGCCGCCTCCTGCGCGTGCTCGACTGGCCGATGCCGGGGCTGGGCCGCCATGCCGTGGTGGCCCGCCTCGAGGGGCCGGCCGGGCCCTGGCTCAACGTCACTTGGCCGGGCTTCGTGGGCTCGCTGACCGGCATGGCGCCGGGACGCTTCGCCGCCGCCTTCAACCAGCCGCCTCTGCGCAAGCGCACGCCCTTCCTCGCGACCGATTGGGCCGCCGACCGGATTTCCTGGTGGAAGAGCCGCGCCTTGCCGCCGGCCCATCTCTTGCGCCGCGCCTTCGAGACGGCCCGCGATTTCGCGGAGGCCAAGGCCATGATCGCCGAGACGCCGCTCTGCCTGCCGGCCTTCTTCGTGCTGGCCGGCACGAGGCCGAACGAGGCGGTGGTGATCGAGCGGCTCGAGACCCGCGCCTTCGTCCATCCCGCACCGGCCGCCGTCGCCAATCATTTCCTGGCAGCCCGCATCCGCGGCCGGACGCGCGGCCAGGAGAGCCGGCAGCGCCGCCAGATGATGCTGAAAGCGCTGGGCCGGGGTGCCCGCGACTTCGCCTGGCTCGAATGGCCCGTGCTCAATGGCGACACGCGGCTGGCGGTCGAGGCCAACGCCGCCACGGGCGAGCTCATGGTCTGGGGCTTCGAGCCCGACGGGCCGGCCACCCGGCCGCTCAAGCTCGCAGCCTGAAACCCGCCGCCAGAGCCGGTCCTGGCGGGGCCCGCGGGAGCCGAAAACCGTTGACAGGCTTGGGCTTCCGGCTATAGTCCCGCCCTCGCGTCAAGCCGGCAGCGCCGTCGGCCGCGCTTTCACAGCAAAATCAAGCGTTTAGACCATGTTCGCAGTGTTCCGGACCGGCGGCAAGCAGTACAAGGTCGCCAAGAACGACATCATCCGCGTCGAGACCGTGCCCGGCGCCAGCGGCGACCTCGTCGAGTTCACCGAGGTGCTGATGGTCGGCGACGGCAATGAGACGACGGTCGGCAAGCCGCTCGTCGCCGGCGCCACCGTGGCGGCCGCCCTCGTCGACCAGATCCAGGCCGACAAGATGATCATCTTCAAGAAGAAGCGGCGCCACAACTATCGGCGCAAGCGCGGCCATCGCCAGAAGCTGTCGCTCCTGCGCGTGGTCGACATCCTGACCGACGGCAAGAAGCCGGACGCGGCGATGAAGGAAGCGGCCAAGGCGGTGGTGAAGCCCAAAGCCGAGGCGGAGCCGGCCGCGGAGAAGAGGGCCGCGCCGAAGAAGGCCGCGAAGACGCCGGCGGCAAAGAAGGCCGCCGCCAGGAAGACCGAGGAGTAACACCCGATGGCACACAAGAAAGCAGGCGGCAGCTCGCGCAACGGCCGCGATTCGGCCGGCCGGCGTCTCGGCGTCAAGAAGTTCGGCGACGAGATCGTGGTGCCGGGCAACATCATCATCCGCCAGCGCGGCACCACCTATCATCCCGGCGTCAATGTCGGCATGGGCCGCGACCATACCATCTTCGCCACCGCCGAGGGCCGCGTGCGCTTCCATCGCACCACGCGCGGGCGCACCTTCGTCTCGGTGGAGCCGCGGCGCTGACGTCCTAGCGCGACGCCGGCCCCAGGCCCGAGGTTTCAGGAATTGGAGGGGGAACGGCGCCGCCGTTCCCCCTTTTCCTTTGTCCGATTGAGCAAGGTCACGATCGAAGAGAAGAACTCGCCCAGCCGCTGTCACCCCCTCCCCACCCTTCCCCCTCAAGGGGAGGGTCAGAAAAGATAGTGACCCCCTCCCCTCGCCGGCAGGCGGTTCACATCTTGACCCCCTCCCCTCGCGGGAGGGGTAGGGGGAGGGGGCGTTTTAAATGACATGAACCGCTTCAGACGCGTCCGATGAAGTTCCTCGACCAGGCCAAGATCTATGTCCGCAGCGGCGACGGCGGGGCCGGCGCCGTCAGCTTCCGGCGCGAGAAGTTCATCGAGTTCGGCGGGCCCGACGGCGGCGACGGCGGGCGCGGCGGCCATGTGATCGCCGAGGCCGTGCCCAACCTCAACACCCTGATCGACTTCCGCTACCAGCAGCATTTCAAGGCGGCCAAGGGCGGCCACGGCATGGGCAAGAACCGTACCGGCGCCGCGGCCCCCGATCTCGTCATCCGCATGCCGATCGGGACCCAGATCCTCGACGAGGACAAGGAGACGGTGATCGCCGACCTGACCGAGCCCGGCCAGCGCGTGATGCTCGCCGAGGGCGGCGACGGCGGCTTCGGCAACACGCACTACAAGTCCGCGACCAACCAGGCGCCGCGCCGCGCCGATCCCGGCTGGCCCGGCGAGGAGCGCTGGCTGTGGCTGAGGCTCAAGCTCATCGCCGATGCCGGCCTCGTCGGCCTGCCCAATGCCGGCAAGTCCACCATGCTGGCCGCCGTGACGCGCGCCAAGCCCAAGATCGCCGACTATCCCTTCACCACGCTCCATCCGCAGCTGGGCGTGGTGCTGGCGGACGGCGCGGAGTTCGTGCTGGCGGACATTCCGGGCCTGATCGAGGGCGCCTCGCTGGGTGCCGGCCTCGGCACGCGCTTCCTCGGCCATGTCGAGCGCTGCGGCGTGCTGATCCATCTGGTGGACGGCACCTCGGAAGACGTGGCGCGCGACTGGCGCACGGTGCGCGAGGAGATCAAGGCCTATGGCGGCGGTCTCGCGGAGAAGAAGGAGCTCCTCGCGCTCAACAAGTGCGATGCGCTCGACGAGGCCCAGATTCAGTCGAAGGCGCGAAGGCTCGCGCGCGTGGCCGGCGGCGCCAAGGTGTTCCGGGTTTCGGGCGCCTCGGGCAAGGGCGTGAAGGAGCTGATGCGCGCGGCCTATGCGGCGGTGAAGGACTACCGCGCGGCCGAGGCGGCCGAAGCCGCCAAGCGCGCCGAGGAGGAAACGCTGTGAGCGCTTCCACGCGCGGCAAGCCCGGGCTCGCCAACGCCAGGCGGCTCGTGGTCAAGATCGGCTCGGCGCTCCTGGTCGAGGAGAAGAGCGGCGCGATCCGCCGCCAATGGCTCGACGCGCTGGCCGACGACGTGGCCGAGCTCAGGCGGGCCGGCACCGAGGTGATCCTGGTCTCCTCCGGCGCCATTGCCGTCGGAAGGCGGCATCTCGGCCTCGTCGATGGCGCGCTCAAGCTCGAGGAGAAGCAGGCCGCGGCCGCCACCGGCCAGATCCGCCTGGCCCATGCCTATCAGGAGACGCTGGCGCGCCACGACATCACCGTGGCGCAGGTTCTGCTCACGCTCGACGACACCGAGGAGCGCCGGCGCCACTTGAATGCGCGTTCGACGCTTTCGACCCTGCTCAAGCTCGGCTGCGTGCCCGTCATCAACGAGAACGACACGGTCGCCACCTCCGAGATCCGCTTCGGCGACAACGACCGCTTAGCCGCGCGCGTGGCCGCCATGATCAGCGCCGACACGCTGGTCCTGCTCTCCGACATCGACGGGCTCTACAGCGCCGATCCCCGGCGCGATCCCGACGCCCGCTTCATCGCCGAGGTGACGGAGATCACGCCCGAGATCGAGGCCATGGCGGGCGAAGCGCCGCCCGGCTACAGCTCCGGCGGCATGGTGACCAAGCTCGCCGCGGCGCGCGTGGCGCTCGGCGCCGGCTGCCGCATGGCGATCGCCAACGGAAGGCAGATGCATCCCTTGAAGGCCATCCGCGACGGCGGCACCTGCAGCTGGTTCTTGCCGGCGGCCTCGCCCTTGACCGCGCGCAAGACCTGGATCCAGGGCGCGCTCAAGCCCGTGGGCCGGCTGATGGTCGACGACGGCGCCTTGAAGGCGCTGGCCTCGGGCAAGAGCCTGTTGCCGGCAGGCGTGGTCGCGGTCGAGGGCGAGTTCGAGCGCGGCGACGCCGTGATCGTGGCCGATGCCCGGGGCCGCGAGATCGCCCGCGGACTTTCGGCCTATTCCGCCGCCGACGCGCGCCGGATCAAGGGCCACAAGAGCCGTGAAATCGAGGCGCTGCTGGGCTATCGTGGCCGCGACGAGATGATCCATCGCGACGACCTCGTGTTGAGCCGGTCATGAGCGCCGCCGCTCTCGACAACCGCAAGACCGATCCCGCCGCCCTCGCCGCCGCGGTGCGCAGCGTCGCGCTCGCCGCCAAGGCGGCCGCGACCGCGCTGGCGCTGGCGAGCGCCGACCAGCGCACGGCGGCCCTCAAGGCCATGGCCGCCGCGATCCGCGCCGACGCCGATGCGATCCTCGCCGCCAACGCCAAGGACATGGCGGCGGCCGAGGGCCTGACGGCGGCGCTCAAGGACCGGCTCAAGCTCGATGCCGCGCGTGTCGAGGCCATGGCCAAGGGCATCGAGGAGGTGGCGGCCCAGCCCGATCCTCTGGGCCAGGTGATGGCCGAATGGACCCGGCCCAACGGGCTCAAGATCGCCCGCGTGCGCGTGCCCTTGGGCGTGATCGCCATCATCTACGAATCGCGGCCCAACGTGACCGCCGATGCGGGGGCGCTTGCCTTGCGCGCCGGCAATGCCGCGATCCTCAGGGGCGGCTCCGAGAGCGCGTTGAGCTCGGGCGCGATCCTGGCGGCACTCAAGCGCGGGCTCGCCGCGGCCGGCCTGCCCGAGGCCGCGATCCAGCGCGTGCCGACCCAGGACCGCGCCGCCGTGGGCGAGCTCCTGAAGCTGCACGACCTCATCGACGTGGTGGTGCCGCGCGGCGGCAGGGCGCTGATCGAGCGCGTCGCCGCCGAGAGCCGCATCCCGGTGCTGATGCATCTCGAGGGCAACTGCCACACCTATGTCGATGGTGCCGCCGATCTCGATATGGCGCGGCGGATCGTGCTCAACGCCAAGATGCGGCGCACGGGCATCTGCGGCGCCACCGAGACGCTGCTGGTCGACCGGCGCGTGGCCAAGAGCCATCTGCCGGCGATCCTCGACGATCTCGCCAAGGCCGGCTGCGAGCTCCGGGGCGATCCCGAGACGCAAGCGCTCGATGCGCGCGTGAGACCTGCGACCGAGGCCGATTGGGACACCGAGTTCCTCGATGCCATCATCGCGGTCAAGCTGGTGGCGGGCGTCGGCGAGGCGATCGCCCATATCAACCGCCACGGCTCGCGCCACACCGAGGCGATCGTGACCGAGGACGCGGCCGCGGCCGAGCGCTTCATGAAAGAAGTCGATGCCGGCATCGTGATCCACAACAGCTCGACCCAGTTCGCCGACGGCGGCGAGTTCGGCATGGGGGCCGAGATCGGCATCTCGACCGGCAAGCTCCATGCGCGGGGTCCCGTCGGCGCCGAGCAGCTCACCAGCTACAAATATCTGGTGCGCGGCAGCGGGCAGGTGCGGCCCTGAGACCGGACGGAGGAGACCGAAAGGCAGGATGCAAGGCGGCTTGGCGCCGCCGCCATCACGCCGTCGATCCCGCCCGCGCGCGAAGGCGCCCGCGCGTCGGCATCCTGGGCGGCTCCTTCAACCCGGCCCATGAAGGCCATCGCGCCATCTCGCTGGCGGCCCTCCACCGCCTCGCCCTCGACGAGGTGTGGTGGATGGTGAGCCCGCAGAACCCCCTGAAGCCGGTCGCCGGCATGGCGCCCTTCGCGGAACGGTTCGCAAGCGCCCAAGCGATGGCCCGCCATCCGCGCATCCGCGTGACCGACATCGAGGCCCGGCTCGGCACCCAATACACCGCCGACACGCTCGATCGGCTCATCCGGCGCTTCCCGGCCCACGCCTTTCTCTGGCTGATGGGGGCCGATAACCTGTTGCAAATCCATAAGTGGCGGGACTGGCAAAGAATATTTCACCGGGTGCCCGTTGCGGTCCTGGCCCGGCCTTCTTATTCTTTAAAGGCGCTGGCCGCCCCGGCGGCGCAGCGTTTCCTGCGGGCCCGATGGCCGGAAAGGCTGGCCCGCAAGCTGGTGCAGGCCGAGCCGCCCGCCTGGGTCCTGATCCACGGGCCGCTCAGTTCGGCATCGGCGACCGCGATCCGCGCCGCGCGGAGGGTGAGACGGCGCAACGCCAAAGGAGCGAGCCCATAACCCCATTGTCCAGTGAGCGGACCCCGCTGAGCGAGACCGGCGCCGGCCGCTTCGACATCCAAAGGTGACCGCCATCGTCAGAACAGCACGCGCCGGCAAGCGCAAGAGCCCGGCGAAACCGAGCGACCTTCTGCGCCTGGTCGAGAAGTCGCTCGATGACGACAAGGCCGAAGACATCGTCGCCATCGATCTCAAAGGCAAATCCAGCATCGCCGACTTCATGGTGATCGCGACAGGGCGGTCCTCGCGACAGCTCGTCGCGATGGCCGAGCATCTCCAGGAGAAGCTCGAGGCCAAGGGCGTCCCCGGCATCAACGTCGAGGGCGAGCGCCAGGGCGACTGGATCCTGATCGACGGCGGCGACGTGATCGTCCACCTGTTCCGCCCGGAAATCCGCGGCATCTACAATCTGGAGAAGATGTGGCGGATGGAGCTGCCGGAAAAGGAACGGGTGGCGGCGTTGGGATGAGTTCGCTTTGAGCTGATCCGAAGCGCCCTCGGCCATGAGGGCTCTTAAGGCCGGCCTTGTTCGGGCGGCCCTTCCCGGCCCCCTTCCCATCTCGCGGGCGAAGGGGCGAGAGGGTTCATGTGCGCTTCGAGAATAGCGCCGCCATTCCGTTCATCGCTGCCCGCCCAACCTTTCATTGTCGTCCCGGCCAAGCGGGCCATGCGACCATCGCCCCTTACCGTCGTCCCGGCCAAGCGGCCGAAGGTCCGCGCGAGCCGGACTCCCCACCCGTGAGCAAGAGGGTCGCGGGGTTGCGTACCCCGCGATCGGTTAAGCCGCAAGGGAGGCATAGCGGTCAGGCTCGAAGGTGGTTTGGGTCCTGAGCATGGCGCAAGCGACGGCGAGCAGCCGGTCGGCGACCGAGCGCAGGGCGCGGGCATGCCCATGGCCGCGCTGGCGCAGCGCCGCATATTTGGCCTGGCTTCTGGGATCGTACTGCAGGGCGGCCAGGGCCCAGTGGTAGGCGGCATTGCGCAGGCGGCGGCTTGCCGCCAGGCGCCGGACGACGATCTTGCTCTTGCCCGATTGCTTGGTGACGGGGGCGGTGCCGCACAAGCAACGCAAGGCGTGATAATCTCGCCGTTGCAGGGCTTCGGGAGCCTCTGCGAGCAGCGTGGCGAGGACGATCCGACCGGCTCCTGGCGAGGATGCGAGGATCGCCACGTCGCGCTGCTCTGGCTTCTGCCCCGGCTCGGCTTCTCCGCCGGTTGTCAAGCGCTCGATCAGCCGGTCGAGCTGGGCATGGGCGGCCCGAAGCTCGCGGTTGGTCAGGGCAAGCCGCTTGGCGAGGGTTCGGATGTGGGCGCTCGCGGCTTCGACGGTTCCCGGAGCCACGGCGATCGCCGGCGAGCGCAGACACTGGAGGACTTCGGGCGCGGCGATGCGCCGGATGCGGTGGTGCTTGAGCAGCCGCGCCACCGTGTCCTCGCGCACGCGCCTTGCGGTGCCGGGTGTGGGCGCCAGCTTCCACAGCTCGAGCACCCAGTCGGCGGCGAGATCGTCGGCGATCTCCACCATCTGCGGGTAATATCGCCATAGCTGGTCGCGCAGCCGGTTGCCCAGCCGGACCCTCTCCTGGCCAAGCTCATCGGCGATCCGCGACCACTCCCGAAGCTCGATCACAACCGGATCGATCGGCTTCAACGGATGCAGGCAGTGTGGGTCGGTGCGCAGCGCACTGGCGAGCACCTCGGCGTCCCGCCTGTCGTCCTTCGCACCGGCCGGCGACAGGCGGTCCCGAAACCGGTCAAGCTGCTTGGGATTGATGGCGTAGAGCTGAAAGCCGCGCTCCATCAGGCATTCGACGACCGGCCCATGCGGCACCTCGATCGCGACATGGACCGCTTCCGGGCCCGTGCCTGTCACCTTGAGGATCCAATCCGCCATGGCGGCCAGCCCTGCACCGCCGTGCTCAAAACTCCGTCCGCCGACCTTGGTGCCGTTGGCATCAGCCACATGGACCTGATGCGCCTTGGACGCCCAGTCGACGCCGACGAACCAACGCTGCTGCTCTTCCATGCAGACCCCCTTTCTCTCTAGGGGCCACCGCGATGCCTGCCTATCCCTGTACCGGCGCTCCCTGGCGCAACTCCCCACGGGGCGTTCATCGCGGCCACTCGCCGAGGCACCGATCCGGCTCAGGTGCTCGGGGGCACAGGACCCATTGGTTGCTCCCGGCGAGCTGGCCCGCCCGCATCTTACAAAGTTGCGAGCTCGAGAAGGGTACAGGGACCCATGGCGCCGGCGGACTCCGACACTTCCAGATTGTCTCCAGCATGGGCCCCGGATAACCGCTTCGCGGTTTCCGGGGCGACGAAATGAATTGAACGCGCCGCTCGGAGAACGGGGTGCCGCAAAGGCTGCTGCGTGCCGGCCGTCTCAGCCCCGGCGCCGCCGGGCGCGGCGCGCCTCGCCCTCGCTGCCCGAGACGACTTCCTTGGGTGCGGGCAGCGTCACCACCTTGGCGAGGTTCTCGTAAGACGCCGTCTTGTGCGGGATCGCCATGGCCTCGACGAAATGCTGCTGGAACATGGGCTCGACCGCGGTCTCGACCTTCTCGACCTGCTTCACCACGCGCGCGATCTCCTCGCGCGCCTTGAGATTGAGGAGCGCGATGCGCGCGCCCGTGCCGGCCGCATTGCCGGCCGAGGTCACCTTGGCGAGATCGCAGTCCGGGATCATGCCGAGGATCATCGCGTACTTGACGTCGATATGGCTGCCGAAGGCACCGGCGAGCGTGATGCGCTCGACCCTGTCGATCCCCATGCGGTCCATGAGCAGGCGCGCGCCGGCATAAAGCGCGGCCTTGGCGAGCTGGATCGCGCGCACGTCGTTCTGCGTGATGCGGATGACCGGCTCGCCGTCCAGCAGCAGGTAGGAGAAGGTGCGGCCCTCGGCCTGGATGCGCGGGCTCCTCGCCGCCATGGCGCCGTCGATCACGCCGTCCTGGTTGATGATGCCGGCCAGATACATCTCCGCCAGCGCCTCGATGATGCCCGAGCCGCAGATGCCGGTGACGCCGGTCCTTTCCGTCTCCTCGGCGAAGCCCGGCTCGTTCGACCATTTGTCGGAGCCGATCACCTTGAAGCGGGGCTCCAATGTCTCGGGGTCGATGCGCACGCGCTCGATGGCGCCGGGGGCGGCGCGCTGGCCGCTCGAGATCTGCGCGCCCTCGAAGGCGGGGCCCGTGGGCGAGGAGGCGGCAAGCAGCCGGTTGCGGTTGCCGAGCACGATCTCGGCGTTGGTGCCGACATCGACGATGAGCGTCATCTCGTCGGAGAGATGCGGCGATTCGGAGAGGATCACGCCCGCCGTGTCGGCCCCGACATGGCCCGCGATGCAGGGCAGCACGAAGATGCGCGCGTTGGGGTGGACCTTGAGGTCGATCTCGGAGGCCCAGATCGTCACCGGTCCGTCGGTCGCGAGCGCGAAGGGCGCGCCGCCGAGCTCGGTCGGATCGATGCCGAGCAGCAGGTGGTGCATGATCGGGTTGCCGACGAAGGTGACCTCGAGGATGTCGGTCTTGGCGATGCCGGCCTCGGCCGCCACCGCCTCGGCCAGCTC
Organism: Pseudomonadota bacterium; assembly: GCA_049323455.1. Lineage (GTDB taxonomy): Bacteria > Pseudomonadota > Alphaproteobacteria > Dongiales > Dongiaceae > Hypericibacter. The sequence continues at coordinate 132,372 of JBMONF010000011.1, read as the reverse complement.
GTTGATGGCGGTGCGCACCGCTCTGGTCATCTCCTGGTCGCCGCCCGGGTTCATCATGACGTAGGAGACCCGGCTCATCAGATCCTCGCCGAAGCGGATCTGCGGGTTCATCATGCCCGAGGAGGCCACCACCTCGCCGGTGGCAAGGTTGCAGAGATGGCCGGCGATGGTGGTGGAGCCGATATCGACCGCGAGCCCGAAGGCGCGGTCGTGGAAGCCCGGCCACACCGCCGTGATCTGCCGGCCCTGATGCACCGCCACGGTCACGGTCCAGCCGCCCTTGCGCAGCGCCTGCTGCAGATGCTGGATCACGCGCAGGTCGGTATCGAGGCCCTTCAAGTCCCACTGCGAGGCCAGCGCCTGCTCGAGCCGCTGCAGATCGCCCGAGGGATCGTGCATGTTGGGCTCGGCCACCTCGACATAATGCAGCGTCACCACCGGATCGAGCTCGATCGCCCGCATCTCGGCGCGCTTGCGCACGACCTGCTTGTGCACCTGGCTGTCGGGCGGCACGTCGATGACGACGTCGCCCAAGACGCGCGTCGAGCAGGAGAGCCGCCGTCCTTCGGCCATGCCCTTGCGCTCGGCGTAGCGCGCCTCGACCTCGCCGAAGGGGGTCAGGTGCGAGGCCTCGGACTTGACGCCGAGCTTCATGAACTCGCCTTCGGAAAGCAGCACCTGGCAGCGCCCGCAGATGCCGCGCCCGCCGCAGACGGAATCGATGTCGACGCCGAGCTTGCGCGCCGCCTGCAGCACGGGCGTGCCGATCGGGAACCGGCCGCGCCGGCCCGACGGCATGAAGACCACGAGTGCGTCTTGGGTCTGGGCCATGTATGGAACCGCGTTTCGCGAGCGTCCTTTTATCGCAGCTCCCTTTTTATCGCGACCTACCCCCTCTCCTACACCTCTCCCCCTCCCGAACCCGGGAGGGGGAGAGGAAAAGGAGGGGCGAAGCCCCGACGCGGGTGAGGGAGAGGGACGACGTGGACGCGTCTTCAGTTTCTAGCATGGAACTCGAGTCTTCATGACCGAGCCGCCCGCAGCCCCGCCCTTTCGCCTCACACCGCCTCGGGCGCGGCCCCGGCTCCGGCGGCCGCCGCGCGCCGACGGCGGCTCTCGCGGCCGGCGCGGGCACCCAGGGCCTGGCCCTCGGCGCCCGGCGCCGGCGGCTCGCGGAACTTCTGGATCCAGCGCATGCAGTTCTGGTCGTGGCCCATGGCGACGTCGGCCGCGGCGATGGCGGTCATCTCCTCGGGCCGGAGCGGGTTCATGATCGCCGAGGTCATGCCGGCGCCGACCAGCATGGCGAGGAACGAGGCGTTGAGGCCGTGCCGGTTGGGCAGGCCGAAGGAGAAGTTCGAGGCGCCGCAGCAGGTGTTCACCTTCAGCTCCTCGCGCAGGCGGCGCACCAAGCGGAACACCTGGCGGCCGGCGTCGTTGAGCGCGCCCACCGGCATCACCAGCGGATCGACCACCACGTCCGAGGCCGGAATCCCGTGATCGACCGCGCGCTGCACGATCTTCTTGGCAACCTCGTAGCGCACGTCGGGATCGGGCGAGATGCCGGTCTCGTCGTTGGAGATCGCGATCACGGCGGCACCATACTTCTTCACCAGCGGCAGCACCGATTCGAGCCGCTCCTCCTCGCCGGTGACTGAGTTCAAGAGCGCCTTGCCCTTGTAGACCCTGAGGCCCGCCTCGAGCGCGGCCACGATCGAGCTGTCGATCGAGAGCGGCACGTCGGTCAGCGACTGCACGAGCTGGACCGCCTCGGCCAGGATCTTCGGCTCGTCGGCGAGCGGGATGCCGGCATTGACGTCGAGCATGTGGGCGCCAGCCTCGACCTGGGCGAGCGCGTCCGCGCGCACGCGGCTGTAATCGCCGGCCGCCATCTCCGCCGCCAGCAGCTTGCGCCCCGTGGGATTGATGCGCTCGCCGATGACGACGAACGGGCGATCGAAGCCGATCACGACCTCCTTGGTCGCCGAGCTGATGACGGTATCGGTCATGGAGTGTCGTCCTTTCCGGAGAAGCGAAGGTTCAGAGAGTCGAATGATCGAGAGGTCCGCCTATCGGGAAGCGCCAAAACCCGAGATGCGCCGAGCTTGCGATGCGCCCCTCAAGAAGCGCCGACATCACGAAGCAACGGGCACGGATTCGGCGATCTCGAAGCTATTGCCGCCGCGACCGAGCAGGATGCGGCCCGCCGCCACGTTGTTGAACCAGGCACAAGTCTTGGCGAAGCCGCCGAAGGCGTAGACATGGATGCCTTCGAGCCGGCCCGTGAGCTCCCCGGCCTTGTAGGCCGCGAGGCCTGTCAGTAGGGCATCGGGCGCCTGCACGGTCAAGAGCTTGGCCACGTTCCTGGCCTGGCGCGTGATGACCCGCATCGAGGGGCCGATGCCGCATTCCTGGGCATAGCGCAACAACGTCTTGATGCTGGCGGGGCCCGGCACGCCGATGCGCACCGGCAGCGCGATGCCGTTTTCGGCGAGCCATCCTATCCAGCCCACCACCGGCCCGGTCTCGAAGCAAAACTGTGTCACCAGATACATGGAGACGCCGTGGTCGGCGGCCCAGCGCGCCTTGGCGAGCGTGTGGCGGCGGACCTCCTCGGGCGGAATGTCGGGCGTGCCCTCGGGATGGCCGGCGATGCCGATCTTGCGGATGCCGAACTTCTCGAACAGGCCGGTTTCGAGCAGCTGCAGCGAGGAATCGAACGGGCCCAAAGGCCGCGTCACGCCGCCGCCCACGACCAGCACCTGCTCCACGCCGGCCTCCTCGCTGAGGCGCCCGAGATAGCTCTCGAGCATCTCGCGCGAGGTGATGGAGCGCGCGGCCACATGCGGCACCGGCACCATGCCCTCCTCCTTCAGGCGGCGCGCGGTCGCGATCGTGTCGTGATGGTCGCTGCCCGGCAGGAAGGTGACATTGACGCGGGTGCCAGCCGGCAGCAGCGCCTTGAAGGATTCGACCTTCGCCGCGGTCGCGGGCGTGATCTCGGTGGTGTAATCGCGCGTCAGCGCGACGATCTGCTGCTCGGTCGCCATGGCTATCGATCCTGGCCTGGCCGGCATCGGGCTCTCGAGAACGGGCCTACCGGCGGGCGCCCTGACAATCCTCCTGTCCTGTCCGCGACACCCGCCATGCTACGGCACCGATCCGCTGGAAAGCGACATTGCCTCGGCCGGCGGCCCGGCGGCTGCGCCCTTCAGATTCCGCCGGCGGCGGCCCTGGGCCGGTCTCTGAAAGCCGCTATCTGCAGGGTTTCGGCGATGGCCGCCTCGCGGCCCGGGGCCATGAGATGGGCCCCGGCCACCCCCTCGATCTCGGCCAGCTCCTCCAGCAATTCGGCGCAAATGCGACGTCCCTCGGCGGCGGGGTCGGCGGCCCGCTCGAGCCGGTCGACGAGCGCCTCGGGCAGCTGCACGCCCGGCAGCTTCTCGCGCATCCAGCGCGCGGCGCGCCCCGAGGCGAGCGGCCCGATCCCGACCAGGATCGGCACACGGGCCGCAAGGCCATGATCGCCGAGCGCCGCCAGATAGCGGCGCAGCAGGCCCATGTCGAAGCAAAACTGGGTCTGCACGAAATCCGCACCCGCCTCGATCTTGGCGGCGAGGGCAACGGGCTTCCAGCCGGCCCCAGGCTCGACCGGCGCGTCGGTGGCGCCGATCAAGAAGCGCGGCGCCGGCTCGATCTTGCGGCCCGAGGGGAAGCGACCTTCGTCGCGCAAGAGCCGCGCGGTCTCGATCAGGCCGCGCCCGTCGAGATCGAACACGGGCTTGGTCTCGGGCTGGTCGCCTTTGGCCGGGTCGTCGCCCTTGAGGCAGAGCAGGTTCGGGACGCCGAGCGCCGCGGCCCCCAGCATGTCGGCCTGGAGCGCCATGCGGTTGCGGTCGCGCGCGGTGAGCTGGAGGACGGGCTCGATGCCGGCCCGGGCCAGGATCGCGGCCGCGGCCAGCGCCGACATATGGGCCTTGGCGCCCGCGCCGTCCGTCACGTTGACGGCATCGACCAAGCCCTTGAGACAGGCAGCGCGGGCGAGAACGGGCTCGAGTGCGGCGGCATCGGGCGGCGAGGTTTCGGCGGTCAAGACGAAGCGCCCGCTCTTGAGCCGCGCCTCCAGCCCGCCCGCCGATTTCGCCTGATCACCCATCCGCTCCGCCGTCCTTCCCTCCAGCCGCCACCAGCTTCGCCAGCCGCTCGTCCGGATAGTCGGCCTCGAGCCGGGCCGCCGCCGCGGCCGCCTCGGCCTCGAGATCGGCGCCGCATTCGACCGGCTCGGCGCGGCGCCACTCCGCGAGATAGGAGTCGGTGTCGCGCAAGCCGGCGCGCATCGCCGCACGATCGATCGCCTTCTCGAAGCGCTCGGTGAGCTGGCGCTTGGCGGCATTGCGACCGGCCTTGACGATGACCTGGGCCGGGATATCGCGCCAGTAGACGATGGTGAGCTGCGGCATCGGGTCACGCTCCTCGAGATGAAGACTTGCCGGGAATCAAGCGAAGGCGGCGGCAATGCGCAACAGGCTCAAGGTGTCGCGTCAGCCGGCGCGGCGCGCCGCTCGAGGAAGCGGGCGAGGTCGCCATAGCCGGTAAGGCGGCGCTCATAGGCGAGGCCCAGCCGCCCGGCGGCCGCGCGCGCCTTGGCATCGAGGGCGGGGTCGTCGAGCTGGGCCAGATAGACCAGCTTCTTGTAGTTGCCGAAATAGGCGTCGCGCAGCTCGGGATGCTTGTCGAGCCCCAGCCCCTCGATCATGAGCCGCTCGAAATGGCGCACGAGATAGTCGGTCAGATAGAAGGTTCCGATCTCGGCCTCGGCCAGCGCCGCAAAGGCCTCAGCGCCGGCATAGAACTCGTAGCAATGGGGCCCCTCGATGCGCTCGATGCCGCCCTCCTCCTCGAGCACGCGGTCGAGCGCGCCGCCGGTGCCGCAATCGCCATAGAGCACCAGGATGCGGTCGTAGCGGTCGCGGTTCTCGCGGATCTTGGCGCGCACGCCCTCGGGGATGCGCTCCGGCCGGTTGTGCCAGATGGCGGGCAGGCAGGTGACGGCGATGTGGCTCCAGCCGGCCCGCTCGATCACGGCCAGGAGCTCGCGCGCAAGCGCGCCGCAGGCGATGAGAAGGGTGGTCGGTGCCGTTGCCGCCATGCCGTTGGAGTTCCCATGAAACACGTGAGGGCGCCCTTCCAATATGGGCATGAAGCTCTGAGGACGCCACAGCGCCCGAAGCGCCTTGCCCGAACCGGGTTCAGGCTAGAAGGCCTTGCGAGGGCCCGGCTAGGCACCCGGCGACGGCCGTTTGCGCCGGGGCGACAGAGAACGGCTACGACGCCTCAGTTGACGGGGGCGACGCGTTGGCAGCGGCCTGCGGCCAACAGCGGCGGACCAGAACCGCCAGCATCACCGCCTCCGCGAGAGCGCCGAAAACCGAGCCGACGAGCAGACCCCAAAGCGAGAGTGCGAAGCTGCGCACGGCCGCCCTGTCGATTGCACAGCCGACGTCCTGGAGCGCCGGATCGACGCAAACGACAAAGTCGGGATTTTGCTCCTCCAACGTGGCAGCGGCCTCCCACACAATCCAGACCGTCAAGCCGAGCACAATCAACCCAGGTGCGATCAGGCTTAGCTTCTGTCGCGCCGTATATCCCGACGCCCACAGAAGCAGGAAAAGGCTGGAGAGAACGGTCGTCGCACTACCAATCGGCAATGCCCAGTTCAGCCCGGTTACATCATGGACAACCACGGCAGCGACCGGGACCAGGCAGAGCAACCATGCCAGCCGACGCGGCTTGCCATCCAATAGGAGCGATGCCGTCAACGGAATAACCGTGGCTGTCATACCCCACAGATCATACGTCATAATGTGGCTCCCGGCCCGGAACCCCTCTCACGAATCCAAGTTGCGATGATCCAGATTAAAAAGGCGGGAAGCGAGAAGAGGAGGACGATGAATACCCAGCCGCCGACAAGAAAGCTCGCCCAAATAGCAGGATCGATCAGGCAACGCGCGTCGGCACAGAGTTCATCCCACGGATTATCAGTCGTCCAGGCGACGAACCCTGCAAAGGGTAAGAACGGCAGGACGATGCCGAAGATGGCGGTGGGCCCCATGATCTTCTTTAGCGCCGACGGCGACGGATGGCGCCGCACGCCACATAGCAGAAAAGCTCCAAACAGCAGCGATACAAACAAAAGTGCGGGGCCGCCGGCGCCCTTGAACGAGCCGATCACGAAGATGGCGACAAATGGGAGCAGACAACAGGCCACTCTTAAGCGCCAGCCGGGCCTTCGCTCCAAGGTTTCCTGGCTATCACCAGACACGGCTCACATATCTCTAAGCGAATTACACAAGGGGCACGAACTGGCGGTTATTGCCATTCTTGGTTTCGATAGATTTGTTCAACCCGCGCACCATAATTGGTAACGCGCTCCTGGCTTAGAGAATTGTAGAGAGTGGCGATATTTCGGATTGTTGGATTCTGCAGGTGCCCCTGGATACGTTTCAGAAGGACGGCTGCGGCGCGGATGTTTGTACGAGGATCATCGAAAGCCTTTCGACCTTCATCCCGAACGTAACCTCCACCGTGTCCGAATACAGCTTCCGGTGCTGGGAATGGCTTCCCCTCGTTGACCAATGAACCCCAAATGTATGGGTTTATATTCATAGGCAGGATCGTCTTGGACTTGTTAGCCGATCTTCAGGATAGCCATACCAGCCCTGCGACATCTCCATGTACATGATGGCGCGAATCAGGTCTGGATCGATACCCGCCTGTCTTGCTTCCTCCGCAATAATCGGTTCATAGCGTCGGACTGCATCTGCGCCCAGCTTGTGCACAGCGTATATCGGAGGTTTACCTTTTGCCTCGGGGTCATCTTCAAGCGGGAAGATCGCCGGCATGTCGCTAAGGATGCTCTGCTCGCGGTCGGCCTTCATCCGTAGCACCGGCCAGCGGTTGCGGCCGTGATAGTCCTGGTCCTCGCTCGAGGCGCCGTAGGAGGGCGCGGCTTGCGGCGGCGCCGGCGGCGTGTTGGCGTTGGCGGGCGGCGGGCCCGCCAGGAGCCCCGTCTGCGGGTGGCGGCGCGATGGCACCGTCGAGGGGTCGAGCAGGCCGCCCCTCGGCTTCGGCAGCCGGAAGTTCCAGTCGGGATGAGGGCTGAAGGGATCGTCCTTGGGCTCGGCCATCGCCACCGCTCCATGTCGGTAGAAAATTCAGAATATCGTACTACCGACAATGTCGATATGTCAAGAACAAAATAGGAACAACACGGACGCAGACCGGCCTGCCGGCGCAACGCGTCGGGCGGTCGGTCGTTGGCTGCAAAGATTCCAGGCAACGGCGAAAGGGCGCGGGCCGCGTGGAGGCCGCTCGCATGGGCGTACCTTGCTGCCCCTCGTCCTTCGACAAGCTCAGGACGAGGTGATCGGGCGTCCTATGCCGCCGCCCCTACTCCGCCGCGGCGCCGCGCAGCTCGAGCCGCTTGAGGCAGCGGTCGATCCAGAGCGCGGTCAATTTCTCCTGCGTGCCGTTCTGGCCCAGGCGCTCGCGCAGGCCCTTGAAGTCCACATGGTCGAGCGGCTGGTCCTGGTTGAAGCAGGTGAAGACCACATGGCGCTGGCCGGTCGAGGGGTCGATGTGGGTCTGCAGGCACTGGGCGCAGATCTCCTTCATCATGCATTGCATCGGCGAGTTGATCGAGCCGATGGCGCAATGCGAGGGCTTCAGGAGCGGCTTCAGCACGCCATGGCGCGCGCGGGCCACCGCCGCCATCATCGCGTCCGAGCCGATGGCGATGATGCGGTCCACGTCCGATAGCTTGATCGCCGCCTCGCCGAGCCGGCCCTCGCCATAGGCCTTCATCGCTTCGACGATGTTGCCGACGAAGGCGCGGTCCTGCGGCCGTCCGGGCGAGGGCTGGAAGCCCGGCGCCTCGTCCGAGGCCCACACCACCAGGTCGGCGGCGGCCTCGATGTCGGCGACCTTGTAGCGGTCCTGGAGATGCTTGTAGCCGGCGAAATAGAGCACGCGCGAGCCGGCCCGGCGCAGCGCGCGGCCGATCGAGAACAGCACCGCGTTGCCGAGCCCGCCGCCGGCCAAGAGCACGGTCTCGCCCGCCGGCGTCTCGGTCGGATGGCCGGTCGGGCCCATCAGGATCACGGGCTCGCCCGGCTTCAGCAGCGCGCAGAGATCGGAGGACCCGCCCATCTCGAGCGCGATCAGGCCGACCAGGCCCTTCACCTTGTCGACCCAGGCGCCGGTGAGCGCGATGCCCTCCATTGCCAGCAAGGTGCCGTCGGTGCGAAGCGCGTTCGCCTCGTAGTTCTGCAGGCGGTAGAACTCGCCGGGCTCGAAATTGCCGGCCGCCTGCGGGGCCTCGACCACCACCTCGACGATGGTGGGCGTCAGGCGATTGACCTGATGCACGACGGGCCGCAGGCGCCGGTTGAGATCGGAAAGGAACTCGCTTTCCCCGCCAGCCTCGGCTCGCGGCAGGCGCGCCAGCATGGCCTCGACCACAGGCCAGCCCTGCTTGGCCGAGGCCATGGCCTTGACCACGTTGCCGGCGAAGGAGGGATGGAGATCGCCGAAGAAGCTGACGGCGCGCCCGTCCTCGCGCAGCTGCTGCAGGATGCGCACGACCGAGGGCTTGGCGAGCTTCTCGGGTTTGGCCGTCTCGCCCTCCTCGTCCACGGCCTCGAAGTATTGCCCGTCGAGGCCGAAATGGGCGGCATCCTCGCGCGCCAGCACCGTGTTGGGCTTGGTCCCCGCCGCCACCAGGATGGCGCGCGCCGGCAGCTCGATCGCCTCGCCCTCGCCTTGGCTGAAGCGCACGGCCCTCGCATAACCGTGGGCGTCGGTCTCGACCGCGACCGGCGTCAGGTTCTCGGCGAAGCGCACACCCTCCTCGAGCGCCTTTTCCACCTCCTCGTGATTGAGGGTGTAGCTCGGCGAATCGATCAGGCGCCGGCGATAGGCGATGGTGACCCCGCCCCAGCCGTCTAGGAGCCGGACGAGATCGGGGGCGCGGCCTTCGGCAGCCGCCTTCGCGCGCTCGGCGCGGATGGCCCGCGCATGCACGATGAACTCCTCGGCGATGGCGGCCTCGGGGCCGCTCCAGGCCGCGCGCACCGCGGCCTCGCCGCGCTCGGCCACCAGCGTCTCGTAGCGCTCGAGGAACTTCTCGACCTGCACCGGGTAATAGGCCATCGCCTCGGTCGCGGTGTCGATCGCGGTCAAGCCCCCGCCGATCACCACCACCGGCAGACGGATCTGCAGATTGGCGATGGATTCGGTTCTCGCCGCCCCGGTGAGCTGCAGCGCCATCAGGAAGTCCGAGGCCTGGCGCACGCCGGGCGCGAGCCCGTTGGGCAGATCGAGGATGGTGGGCTTGCCGGCACCGAGCGCCAGCGCCACATGGTCGAAGCCCATCGCGAAGGCCTGCTCGAGCGTGATGGTGCCGCCGAAGCGCACGCCGCCATACATGGCGAAGCTTTCGCGCCGCTCGAGCAGCAGGCGGATCACTTTCAGGAAGTTCTTGTCCCAGCGCACCGTGATGCCGTACTCGGCCACGCCGCCGAAGCCCGCCATGACGCGCGCATCGAGCGGCTCCCATAGCTCGCTCGCGTCGCGGATCGGACGGAACGGCACGCGCTTGCCGCGACCGTCCACGCCCGAGAGCTCGGGGGCCAGCGGCTCGATCTTGAGCCCGTCCACCGCCACCACGAGATGGCCCTGGTTCAAGAGATGGTGGGCGAGCGTGAAGCCGGCCGGCCCCAGCCCCGCCACCAGCACCTTGCGCCCCGAGGCGGGCCTGGCCACCGGTACTTGCAGATTGAGCGGGTTCCAGCGCGTGAGCAGGCCATAGATCTCGAAGCCCCAGGGGAGATCCAGCACGTCCTTGAGCGTGCGGGTCTCGACCTGCGGGATGTCGACCGGGTCCTGCTTCTGATAGATGCAGGCCTTCATGCAGTCGTTGCAGATGCGGTGCCCGGTGCCGGCCAGCATCGGGTTGTCGACGATGGCCATGGCCAGCGCGCCCATCGCCACCCCGTCGGCCTTCAAGGTGTGCATCTCGGAGATCTTCTCCTCGAGCGGGCAGCCCGCGAGCACCACGTTGAAGGGGCTCTTCTTGAAGCCGCCCTCCTTCTCCTTGAGGCCCTTGGAGCAGCTGTCCTTGCCCTGGTTGTGGCAGAAGATGCAGTAGTTGGCCTGATCGAGCGCACCGGTGAGGTCCGTGCCCTTGTCGGTGAGCGCGAAACCCTCGCGATGGCGGTAATGGTCGGCGTCGAGCTCGAGCGCCTGGGCCGGGTGGTGTGCGGCCGCGCGCAGCGGCACCAGATGGAGATGATCGAGCCTGCGCGGCGCCTTGAACAGCACGCCCTTGCGGTGGCGCTTCTTGCCGGCTTCGGTCAGCGTGGCCCAGGCGGCGTAGCGCGCGGCCTTCTCGATCTTCTCGGCATGCGCCGCCTCGTCCTCGAGCCAGCCCTGGACGGCCTTGGCGAAGCCGAGCTCGTCGAAGGGCTCGGGCGCGAAGCCCAGATCCTTCAAGAGCGCGTCGGCGTCGAGCGAGGCCAGCTCCTCGGGCTTGGCCCCCTTGAGCGCGCGGCGCTGCACGAACAGGCGCTTGCAGGCGAAGAGCGGCGCCAGCCTGTTGTGGCGCTCGGCCAGCGCGCGCGCCTCGCGCTCGATGCCGAAGAGCTCGGCCAGAAAGTCGTCGAGATGGGGCGCCAGCGCCAGCAGCAGCTCGGACTCGGCCTTGGACGCGAGGGCCGACGGGTTGGCGCGCGCGGCCTCGAGCCTCGCCTTGAGCTCGGGCTCGAGGCTGTCGAGGAAGAGCCCGTCGAGGCGAGCAAGGCCCGCCGGACGGTAGAGGTCCTCGAAGGCGAGGCCGTGAGCGAGGCGAAGCGTATCGGTCATGGTCTTCGGTCTACTGTCGTCCCGGTACTAAAGTCGGGTTGCTATCAAGCGGTGCCGAGGCGCCGGCTCAGCAGCCGATGCCGCGCCTTTGCGCCTGCAGGCTCAGATAGAGCCAGGCCACGGTGGCGCCGGCGAGCGCCGTGATCTCGGCCACGTCGTAGGGCGGCGACACCTCGACGATGTCCATGCCGACGAAGTTCACCGGCGCCAGGCGCATCAGGATCGCGCGCGCCTCGAGCGTGGTGAGGCCGCCGATCTCGGGCGTGCCGGTGCCGGGCGCCTGGCTCGGATCGATCGCGTCGATGTCGAAGCTCAGATAGGTCTTGCCCTGGCCGACGCGCTCCATGATGGCCTCGGCGACGTGGGCCGGGCCCATCGCATGCGCCTCCTCGGCGGAGAGGATCCGCACCCCCTTGCCCACGGTCCAGTCGTAGACGTCGCGGCTCAGGGGCGAGCGGATGCCGATCTGGATCATGCGGGTGGGATCGACCAGGCCTTCGTTGATGGCATGATAGAAGCAGGAGCCATGGCCGTAAGTCTGGCCGAAGCTGTCGGGCCAGGTATCCACATGCGCGTCGAAATGCACGAGGCCCAAGGGCCCGCCATGGCGCTTGGCGGCGGCGCGCAGCAGGGGCAGCGCGATCGCGTGATCGCCGCCCAGCGCGATCAGATGGCCGATCTTGGCCGCTTGGCTCTCGATGAGGGCGAGGCTCTTCTCGGTATCGCCCAGCGCGATCTCGAAATCGCCGATGTCGGCGATGTCGAGCTTCTGCGGAGCCTGCCAGTTCTGCGGGTTGGGCCCGTCCACCAGCATGCGGCTGATGGCGCGGATCGCCAGAGGCCCGAAGCGCGCGCCGGCGCGGTGCGTCGTGCCGATGTCGAACGGGATGCCGGCGACGACATAATCGGCCGTGGGGGATTCGTTGGCGACGCCGAGAAAGCTCGGCCGCGTCGAGAAGGTCGGCAACATGGTCCTCGGGACCTGATATGGGGATGGCAGCCCGGCGGTGTTCTAGCGGAAAGCCCGCCGCGGTGAAAGTGCTATTTGCCCCCAAACCAAATGTGGTTCTGGGTTATTTTCTCCTGCTTTGTGAGATTTAATAAAGCTCGCCGGATTCGGGCGGCATTGCAGGTGCACCACCGCTCCGGCGAAAGCCCCTACAGGCATCGAGCGACGATGCGCCGCATCGTCGGCGCCGGTGCTGCGACAGGCGAAGGAGCGGCTAGCGCCGCGCCTTCGGTTCCGGCTCGCCGAGCCGGCCTGCCCTGGCGCGCCGTCGGCTGCCGCGCGCCTCGGCGAGGTTCTCCGCGAGACTGTTGGTGCGGGCGAGATCTTCGAGACGCAGGCCCACGACCTCGGGCGTCGCCATGCCGGCGGCGCGCATGCCGGCGAGCCGGGCCCAGACCGCCTTCTTCTTGCGAACCTGGTGCGGCTGGAACAGGTCCATGTCGCGCGGGGTCATGTCGCGGACGATGGCGAGCGCGCCCGCCCGCACCGCCGCATCGAACAGACGGCGGCCGGCCTCGGTGCGCACCAGGATGCCGTTGAAGCCCTTGTCCTCGCCGGTGGGCCCGCCGCCGGGCCAGACGTCCGAGGCGGCGATGTCGGCCCCCTCGCCGATCGCGTCGGGGCAGATCTTGCAACGCGGCTGGATGCGCCAGCCGGCCTCCTCCGCCCACATATCCTGATAGGTGATCTCGAAGGCGCGGCCGTCCCTGGTCTCGATGCGCGTCGGGCCCGGATTGCCGAAGCCGCGATAGCGGAACAGCGCCAGCTCCTCCTCTTTCAGGCCGAAACGCTGCAGCACCTCCTCCGATTTGCCGAGATCGGAGGCTCCGCCGCAGACGAAGGTGAGCGCATAGCGCATGAGCCGGTCGACGCGCGGATCGTGTCGCGCCAGGGCGCGCACCGCGGTCACGTCGCAGGGCTTGCCGATGAAGGCGAAGGGCCGGCCGCGATCGAGAATCGCGCAGAAATCGACCAGCGGCGCCGCGGGGCCGTAGCGCGAGCCCGCCCCTTCGAGCACCTGGCTCGCATCGAAGCTGATATGCCGCCGGCTGCGCATCGGCGCCTCGCGCGATGCCGCCACGTGTAGGACGAAATCGACCTCGCGGGCCTGGAGCAGATATTGCCCCAGCGCCGTCAGCACGCCGCCGGTCGATCCCTGATGGCGCACGGCCGGATCGCTCGCATGGCCGATGACCATGCGCACCCAGGGACCCCAGACCAGGTCCGTCTCGGCCCGCGGCGGCACTTGCGCCGGCTCGGCCCCCTCGATGCGCATGCCCGGGCAGACGGCGTTAATGAGGCGCAAGGTCTCCTCGTCGAGCGGGCCCGAGGCGATCGGCCGCTCGCAGCCGGTCTCGGTCATGACCAGCTCGACGCGCTCGGGGCCGGCGAGGCTCTGGCAGAGGCCGCAGCCGATGCAGAGCCCGTTGCGGACGATTTCGTCGAGGGCGAGAGGATGAGATTTCGTCACGGAACTCCAGACCTCGTGTTTCGACAAGCTCAACATGAGGCCCTCGTCCTGAGCTTGTCGAAGGACGAGGGCTGCGCCGCGTCTCTCGGCGATCGACGGAAGTCAGAACAGCTCGAACCCCGCCGCGCTCGCGAACGCACCTTCCTTCACCAGCGCCTTCACCGCGGCGATGTCGGGCGCCATGGCGCGGTCCTGGTCCCAGAAGGCGGCGCGCTGCCGGATCGCCGCCATGACCGGCTGGAGCCGCGGGCTCGTCTCGAGCGGCCGGCGCAGATCGACACCCTGCGCGGCCGCCAGCAGCTCGATCGCGAGGATGCCGGCGAGATTGTCGGCGATGTCGTGCAGCCGCCGCGCCCCCCAGGTCGCCATGCTGACATGGTCCTCCTGGTTGGCCGAGGTCGGCAGGCTGTCGACCGACGCCGGATGCGCCAGGCCCTTGTTCTCGCTGGCGAGCGCCGCCGCCGTCACATGCGCGATCATGAAGCCCGAGTTCAAGCCCGGCTCCGGCACCAGGAAGGCCGCCAGCCCGCTCATGCGCGCATCGGTCAGGAGTGCGATGCGGCGCTCGGCGATGGCGCCGATCTCGGCCAGCGCGATCGCGGCCGCATCGGCCGCCATCGCCACGGGCTCGGCGTGGAAATTGCCGCCCGAGAGGATCTCGCCTTCCTCAGCGAAGACCAGCGGGTTGTCGGAGGCCGCATTCATCTCGCGCTCGACCGCCCCGCAGGCGAAGCGCAGCATGTCGAGCGCCGCCCCCATCACCTGCGGCTGGCAGCGCAGGCTGTAGGGGTCCTGCACGCGGTCGCAATCCACATGCGAGCGGCGGATCTCGCTGCCCTCGAGCAGAGCGCGATAGAGGCGCGCCACCTCGATCTGCCCCGGCTGGCCGCGCACCGCCTGGATGCGCGCATCGAACGGCGCATCGCTGCCGGCCGCCGCATCGACCGACAGCGCGCCCGCGACGAGCGCCGCCTGGAAGGCCCGCTCGGCATCGAGCAGGGCCGCGGCGGCAAGCGCGGTCGAAACTTGCGTGCCGTTGAGGAGCGCCAGCCCCTCCTTGGCCTCGAGCACCAGCGGCCGGAGCCCGAGGCGATCGAGCGCCGCAGCCGCCGGCATCACGGCGCCTGCGAGACGGATCTCGCCCTGGCCGATGAGGGCGCCGGTCAGATGGGCGAGCGGCGCCAGATCGCCCGAGGCGCCGACCGAGCCCTTGGCCGGGATCAGCGGCAGGGCGTCGGCATTGAGGAGGGCGAGCAGCGTCTCGATCGCCTCGCGGCGCACGCCCGAATGGCCACGGGCGAGCCCGTTGGCCTTGAGCAGCAGGACGAGGCGCACCACGCGGTCCTCGAGCAGCGGACCGGTGCCGGCGGAATGGCTCAAGACCAGGCGGCGCTGCAGCTCGGCCAGCTCGGCCTCGGCGATGCGGGTGCGCGCCAAGCTGCCGAAGCCGGTGTTGATGCCATAGACGGTGCGGTGCTCGCGGATCACGGCGCGCACGGTCTCGACCGAGGCTTCGATGGGGCCGAACGCGGCCTTGTCGAGGGCGACCCGCGCGCCGCCCGCTTCGAGCGGGCGCAAATCGGCGAGGGTCAGGGAGCCGGGGCGAAGCGTGAAGGTCTCGGGCATGGCATCTCGATCCGGAGGCATGGGCCGAGGGCGAGCGAAAGGCCCGCAGGAGTGATAACACCGCGGCGCTTTGCCGCCCATAGCCCGAACGTCCGGCAAGCCGTTACCGCGGCCGGAGAACCGATGCCGAGGCCCCTTTGTCGCGGCGCCGCCAAATCATGTCGCCCGGGCACGGTCGCAGCGGCTGCCCTTGACTAGTCTCCCGGCGTGGAAAACTCTGCGGAAGCTGGCGCTTATCCCGAGCGGCCGGCCTCACGGGAGCACGACGGGGAGCATCAAGATGGCGGACGAGGAACTCGACCTCCGGTCGCTCAACGACGACGAGCTGGTCCAGCAGATGCAGGACGACCTCTATGACGGTCTCAAGGAAGAGATCGAGGAGGGCGTCAACATCCTGCTCGAGCGCAAGTGGACGCCCTACGACGTGCTGACCAAGGCGCTGGTCGAGGGCATGCGCATCGTCGGCATCGACTTCCGCGACGGCATCCTGTTCGTGCCGGAGGTGCTGCTGGCCGCCAACGCCATGAAGGCGGGCATGGCGATCCTGCGCCCGCTTCTGGCCGAGACCGGAGCCCCCAAGATCGGCAAGATGGTGATCGGCACCGTCAAGGGCGACATCCACGACATCGGCAAGAACCTGGTCGCCATGATGATGGAGGGCGCCGGGTTCGAGGTCATCAACATCGGCATCAACAACCCGGTCGAGAACTATCTGGCTGCGATCGAGGAGCACAAGCCGGACATCATCGGCATGTCGGCGCTGCTCACCACCACGATGCCTTACATGAAGGTGGTGATCGACACGCTGGTCGAGAAGGGCATCCGCAACGACTACATCGTGCTGGTCGGCGGCGCGCCCCTGAACGAGGCCTTCGCCAACTCGATCGGTGCGGACGCCTATTGCCGCGACGCGGCGGTGGCGGTCGAGACCGCCAAGGCCTTCATGGCCAAGCGCCAGGGCTCGGCCTTCGCCAAGCGCGCGTAACGCGATCTAGGCCATTGCTTCGATGAAGACGCGGTCCCGAAAGGGGCCGCGTTTTGCATTGGTGCATAAATTCCCTCTGTCGCTCACAAGGCACAACCGTCACCCCGGCGGAGGCCGGGGTCCATGAACACCCAAGGAGCAGATATGGGCGCGGTCCGTGTTCATGGATGCCGGCCTTCGCCGGCATGACGATGAAGTCGTCACCCCCGCTCGCTCTGGCCGCGCTCGGCGCGCGGGGTCTTGCCGAAATGCTCGCGGTAGCATTTCGAGAAATGCGACGCCGAGACGAATCCCGCGGCCAGCGCCACGTCGAGCACCGACATGCCGGTCTGCAGCAAGAGCAGGCGCGCATGGCGCAGGCGCAACTCGAGGTAATAGCGCGTGGGCGTGCGGCCCAGATATTTGCGGAACAGGCGCTCGAGCTGCCGGCCCGAGAGCTTTACCCCGCGCGCCAGCTCGGCGCAGGAGAGCGGCTCCTCGAGCGTCTCCTCCATGCGCTTGACCACGGTGAGGAGCTTCGGGTGGCGCACGCCGAGCCGCGCCGGCAGCGCCATGCGCTGACGGTCATGCCGGTCGCGGATGCGCTCGTGGATGAACTGCTCCGACACGGCGGTGGCAAGATCGGGTCCGTGCTCGCGCGCAACCGCCTGCAGCATCAGGTCGAGCCCGGCGATGCCGCCCGAGCAGGTGAAGCGGTCGCGGTCGATCTCGAACAGCTCCGAGGTCACGTCGAGGTCGGGGAAGGCTTCCATGAAGCCGGACAGATTCTCCCAATGGAGCGTGCAGCGATAGCCGTCGAGCAGACCGGCCTTGGCCAGGATGTAGGAACCGAGCGAGATGGCGCCGATCTCGATCGGCCGGCGCGCCAGGCGCCTGAGCCAGGCGAACACCTGGCGATCCTCGTAGAGATGCGCGTCGATACCGGCGCAGACGACGAGCACGTCCAAGGGCGGCGCCTCGGCGAGCGAGGCTTCGGGCACGACCGGGATGCCGTTCGAGGCCATCACCGGCTGGCCGTCCTTGCTGAGGATGTGCCAGCTATAGAGGTGGCGGCCGCTCAGGCGATTGGCGCTGCGCAGCGGCTCCAGCGCCGACGCGAAGCTCAGCATGGCGAACTGCGGCACCAGAAAATAGCCGACCCGCTCCGGCAGGCTCGCGGGTTTGCGGTGGAACATGGGCGGGCGAAGGGCTCCCGAAATTGCTTCGACGGATTTGCCACCAGCTTCGACGCGCGCCCGGTCTTGGCCGACGCGACCCTCGAGCCGTCATGTCGGAAAACAATAAAGGATGTCGATTTCAGGACAAGAGCCCTGCGCGCCTAGGGGCGAGCCTTGGGCGCGTCATGCCGTCGCGCCGCAGCACTTCTTGTATTTGCGGCCGGAGCCGCAGGGGCAGGGCTGGTTGCGGCCGACCTTGGCGGAGCGCGCCGGCACGTGCCGCGACAGCGTCGCGGGATCGTCGCGGCAGAGCCTGATGCCGAAAATGATGGCCGGCAGCATGTCGAGAATCTCGGCACGTGCTTCCGGCGTGATTTCCTCGGCCTCCTCGTCATATTCGTCCGCGATCAGCGACAGGATCGCGAAAACGATCGGGCCCGCCTCCTCGTCCTGGAACAGCGGCAGCCACGCGTCGCGGCCGAGATCGAGCCCCATGGTGAAACCCTGCGCCCAGCCCCGCCCTCGATCCTCAGGCCGCGCCGGGAATATCAGCGGAACATGCGGAAACCGGGCCTCGAGACGCGTCGCGATGGTGTTCCAGTGACGCGTCAACAGATCCGTCACGAGCTGCGCCTGCTCCGGGCTGTCGTAAGCGGGGCCTTCGCCGTCCCAGCCGCCCCAGATCGCCTTCATGGATTCCGAAAACGGTATCCGCGCGGGCCCGGCGACGAGCGCGGCGAAGAAGCCGTCCAGCTCTTCCAGGTTCATGGTGGTTTCGGGAACCTGGGCGCTGTCGAGGAAGCCGGCGAGCCAGCCTAACTCGCGCGCGCTGAGCCGGATGGCCTCGGCCGGGTCGGCGGGCTCATCGGAAGCCCGCTCCGGCGCCGGCGGCGGCTCGGCCAGCCAGGCGAGGCCGGCGACCGGATCGGCCATCGGAACCACATCGTCCACGACGAAGGGCTGCGGGTCGTCCGGGTTGGCCACCGCCCGGTCGAACGATTCCTGCCACCAGTCGCGATCCGCCTGGTTGTGGAGACTGACCCGCCCGGTCTCCCAGCCGCGCCGAACCCGTCCTTCGAAGTCCTTGAGGCCGAGATAGCGGATCGCATCCTCCCAGCCCATCCAGGCGAGATCCTCCGGCGGCGCCATCTCCTCCCGATCAAAGCGGTCGATCAGCCGGACGAAGCGTTCGCGCGGAACGCGCCCTTCCCAGCTCAGCCGCGCCAGTACCCTGAACAAGGCCCACCGGGCCGATGGCGCGGCGCCCCGATCCTCGAGCGTGGCGAAGAGCGGCTCCGCATTGCCGTCATAAAGGCCGAGCAGCAATCCCGTGGCGCGCTCGACTGCGCCGTCGCCGAGCAGAGTTTCCAGCTGCCATTCGGGACGGCGCAGCAGCGCCATGAAAGCCGGGCAAGCCTCTGCTCGCCGCGCCGCCGCCAGCGCGTGCAGGCCGAAGAACAGCAGATTCTCCTGCCGGGGCAGCAAATGGACGCCGTCGGCCGCCTTGCGGACGAGCGCAATCACATCGGGAGCGAGGGCTTCCGCCTGCGCCACCGCGGCCGCCAAGGCCCGGGCCGGCAGCCCCTCGGCATTTTCCAGCTCGTCGCGAATCTGGTCCGGCATCATGACGCCAGACTAGAACGAAAAGAGGCATCGCGGCTAGCGCGGAACGCCGGCGACGGTGCCGCAGCTTGGATGCCGCCGTTGCATCCGCAAGCCGAAGAAGAATCCCGTCACGAGCGCAGAGACCTAGTCCGATACTCCGCCGCCGATCGGCTGCGCGAACGAAGCCGCCCCGGCAAAGCTGACCACATTGGCCAGGTTGCTGAGATCGCCGGCCGCTTGATTCACGCCGTACAGGCCGGCGCCGTCATTGAACGACGCGTCGATCTTGCCGGACCGCGACCCGCCGGCCGTCATGCTTTGATTGCTCGAGACGGTCTGCGCGAGATCGGCATCCGACAATGCGCCCCCGGAAGCCTGCAGCACGGCCATGGCGAGGGAATTCGTCAGATTGTTCAGGCGCCCGACATTCTGATTCACGATCGTGATGCCGGCGTTTCCGCTGCCGGAGCCCTGGATCAGCGCCGTGACGGACGCCGCCGTGTCCGGGCCGAGCGTCACGACGGTGTCGCCCAGATCGAGGCTCGGATCGATGTTGTTGCTGAACACGCTTTGCTGGGCGGTCACCGAGGCGTCGGCCAGCCCGATGAGCGCCTCCTCGGGACTGCCGGGAAGCACCGTCTCGCCGAACGAGAGGGCGTTGCCCAGGTTGGCCAGGCGTCCGGTATCTTGATTCGCGAGGATGATTCCAGCCGCGTTGTCGAAGCTGCCGAGCAGCACCCCGGACAGATCCTCGGTTATGCCATCGAGCGCCGTGTTCGAGCTGGTCGTCTGGCTGGTGAGGTTTTGACTTTCGTTGACGGACTTCAAGGTGAATTCGCCGGTCATGCGAATCGTGACGGTTTTTTCCTTGGTGATGTTCTCCACGATCCTCTTGTCGCTTTGCTTGGTCGTCTGCGACGGCCCCGTTGGAACGGGTGCACCCGCCGGCGGCAAGTCGCGCAGGAGATCGCTCGAGATCGGGTCCCTCAACACCAAGGCGATGGGAATCCTCGGGTCGACAACGCTGACGACGGTGACCCGGAAGCCCGCGAGCTGCCCGCCGGGAGCAATGCCGTTCTGCGGCGAGATCGCCTCGTAAAAGGCCCGACCGGTCGCGTTGTCGAGCTGCACCCGCCATCCGGGCGGCACCTTCCAGCTCGACGTGTCCGTATCGGCACCGAACCGGGTCGCCTGAACCGTGAAATCGGTCAGCCGCGCATCGGGCTCCAAACCCTCAGGCAGAACAGACACCGTGAAGTCCTGATACTGGAGGTCGCCCTTCCTGATCGTCGGCCCGACGGGCGTGATGACGACGTTTTCGCGAGGGATCAGCTGGGCTGATGCGCTGATTGATAGGGCGCCGCCCGCGAGTACCGCCAAGACGCCGCTCGCGAGCGTCACCAAGACAAGGCGGAACGCAAGAGACCGGAGAACGGACATGACGACCTCCTTGCAGAAAAGCACGGCGCCCACATCGATCGTCGACGGGTTACTGAAAGTCCGCTTGGCCGGCGAAGCTGATGACCGTCGCTTGATTGCCGAGCGTCCCGGCGGAATGGTTGACGACGGTGATGCCGGAGTTGCCGTTCAGCGAATCTTGCGTCGTCGTCGCGTGCGTCCCGTTGCCACCCACCAGCTCGCTGCCGGTGATCGACTGGTCCAACTCGGCATCCGAAAGCGCCACGCCCGGAACCAGGCTGAGAGCCAACGACAGCGTGTGCGTCTGGTTGTTGACGAAGCCTCCGTTGAGGTTGACGCCGGTGACGCCGGTGTTGTCGCTGATCGAATCCTCGATGGTGCCCGCGATGGCGGTCGCAGGGTTGCTCGAGATGGCCGCAACCTCGTCCCCGCCGCCGATGACGCCGCCGGCCAAGTCCACGAAGTTCGCTTCAAGGCTTTGTTCCGCCGCCGATTGGCTGTCCGTCAGGGACCCCGCGCCCGGGGGCAGGTTGCCGAGGTCGGCCAATTCGCCGACGGCCAGCAGCAGCCCCTGGTTGGAAAGGACGCCGACATCCTCGTTGAAGGCGGTTATCCCGCTATTGCCTTCGACCGCGCTGCTCCATTCCCAGCTTCTGAGATCTCCGGTGGAGGATCCGAGATCGAAGCTGTTGCCCGCATTGCTGACGGCGGCAATCGCATGAGACTCGGTAGCGGTCGTGGTGACGACATCGACGACCACATCGAGGGTGACCGTCTTGGTCTTGAAGATCTGCTCGACGATCGTGATCTCTTTGTTCACGTCGACCTTGCTCGGCGGCTTGGCAATATGCTCGCCGAACAGAAACAGGCTCCAATCCTCGATGTCGCGACATAATTGACAGGGTTTGGCCCCGACCTCCTGGGAATAACGCGCCTGAAAGACATCCGTGTGGGGGTCCTTGCCGCCGCCATGCCTGATCTTCTCGCTATAGAAGCGAGAAAACTTGATGTTTCTATCGGGATTGACATCGCCGAAGGCGGCATCGGTTCCAAAGATTTTGCCCGGCGGCATGCCTCCTGCACCCTGCTCCGGATGGCCTTGCGGGGCCACCAGATGCTGCAGCTTGGAGAGATTGATCTCGATCGAATCGATGTTGTTCGGCGCCCGGTTTCGCGTCGTGATCTGTACGGTCGCAGTCCACTGCTTGTTCGCATTGTCGATGAACCGATGCGCCGGCGATTGCCCCTGGTTCTGGGCCGTGATCGGATCGCCGTCGATCACCACTCTGAAGTCCGCATTGCCGTCCTGGTCCGTGTCGCCTTCCTGATAGGTGTAGGTGGCGCCGATACCGGGAAGATTGTCGAATTGACCTTCCGGGTTGGGCGCCAAGTCGGCACCGTGGGCTTTTCCCGACGGAAACGCCGCCGATATCGCCGCGGCGGCCAGGGCACCGATGATCGATCCTGCCGGGGATCGAGCGTTGCTCATCGCGAATTCCGGCCTGCCGGATCGAGAAAGGATGCCGATAGCCGCATCGCTTCCCGTACCGGGCAGCGCCGCTTGCGGGCCCAAGCAACCAACGAAACCGGCTTCCCGCGCGAAATGATCCGACAGAGGAGACGAAGAAGCGGGCATGGCGACCTCCTTGCAAAAAAGCACTGCGCGCGCCGCGAAACGGGTTCGCGACGCGAAGGCGCCTCAAGGTCGGCGTCAGTCCTATTGGGGTCGGGGTGCTTGCCCGGCGGAGCTATCTCTCACGCCTCGGAGCCACCCGCATGGTTTTCTCAGACGGTCTTCGCTTCTATTATGTAAAACGATATCAACTTTCTGGTCTGGCGGACAAGCCGGTTCTGAGAACCGCCGTGCACTCTGCCGACGGCGCCGGTTTCACCTGCCCTGGTTTCAGCTATTCGCGAAACTATAAACTATTACTATAAATTATTTTAGCATCGAAACTGTCGCGAGGCCTCATGCGCGTCCTGATCTGCGCCGTCGGCCGCTGGAAGGCGGGCCCCATGCGCGACCTCTTCGAGGACTATCGCCGCCGCCTGGCTTGGGCCGTGGAGCTCAGGGAGGTGGAGGAGAAGCGCAGCCTGCCCGAGCCGCAACTCGAGGCGCGCGAGGCCGAGCTGCTGCTGGCGCTGTTGCCGCGCGAGCGCGGACGCCTGGCGGTGGTGACGCTCGACGAGAGCGGCAAGAGCCTCACCAGCGAGGCCTTCGCCCAGCGCGTCAGGCGTTGGCGCGACGAGGGGCGTGACACGCTCGCCTTCCTGATCGGCGGTGCCGCGGGCCACGGGCCGGCCGCGCTCGAGGCCGCCGATCTGGTGCTGGCCCTGGGGCCCATGACCTGGCCGCACCTCCTGGTGCGAGGGATGGTGATGGAGCAGCTCTATCGCGCCCAGCAGATCCTGGCCGGCCACCCCTATCACCGCGCCTGAAAGGCCGGTATAAGGCCGGTATCTTGTCGATCGGCTTGGGGGAAACACGCGCCATGATCTCGGCAAAGCCACTCCGATCGCTGCGCTTCGCCGCCGCGCTGGCAGGGCTGGCCCTGGCGCTGGTCGCGCTCGGTGGCTGTCTGGTCGATTCGCGCTATCCCATCGCGCCGCCCGACCCGGCGGCGGCCGATCCGGATCTGCTCGGGACCTGGGGTGGAGGGAGCGAGAATGGCGCCGTTTTCTTCCACGTGTTCCAGCCGGCCGGCAGCGTGCCCGGCACGGTCGAGATCGTCGCGGTCGCTTTCGAGAAGGACGGGAGCGGCTCGGTCGACCGCTATTGCGGCCATCTGAGCCGCGTCGGCAAGGCCCGCTACATCAACCTGGTCGGGCCGCTTGCCGACTGCAAGACCGCGTCGGACGAGCCGTTCTTCTTCGTGCTTTACGACGAGCGGCCCGATGGCGGGCTCGATGTCCGGTTGATGCGCGAGGATGCGGTGGTGAAGGCCATCGGCGCCGGCAAGCTCGCCGGCAAGAAGGATGCGGAAGGCGCGCCGACATCCCATATTACGGCCGAGCCCGAGCAGATCCGCGCCTTTCTCCTGGCCGCGGACACGGCGGCCCTGTGGGACGAGCTGATCGCGCTGCGCCGGGTGGAGCCGCCTTCGCCTTGAAATGCCGGGGCTCTGAAATGCTAGAGCCCTGAAATGACCGCTCCCCTGCATGGAAGTGCGATAGACTGCCAGCGATGACCGAGCCCTCCCAACCCCGTTCCGACCGGTTGCGCCCTCCTGTTCCTCGCCCGGTCGTGCTTTGCATCCTCGACGGCTGGGGCCATCGCCCCGATCCCGCGCAGCCGGACAACGCGATCTGGCAGGCGAAGACGCCGAACCTCGACCGCCTGGCGGCGGGCTCGCCGATGTCCTTCCTCGACGCCTCCGAGCTGGCCGTGGGGCTGCCCATGGGACAGATGGGAAACTCCGAGGTCGGCCACATGAATCTCGGCGGCGGCCGGGTCGTGTTGCAGGATCTGCCTCGCATCGACCAAGCCATCAAGGACGGCACCCTGGCCAAGAACCCGGCGCTGCTCGAGTTCGCCGCGAAGCTCGAGGCCAGCGGCGGCGCCTGCCATCTGATGGGGCTGGTGTCGCCGGGCGGCGTGCACAGCCATCAGGCGCATATCGCGGCGCTCGCGAACATCGTCGCGAGCCAAGGTGTCGCTGTGCGCATTCACGCCTTTCTCGACGGCCGCGACACGCCGCCCTCGAGTGCGCGCGACCATCTGGCCCGGTTCGAGGCCGCGCTCTCCCCCGGTGCCGGCATCGCCACCGCCACCGTCAGCGGCCGTTTCTATGCCATGGATCGCGACAAGCGCTGGGAGCGCGTCGAGAAGGCCTATGATGCCCTGGTGCTGGCCCGAGGCGAACGAGCGCCCACGGCCGACGCGGCCGTGGCCCAGAGCTATGCGCGCGAGGTGACCGACGAGTTCGTGGCGCCGACCGTGATCGACGGCTATGGCGGCATGAAGGACGGGGACGGCGTGCTGATGGGCAATTTCCGCGCCGATCGCGCACGCGAGATCCTCACGGCGCTGCTCGATCCCGCCTTCAGCGGCTTCGCGCGGGCGCGCCGGGTGCGCTTTGCTGCCGCTGCCGGGCTGGTCGAGTATTCGGCCGCACTCAACGCCTTCCTCACGACGTTGTTCCCGCCCGAGACGGTGCGCAACAGCATCGGCGAGATCGTCTCGAAGGCCGGCTTGAAGCAGCTCAGGATCGCCGAGACCGAGAAGTACGCGCACGTCACCTTCTTCTTCAACGGCGGCGAGGAGACGGTGTTCCCGGGCGAGGACCGCATCCTGGTGCCTTCGCCCAAGGTCGCGACCTACGACCTCAAGCCCGAGATGTCGGCCTACGAGGTGACGGACAAGCTGGTCGAAGCCATCGATGCCCAGACCTACGATTTCATCGTCGTCAACTACGCCAATACCGACATGGTGGGTCACACCGGGAATCTCGCGGCCGCGATCGAGGCGGTGGAGGCGGTCGACCGCTGCCTCGGCCGGGTCGCCGAGGCCGTGACGCGCGTCGGCGGCGCCATGCTGATCACCGCCGACCACGGCAATGCCGAGATGATGTTCGACCCCGAGACGGGCCAGCCGCACACGGCGCACACGCTCAACCGCGTGCCCGCCATGCTGGTGAACGCGCCGGCCGGGTTCGACGCCCTGGCCGACGGCAGGCTCGCCGATGTCGCACCCACACTGCTCGCGCTCATGGGCCTGCCTCAGCCGGCCGAGATGACGGGCCGTTCGCTGATCCGTCCGGGCGCAAAGCGTGTGGAACGGGAGCGGCGTGTCGGCGAATAGAACGTCGCGAGCCGCGGCCCGGCTGGTCCTGGCGCTTCTTGCCGCGCTCGCTGCCGCCGGCATCGCACCATCGAACGCGCAGGAGACGGAGGCACAGCATCCCGACCGCGGGGCCTCGAGCACGCCCAGCGGCGACCAGCTCCAGCAGGTCGAGCGCGCGCTCGAACAGGACCGCGCGCGGGTCGCGGCCTTGGCGCAGCAGCGCGCGGCCCTGGCGCGGGAGATCGCGGAGATGCAGGACAGGCTGGTGGCGGCCGGCAAGCGCGCTCAGGAGCTGGAAGCCGGGCTCGACGAGATCGACGGCACCCTCGCCGCGCTCGAAGAGAGCCTCGACGTCAAGGAGGCCGAGCTCGAGGGCCGCCGGCGGCAGCTCGATGCCGGCT
The DNA here is from genome assembly GCA_049323455.1 of Pseudomonadota bacterium. Lineage (GTDB taxonomy): Bacteria > Pseudomonadota > Alphaproteobacteria > Dongiales > Dongiaceae > Hypericibacter. The sequence continues at coordinate 106,996 of JBMONF010000011.1, read as the reverse complement.
TGGCGGCGCTGGGCTGGCTCGCCCTGCAGCCGCCGGCCGCTTTGCTGATCGGCGCCGAGCGCCCGCTCGACCGGCTGCGCGGCGCCCTGCTGCTCGGCAGCGCGATCCCGGCGCTGCAGAAGCGCGCGGCCGATCTCGCCGGTTCGCTGGCCGAGCTCGAGCGCCTGAAGGGCGAGATCGCCGAGCGCAAAGCCGCGCTCGAGGCCGAAAGCGGCAAACTCGCGGCGGAGAACGCCGAGATCGCCAAGCTGGTCGAAGAGCGCCGGGCGCTGGAGGCCAGGGCCGGCGCCGAGCAGTCGGCGGCGGCCGCTCGGGCCGAGCAGCTCGCCGCGCAGGCCGACGACCTGCGCGACCTTCTGCGCCGGCTCGAGGCGCTGCGGCCGCCGTCGAAGCCCGACCGTCCGGCTGGAGAGGCCGGCGCCATGCCGGCCGCCCTGCAGGCGCCGGCGGGCCTGCGCGCCTTCCCGGATCGGCCGGCCTCCATCGCCATGCCGGTGACGGGCACGATCCAGGCGGGCTTCGGCGACCCCGCCGAGGAGGGCGGCCGCAACCGCGGCGTCACCTTCCGCACCAGGCCCGAGGCCCAGGTGGTGGCGCCGTTCGATGGTCAGGTGGTGTTTCAGGGTCCCTTCAGAGGCTACGGGGCAATCTTGATCATCGAACATGCGGGCGGATACCATACCCTCCTGGCTGGCCTCGGCCGCATCGATGTGGCGGTCGGCCAATGGATCAAGGAAGGCGAACCGATCGGGCAGATGGGGCCCGCCGTCAACGGTGGGCCGAAACTTTATGTGGAGCTGCGACGTGGCGGACAACCGATCGACCCCGCGCCGTGGCTCGGCATCCGCGACAACTAGAATGGAAGTGACGGTATGACTCGCACCCTGCGTGTGGCAGCGGCAGCGGCCCTCGGGCTCTGCCTCGTCTCCTTTCCTGCCGGCTCGGACGACACTTCCGAGACCTATCGCCAGCTGAACCTGTTCGGCGACGTGTTCGAACGGGTGCGCTCCTCCTATGTCGAGGAGGTCAGCGACAAGAAGCTGATCGAAGCCGCCATCAACGGCATGTTGAGCTCGCTCGATCCGCACTCGAGCTACATGGACCCGCAGAGCTTCGAAGACATGCAGGTCCAGACCAAGGGCGAGTTCGGCGGGCTCGGCATCGAGGTCACGATGGAGAACGGCGTGGTCCGCGTCGTCTCCCCGATCGACGATACGCCCGCCTACAAGGCCGGTATCCAGCCGGGCGATCTCATCATCCAGATCGACGGGCAGCCGGTGATGGGCCTGACGCTCTCCGAGGCCGTCGACAAGATGCGCGGGCCGGTCGATTCCGAGATCAAGCTCACGATCCAGCGCGGCAACGCGGAGCCCTTCGACGTCACGCTGAAGCGCGCCGTGATCAAGATCCAGTCGGTACGCTCGCGCCTCGAGGGCACGATCGGCTATGTCCGCATCACGAGCTTCAGCGAGCAGACCGACAGCGGCCTCAAGGCGGCGATCGACAAGCTGAAGCAGCAGGCCGGCGGCAAGCTGGAGGGGCTCGTCCTCGATCTGCGCAACAACCCGGGCGGCCTGCTCGATCAGGCCATCGCCGTCTCCGACGACTTCCTGGAGCAGGGCGAGATCGTCTCGACGCGCGGGCGCGACCCCAAGGCCGCGCAGCGCTTCAACGCCGAGCCCGGCGACATCACCGGCGAGCTGCCGATGGTCGTGCTGATCAACAGCGGCTCCGCGTCGGCTTCCGAGATCGTCGCCGGCGCGCTGCAGGATCATCGCCGCGCGATCCTCATGGGCACCACCTCCTTCGGCAAGGGCTCGGTGCAGACCATCATCCCGCTGCCGGGCAACGGCGCGATCCGGCTCACCACGGCGCGCTACTACACGCCGTCGGGCCGCTCGATCCAGGGCACCGGCATCGTGCCCGACATCGAGGTCAAGCAGGCCAAGATCGAGATCGTCGGCGATGGACCCGAGCGCCATGAATCGGAGCTGCGCGGCGCGCTCCCGAACGACGGCGGACAGCCGCCGGCGCAGAACCAGCCTCAAGGCGAGCCGCAGGGCCAGGCCCCGACCCAGCCGCAAGGCAACGGCACGCCGCCCGCCGGCACCGCCCCCAACGGAGCCCAGCCCGGCCAGGGCGAGGCCGCCGGCGCGGCCGCCGACGCGACGGCGCAGGACTATCAACTGTCGCGGGCCCTGGATCTGCTGCGCGGGCTGGCACTGATGCAGGCCGAGAAGGCCAACTGAGGCGGCGGCGCATGACGCGGGCGGAGAGCGCGGTGAACGAGGGCGCGCCTCTCCGTCGCGCGCGCGCATGCGCAACGCCGACACGGATGTGGTGAATTCGCCGCCCGACGCCGGATCGCCCGTCAAGCCGCGGCGCGCAGGCCAGGTCTTCGTCCTCGCCGCGCTCTTGATCCTTGGCGCGGCGGCCGCCATTTATGGCTGGCTGGCGGCGACGCATCGGCTCGAGGACCTGACCGGGCAACCGCCCGTCATCGTCGTCGAGATCCCCGACCTCGCGGCACCGGCGTCTCCAGAAGAGGGGAGCGGCGCAGAGGCAGCGGCGGCGACGGCGCCGACGCCGCGGCCCGACAGCGCTGCGCCATCAAGCGCGCCCGGCGCGCCCGCTGCCGGCCAAGAGGCCGCGGCCTCGACGACAACGCCACCGAACGCCATCGAGGAGACGGGCCTCGACCAGGCCGCCAATGCGGCGCCAAGCACGCCGACCGCGCCTTCGCCGTCGGCGACGACCGAACCTGCACCTCCCGACGCCATGCCGAGCGAGATGACGACCGCTTCCGCGCTGGAGACATTGATCCCGCCGCAAAAGCCCGAGCCGCCGGCCCCTGCCGGCGCGTCAACGACCGCGGCCGCCGCTACAGCCGGGGGAGCCGTGCCCGAGCCGGCGGCCCCATCGGCATCGAGCGCATCGGCACCGCCCACGCCGTCCGCTTCCACCCCGGCCGCGCTGCCGCCGGCAGCAACCCAGAGCGCCGCGGCGACGCTTTCCGCACCGGCCGCGCCGGAGCAGCCCTGGCGGCGTTATGCCGCCAGTTTCCCGGCCGACGATCCGCGCCCGCGCGTGGCCCTCGTCGTGACGGGGCTCGGCCTCAGCAGCGCCGCGACCCAGGCCGCGATCCGACAGCTGCCGCCCGGCGTCACGCTCGCCTTCAGCCCCTATGCGGGCAACCTCCAGGAATGGGTCTTGAGGGCGCGCGCCGCGGGCCACGAGGTGCTGGTGGAGCTGCCGATGGAGCCGATGAACTATCCGGCCGACGATCCGGGGCCCCAGGCGCTGCTGTCGAGCCTTTCGGCGACCGACAATCTGCAGCGCCTCGACTGGGTGCTGGGCCGTGCCGACGGCGTGGCCGGCGTGGTGGCCAACATGGGCTCGCGCTTCGCCTCGAACCCGCAGCTGCTGCGCCCCGTGCTGGCGCGGCTGGCTCAGCGCGGCTTCCTCTATGTCGACAACCGCTCGAGCCCCGCCAGCGCCGTGCCCGAGATCGCCGGCGAGGTCGATCTGCCCTGGGCCGCCAATACGCGCTTCATCGACACCGAAGCCACCCGCGTCGCGATCGACGGGCGGCTGCAGCAACTCGAGCGCGCCGCGCGCGAGACCGGTGCGGCTCTGGCCCTGGCGCAACCCTATCCGGTCACCATCGAGCGCGCAGTCGCCTGGGCGCAGAGCCTCGAGGTCAAAGGGCTCGCCCTGGCGCCGGTTTCGGCGCTCGCCAAGGTCGGGAACCGCTGATGGCTGGAGAAGAACATCCCGTCGCCGGCGGCGATTCTCTCGCCGCGCTGCCTTATCGGCCCGGCGTCGGGATCATGTTGCTGAACCGAAGCGGCCAGGTGTTCGTCGCGCGCCGCATCGACATGCCGAGCGAAGCCTGGCAGATGCCGCAAGGCGGCATCGACGAGGGCGAGACGCCGCTGGCGGCCGCCTGGCGCGAGATGCGGGAGGAGATCGGCACCGACCGCGCAAGGCTTCTGGCCGAAAGCCGCGACTGGCTGCGCTACGACCTGCCGCGCGAGTTGGTGGCGAAACTCTGGCGCGGCCGATATCGCGGCCAGCAACAGAAATGGTTCGCCTTCCGCTTCATCGGCGAGGACAAGGACATCGACATCGCCACGCCGCACCCCGAGTTTTCGGCCTGGCGCTGGGCGCCGATGGACGAATTGCCGGCGCTCATCGTGCCGTTCAAGCAGCAGCTCTATCGCGACCTCATCGCCGAGTTCGGCCATCTCGCATTCGGTCCGAACGGTTCCGAGCGGCAAGCCTGACCGCAGGCGATCCGCCATACAACTTTCGTGAGCACGAGATTGATCGGCGCGCCAATCAACGTGCGCTGTCGGCCTCGTTCGATCCGCTCCTCGGCTCGCACGGCATGGACCGCCAGCGGCGGATTCCTTGGAGCCCATGCCGTCAAGCCCGAGCATCGCCCGGGATTTGCAACCGTGGCGCGATGAAGGCGGCGACATGCATTAACCACAGTGCGCTCGCGATAAAATTCGCCTTTGACTTGCATCAGCGAATCTTTCGATCAGGTTCAAATGCGCAAACTCAGCCGTTAGTCTCGCGTTCCGTCGGATGCAGCCCTTCTCCGGGGCGGACGGCGCATCCTGAAGCCACGAAGGTCGAGAGGGGAACACTGGCATGATGCCAGCGCATGTGGACACGCTCATCCTCGGCGGAGGTACCGCCGGATGCGCGCTCGCCGGGCTCATCGCCGAACGGTCGAACGAAACGATCCTGCTGCTCGAAGCGGGGCCCGACTACGGCCCCCTCGGCGAAGGGCGCTGGCCGCGCGAGCTGCTCGATGCGCGCCGCATTCCGATCTCTCACGATTGGGGTTACGACAGCGGGCGGCTGATCGAAGGCCGGCGCGTGCCTTACGAGCGGGCGCGCGTGATCGGCGGATGCTCGGCGCACAATGGCTGCAGCGCGGTCTGGGGCACGCGACGGGACTATGACGGCTGGGCGGCGCGCGGCAACGACGGTTGGTCCGCGGGCGAGTTGCTTCCCTTGCTGCAGGCCATCGACCGGCGCTTCAAGGTGCGCCGATATGACGACGATGAAATCCCGCCTTACCAGCGGGCCGTCCATCTGGCGGCGCTGGCGGCCGGCTTCCCGCCTTCGGCCGACATGAACGATCTCGCGGAAGACGTCGCCGCCGCATTCTGCCCCGTCAACAACCTGCGCGGCACGCGTTGGAACGCCGCCTTCGCCTATCTCGATCCCGTGCGCAACCGACGCAACCTGACCGTCAAGGGCGGCGCGCTGGTGGCGCGGGTTCTGGTCGAGCGCGGCCGCATCGCCGGTGCGGAGGCCATCGTCGACGGCGCGCCGACGACGATTCGTGCCGGACGCACCATCCTCGCCGCCGGCGCCTATGGCTCGCCGGCGATCCTGCTGCGCTCGGGCATCGGCGATCCGGCGGCGCTGAAAAGCTTCGGTGTCCGCCCCGTTCATGCTCTGCCGGGCGTCGGCCGCAATCTGCAGGACCACCCGGCGGTCGCGGTGGCCTTCGCCGGGTCGCCCGCACTCGAGGCGTCGACGGCGGCATTCGAGCGCGAACACTGGACACCGGAGGAGCTGGTCATCATCAAGGCGCGCTCGCGACAGGCGGAAGAAAGCTTCGATCTGCATATCTTCCCGGAAGGCGGCCGCGTCGCCGACGGCGCCAACGCCTGGCGCTGGCAGATCTATGTCGCCGGCCTCGAGCCCCGCTCGCGCGGCGAGATCAGGCTGGCCTCGGCGGATCCAGCCGCCGCCCCCGTCATCGAGCATCGCCATCTGAGCGATCCCGACGGTGCCGATCTCGCAGCCCTGGCCGATGGCGTGGAAATCCTGCGCGACATCGTCGCCCAGGCATCGCTGCGCGATCTGCTGGGCCGGCCCTTCACCAACGCGATGTCGGGCGGCAGGGCCCGGATCGAGAGCTGGATCCGCGCCAGCGTGGTGCATTACTGGCATCCGGTCGGCAGCTGCGCGATGGGGCCCGATCCCGGCGCCGGCGCGGTGGTCGATCCGCGCGGCCGGCTGCACGGGCTCGCCGACGGCTATGTCGCCGATGCTTCGATCATGCCGGTGATCCCGCGCGCCAACACCAACATCCCGACCGCGCTGGTGGCCGAGCGCATCGCGAGCTGGCTTACGTGAGATAAGAGCCTTCTCGCCCGATGTGAGATTAACACCCCCTCACCCTTCCCTCTCCGCCAACGCGTTGGGGCAGAGGGTTGCGAAGGGTCGGCGAGGCGGAATGCCGAGCCCTACCCGAAGCTGGGTGAGGGGGTTGTCGGATCGAACTGACGCCGCTGCCTTGCAGGCGGCCGACGCGCTCAGGCGCCCGCGCGCGCCAGTCGGTGGACCCGCCGCGCCATGAACCAGGCGGCCAGCCCGGTCAACCAGGCGTTGAGCTTGCCGTTGGGCGTGAGGCCCGCGGCCTTGAGCCCCATGGCGATGCCGCGTTGAATGTGGTGGCGCCGGTAGAAGCCGTAGGCGCGACGGGCATAGGCGCGGCTCCAGCGCTTGCGGTCGTAATCCGCGCCGGCGCCGCCATTGGCCGCGTAGTAGGCGTAGGCGAGCTCGTCGTCCTCGGTTTCGGTGATGCGCCTGAGCGCCACCAGGACGCGCCGCCAGCGGCCGATGCGTTCGCGCTCCAGATAGCGCTTCAGATGAACGTAGAAGAGCTTGTAGTGCCGAAGCTCGTCGGCCGCAATGTTGCGGCAGATCTCCTTCAGCACGGGCTCCTTCGCGGCCTCCATCAGCGCGGTGTAATAGGAGCTGGTGCCGGTCTCGACGATGCAGCGCGCCACCAGCTCGCCCGAGCGCGAGCCGCGGATCGAGCGGGTCGCGCCGGTCGGGATCCGGAAGCCGGCCTTGAAGCGGCCGAAGCTCTCCTCGAAGTCGAACCCGGGATCGGCGAGGGCCGCCCAGCGCGCCAGCGCCGCGCCATGCTGCACCTCCTCGACCGCCCACTCGCGCGCAACCTCCTGGAAGGCGGGGTCGTCGGCGAAGACGTTGCAGAGATAGGCGGCGTAATCGCCGCCGTTATATTCGACCATGCTGGCGGCCTTGACGATGCGGAGCAGCTCCGGATCGACGAGGGCGGGATCGAACTTGTTCCAGGGAATGTCGTCGAGCGTCCAGTGCTTCATCGCTTTTCCCATCTAGCTTTGTTCGCACCGCGCCAAATTTACCTTTCGGCAGCGCCTATTCTGCGGTCGCAGCCGCCATTGCGCAAGACCGATCCCGATCGGCCTTGACCTTTCGTGTCAAAGGGTTAAGGGTGCGGCGCGCGGCGCGCCACCGAGCCTCAGTAGGCCGAACCCTCGGTTGCGGCGGCGAGCTTGGCCTCGCCCACGGCGACCGCCCGCTCGGCGACAGCGCGCTGAGCCTCGTCCTTCGCGTCGGCGAGATCCTCGCGCGCGTCCTTGAGCTCGGCTTCGATCTGGCCGCGATCGAGCTCGGCGAGCGGCATCGCCTGCTCGGCCAGCACCGTGCAGCGCTCGGCCGTGACCTCGGCGAAGCCGCCGGCGACGAAGATGCGCTCCGTCGCCTGCCCGCCCTCGAACACGACAATGACGCCGGGCCGCACGCTCGAGATGAAGGGCGCATGCTGGGGCAGCACGCCGAAATCGCCCTCCGTTCCCGGCACGACCACCATGTCGACCGCCTTGGCGACGAGAAGCCGCTCCGGTGACACCAGCTCGAACTGCGTCTGCTCCGCCATGAGCCTTCAGCCTTTCGTCCGACTTGCCTGCCGCGAGATCCGCCTCAGGCCGCCTCGGCGGCCATCTGGCGGGCCTTCTCGATCGCCTCCTCGATGGTGCCGACCATGTAGAAGGCGGCCTCGGGCAGATCGTCGTACTCGCCCGCGACGATGCCCTTGAAGCCCTTGATGGTGTCCTCGAGCTTCACGAACTTGCCGGGCGAGCCGGTGAAGACCTCGGCGACGTGGAAGGGCTGCGACAGGAAGCGCTGGATCTTGCGCGCGCGCGCCACCACCAGCTTGTCCTCTTCGGAGAGCTCGTCCATGCCGAGAATGGCGATGATGTCCTGCAGCGACTTGTAGGTCTGCAGCACGCGCTGCACCTCGCGCGCCACGCCGTAGTGCTCCTCGCCCACCACGCGCGGGTCGAGGATGCGGCTCGTCGAATCGAGCGGGTCCACCGCCGGGTAGATGCCGAGCTCGGCGATCTGGCGCGACAGCACGGTCGTGGCGTCCAGGTGCGCGAAGGAGGTCGCCGGCGCCGGGTCGGTCAGGTCGTCGGCGGGCACGTAGATGGCCTGCACCGAGGTGATCGAACCCTTCTTGGTGGTGGTGATGCGCTCCTGCAAGGCACCCATGTCGGTGGCGAGCGTGGGCTGATAGCCCACCGCCGAGGGAATGCGGCCCAGGAGCGCCGAGACCTCGGAGCCCGCCTGGGTGAAACGGAAGATGTTGTCGACGAAGAACAGCACGTCCTGGCCCTCCTCGTCGCGGAAATACTCGGCGACGGTGAGGCCGGAGAGGCCGACGCGGGCGCGCGCACCCGGCGGCTCGTTCATCTGGCCGTAGACGAGCGCCACCTTGGAGCCGGGACCGTCGAGCTTGATGACGCCCGATTCGATCATCTCGTGATAGAGGTCGTTGCCCTCGCGCGTGCGCTCGCCCACGCCGGCGAACACCGACACGCCGCCATGCGCCTTGGCGACGTTGTTGATGAGCTCCATGATCAGCACGGTCTTGCCCACGCCCGCACCGCCGAACAGGCCGATCTTGCCGCCCTTGGCGTAAGGGGCCAGCAGGTCCACGACCTTGATGCCCGTGACCAGCACCTGCGCCTCGGTCGACTGGTCGATGAACTCCGGCGCCGGGCGGTGGATCGGGTAGCTCTTCTTGGCAGCGACGGGACCGCGCTCGTCGACCGTCTCGCCGATCACGTTCATGATGCGGCCCAGGGTCTCGGGGCCGACCGGCACCGCGATCGGGCCGCCGGTGTCCATCGCCTCCTGGCCGCGCACGAGGCCGTCGGTGGTGTCCATCGCGATGGTGCGCACGGTGTTCTCGCCCAGATGCTGCGCCACCTCGAGCACGAGGCGCTTGCCCTGGTTGTCGACATGCAGCGCGTTCAGGATGGGCGGCAAGTCGCCGTCGAACTGGACGTCGACGACGGCGCCCAGCACCTGCGTGATCTTGCCGACAAGGTTCTTGGCCATTGAATGCTCCTTCTGGCGCGCTAGATCGCGTCCTTCGTCACAGCGCCTCGGCACCGGAGATGATCTCGATCAGCTCCTTGGTGATGTAAGCTTGGCGGCTGCGGTTGTAGTTGATGGTGAGCCTGTTGATCATGTCGCCGGCGTTGCGCGTGGCGTTGTCCATCGCCGTCATGCGGGCGCCCTGCTCCGAGGCCGCGTTCTCCAGGAGCGCCCGGAACACCTGGACGCCGAGGTTGCGCGGCAGAAGCTCGGCCAGGATCTCCTGCTCGTCCGGCTCGTACTCGTAGAACGTGTCGCCCGCCGCTGCAGCGCCGGCGCCCGCGAACGGGATCAGCTGCTGCTGCGTGAGGATCTGCGTCATCGCCGATTTGAACTTGTTGTAGAAGATCGTGCAGACGTCGAATTCGCCGGCCTCGAACATCTGGGTGATGCGCCCCGCGATCTTCGCCGCCTCGCCGTAGGTGAGGCGCGGCCGGCCGACCTCGTCGATGGTCTGGTGGATCAGCTTGCCGAAATCGCGCCGGAGCTGATCGCGACCCTTGCGGCCGACGCACAGGATCTTGACCGTCTTGCCCTCGGCCAGCCGGTCGCGCACGAAGCGCCGGGCGCCGCGCACGATCGAGGAGTTGAAGCCGCCGCACAGGCCGCGGTCGGAGGTCATCACCACGACCAGATGGGTCTGGTCCTTGCCGGTGCCGACGAGCAGAGCCGGCGCGCCCTCCCGCCCCGCCATGGTGGCCGCCAGCGAGCCCAGCATGCGCTCCATGCGCTCGGCATAGGGCCGGGCGGCCTCGGCCTGCTCCTGGGCGCGCCGGAGCTTGGCCGCCGCGACCATCTTCATGGCCGAGGTGATCTTCTGCGTGGACTTCACGCTGTTGATGCGGATCTTGAGATCCTTGAGGCTCGGCATGGCGAGGGGGCCCGGTCTTGTCCTCGAACGGCGTTCAGGCGAAGGTCTTGACGAACTGGTCGAGGATGGCTTTGAGCTTGTCCTCGCTCGCCTTGCTCAGCTCGCGCTCGGTGCGGATCGCATCGAGAATGTCGCCGTGCTTGGCGCGCACCTCCGACAAGAGCGCCTTCTCGAAGCGGGTCACATCCTCGGTCTTGACGCCGTCGAGATAGCCGCGCACGCCGGCGAAGATCGACACCACCTGCTCCTCGACCGGCATGGGCTGGAACTGGCCCTGCTTGAGGAGTTCGGTCAGCCGCGCGCCGCGCGCGAGCAGGCGCTGGGTCGCGGCGTCGAGATCGGAGGCGAACTGGGCGAAGGCCGCCATTTCGCGGTACTGCGCCAGCTCGAGCTTGATGCGGCCGGCGACCTGCTTCATCGCCTTGATCTGCGCGGCCGAGCCGACGCGGCTCACCGACAGGCCGACGTTGATGGCGGGGCGGATGCCCTTATAGAACAGGCCCGTCTCGAGGAAGATCTGGCCGTCGGTGATGGAGATCACGTTGGTCGGGATGTAGGCCGAGACGTCGCCGGCCTGGGTCTCGATCACCGGCAGCGCCGTGAGCGAGCCCGAGCCGTTCTTCTCGTTCATCTTGGCCGCGCGCTCGAGCAGGCGCGAATGCAGGTAGAACACGTCGCCCGGATAGGCCTCGCGTCCCGGCGGGCGACGCAGCAGCAGCGACATCTGGCGGTAGGCGACGGCCTGCTTGGACAGGTCGTCGTAGAAGATGACCGCGTGCATGCCGTTGTCGCGGAAGAACTCGCCCATGGCGCAGCCGGTATAGGGCGCCAGGAACTGCAGCGGCGCCGGCTCGGAGGCGGTCGCGGCCACGACGATCGAGTAGTCGAGCGCGCCGTTGTCCTCGAGAACCTTCACGATCTGCGCCACGGTCGAGCGCTTCTGGCCGACCGCGACATAGACGCAATAGAGCTTCTTCGATTCGTCGCGGCCGGCGTTGACGGCCTTCTGGTTCAAGATGGTGTCGATGATGACCGCCGTCTTGCCGGTCTGGCGGTCGCCGATGATGAGCTCGCGCTGGCCGCGGCCGATCGGCACCAGGCTGTCGATCGCCTTGAGGCCGGTCTGCACCGGCTCGTGCACCGAGCGGCGCGGAATGATGCCCGGCGCCTTCACCTCGACGCGCTGACGCTTGACGTCGGCGAGCGGTCCCTTGCCGTCGATCGGATTGCCGAGCGCGTCCACCACGCGGCCGAGCAGCCCCTTGCCCACCGGCACGTCGACGATGGCGCCGGTGCGCTTGACCAGGTCGCCTTCCTTGATGTCGCGGTCGTCGCCGAAGATCACGACGCCGACATTGTCGCTCTCCAGGTTGAGCGCCATGCCGCGCAGGCCGCCCGGGAATTCGACCATCTCGCCGGCCTGGACCTTGTCGAGGCCGTAGACGCGGGCCACGCCGTCGCCGACCGAGAGCACCGTGCCCACCTCGGCGACGTCGGCCTCGGCGCCGAAGGTTTCGATTTGCTGCTTGAGGATCGCGGAAATCTCCGCGGCGCGGATTTCCATCACTCAACCCCTTTCATGGCGAGTTGGAGTCTCTGAAGCTTGGTCTTGAGCGAGCTGTCGATGAGGCGGCTGCCGACCTTCACGACCAGGCCGCCCAAAAGGCTCGGGTCGACCTTCATGTCCACGGCGACCTTGCCGCCGGTGACGCGCCGGAGCGCCTCGGTCACGGCCTGGCGCTGGCGCTCGTCGAGCGGTTGCGCCGAGATCACCTGGGCGGAAGCCTCGCCGCGCCGGCGTGCGAGCTCGGTCAGATATTCGTCGATCATGGCGGGAAGCGCGAACAGGCGGCGGTTGCGCGCCACCAGCCCGACGAAGTGGCGGACCAACGCCGACAGGCCCGCCTTTTCCAAGAGCGCCGCCATGGCGCGGTCCTGCTCGGTGCGCGACAGGAGCGGGCTGCGGATCAGCCGGCGCAGATCCTCGCTCTCGCCCAACATCGCCTTCAGCTCGCCCAGATCCTTCGCGACCTCGTCGAGCTGCTTCTTCTCGTCGGCCAATTCGAAGAGCGCTGCGGCGTAGCGCGCCGCTAGACCGCCTGGGCCGGTGCCTCGGGCTGCCACCTTCGCTGGTCTCCGTTCCTTCCCGTGAGGCGCGCTCCGTTCCCACCAAGACCGCGCCGGCAACATGAACCCCGCGCGACGACGGCTTTCGCCGCGGCGCGGGCGCGCGGTGAATAACATAGACGAAAGGGGCATGCAACGCCCCTTGGTCGGACGATCAACCCGCGGAAAAACCGGCCGATTCCGGCGCTTCCCGCCGGCCGCGGGAGCACCCCTCCTCCCGGGGCGCGGGCGAGCCCCTATTAGAAGAAGCTGTAGGGATCGATGTCGATCTGCAGGCGCAGGCTCCCGGTAAGCTTCACCGGCGCCAGCCACTCGCGGATCAGCGGCTGCGGCGCGATGTCGCGTCGGCATTTCATCAGGAAGCGACGGCGGTGGCGGCCGCGCAAGAGCGCCAGCGGCGCCGGTGCCGGCCCCAGCACCGTCACGCCGTCCACATGGGGTGCGCGGGCCGCGACCTCGCGGGCGAGCCGGTCCACCGCCTCGGCCGTATCGCCCGAAAGGATCAGGGCGGCCAGCCGGCCGAAGGGCGGCATGCCGGTGCGCCTGCGATCCTCGGCTTCCTCCGCCATGAAACGGTCGCGATCGCCGCTGACCAGCGCCTGCATCACCGGATGCTCCGGCGCGTAAGTCTGCAGCAGCACGCGCCCAGGCCGCTCGGCCCGGCCGGCGCGCCCCGCCACCTGGTGCAGGAGCTGATAGGTCCGCTCGGCCGCGCGCAAGTCCCCGCCGCCCAGACCCAGATCGGCATCCACCACGCCCACCAGCGTCAGCATCGGGAAGTGATGCCCCTTGGCCACGATCTGCGTACCGATCAGCAGGTCGATCTCGTGGGCCTGGATCTGCCGCACGATCTCCTCGGCCGCGCGCGGCGAGAACACGGTGTCGCTCGTCATCACCGCAACCCGCGCGTCGGGATGAAGCGCCATCGCTTCCTCGGCCAGCCGCTCGACGCCGGGGCCGCAGGCCGCGAAGCTGCCGGCAGCCCCGCAAGCCGGGCAGGCGGGCGGCAACTCGGCCATGTAGCCGCAGTGATGGCATTGCAGCCGGCCGCGGAAGCGATGCTCGACCAGCCAGGCGGTGCAGTTCGGACATTGCAGGCGATGGCCGCAGGTACGGCAAAGCGTGAGGGGCGCATAGCCGCGCCGGTTCAAGAACAGCAGCGCCTGCTCGCCTTGGGCGAGCGTCTCGGCGAGCGCCGCGCGCAAGGGCGGCGACAGCCAGCTCTGGCGGGGCGGCGCATGACGCCGGAGGTCGATCGTCTCGATCGCGGGCAGGCTCGCCCCGCCATGGCGATCGGGCAGGTGGACCGCGCGATAGCGCCCGGCCGCCACGTTCTGCACCGTCTCGAGCGAAGGCGTGGCCGAGACCAGCAGCACCGGGAAGCCGCCCTGATGCGCGCGCACCACCGCCATGTCGCGCGCCTGGTAGATGACGCCGTCCTCCTGCTTGAAGGCGGCCTCGTGCTCCTCGTCGACCACGATGAGGCCGAGCTCGGCCAAGGGGAGGAACAGGGCCGAGCGCGCGCCCACCACCAGGCGGATGCGCCCCTCGGCGACCGCACGCCAGGTCCAGCGCCGCTCGGCAGCGCCGAGATCGGAGTGCCACTGCGCGGGCTTGGCGCCGAAGCGCCGCTCGAAGCGTTCCAGCCACTGCGCCGAGAGCGCGATCTCGGGCAAGAGCACCAGCACCTGCCGGCCCGCTTCGAGTGCGGCCGCGATCGCCTCGAAATAGACCTCGGTCTTGCCGGCCCCGGTGACGCCGTCGACGAGCGTGGCCGAGAAACCGCCCGTTCGCACCGCCTCGCGCAGGCGCGCCGCCGCCTCGGCCTGGGCCGGCTCGAGCGTCGGGCCGGGCAAGCGCCAATCGGGCGGCGGCGGGCTCGCGCGCGCCGGCAGTTCGACCGTCTCGACCGCGCCCGCCGCGACCAGCCCCTTGATCACGCTCGTCGAGGCGCCGGCCTCGCGCGCCAGCTCCGAGAGCAGGCGCGGCGGCCCCTCCTTGAGCAGATCGAGCACGCGCTGGCGCGCGGCCGTGAGACGCGGCGGCGGCGCGGCGCCGGCCGCCAGGCGATAGGCGGTAAGCGCCCTGGGCGGCTCGAGGGCCGCCGACACGCTCATCGCCATGCGCAAGACCGCGCCCAAGGGCGCCATGCTGTAACCGGCCACCCATTCGACGAAGCGGCGGATCGCTTCGGGCATCGGCGGCGCCTCCAGCCGTTCGATGACGTCCCTGAGCTTCGCCGGCGCCACCGCGCCGCTGCCCTCGCCCCACACCACGCCGATCGTCTCGCGCCGGCCCAGGGGCACGATCACGAAATCGCCGGGTGCCACAGCAATGCCCTCGGGCAGGCGATAGTCGTAGGCGCCCGCCAGCGGCAGCGGCAGCAGCACGCTTACCGTCGGCGCCGCAGCTTGGGCCGCGCCGGCGCCCTCGGCGCCCGAACTGGTGCGTGATTCCGGCATCGGCTACACTTTAAAAGAGGGGTGTCGATTCGGCCACGTGGGCGCTCATCTCGAGCGCCCACGGCCACGCCGCCACCCGATACCGACGAGGAAGGCCTGAAACGAGCGCCCATGAAGTTCTTCATCGACACCGCCGACATCGCCGAGATCCGCGACCTGGCCGCCACCGGCCTGGTCGATGGCGTCACCACCAATCCCTCGCTCGTGCACAAGGCCGGTCGCGACTTCTTCGAGGTCGTGAAGGAGATCTGCGCCGTGGTGCCGGGGCCGGTCAGCGCCGAGGTGACCGCGACCGAGCACGAGAAGATGCTGGCGGAGGGCCGCAAGCTCGCCAAGCTCGCCGACAACATCTGCGTCAAGGTGCCCCTGACCTTCGACGGCCTCAAGACCTGCAAGAGGCTGCGCAGCGAAGGCATCCAGGTCAACGTCACGCTTTGCTTCTCGCCGGCGCAAGCGATCCTCGCGGCCAAGGCCGGGGCGACCTTCGTCTCCCCCTTCGTCGGCCGGCTCGACGACATCGGCGCCGACGGCATGGGGTTGATCGCCGACATCGTCCAGATCTTCAACGCCTATGACGGCATCGACACCGAGGTGCTGGTGGCCTCCGTGCGCCATCCGGTCCATGTGATCCAGGCCGCCAAGATGGGCGCCGACGTGGCCACGCTGCCGCCGGCCGTGCTGCGCCAGATGTTCCAGCACCCGCTGACCGACAAGGGCCTCGCCGCCTTCCTGGCCGACTGGGCCAAGACCGGCCAATCCATCCTCTGAAGGCCTCGCCCCATGACGCACACGCCCGAGGACGCCGCCGACCGGTCCCGCGAGAATGCGGCTGCGGGTTCGGCGCCGGCTCGCAGCGCGCGCGTCACCGCCGCCGAGGTCGGCGACTATCTGCGCCGCCATCCCGATTTCCTGACGCGCCATCCCGAGCTGCTCGACAGCCAGCGCGTGCCCGGCCGGCGCTCGGGCGACGGCGTGGTGGACCTGCAGCAGTTCATGGTCGAGAAGCTGCGTCGCGAGCTGCAGCGCTTGCGCAGCGATCAGGACGACCTGCTCGCCAACAGCCGCGACAACCTCGCCACCCAGACGCGCGTGCATCGCGCGGCGCTGGCCCTGCTCGAGGCCAAGAGCCTCGCCAACCTGATCGAGATCGTGACCACCGACCTCGCGGTGATTCTCGACGTGGACGTCGTGACGCTCTGCCTCGAGCGCAACGCCGGCACGACCGAGCCCAGCCGCGTGGAGGGCGTGCAGCTGCTCGATCGGGGCACCGTCGACGCGCTGATCGGGCGCGGGCATGACGTGATGCTGCGCGACGACGCGCCCGGCGATCCGCGCGTTTTCGGCGGGGCCGCCGGCCTGGTGCGCTCGGATGCGCTGCTGCGGCTCGAGTTCGCCAAGGGCATGCCGCTGGGGCTCATCGCCTTCGGCACGCGCCATCCGGGCTATTTCGATTCCGGCCAGGGCACGGAGCTGCTCTCCTTCCTCGCGCGCATCCTCGAACACTGCGTGCGGTCGTGGCTGAACTCGGCCCGCTGACGCTCGAGCTCGAGCCGGCGCTCGAACGCGCGGCGCAAGACTGGCTCTCCTGGCTCGCGCACGAGCGGCGCGCCTCGCCTCACAGCGTCGATGCCTACCGGCGGGATCTGGCGAGCTTTCTGGGATTTCTCACCGGCCATCTCGGCCGGCTTCCCGGCCTGGCCGATCTTCAAGGGCTCGCGCGCAGCGATTTCCGGGGCTGGCTTGCCGAGCGCGCCGAGCGCGGCATCAAGGCGACCTCGAGCGCGCGCGCGCTCTCGGCCCTGAAGAGCTTCTTCCGCTTCCTCGCGCGCCGCGACCTGGTCCGGAACGCAAGCTTGGCGACGCTCAAGACCCCGCGCCTGCCGCGCTCCGTGCCCAAGGCGCTCTCGGCCGCGGAGGCGCAGGACCTGATCGACGAAACCGGCGTTTTCGCGCGAGAGCCCTGGATCGGCGCCCGCGACCGCGCCCTCTTCATGCTGCTCTATGGCGCGGGCCTGCGCATCGCCGAGGCGCTGGCGCTCGACCGCGGCGATCTGCCGGAGGTCGAGGGGGAAGGCGCCATGGCCGAGCTGCTCGTCACGGGCAAGGGCGCGAAGCAGCGCCGGGTGCCGCTCCTGCCCGAGGTGCGGGATGCCATCGCCGACTATGTCGCCGCCTGTCCCTATGGCGGCGGCCGGGACATGCCGCTCTTCCTGGGTGCCCGCGGGCAAAGGCTCGCGGCCCGGGTGGCGCAGCGCGAGATGGCCCGGCTCCGGGCCTTGCTGGGCTTGCCGGCGACGGCCACGCCCCATGCGCTGCGCCATAGCTTCGCCACCCACCTCCTGGCCGGAGGCGGCGACCTGCGGACCATCCAGGAGCTGTTGGGACACAGCTCGCTCGGCACCACCCAGCGCTACACCGACGTCGACGCGGCCGCCATAATTTCGCTCTATCAGCGCGCGCACCCTAGAGCCCGCCGCAAGGCCGCCTCCCGGAGGGAAACATGAACCGACGCGCCTTTCTTCTCGCCGCCGCTGCAGCAGCCGCGCTCGTGCCGCTGGGATCGGCCGGGCCGGTCGAGGCCGACGACGTCGATTGGGGCAAGATCGTCCTGACCGAGATCCAGCGCCGGCTCATCGGCAGCTATTATCGGAGGCGCTATGGCGCGTGGGTTGCGGCCGGTCCCGGCAAAGGCAGGAACAAGGTCAAGGGCCTGCCGCCGGGCATCGCCAAGAAGGGCGTGTTGCCGCCCGGCATCTACATGCAGCTCGTGCGCGGCAGCCGGCTGCCCGTGGGGATCGGGGCCATGCCGCTGCCTTACGACCTGGTGGTGCAGTTGCCGCCGCCCTACCCCGGCACGCGCCTCCTGATCGCCGACGACAAGGTGCTCCTGGTGCAGATCGCCACCAACCTGATCCTCGACGTGCTCACCGTCGCGGCGATCGAGGCAAGCCGCTGAGCGAGCCGGCCGGCGAGGGATGAGCGCCCCGGTCGCTGTCCGCCCCGCCCGGCCCGACGACGCCGAGGCGATCGGCGCCCTGATGCGCGAGTTCCCGGCCTATCTGCGCGCGCTCGGCGACGAGGGCCCGCTCGAGGGCAATGCCGCGATGGTGCGCTGCTACGGCTTCGGCGCGGACGCCGAGATCGAGGGCCAGGTGGCGGGATATCCGCTCTATCACTTCGGCTTCGATTCCGACTGCGCTTGCCGCATCCTCCATGTGATCGACCTCTATGTGCGCGAGAGCGCCCGGCGGCACGGTGCCGGCCGCGCGCTCATGGAGCGGGCGTGCGAGATCTGCCGCGCGACCGATGGTGGCGCGCTGTTCTGGGCGGTCCATCGGCCGAACGAGCTCGCCGCGCGGTTCTACGAAGGCATCGGCGCCCGCCGGATCGAGGATCTCGATTTCCTGATCTGGAAAGCCGGCGGGCGCTGAAGCGCTTCAATCGGCTTCGCCAGGGCGGAGTTGCTCCCCTCCCGTCACTCCGGGCTCGACCCGGAGGCATTCGTTTCGTGCCCGGAGCGGTCGTTCCGATATTTGACAGCGCCCGATCGCAGTCGACCCTTTGCAGACATTGCCGCCGAGCGTCAGGCTTTGGCAGCTCTTGTGCGTGTCGATGAACCGGCGCGTTGCTCAGCACAAGCGTCCCGAACGCATCCGCGCAGCCAGCGATGTGCCGGATCGGCATCGAGCCTCGGGTGCCAGAGCATCGAAACCGTTATCTCCGGCGTGGGGATAGGAAGGGCAAAACTGAACATGCCGGCGCGCAGGTTTCCGGTATGTCGCTCCGGGACAGTGGCGATCAGGTCCGAGGTCCGAGCCAGGGCCAGCGCACTTGAGAAGCCGCCAACGACGATCGCGATTTCCCGCTCGAGCCCCACCGACGCCAATGCCCGGTCTATCGGTCCCGTGTCGAGCCCCTGCCGAGCGACGTGCCGCGAGACGTCGACGTGTTGGGCCCCCGCGTAACGAGCGGGCGCGATTTTGGCCCTGATCAGGGGATGCCCCTTTCGCACCACGCCGACGAAGCGGTCTTGGAACAAGGACTGCGTACGAAATTCCGGCCCGGTGATCTCTCGCACAACACCGGTCTCCAGATCGACGGTGCCGTCGCGAAGCGGCGCGTCGTCCCTGTCCGGCTTCTGCACAAAGCGCAGATGCACGCCCGATGCTTCGGCGCGGATGCGCGCGACGAGGGCGGGGCCGAAATTCTCTACGAAGCCATCGCCGGTTCGCAGCGTGAATGTCCGCGCAAGTTTCTTGAGGTCAAGTTTCTCGGCAGGGCATAGGACCGCCTCCGCATCCAGCACAAGTGGGCCCACCCTTTCCCGAAGCTCAAGCGCTCTGGGCGTGGGGACGAGACCGCGTCCGGCGCGGACCAAGAGCGGATCTCCTGTCGTCTCGCGCAATCGCGCCAGGGCCCGACTCATCGCGGACGGGCTGAGACGCAGCCTCCGCGCAGCGCGCGCAACGCTGCCTTCCGCAAGCAGCACATCGAGGGTGACGAGCAGGTTGAGATCGGGTCGTGGCATGCGTCGACCATAGCACGGATTTTTCGTGATGTGGCGTCATATGCACGAATGAAATGCAACTGATGCGTCTTCCGCCATATCAGGCCGGAGACCACCCTGGAACGAGTGATGTTTGGGGCTCCGGGAAATCGGGATCGACGTCAAAGCCAATGATACGGGAAGAGACAATGACCACAGGGAGAAATGAAGCAGTAATAGAAAATGCGGCGCAAAAGCCGCCCATAGGGGCGGGCACGCCGCCATCGGCCACGGAGCGCGAATACTGGAACCGGCGCTATGCCGCGAAGAAACTCGTCTGGACAGCGAATGCGAACCGATTCGTCATCGCGGAAGTCGCGAACCTCTTGCCCGGCAGGGCGTTGGACCTCGCCGCAGGCGAAGGCCGCAACGCCGTGTGGCTGGCGGAGCGGGGATGGTCCGTGCGCGCCGTCGACTTCTCCGCCGTCGCCATCGAGAAGGGCGGACAGCTGGCGGTGGAGCGGAAGATCGCCGACAAGATCGACTTCGAGGTGGCCGATTTGCGGGGCTACGAGCCCGTCAGGGGCGGCTTCGATCTGGTCACGCTGATCTACCTCCAGATTCCCGAGGCCGAACTTGCGCCCATCATCGTGCAAGCGGCGCGGGCGGTGGCGCCGGGCGGCACGTTCCTGCTCGTCGCGCACGATTCGTCGAACCTGGAGCAGGGCTACGGCGGCCCTCAAGACCCCGACTTGCTCTACACCGCGGAGCAGGTGCTCGCCGCTTTGGGTGGACAACTTGATATCGAAAAGGCAGGCACCGTCGAACGGCCGGTGGAGACCGATTCCGGTATCAAGGTCGCGATCGACTGTCTCGTGCGAGGCAAGCGCCATGACTGAGAGCCTTCGCGAGGGGGTAGCCGAAAGCGCGGAGCAAGCGCCTTCGGCTCGGTGGGCGCTCTGCAGCCTTGCGCTATCGATGTTGCTGGCCTCGCTCGGCATCAGCATCGCGAATGTCGCCTTGCCGACCTTGGCTCAAGCGTTCATGGGCTCTTTCCAGGAAGTCCAATGGGTCGTCCTCGCCTATCTCCTCGCCATCACCATCATGAGTGTCAGCGTTGGACGGCTAGGCGACATCATGGGTCGCCGACGGGTGCTATTAGCCGGAATCTCCCTATTCACGGCGGCCTCGGCTCTGTGTGGTGCCGCGCCCACGCTCTGGATGCTGATTGCCGCCCGGGCGGCGCAGGGCCTCGGCGCCGCCGTCTTGATGGCGCTCACCGTGGCGCTCGTCGGCGAGACAGTTCCAAAGGCAAGGACCGGCAGCGCCATGGGACTGCTCGGAACAATGTCCGCGATTGGCACCGCGCTCGGCCCATCGCTCGGCGGTGTCTTGATCGCCGGGCCCGGTTGGCGGGGAGTCTTTCTCGTCATGGTACCGCTGGGCATCCTGAATTTCCTTCTCGCCCGGCACTACCTGCCCCGCCATGGGCGGAGAGCGAAGACCGATCGGTCGGGCTTCGACGGTCTGGGCATGCTGTTGCTTGGCCTGACGCTCGCGGCCTACGCGCTGGCGATGACGATCGGGCGCGGCCGGTTCGGGACGCTCACCGTGGCGCTTCTCGCCGCGGCCGCCTTCGGCATCGGCGTCTTCGCGCTCGCCGAGTCGAAAGCGGCATCGCCGCTGATCCGATTGACGGCGTTCCGCAATGCGGCGTTGAGTGCCAGCCTGGCCATGAACGTGCTTGTCTCGACGGTGATGATGGCGACGCTGGTGGTCGGGCCGTTCTATCTCTCTCGTGCGCTCGGGCTCAACGAGGCTCTTGTCGGAATCGTCATGTCGATCGGCCCGATTATCTCCACGCTTAGCGGCGTTCCCGCCGGCCGTATT
Organism: Pseudomonadota bacterium; assembly: GCA_049323455.1. Classification (GTDB taxonomy): domain Bacteria; phylum Pseudomonadota; class Alphaproteobacteria; order Dongiales; family Dongiaceae; genus Hypericibacter. The sequence continues at coordinate 85,914 of JBMONF010000011.1, read as the reverse complement.
GTCGACCGTTGGGGCGCGCCATTCATCGTCATCGTTGGTCTCGGCGAGATGGCGGCTGGTTCACTCGGTCTATCCATCATTCCGGCGATGCTCGGCACTGTGGGCTACACCGCCGCCATCGTCGTCTTGACCCCCGGCTATCAGCTGTTCCAGGCATCCAACAACACCGCCGTCATGAAGGATGTCAGCCCGGACCAGCGGGGCGTCGTTTCCGGCATGCTCAGCCTGTCACGCAATCTCGGGCTCATCACCGGCGCTTCCGTCATGGGGGCTGTGTTCGCCTTCGCATCGGGGACGAGCGACGTCACGGCGGCCGCCCCCGACGCCGTCGCGCTCGGTATGCGGATCACCTTCGCTGTCGCCGCGGGATTGATCGTCGTCGCGCTCGCCATCGCGGTTGGAAGCCGTGCCCGCGTGACCAGCGCTTCGCTGCCTGAAGAGGGGTCGTGAAGCGGCGCAGGAAGGACAGCTTTCTCCCGTTGCGGTCACTTGCCGGCGCAGAAAAAGGCGCCTGCTTCAAGTCACGTCCCGTCGGATCATGGGTGTTGAGGCGGAGGTCCATCGGTGGATAGTCGGGTCGAGCCCGGCTTGCCGAAACGAAAAGGACGGACCTCTCCGATCCGACCATCTCGACGCCGCTCACAGCCAGCGGCGCACCTGCGCCTTGTAGCGCCGATAGTCCTCGCCGAAGCGGGCCTCGAGATAGCGTTCCTCGCGCTTGATGACGCCCTCCTGCATCACGACCAGGAGCGGTACGACCAGCAGCAGGATCCAGGGTGTCGCGAACAGAAGCCCGAGCCCGAGATAGACGAGCGTCAGGGTCAGATAGAGGGGATTGCGCGTGCGCGCATAAGGGCCGGAGGTGACCAAGGCCGTGGTCGGCTTCCAGGGCTCGACCGGCGTCTGGGCGGCCTTGAAGCGGCGCCTGGCGGCAAAGCCCAGCGCGACGCCCGCAAGCAGCAGGAGCCCGCCCAGCGCCCGCACCGGCCAGCCGGTCCAGCCGTCGCCCGGAGCCGACAACGGCCAGAGCCGCTCGAGCCCCGCCCCCACGATCAGCGTGCCCAGATAAAGCAGCGGCGGTGGTGCGATCACGCCCGCCGTGTCCTTCCTCGCCTCGTTCTTGGTCGTCACCATGCGCGGGACCTCCGGCAAGAGACCTATGGGCTCATTCTATGCCGGATATCGCATAAGGGCGACCCGGCGCCGTCACGAGCCGAGCTGATGCGTCTCGTGCCGAGCAAGAGCGACGCCCCCTCACTCTTCCCTCTCCCCCACTTGCGTGGGGGAGAGGGTTCATATTTTCCTCCCTCGCCCCGCGGAGCGGGCAGAGGGTTGCGGAGGGTTGGCGCGGCAAAAGCCGCGCCTTACCCGAAGCTGGTGAGGGGGCTCTTCACCGATCTGAACTGGAAACGCTCCGGCCAACGTTAGACAAAAACGCCCGCAGTTCAGATTCAGATATGGATCGCTCGACCGTCCACGGCCAAGGCCGCTTCCTTGACCGCCTCGTTCAACGTCGGATGGCCATGGAAGGCCCGGGCGACATCTTCCGCCGACGCCTGGAACTCCATCGCCATCACCACCTCGTGGATCAGCGTCCCCGCATCGGCCGCGATGATGTGGCAGCCCAGCACCCGGTCGGTCTTGGCGTCGCCCAGGATCTTGACGAAGCCCTCGGTCGTGCCGGCGCAGCGCGCGCGGCTGTTGGCGCTCATCGGAAACTTGCCGACCTTGTAGGCGAGGTTCGCGGCCTTGAGCTCCTCCTCGGTCTTGCCGACGCTGGCGACCTCGGGGGCCGTATAGACGATGCCGGGCACGGTCTCGTAGTTCACATGGCCGGCCTGGCCCGCCAGCATCTCGGCCAGCGCAATGCCTTCCTCCTCGGCCTTGTGCGCCAGCATGGGGCCCTGGATCACGTCGCCGATGGCATAGATGCCGGGAACGTTGGTGGCGAAATGGCGGTCGGTCTTGATGCGGCCGCGCTCGTCCTTGACGACGCCCACGCTCTCGAGCCCGAGCCCTTCGGTGAAGGGGCGCCGGCCGATGGCCAGCAGCACCACGTCGGCCTCGAGCGTCGAGCCCTCGCCGCCGGCCGCGGGCGCCATGGCGAGCGTCACGCCCTTGGGGCTCGTCTGCGCCCCCGTCACCTTGGTGGCGAGGCGGAACTCCATGCCCTGCCTCTGCAGGATGCGCTGGAACTGCTTGGCGACCTCGCCGTCCATGCCGGGCAGGATGCGATCGAGGAACTCGACCACCGTGACGTTGGCCCCGAGCCGCCGCCAGACCGAGCCCATCTCGAGCCCGATATAGCCGGCGCCGATCACGACCAGATGGGCCGGCACGGCCGGCAGCGACAAGACGCCGGTCGAGGTGACGATGCGCTTCTCGTCGACCGCAACGCCTGGCAGCGGCGTCGATTCCGAGCCGGTGGCGATGCAGATGGCCTTGGCCGCAAGCGTGGTCGCGCCTCCTTCCGCAAGCTCGACCGCGACGCGGCCCTGGCCGGCGAGGCGGCCGCGGCCCTTGATGTAATCGACCTTGTGCTTGCGAAACAGGAACTCGATGCCCTTGGTGAGGTCCTCGACCACCTTGTCCTTGCGCGCGAGCATGGCGCCGAGATCGAGCGTGACGCCGCCGATGCCGATTCCATGCGGGGCCAGATGCGCCTTGGCCTCCTCGTAAAGCTCGGAGGATTGCAGCAGCGCCTTCGAGGGAATGCAGCCGACATTGAGGCAGGTGCCGCCGAGCCGTCCGCGCATCTCGACGCAGGCGGTCTTGAGGCCGAGCTGACCGGCGCGGATCGCGGCGACGTAGCCGCCGGGGCCGCCGCCGATGATGACCAGATCGTAGGCGTTGTCGCTCATGATGCCTCTCGCTCGGGGAAGGTGAAGGTTTCGATATCGGCGCTAGAGCCGATGCCGATCAGGCGAAGTGCTTTTTCGCCGCCCCGGCGAAAGCCGGGGCCCAGGGCCACCGCACGTCGCTTGCCCCTGGGTCCCCGCTTTCGCGGGGACGACGATTTGTGTGCATGCCTCAATGCTTGCGCGGGGACGACTTGGCGCCGTTTCGACCAAGGGGACCATGCCCTACCGCCCGACCAGCACGCAGGCCCGTTCTTGCCGTTTGCCGTAGCGGGCCATGGCGTCGAAGGCCGTCCGCGGCACCGGATAGTGAGTCATGTCCCTGGGCGTCTTGCCCTTGTCGAGAGCGACCCAGGGGTCGTTCACGAACACATGGTCCGCATCGAAACCGGTGACGACGACCCAATGCGCGGCATGGTCGCCATGGATGAAGCGGGTGCTGACCAGCACGATCGGGATCAGCCCTTCGCGCAAGCGCGCCTCGAGCCCGGCCTGCGACAGCCGGTCGTAATGGATCGGTATGCCGGCACGCTTCGCTTCCGCCAGGTCCTGCTTCTGCATGACGCGCATGACTTCCTTGCGCTCGGCCGAGCGGGTGCGCTCGCCCAGAAATACGCCCCGGTGATTGACGTGGACCTCGGTCTTGAAGCCGCGGCGATGGAGCGCCAAGGCCAGCGCCACCGGGCCGCAGCCGCCGTGGCCGCCCGACGGCCCCATGAAGACCGAGGTCGCCTCGCGCCAGATTTGCAGTTCCTGTGCGCGGCCGAACGGCGCCTTGGCATCGAGCGCCTTCATCGCCATCAGCGCCGAGGAGGGCCCGCAGGTGAAGTCGGTGGTCTGACGGTAATGCGGGATGGAGCGCCTGATGGCACCGCTGCGCCCTTCGGAGGAGCGGCCCGTGGCCGGCAGCCCCGTCGCGCGCCAGGCCTTGACCGATCGCCGGCGGGCCGCCGCCTTGGCCCTCGGCCGTCCCGGCCGCTTCGCCTTGCGCGCCATCGCTGTCCCCCTCGGCCCCCGCGTGCCTCAGATCTCCAGCAGCATGCGCTGGGGATCCTCGATGCACTCCTTGATCCGGATCAGGAAGGTCACGGCCTCGCGCCCGTCGACGATGCGGTGATCGTAGGAGAGCGCCAGATACATCATCGGCCGGACCTCCACCTTGCCGCCGACGGCGACGGGCCGCTCCTGAACCTTGTGCATGCCGAGGATGCCCGACTGCGGCGGGTTGAGAATCGGCGTCGACAGAAGCGATCCATAGACGCCGCCGTTGGAGATGGTGAAGGTGCCGCCCATCAGCTCGTCGAGCGCGAGCTTGCCGTCGCGCGCGCGCCGGCCCAGTTCGGCAATCCTCAGCTCGATCTCGGCGAAGCTCAGCTTGTCGGCGTCGCGCACCACCGGCACCACCAGGCCCTGCTCGGTGCCGACCGCCACCCCGATGTCGTAGTGGTTCTTGTAAACGATGTCGTCGCCGTCGATCTCGGCATTGACGGCCGGGATCTCCTTGAGCGCCACGATCGCCGCCTTCACGAAGAACGACATGAAACCGAGCTTGATGCCGCGCTTCTTCTCGAAGGCGTCCTTGTACCGGGCGCGCACGGCCAGGAGGTTCGTCATGTCCACCTCGTTGAAGGTGGTGAGCATGGCGGCCGTGTTCTGGGCCTGCTTGAGCCGCTCGGCGATGCGCTTCCTCAGGCGCGTCATGCGCACCCGTTCCTCGCGCGGCGCCGGCGCGCCGGCTGCCGGAGCAGGCACGCCGACCGGCGCCGGAGCCTGCACCGGCGCGGCCAGCCGCCCTTCGCGCTCGAGATAGCCCAGCACGTCGGTCTTGGTGATGCGCCCGCTCTTGCCGGTGGCGGGAATCTGGCTGGCGTCGAGCTTGGCTTCCTCGACCAGCTTGCGCACGGCGGGGGCCAGGCGCTCGGGCTGCTCCGGTATGGGCGGCGGCGCCGCGGCGGCCGGTGCCGGCGCCGGCCGGGGTGCGGCGACGGGGCTCGGAGCGGGCGCCGGCTTGGGTGCCGGAGCCGCCGCCGGTTGCGGGGCGGCTGCCGCCACGCCTTCGCCGATCACGCCCACCACGGCGCCGACCTCGACCGTGTCGCCGGCCTTGGCGCGGATTTCGGAGAGGGTGCCGGCGGCCGTGGCATAGACCTCGAGCGACACCTTGTCGGTCTCGAGCTCGAGCAGCGCCTCGTCCACCGCGACCTTGTCGCCGACCTGCTTCAGCCACTTGGCCACGGTCGCTTCCGTCACCGATTCGCCGAGCACGGGAACGACGATGTTGGTAGCCATGGCAACCTCTTGGGCTTTTCGAGCGGGGCGGCGGCCCTGCCCGGATAGACTTTAGGCGGGTGTGGCGGCAAGGGCCTCGTCGACGAGCTGCGCCTGCTCCTTGAGATGGCGCTTGAGCAGGCCGGTCGCCGGCGCCGCGGCGGCCGGACGGCCAACATAGCGCAAGCGGACCTGGCGGCAACCGGCCTCGGCCATGGCGGCCTCGATCTCCGGCATCACGAAGAACCAGGCGCCCATGTTCTTGGGCTCCTCCTGGCACCACAGGATCTCGACGTCCGGCGAGAAACGCTTGAGCTCGCCCCGGAGCGCCTTGGCCGGGAAGGGGTAGAGCTGCTCCAGGCGCAGGATGTAGATGTCCTTGATCCCTCGCTTCTCGCGCTCTTCGTAAAGGTCGTAATAGACCTTGCCCGAGCACAACACGACACGGCGGATGGCGCGATCCTCGGCCAGATGGCCATGCGCCTTGTCGATCAGAATGCGGTGGAAGCTGGTGCCCGGGCCCATCGCCTCCAGCCGCGAGGCAGCCAGCTTGTGACGCAGCAGCGACTTCGGCGTCAACGCAATCAGCGGCTTGCGGAAATTCCTGTGCAGCTGGCGGCGCAGGGCATGGAAGAAGTTCGCCGGCGTGGTGCAGTTCACCACCTGCATGTTGTCCTCGGCGCAGAGCTGCAGGTAGCGCTCGAGCCGGGCCGAGGAGTGCTCGGGGCCCTGCCCTTCATAGCCATGCGGCAGCAGCATCACCAAGCCCGACATGCGCAGCCACTTGGCTTCGCCCGAGGAGATGAACTGGTCGATGATGACCTGGGCGCCGTTGGCGAAATCGCCGAACTGCGCCTCCCACAGCACCAGCGCGCGCGGCTCGGCCAGGCTGTAGCCGTACTCGAAGCCCAGTACGCCCGCTTCGGAGAGCGGGCTGTCGATGATCTCCAGCTTGGCCTGCTTGGGCCGGATGTTGTTGACCGGCAGGTATTCGTCCTCGCTCTCCTGGTCGATCAGGACGGCGTGGCGCTGCGAGAAGGTGCCGCGGCCGCAATCCTGGCCCGAGAGGCGCACCGGCGCGCCTTCGATCAGCAGGCTGCCGAAGGCGAGCGCCTCGGCGGTCGCCCAGTCGATCCCCTCGCCGCTCTCGATCGCATGGCGCTTGGCCTCGAGCTGGCGGACGAGCTTGCGGTTGAGGTTGAAGCCCGCCGGCACGGTACAGAGCGCGCGGCCGATCTCCTTGAGCTCCTCGATCGGCATGGCGGTTTCGCCGCGCCGGTCGTCGCCGGACGCGATCTCGATGCCCGACCAGGCGCCCTCCAGCCAGTCCGCCTTGTTCGGCTTGAAGCTCTTGGCGGCCTCGAACGCCTCCTCGAGCTGCTTCTGGAAATCGACCACCATGCGCGTGGCCTCGGCCTCGTCGATCACGCCTTCGCGGATCAGGCGATCCGCGTAGATCTTGCGCGTGGTCGGCGTCTGCGCGATCCGCTTGTACATGAGCGGCTGGGTGAACATCGGCTCGTCGCTCTCGTTGTGGCCGTGGCGACGGTAGCAGAACATGTCGATGACCACGTCGCGCTTGAAGCGCTGCCGGAACTCGGTGGCGATCCGGGCGACATGCACCACCGCTTCCGGATCGTCGCCGTTCACATGGAAGATCGGCGCCTGGATGATCTTGGCCACCTCCGAGCAATAGGGGCCCGAGCGCGATTGGACGGGATCGGTGGTGAAGCCGATCTGGTTGTTGATGATGAAATGGATGGTGCCGCCGACGCGATAGCCCTTGAGGTCGGAGAGATCGAGGGTCTCGGCCACCAGGCCCTGGCCCGCGAAGGCGGCGTCGCCGTGCAGCAGGATCGCCATCACCTGCTCGCGCTTGAGATCCTGGCGCTGCTCCTGCTTGGCGCGCACCTTGCCGAGCACCACCGTGTTGACCGCCTCGAGGTGGGACGGGTTGGCGGTCAGCGACAGATGCACCACCTGCCCGTCGAACTCGCGGTCGGACGAGGTGCCGAGGTGGTACTTCACGTCGGCCGAGCCCTGCACGTCCTCGGGCGTGGCGGGGCTGCCCTGGAACTCGGAGAAGATCGCGGCGAAGGGCTTGCCCATGAAGTTCGCCAGCACGTTGAGGCGGCCGCGATGGGCCATGCCGATGACGACTTCCTTGACGCCGAGCTGGCTGCCGCGCTTGATGATCTGCTCGAGCGCGGGGATGGTCGTCTCCCCGCCATCGAGGCCGAAGCGCTTGGTGCCGGTATATTTCCTGTCGAGGAAGCGCTCGAAGGTTTCGGCCGCCGTCAGCCGCTCGAGAATGGTCCGCTTGCCCTTCTCGGTGAAGGCGGTCTGGTTGCGGATGCTCTCGATGCGCTCCTGGATCCAGATCTTCTGCTCCGGATCCTGGATGTGCATGAACTCGACGCCGATGTTGCCGCAATAGGTTTCGCGCACCAGCGCCACGATCTGGCGCAGCGTGGCGTATTCGAGCCCGAGCACATGATCGATGAAGATCGGCCGGTCCATGTCGGCTTCGGTGAAGCCGTAGGAGGCCGGGTCGAGCTCGGGATGCTTCTGGCGCGGCTTGAGCTGCAGGGGATCGAGGTTGGCCTCGAGATGGCCGCGCACGCGATAAGCGCGGATCAGCATCAGGGCGCGGACCGAATCGGTGGCTGCGGCGCGGATCGTGTCGTGGTCGACCCGCTCGGCAAACTTGGCGCCGCCGTTCTCCCGCACCGCCGCCGGCGCCTCGAGCGCATGCCCGTTGACGAGAAGGCCGGGCGGGCGCGGCGCCCAGCTGGCGCCGGTCAGGTCCTTGAGGACGTTGGGCGCCTCGTCGGCCAGCTCGGCGAAGAAGCTGCGCCAGGAGGGGTCCACCGATTCGGGATCCTCGACGTAGCGCGCATGGAGCTCGGTCAGGAAGGCGGCGTTCGGGCCGGACAGAAAGGTCGTGGGGTCAGTTCGCATCGTTCGTTCGGTTCTTTTGTGGGGCCCCCATGGCCCCCTTCGGCGAGGGCCCCCTCCCCCTCGGGGCCGCCCGCTGGAAAACCCGTCGGAACCAGGCCAGCCGGCCCGGCGGGTCCTAGGGTTAACGCAGCACCTTTAACATAGTGCTGCCGAGGCTGGCGGGCGATTCCGCGACGGCGATGCCTGCGCGCCGCATGGCCTCGATCTTGTCCCCGGCCCCCCCTTTGCCGCCGGCGATGATGGCGCCGGCATGGCCCATCCGCCGGCCGGGCGGCGCGGAGACGCCGGCGATGAAGCCCACCACCGGCTTCCTGCGCTTCTCGCGTTTCAGGAATTCGGCGGCCTCCTCTTCGGCCGAGCCGCCGATTTCACCGATCATGACGATCCCCTTGGTCTCGGGGTCGCCCAGGAACAGCTCCAGGCAATCGATGAAATTGGTGCCGTTGACCGGATCGCCGCCGATCCCGATGCAGGTGGACTGGCCGAGCCCGGCCGCGGTGGTCTGCGCCACCGCCTCGTATGTAAGCGTGCCCGAGCGCGAGACAATACCGATGCTGCCGCGCTTGTGGATGTGGCCGGGCATGATGCCGATCTTGCAGGCATCGGGCGTGATGACGCCGGGGCAATTGGGCCCGATCAGCCGGGTCTTCGAGCCTTGGAGGGCGCGCTTGACCCGCACCATGTCGAGCACCGGTATGCCTTCGGTGATGCAGACGGCGAGCGGCAGCTCGGCCGCCACGGCCTCGAGGATGGCGTCGGCGGCGAAGGCCGGCGGCACATAGATCGCGCTGGCGGTGGCCCCCGTCCTGGCGACCGCTTCGGCCACGGTGTCGAACACCGGCAGATCGAGATGGGTGGTGCCGCCCTTGCCGGGCGTGACGCCGCCGACCATGCGGGTGCCGTAGGCGATCGCCTGCTGGCTGTGGAAGGTCCCCTGCGCGCCGGTGAAGCCCTGGCAGATGACGCGCGTGTCGCGGTCGACCAGCACCGCCATCAGGCCGCCTCCTTGACCGCGCGCACCACCTTCTCGGCGGCATCCGCCAGATTCTCGGCCGACAGGATCTTGAGGCCCGATTCGCCGAGGATCTTCTTGCCGAACTCGACATTGGTGCCTTCGAGCCGGACCACCAGCGGCACCTTGAGCGACACCTCGCGCGCCGCCGCGACCACGCCCTCGGCGATCACGTCGCAGCGCATGATGCCGCCGAAGATGTTGACCAGGATGCCCTTCACGTTGGGATCGCTGAGGATGATCTTGAAGGCGGTGGTGACGCGCTCCTTGGTGGCGCCGCCGCCGACATCGAGGAAGTTCGCCGGGCTGCCGCCGTAGAGCTTGATGATGTCCATGGTCGCCATGGCGAGGCCGGCGCCGTTGACCATGCAGCCGATGGTGCCGTCGAGCTTGATGTAGTTGAGGCCGTGCTTGCCGGCCTCGATCTCGGCCGGGTCCTCCTCGTTCTCGTCACGCATCTCCGCGACCTCGGGGTGGCGGAACAGGCCGTTGTCGTCGAAGTTGATCTTGGCGTCGAGTGCCACCACCTCGCCCTTGCCGGTCACCACCAGCGGATTGATCTCGACGATCGAGGCATCGAGCTCGTGGAAGGCGCGCCAGCAGCCGGTGACGAACGTGATGCAGGACTTGACCTGCTCGCCCTCCAGGCCCAGGCCGTAGGCGATGCGCCGGGCGTGGTGCGGCATCAGCCCGGTGGCGGGATCGACCGGCACCTTGATGATCTTTTCGGGCGTCTTGGCCGCGACCTCCTCGATCTCGGTGCCGCCTTCGGTCGAGGCGATGATGGTGACGCGCGACGTGGCCCGATCGACCAGGAGCCCCAGATAGAGCTCGCGGCGGATGTCGCAGCCCTCCTCGACATAGAGGCGGCGCACGACGCGGCCTTGCGGGCCGGTCTGCTTGGTGACGAGGGTCATGCCCAGCATGGATCGGGCGAAGTCGCGGACCTCGGCGAGCGAGCGGGCGATCTTCACGCCGCCCGCCTTGCCGCGCCCGCCGGCATGGATCTGGGCCTTCACGACCCAGACGTCGCCGCCGAGCCCTTTGGCGGCGGCTTCGGCCTCGTCGACTGAAAATGCAACGGCGCCGCGCGGAACGGCGACGCCGAATTTGGACAGCAGGCTTTTGGCCTGGTACTCGTGAATGTTCATCGGCCTAAGATCGGCAAGAGTGCTGGCGGCGGCACCCGGCCTTGCGCCCCGGCTGGTTTCGCGGGGGCGCATAATCTAGCAACTTCCAGGGGCAGCGCAAGCGCGGCCACCCCTTGGGCCAGCGCTAGATCCGGGATGCCGCCGCCTTAGGCCTTCAGAACTCTGTTGGCCCGATTACTTCTTCTTCTTGGCCTTCGCCTTGGCCTTCTTCTTGGCGGCCTTCTTCGGCGAGGCCTTCTTCGCGGCCGGCTTCGCCCGCCGCTTCGTGGTCCTCTTCATTTTGTAGCTCCTCTCTGAATTTTCCTCATCTCATCGATGAGGCCCCTAACGGCCGCGACCGACTTGTCGAACATGGCCTTCTCGGCCTTGTTCAGATCGATCTCGACCACTCTCTCCACGCCGCCCGCGCCGATCACGACCGGCACGCCGACGTAGAGCCCCTTTACCCCGTACTCGCCGTCGAGGTAGGCGGCACAGGGTAGAACGCGTTTCTTATCCAAAAGATAAGACTCGGCCATCTGGATCGCGGCTGCGGCCGGCGCATAGAAGGCGGAGCCCGTCTTCAAGAGCCCCACGATCTCCGCGCCGCCGTCGCGCGTGCGCTGCACGATGGCGTCGAGTTTTTCCTGGGAAATCCAGCCCTTCTTGACCAGGTCGGGCAGCGGAATGCCGGCCACGGTCGAGTAGCGCACGAGCGGCACCATGGTGTCGCCGTGCCCGCCCAGCACGAAGGCCGTGACGTCTTCGACCGAGACGCCCATGGCCTCGGCCAGGAAATAGCGGAAGCGCGCGCTGTCGAGCACGCCGGCCATGCCGACCACGCGGCTGGCGGGCAGACCGCTCTCCTCGCGCATCACCCACACCATGACGTCGAGCGGGTTGGTGATGACGATGACGAAGGCCTTGGGGCAATGCTTCTTGATCGCCTTGCCGACGGTGGCGACGACCTTGCCGTTGATGCCGAGCAGATCGTCGCGGCTCATGCCGGGCTTGCGCGGCACGCCGGCGGTGACGATCACCACGTCGGCGCCCTTGATGGCCGCGTAGTCGTTCGCGCCGAGATAGGCGGCATCGAACCCCTCGATCGGGCTCGACTGCGCGATGTCGAGCGCTTTGCCCTGCGGCACGCCTTCGACGATGTCGAACAACACGACGTCGCCGAGCTGCTTGAGGCCGGCCAGAAGTGCGAGCGTTCCGCCGATATTGCCCGCACCTACCAGCGCGATCTTCTTGCGTGCCATTCCCTTCCCTTCGTTACGCCGCGCGAGACCGGATTTTCATCCTCGCGGGCATCGCTTCGGCCGAATCACATTCCGGCCTTCACGCTACACTAGAGTTAGTGTCAATACCCTCTTTTAACCTCAAGAGCAAGTGTGTTGAACAAAAATTTCAAAGGTCAGGTCAGGTGGTGTCGTCCGCGATAGTCGTCGGACTGCATCTCGACCAGCCGCGAATGGGTGCGTCGATACTCGAAGGCGATGTCGTCGCTGGCGACGAGCGCGTCGATCGGCGCCGCCGACGTCATCGCGAGCAGCGTGCGGTGCTCGTAGAGCGCATCGACCAGCGTGATGAAGCGGCGCGCCTCGTTTCTGAGCTCCGGCGTGAAGCGCGGCACGCCTTCGAGCAAGAGCGTATGGAAGTGCGTGGCCAGCGTGAGATAGTCGGCGGCGCCCAAGGGCCGGCCGCAGAGCGCATCGAACGTCATGAAGGCGGCGCCCTTGGCGGCGCGCGATACGTCGAGGGTGCGGCCCTGGACCGTGAAGCTCTGCGCTTCGCCGGCGGCACCGTCCGTCAGCAGGCTCCAGATCTCCTCGAGTTGACGAGTGGCGGCGGCACCCAGGGGATGGAAATAGACGGGCCGGCCCTTCATGCGCAGGAGCCGATAGTCCTGGGGGCCGGCCAGCTCGATCAGGTCGAGCTCGGTGGTGATGAGATCGATGAAGGGCAGGAAGCGCTCGCGCTGCAGCCCGCCCTTGTAGAGATCGGCCGGCGCGGTATTCGAGGTCGCCACCACCACCACGCCGCGCCGGAACAGCGCCTCGAACAGGCGGCCCAGCAGCATGGCGTCGGCGATATTGGTGACCTGAAACTCGTCGAAGCAGAGCAGCCAGCTTTCGCCCGCGATGGCATCGGCCAACGGCGGGATCGGATCGCCCTCGTTCGCCCGGCGCCAGCGATGCATCGATTGGTGCACCTCGAGCATGAAGGCGTGGAAATGGACCCGGCGCTTGGCCTCGATGGGAACCGCGGCGAAGAACAGGTCCATCAGCATCGACTTGCCGCGCCCGACGGGGCCGAAGATGTAAAGCCCCTGGGGTGCGGGCTCCTCGGCCCGCCGCTTGAGGCCGAGACGTTCGCGCCAGCCCCTGGGCCCGCCCGCGGGGCGGTAGTTCCGAACCGCGCGGGCCAGCAGCTCGAGCTTCTCGGCAGCGATCGCCTGCCCGGGATCCATCGCGATCTCGCCCGCGCGGACCTTCGCGCGCCAGCGCGCCAGCGGCCCTTCGGCCTCGGCCGACGGCTCGAGCCTCGCTTCCGGCCGCGCCTCTGGCGTCATCGGCCCCCGGCCACGCGCAGGATCGCGCCGGTCACGTAGGAAGCGTGGCCCGACAGCAGGAACAGGATGGTCTTGGCGACTTCCTGGGCCGAGCCGACGCGGCCCATCGGCACGGTCGCGACGATGCGCTTGACGCGATCAGGATCGCCGGCAGCGGCGTGGATCTCGGTCTGGATCAGGCCCGGCGCCACCGCATTGACACGGATGCCTTCGCGCGCGACCTCCTTGGCGAGGCCGAGCGTCATGGTGTCGATGGCACCCTTGGAGGCGGCGTAATGGATGAACTCGCCGGGGCTGCCGAGCGTGGCGGCCCCCGAGGAGACGTTGACGATGGCCCCGCCCTTGCCGCCGCGCCTCGTCGACATGCGCCGGACCGCCTCGCGCGCGCAATAGAAGGCGCCCATGACGTTCAAGCCCATCACGGCCTCGAGCGTCTCGGCCGTCAGGTCCTCGAGCCGGCCGCTGGGGCCGGTGATGCCGGCGTTGTTGACGAGGGCACCGATGGGGCCCAGCGTCGCCTCGACCTCCTCGAACAGGCGGACCACCTCCGCTTCTCGCGCCACGTCCGCCTGGATCGCGACGGCCTTGCCGCCGGCCTGCTCGATCGCCGCGACGACCTTGGCCGCAGCCTCGGGGCTGGCGTGATAATTGACCGCGACGCGGTAGCCCTGCGCGCCCAAGAGCCGCGCCGTGGCCGCACCGATGCCGCGGCTGGCGCCGGTGATCACCACCGCCTTGTTCGCGTCGCTGCTCTTGTTCCGAGTCGCCATCCGTGCCCAATCTAACCGATCGGAGGCGAAGGGAAAGGCCGGCCTGGCCGGTTCTTGTCAACGCGGGAGGCCGGTCGTGACCGGCGGGAGGGTGTGATGAACGAGGACGTCTTCAACATGTCGCTGCGCAAGTACCTCAAGCAGGTGGGCGTCACCTCGCAGCGCGCGATCGAGATCGCGGTCAGGGACGCGCTCGCCCGCAAGCGCATCGACGGCAAGACACCGCTCAAGGCGCGCGTGACCCTGACCATCGACGCGATCGGGCTCGACCACAAGGTCGAGGACGAGATCGAGCTGGAGTGAGGGGACGAGCGGCAATTGCTTGGCCGGATTCGCGTCCGTTCGCTCGATCACGAATGGCCATCAAACTCGGTCGTCACCCCGGAAACCGCGAAGCGGTTATCCGGGGCCCATGCCGACGGCGATCTCGATGAAGCGGAGCTTGCGGCGCGATGGATCCCGGCTCGCGCTCGACATTCGTCTCGCTTGGCCGGGATGACGGCAGAACTTGTGCCTACCTGATGAAGCGGTCGGACCGCCCGCGCCGCCCGATATCTCAACGCTACCGCCGCGCCACCATCAGCTTCTTGAGCTCGGCGATGGCCTTGCCCGGGTTCAAGCCCTTGGGGCAGGTCTTGGTGCAGTTCATGATGGTGTGGCAGCGATAGAGCCGGAACGGGTCCTCGAGATCGTCGAGCCGCTCGCCCGCGAACTCGTCGCGGCTGTCGGCGATCCAGCGATAGGCCTGCAGCAGGATCGCCGGCCCCAGATAGCGGTCGCCGTTCCACCAGTAGCTGGGGCAGGCGGTGGTGCAGCAGAAGCAGAGGATGCATTCCCAGAGCCCGTCGAGCCTGGCGCGCTCCTCCGGGCTCTGCGGGCGCTCGCGCCCCGGTGCGGGCGACTTGGCCTTGAGCCAGGGCTCGATCGAGGCATATTGCGCGTAAGCCCGCTTCAGGTCCGGCACTAGGTCCTTCACCACCTCCATATGCGGCAGCGGGTAGATGCGGACATCGCCCTTCACCTCGTCGATATATTTGGTGCAGGCGAGCGTGTTGGTGCCGTCGATGTTCATGGCGCAGCTTCCGCACACGCCCTCGCGGCAGGAGCGGCGGAAAGTGAGCGTCGCGTCGATCTCGTTCTTGATCTTGATGAGCGCGTCCAGGATCATCGGCCCGCACTTGTCGAGATCGACCTCGTAGGTGTCGAGGCGCGGGTTCTCGCCCGTCTCCGGGTCCCAGCGATAGACCTTGAAGCTCTTGACGCGCTTGGCGCCGGCGGGCGCCTTGTGGGTCTTGCCGGGGCGGACCTTGGAATTGGCGGGCAGGGCGAACTCGGCCATCTGCTTCTTACGTCCTCTTACGCTTCGGCCGCTCGACTCGAGCCAGGCCGCCTCGTCCTTCGACAAGCTCAGGGCGAGGCCATCAATCCGATCACCCGACCGCCATCCTCATGCTGAGCCTGTCGAAGCATGAGGAAGGCGATGTTCAGTAGACCCGCGCCTTGGGCGGGAAGGCCTGCACGTCGTTCGACAGCGGCTTCAGATGCACCGGCCGGTAGTCGATCCGCGGCTTTCCGTCCTCGCCGCACCAGGCGATGGTGTGCTTGAGCCAGCGCACGTCATCGCGCTGGGGATGGTCCTCGCGCGCGTGCGCGCCGCGGCTCTCGGTGCGATTGAGCGCCGAGGCGATCGACACCACCGCCTGCGACAGCAGGTTGTCGAGCTCGAGCGTCTCGACCAGGTCGCTGTTCCAGATCATCGAGCGGTCGGCCACGCGGATGTCGGCGCGCTTGGCCCAGCAGCCCTCGAGCAGCTTGACACCCTCGGCCAGCACCGCGCCGGTGCGGAACACCGCACAGTTCGACTGCATGATCTTCTGCATCTCGAGCCGGAGTGCCGCGGTCGGCGTGCCGCCCTTGGCGTGGCGCCAGCGGTCGAGCCGCGCCAGCGCCTCGTCGCCCGCCGTTGCCGGCAGCGCCGGCACCGGCTCCTCGGGGTGGATCGTGTCGGCGCAACGGTTGGCGGCGGCACGGCCGAACACGACGAGGTCCAGAAGCGAGTTGGAGCCGAGCCGGTTGGCGCCGTGGACCGAGACGCAGGCCGCCTCGCCGATCGCCATCAGGCCCGGCACCACCGCGTCGGGGTCGCCGTTCCGGAGCGTCACCGCCTCGCCGTGATAGTTGGTCGGGATGCCGCCCATGTTGTAGTGGCAGGTCGGCAGCACCGGGATCGGCTCGCGCGTCACGTCCACGCCCGCGAAGATGCGCGCCGTCTCGGCGATGCCGGGCAGGCGCTCGTGGATGATCTTCGGGTCGAGATGCTCGATGTGGAGATGGATGTGGTCCTTGTGCTCGCCGACGCCGCGCCCCTCGCGGATCTCCATGGTCATGGCGCGGCTCACCACGTCGCGCGAGGCGAGGTCCTTGGCCGAAGGCGCGTAGCGCTCCATGAAGCGCTCGCCCTCCGAGTTCGTCAGATAGCCGCCCTCGCCGCGCACGCCTTCGGTGATGAGGCAGCCGGCGCCGTAGATGCCGGTCGGGTGGAACTGGATGAACTCCATGTCCTGCAGCGGCAGGCCGGCGCGCAAGACCATGGCGTTGCCGTCGCCGGTGCAGGTATGAGCCGAGGTGCAGGAGAAGAAGGTGCGGCCATAGCCGCCGGTCGCCAGCACCACGGTCTTGGCGGCGAAGCGATGGATCGAGCCGTCGTCGAGGTTCCAGGCCATCACGCCGCGGCAGCGGCCTTCCTCGTCCATGATGAGGTCGAGGGCGAAATACTCGATGAAGAATTCGACCGCGTGCTTGAGCGCCTGCTGGTAGAGCGTGTGCAGGATGGCGTGGCCGGTGCGGTCGGCGGCGGCACAGGTGCGCTGGGCGATGCCCTTGCCGAAATGGGTGGTCATGCCGCCGAAGGGGCGCTGATAGATCTTGCCTTCGGGCGTGCGGCTGAAGGGCACGCCGTAATGCTCGAGCTCGATCACGGCCGGGATCGCCTCGCGCACCATGTACTCGATCGCATCCTGGTCGCCGAGCCAGTCGGAGCCCTTGACCGTGTCGTACATGTGCCAGCGCCAGTCGTCCTCGCCCATGTTGGCAAGCGCCGCCGACATGCCTCCCTGGGCCGCCACGGTGTGGCTGCGGGTCGGGAACACCTTGGTGACGCAGGCCGTGCGCAGGCCCTTGGCCGCCATGCCGAAGGCCGCGCGCAGGCCCGCCCCGCCCGCACCCACCACCACCACGTCATAGGCGTGGTCCGCGATCGGGTAGGCTTGGCCGTTGATCTTCGGCGCCGGGCTTTGGGACGCGGCCGGGGTGGCGCTGGCGGGCATGAGGGGTCAGCCTCCGAAGGCGATGACGAAGAGGGCGATGGCCGCGGCCAGACCCAGGGCGACGCACGCGAACCTGAGCGCGATCAAGGCGGCCAGCTTGCAGCCCTCGCGATGAACATAGTCCTCGATCACGACCTGCAGGCCCAGCATGGCGTGCCAGAAGCCGACGACGACCACGAGCAGCATCAGGCCGAAGGTGACGGGCGAGCCGAGCCAGTCGGTCGCGACGGCGTGGTCCGCGCCGGCATGGGCGACGAGGCCGGCGACGAGCCAGATCAGGAGCGGCACCAGCGCAATCGCGGTCAGGCGCTGATGCCACCAATGCTGCACCCCCTCCTTGGCGGAGCCGAGGCCGCGCACGCGGCCGAGCTCGCTGCGCAGCGCCTGACGCGCGTTTGCCATCAGAGCACCCCCATCTGCCAATAGCCCAGGAACCAGGCGACGAGCGTGAGCAGGAAGGAGGCGATCACCACCGTCCAACCGCTCAGCGTGACGGTCTTGAGCTCGAAGCCCAGACCCATGTCCCAGAACAGGTGTCGAATGCCGTTGGCGAGGTGGAAGAAGAGAGCGAAGCTCCAGCCGAACAGCAGCAGCCGGCCCGGGACGGAGCCGATCAGCGCTTGCGCCGTGGCGAAGGCCTCCGCCCCTGCGGCGGCGGCGATCAGCCAGTAGACCAGCAGCAGCGACCCTGCGGCCAACGCCATTCCCGTGATGCGGTGCAGAATCGACAGCACCGACGTGATCTGCGGACGATAGATCTGGAGGTGGGGCGAGAGCGGCCGGTCGTTCGTTGTCATCGTTCGATTTTTCCTGGCCTTTCGGAGAGCCCGGGCGTCGATTTAGCGCCCGCCAGGGGGCAAGTCAATTCCACGCCTTCGCCGTTCGTCGCAACCACGACATGTGGACGAAGACGGGGAAAAGCTGTGCAGGAATTGTGCGTTTCGCCGCCAACTATGCACAGAAAAATTGTCGCTGCGGGCAAAACCGGATTGCCGCTCGCCGACGATTCGTCTCAAGCTTCTTCCCGCACGCGAAAGCGTCGGCTCGAGGGAGTTTGCGTGGCGCGCGACTGCGCCTCGCCCGATCATGCCCCCTTGGGAGGCATGATCGGGCATAGAGCCCGTGCCATTGGTGCCGGCAAGGTGCTCGCCCGCGCGTAGGTCTCCTTTCGAGTCCGCGAGAGAGGGCGGAACCTTCGGGTTCGGCTTCCTCTTTTGGCGCCGGCGACGGCTTGTGGGCATGGGCCTCTACCAAGGGGCGCACCCCCTGCCATCGCCGGGACGGCATGGCGAGCCGCCCTCACGGGAGCACTCGCCGTCCCGGTCGGCCCCTCCGGCGCGGCCTTACGCGCTGGCGAGCTGGGCCTGAAAGGCGGCATCGGCGCCCTGCGCAAGCGGCGAGCCGAAGGCCGCCGGAAAAGAGCGCCTTTCCGTGTCGGCCCGGAGCCCATCCGGGGCCGGCCGAGGTGCCGCCGGGCGGTTGGTCGGGGGTTGGATCGCCAGGAACCGTCGGGTGCTCGGAGCCGCCGGCCTCGTTGCGAGGCCGGCCTGCCCCGAGGCGAAGGTCGGGCGAGCGGCTGCTGGATGCCAGGTCCGTGCTTGCCGCGATGCCGACCGGGAGAGGCCCCGCCGCTTTCTCGTGCCGGAGCCGAGCCGGCTCCGGAGGCGTCAGGAGCGTCCCGTCCCGGGGCGCGATGCGCGGGGCCCGTCGGGCCTCGCGCACCTGACGTCTCGATTCCTCCTTATCATGCGCGAGTCGCGCGGCTCAACAAGATTTGGTCGGGCGGCCACAAAATGCCATCAAGATGTGGGAGGCCTGCATCGGGCGGCCGATTCCCTCGCCCGTGCGACGGACAGGAGCTCTTTCACGGGAAATCGGGAGCCTCCGGACGATGCCACAGCAGATTCCGGCTGTAAGCAGGCATTTGGCGCCATGCATCGTGATGGGCGTTGAAATCGGCCACCACGCGCTCGATCGTCTGCGCGTCGCGGACCTGATACCACTCCAGCGGCCCCACCTGCCTGAAGACCGAGGCTTGTTCCGCCGTCACCGGCAGAGAGAAGCCCCAACCCAGATCGATCGCATAGACTTGGCCGTAAAGCGACCGTTGAAACGCGACGCGGGCAGGACCGCCCATCGGTCCGGCGCAACCCGCCAGAACGAGCCCGCCCAATGCCGCCGCCACCAGCTTGCGTCGAACCGGATTCGGGCACTGCGCGGGTGCCATGTAAGCCTCGTCTTGCTGATCCGCTGCGCCCCCGCGCGAGCCGTCATGCGCGCCGCGGCACGAGCGCCCAATAGTCGAAATCGAGCACCACGCTCGGATCGGGATTGCCGTCCGATCCCTTGTCGGGGAAGTCGGCGGCCGGGCGATCCTTGGTCGCGACCAGGCGCAGGCGCAAGGCGCCCGCGTCGCGCCGCCCGGCGAGCGCCGCCTTCTCCAGCACCTCGCTCCAGGCATAGATGGTGTCGCCGGCGAAGCTCGGGTTGGTGTGCCGCCCGCCATTGATGGCGAGCATCTTCACCGCGTTGCCGAGCCCGTTGGCCGAGAGGCTGCGCGCGAGGCTGATGATATGGCCGCCATAGACGATGCGCCGGCCGAAGCGGCCCGCCTTCTCGGCGTGCTGGTTGAAATGGACGCGCGCATTGTTCTGATAGAGGCGCGTCGCCGTCATGTGGCAGGATTCCTCGATCGTCATGCCATCGACATGGTCGATGCGCTCTCCGGGCTCATAGTCATCCCAATAATGCGGCGAGCCGGTCGCCGCCGGATCGAAGCGTGCGAGATCGAGCCCCGGCGGGACCGACAGCTCGGCGGCCGGGACCGAGGCTGCCAGCGCCGGCGGCTTCGCCTCGGCCACCGCGGCGCCCGGATCGCGCTTTCGCACCAGAACCCAACGCACATAGTCGATCACGGTCTCGCCGCGCTGGTTCTTGCCCACCGAGCGCACATGCACCACGCCGGTCTGCCGGTTCGACGTCTCCTTGAGGCCGATCACGGTCGAGACGGCGCTCAACGTGTCGCCCGGATAGACCGGCGCGCCGAAGCGGCCTTGCGCATAGCCCAGATTGGCGATGGCGTTGAGCGAGATATCGGGCACGGTGCGCCCGAACACGAGGTGGAACACCAGCAGGTCGTCGATCGGCGCCTGCGGCAAGCCCAGCCGGCGCGCGAGCTCGTCGGAGCAGGGCAGCACGAAGCGGCTGCCGGTGAGCGCCACATAGAGCGCCGCGTCGCCCGCGGTCACCGTGCGCGGCACCGCATGGCGGATCTCCTGGCCGATGCGGAAATCCTCGAAGAAATTGCCGGCACTGGTCTTGGGCAATGGCGCCATCGTTCCTCGGTTCCTCGTTCGCGATTGCTGCTGTCGCTGCGTCGACTAGAGCATTTCCCGTTTGCATTGAACATTCCATCGTCGCCCCGGCGAAAGCCGGGGCCCAGGGTAAACGCTCGTCGCTTGCCCCTGGATTCCCGCTTTCGCGGGGAATGACGCGGAGTTGTGAGCCCATCCAAACGAAATCCGCTCTAACGACCCGGAAAAATCGGGATTGTGCAAAGACGTTGCACGAGCATCGTGCGTCCTTCGAGACGCGTCCCTGGCGGGGCGCTCCTCAGGATGAGATCAAGTCTTCGTGGCATAAAGACCATCCCTCATGCCGAGGAGCGAGGCGCAAGCCGAGCGTCTCGACCTTCCTTCGCCCGCCGAAGCGGGGCGTAACCCCGGTTCCGCGCAAGCAGGAGCAGGCTTCGCGAAGGCGGGAGCACGCAGGTCATCGATCCGCTATGATTCCCGCCCACTCTTCTTTTCAATGCGGTGCCTCGGCGCTCTCGCGCTGGGCGATCGCCTCGGCCAGATCGACGATGCGCCGTGCGTTCAGCACATGCAGGTTCTCGATCAGCTTGCCATCCAGCACGACGATGCCGCGGCCCTCGGCGGCCGCCTCGGCGTGGGCCGCGATGACGCGGCGCGACCATGCCACGTCCTCCGGCGCCGGCGCGAAAATGCGGTTCGCCGCCGGAATCGTCTTGGGATGAATCAGCGTCTTGCCGTCGAAACCCATCTCCGCGCCCTGGCGGCAAGCGGCCTCGAATCCGGCCTCGTCTTCCAGATCGAGATGGACGCCGTCGAGGATGGCGAGCCCGTAGGCGCGCGCGGCCAGCAGGCAGAGGCCGAGGCTGGTGACGAGCGGCAGGCGGTCGCGGGTATGGCGCGCGTGAAGGTCCTTCGTCAGATCGGAGGTGCCCATCACGAAGCAGGTGACGCGGCGCGAGGCGCCCGCCACCGCTTCCGCGTTCAACATGGCGCGCGGCGTCTCCATCATGCACCAGAGGGCGAGCTCGTCGGGCGCGCCGTTGGCGACCAGAACCGTCTCGGCCTGCCGCACGGTCTCCACGCTTTCGACCTTGGGGATCAGGATCGCGTCCGCCCCGGCCTGCGCCACCGCCGCCAGATCGCCATAGCCCCAGGGCGTGTTGAGGCCGTTGACGCGGATCACCACTTCGCGCGGCCCGTAGCCGCCGGCCTTGACCGCGTTCACCACCTGGAGGCGCGCGTCGCGCTTGGCCTCGGGCGCCACGGCGTCCTCGAGGTCCATGATGATCACGTCGGCGCCGAGCGTCTTGCCCTTCTCGAGGGCGCGGATGTTGGAGCCCGGCATGTAGAGCGCGCTGCGGCGCGGGCGGGTCGATTGGAACATGGGCGACCATCCTGGCTCGAGGTGGCGGCGGACCGCCGGTCGAAAGAGCCGTTGCCGACGGGACTATAGCCGAACCGGACCGGCCCACAATAAGGCCCGACCGTAAGGAGAGAAACCCAGCCTATCTCCGCCAATGGCCCCGACGCTGGAGGCGCCGGATCCGGCTCTTGCCCCGTCTTCCCAGCCCCGGCGCCCGCATGGGAAAGTGCGCCCCGATCAGGGCGCCCCATGAACATCCTGTCCCTTTCCTCGCGCGTCGCTTACGGCCATGTCGGCCATGCCGCCTCGGTGTTCTGTCTGCAGCGGCTGGGCCACGAGGTATGGCCGGTCGACACCGCGCTGCTCTCCAATCATTTGGGCTATCCGACCTGGGGCGGGCGTCAGCTCGCAGCCGACGAGGTGGCGGTGGTGCTGGAGGGGCTCGAGCGGATGGGCGTATTCGCGCAAGCCGACGTCTTCATGACCGGGTTCCTCGGCAAGGCGCCGCGGCTCGCCGTCGAGACCTTGGCGAAACTGCGCGGGCTCCGCCCCGATTTGCTCTATGCCCTCGATCCGGTCATGGGCGAGCGCAAGGGCGGGCTCTATGTCCCGGCCAAGACGGCCGCCCTCATCAAGGAGCACTTGCTGGGCGACGCCGACATCACCTTCCCCAACCTGTTCGAGCTCGATACGCTCTCCGGCAACCGTGTCGAGACGTTGCAGGACGCGATCGCCGCCTGCGAGACGATCCGGGCGCAAGGGCGCCCCGACCTCGTCGTGGTCGCCACCGGCATCGAGCGCGTGGACGGCCACCCCGAGGCGATCGAGACCATGGCGGTAGGGCCACAGGGCGCTTTTCTCGCCGCCACCCGGCGCCGTGCGCTCAAGGCGCACGGCGCCGGCGACTGCTTCGCCGCGCTCTTCCTCGGCCATTACCTCAACAGCGGACGCGATCTCGAGAACGCGCTGGGCCAGGCGGCGAGCGCCATGGCTGCCGTGGTGGAGGCGACGGGCGATGCCTTGGAGCTGGCGCTGATCCGCGCGCAGGACGCCTTCGCCAAGCCGCCCAAGAAGGCGACGCTCGAGCGGTTAAGGTGAGGGTCAATTCAAGACACGCCCTCCCCTTGCGGGAGGGCGGGCGAGGATGGCCTCGGCCATCCGAGCCGGGAGGGGTGCTTCGCGACGAACCGTCTCGCGCCCGCCTCGAACGCATAGACTCACGAGAAGCCGAACAGCCCCTTCCCCCTTCCCCCTCCCGCAAGGGGAGGGGTCAGAGTTTTTCAGCCGCACTGCTCGGAATGCGCCGATGAAGACGGCGAGCGGAGGCGATCGCTACAGATAATTCTCGATCAGGTGCTCGGCAATCTGCACGGCGTTGAGAGCCGCCCCTTTGCGCAGGTTGTCGGAGACCACCCACAGCGAGAGGCCGTGCGGCACGGTCGGGTCGGCGCGCAGACGGCTGACGAAGGTGGCGTCGTCGCCCACGCATTCGACCGGCGTGATGTAGCCGCCGGGTTCGCGGCGGTCGACCACCACCACGCCCGGCGCGTTCGACAGCGCCGAGCGCGCCTCTTCGACCGAGATCGGCCCTTCGAACTCGACATTGACCGCCTCGGAATGGCCGACGAAGACGGGTGCGCGCACGCAGGTCGCCACCACCTCGATGGCGGGATCGAGGATCTTCTTGGTCTCGACCTTCATCTTCCATTCCTCCTTGGTCGAGCCGTCCTCCATGAAGATGTCGATCTGCGGAATGAGGTTGAAGGCGATCTGCTTGGGGAACTTCTTCTTCTCCACCGGTGCCGCCATGTAGATGGCGCGGGTCTGCTCGTAGAGCTCGTCCATCGCCTCCTTGCCGGCGCCCGAGACCGACTGATATGTGGCCACCACCACGCGCTTGATCGGCACGATGTCGTGCAGCGGCTTCAGCGCCACCACCATCTGGATGGTGGAGCAGTTCGGGTTGGCGATGATGCGGCGCTTGGTGTAGTCGGCGATGGCGTCGGGATTGACCTCAGGCACCACCAGCGGCACGTCGGAGTCCATGCGGAACTGCGAGGTGTTGTCGATCACGATGCAGCCCGCGGCTGCCGCGCGCGGCGCGTGGACGGCCGAGACCTTGGCGCCGGGCGAGAACAGCGCGATGTCGAAGCCCTTGAAATCGAACGTGGCGAGGTCCTGGACCTGGAGGATGTCGTCCTCGCCGTACGAGACCTTCTTGCCGACCGACCGCTCCGAGGCCAGCGCCACCACCTCGTCGGCCGGGAACTCGTGCGCCGCCAAGGTCTGCAGCATCTCGCGGCCGACATTGCCGGTAGCACCCACCACCGCTACTCTGTAACCCATCGTTGTCTCGCTTTCCTAATGCCAGGATTTATCGGATGCCGGCGGCTCGCGCGGCCGGCGGTGACTTAAGGCCAAGCCGGGCCGGGCGCAAGGGCGCCGGACGGCTGCAATCGCGGGCGAGAGGTCGCACCCGCCCCTGGTCCGAACGACGCCCCGATCGCCAAAGACGAACCGGTCGCCGATGACTTACGCCGAATTCTGGCCGCGCTATCTCGAGGCCCATGGACGGCCGGCGACGCGGGGCCTCCACTATCTCGGCACGAGCCTGGCGCTGGCCTGCCTGGCCTGGGCCGCCATCGGCGCCGATTGGCGCCCGCTGCCGGCAGCGCCGATCCTGGGATATGGCTTTGCCTGGGCCGGGCATTTCTTCGTCGAGGGCAATCGCCCCGAAACCTTCCGTCATCCGCTCTATTCCCTCTTGAGCGACCTTCGCATGCTGGCGCTCTGGGTTGCCGGCCGTCTTTCGCGGGAGTTGGCGCGCCTCGGCCCGGGGGCCGGCTAGAGAATTTGCGTGGCCCGGAAATTCGAAGGGCCGCCCCGGCGGGGGCGGCCCTTCGCGCTTGGCTCCCTAGGGAGTGAATGCGCTCAGCCGCCCGTGCCGCCCTCCGGCTTCACGGTGGTGGTCGTCTTGGTGGTGGTCTCGGCGACCGTTGCCGGCGCAGGCGTCTGCGCCGCCGTCGTGGCGTGCGACGCACCGCAATCCGCCTTGGCCACGCCGGCGATGCCGAACGCGAACAGAACGGCCAGAATTGTCATGACCAGACGAGACATGGATGGCCTCCTCCAAGTCCGAGGGGTTGGGCCTGCTGATCCGCAAATTAACCGATCGGCGGCAAGCCTGTCGAGGTCGTTATCCCGAGACGGTTATCCGCTCGTGCCGGCTATCGGCGGGTTAACGGGGGCGGAATTTTGTGTGCCCGACTGGAAGGCCGGCGCCTTTATGGTCCCGTATTTCTTGAAATAATAGCTCTTGGGGCCGCCGCAGCCGCAGGGCGGCGACGCCGTCTCGCCGGTGCTCGCGGCGGCCGGCAGGGTGGTCCCGCCCCCCGTCGGAGCCCCGCCGATCGAACCGCTGTCGGCCAAGGCCGAGAGCGTCATCCCCAAGGCAGCCAGCAGAGCCAGGGCCAGCGCGCGCATCCTCAAAGCTTTCCTCAGGCGGCGGAAGAGGCGGCCGTCAGGCTAGGCGCGCCGGGCGGGCGGGGTCAAGCGGACCGGCCGAACGCCTCGGAAAGCCCACCGGAGCCGGCACAGGAGGGGGATCGAAGGCCGCCTTGAAAGGTTGGTGTCAGGCTGGCGGCCCATCCTTTGTCGACGGACGCGCTCGCCGCCCGCTTGGACGAACGAGCCGTCCTGCCTTTCCCTGCAACGACCATCCCGACGGAGTGTAGATTTCATGCGCAAGATCATCCTGCTGGCTGCCGCCGCCGGCCTCATCGCCCTGACCTCGCCCAAGGCCTTCGCCGAAGAATCCTGCTCGGGCTCGGGCACGCCGCTCACGAAGGCGGCGATCGAAGCCAAGCTGAAGGCGGAAGGCTACGTGACGATCAAGGAGCTCACGAGCCACGAGGGTTGCTACGAGGCCAAGGGCTACGACAAGGACGGCAAGCGCTTCGAGGTCGAGGTCAACGGCTATACCGGCGCCATCGACAAGTCGGAGTAGTTCGGCCATGACCGCCGCGTCCGGCGCGCCCGAAGCCGGATGGGTGAAAGTCTGGGACCCGCTGGTCCGCCTTTTCCACTGGGTCCTCGTCGCGGCGGTCCTGCTCGCCTTCGTCTCGGACGGAGAGCGGACGGTCCACGAAAGCGCCGGCTATGTGGCGCTGGCGCTCGTGGCCGTCCGCCTCGTCTGGGGCTTGGTCGGCCCGACCTACGCGCGCTTTTCCAGTTTCGTGCGGGGGCCGCGCGCCGTGCTCGCCTATCTCGGCGACGTCTTGCGGCGTCGCGCCGGCCGCCATCTGGGCCACAACCCGGCCGGCGGCGCGATGATCGTGGCCCTGCTGCTGCTCGTGCTGGTCGTGGGCGTCAGCGGCTGGATGTCGGAGACCGACCGCTTCTTCGCCGTCCGGTGGGTCGAGGTCCTGCACTCGCTCTCCGCCGACGCCCTCATCGCCATGGCCGCTCTTCATGTCGCCGGCGTGCTCGCCTCGAGCCTGCTGCACAAGGAAAACCTCGTGCGCGCGATGATCACCGGCAAGAAGCGGCACTGACCGCCGCTTCTTGTCGAGAACATCGTTACCCCCTCACCCTTCCCTCTCCCCCACCAAGTGGGGGAGAGGGTTGAGTTTTCTTCCCCTCGCCCCGCAAAGCGGGGAGAGGGTTGGCGAGGCCTAAGGCCGCGCCTTACCCGGAGCGGGGTGAGGGCCTCAATCGAGCCACACAGAAATTACCCCAACCGAAGCGGCGGCATGCCCTCAGCCCGCGAGCTGGTCGAGCGCCTTCAGCACCGCGTCGCCCATGCCGGTGGTCGAGACCTTGGTGGCGCCCGGCGTCATGATGTCGCCGGTGCGGATACCGGCCGCGAGTGCCGCCGAGACCGCCTTCTCAACGAGGGCCGCGTCCTCGCCCAGGTTGAAGGAGTAGCGCAGCATCATGGCGAGCGAGAGGATGGTGGCGAGCGGGTTCGCCAGGTCCTTGCCGGCGATGTCGGGCGCGCTGCCATGGACCGGCTCGTAGAGCGCGCGGCGGCGCCCCGAGGCGTCGGCCGCGCCCAGCGAAGCCGAGGGCAGCATGCCGAGCGAGCCCGTCAGCATGGCGGCGCAATCCGACAGCAGGTCGCCGAACAGGTTGTCGGTGACGATCACGTCGAATTGCTTGGGCTGGCGCACGAGCTGCATGGCGCAGTTGTCGGCATACATGTGGCTCAAGGCCACGTCCTGGTACTCGGCGTCGTGGAGCTTCTGCACCTCCTCGCGCCAGAGGAGCCCGCTCTCCATGACGTTGGCCTTTTCGACCGAGCAGACCTTCCGGCCGCGCAGGCGCGCCAGCTCGAAGGCGACGCGCGCGACGCGGATGATCTCGGGCGTCGTATAGACCTGCGTGTTGACGCCGCGCCTCGTGCCGTCCGGCAGGGTCTCGATGCCGCGGGGCTCACCGAAATAGACGCCGCCCGTGAGCTCGCGCACGATCATGATGTCGAGCCCGTCGACCAGCTCGCGCTTGAGGCTCGAGGCGTCGGCCAGGGGCCCGAACACGATCGCGGGGCGCAGGTTGGCGAAGAGCTCCATGTCCTTGCGCAGGCGCAGGAGCCCGCGCTCGGGCTTCTTCTCGAACGGCAGGCTGTCCCATTTGGGCCCGCCGACCGCCCCCAGCAGCACCGCGTCGGCCGCCATGGCGTCGGCCATGGTCTCGTCGGTCAGGGGCGTGCCGTGCTTGTCGTAAGCGCAGCCGCCGACCAGGCCGTGCGACACGTCGAAGCCGACCGCGCGGCGCTTGGCGAACCAGTCGAGCACGCGCTCGACCTGGCGCATCACTTCGGGGCCGATGCCGTCGCCGGCGAGGATCAGGAGCTTCTTGTTGGCAGGCACGGGGGGATGTCCTTAGCAGTGACGGTTCAATCGCAACTCGTCGTCGTCCCGGACGCTAGGCGAGCCCAAAGCCCGTAAGGGCTTTGGATTTGCGAGCTTTGCGATCCGGGACCCATGGCAACATCAAGCTCAGTGTCGATATGGGTCCCCGCTTTCGCGGGGACGACGGGGAATGTGCATACCCTCTCGCTTTCGCGGGGGCGACGAGGAGGGTTTCAGGTCGTCGCGGCTCCTCTCAAAGCCACGGCCGCTCTTGCCGGGCCTTGGCCTCGTAGGCGTCGATGGCGGCGGCCTTCTCCAGCGTGAGCCCGATATCGTCGAGGCCGTTCAGGAGGCAATGCTTGCGGAACGGATCGATGTCGAAGTGGATCTTGCCGCCGTCCGGGCCGGTGATCTCCTGCTTCTCGAGATCGATCGCGACGATGGCATTGGCGCCGCGCCGGGCGTCGTCCATCAGTTTGTCGACCTCGCTCTGCGGCAGCTTGATCGGCAGGATCCCGTTCTTGAAGCAGTTGTTGTAGAAGATGTCGGCGAAGCTGGGCGCGATCACGCAGCGGATGCCGAAATCGAGCAGCGCCCAGGGCGCGTGCTCGCGGCTCGAGCCGCAGCCGAAATTCTCGCCCGCAACCAGGATCGAGGCCTTGCGGTAGGCCGGCTGGTTGAGCACGAAATCGGGCTTCTCGCGGCCGTCCGGCTCGTAGCGCATCTCCTCGAAGAGATGCTTGCCGAGGCCCGTGCGCTTGATCGTCTTCAGGAACTGCTTGGGGATGATCATGTCGGTATCGACATTGATCATCGGCAGAGGTGCCGCGACGCCGCGCAACGTGGTGAATTTCTGCATGCGAGCCACCTGAATGACCACTGGTACGCGCGGGGAATTCGGAGCTGTCGGGCCCGAAGCCGCCCGCGGCGGGAGCGCAGGATATAACCGGAGTTCCCGCCGGAGTCACGGGGGGCGGTGTCCGCGCAAGGCGCCGCAGCCCGGCCCCGGCCGCGGGAACCGGCCGGCCCCTCAGGACCTGGAGACCACCAGGGTCCTCGCCACCAGGTCGTGAAGAGCCTGCTTGCGGGCGGTCCAGCCGGCCATCATGAAGCCGATGGCGAGGGTTGCGACCGACAGCAGCTTGGCGAGATTGCGCCCCGCCGCCTGGGCGATGCCGACGCGTTCGCCATCGAGATCGGTGACCTTGATCGCCAGCGCCATTTTGCCGATCGTGGCCTGGCGGCGGCTGCTCTCGAGCAAGGTGCTATAGACCCAATAGACGAGTAGGAAGATCAGGGTGCCCAGGCTGTTCAACTCGAGGTCGAACCCCACCGCCATCCCGCGCTCGCTGTCGGGCAGAAAGCCCAGATTGGCCTCCTGCCAGACCGGAATCACCTGTCCGACAATGGCCATGAAAACGAACATGAGCGCCAAATCGACGATCGCGGCGCCGAACCGGCGCCAGAAGCCGGCATAGAGGAACCCGTCCGCGCCAGCGGGTGAGGTTGGGCCTTGCGACATGATTCTCCTCTCTCCGCCCAGCGGCCTTGGATTTCGGTCGTGCCAATCCGCCTCGCCACAGCCGGCGGGAGCATAAGGCAAAGCGCGGTTCTTGGGCAAAAGCCGGCGCATGGCCGGGCCCCCTCATCGATGGCGACGGCGAACCGCTTGTGGTCCGGCAGCGACAAGGCGGCAGAGCTCAGAGCGGCGGCAGGCGCAGCGAAACCACCGCGCCGCCGTCGGCGGCGTCGGCGATCTCGAGCCTGCCGCCATGGGCCTTGAGAATCCGATCGACGATGGCGAGGCCGAGACCGGCGCCGGCGCCTTTGGCACGGCGGCCGCGGAAGAAGCGCTGTGTCACCCGCGCGCGCTCCGACGGCCCGAAGCCGGGCCCGCGATCGCGCACGCGAACGGCCGGCCCCCGTCCGCCGGCAGGCGCCAGCACCTCGATATCGACCGTGGTGCCCTCCGGCGTATGGGCAATCGCGTTCTCGACCAGGTTGCGCAAACCCCGGCGCAGCGCGGCCGCATCGCCGTGGACGCGGACCGGCCGCTCGGCGCCGATGACGGCGAGGCTGCGGTGCTGGGCCAGCGCCAGCGGTGCCAGCGCCGCCGCCAGCTCGACCGCCAGCGCGGCCAGATCGAGCTCGTCCTCGATGTGCAGCGGCTTCGCCTCGAGCTCGGCCACGGCCAGCATCTGCTCCACCAGCCGGCGCATGCCGGCGAGGTCCTCCTTGAGCGAGGCCGCCGCCGCCTTGTCGGGCAAGGTTTCGACATGCGCGGAGAGGACGGCGAGCGGCGTGCGCAGCTCGTGCGCGGCGTCGGCGGTGAATTCGCGTTGATGCCGGAATCCTTCCGCCAGACGGTCCAGGGCAGCGTTGACCGCCGTCACCAGCGGCATCAGCTCCGACGGCAAGCCTCCGGTCGAGAGCCGCACGCCGGTGTCGCGCGGCGTGATGGCCTGCGCTTCGTAGGCCAGCCGGCTCAGCGGCGCCAGGCTGCGGCGGATGGTGAAGATGCCGACGATCAACGCCGCCGCCAGCACCGGCAGCAGGAGCGGCAGCACCTCGTCGCCCCATTCGTTGACGAGGCTCTGCAGCAGCGTGGGCTGCACCTCGACCAGCGCCACGTCGAGCAGAAGCGGCCCTTGCGGCGCGGCGATCACGCCGGTCAGCGTGCCGACCTTCATCTCGCCGTGCGGCCCGGGCGTGGCCGCCCGCGCGCTGGCCATCTGCCAGTCGGGCGAGACCGCGAGCACGATGCCGGCCGCATTGCGGATCCGATAGGCGAAGTGCGGCGAGGGCGGCAGCCCGACGGCGATGCGGCCGTCGGGCTCCTGGGCGATGGCCTTCGCCAATAGGTGCATGTCGGCCTGGAGCGTTTCGGCGGCGATCTCGGTGCGGTCGTCGCGGCTGTTGATGTAAGGCACGAGCCCTGCGATCAGGAACGCCACGACGAACAACACCCCGAGCCGCCAAGCCAGCCGCGACGCCATGCTCGGAACGCGGGCGGCGCCAGATGCCGGCCCGGTCATCGTTCTCCTTCGGCCAGCAGATAGCCGATG
Organism: Pseudomonadota bacterium; assembly: GCA_049323455.1. Classification (GTDB taxonomy): domain Bacteria; phylum Pseudomonadota; class Alphaproteobacteria; order Dongiales; family Dongiaceae; genus Hypericibacter. The sequence goes on along the minus strand of JBMONF010000011.1, from coordinate 55,420 downwards.
CCGCGCAGCGTGTGGATCTGCGGTGTGGCACCCGCGTCGGTCAGGCGGCGGCGCAGGCGCGAAACCAGCACCTCGATCGCGTTCGGCTCGACCTCGCCGGCAAGCCCGTAGATCGCATCCTCGAGCGCCGATTTCGCCACGGCGCGGCCGGCGCGCCGGATCAGCACCTCGAGCAGATCGGTCTCGCGTCGGCTGAGCGCCACCGGCGTTCCGTCCACGGCCGCGGTCCGGCTCTCGGAATCGAAGCGGATGTTGCCGAGCTCGATCTCGCGGCCCAGCACCGCGCCCGGCCGGCGCAAGAGCGCACGCAGCCGGGCCGCCAACTCCGCGATCTCGAAGGGCTTGACCAGATAGTCGTCGGCGCCGCCGTCGAGCCCTTTGAGACGGTCGCCCAACTCGCCGCGCGCGGTGGCGATCAAAATCGGCGTGGAGTGCCCTTGCGCGCGCAGGCGCTTCAAGAGATCGAGGCCGTCGCCGTCCGGCAGCCCCAGGTCGAGCACGATGGCGTCGAAGCGCGTGGTGCCGAGCGCTGCTTCGGCCTCCTCGACCAGCTCGACGCGATCGACGGTGAAGCCCGCCTCGCCGAGGCCCTTGGCAAGGAAGTGCGCGAGACGGTCGTTGTCTTCGACGAGGAGGAGGCGCATGGCTCGACCCGAGCGAATGCCCGGGCTTTCAGTCTGCATCAGAAAGGCAGCCAGGCGCGAGCCCCAAGGGCGGACGGCTGGCTGGGCATAAGGGCGCGGGCCGGGCGGACCGACGGCCGGCAGCCGGTTTCGAAAGGCCCCGGGACAACATGACAAGCAGGCCTGTCGGCAAGCTGTCAGCCGGCCCGCCATCGGGCAGGGCTCGGAAGGGGCGAGCCGGGAGCCCGGTCAGGCTGGCCTTCGTCGCAACGAATTTCGACGACAGAGCGCTATTTCAGCTCGCGGATGTCGGTGAGATGGCCGGTAATGGCTGCCGCTGCGGCCATGGCCGGGCTCACCAGATGCGTGCGCCCGCCGCGGCCCTGCCGGCCCTCGAAGTTGCGGTTCGAGGTGGAGGCGCAGCGCTCGCCGGGTGCGAGCCGGTCCGGGTTCATGGCCAGGCACATGGAGCAGCCCGGCTCGCGCCATTCGAAGCCGGCCTCGATCAGCACCTTGTCGAGCCCCTCGGCCTCGGCTTGCGCCTTCACGAGCCCCGAGCCCGGCACCACCATGGCGTTGACGTGGCTCGCCACCTTGCGGCCCTCGGCCACCTTGGCGACCTCGCGCAGATCCTCGATGCGCCCGTTGGTGCAGGAACCGATGAAGACACGGTCGATCTTGATCTGATCGAGCGGCGTGCCGGGCGTGAGGCCCATATAGTCGAGCGCGCGCTTCATCGCCTCGCGCTTGTTGGGGTCGCCGGCTTGCGCGGGATCGGGCACGCGCCCCGTGATCGGCAGCACGTCCTCGGGGCTGGTGCCCCAGGTGACCTGCGGCGCGATCTCGGCGGCCTTCAGGCTCACCTCGCGGTCGTAGGCGGCACCCGGATCCGACGGCAGCGTGCGCCAATAGCCGACCGCCTGCTCCCAGGCTCCGCCTTTGGGCGCCATCGGCCGGCCCTTGATATAGGCGAAGGTGGTCTCGTCGGGCGCGATCAGGCCGGCGCGGGCCCCCGCCTCGATCGACATGTTGCAGACCGTCATGCGGCCTTCCATCGAGAGCGCGCGGATCGCGGGCCCCGCATACTCGATGACATGGCCGGTGCCGCCGGCCGTGCCGATCTTGCCGATGATGGCGAGGATCAGGTCCTTCGCCGTGACGCCCAAGGGCAGGTCGCCCTCGACCGTGATGCGCATGTTCTTGGCCGGCCGCATGATCAGCGTCTGGGTGGCCAGCACATGCTCGACCTCCGAGGTGCCGATGCCGAAGGCGAGCGCGCCGAAGGCGCCGTGGGTCGAGGTGTGGCTGTCGCCGCACACGATGGTCATGCCCGGCTGGGTCATGCCCTGCTCCGGCCCGATGATATGGACGATGCCCTGGCGGATGTCCGTCATCGAGAAATAGGGGATGCCGAACTCGGCGCAGTTCTTCTCCAGGGTCTCGACCTGGATGCGCGATTCCTCCTCGGCGATGCCCTTGGAGCGGTCGGTGGTCGGCACGTTGTGGTCGGCCACCGCCAGCGTCGCCTGCGGCTTGCGCACCTTGCGGCCGGCGTTGCGCAGGCCCTCGAAGGCCTGCGGGCTCGTCACTTCGTGCACGAGATGGCGGTCGATATAGATGAGGCAGGTGCCGTCCTCCTGGCGGTGCACCAGGTGGCTGTCCCAGATCTTGTCGTAAAGCGTGCGCGGCGTGCTCATCGACGGTATCCCGGTCGGGTTCGATGTAGGAACGAAGTTCCTGCCGGCCTAGGGGCGAAACCCACCCCTCATCCTGAGCCTGTCGAAGGATGAGGGCCCGATCGCGCACGAGCGGCCGGCCGGCTCCCCATGCTTCGACAAGCTCAGCATGAGGCGCCGAAAGATTGATGCCTCAGCTCTCGGTGCTCTCCGGGGCCGCGGCCGCTTCCTCGCCCATGCCGCCGCGCTCGGCGATGCGGGCCGACTTGCCGCGCCGGCCGCGCAGATAATAGAGCTTGGCCCGGCGCACGTCGCCGCGGCGCACCAGCTCGACCGAATCCACGCGCGGGCTGTAGAGCGGGAACACGCGCTCGACACCCTCGCCATAGGAGATCTTGCGCACGGTGAAGGAGGAATTGAGGCCCGCATTGCGCCGCGCGATGCACACGCCCTCGAAGGCCTGCACGCGCTCGCGCTGGCCCTCGATCACCTTCACGTTCACGCGCACCGTGTCGCCGGGGCGGAAGTCCGGCAGCTTGGCCGCGCCGGCCAGCTTCTTCACCTGGCCCTGTTCGATTTCCTGCAACGTCGTCATCGCTTGGCTTCCTTCTTCTTCGAACCTTCGCTGCGGGCGAGATAGCGGGCCCAGAGATCGGGCCGCCGCGCCCGCGTGATGTCTTCCGCCTGCTGGCGCCGCCAGGCGCGGATCTTCTCGTGATGGCCGGAGAGCAAGACCTCCGGCACGGCGCGACCCTGCCAGACGGCGGGCCGCGTATAGTGCGGGTATTCGAGCAGACCCGCCTCGAAACTCTCCTCCTCGAGCCCGGCCGGCTGGCCCATCACGCCCGGCAGCAGCCGGACCACCGCATCGATCAGCGCGATCGCGGCGGGCTCGCCGCCCGACAGCACGAAATCGCCGAGGCTCAATTCCTCCACGTCACGGGCCTCGAGCACCCGCTGGTCCACCCCCTCGTAGCGGCCGCACAAGAGCGTGACCTTGGCGCGGCCCGCGAGATCGCGACACAGCGCCTGGTCCAGCACGCGGCCGCGGGGGCTCAAGTAGATCGCCCGCTCGCCCTGACCGAGCGCCGCTTCGAGGGCCGCGTCGATCACGTCCGGGCGCATCACCATGCCGGGACCGCCGCCGAAGGGCGTGTCGTCGACGGAGGCGTGTTTATCGCGCGCGAACCGGCGGATGTCCACCGTTTCGAGGGCCCAGACCCCCGCCTCGAGCGCCTTGCCGGCCAGCGACTGGCCCAGCGGCCCCGGGAACATCTCGGGGAAGAGGGTGAGCACGACGGCGCGCCAGCGGGGCTCCGCCGAAGTGCTGCCCGGCCGCCCGCCGGCGGCCGGATCGGCGATGGCGGCCGTATCGGCCGCGGCGGTTTCGGACCCGATCATGGGCGCGCCTCCACCTCGACCGGCGGCTCGGCGATGAGCCGCCCACCCGCGATATCCACCACCGGCACCACTTTCTTGGTGAAGGGCAGCAGCAGGCTGGTGCGCCCGTCCCCGATTTCGAGCACGTCGCCCGCGCCGTAGTTCAGCACGGCCTTGACGTGCCCCAAAGTCCGCCCGTCGCGGCCTTCGACCCTGAGGCCCACCAGATCGGTCTGGTAGAACTCGTCCTCGCCTTCGAGCGCGGGCAGCTGGGCGCGATCGACATAGAGCTTCGTGCCCTTGAGCGCCTCGGCGGCGTTGCGGTCGGCAACGCCCTCGATGCGCAGCAGCGCGCCGCCCTTGGTCTTGCCGGCGAGGCTCAGGCGGAAGACCCGCTTGCCGCTCGCGTCGGTCACGGGGCCGTAGGCCGCGATACCGTCGGGCTCCGCGGTGAAGCTCTTGACGCGCACGAGGCCGCGCACGCCGTGCGCCGCGGCGATCACGCCGATCAGCACCCGCGCCTTGCCCGCCTCGCTCATCCTCGCCTCCTCCAGGCCCGAACCGACGGCGCCTTACTGCGCGGGCGCCTCGGCGGCTTCGCCCGCCTTCGCCGCCTCGGCCGCGGCCTTGGCGCGCTCCTGCGCCTTCTTCTTCGGCAGATGCTTGGTGGTCTGCACGTGCTGCTTGGGCTTCTCCATCATGCCGGCATCGGCCAGGAACATCTGCACGCGCTCGGACGGCGTGGCGCCCATCTTGAGCCAATGCTCGATGCGCTCCTTCTTCAGCACGACGCGGTTGGCGTCCTCGCGGGCCAAGAGCGGGTTGTAGGTGCCCAGCTTCTCGATGAAGCGGCCGTCGCGCGGGCTGCGCGAATCCGCCACGACGATGGAGTAGAAGGGGCGCTTCTTGGCGCCGCCCCGGCTCATGCGGATCTTGAGAGACATGTCCTTCGTTGCTCCTTGGTGGTGTGTCTCGGTTGCTCGTCACTCGCGTCGTTTCGACCTTACTGGTCCTGGTCCCGGTCCCTGCCGCCCTCCCCCTCACCTACGCCTCTCCCCCACCAAGGTGGGGGAGAGGAAAAGGTTTGGAGTGTCGCTTTTCCCTTTCCTCTCCCCCTCCCGACACCGGGAGGGGGAGAGGCGTAGGCGAGGGGGTGGGTGATCACAAAACCGGCTGGTCTCCTGTTCTTGGTCACTCCGGATCGTGGCAGACCGCCTGCAGCTTGTTGCCGTCGGGGTCGCGCACATAGGCCGCGTAGTAGTTCGCGTGGTAATGGGGCCGAAGCCCCGGCTTGCCCTCGTCCGTGCCGCCCGACCTCAAGGCGGCGGCATGAAACGCGTCGACCGCCTTGCGGCTCGGCGCCAGGAAGGCGATGTGCACGCCGTTGCCGGGCGCGGCGGGCCGGCCGTCGAAGGGTCTCAAGATCCAGACCGGCAGGCGGTCCGTATCGACGCCCTCGCGACCATAGCCATAGGCCTCGCCCTCGTCGTCGCGTAAGCGCACGAGACCCAGCGGCGCCAGCGCGGCGTCGTAGAACGTCCGCGAGCGCGGCAGGTCGTTGCTGCCGAGCGTCACATGCGAGAAACAGCCGTTGGCGGAGGTCATCGTTCCTCCCTTCCGCTGGCGATCGGCATGCGCCAGACAGAATTCGTCATTCCCGCGCCTGCGGGCTTCGCCCGCAATCTTAGGTTCGCCGGCGAAGCCGGCCCGGGAATCCATGGACGGGCCAGCGCCCATGTTCGACATGGATGCCCGCTTTCGCGGGCATGACGGGTGAGGGCTTCGATCTTCCCGTGCATAAGGATTACCCGCGCGGCAGCAGGCTCTGGATGCCGTGGCGCATCAGGCCCTTCTTCCCGAGCTTGCCCATCTGCTTCATCATGCGCGCGATCTCCTGATGCTGCTTCAGGAGCCGGTTGACCTCCTGCACCGTCGTGCCGGAGCCGGCTGCGATGCGCTGCTTGCGCGAGGCCTTGATGAGGTCGGGGTGCTTGCGCTCCTGGCGCGTCATCGAGGAGAGGATGGCGCGCTGGCGCTTGATCATCCCGTCGTCGATGCGGGCGTTCTGCATCTGCTGCTTGATCTTGCCGACACCCGGCAGCATGCCCATGATGTCGCCCAAGCCTCCCAGCTTCTGCAGCTGCTTCAGCTGATCGGCCAGATCGTCGAGATCGAACTGGCCCTTCTGCATCTTCCTGGCGAGGCGCTCGGCCTCCTCGCGCTCGATGGTCTCGGCCGCCTTCTCGACCAGCCCGACCACGTCGCCCATGCCGAGGATGCGCCCCGCGATGCGATCGGGGTGGAAGTCCTCGAGCGCATCGAGCTTCTCGCCCACACCGAGCAGCTTGATCGGCTGGCCGGTGACGGCGCGCATCGAGAGCGCCGCACCGCCGCGCGCGTCGCCATCCACGCGCGTCAGCACGATGCCGGTGACGCCGACGCGGTCGTGGAACTGCTTCGCGACGTTGACCGCGTCCTGGCCGGTCATGGCGTCGGCGACGAGCAGCGTCTCGACCGGCTGGGTCGCAGCCTTGACCGCCGCGATCTCCTCCATCAGCGCCTCGTCGATATGGAGCCGGCCCGCACTGTCGAGCAGCACCACGTCGAAGGCCCTGAGCTTGGCGGTCTGGACCGCGCGCTTGGCGATGGCGAGCGGCGGCTCGCCCGGCACGATGTTGAGGGTCTCGATCTCGGCCTGGCGGCCGAGCGTCGCGAGCTGCTCCTGTGCCGCCGGCCGGCGCGTGTCGAGCGAGGCCATCAGCACGCGCTTGCGCTCGCGCTTGGAAAGCCGCATCGCGATCTTGGCGGTGCTGGTGGTCTTGCCCGAGCCCTGCAGGCCCACCATCAGGATCGCCGCCGGCGGCGTGGTGGCGAGGTTCAAGCCTTGAGCCGCCCCGCCCAACGCCTCGACCAGCTGGTCGTGGACGATCTTCACCACCATCTGGCCGGGCGTGATGCTCTTCAGCACCGTCTCGCCCACCGCGGCCGGCTTCACCTTGGCGATGAAGTCCTTGACCACCGGCAGCGCCACGTCGGCCTCGAGCAGGGCGAGCCGCACCTCGCGCAGGGCCTCGTCGACGTCGGCCTCGGAGAGGGCGCCGCGCCGGGTCAGCCGCTCGAAGGCGGAGGACAGTTTCTGCGATAGGGTCTCGAACATGCGCGTTCGACCTGGGGTCCCGCTTCGAAATTGCAAGCCGCAAGCGATGACGCGCCCGTGCGCGAAACTCGCGGACGGGCGGGGCCCCTCGGGGCCGGATCGGTCGCCTTATTGGCTTTAGGCGGGCGGAAAATAGGCTTGCGAGGCTCGGAAAGTCAAGGTTGGCGGGGCACGGGCCCAGGGGACTGCCTCCGCCGCAGGCCGGCCTCCGAGACCGCTCCCCCGACTGGCCGGGAACGGCTTTGCCGTGCCATAAGGCCTGCCATGATCGAGATCGCCCCATGACCGAGATCGCCATCGTCACCGGCGCCGATGCGACCTATGCCGGGCTGCTGGAGGAATGCCTCAGCTCGATCCGCGACAAGCCGGAGAGCCGGGGCATCACGCTCTGCCTGCTCGATGTGGGGCTGGGCCCCCATCGCGAGCGGCTGGCGGCCTTGGCCGACCGCAGGGTCGAGCCCGGCTGGGACATCGACTTCCCGACACGGGCGGCGACACCCGGCTATTACCGGGCGATGCTGGCGCGGCCGTTCCTACCCCGGCACTTCCCCGGCCACCGGCTCTATCTCTGGATCGACGCCGACGCCTGGGTGCAGGATTGGCGCGCGGTCGAGCTTTTTCTGGAGGCGGCCCGGCAGACTGACGAGAAGGGTACGCCCACGCTCGCCATGGTGCCGGAGATCGACCGCAGCTACCGCAATTTCTTCCACGCCTGGGAGGAGTTCCACGGCGTGATCCACCGCAGCTATGTCGACGCCTTCGACGAGGCGACGGCCGACGAGCTGGTGCGCTACCCGCTGCTCAACTCGGGCGTATTCGCGCTCGCGGCCAAGGCACCGCACTGGCAGGCCTGGGGCGACACGCTGGCGCAAGCACTGCAGCGAACCGCCAGCTCCTTGGTCGAGCAGGCGGCCTTCAATCACATGGTCTATCGACAGAAGCTGCCGGCGCATTTCCTGCCGAGCTGGTGCAACTGGATCTGCCACCACGCGGCCCCGCGCCGCGACCCCGCGACGGGCGTTCTGACGGAGCCGCTGCTGCCCTATCAGAGGCTCGGGATCGTGCACCGGACCCTGTGGACGAAGGGAGAGAAGGGGCTGAGATACCCGACTAGCTCATGAGGCCCGCAGCGCAGCGCCTCCCTCCATCCGAGTGGACAGCAACCGGACAAAAGATCATATAACGGCCCATGACCGAGGGCGCCCCCTTCACCAAGATGCACGGGCTGGGCAACGATTTCGCCGTGATCGATCTGCGCGACGAGGCGGGGCGCGGCGACGGCGTGGCCCCGGGCCTCGTCGCCCGCATCGGCGCGGCCGAGGCGCGCGCGATCGCCGACCGGCGCACCGGGGTCGGCTGCGACCAGGTCATCCTGCTGGAGCAGCCCAAGGCCAAGCTCGCCGACGTCTTCATGCGCATCCGCAATTCGGACGGCGGCGAGGTCGAGGCCTGCGGCAACGGTGCGCGCTGCGTGGCGGCACTGCTCATGAAAGAAACGGGGCGCGGCCATGTCGTCATCGAGACCGTGGCGGGGCTGCTCGACGCCGAGGCGGCGCCCGGCGGGCGGGTGTCGGTCGATATGGGCCCGGCCCGGCTCGACTGGCGCGAGATCCCGCTGGCCAAGCCCGTGGATACGCTCCATCTCGGGATCGAGCTCGGGCCGCTTGCCGACCCCGTCGCCGTCAACATGGGCAATCCGCACGCGGTCTTCTTCGTGGCGGACGCCGAGGCCATCGACCTGGCGGCGCTGGGGCCGGTGCTCGAGCGCCACCCGATGTTCCCCGAGCGCGCCAATATCGAGGCGGCCACGGTGCTCTCGCCAACCCGCATCCGCATGCGGGTGTGGGAGCGGGGTGCGGGCATCACGCGCGCCTGCGGCACCGGCGCCTGCGCGACCCTGGTAGCGGCGGTCCGGCGCAAGCTCGCCGAGCGCAAGGCCGCGGTCGTGCTCGACGGCGGCGAGCTCGAGATCGAATGGCTCCCCGACAACCATGTCCGCATGACGGGCCCCGTCGCGGTCAGCTTCACCGGCCGGCTCGACGCCTCGCTGCTGGCCTGACCTCGGCCGGCGCCGGATCGCCGGCGCGGGCCCTCCTCTCCCTCGACAATCCGGCCCGCACCGGCGCCGCCTTCGGCTGGTGCGGCGATCGCCGGAACCGGCGGCGATGGCTCGATCGGAACCGGGCCGGTGCCGACGCGTCGCGACACCGGGGCCATTGACTTCCTCGGGCGTCGAGGCGGAGGCTTGGGCTCGCCCAGCCACCCCGCGAGCCGAGACGACATTTGTCAATCGCCGACACGCAGAGCGCCGCGCTGGCGCAACGGATCGGCCGCCTGATCGCCGAAGGGGCGCGCGATCTTCCGCCCGGCTATTTCTCGCTGGTGATGGCGACCGGCGCTAACTCGATCGCCGCCAAGCTGCTGGGGCTCGGTCCGATCGCCGTGGCCCTCCTCGGCCTCAACCTCGTCGCCTATCTGGCGATCTGGTCGCTCAACCTGCTGCGGCTGTGGCGCCACTTCCCGCGCCTCGTCGGCGATCTCACCGATCACGCCCGCGGACCGGGCTTCTTCACCTGGGTGGCCGCCACCTGCGTCCTCGGCAGCCAGGTCTTCATCGTCGCCGGCGCGGCCGAGCCGGCGCGGCTGCTGTGGGCGCTCGGCATCGCGCTCTGGGTCGTCGTCATGTACAGCTTCTTCCTCGCGGTGACGACGCGCACCCGCAAGCCCAGCCTCGCATCCGGCATCAACGGCGCCTGGCTCATCGCCGCGGTGGCGACGCAATCGGTCTGCGTGCTGGGCGCGCTGCTGGCCCCCGGCTTCGGGGACAGCCGGCCGGCGGTGCTGTTCCTGGCGCTCTGCATGTTCCTGCTCGGCTGCGGGCTCTATCTGAGCATCATCACGCTCATCTTCTACCGGCTGACCTTCGTGCGCCTCACGGCCGAGACGATGACCCCGCCCTACTGGATCAACATGGGCGCCGTCGCCATCACCACGCTGGCCGGATCGACGCTCGTGCTCCATGCCGGAGACTGGCAGGTCCTGCTGGATATCCTGCCGTTCCTCAAGGGCTTCACGCTGTTCTTCTGGGTCACCGCGACCTGGTGGATTCCGCTTCTCCTGCTGCTGATGGTGTGGCGTCACGTCCGCATGCGCCATTCGCTCGCCTACGATCCGCAGTTCTGGGGCATGGCGTTCCCGCTCGGCATGTACGCCACCGGCACCTACCGGCTGCTCACGGCGCTCGATCTCCCCTTCCTGATCGTCCTGCCCTGGATCTTCCTGGGCATCGGCCTCACGGTCTGGTCGCTGACGCTGATCGGGCTGCTGCGGCATCTGCGCCGCAACTGGCTTGCGCTCGGCGCCCCCGACCGCGCCGCGGCCTGACTTCTCCTGTCAGAGGCTTCGCGCCCGCGCGTGGGGGGTGAAGAGGCGGGACAGCGTCGCACCCGCGCGCGACCCCGATCCCGTCAAGCGCTATCGGTCGGCGCCGTTTCGCCCGTCACGGCCTCAAGCGAAAACGAGGCGAGCCGCTCGGCGGCACGTTCGTGCGCCACGGCCATGTTGCGCAGATCGCCATGCAGCGAGTCGTCGTGGATGCGAGGCAGGGCCTCGCGCAGCCGCCGGGCCGCCTCGGCCTGATCCTTCACGAGCCCTGCCAGCGAAACGCGCCCGGCGTCCGCGGCCAAGACCGCCTCGATCCGCCCGTCGTCGTCTTCTTCTTCCTCCGGATTCCCGCCGAGGCAGGCCATGTGACGGCGCAGCAGCAGGCCGAAGCGCGCTTCGTCCTCGGCCATCGCCGTCAGGAACGCCGTCACGGCCGGATCGCGCGGGGTTTCGCTCAATGCGCAAGCCGTGGCCGCACCCTTCCGCCTCGCCTGGAGCAGGGCGCGCAGGAGCACCAAGGTTTCATCGCGGTCGAGATAACCCAGATAGCTCGGGTCGAGCTCGTGCATCCAGCAGGGCGGCGAGCTGCAGGCCGGCGTGACGTTCGGATCCTCTTCCGGCGGCGCCACGTCGGGATTGGTGCGTGCGGCGCTCCCTGTCATCGGCCCGGTCTCCCTGCGCCCGCTCTCGACCGCGCCGGCAGCGCGAAGCTGCCGGCGTTGCGACGTCGAGGGCGCATCCTATGCGCCATGGCCGCCGGCGCTCGATGCCTAATCGTCGAGCTCCGCGGCCATGTCGAATATGCGAGCGATGAACAGCGCCGTTATCGCAACCATCGCTTCCGTTCGCCAGCCGGCGTGGCTGAGCAGCGCCGCCGCGATCACCGCGATGGCGATGGCCCAACGCCATTGCTGATGGCGTCGCCGCGGCCCCGCCGGTTGCGCCCACGGCCCCGCGGCAAGGGCCATCAGCGCGCCAAGGGAATGGGGGTGGTCCGGCACGGGCGTGCTGCGCCGTGACTCCGAACCCGGATTGTCAGACCTCGTCATGGAGACCTCGCATCCTCGATGCCTGGCTCCGGCTCCGTCCTCGGCAGGCAGTGGGCCGAGCACAAGGCGGATGCCGCGAGCCGTTTCGCTTCAGGGCCGCCGGCAAGGGCATGCGCCGACAAGCCGCAAGAACGCCACTCGCAGTCTCCTCGCGAATTCGGGGCGGAAGGCTCGGAAGCGAACGCTTCCGGTGCTCCGGCGATCACGGGTTGCCCGGCGTCTTGCATCCGCCCCGTAGGCAACGCGGGAATGACGGACTCATTCTGACTCCGGGAGCCGATCCGGGTGAACGAAATCCGCGGGCGTCGACCTTGCCGAAGGGCTGAGGTCGGGATGGCCCGGCCTCGTCGCGAGCGCGATCGGGGCATTGCGGACGGAGAGCGACGTGGCGCTCCGGCGGGACGACGACCGTTCGCTCGAACGGCGGATCGACCGCGCATCGCGCAGGTTTGCAGGGATTCCCGAGCGCAACCCGGTTCCGATCGCCGGCGCGAGCGGCCGTGACATCACGCGCTCCCGCCGGTCGGCGCGGGTTCGCGCAAGGCCGATGCCCCTCGTCGCCGCAGGGTTTCGTGTGCGACATCAGGTCGCAAGGCGCGACCCGGCCATCGCATCGGCGGGATGACCGACGACACGCGGAAAATTGCGAATTATCAAGCTTCAGCCGGTCAATTGTCGCCCCGGTGCGACGCGTCGACGCTCCACGCTGTCGGACCCGTTTGCGCGCGCTGCGAACGCGCGTGCCGATGGTGCTCTGCCGCCGCGCGCGCAACCCCGATCGGCGGGCTCGACGCCTCGCTGCCGGGGTAATATGTTGCGCCCGCCCCGGGGCGAGGTCTTTCGAGGCCGCCGGCCCCACCAAGGCCGTCATCCCCGCGAAGGCGGGGACCCATGAACATCCATCGCGCAAGATGGGCCCGGCCGGTGTTCATGGGCCCCCGCCTTCGCGGGGGCGACCCGGGAGTGGCAGAACTGTTTGAGCGATACCATCCGCGACCACATGACCGAGCCCCGCGTCCTCACCTTCGGCTGCCGCTTGAACGCCTTCGAATCCGAGGTGATGCGGGCGCACGCCCGCGCGGCGGGGCTCGGGGACGCGATCCTCGTCAACAGCTGTGCCGTCACGGCCGAGGCCGAGCGCCAGGCGCGCCAGGCGATCCGCAAGGCGCGGCGCGAGAACCCGGGGGCGCGCATCGTCGTCACCGGCTGCGCCGCCCAGATCGATCCGGCCCGTTTCGCCGCCATGCCCGAGGTCGATCACGTTCTGGGCAATGCGGAGAAGCTCGAGGCCTCGAGCTGGCAGGCGCTCGCATCCTCAAAGGCACCCCGCACCGCGGTCGCCGACATCATGGCGGTCAAGGAGACGGCGGCCCACCTCATCGCCGGCTTCGGCGGACGCGCCCGCGCTTTTCTCGAGGTGCAGCAGGGTTGCGACCATCGCTGCACCTTCTGCATCATCCCCTATGGCCGCGGCCCGTCCCGCAGCTTGCCCGTGGGCGAGGTGGTGGCGCAGGCGCGCCGGCTGGTCGAGGCCGGCATCCCCGAGCTGGTGCTGACCGGCGTCGATCTCACCGCCTACGGGCTCGACCTGCCGGGCAGGCCCTCGCTGGGCCAGATGGCGCGCCGGCTCCTGGCGCTGGTGCCCGAGCTCAAGCGGCTCAGGATCTCCTCGGTCGATCCGATCGAGCTGGACGAGGAGCTGGTGCGGCTCGTCGCCGAGGAGCCGCGCCTCATGCCGCATCTCCATCTCTCGCTGCAGCATGGCGACGATCTGATCCTGAAGCGCATGAAGCGCCGCCATTCGCGCGCCGACGCGGTCAAGCTGACGGCGCGGCTTCGGTCGCTTCGGCCCGACATCGTCTTCGGCGCCGATCTCATCGCCGGCTTCCCGACCGAGAGCGAGGCGGCGCATGGCGCCTCGATGAGCCTCGTCGAGGAATGCGGGCTGACCTTCCTGCACGTCTTTCCCTATTCGGCGCGGAAAGGGACGCCCGCCGCACGCATGCCGCAGCTCCCCATGGCGCTCAGGCGCGAGCGCGCGGCCGAGCTGCGCGCCAGGGGCGAAACCGCGAAGGCCGCCTGGTTCGCCGGCGCGCAAGGCCGTGCGGCTTCGCTGCTGGTCGAAAAGAGCGACGACAAGGCGGCGCAAGGCCACACCGAGCATTTCGCGCCGGCGCGACTGACGGGCGCCGCCTCGCCCGGCAGCATCGTCAGGGCCCGCGTCGCCGGCCACGACGCCCAAGGCCTCATCCTCGAGCCGCTTCTGCCGCAGGCCGCCTAGTGCAGTTTCAGTTCCGCTCGATGCAGCCCTTGCCACAAACAAAGGATTCCCTCTCCGCCCGCGCGAGCGGGAGGAGAGGGTTGCGAAGGGTTGGCGCAAACGAAGTTTGCGCTTACCCGAAGCTGGGAGAGGTAGGCTCTTTCCTACGGCATCCCCCTCTCCCAGCTCCGGCTAGGTTTCGGCTGTGCCTCAACCAAGCCTGCGCATCTCTCTCCCCCACACAGTGGGGGAGAGGAGGAATTTTCTTTTCTGCGACGGATCTCCACTGAATGGCCGAGGCGACGAACGAAAGGACGGGCGGGGGCTGGCTGGCGCGGCTCCGCCACGGGCTCGCCAAGAGCTCGGCCAAGCTCTCGGACGGCATCGCCGGCATCTTCACCAAGCGCAAGCTCGATGCCGCCTCGCTCGAGGAGCTGGAGGAGCTGCTGATCGCGGCCGACCTCGGGCCCGCGGTCGCCGCCAAGCTCGCCGAAGGCTTGCGCCGCCGGCGCTTCGACACGGGCGTCGAGCCCGAGGCCGTGCGCGCGGCGCTGGCCGAGGACATCGCCCGGATCCTCGAGCCCGTCGCCAAGGGCCTTTCGCTCGATCCGGCGAAGAAGCCGCATGTGGTGCTGGTGGTGGGCGTCAATGGCAGCGGCAAGACCACCACCATCGGCAAGCTCGCCCATTTCTACAAGAACGAGGGCCGCCAGGTCTGGCTCGCCGCCGGCGACACCTTCCGCGCCGCCGCGATCGAGCAGCTGCAGATCTGGGGCGAGCGCGTGGGCGCGCCCGTCGTGGCGAAGGAGAGCGGCGCGGACGCGGCTGGCGTCGCCTTCGAGGCGCTGGAGCGGGCCAAGGCGGCCGGCGCCGACCTGCTGCTGATCGACACGGCCGGTCGGCTGCACAACAAGGCCCATCTGATGGCCGAACTCACCAAGATCGTGCGCGTGCTCAAGAAGCTCGATCCCGCGGCGCCACAGGATTGCCTGTTGGTGCTCGATGCCACGACGGGCCAGAATGCGCTGGCCCAGGTCGAGACCTTCCGCCAGATCGTGCCGCTGACGGGGCTGGCGGTCACCAAGCTCGACGGCACCGCGCGCGGCGGCGTGGTGGTGGCGCTGGCGGAGCGCTTCGGCCTGCCGGTGGTTGCGGTCGGCGTCGGCGAGGGTGCCGACGATCTGCGGCCGTTCGAGGCCGGCGCCTTCGCCCACTCCCTCGTGGAAGGGTGAGCAGGGCAGCCGAAGCAGGGCTGTCAGACGGTTTTTGCTCCATTCCCCCGAAATCGATGCGGAAATCGGCATTGATTCGCGATTCGAGAGGATTACGATTTATGGATCGGTCATCGAGTCGGGCTTCTCAGGGGGACGGACAGATCCGATGACAGCCGGCCACTCGCCCCATTCCGCAGCGCACGCGCCCGATCGCCCGCCAGGGCCTTTGGGCACGATCGGGCGCTGGGCGAGGCGCCTGTTGAGCGGGCCGGCCAGCGAGGAAGCCGGCCCGGGGCTGACGCTCGTTTCCGGCACCTCGCCCGACGGCTGGGCCGACCATCACAGCGAGCTCTTCCTGCATCGTTACTTGCGGCCCGGCGACGCCGTGCTCGATGTCGGCGCGCGCGACGGCCGCTTTGCCGTGGCCGCGGCCTCGATCGTGGGCCCCGACGGGCGCGTCGACGCCTACGAGCCCAGCCCCACCCTTCGCCGGAAGCTCGGCGAAACCGTGCATCGCACCCACGCGATCGCGGTGGTGATCCATCCGCGCATGGTGGGGACGCAGGCGCAACTCGGCCGCTTCGTCGATGGCGCCGGCAAGAGCAAGCGCCATCGCCCGCCGCTGCCGGGCGAGCTGGTGCTGGGCGGCGTGATCGGCGTCGAATGCGTGCGGCTCGATCAGGCCGCGGGCGAGCGGCGCTATGCCCTGATGAAGATCGACATCGCCGGCGGCGAGCTGGTGGCGCTGAGAGGCGCCGAAGCGATGCTGCGCCAGGCCAATCCGCCGGCCATGCTGGTCGCGATCGACGCGGCGCTCGGCGAATGCGGCAGCTCGCCCGAACAGCTCGCGGGCTTCCTCATGAGCTGCGGCTACGAATGCATCCTCTATGACGCTGATCGCCACAAGCTCGACTATGTGGCCGAGCCCTGGACCCGGCGGCGCCTGGTGCTGGCGGTGGCGGCGCCTGCGCGCAATTTCGTCTCGGCGCGGCTGGCCGGGATGGATCTGCCGCAATCGCCCGAGGACGACGGCCGGCGCCGGCTCGCGGCGGGGTAAGCGCTCGCTGTCCCCTCCCCCTACCCCCTCCCGCCTGCGGGCCGAAGCTTTCCAGTCGGAGTGTTCCTCCAACGAAACCCTTCGGCGGGCGAAGGCCCGCAAGGGGAGGGGTCAAAAGAAAGCTTAACCCTCGCCCTCGATGGGGCAGCAGAAAGGGGCCGAGAAAAAGCAATTCACCCTCCCCCTTGGCCGGCTTCGCCGGCAATTAAAGAGTTGCGGGCGAAGCCCGCAGCGGGGGAGGGTAGGGAGGGGGTGATCTGCTAGGTTTCGACGACGAAGCCTAACGACCCGATCTGCTCCGCGAACGGAAGGCCGTTGCACCGATGTTCGCGCCGCTTCACCCGGCCTCGCTCGACCCGCCCGCTTCCATGAACCTCCAGATCGTCGTGGCCCTGCTGATGCTGCTCGCCGCGGCGATGCATGCGGGCTGGAACCTGTTCGTGAAGGCCGACGGCGACAAGCTCGCGGCGCTGACCGCGCTCACCGTGATCGGCGCCGCCCTCTGCGCCGCAGCCCTGCCCTTCGTGACGCCGCCCGAGCGCGCGAGCTGGCCCTTCATCCTGCTCTCGATCCTGGCCCATATCGGCTATTACGCCTGCCTGGTCGGCGCCTACCGCCACGGCGATCTGAGCCTGGTCTACCCGATCGCGCGCGGGGCGGCCCCCCTGCTGGTCGCGATCGCGGCGGCACCCATCGCCGGCGAATGGCTCTCGGGCGTGCAGTCGCTGGGCGTGGCGCTGATCTCGCTCGGCATCGCCAGCCTCGCCTTCGAGCGCGGCTCGCCCTTGGGCCGGCACGGACGGCCGGTGCTCTGGGCGCTCGGCACCGCGCTCTTCATCACCGCCTACAGCGTGGTGGACGGGCTCGGCGTGCGGCGAGCCGGCAGCGCGGCCGGCTACATTCTCTGGCTCTTCGCGCTCGAGGCGATTCCGCTGGGGCTCTACACGCTGGCGGTGCGGCGCGCGGCCCTCATCGGCTATGTCGCGCGCGCCTGGAAGCGGGCGCTCGCGGGCGCGCTGCTCTCCTGCGGCGCCTACGGGCTCGCGATCTGGGCCATGAGCGTGGCGACGCTGGCGGGCGTCGTCTCCTTGCGCGAGACCTCGGTGCTGTTCGGCGCCGCCTTCGGCGCGCTCTTCCTGGGCGAGCGCTTCGGCTCAAGGCGCATCGGCGCCGCGGTTGCGGTGGTGGCGGGCAATCTGCTGCTGCAGCTGGCAGGGTGACGGCGTCTTGTCGATCAGCGGCTTCGCCGCTGTTGACGCAGGGCATGCCCCCCCCCCCCCCCCCCGCGGATTCCGCATCAATTTCACTCTACCGTAAGTGGTGGGACGCATAGTCGTGAAAACCTCAATGGCCGCGGTGTTCGATCCGTTGCGGTTGGACCGCGTTCTCTCGTGAGCTAGGCTGCCGGCCGGCCGCTTCCGCAACCGCGCCCGGTTGCGGTTGGACCGCGTTCTCTCGTGAGCTAGGCTCGAGCTCTGTCGTCATCGTGGCAAGATCTCGTTGCGGTTGGACCGCGTTCTCTCGTGAGCTAGGCTTTCAAGTGCGAGCGCACGACCATCGGCAAGGTTGCGGTTGGACCGCGTTCTCTCGTGAGCTAGGCTGCTCGATGCGCTGGCGAAGACCCTGGCGAGGTTGCGGTTGGACCGCGTTCTCTCGTGAGCTAGGCTGCGCTGGATGACCTGCTTGAAGGTGTTGTCGTTGCGGTTGGACCGCGTTCTCTCGTGAGCTAGGCTCCAGGCCGCGAGCGGCAGCGCAAACCCACTGTTGCGGTTGGACCGCGTTCTCTCGTGAGCTAGGCTGAGATCGACATCCGCTGGCACGAGCTGCCCGTTGCGGTTGGACCGCGTTCTCTCGTGAGCTAGGCTGAGCCGCAGCCCTTCGTCGGCGATCAGGCGGTTGCGGTTGGACCGCGTTCTCTCGTGAGCTAGGCTGACCCCTCGGCGAGCCATTCAACCTTTCAGGTTGCGGTTGGACCGCGTTCTCTCGTGAGCTAGGCTCCATACCGCGGCATAGTCGGGGTCCTCTCGGTTGCGGTTGGACCGCGTTCTCTCGTGAGCTAGGCTGGTCGTGCATGATTGCCTGCAGGTGATCTCGTTGCGGTTGGACCGCGTTCTCTCGTGAGCTAGGCTGGCGACTGCGTGTAGCGCGAGATGGCGTAGGTTGCGGTTGGACCGCGTTCTCTCGTGAGCTAGGCTGGCCTGGTCGAGAATGTCGGCGCCGTCGAGGTTGCGGTTGGACCGCGTTCTCTCGTGAGCTAGGCTCATGATCCGATGCCAGCCGGCCGTCGCGGCGTTGCGGTTGGACCGCGTTCTCTCGTGAGCTAGGCTGGGACGCCAGCGAACCCGTCGCTTCGGAGAGTTGCGGTTGGACCGCGTTCTCTCGTGAGCTAGGCTCCAGCGCAGCGTTCGCAGCTGGATCGGCTCGTTGCGGTTGGACCGCGTTCTCTCGTGAGCTAGGCTCGCTCTCGCGAAGCTTCCCCTCGAGCCACTGTTGCGGTTGGACCGCGTTCTCTCGTGAGCTAGGCTGCCGACGACAGCAGGACGCGCGTCTTCGTCGTTGCGGTTGGACCGCGTTCTCTCGTGAGCTAGGCTGGAGTGGTAGCGGTAGGGGCCGCTCATGAGGTTGCGGTTGGACCGCGTTCTCTCGTGAGCTAGGCTGAGGCCATCGCCGCCGCCGACGGCGACATTGTTGCGGTTGGACCGCGTTCTCTCGTGAGCTAGGCTGCGGCCAGCGGCAACACTCGCCGGGCCTGCGTTGCGGTTGGACCGCGTTCTCTCGTGAGCTAGGCTCCCGCAACTCGGCCGCGCCATCAGGCAGCGGTTGCGGTTGGACCGCGTTCTCTCGTGAGCTAGGCTCCTGCGCGAAGACAACGCCACGCTGAACGCGTTGCGGTTGGACCGCGTTCTCTCGTGAGCTAGGCTGAAGCTTTCGGCCAGGGTGTGTATCAGCGAGTTGCGGTTGGACCGCGTTCTCTCGTGAGCTAGGCTGCCGTCGCGGTCACGTCGTTGTGTGATTCGGTTGCGGTTGGACCGCGTTCTCTCGTGAGCTAGGCTAGCCGCTTTTGGCGTCCGGGTTGAACACGCGTTGCGGTTGGACCGCGTTCTCTCGTGAGCTAGGCTATCGCCGGCGCGCCCGGGTAATAGGCGCCTGTTGCGGTTGGACCGCGTTCTCTCGTGAGCTAGGCTCTCGCACTTGACGGGCGCCACGGCCAGATAGTTGCGGTTGGACCGCGTTCTCTCGTGAGCTAGGCTCGTGACCTGCGTATCGTTCTGCTCGCCGCGGTTGCGGTTGGACCGCGTTCTCTCGTGAGCTAGGCTGTCATGAACGATTTTCCCTTCACGCCTGGCGTTGCGGTTGGACCGCGTTCTCTCGTGAGCTAGGCTCGTTGTCGCTTGCGTCCTCACACCCTGGCGTTGCGGTTGGACCGCGTTCTCTCGTGAGCTAGGCTTGATCGCCAGCGTCGCTTGGCTCACGCGGCGTTGCGGTTGGACCGCGTTCTCTCGTGAGCTAGGCTCGTGCGGGGTGTCATTGGTGCCAGCGAGTGGTTGCGGTTGGACCGCGTTCTCTCGTGAGCTAGGCTGCGGTAGTAGGGCTCGATGTCTCGATCTTCGTTGCGGTTGGACCGCGTTCTCTCGTGAGCTAGGCTTGGGGTCGCGCCAACGCCTTCCAGCTTCCCGTTGCGGTTGGACCGCGTTCTCTCGTGAGCTAGGCTTTGCTCATGGCTTGTCACTTCGCGAGCATGGTTGCGGTTGGACCGCGTTCTCTCGTGAGCTAGGCTGCCTTCGAGCCCGGGCGCAGGTACGAAATGTTGCGGTTGGACCGCGTTCTCTCGTGAGCTAGGCTAGTTCTGGGAGGAAACGCCCATGAGGCGTTGTTGCGGTTGGACCGCGTTCTCTCGTGAGCTAGGCTAGCAACTTCGACAAGGCCCTGATTTCAGGGCCTTTTTTCTTTCTCGAGTCGCGGTTCGTTCGCACGCTCATCGTCAGAACATCACATACTGCTCGGGATTTTTTCGGCTCGTTTCCCTCAGGCGGCCGTCGAAGGTGACAATGTTCTCGTACTGCTTGTCGGTCAGATAGACGATATGCACCTTGCCCGTGCCGGGCACGGCTTTCTCGACCTTCCGCGAATAGGCTTCGGCCTGCTCCTTGCCGGCACAGAATCGCATATAGACGGAATATTGCGACATCTCGAAGCCCTGATCGAGCAGGAATTTCCGGAATTTCGTCGCGGCCTTGCGCTCCTTCTTCGTCAGCACCGGCAGGTCGAACAGCACCATCATCCACATGAGGCGGTAGCCGCTCAGCATCCCGCTGTCACGCTTCGACGCCCGCCGGCACCGCCGGCAGCTCCAGCGGCAACGGCGCCAGCGGCAAATCGAGCTTGGGCTTGCCGTCCTCGAAGGAGCGCGCGAGCGAAGCGGACAGCCGTTCCAGGCAGGTGAAAACCGGCGTGGTTCCCCGCTCGGTCGCCATGTCAAGCGAGGTCGCGCCGGCGAGATACCTCTTCACCTCGCCCGAAACCTCGTCGATACCCGCATCGACCAGCCGCGCCACCAGCAGATCGACGATCGGGCGAAACGGCTCCATCAGATCGTCGGCCAGGGCCATGTCCTCGCCGCGATGCTGCAGCCCGATCGTCGGGTGCAGGCCGGAGGCGCAGATCGCGCGCGCGGCAGCGGACCGCATGATGGCGTAGCCATAGTTGAGCATGGCGTTCACGCCGGATGCGTCGCGGTCGCGCCTGAACTCCGACCCGAACAGCAGGGGCCAATAGCGCCGCGCCGCCTGGGCCTCCATGTTGTCCGGATCGCCGGACCCGACGCGGCGCGCCAACAGGTCGAACCCTTCCGCCCCCTCCCGCGCCAACGCGGCCAACACCGCGCCCTGTTGGCGGATCTTCGCCTGTACGATCGTCTGCCAGAGACGCTTCACGAGCGGCTTGCCGGCCTCGATCTGCGCCGCCATGCGCGAGCGCTGCGCATGATGCGCCACCACCGGCCACAACCACGCGATGGGATTGTGGTTGCTGGCGCAAACCACGAAGCCGGCGCCGCGCTCCGCGAGGCGAACCAGCAGGTTGTTGGAGTAGGTGCAGCCATGCGCGTTGACGATCACGACGCCGATATCATCGAGCGGGATGCGCCCGATCTCGGTATCGGAGGCGCTCACCGTCATGAAGCCGCGATCCACCGCCAGATGACGGCCGTCCTCGGCGATCTCGACGATGCGCCCGAGCATCGACGCGGCCTATTTCGGCGGACCTGGATCGCGGACGCGGCCGAGGACGTCGACCGAGACTTTGCGCGCCTTGCGCGCCTTCAGTTGATTGAAGGAGACGAACAGCCAGCGGAAGGGATCGGCCTCGTCCTTGTGACGTTGCTCAAAATTCCCTCCTTCATACTGGCCAGCCAAAACGAGGCGGCCGTTTCCTGGCGCCAGTTTTACCACTCGATAGATGCGTTCGCCTCCATCCGCCTCAAGCCTCAGCAGGTCGCCCTTGTGCACTCTCATGACCAAATGGCTATCGGGATGCTCGACTTGCCATGGTGCGATCCCGCTTGATCGATTAGCGGCAAAGACCGTTACGCCAATCCCGATCCATTCGCCATCGGGTAGCTCGACAATATCGACGTGATGATTCTCGCCTGGCGTCAGCGCTTTGAACGGCCGACCATTATCGTCTCGTATCGTTTCAAAAGTCTTTTCTACCTTGGTCAAGCGTACGCGCCGCAACGGCGGTTTATGTTCGGCGGCAAACTTGGCAAGAGCCGCCTTCAGCTTGGGCTTGTCGTTCGCCACAGGCTTGGCGACCTGTTGTAACGCCCGTCGCAACTTGGGATCACGCACGCGCTCGATCTCGTTCGAGTTGAGGTCGGCAATCGCCTTGCGATAAATCAGTGTCGCGCCATTTTCCCGGCCTGGGTTCTTGATCAAGCCGTAGGCCGTTTCCTCGTGCAGGCGTCCTTGGACACCATGCTCGGGCTTGTAGGACACCACGATCCGGTCGAGCGCCGTACGCAAATCGTCGCGGAAGGACGGCCAATCGATCGGATCGGGCATGTCGTCGATCACGCGTTCGCGCTGCTCGTCGGCCGCACCCGCGATTGCCTGCAGCATGGAACGGTCCGTTAAACCCACTACAAAAGCGTCGATCGCGTGGTGGCGGTGATCGCTGCGGTTCTTGAGGTTGTGATCCGACAGCAGACCGTTCAGCCCCCATTTGCGCCGCAGCAGCGCCGTCATGGTCCCGGGAATGACCCAGGTCTTGTCGGGATCGCAGATCTTCCAGAGATATTGCCGCGTGACGCGCGCGAGATAGGCCGTGTCGATGAGTTGGCGCGCCAGGAACCCGCCGGTGCGGTCGATGTCGTCCATATCCTCCTTGTTCAGAGTCCCCTTTGCCGCTTCCACGGCCCGGCGTGCACGGTCCTTCACCAGGTCGAGCGCATCCGGCCGGAAGCGCCACTGCTTGCCCTTCGGCAGGGCCGAAGCGCGCAGGACGATCCCGTCCCACTCGTACTTGAAGCCGCCGACGGTCGGGTTATGGCCGAAGGCCTCGAACGGCGTCAGGTTGCCCTTGTCGCGGTTGGCGTGGCGAATCGAGACGGTCAGGTTCGACGGGTTGTCGTCGAGCGATTTGGTAAAAGGGAGGATATGCTCGATCTCGACTTCGGGGCTGAAGAGGCGCTGAATCGAGATCTGCTTGCCGGTATAGACGCATTTGCGGTCGTTGGGGTCTTCCGGATTCAGCTCCTCCCAGAGCCGCAGCCGCAACATGGCATCGCCCGGCGGCTTCTGGCCTGGCGGGAACACTTCCGCGAGCTTCGCCCGGCGCATCTCGTTCTTTTTCTGATTCTCCGCCTGCTCTTTCTCGATACGCTCCTTCTCCTCTTGCGACAGCTTGAGATCGCGCGCCAGCTCCACCACGATCTCCTCGGGATGGCCATAGCGCTCGACGAGCGCATTGATCAGCCGGCGGAGCTGGTTGAGCCCGATATGCACGGTCGGGTTGGCGATACGGCCGAAGCGCCGCTCCTCCTCCGGCGCCGTCAGGCTCGAGACTGGCGCGATGTAACGGCGCAGCACGTCGCCGTAATAGGGGAGCAAGTCGAGAATCTCGCCATCGCGGAAGTCTGAATGGTGCAGATAGCCGGCGCGCTGCACAGCCTCGCTATAGCGCAGCGGGCCGCCATCGGCCGAGCGGCCAGTGCGAAGCTCGGGCACGATCTTGGCAAGCGCGATGCGGCCAAGCCGTCCATAGCCGTCCTCCAGCGGCGCGTTGGCAATGTGCTCGGCTTGCTCCGGCGTCAGGTCGAACTCGGCGCTCAGCTTGGCAATCAAGGCCGCCTCGTCCTCGATGTCGAGCAGCCACTCCACGATCCGGTTCCGCTCCTCGTCGGAGAAGGCGAACCAGCGGGCGCCGAACGCTTCCGGCTTCGACAGGAGATAGGATGTCCTGTCGCCCTTGAGATCCTTGCGCTTCTCGCTCTCCAAATTGAACGTCCAGATCGCCTCGATGCCCAGCAACGCCCGCATCCGCTTGAAGGTCACCTTCTCCTTGATGAGAAGCTGCTCGAGCAGCTTGTCGCGCTGCTCCATTGTCAGGCGGCGCCGATCCGTGGGGTTCGTCTTGCGGACCAGCTCGAGGTTGGAAAGCTCCTGGAGAATCCGGAACTCTTGCACGATCGGAAGCGCCAGTGGCGCGCGTTTGTCGTTCTCCTCGAACGTGCAAGGGCCGGGATCGACCGGCTTCAACGGCCGCTGATGGAAGATGATGCGCGCGATCTCCGAGCGTGCATCTTCGGTCAGACCCGCATGGTACTTCGCCTGCTCTTCCCAGAGCGCATCGAACTCGTGGTGCAGCATGGCACGAGTCGGATAGAAGTCCCACTCGGCCTTGCCGCCCTGCCCGATCCGCGCCCGGAAGCGAATACCGCGCTCGGACTCCTTGCCGCCACCGCGGGGCGAGCGGTTCTCGCGGCCGTACCAATATAGGAACTTTCCCAACGTCCAGGCTTTAGCGTCCGGACCCCGGGGGCTGTGGGCAGCGATAGCCTCCTCCAGCTTCTTCTGGCCGGCCTTCATGCCCTGCTTCTCGTCCGACTTGGCTTTGCGGTCCGCCTTGCGGTTGCTCAAGAACCCGCGCCGCTGGTTGAGGTGGAACAGGACGCGGCCGAACTCATGCGGCGTCAGGGCCCGGTCGAGCCCCTCGGCCCGGAGTTTCCAGGGATCGAGCGATTCGAGCTCTCGTCGGGCGGCCGGGTCGGCCGGCATGAGCCCATGGCGGATCAGCGCATGCAGCAACGTAGCCCGGCGCATGAGAAAGCGGTCGCGCCGTCGCCGGGCGCTGCGCGGCTCGCGGCGGCTTGCCGCCAACGAGGCGCCGGACTGCGGATCGCGGCCATCCGGAAAGATGCGGACACCCGTCCGCCGGATCGCGATGGGATGGCGGCGCCCATCCCTGTCCGGCTTCGACAGGTCGAAGACGCACCAGCCAATGGAATTGGTGCCCAGATCGAGACCCAGACGCCAAGGAACGCTCTTGCGCTTCATGCAACCTCCGCGATGCTTCACACACGCGAAATGAACAGGCCTTGTTCTATTGAAGGTTATGATCTCCTACAGAAACCCAGTTGACAATATCAGGCCATATCACGAGGATGACCGCGAACGGTCCGGACAGTGGTTGAGCCTAGCTCACGAGAGAACGCGGTCCCTCCGTTAACAAGTGCCCCCGCTTCGGCGGGTGGCGCACAAAATGCGAGGGCGGCTCCGGCCGCCCTCTTCGCTTTCGGACATCGTGTTCCGCGGGGCCCCAGCCGACCCGCCCCTCAATAATTCCCCAGCTCGCCCGGCGGGTTGGTGCGCGCGGCGAAATGCCGGGCCTCGCCGATCTCGCGATCGTGGCCGAGCGCCCAGCGCACCGAGGGGAAGGCGATCTCCGCCCACGGGATCTCGTCCCAGGCGAAGAGCCGGACCTCGAGGCTCTCGGGGCCGGGCGCGATCGCCGGCTCGGCGAGCCTGGCGCGGAACATCACCTGCACCTGGGAGAGGCGCGGGATCGAATAGACCGCGAGCAGCCCCTCGATCTCGATCTTCGCGCGCGCCTCCTCCCAGGCCTCGCGCTTCGCGCCCTCGGGCGTGGTCTCGTTCAGCTCGAGATAGCCCGCCGGCAGCGTCCAGAAGCCGCGGCGCGGATCGATCGCGCGCCGGCACATCAGGATGCGGCCCTCGTGGCGCACCACGGCGCCCACCACCACCTTCGGGTTCTCGTAATTGACGAAGCCGCAATCGGCGCAGACCAGGCGCGCCCGGCTGTCGCCGTCGGGCACCTGGCGCACGAAGGGCGGCTGCGCCGCGGGGCGCACGAAGGGCGGCTGGGGAGCGGGCGGCTGCGGGGCGGGCGGATGTGAACCGGGGCTCGCGCCTGGCGCCGGAGGCACCTCGGCGCTCTTGCCGTCGCGCGAAACGGACGGATCGGCGGGTTTCGATTCGGCCATGGCCGATAATCTGGCCCTCGGGCAAGAGCGAGACAAGCGGGCGCCCGCTAAGTCCGAAACGAGGCGGATGCGCTCGCGTCCTGGCCTACGGCGTCCCCACCCAGCTCACGCGCCAGATGGCGCCGCCGAGATCGTCGGCCACGAGCAGGCTGCCATCGGACGCGATCGCGAGCCCGACGGGCCGGCCCCAGACCTTGGGCCGGCTCGTGCCCTCGCGCCAGAAGCCGGTCAGGAAGGGCTCGTACCAGCCCGCGGGCCGGCCGTTCGCGAAGGGCACGCGCACCACCATGTAGCCCTGCGGCTGGCTCGCGTTCCACGATCCGTGCAGCGCCACGAAGGCGTCGCCGCGATAGGCGGGAGGAAACTGCACGCCCTCGTAAAACACGAGCCCCAGCGGCGCCGAGTGCGCGCGGAACAGGAGATCGGGATGGATCACCTTGTCGGCGCTCACGCCCGCCGGCGCCGGCAGGTCGGGCTGCGGGCGATCGCCGACATAGAAATAGGGCCAGCCGTAGAAGCCGCCTTCTTGAAGCCGCGTCAGGTAGTCCGGCACCAGCCCGTCGCCCAGCCCGTCGCGCTCGTTGACCACGGTGTAGAGATCGTTCGTGCCGGGATAGAAGGCCATGCCCACGGGATTCCGGAGGCCGCTCGCATAGGTCCTCTGGTCGCTGCCGTCGGCGGCGAAGCTCTGCACCGAGGCGCGCGGCAGGGGATCGGGGCCGGCGTTCGAGGCCGAGCCGATCGCCACGAAGAATCGCGTGCCGTCGGGGCTGAAGAGGAGGTTGCGCGTCCAGTGCCCATGGCCGGGCCCGAAGGCGCCTTCGGGCGTGATGCGCGTGCCGCGGGACGCGGGCCCGGTCTCGTCGGGCTTGTAGGGCTGGCGCCAGACGCCGTCGGTATCGGCGACATAGAGCTGGCCCTCCCGCACGGCGAGGCCGAACGGCCCGTGATAGTTGTGCGCGAGCACGCGCCGGTCCTCGGCCTTGCCGTCGCCGTCGCGATCGAACAGGCGCAGGACCTTGCGCCCCGCGGATTCCGCGACCAGCACCGCGCCGTCCGGTGCGACCGCGAGCCAGCGCGGCCGGTCGAGCCCGCCCGCGAACAGGTCGACCTTGAAGCCGGCCGGCAGCAGGAAGGGCGGCGGCGAGGGCCGCGCCACCGCCTCGGGCGCGTTGCTCGCCGCGTCGGTGGCGTAAGGTGCCGGCAGGCTCGCGGGATCGACGGTGATCTTCGTGCCCGGCGCCTCGTTCATCGAGGCGGCGCTGCCGGGCGACGCCGCCGTCGCGGCCCCGAGCGCGACGGCCATCGCGAGGAACGCCGTCGTGATATTTGCGCGAAAGCCGGCCGATCGATGGCGCATGGGTGCGATCCTCGGCTATGATCCAATTCCGAGATCTGATTGTCCTGACGCGCTGGTTCCAACACTCGGCCCCCTTTCTTGTCATCGCCGGGCTTGACCCGGCGATCCATGGCTGTACGAGACGAGGCCGCATCGCGCCTGCGTCCAACATGGATGCCCGCGGTCAAGCTTGTCCTCGGGCCGGCCTTCGGCGGGACCCGGGGGGCGCGGGCCTGACGAAGAAGAGCTACCAGGAACCACGGGTTGAAGTCGAAGCACGAATCTGAGGTCGATGCTCCGAAAAAGCAAAGCGCGGCCCACCGCCTTCGCCCATCGGCGCGCCGCCGTTCTCGGCGGCATGCGCGAATCGGCGAGCATGCCGGCCCTGGTGCTGGGCGCCTCGTTCCTCGGCTTCGGCTCGCTCTGCCGCCAGGCCGGCTGGTCGCTGGGCCTGAGCCTGTTCTCCACCACCACCGGCTGGGCGCTGCCGGGCCAGATGGCGCTGATCGAGCTCTACGCCGTGGGCGCCTCCGCGGCCGCGATCCTGATCGCGGTCTGGCTGTCCGGCATGCGGCTCCTGCCGATGACGCTTTCCCTCATGCCCTTTCTGCGCCATCCCGGCACGCCGCGCTGGCGCTACTATTTCGCCGCGCATTTCATCGCCATCACCGGCTGGGCCACCGGCATGCAGCGCTGCCCGCAGCTGCCGCCCGAGCAGCGCCTGCCCTTCTTCCTGGGATTCGCCCTGGTCTTATGGAGCTTCGCCATGGTGGCGACCGCCGCCGGCTTCTTCATGCAAGAGGCCTTGCCGCCCACGCTGGGCCTGGGGCTCCTCTTCCTGAACCCGCTCTATTTCATGCTGGTGTTCGCGATCGACATGGGCCAGCGCGCCCGCGCCCTGCCGCTGGGCCTGGGCGCCGTGGCAGGGCCGCTGTTCCATCTCGTCTCGCCCGACTGGAGCCTGCTGCTGACGGGCCTCGTCGCCGGCAGCGCGGCCTTCGCTCTGGAGCGGCCGCTCGCGCGCCAGCTCGCGCGGCGCGAGGGCCTCGCCGAGGAGGCGCGATGAGCGATCTCTCGCTCTGGCTGCTGCTGCTCGGCGCCGCCGCCGTGACCTATGTCTGGCGCGGCGTGGGCGTGGCGCTCGGCGGCGGGATCAGGCTCGACGGCCCGCTCTTCCGCTGGGTCGCGGCCGTGGCCTACGCCATGCTGGCCGGCCTCATCGCCCGCATGATCGTGCTGCCGCTGGGCCCGCTGGCCGACACGCCGCTGGCCCATCGGCTGATCGCGGCCGGCGTGGCGCTCGCGGCCTTCTTCCTCGCCCGCCGCAACATGCTCCTGGGCGTGGCCGCCGGCGCCGCGACGCTGGTGCTGCTGACGATGGCTCTTTGAGCGATCCGCTTTTCTTCGGGCTCGTCAACCCTTCGCCGCGTCCTCGAGCGCCTTGACGCCCGGCAGGGTCTTGCCTTCGAGCCATTCGAGGAAGGCGCCGCCCGCGGTCGAGACGTAGGTGAGCGCGTTGGCCACGCCGGCCTTGGCCAAAGCCGCCACCGTGTCGCCGCCGCCCGCGACCGACAGCAGCCGGCCTTCGCGGGTGAGCTCGGCCACGCGCACGGCGAGCCGCGTGGTGCCGGCATCGAAGGGCGGCGTCTCGAAGGCGCCGAGCGGCCCGTTCCAGACCAGCGTGCGGCAGCCCTCGAGCCGCAAGGCGATGGCATCAGAGGTACGCGGGCCCACGTCGAGGATGAGCTTGCCGGCCGGCACGGCATCGATGCCGACGACCTGGCTTTCCACACCGGGTGCCAGCCTGTCGGCCACCACCGCGTCCTCGGGCAGCATCACGTCGCAGCCCGCGGCCTTGGCCTTGGCGAGGATCTGGCGCGCAGTCTCCGCCATGTCGCGTTCGGCCAGCGAATTGCCGATACCGATGCCGCTGGCGAAGAGGAAGGTATTGGCCATGCCGCCGCCGATCACGAGCAGATCGACCTTCTCCACCAGATTGCCCAAGAGATCGAGCTTGGTCGAAACCTTGGCGCCGCCGACGATGGCCGCCACGGGACGCTGCGGCGTCTCCAGCGCCTTCGTCAGGTGATCGAGCTCGGCCTGCATCAGCAGGCCCGCCGCCGCCGGCAGCAGCCGCGCGATCGCCTCGGTCGAGGCATGGGCGCGATGCGCGCAGGAGAAGGCGTCGTTGACATAGAGGTCGCCCAGCGCCGCCAGCTTCTCGGCGAAGGCACGGTCGTTCTTCTCCTCCTCGGGATGGAAGCGCAGATTCTCGAGCAACAGCACCTCGCCGGGATGGAGCGCCGCCACCGCGAGCTCGGCCTTGGGGCCGATGCAATCGGGGGCGAAGGCCACCTTGCGCCCGCCCAGCGCCACGCCCAAGGCCTCGGCGATCGGCTTCAGCGACATCGCCTCCACGCGCTTGCCTTCGGGCCGGCCGAAATGCGACATCACGATCACCTTGGCGCCGCGATCGATCAGTGCCTGCACGGTCGCGGCCGAGCGATCGATGCGGGTGGGATCGGTGACGCGGCCGTCCTTGACCGGCACGTTGAGATCGAGGCGCACCAGCACGCGCTTGCCGGCGACGTCGAGCTGATCGAGGGTGCGAAAGCGAGCCATCGTGGAAAACCCGTCCTGTGATCGATAACGAGGCGGGCCAGCGCGAGGGGCGGCCGCCAGGATGAAGCGCCGGCATATTTCCCAAGCCGGGGCCGGATTGCAATTGGCCCCTGCCATTGCCTGCCGTCCGGTTCGCGGTTGCGCGGCTTTTTGGCAGAATCCCGAGGCGAAACAGGGAGGAAGCCCCTGATGGAATACCGGGCTGCATTGATCACCGGGGCCTCGAGCGGCATCGGCGAGGCGATCGCGCGGACACTACCGCGCTCGACCGCGCTGTGGCTCACCGGCCGGAATGCCGATCGGCTCGATCGGCTGGCGGCGGCGCTGCGGGCCGAAGGCCGCCAGGTCGAGACGATCGCTGCCGATCTCGCCACCGCGGAGGGCCTCGGGCGCGTCCTCGATGAGGCGCGCGCCGCACCGCTCGATCTTCTGGTCAACAATGCCGGCTTCGGCCGCTTCGGCGGCGCGCTCGAGGGTCCCGCCGGCGTCGACGAGGCGATGATAAGGGTGAACGCCTCCCTCCCGGTGACGCTCACCCGCGCGTTGGCGCCGGCCATGATCGCGCGCGCGAGAGACGAGCGGCGGCGCGCAGGCCTGCTCTATGTCGTGAGCTCGCTCGCCTTCTTCCCCATGCCCTATATGGCGACCTACGCCGCCAGCAAGAGCTTCCTTCTGGCCTATGCCGAGGCGCTGGCGACCGAGTTGCGGCGCGAGCCGGTGGACGTGCTGGCGCTCTGTCCCGGCGCCACGCGCACGCGCTTCTTCGAGCGCGCGAAGCTTTCCCTGCCGGCCTATGCCACGACGGACGATCCCGAGCGGGTGGCGCGCCAAGCCCTGACGGCGCTGGGGCGCAAGACGGTGCATGTGGTGGGGCTGCAAGGCCGGCTCGCGGCGCTTGCGCCCCGCCTGCTGCCGCGACGGCTGATGGTGCGCGCTTTGGCCAGGATGGCCGAGCGATGGCGGCCATGACCTCGCCCCGATCCCGACGGTCCGCATTCGAAAGAAATCGGCAACCTTGTCCGTTCACGATCCCTCGCAAAGGGGCTAGCCCTCGGGGGCGCCAGCCGCCACAGTGGACGGACGGATGGCGCCCGACCGTTCGGAGTCGGGGCCGCCCGACCCGCTTGGGGCGCGACCGTCCCCTGGGACCACGCTCATGACGGCCTCCTGCTCATGACGGCACCGCTCGTCCCCTCCGAGGCTCGGCCTCCCCAAGGCCGGCCCGCCTATGCCTGGCTCAAGAGCTATCCCAAGGACGTGGATTGGGGCGCGGTGATCGAGCCCAAGCCGGTCTACGCGCTCCTCGACGAGGCGGTGCGGCGCTGGCCCGACAAGCCCGCCATCGATTTCCTCGGCCGGCGCACGAGCTATGCCGAGCTGGGACAGCTGGTCGACCGCGCCGCCACGGGCCTCGCCCGCATCGGCGTCGGGCCCGGCATCAAGCTCGGGCTGTTCCTGCCGAACTGCCCCTATTTCGTGATCCTCTATCACGCGGCGCTCAAGACCGGCGCCACGGTCGTCAACTTCAACCCGCTCTACGCGCCGGACGAGATCCGCCACCAGATCGAGGATTCCGAGACCGACGTCATCGCCACGCTCGATCTGGCGGCGCTCTACGGCAAGCTCGACCCGCTCCTGGGCGAGACCCGGCTCGAGCGCCTGATCGTCTGCCCGATGGCCGAAGCCCTGCCGCGGCCCAAGCGCTGGTTCTATCAGCTCGCCATGCGCCGCCACCTCGTGGCGCCGCCCAGGGACGAGCGGCATGTGGCCTTCTCCGAACTGATCGACAACGAGGGCGGGTTCGAGCCGCCCGAGATCGATCCCGAGCGCGCGCTGGCGTTGCTGCAATATACCGGCGGTACCACCGGCGTGCCCAAGGGCGCCATGCTCACCCACGCCAACGTCTATATCAATGCGCAGCAATGCCGGCTGTGGTTTCCGGTCGGCGACGACAGCGCGGACAAGCAGGAGCGCATGCTGGGCGTGCTGCCGCTCTTTCACGTCTTCGCCATGACGGTGGTGATGAACTGGAGCCTCGTGGTCGGCGCCGAGATGATCCTGTTGCCGCGCTTCGAATTGAAAGGGCTGCTCAAGACCATCCACGCCAAGAAGCCGACCGCGTTTGCCGGCGTGCCGACGCTCTTCACCGCGATCAACAACCATCCGCGCATCGCCGACTACGACCTCTCCTCGCTCGAGTTCTGCATCTCGGGCGGGGCCCCGCTGCCCGAGGAGGTGCGCAAGCGCTTCGAGACCATCACCCAGGCCAAGCTGGTCGAGGGCTACGGCCTCTCGGAAGCCTCGCCGGTGGTGTGCTGCAACCCGCCGCTCGAAGAGGGAAGGCCGGGCTCGGTCGGGCTGCCTTATCCCGGCACGGTGGTCGAGATCCGCGAGGCCGAGCCGCCCCACCGGCTGCTGCGCCAGGGCGAGCATGGCGAGATCTGCGTGCGCGGGCCGCAGGTGATGGCGGGCTACTGGAAGCGCCCCGACGAGACGGCAGCCGCCTTCATCGACCACGCCTTCCGCACCGGCGATGTCGGCTATCTCGATCCGGACGGCTACTGCTTCATCACCGACCGGCTCAAGGACATGATCAATGCCGGCGGCTACAAGGTCTATCCGCGCGTGGTCGAGGAGGCGATCTATCGCCATCCCGACGTGGCCGACTGCGCCGTGGTCGGCATCGCCGACGCCTATCGCGGCCAGACCGTGAAGGCCTTCGTGGTGACGAAGCCCGGCAAGACCATCGCCGACACCGACCTCACCCGCTTCCTTGCCGACAAGCTGTCGCCGATCGAGCTGCCCAAGCTCTACGAGTTCCGCGACGCGCTGCCCAAGACCGCCGTCGGCAAGATCGACAAGAAACGCCTCATGGCCGAGAGCTCCGCCGAAAGGAAACCCGCATGACCCGCAGCGCCGTCATCGTCGGCTATGCCCGCACCCCGTTCCACTTCGCGCACAAGGGGGCGCTCGCCCGCGTGCGGCCGGACGACCTCGCCGCCACGGCGGTCAAGGCCGTGATCGAGCGGGCGGGCGTGCCGACCGAGGACATCGAGGACCTCTTCATGGGCTGCGCCTTCCCGGAGGGCGAGCAGGGCCTGAATGTGGCACGCCTCACCGTGCTCCTGGCCGGCCTGCCGCAGAGCGTGGCCGGCGCCACCGTCAACCGCTTCTGCGGCTCTTCCATGCAGGGCATCCACAACGCGGCCGGCGCCATCGCGCTCGGAGCGGGCGATCTCTTCGTCTGCGCCGGCATCGAGTCCATGAGCCGCGTGCCGATGATGGGGTTCAATCCGCTGCCGCATCCGGGCCTGATGGAGCGCGTGCCCGGCGCCTATATGGCGATGGGGATCACGGCCGAAAACCTGGTTCGCAAATACAAGATCTCGCGCGAGCGCCAGGAGGAATTCGCGCTAAAGAGCCAGCAACGCGCGGCCGCGGCACAGGCCGCAGGCAAGCTCGATCCCGAGATCGCGCCCGTGGGCTCGGGCAACGATCTCGTCGCCAAGGATGGCTGCATCCGCCCCGACACCACGCTCGAAGGCCTCAAGGGCCTGAAGCCCGCCTTCGAGGCCAGCGGCACGGTCACGGCCGGCACCTCCTCGCCCTTGACCGACGGCGCCTCGGCCGTGGTGGTCGCCGCCGAGGACTATGCCAAGGCGCACGGGCTCAAGCCACTCGCGCGCATCAAGAGCATCGCGGTCGCCGGCTGCGCGCCCGAGATCATGGGCATCGGCCCGGTCGCGGCCACGAAGAAGGCGCTCGCGCGCGCCAAGCTCGCGCTCTCCGACATCGATGTGGTCGAGCTCAACGAGGCCTTCGCGGTGCAGGTGCTCGCCTGCGCCGACGAGCTCGAGCTCGACCTCGACAAGACCAATCTCGACGGCGGCGCCATCGCGCTGGGCCATCCGCTCGGCGCCACGGGGGCCCGCATCACCGGCAAGGCGGCGCAGCTCCTGAAACGCGAGGGCAAGGAGTTCGCGCTCGCGACCCAATGCATCGGCGGCGGCCAGGGCATCGCCACCATCCTCGAGGCGGTGTGAAAGCGCACGTCGAAATGAAGCCGGATATCGAAACCACTCATCCGTCACCCTCGCGAAAGCGAGGGTCCATGTCGAAGCCGGAGCGTACCATCACCATGGATTCCCGCTTTCGCGGGAATGACGATAAAGAGGAATACATAATGCTTCAGAATCCGCAGCCTCCTTTTGCGAAGCTCTAAGCCATGGCCGCGCGCAGAGCCGCCAAGGTGCCAGAGCCGCGGAGCGGCAAGGCGCCCCAAACCCGCGAAGCCCCGGAGATCCGTAAAGCCGTCGTCATCGGCGCCGGCGTGATGGGCAGCGGCATCGCCGCCCAGATCGCCAATGCGGGCGTGCCCGTGGCGCTGCTCGACATCGTGGCGAAGGACAATCCCGACCGCAGCGCCATCGCCAGAGGCGCCATCGAGCGCATGCTCAAGACCGAGCCGGCACCCCTGATGCTGCCGGCCAACGCCGCCCTCATCACGCCCGGCAACACCGAGGACGATCTGGGCCTGCTCGCCGACGCGGACTGGATCGTCGAGGCCGTGCTCGAGAACATCGAGATCAAGCGCGCGCTCTACAGCAAGATCGAAACGGTGCGCAAGAAGGGCTCGATCGTCTCCTCCAACACCTCGACCATTCCGCTTTCCGATCTCATCGCCGACATGGGCGAGAGTTTCGCGCAAGACTTCGCCATCACCCATTTCTTCAATCCGCCGCGCTATATGCGGCTGCTCGAGATCGTGGCCGGCGAGAAGACGCGGGGCCAGGCCGTCGCCGCGCTCGAGGATTTCGCCGACCGCGCGCTCGGCAAGGGCGTGGTGCGCTGCAAGGATACGCCGGGCTTCGTCGCCAACCGCATCGGCGTCTATTGGATGCAGTCGGCCGTGACCGCGGCCCTCGACCTCGGCCTCACGGTCGAGGAGGCGGACGCCGTCATGGGAAAGCCGCTCGGCATTCCCAAGACCGGCGTGTTCGGGCTGCTCGACTTGACCGGCCTCGATCTCCAGCCCCATGTGGACGGCGCGCTGGCGGCGGCCCTGCCTGAGAGCGACGACTATCACCGTATCCGGCGCGACTTCCCCTTGCTCAGGAAGCTGATCGCGGACGGTTATACGGGCCGCAAGGGCAAGGGCGGCTTCTACCGGATGCTCAAGGACGAGAAGGGCGGCCGGACGCTCGAGGCGATCGACCTCGAGACCGGTGCGTTCCGGCCCAAGGAGGAACCGCGGCTCGACAGCGTGGAGGCCGGCAAGAAGGGCCTGCGCGCCGTGGTCGAGCATCCCGACCGCGGCGGGCGCCATGCCTGGCGCGTGCTCTCGGAGCTTCTGCCCTATGCGGCCTCGCTGGTGCCCGAGATCGCCGACGACATCGTCTCGGTCGATCGCGCCATGCGGCTGGGCTATGCCTGGAAATGGGGGCCGTTCGAGCTGATCGACCGCCTGGGCGCGGACTGGTTCGCAAGCCAGCTCGAGAAGGACGGCAAGCCCGTGCCGCCGCTGCTGGCATCCGCGGCCAAGGCCGGCGGCTTCTACAAGATCGAGGGCGGCCGGCTCACGGCCCTCGGGCTCGACGGCAAGCATCATCCCGTCGAGCGCCCCGCGGGCGTGCTGCTGCTGGAGGATGTGAAGCGCGCGGGCGAGCCCGTCGCGAAAAACGGCTCAGCCAGCCTGTGGGATATCGGCGACGGCATCGCCTGCCTCGAGTTCCATAGCAAGATGAACGCGCTCGATGCCGAGATCCTGGGCCTCATCAAGGAAGCGATCGGCCTCGTGCCGAAGCGCTTCAAGGCGCTCGTCATCTACAACGAAGCCGACCAGTTCTCGGTCGGCGCCAATCTGGGCCTCGCCCTCTTCGCCGCCAATATCGGGCTCTGGCCCATGATCGAGGGCCTCGTCAAGGACGGCCTCGCCATCCTGAAGGCGCTCAAATACGCGCCCTTCCCGACTGTGGCCGCCCCCGCCGGCATGGCCTTGGGCGGGGGCTGCGAGATCCTGCTCCATGCCAGCCGCGTCGTCGCCCATGCCGAGAGCTACATCGGCCTCGTCGAGGTCGGCGTCGGGCTCATTCCCGGCTGGGGCGGCGCCCACGAGCTGCTCGACCGCTATACCAAGGCGCCCGGCCGGCCGGGCGGACCGATGCCGCCCGTGACGCGCGCCTTCGAAACCATCTCGATGGCCAAGGTGTCGAAGTCGGCGGCCGAGGCGCGCGAGCTGGGATTCCTCCGGCCTGAGGACGAAATCGTCATGAACCGCGAGCGGCTCTTGGCTACAGCCAAGGCCAAGGCGCTCGAACTGGCCAAGGGCTACAAGCCGCCCGAGCCGCCCCTGTTCGCGCTGCCCGGCCCTTCGGGACGCGCCGCGCTCGAGCTCGCGGTCGAGAATTTCTTCCTGGCCGGCAAGGCGACGCCGCACGACTGTGTCGTGGCCGCTGCGCTGGCCGAGCTCCTGACCGGCGGCAAGGCGGCCGACCCCGAGCTGCAGACCGACGAGGAGGCTCTGCGCAAGCTCGCGGCCGAGGGCTTCATGGCGCTGATCCGCACCGCGCCAACGCTCGCGCGCATGGAGCACATGCTCGAGACCGGCAAGCCGCTGCGGAATTGAGTGCCGTGAGCGAAAGTAAGCCGCAATGTCGCTTAAAGATTAACCGTCACCCTCGCGAAAGCGAGGGTCCATGTCGAAATCGGAACTCGGCATTGCCATGGATTCCCTGGCCGGCTTCGCCGGCGAACCTTAAGAGTCGCGGGCGAAGCCCGCGGACGCGGGAATGACGAAGAAAAAGCAGAAAGCGTCGATTTCCTTCACCGATGAAGCTCTGAGGAGCTGAGAGGCCCGCCCATGCCGAACTACAAAGCCCCGTTGCGCGACATCCGCTTCGTGTTGCACGAGCTGCTGCAGGCGGGCGGGCTCGCGAAGCTGCCGGGCTATCAGGACGCCACGCCGGAGCTGATCGACAGCGTGCTCGAGGCGGCCGCGATCTTCTGCGAGGAACAGATCCTGCCCTTGAACCGCAGCGGCGACGAGACGGGCCTCAAGTTCGAGAACGGCGTCGTCGTCACGCCGCCCGGCTTCCGCGAGGCCTACCAGGCCTTCGTCGAGGGCGGCTGGGTGTCGCTCGCCTGCGAGCCCGAGTTCGGCGGCCAGGGCTTGCCGAAGCTTCTGGCCTTCGCGGTCGAGGAGATCATCTGCTCCTCGAACCTCGCCTTCGGCATGTTCCCGGGCCTCTCCAACGGCGCCTACAACGCGCTGGCGCTGCACGGGAGCCCCGAACAGAAGGCGCTCTACCTGCCGAAGCTCGCGACCGGCGAATGGTGCGGCACCATGTGCCTGACCGAGCCCCAATGCGGCACCGACCTCGGGCTCGTGCGCACCAAGGCCGAGCCGCAAGGCGACGGCAGCTACAAGATCAGCGGCACCAAGATCTTCATCTCGGCCGGCGAGCACGACCTCACGCCCAACATCCTGCATCTGGTGCTGGCGCGCCTGCCGGACGCGCCCGCAGGCACGCGCGGCATCAGCCTGTTCCTGGTGCCGAAGTTCCTGGTGAAGCCGGACGGCAGCTTAGGTGCACGCAACGGGGTCTCCTGCATCGCCATCGAGAAGAAGATGGGGCTGCACGCCTCGCCCACCTGCCAGCTCGCCTTCGACGGCGCCGCCGGCTGGCTCGTGGGCCGGCCGCACAAGGGCATGTCGGCCATGTTCACCATGATGAACGCGGCCCGGCTCGGCGTGGGCATGCAGGGGCTGGGCGTGGCCGAGGCCGCCTACCAGGGCGCGCGCGACTATGCGAAGACGCGGGCTCAGGGCCGTGCCCCACAAGGGCCGCAGGCGCCGGACCAGCCGGCCGATCCGATCATCCATCACCCGGACGTGCGGCGCATGCTGCTCACCATGCGCGCCAAGACCGAGGCCGCGCGCGCGCTGGCACTGTGGGTCGGGCACGAGCTCGATCTCTCGCTCAAGCTGCCCGATCCCGAGGCGCGCCAGGCGGCCGACGATCTGGTGGCGCTCTTGACGCCGATCGTGAAGGCGGCCTTGACCGATCTCGGCTTCGAGGCCGCCAATCTCGGCATCCAGGTCTGGGGCGGCCACGGCTACATCCGCGACAACGGCATGGAGCAGCTCGCGCGCGACGCGCGCATCACGCAGATCTACGAGGGCACCAACGGCATCCAGGCGCTCGACCTGGTGGGCCGCAAGCTGGGGCTCTCCATGGGCCGCCTCTTGCGCCGCTTCTTCCATCCGGTGGCGGCTTTCATCGAGCAGGCGAGCACGGAGCCCGGCATGGGCGAGTTCGCGCTGCCCTTGGCCAAGGTGTTCGCCCGGCTGCAGCAGGCGACGGCCTTCGTCGCCGAGAGCGGCATGAAGGACCCCGAAGCGGGAGCCGCCGCGGCATCCGACTATCTCAGGCTCTTCGCCTACACGGTGTTCGCCTATCTCTGGGCCCGCATGGCGCGCCTGGCGCTCGCCAAGCAATCAGGCGAGGAGGGCGATTTCTACAAGGCCAAGCTCGCCTGCGCGCGCTTCTATATGGAGCGCATCCTGCCCGAGCATTCGGCGCCCTTCGCCGCCGTCATGGCCGGCAAGGGCGCGCTTGCGGGCATGGCGGTCGAGCAGTTTTAGGGCACTTCCCGTTTGAATCGAATATACGTTCGTCGCCCCGGCGAAAGCCGGGGCCCAGGGGCGACCGCACATCGCTTGCCCCCTGGGTTCCCGCTTTCGCGGGAACGACGAAGAGGCGCGATTCAAACCAAACGAAACTCGCTCTAGAAAAGCTTTACGCGGTCGTCCGCGGGGGCGGCGTTCGGTCGCGCTGCGCGACGACGCACGATCGCACTAAATAGCTTTATCGCTCTCTGCAATCGACACAGAGGCAGCAGGACATGCTGCGCTTGATGAAAATCAAGAGCACCAGGATTGAGGCCCGCCGCGCTCGCGAGATGCTTCTTGTCGGCCTCGCGCTGGTGCTGGCGGCGATGCTGCTCGGCCTCGGCCACAATGGATCGCCAGCTGCCCATGCCATGAGCGTCGCGATCGCGGCCGATGCGCCTTGCTCCGGCGGCACCGCGCCGGACCCGTCGGACCATGGCGCGATCGGCCATATGCAGTGCCCAGCCGGCGCCGCCTGCCAGCTTCTCGCCGCCGTTTCAGCGCGTCCCCCGATAGACCGGGCACGGCCGATCGCACCTGCCCTGCTCGCCGGTCGAGTTGCCGACGGCCGCTACATTCCGCCGGAGCAGAGACCACCGATTCAATCCTCTCGAGTCTGAGCCCCCCTGCATCATGGGGGTAGCGCTTGCGCAGGCCCGACCGCGCGGTCGGGCACTTGTCCATTCCATTCGAGAGGACTGAATCCATGTTTCGCATCTCGCGTCGCCGCGCGCTCTTGGCCGGCGGCACTTTCGGCGCCCTGGCTCTGGGCGCCCCGCTCGCTCCTGCCCTCGGCAGCCGCATCCTGGCCAGGGCTCTGGCGGCACAGTCTCGCTTGTCGGGCACCGTCTACACGGCCGACGAGGAAGGCAACTCGATCAGCGCGATCGATCTCGCCACCAGCGGCGTCACCACCGTCGAGGTCCCCGTCATGCCGCATAACGTGCAGATCGCCGACAAGGGACGGCGCCTGCTCGCCGTCGGTTCAATGATGGCGATGCAGGGCGGCTCTGAAGACGACATGGACCAGGGCGTGCTGATCCAGCTCGACCCGTCCGATCTGGCCCGAGGCGTCATCGGGCAGATCGCGGTCGGCCGACACCCCGCGCATGTGGTGGCGGATGCCGACGGCCGCTTCGCCTTCGTCACCGTCTCCGAGGACAACGCCGTCAATGTCGTCGACCTGGAGCAGGGTGCGGTCGCAGCCGTCATTCCCACGGGGGCCTTTCCGCACGGCTTGCGGATGAGCCCCGACGGGCGGGAGATCTGCGTCGCCAATGTCAAGGATGGCAGCGTCTCCGTCATCGACATCGCCAGCCGGAAAGAAGCGGATCGGATCGAGGTCGGCAACGCGCCGGTGCAGGTCGCGTTCCAGCCGAACGGGGAACGCTGTTCGTCTCCTTGCGCGATGACAATGCGGTCGCGGCGGTGGACGTGCCGGGCCGTACCGCACGCACGAAACTCGCGGTCGGCCGCGGCCCGATCCAGCTCTTCGCCACGCCCGACGGGCGATGGCTCTACGTCGCCAACCAGGGAAGCGAGGAGGAGCCGGACAATCGCGTCTCGATCGTCGATGTGGCCGCGGAGCGTGTGGCGAAAACCGTCACGGTCGGCCGGGGCGCGCATGGCGTCGTCGTCAGCGACGATGGCGCCGCCGCCTTCGTCAGCAATATCGTCGACGGAACGGTCTCCATCCTCGACACGGCGACCCAGGCGGTGATCGCGACGGTTCCGGTCGGCAAAGGGCCGAACGGCATCACGTTCCGCGCCGCTCGGAGCTGACGGAAAATCCGAAGGCCGGCGCTCGCGGGCGGCGGGCGCCGGTCTTCGCCCATACCGAACGAGAGGGAAACACGCCACCCCGCTCATGCGAACCCCGCCAGGACGCGTCCTCGGCGGGGTCGCTTGCGGTCGGCCTCTTCGGCCCACCCATGGAGTTTATCGAAACCATGTTTCATGCGCGCGGTTTTCACGCGCTGCATGTGCCAGTCTCCAGATTGTCGGCGATCCCGCCGCAGCGATCCGGCAGGGTCCGGCGTCTAGCGGGATCGTGGCCCCGCCTCGCAGCGGGGCCGGGGCATTATGCCCGGTGGCGTCATGCCGGGTAGCACCCTCCTGCGTTGAGTTTCGTCGGTCCGCCGTCGAGCGACGACGGACGATGAAAGCCTCGCGCCGTTGTCGCGCCGAAGTCAACCCTTATATGCGCATCGCGATTATTTCCACTGCACAACTGGATATTCAGCGCCCGCGGTTTGGCGCGGCGCCCGGTGTATTTTCGATAGATGTCGGACTTGCCTCTAGTCTTCGGCGTTCGGCATGACCGTCGAACCGCCATCGTCGTTCCTGCAAATAGAGCCGATTTGCAGCATGGGCGCTTTGGCCCACGTC
This sequence comes from Pseudomonadota bacterium, assembly GCA_049323455.1. Lineage (GTDB taxonomy): Bacteria > Pseudomonadota > Alphaproteobacteria > Dongiales > Dongiaceae > Hypericibacter. Next base: position 15,098 of record JBMONF010000011.1, on the reverse strand, counting down.
ATTGCCGCGGACGCGGCTGTTCGACAGCGATGATACCGAGAGAATCCGGCCGGGCGCGCCGAAACACTTACCGAATCATATAGACCTTGCGCACGGTTTCGTGCACGCGGCAGGTGCCTTTCCAGTCTTGCGGGAAGAAGGCGACCGTGTCGGGGCGGATCTCGATCACCTCGCCCGTTTCGTGCGTGTAGGTGCAGCGCCCGGCGATGAAGTGGCAATACTCGTCGCGCGTGACGTGGCAGTTCCAGAAGCCCGGCGTACAGACCCAGATGCCGGTCTCGCTGTGCCCGCCCGGCCCCTTGTAGAGAAGCTTGCCCGAGGTCAAGGACTGGCCCTCGATCATGGTCGGCACCGGGCCCCAATCGACGAGCGAAGCTTGCGTCAGCGGCGAGCGCATGACCGGCGAGGCACCGCGGTCGATCGTGGCCGGCGTGCGCGCGAGCATGTAGGTGTTGCGGATGGTCTCGTGCACGTCGCAGCGCCCGGCCCAGCCGGAGGGGAAATGGGCCACCGTCTGCGGCCCCACCTCGATGGTCTCGCCGTTATGCTCGGTGTAGGTGGCGCGACCGGCAAGAAAGTAGCAGAGCTCGTCGCCCGGGATGGAAAGACGCCAGGAGCCGGGCGTGCAGACCCACAGGCCCGCTTCGACCACGCGCTCGCCCGCCTCGTCGCGCTTCCATAGGAGCCGCCCGCGCGACTGCGAGCGGCCCTCGATCGCGTCCGGCTGATCGCCCCAATCGACGAGGTCGTCGTAGGTAGCGGCCGGATGGATGTGGGGGGCGGAAGAGCCTTCGATCATGCCTTTCGTCTCCTTGGGCGATCGCTCGATGTTGCGGCGGCCGGTTGATGGTCGGACATTTTTGTCCTATATTGTCGTCGATGAAGGGGGACGAGTTCGTCAAGCGTGTTCAGCGCCTGGGAAAGGCACGCGACGTTCCCGTCGTTTTCGACAAGCGTCACGGCAAGGGCAGTCACGGCACGCTCTACTACGGTGCGAAGAAGACCACCGTCAAGGACCGCAGGAAGGAGATCGGGCCTGGATTGCTGAAGGCGATGCTGGATCAGTTGGGCCTCAAGAAGTCGGATATGGAGTGAGACCGATGCGCACGACCCTTTTCGCCTATCCCGCCAAACTCTCGCGTGATCGCGCAGGGCGTTATCTCGTGCATTTCCGCGATCTGCCCGAAGCGCTCACCGACGGCGCAACGGAGGCGGAGGCGCTTACCGAGGCGGCGGACTGCCTGTCCGAGGCCCTGATGAGCCGGATCGCGGACCGAGAGGAGATTCCCGCCCCCTCGACGATCAAGCGCGGCGAGCATCGGGTGGCGCCCGAGCCGACGGTCGCGCTCAAGGCGGCGCTTTACAAAGTGGCCAAGGAAAGCAAGGTATCGGCGGCCGAGTTGGCGCGCCGGCTCAAGGTCGATCACAAGGAAGCCCGGCGGCTGCTCGATCCACGCCATCGATCGAAGCTGCCGCGCCTGACGGCCGCCCTGCAGGCGCTCGGCTACAATACGGCGATCGTCGTGCACGATGCCTCCCGCCGCGACCGCATCCTGCCCACTCCGACCGACGCCCACCCGCGGCCGATGCGGCCCGGCAAGGCGGCGCGCATCGAGCCGGGCTGACGGACGCGCCTACCCCCGCTCCGCCACCTCGGCAATGATCCGGGCGGCCTTGGCCGGGCCGTTCTGCGACTTCATGTAGGCGCTGCATTCGGCAAGCCGCGCCTTCATCGCCTGGTCGCCGAGGAGCCGCGCGATGGTTTGGGCGAGTTCATCGTCGCTCCAGGCATAGCGCGACAGCTTGGCGCCGAACCCTGTGTCCTGGATGCGCGTGGCGTTGTCGAGCCCGTCCCAGCAATAAGGCATGATGATGGCGGGCTTCCCGAAATAGAGCGCCTCGGTGAAGCTGTTGTTGCCGCCATGGTGGATGAAGAGATCGACCTGCGGCACCACCGCCGGCTGCGGATACCACTTCTCCAGATGCAGGTTGGGCGGCACGTCCTCGTACTGGTCGATGTATTCGCCGACATTCATCAGGAAGCGGTAAGGCAAGCGCCCGAACAGCGCGATCATGCGCTTGTAGAGCTCGACATCGGCCGCCCCCAGGCTGCCGAAGCTCACATAGATGAGCGGCTTGCCTCGGTTGGCGCTGAACTTCGGGACGGTGTAGCGGCCCTCGTCGCGCACGCAGCCGTCGAGATATTGGAAGCGCTTCGGGTCGAGCGGATGGCGCCGCTTGAACCGCAGGTGCTTGGGATAGAGCAGCAGGTTCATGTAGGGCGAGGTCTCGAAGAACTCGCCGAGCTCGTAGGGCGGATGGCCCACCTTCGCCAGGAAGGCGTTGAAGCGGTCATGCGCCGGCTTCACCCGCTTCAGGAACTCGGCCTCGTAGGCCTTGAAGCAGGCCTTGTCGTTCTCGCCGCAGCCGGAGAGATGAGGCGGAATGTCGGGGTCCGGCACCTCGTTCTCCGAGCAGGAGATGATGCGGATCCAGGGCTTGCCGATCATCTTGATGGCCGGGAACAGGATCACGTTGTCGACGCAGACGACGTCCGGCTTGAGGCTCTTCAAGTGAGCCAGCAGCATCTCGTGCGAGTTGACCGCGGTGTCGACGATCATCTCCCACACCGGCACCACGTAAGTGGACACCTGCTCGATCGGCGAGAGCCGGAAATGCGGCAGGTGCTGCGCGATGAAGTCGGACCAGAAGCGGGCCGCCTCCTCGTCGGGCATGCCGCCCGACATGTCCACGAGCTTCTCCTCGAAGCCGTAGCCCTCGAACACGCCCTTGAAGCCCTTGTCGCAGACGAAGATCGGCTCGTGGCCGAGCTTGCGGAGCTGCTGGGCGATGCCCACACAGTTGAGCGCGGGCCCGAACGCCGCCTCGGGATAGAGCACGACCCGCTTGCCTTTCCTGGCGGCGGGCCGCGGTGCGGCGACCGTGCCCTGAGCGGGCTTGGACGCTGCGGCCTTCCGGGCCTTGGCCGCCGGCGGCTTGGCCTTGACGCGAGCGGCCTTCTTTGCGGCGGTCTTGCGCTTGGGTGCAGGGCGGCGCACCGCCTTCCGCTTGGCCGCCTTCTTTGTCGCCGGCTTGCGCCCCGTCATCTTCTTCCGGGCGACCTTCGCCCGAACCGCTTTCTTGGAAGCCGCTTTCTTCCGGATCTTTTTTGCCGCCTTCGCCATCGCCCTTCCTCGCTTCCCTGCTCGATCGGGGGCGCCCCGTCCCCACGCCGCGCGCCCTGTGCCCCGCGACGCCTGAGGCAAGCGTCGCGGGAACGCAGGTGCGCCGATTCAACGAGTTGATGCCCGTCAGCGCCGAAATTCGCGATCGCCAATTTCGGCGACAGGACGCCGGGAGCCCGGCTACAGAGGCTTATCCGACGGCGGCTTCGGCGCCGAAGACCAGCTTGTCGACGATGTCCCCGGCTTGGGTTCGGCAGGGCCGAGCCCCGTCGGCGCCGGTGCCGGTGCTGCCGCTGGAGCCGCTGCGGGCTTGGGCGCCGGCGCAGGCTTGGGTGCGGCCGGCGCCGGCTTCGCGGCGACGGCGGCTTTCTTCACGGCGGGCTTCTTCGCCTTAGGCGCGGCAACTTTCTTCTTGGCAGCCTTGCGCTTGGCCACGCGGCGCGGTGCCGCCTTGCGCTTGGCGACCTTGCGCTTGGCCGTTTTCCTGGCGGCAAGCTTGCGTTTGGCGGCCTTCTTCCCGGCCGCCTTCTTGGCCTTCTTCTTCGCTGCTTTTGCCATTGATCGTCCCCCTTTCTTGGGTAGCGAGCGCGCCCGCGGCGCGCGAGGTCGGATAGCTCGATCCGATCGACGTCCGAGTGTTCCCGTTCGCCGCGTTCTTGTCCAGCGCGCGCCGCAAGATCGGTCAGCTCGTGAGCAATCGGGCGCGTTCTCGTGCCCAGTCGCAAACGACCGAAACGCCTTCCTTCAGATTGCAGGGGACGTCCTGTCCGGCGCCGAGTCGTGCCACCAGCGGTCGCACCAGGCCTTCGACGCGGACATGGAGGATCAGATCCTGCCCCAGATAGGCGATGCTCTCGATCCGGCCGGCAATGCTTTCGGCGGCCGCCGCTCGCCCGGCGGGACGGACGCGAACGCGCTCCGGCCTGATGGCCAGCGCGGCGGCGGTTCCCACCGGCACCCCCTCGACCGGCGCCGGCAGGACCCGCCCCAGCCCGTCGGCCGCCAGCCCCCCGGCGGCAGTCCGCCCCTCGATCAGGTTCATCAGGCCGATGAAGTCGGCGACGAACCGGCTGGCCGGTTCTTCATAGAGCTGCCTGGGTGTCCCCAACTGGGCGATCCGGCCTTGATTCATCAGGGCGATCCGGTCGGCCATGACCAGCGCCTCCTCCTGATCGTGGGTGACGATCAGGAAGGTGATGCCGGTCTCGTGCTGCAGCCGCTTGAGCTCCAGGCGCATCTGGTCGCGCAGCTTCTTGTCGAGCGCGGCCAGGGGTTCGTCGAGGAGCAGCAGCCGGGGCCGCTTGACGAGCGCGCGGGCGAGCGCCACCCGCTGGCGCTGGCCGCCGGAGAGCAGATGCGGCTTGCGTCCGGCCACCGCCTCGAGCTGGACCATGGCCAGAGCCTCCGCCGTGCGCCGCTTCAGCTCCGCGCCCCGGACCCCTTCCATCTCCAGCCCGTAGGCTACGTTCCCTTCGACCGTCATGTGCGGGAACAAGGCATAGGACTGGAACATCATGTTGATCGGCCGCCGGTTGGCCGGGATGGCGATCAGATCCTTGCCGTCCAGCGTGACCCGGCCGCGGTCGGGGGCCTCGAAGCCGGCCAGGATGCGCAGCAGGGTGGTCTTGCCGCAGCCCGACGGCCCCAGCAGCGCGAAGAACTCGTTCTCGCGGATATCGAACGTGACGCCGGCCACCGCTTTCACCGGGCCGAAGGACTTCTCGAGCCCGTCAACCTCGATCAGCGCCGTCATGCGCCCGGCTCCCGCCCCGAGTCGCGGTTCAGGCGCTGCGCCAGCAGCATCAGGGTGAAGCTGACGAACAGCAGCAGGGTGGCAATGGCGTTGATCTCGGGCGTCACGCCGAAGCGGATCATGGCGTAGATCCTCATCGGGAAGGTGGTGGAGGCGCTGCCGGCGCCGGCGGAGAAATAGGCGATCACGAAATCGTCGATCGAAAGGGTGAAGGAGAGCAGCGCCGCCGCGATCACGCCCGGCAGGATGACCGGCAGGGTGATGCGCCGGAAGGTGGTCCAGGCCGTTGCGCCCAGGTCGATCGAGGCCTCGATCATCGAGCGGTCGAAGCTCCGCAGCCTGGTGCGGACCACGGCCGCGGCGAAGGCAATCACGAACACGCTCTGGGACAGCACGATGGTGTAGAGGCCGAGCGTGAATTGGAGCAGCGTGTAGAAGGAGAGCAGCGCGATCGCGAGCACGATGTCCGGAATGATCATGGGCACCATGACGAAGCTGTCGAGCAGCGTCGAAGGCCGGCCGCGCTCGAGCCCGAGCGCCAGGAGCGTGCCGCCGGCGGTCGAGATCAGCGTGACCGCGAGCGCCACCAGCAGGCTGTTGGCCACGGCCCGCAGGATGTCCGGGTTCTGGATCAGGATGCCGTACCACTTGGCCGAGAACCCGGTCCAGGCAGTCGGCATCCCGCCCTCGTTGAAGGACAGCACGATCAGCGTGACGATCGGCCCATAGAGGAAGAGATAGACGAGGAGCGCATGGCCCCTGAGCCAGCGGCGCGTGGCCCGGCTCTGAAGCTTCGCGAGGGCGCTCGCATCGGGGCCGGCATCAGTCATGCGTGCCCATCCGCCGCGCGCGATTGACGAGGAAAGCCTGCAGGCTCAGAAGCGCCATCATCACTCCCATCAGGATGAAGGAGAGGGCGGCGCCGAAGGGCCAGTCGCGGGCGTTCAGGAACTGGTCGTAGATCAGATTGCCGACCATGACGGTGCGCCCGCCGCCCAGAAGGTCGGGCGTGATGAAATTGCCCATGCTGTAGACGAACACGAAGATGGCGCCGGCCGCGGCACCCGGCACCGTGAGAGGCAGGGTGACGCGCCGGAAGCTGGTGAAGCCCGACGCGCCCAGGTCGGTCGAGGCCTCGATCAGATCGGGCGAGAGACGGCTGACGGCCGCATAGAGCGGCAGGATCATGAAGGGCAGATAGGCATAGACCAGCCCGACCATGATCGCGAACTCGTTATAGAGCAAATCGACCGGCTCGCCCGCGAGGCCGAGCCAAGCCAGGAGCCCGTTGACCAGCCCCTGCCGGTTCAAGATCACGATCCAGGCGTAGGTGCGGATCAGATAGTTGGTCCAGAACGGGAGAACGGCCAGCACCAGCAGGATCTTCTGCCACCGGGCCGGTGCGGTCGCGATCAGGTAGGCCGCGGGATAGCCCAGCAGGAACGCAATCAGCGTGACGAGGAACGCGATCTTCAGCGAGTTCAGCAGGATGCCGAGATAGAGCGTATCGGCGGCGCGCCGGTAGTTCTCGAACGTGAAGAGGTAGTCGATGCCGCCATAGGTGCCGCGCTCGAAGAAGCTCAGCAGGATCACGAGCGCGCAAGGCAGCACCAGAAAGACCGAGATCCAGCCGAGCGGCAGGGACAGCAGGCCCACGCGCACGCGCCCCGCCGACGACAGTCGCGGCCATCGAAAGCTGCCGGCCGAGCCGGTGGTCGATCTCATCGAAACGCCGTGACCGGGCGAAGCGACGGGGGCCGCCTCGGGCTCCCGAGACGGCCCCGCCGATGAAAACGGGCCTACTGCGCCGAGGTAATCTCGGTCACCGCGCGCGTATAGTCCTTCTGCGCCTTGCCCAGATCACGCAGCTGCTCCTCCTTCATGAGGCCGGCCGGTGCGATGCCGATGTTGGGATATTGCTCGATCAGCTTCGGATCGAGCCCTTCCATCGCCTTCTGATTCGGCACCTTGTAGAGGATGTTCTCCGCCACCCAGCGATGCACCTCCGGCCGCAGCACATAGTTGATGAAGGCCATCGCCGCGTCCTTGTGCTCGGAGGCCGCCGTCACGACCATGGTGTCGACCCACATGTCGCTGCCTTCCCTCGGAATCACGAACTTGATGGCCGCGTTCTCGGCAATGCCGTAGTTGCACCACCCGTCCCAGGCATGGACCAGTAGCGCCTCGCCCGATACCAGCTTGGAGTAGAAGGTGGTGTCGTCATAGGCGAGCAGGCTTTTCTTGGCCTCGATCAGCAGAGCCTTGATCTTGGCGATCTCGTCCTCGTCGGTGGTGTTGACCGAATAGCCCAGCGCCTTGGCGCCGGCCGCCATCAGCCAGCGATCGGTCGCGAGCATGGTCACCTTGCCCTTGAGATCGTCCGACGGCTTCAGCAAATCCATCCAGCTCTCGGGCGCGGTCTTGACCAGGTCCGAACGGTAGCAGAGGCCGGTCGTGCCCCAGGCATAGGGCACGGAATGGGCGTCGCCCGGGTCATAGGCCAGGTTGCGCGCTTCCGGATAGAGATTGGCAAGATTGGGAATCTTGGCCGGATCGAGCGGCGCGATCAGCTCGAGATTGCGCAAGGCCTCGACGAAGGGGCTCGAGACGAACAGCACGTCGTAGCCCTTGCCTCCCCCTGCCACCACCTTGCCCATGATCTCTTCGTTGGTGGCATGGACGGACATCTCGGCTTCGATCCCGGTCTCCTTGGTGAAGTTGGCCAGGAGATCGGCCGGCATATAGCCGTCCCAGTTGGAAATGACGATCTTCTCTGCCGAAGCTTGGCCGGCGCCGAGCAGCAGGCCAAGGGCGAAGGCAAGGCCGGTCGCGGCCTTGCGGACGAGCCGCCGTGTCATGAAACGCTCCCCCTTTTTTCATCCGATGCTGCCGGGTTGCGGCGAACCGGTCCCGGCAAATTCCTGGTGTCCTTGCGACGGCCTCATCATCGCGGGCGGATCGGTTCGCGGTCAACCCCGCCTTCGGATCGGGCGAGGCCGAGCGGCCCTTCGGTCCGCAAGCAATCGAAGGCTTCACCCTTCGGCCGCGACGCCCGACCAGGGCGAGGCGATGTCGGCCATGCCGCGGTTGAGGAAGCCCGGCAGCTCGCGCAGCACCGCATTGGGCGAGGCGAACAGCACCGGATAGAGATCGAGCGCGCCGCGCCGCGCCGCCAGCGCCGGATCGAGGGCCGCGGCGACCTCCGGCGTGAGGCGACGGTCGAGCGTGACGCCGGCGCCGCTGGCGTCGAGGCGCGGGCAATGGAAGGCGGCCTCGAGATCCAGGCCGAAATCGACCAGGAAGGAAAGGACTTGCGCCACCGCTGGCAGGATGCGCCGGCCGCCCGAGGCGCCGAGCGCCACCCACGGAACCCCGTCCTTGCGCAGGATGGCCGGCACCATGTTGGAGAGAGGCCGCTTGCCGGGGCGGATCGAGTTCGGCCGGCCGGGGGCCGGATCGAACCACATGATGCCGTTGTTCATCAGGATGCCGGTGTCCTCGAGCAGGAGCTTGGAACCGAAGCGCGACAGCAAGGTCTGCGTCAGCGCCACCATGTTGCCGTGGCGGTCCACCACCGAGACATGGGTGGTGCAGGAGGGCGCTTGCGCGCCGGATCGGCCGTCGCCGTCGCCGGCATCGCCCATGGTCTGGAACCGCTCCTTGTAGGCGCGGTCGAGCGCCGCCGCATAGGCGCGATAGGCGTCGGGGCCCGGCATTGCCCCTGGCGCCGGGTCGAGCTCGGCGGTCAGCAGTTCGAGCACGCGCGCGAGCGTCGGGCCGGCGGTGAGGCCCGGCGGGGCCGCGACGTCCAGGCCGCGATAGGGGATCGACAAGGCCGGCAAGATGCGCGCGCCGTAATCGCGGAGATCGGCCGCCGACAAGCGGCCGCCCAGCCGCTGCATCTCGGCCGCGATGGCAGCCGCCGTCTCGCCCTCGTAGAAATCGCGCGGCCCCGCCTTGGCCAGGCGGCGCAAGGTGACGTCGAGCCGGCCCAAGGGCAGGCGCGGCGGCGCGCCTTCCGCCGGATTGGGCGCCGGCGGCAGGCCACCTGGCAAGTAGACCTTGCGGGCGCCCGCGAACTCGGCCAGCTCGCGCGCCGCCACCGCGATCGAGAGGGTCGTGAACCAGTCGACCGGCAGCCCGGCCTCCGCGATGGCGATGGCCGGCGCCAGCAAGTCCGCCCAGGGCAGCGTGCCGAAGGCCTCATGCGCCACCCGCATGCCGTCGACATGGCCCGGCACCGCCACCGAGAGCGGCCCCTTGAGATTGCGATCGCCCTCGACCGCCGGCCATTCGAAGAGGCCGGCGGCCGTGCCGCCCGCCAGCGGATAGTCGGCCGGATCGAGCGCCTTGGGCGCGATCATGCCGAAATCGACGCATTGCACCTCGGCCGCCCCCGCCGTCGCCACCAGCATGAAGCCGCCGCCGCCGATGCCGCTCATCCAGGGCTCGAGCACGCCGACGGCGAAGCCGGTCGCGACCGCGGCGTCGACCGCGTTGCCGCCCTCGGCCAGCACCGCCGCACCCACGCGCGCGGCCGCCAGGCTCTGCGACGCGACGAGGCCGCCATGCGCGGCCACGGCCTTCTTCACGAAGCTGCCCTCGGGGCGGAACGGGTCGGTCATGGGGGTCCTCGCATTCGGCATGAACAAACGCCCTGTGAAGCGCCGATAGTCGCGCGGGGTCCGGGGCCTCGACAAGCCGGAGACGTCGCCTTTCCGCCGCGAAATGATAGATTCATACGACCTTTACGCGCGGCAGACCGATGAAGCGCTGGCTCGATCTCGCGATTCCCTTCGCGCTCCTTCTGGCCGCGCTGGCGCTGCGGGCCGAAGAGGGCCCCGGCGTGCTGCGTCTGCGCAATTTCGTCTTCGACAATTACCAGCGCCTCGAGCCGCGCCCTTATGTCGAGGCACCGGTGACCATCGTCGATATCGACGAGGAGAGCCTGGCCAGGCTCGGCCAATGGCCCTGGCCGCGCTCGCGCCTGGCCGAGCTGGTGGACCGGCTGAAAGGCCAAGGGGCGGCGGCCATCGCGCTCGATATCCTGCTGTCGGAGCCCGACCGCACGGCGCCCGAGAGCCTGGTCGCGCTCTGGCCGGACACACCCGGCCTCGACGGCGTCAAGCGGGCGATCCTGCAGCTTCCCGATCCCGACGTGATGCTGGCCGAGAGCCTTGCCAACGCGCCCGCGGTCGTGGGCTTCGAGCTGACCGGCCGCAGCGGTGGCACCCCGCCGCGCAAGGCCGGCTTCGCCCAGGCCGGCGACGATCCGCGGGCGTTCTTGCCGCGCTATGCCGGCGCCGTGCGGGCCCGGCCCGAATTCGAAAGTGCCGCCGCCGGCTATGGCAGCGTCAACGTGGTTCCGGACAGCGACGGCACGATGCGGCGGCTGCCGCTCCTGCTGCGGATCGACGACCTGATCCTGCCGAGCCTGGCGGCCGAGGCGCTGCGCGTGGCGCAGGGTGCCAAGAGCTATGTCGTCAAGGCCTCGGGCGCCAGCGGCGAGGCCAGCTTCGGCGCCGCCACCGGCATCGTCGCGGTCAAGATCGGCGCCGCCGTCGTCCCGACCGATGCCAACGGTAGGCTGCCGCTCTACGATAGCGGCCACCGCCCCGAGCGCTTCGTGCCGGCCTGGCTGGCGATCGCGGGCGAAAACGACCCCTCGCGCATTGCCGGACGCATCGTCCTGATCGGCTCGACCGCCGAGGGGCTCAAGGACCTGAAGCCCACGCCGCTGGCCCCCACCATGGCCGGCGTCGAGGTCACGGCCCAGGCGCTCGAGCAGATGACGACCGGCACCTATCTCAGCCGGCCCGACTGGGCCGACGGCGCCGAGATCCTGTTCCTGCTGGTCTTCGGCAGCGCCTTGATCCTGGCCGCGCGCCGCTTCTCGGCCGTGGGCGGCGCGCTCCTGGGCCTCGGCGCCGCCGGCATCGCCATCGCCGGCTCGTGGCTCGCCTTCACACAGGACGGCTGGCTGGTCGATCCGCTGTTCCCGACCGCCGTGGCCCTGCTGCTCTATCTCGCCACCTCGTTCCTGGGCTATCTCCGGACCGAGGGCGAGAAACGCCATGTGCGCGCCGTCTTCAGCCAGTATCTCTCGCCCGTGCTGGTCGAGAAGCTCGCTGCCCGGCCCGAGCCGCCCCGGCTCGGCGGCGAGATGCGCGAGCTGACGCTCATGTTCTCCGACCTGCAGGGCTTCACCAGCATCGCCGAAGGGCTCGATCCCGCCGAGCTCACCCGCCTCATGAACCGCTTCCTCACGCCGATGACGCGCGTGATCCAGCGCCGTCTCGGCACCATCGACAAATATATGGGCGACTGCATCATGGCGTTCTGGAACGCGCCGCTCGACGATCCGGACCATGCCGCCCATGCGCTCGAAGCCGCGCTCGCCATGCGCGCCGAGCTCGCCCGGCTCAATGCCGAACTCGCCAGAGAGGCGGCCGGGCGCGGCGGCGGGCCGATGGGCTTGGCCTTCGGCATCGGCATCAATACCGGCCGTTGCAGCGTCGGCAACATGGGCTCCGAGCAGCGCATCGGCTACACCGCCATCGGCGATACCGTGAACCTGGCCTCGCGGCTCGAGGGCCTGACGCGGCTCTACGGCATCGACTGCGTGGTCGGCGAGGCGACGGCCAGGGCCGCCGCCGGCCACGGCTTCGCCCTCATCGAGATCGACCGGGTGCGGGTCAAGGGCAAGCGGATTCCCGAAGCCGTCCATGCCCTGCTGGGGGACCGGGCGATGGCCGAGGGCGAGGCCTTCCGCGCACTCGCCACGGCCCACGGGGCCATGATCGAGGCCTACCGGGCCTGCGACTGGAACGGCGCGGCGGCGGCGCTCGCCCAAGCGCACGACCGGCTCGGGACCGAGTTCGTGTCGCTGACGCCGCTTTATGCGCTCTATGAGCGGCGGATCGCGGAGCTCCGCGCACACCCGCCGCCGCCCGACTGGGACGGCGTCCATGAGGCCATCGGCAAGAGCGGGTGAGCATCGGTGTCCTGGCAGGACGCCAAGACACGCATATAAGCCGTCATCCCGATGCCGAGCTTGTTGGCGCCATGGATCCCGGACCTGCCTGCGCGAAGCCGGGGCTTCGCTCCCGCCTTCGCGAAGCCCGCCGCTAAGCATTCGGTACAGCGTCTCGGCCGTGCTCCGGCGGGCGAAGGAAGGTCGGCGAAGGCAGGTCGCAAGGCTCACAAGCCCAAAGCCCTTGCGAGCTTTGGGTTCGCCTAGAGTCCGGGATGACAATGAAAAGACGTTGTGTGCCTGCCCTCGTGGCAGGCCCCCGTGACCGCTGCCCGATATCCGGGCTAGATTGATGAGGCTTCCCAGGGGGATCGTCGGGGCACGGGTCAACCGGCCATGCAGGGCGTCGCCACCATCGTCTTCGGCCTTGCCGGGCTGTTCGTGCTCGTGAGCCTGCTGCCCTCGCTGGCGCGCCGGCTGATGCTGCCGGAGACGGTGCTGCTGGCGGCCCTCGGCGTCGCCCTCGGCCTCCTGGTCGAGGCGGGCCGCGCACCGCAAGGCGGAATGGCGACCGACTTCCTCGCCGCGCTCGGCCACCTCGAGATCCCGGGCGAGGCCTTCCTCTACATCTTCCTGCCGCCGCTCCTGTTCGAGATGGCCTTGAAGCTCGATCTACGCCGGCTCATGGACGAGATCGTGCCGGTGCTGCTGCTGGCCGTGGTGGCGGTGATCGTCACGGCGCTGGTGGTGGGGGCCGCGCTGTGGCAGGTGACGGGGGCGGCTCTGCTCTCGGCGCTGCTGCTGGGCGCCGTCATCGCCACCACCGATCCGGCCGCCGTGGTCGGCATCTTCCGCGACATCGGCGCGCCGCGCCGCCTGACGCTTTTGGTCCAGGGCGAGAGCCTGTTCAACGACGCGGCCGCGATCGCGCTGGCGAGCCTCATCGGCGGCCTCATCAAGGGCAGCGGCGAGGCCGACATCGCCGCCACGGCGGGAGATTTCCTGGCCGAGTTCCTGGGCGGCGCGGCGCTGGGCTACGTCCTGGCGCGCGCCGCCTCGGCGGCGCTGCCCCTCCTGCGCGGCTTCAAATATGCCGAGATGACCTTCACGCTGGCGCTGGCCTATCTGAGCTTCATCCTCGGCGCGCGCTATCTGCACGTCTCGGGCGTGGTGGCCTGCGTGGTCGCGGCCCTCGCGCTCGGCACCTTCGGCCGCACGCGCGTGACGCCGGCCTCCTGGGAGAGCCTGGTCGAGACCTGGGAGCAGATCGGCTTCTGGGCCAACTCGCTGATCTTCGTGCTGGCGGCAATGCTGGTGCCCCAGCTCCTGACCGGCGTGGCGCTGGTCGATCTGTGGCGCCTCCTGGTGCTGATCGCGGCCGCGCTCGCGGCGCGCGCGATCGTGCTCTACGGCCTGCTGCCGCCGCTCTCGGCCCTGGGCCTCGCCGGCAAGGTGAGCCACGCCTACCGGACGGTGATCGTGTGGGGCGGCTTGCGCGGCGCCGTCTCGCTGGCGCTGGCGCTCGCGGTCTCGGCCGACGCCAGGCTGCCGGCCGAGACGCGTCATCTGGTCGGCGTGCTCACCACCGGCTTCGTGCTGTTCACGCTCTTCGTCAACGGGCCCAGCTTGCGCCCGCTGCTGCGTCTCCTCGGCCTCGACAAGCTGGGGCCGACCGAGCGGGCGCTGCGCGAAGGCGCCATCGGCGTGGCCTTGGCCGAAGCCAAGGAGAAGGTCCTGCGCACGGTCGCGGCCGAGGGGCTCGATCCGGCGGTGGCCGATGGCGTCATGCGCGAGATCGCACCGCCGGCCGCGGCCTCGCCGGCCCTACAGCCCGCGGCGCCGGGCGATGCATCGGCTTTGCCGGGCGCGGTTCCGTCGCCCGCCTCGGCAGGGTCCGAGCCGGAGATCGACATGGCGGCGGTGGCGCTCTCGGCCCTGACCCAGCACGAAGCCGAGCTCTGCCACCGGCGCTTGCGCGAGGGCACCGTCAGTCGTCGCACCGCGGAGGCCAGGCTCGCCGACACCGGCCGTTTCATGGACGGCATCAAGCAGGCGGGTGCGGAGGGCTATGTCCGGGCGGCGGAGCAAGCGCTCGCTTTTCCCTGGCGCTTTCGCTGGGCGATCCTTCTGCAGCAACGGCTCGACATCGAGCGGCCGCTGGCCGAGCTCTTGAGCGAGCGCTTCGACAGGCTCTTCATCAGCTCGATCATGCTGGCCGATCTGGCCGAGTTCCTGCGCCGGCGCGTGCGGCCGGTGGTGGGCGCGGGGGCGGCGGCGGCGGCCGAGGCCCTGCTCGCGCGAAGGCGCGAGGGCGTGGGCAAGGCGCTCGATGCCCTGCGCCTGCAATATCCCGACTACGCGCGCCAGCTCGAGCAGCTCTATGTCGGCCGGCTGGCGCTCCGGCTGGTCGAGGACGGTTATCGCTCCATGCGCGCGGAATCGGTCGTGAGCGAGGAGGTGTTCGACGATTTGATGCGCGGGCTGGCCCAGCGTCGGCGCGCGCTTTCGGGCCGGCCGCGCCTCGACATGGCCATGGCGCCCGAGACCATGCTCGGCCGCGTGCATCTGTTCCAGGGTCTCTCGGCGGAGGCGCGCCGTCGCATCGCCCGCATGATGCGGCCGCGCCTGGCCCTGCCGGGCGAGCCTATCGTCAAGACCGGCGAGCGCGGCGACGCCATGTTCTTCATCGCCACCGGCGCGGTCGAGGTCGGGCTCTCGCCGACACCGATCCGGCTCGGCTCCGGCGAGTTCTTCGGCGAGATCGCGCTCGTCACCAACCGCCCGCGCATCGCCGACGTGGTGGCGCTCACCTATTCGAGCCTGTTGGTGCTGACCGCGCGCGACCTCGAGCGTCTGAGCGCCGCCGATCCCGAGATCGGTCGCGAGATCGCGGCCGTGGCCCGGGCCCGCATCGCCGCCGCCGATCCGGCGGCGGGGTGAGCGGTTCCGCCAACCACCGCCACATCTTAGGGTTGATAGAAGGCGGTGCCCCCTCACCCTTCCCTCTCCCCCACTCGCGTGGGGGCGAGGGTCAGTATTTTTCTCCCTCGCCCCGCTTGCGGGGAGAGCGACTGTGTTGCGGGGTCAAGCGGTTTGTTCGATCTGGGCATAATGCCTCGCGACGATGGCATTGAGATGCACGATCAGTTTGCGCATGCAAGCGACGAGGGCCACTTTGGGCGGCTTG
>JBMONF010000010.1:0-14401 GCA_049323455.1 Pseudomonadota bacterium | reverse complement strand
CGATTCTAAAGGCCTGCCGGCGAAGCCGGCGGGAGGGGGAGGCCGCGAGCGACAGCGAGCGGGTGGGGGGTATTGTGCGCATGCCTGTTGTGCAGAACTCAGCCGGGATCACGCGCCGAGCTTGGCGAGGGCGGATTCCAATGAAAGCTCCTGGCGCTCGCCCGTGGCGCGCCGCTTGAGCTCGACCTTGCCGGTGCCGAGCCCGCGCGGGCCGACCACGAGCTGCCAGGGCAGGCCGATCAGATCCATGTCGGCGAACTTGGCGCCCGGCCGCTCGTCGCGGTCGTCATAGAGGACGTCGATGCCGGCCCGCTTGAGCCTGGCGTAGGTTTCCTCGCAGGCCTTGGTGCAGGCGCTGTCGTCCACCTTGAGATTGACGAGGCCGACCGCGAAGGGCGCCACGCTGTCCGGCCAGATGATCCCCTTGTCGTCATGGCTCGCTTCGATGATGGCGCCGACCAGGCGCGACACGCCGATGCCGTAGGAGCCCATATGCACGGTGATTGTGTCGCCATTGGGGCCGTTCACCCTGGCGCCCAGCGGCTCGGAATATTTGGTGCCGAAATAGAAGATGTGGCCGACCTCGATGCCGCGCGCCTGGAGCAGCTGGTCCGGGGGCACGGGGCATTTGGCCGGGTCGTGCTTGTCGTCGGTCGCGGCGTAGACGCTGGTCCAGCTTTGCACGATCGGCTCCAGGTCGCCGTCATAATCGACCTCCATCGCCAGCACGTCGCGCTCGACCAGGTCCTTGTGGCAATAGACATGGCTCTCGCCCGTGTCGGCGAGGATGATGAACTCGTGGCTCAGATCGCCGCCGATGGGACCGGTCTCGGCCGCCATCGGGATCGCCTTCAGCCCCATGCGCGCGAAGGTGCGCAGGTAGGAGACGAACATCTTGTTGTAGGCGCGCTTCGCCCCCGCATAGTCGAGGTCGAAGGAATAGGCGTCCTTCATCAGGAACTCGCGCCCGCGCATCACGCCGAAGCGGGGCCGCACCTCGTCGCGGAACTTCCACTGGATGTGATAGAGCAGCTTCGGCACGTCCTTGTAGGAGCGGCTCGCCTGCCGGAAGATGTCGGTGATCAGCTCCTCGTTGGTGGGGCCGTAGAGCATCTCGCGCTCGTGGCGGTCGAGGATGCGCAGCATCTCCTTGCCGTAATCGTCGTAGCGGCCCGACTGCTTCCAGAGATCGGCCGACTGGATGGTCGGCATCAGCAGCTCCTGGCAGCCGGCGCGGTCCTGCTCCTCGCGCACGATCTGCTCGATGCGCTTGAGCACGCGGAAGCCCAGCGGCAGCCACGAATAGATGCCGGCGCTGGCTTGCCGGATCATGCCGGCGCGCAGCATCAGCCGGTGCGAGACGATCTGCGCCTCGGCGGGGGTCTCCTTGAGGGTGGGCAGGAAATAGGTGCTAAGCCGCATCGAGGGTCCTTGAGGCCGTAACCGAAGCCTGGGTCCCGGTGGCGCACGGAACGGCGCGGGACCGGTCCCGGAAAGGCTCGGGACTGTAGGCAAAGCCCCCTGCCCTGTCCATGGGCGGAGGGCGCGATGAGCGGGGATTTACTGCCCCTGGCTCAGCCCGCGGGCGCAAGCCGCGGCGAGCGCGTCCGCCTCGGGATCGGTCAGGGGCTGGCCGTTGAAGGTGACGCGGCCTTCATAGTCCGTCACCACGATGCCGATCTGCGCATCGCCTTTGAAGAGCGGCGAGTTGGCGGGAATGTGATACCGGTCCTGCAGATCGACCTCGATCGGAATGGCGATGAGCGGCGGCAGGTTGAGCTGGGGCGTGCCCGGAAGATCGGCCGGAGCGACGGGATTGCCGTTGACGTCGACGCCCGGCTGGTAAGCGACGTCCGGCGCCGGGCGATGCTTGACAAGGGCCGCGCAATCCTCCCTCCTCAGGGTCAGCTTCGGCTCCTCCGCCCGCGCCGGGGAAGGCAAGGCCAGGGCGGCGAGCAGGAGCGCCAAGGGGATTCGGGCGGTCACGCGCGGCATGCCGACAGGGTCGCGCCGGGGGATTAACAAAGCCTCACCTCGAGGGCCGGCATAGGGCCGCGCCTTCCGCCGCCCGCCCGCGCGGGAAGGGGCCTTTCATGCTGGAGAAGCTGTTCGACCTGAGCGCCCACGCCACCACCGTGCGGCGCGAGATTCTGGCCGGCGTCACGACGTTCCTGACCATGGCCTATATCATCTTCGTCAACCCGCAGATCCTGTCCCAGACGGGCATGGATCAGGGTGCGGTATTCGTCGCCACCTGCCTCGCGGCGGCGTTCGGCAGCGCCTTCATGGGGCTCTACGCCAACTATCCGGTGGCGCTCGCCCCCGGCATGGGCCTCAACGCCTACTTCACCTTCTCGGTTGTGCTGGGCCAAGGCTATACGTGGCAGGTGGCGCTGGGCGCGGTGTTCCTGTCCGGCATCCTCTTCTTCGCGCTCAGCGTCCTGCCGGTGCGCGAATACATCGTCAACGCCATTCCCAAGACCCTCAAGATGGCGATCTCCGCCGGCATCGGCCTCTTCCTCGGCATCATCGGGCTCGAGGAGATGGGCGTCACGGTCGCCCATCCCGCGACCCTGGTGACGCTGGGCGACCTCACCTCCTGGAAGGTGATCCTGGGCGCGCTGGGCTTCGTGCTGATGGCGGCCCTGGATGCGCGCCGCGTGCCCGGCGCCATCATCATCTCGATCCTGCTGGTGACGGCCGCGGGCGTGGCGCTCGGCGTCAGCCCGGCCGGCGGCTTCTTCTCGATGCCGCCCAGCATCGGCCCCACCTTGCTCGCCATGGACCTGGGCGGCGCGTTGCATGTCGGCCTGCTGGCCATCGTCTTCACCTTCCTGTTCGTCGATCTGTTCGACAATACCGGCACGCTGATCGGCGTGGCGCACCGGGCGGGGCTGCTCGACAAGGAGGGCCGTTTGCCGCGGATCGGCAAGGCGCTGATCGTCGACAGCAGCTCGGCCATGGTGGGGGCGGCGCTCGGCACCTCGACCACCACCAGCTACATCGAGAGCGCCGCCGGCGTGCGGGCGGGCGGGCGCACCGGCCTCACGGCCGTGGTGGTGGCGGTGCTGTTCCTGGCCTCGTTGTTCCTGTCGCCCTTGGCCGGCACCATCCCGGCTTACGCCACCGCTCCGGCCCTACTGTTCGTGGCCTGCATGATGGCGCGCGGCATCACCGAGATCGATTGGGAGGACGTCACCGAATATGCGCCGGGCGTCGTCACGGCGGTGACGATGCCCCTCACCTTCTCGATCGCGCACGGCATCGCCTTCGGCTTCATCATCTATGCCGCGATCAAGCTGGTTGCGGGCCGCTGGCGCGAGATCCATCCGGCCGTGGCGGTGCTGGCGCTGGCCTTCATCCTCAAATTCGCGCTGATCTGAAAGAGGCCCGGGGCGCGGGCGGCGGGCTTCTCGGCTTCGCGCCCCGCGCCGAGGGGGCTGGCAGGCGATTGATGCCTCTTATGCAAAAAATGCGTGACGACGCCGAGGAACAGTCCTAAAGTTTTCGATCTAGATGGCACGCCGGCAAGAAAACGGCGCGGCCCAGGTTCTGGGAGATGAGGGAGCGCCAAAGGCGCCCCGGCGGCAAGGCACTGGACACAGGTGCCAGCCGAAAGGGAAGGCACGGAACCGAAGGTGAGCCGGGCGACCTGCTCGCCTTTCTTTTTGGCCCTTATCTCTACCTCGATACGAACTTAAGAACGTCCGACAACTTGCTATTTTACATGAATAATATTTGCTGCTTGCTACGGTGATTTTTGCGAGCGGACCTCCTGGGCGACCATCCAGGCCGGCTTGAGCTTGGCGATGCGCTTGTAGACGGGGCAGTTTGGCCGGTGTGCGCCTGGCAGATAGCCGATGCTCATCAGGAACTCGGCCACGATCTCGCCGCCCGTGAATCGGAAGGTCTGGCGGAAGAGCTTGACCCAATCCGCTTTGGATCGCGGATGGTGGGCCTCGAGCCAGCCGGCGAAGGAGCCGTGGCTGTCGCGAATCGTCTGGATGCGCCGGGCGTTCTCGATCGCGGCCTCGATCTTGAGCCGGTTGCGGATGATGCCGGCATCCTCGAGCAGGCGCGCCTTGTCGCGGGCCCCGAAGCCCGCGACCCGGTCGACGTCGAATCCGGCATAGGCGGCGCGGAAGGCCTCCCGCTTCTTCAACACGGTGAGCCAGGAGAGGCCGGCCTGGTTGATCTCCAGCACCAGCCGCTCGAACAGGGCCGACTCCTTCTCGACCGGGAAGCCATATTCGCCGTCATGATAGGGGCCATGGAACGGATGGCCCGGGGCGGCGTCGCAATAGCCACTCACGAGGCAAGATCCCGAAACGAGATCAGGTTCGCTTTCTGGAAGAAATAGAAGGCGATCCACAGCGCGGTCGAGATCGCGGTGGTGATCAGCGCCTTGCGCCAGAGGCGCGGATGGGCCGGTGCGCTGTCGGCGTGACCGGGCTCCGGCTGGTCCGGAACGCGCACGCCCCAAGGCAGCACGGCGAAGAGCACCGTCCACCAGATGATCAGATAGACGACGATGCCGGTGACCCAGTTCATGCCTGCTCCAGCTCGATCAGCGTGCCGAGGAAGTCCTTGGGGTGGAGGAACAGGACCGGCTTGCCGTGAGCGCCGATCTTGGGCTCGCCATCGCCCAGCACGCGCGCGCCCTTGGCCTCGAGCCGGTCGCGGGCAGCCAGGATGTCCTCCACCTCGTAGCAGACATGATGGATGCCCCCGGCGGGATTGCGTTCGAGGAAGCCCGCGATCGGCGACTGCGCCCCCAGCGGCTGCAAGAGCTCGATCTTGGTATTGGGCAGCTCCACGAACACGACGGTCACGCCATGGGCGGGCTCGGGCTGCGGGGCCGACACCTTGGCGCCGAGAGCCTCGCGATAAGTCCGTGCCGCGGCGTCCAGGTCCGGCACGGCGATTGCGACATGATTGAGCCTTCCGATCACTGGATATTCACCATGTTTTCTCAGAGTTCATGTTTTCTCAGAGTTAATGTCGATTCCTTCGAATTGAAGCGAAGGCGCTGGGGTCCGCTCGCTCGGCCGCGCCTCCCGCGGCGCCACTAAAGCCGCACCAGGTGGACCTCCGTCAACGGCTTCTTGCCGTGAAGGGCCTGGAGCGTGCGGCGAACGGCCAAGCGCGCCGCCTCCTTGACCACATCGTCCAGCCGCCGCTCGGCCGGCTTCAGCTTGGCCAGGGCCGCGCGGACGGCCTCGGCCGCCTCCGCCCTTGCCTCCTCCATCTCGCCGGGCTCCAGCAGCCCCTGGATCGCGATCTGGGGCTCGGTCATTAGGGTCCCCGCCGCATCCACCACGAGCGTCGCCACGGCGGCTCCGTTGTGCAACATGCGATGGCGCAGACGCATGGCCTCGCCGTCGAGCGCCATCAGCACCTTGCCGTCCAGCCCTAACCGGCCCGACGGCACCTCGGCGAGCTTGGCGGCCGGGCCTGGCGCCAGCCGGATCACGTCGCCGTTGCCGGGCACCACCGTCTGCGGCACCTGGCAATCCTGAGCCAGCCGGGCATGGGCCAGGAGATGGCGGTGCTCGCCATGGACGGGCACGGCAATGCGCGGGCGCACCCACTGATACATGGCGACCAGCTCCTCGCGCGCCGGATGGCCGGAGACATGGACGAAATGATCGCGTTCGGTGACGATCTCGACGCCGAGCCGGGCCAGATCGTTCTGCAGCCGGCCGATCGCCCTCTCGTTGCCCGGGATGATGCGCGAGGAGAACACCACCACGTCGCCCGCTTCGAGCGCCACGGCCGGATGCTCGCCGCGCGCGATGCGCGCGAGCGCCGAACGCGGCTCGCCCTGGCTGCCGGTGCAGAGCAGCACCACCTTGTCGCGCGGGAGATAGCCCGTATCGTGCTCGCTGACGAAGTCGGGAACGCCCGCCAGATAGCCGGTTTCGCGCGCGGCGCGGTTGATGCGCCAGAGCGAGCGGCCGACCAGCGCCACATGGCGGTCGTGATGCGCGGCGGCCTTGGCCACGCTCTCGAGGCGGGCCACGTTGGTGGCGAAGCAGGCCACCGCGATCCGGGTCTGGAAGCGGCCCAGAAGCTCTACCAGGCTCTCGCGCACCGCGGCCTCGGAGCCGGAATGACCGGGCACGGTGGCGTTGGTGGAATCGCAGATCATGGCCAGCACCCCTTCGGCGCCCAGCCGCTTCAGGGCCGTCTCGTCCGCCACGGGTCCCACCAGCGGGTCCGGATCGAGCTTCCAGTCGCCGGTATGGAGCACGGTGCCGCAGCGCGTGCGGATGACGACGGCGTTGGGCTCCGGGATCGAATGGGTGAGCGTCACCAGCTCGAGCTCGAACGATCCGACCCGGAAGCGCCCGGACAGCGGAATCTCGGTGATCTGGACCTCGTCCTCCATGCCGGCTTCGACCAGCTTGCGGCGCAGCACGGCGGCGGTGAAAGCGGTGGCGTAGACCGGGCAACCCAATCGCGGCCAGAGATAGGGCACGGCGCCTATATGGTCCTCGTGCGCGTGGGTCAGCACCAGGCCCGCCAGGCGATCGCGCTCGGCCTCGATGAAGGCGGGATCGGGCATGACGATCTCGATCCCCGGCGTGGCGTCGTCGCCGAAGCTGACGCCGAGATCGATCATGAGCCATTGGCCGGCATGGCCGTAGAGGCTCAGGTTCATGCCGATCTCGCCCGCCCCGCCCAAGGGCAGGAACAGAAGCTCCTCCGCGCCCGGCGGATCGATCATAGGCGCTCGCGGTTGCGGCGATAGATCTCGATCAGGCCGCGCATGGTGATCTCGGGCTCCAGCCGCTCGATCGCTTCGGTGGCACCGAAGAAAAGCGGCGCCAGACCGCCGGTCGCGATCACGCGCATCGGCGCCCCCCACTCCTCCTTGATGCGAGCCACCACCCCTTCGATCAGGCTGATATAGCCCCAATAGATGCCGGACTGCATGGCGCCCAGCGTGTCCTTGCCGATGACGCGCGCGGGCTTCTCCACGGCGATGCGCGGCAGCTTGGCGGTGGCGCTGTGGAGCGCCTCGAGGCTCAGATTGATGCCGGGCGCGATCACGCCGCCGCAATAGTCTCCGGCGGCCGAGACCACGTCGAAGGTGGTGGCGGTGCCGAAATCGACCACGATCAAGGGCTCGGAGCAGATCAGGTGACCGCCCACGGCATTGGCCAGGCGATCGGCGCCCACTTCCTGCGGCCGGTCCATCAAAACCTTGATGCCGAGATCGACGTCCGCATCGCCCACCACGAGCGGCCGGGTGCCGAAATGCCGTTCGCAAAGCTCGCGCAGGTTGAACAGCGTGGGCGGCACCACCGTGGCGATCACGGCGCCGTCGATGTCCTTGGTGCGCAGGCCCGCCATGCCCATGAGTTGGGTCAGCCACACCAGGTATTCGTCGGCCGTGCGCGCCGGGCTCGTATGCAGACGCCAGTCGCCGCGCAGCCTGTCGGCCTCATAGACCGCGAACTTGACGTTGGTGTTGTTGGCGTTGACGGCGAGCAACATGGCCTAAAGCCCCGGAAAGAATACGTCGCCGGCCGTGAACGCACGCCGGCCGCCATCGGGCAGATCGAGCCAGAGCCGGCCGGTTTCGTCGAGCGCGGCGAACCGGCCCGGAACGGTCTCGCGCTCGAGCCGGACCTCGATCGGCTCGCCGATGCCGGCGGCGCGGGCAAGCCACGCCTGACGGATCGGCGCGAAACCCTCCCGCCGGAAGGAGTCGTAGCATTCCGGGAAACGCTCGGCAAAAGCACCGAGCAGCAAGGCCGGATCGTCGGGCCCGCCGGCCGCCGCCAGCCCGGTGGCGCGGTAGGGCGTGTCGGCCGGGAAGCTCCGGACATTGACGCCGATGCCGAGAATGGCCCAGGCGAGGTTGCCGTCGGCCGCCGGCTGGCCTTCGAGCAGGATGCCGCCGGCCTTGGCCCGGTCGATCAGCAAATCGTTGGGCCATTTGAGCTGCACGCGCCATTCGCCGTCGGGCAGCAGCGCCGTGAGCGCCGCCCCCATGGCGACGGCGGCCACGAAACCGAGTTTGGCCCCCTCGGCGGGAGGCCCGCCCGGGCGCAGCAGCAGAGAGAGATAGAGATTGCCCTTGGGCGAGGCCCAGCCGCGACCGCGCCGGCCGCGGCCCAGGGTCTGCTCGCCGGCCCAGACCAGGAGCCCTTCGGGCGCGCCGTCGGCCGCTTGCCGACGGCACTCTTCCATCGTGCTGCCGATGGCCTCGAAGGCGCGGAGACGGAAAAAGTCGGGAAGTGCCGGGGCCGCGAGGCTCATCCGCCGAACAGCACGGCCGCGGCCGCGGTTGCGCTCGACAGCAGCGGCGACGGCACCACGAAGAACAGCAGGATGGCGAGGCTCGCCACCGTCAGCACGCCTGCCAACTCCCAGCCCATCGGCCTGTCGAAGCCTTCGCGCGGCTCGTCGAAATACATCACCTTGACGATGCGCAGATAATAGAACGCGCCCACCACGCTCGCCAGCACGCCGAGCACGGCCAGCGTATAGAGCTTGGCCTCGATCGCGGCCAGGAAGACGTAAATCTTGCCGAAAAAGCCCGCGAGCGGCGGGATGCCGGCGAGCGAGAACATGAAGACGCCGAGGGCCGCGGCCATGAGGGGGTGGGTCTTGCCGAGCCCGGCGAGATCCGAGATGCCTTCGACCATGCGGCCCTGCTGGCGCATCGCGAGGATGCAGGCGAAGGTACCGGCATTCATCACCACGTAAATCGCCATGTAGATCAGGAGGCCCCGCAGGCCCGACGGCGTGCCGGCCGCGAGGCCCACCAGCGCATAACCGACGTTGGCGATCGAGCTGTAGGCCATCAGCCGCTTGATGTTCGTCTGGTTGATGGCGGCGACAGCACCCAAGGCCATCGAGGCGAAAGCGATGAAGCCGATGACCTGCTGCCATTCGCCGATCAGCGCGCCGAAGGGGCCGATCAGGACGCGGCCGAAGAGCCCGATGGCGGCGACCTTGGGCGCGATGGAAAAGAAGGCCGTGACCGGGGTCGGCGCGCCCTCGTAGACGTCGGGCGTCCACATGTGGAAGGGCACGGCCGAGACCTTGAAGGCGAGGCCCGCGATCAGGAACACGAGGCCGACGATGAGGCCGATGGCAGGCTGGGCGCCGCCAAGGCCGGCCGTGAGGTCGGCGAGGCCCTCGAAGCGGGTGGTGCCGGCAAAGCCATAGATGAGCGAGCTGCCATAGAGCAGCATGCCGGAGCTGAGCGCGCCCAGGACGAAATATTTGAGGCCGGCCTCGGTCGAGCGGATCGTGTCGCGGCGGAAGGCGGCGACGACATAAAGCGCCAGGCTCTGCAGCTCGAGCCCGACATAGAGCGAGATGAGATCGTTGGCCGAGATCATCATCATCATGCCGAGCGTGGCGAACAGCAACAGCAGCGGAAACTCGAACCTGGCCATCTGCTCGCGCTGGACATAGCCGAGCGACATCACCACCGAGACGGCCGCCGCCAACAGCACCAACACCTTGAGGAAGGCGGCGTAGCGGTCGACGACGAAGAGCCCGCCGAAGGCCTGTCCGTCGGCGCCGGGGACCGCGATCACCAGCAGCGCGGCCAGAACCAGCGCGCCGACGACGAGCCAGGCGGTCGCGCGCACCGGCTCCTGGCGGCGAAACACGCCGAACATCAGCAGCGCCAAGCCCGCCGCGGCGACCACGATCTCGGGCAGGGCCAGGAGATAGGACTGGGTCATGATCGTCTCTCTCCCTCGCGCTCAATCGAGGGCCAAGGTCAGGCGCTGCCAGGATCCCTGCAGCAGATCGGCCAGGTGAGGCGCAGGCGCACCGGCGCGGGCGGCCTGCTGCTGCGCCAGCAGCTTCTCGATCGTGGGCGACATGAACTCCAGGAACGAGGCCGGGTAGATGCCCATCCACAGCACCAGCAAGACCAGCGGCGCGAACACCGCCACCTCGCGCCAGTTGAGGTCGAGGATCGATTGCAGATCGGGCTTCTCGAGCTTGCCGAAGATGATGCGGCGGTAGAGCCACAGCATGTAGGCGGCGCCGAGGATGATGCCGGTGCAGATCAGCGTCGCCACCCATGTGTTGACCTGGAAGGCGCCGACCATGACCAGGAACTCGCCGATGAAGCCGCTGGTGCCGGGCAAGCCGACCGAGGCCAGCGTGAACAGCATGAAGGCCGCCGCGTAGAGCGGCATGCGATGCACGAGGCCGCCATAGCGCGCGATCTCGCGGCTGTGCATGCGGTCATAAACCACGCCGACGCAAAGGAACAGCGCGCTCGAAACGATGCCGTGGCTCAGCATCTGAAACATGGCGCCTTCGATCCCCTGCTGGGTCAGGGTGAAGATGCCGACCGTCACGAAGCCCATATGGGCGACCGAGGAATAGGCGATCAGCTTCTTCATGTCCTCCTGGGCCAGCGCCACGAGCGAAGTGTAGATCACCGCCACGATCGAGAGCGTATAGATCAGCGGCGTGAACAGCGCCGAGCCTTCGGGCAGCATCGGCACGGAGAAGCGAAGGAAGCCGTAACCGCCCATCTTCAAGAGCACGCCGGCCAGGATGACCGAGCCCGCCGTCGGCGCCTCGACATGCGCGTCGGGCAGCCAGGTGTGGACCGGCCACATCGGCACCTTGACCGCGAAAGAGGCGAAGAAGGCGAGCCACAGCCAGGTCTGCATGGCGGGCGCGAACTGATGCGCGAGCGCGGTCGGGATATCGGTGGTGCCGAGCTCGAAATAGATGGCGAGGATCGCCAGCAGCATCAACACGGAGCCCAAGAGCGTGTAGAGGAAGAACTTGAAGGCGGCGTAAACGCGCCGCGGGCCGCCCCACACGCCGATGATGAGGAACATCGGGATCAGCACGCCCTCGAAGAACATGTAGAAGGCGACGAAATCGAGGGCGGCGAACATGCCCACCATCATCGTCTCGAGGACGAGGAAGGCGATCATGTATTCCTTGATGCGGGTCGTGATCGACTCCCAGCTGGCCAGGATGCAGATTGGCGTCAGCAAGGTCGAGAGCAGGACGAACAGCACCGAAATGCCGTCCACGCCCATGTGATAGGCGATGCCGAACTGCGGCATCCACTCGGCTTTCTCGACGAACTGAAAATCGGCGCTCGAGCGGTCGAAGCCGAACCACAGGGTCAGCGACACCACGAAGGTCACGAGCGAGGTGAGCAGCGCCACGTTGCGGGCGTTGCGCGCGACCACGGCCGGCTCGCCGCGGACCAGCAGGATGAGGAACGCGCCCACCAGCGGCAGGAACGTGACGAGCGACAGGATGGGAAGGTCGCTGAACGGCATGGGCTAGCGCGCCTGCAAGAACAGATACCAAGTGACGAACAGCACCACGCCGATCAGCATCACGAACGCGTAGTGATAGACATAGCCGGTCTGAAGCCGCCCCGCCCGCCTGGCGAGATCGCGCGTGACCGTCGATACGCCGTCGGGGCCGAGCCCGTCGATCAGCGTGCCGTCGCCCTGCTTCCACAGGCCGTAACCGAGCCATTGCGCCGGCCGCACGAACAGCCAGTCGTAAAGCTCGTCGAAATACCACTTGTTGAGCAGGAAGCGGTAGAGCGCGCCGACCCGGCTTGTCAGCGCGGCCGGCAGGCCCGGCGCGACGACGTAGAACAGATAGGCGATCCCGATACCGATCAAGCCCATGGCGAGCGGCGCGAGCTTGACCCAGAGCGGCGCCTCATGCGCCGCCTCGATCGAGTTGTGGCCTTCCAGCACCGTTATCGACTGGCGCCAGAACTCCGCCATGTCGTGGCCGACGAAGAGGTCGTAGAACAGGATGCCGCCGAACGTGGCGCCCGTGGCGAGCACGAAGAGCGGCACCAGCATGACCCACGGGGATTCGTGGACATGCTCCATGGTATGATGGTCGGCGCGGGCCTGCCCATGGAAGGTCATGAGCAGCAGCCGCCAGGAGTAGAAGGCCGTCAGAAGAGCCGCCGCCACGCCGAGCCAGAAGGCGTACTGGCCGACCGCGCTCTGCGCGCCCCAGGCGGATTCGAGAATGATGTCCTTGGAATAGAAGCCGGCGAAGCCGAACAGCCCCGGTATCCCGATGCCCGCCAGCGCCAGACTGCCGATCCACATCAGGGCGTAGGTGGTCGGGATCAGCTTCCAGAGGCCGCCCATCTTGCGCATGTCCTGCTCGTGATGCATGGCGTGGATCACCGAGCCCGAGCCCAGGAACAAGAGCGCCTTGAAGAAGGCGTGCGTGAAGAGGTGGAACATGGCCGCGCCATAGGCCGAGACGCCGGCGGCGAAGAACATGTAGCCGAGCTGGCTGCAGGTCGAATAGGCGATGACGCGCTTGATGTCGTTCTGGCACAGGCCGACCGTGGCGGCGAAGATGGCGGTCGAAGCGCCGACGATGGTCACCACGGCGAGAGCCGTCGGCGCCAGCTCGAACATCGGCGACAGCCGGACGACCATGAACACCCCGGCCGTGACCATGGTCGCGGCATGGATCAGGGCCGAGACCGGCGTGGGGCCCTCCATCGCGTCGGGCAGCCAGGTGTGCAGGCCGAGCTGGGCCGACTTGCCCATGGCGCCCACGAACAGCAGCAGGCAGAGCGTCGTGAGCGTGTCCACCTTCATGCCGAGGAAGTCGATGGTGGTGCCGACCATCGAAGGAGCCGCGCCGAACACGGTCGAGAAGTCGACCGAGCGGAACACCATGAACACGCCCATGATGCCGAGCGCGAAGCCGAAATCGCCGACGCGATTGACGATGAACGCCTTGATGGCGGCAGCATTGGCCGAGGGCCTGTCGTACCAGAAGCCGATCAGCAGGTAGGAGCAGAGGCCTACTCCTTCCCAGCCGAAGAAGAGCTGCATGAAGTTGTCGGCCGTCACCAGCATCAGCATGAAGAAGGTGAACAGGCTCAGATAGGCCATGAAGCGGGGGATCGACTCGTCCTCGGCCATATAGCCGACCGAGTAGACATGCACCATCGAGGACACGCCGGTGACGACGATCAGCATCACCGCCGTGAGCGTATCGACGCGGATGGCCCAGGAGAGCGTGAACTCGCCCGAGGAGAACCAGGTGAAGAGCTCGGTCGTGCGCTCGCTGCCACCGAGCGCCACGTCGATAAAGACGAAGACCGACAGCGCCGCCGAGGTCAGCAGCGCGCCGCAGGTAACGATCTGCGCGCCGCGGTCGCCGATGAAGCGGCCGAAGCAGCCGGCGATGATGGCGGCCAGGAGCGGCAGGAAGACGATGGCGACATCCATGGCCGCTCAGCCCTTCATCATGTTGATGTCTTCGACCGCGATCGAGCCGCGGTTGCGGAAATAGACGACCAGGATGGCGAGCCCGATCGCCGCCTCGGCCGCCGCCACGGTCAGTACGAACATGGCGAAGACCTGGCCCACCAGGTCGTTGAGGTAGGTCGAGAACGCCACCAGGTTGATATTGACGGCGAGCAGCATCAGCTCGATCGACATCAGGATGACGATCACGTTCTTGCGGTTCAGGAAGATACCGAAGATGCCGAGCGCGAACAGGATCGCAGCGACGGCGAGGTAGTGGCTGAGGCCGATTTCCATGGGTTACACGCCGCTCCTCGTCGGCACGTCCTTGACTTCGAGCGTTTCAGCGGCCCGGCGCGCGACCTGGCGGGCGATCGACTGGCGCCGCACCTCGCGGTGGCGCAACGTCAGCACGATGGCGCCGATCATGGCCACCAGCAGGATCAAGCCGGCGGCCTGGAAGAGATAGAAATACTGGGTATAGAGCACCTGTCCCAGCGCATGGGTGTTGGTGACCTGCTCGACCGGCGGCGTCGGCGCGGCCGCCAGCTGCGGCGCGGCCGGCGCGATCGCCCAGGCGGCCACCACCAGCAGCAGCTCGGCCACCAGGACCAGGCCGATGAAGCCGCCGATCGGCGCGTAGGCGAGGAAGCCGCGCCTGAGCTCGGCGAAGTTGATGTCGAGCATCATGACGACGAACAGGAACAGCACGGCGACCGCGCCGACATAGACCACGACCAGGATCATGGCCAGGAACTCGGCGCCCATCAGGATGAAGAGCCCGGCCGAGTTGAAGAAGGCCAGGATCAGGAACAGCACGGAATGGACGGGATTGCGCGCGGCGATCACCATCACGCCGGAGGCCAGCGTGACGGCCGCGAACAGATAGAAGGCCAGCGCCTGAACGATCATGATGCGGTTTCTACTGCCCCCTGTCACAAGAATGCACGTCACCCCCACCCCGACCCTCCCCCGTCGAGGGGGAGGGAGAATATTCTTTCTTCCCGGCCCCTTTCCCACAGAGGAACGGCTGTTTTCTTTTCCCTCCCCCCTTGAGGGCAGGGCAATCGCATGTGGCTGCGGAGCGGATTTCCTCGCCCTTCGAGACGGGCCTTCGGCCCTCCTCAGGGTGAGGAAAT
>JBMONF010000009.1:0-14576 GCA_049323455.1 Pseudomonadota bacterium | reverse complement strand
GCGTATCCTTCGTCATGACCGGTCTCCCATGCGTGAGGCTCGGCGCCGGACCATCCGGCGCAACCCTCGCTATCGCATGTTGCGGGACCGGTCACCTCAGCCTCTCTTCCGGACATATGGACTGAGCCTGTCGAAGGATGAGGTCTGCATTATGAGCGGAATGCCCTCTCCCTCGACAAGATCGTGATGAGGCCTGCTTCAAGCCCCGCGCCGAAGTCCTCGTCCTTCGACAAGCTCAGGACGAGGATGTCCACAGCCTACAGCTTCACCCCGTGCTGCCGGCAGGCGGCGGTGACCGTGTTCTGCAAAAGGCAGGCGATGGTCATCGGGCCCACGCCGCCCGGCACCGGCGTGATGGCGCCCGCATGAGGGGCCACCTCGGCATAGGCGACGTCGCCCACGAGCTTGCCCTTGCCGTCCGGCCCGGTGATGCGGTTGATGCCGACGTCGATCACGGTGGCGCCCGGCGCCACCCAGTCGCCCTTGATCATCTCGGGCCGGCCCACGGCCGCCACCAGGATCTCGGCGCGCCGGCACTCGCCCGGCAGGTCCCTGGTCTTCGAATGCGCGATCGTCACCGTGCAGCTCTGGCCCAGCAGAAGCTGCGCCATCGGCTTGCCGACGATGTTGGAGCGGCCGACCACGACCGCGCGCTTGCCCGTCAGGTCGCCGAGCCGGTCCTTGAGCAGCATCAGGCAGCCCAAGGGCGTGCAGGGCACCAGCGCCTGGCCGCCGGTCGCGAGCCGCCCGGCATTGACGACATGGAACCCGTCCACGTCCTTGGCCGGGTCGATGGCATCGAGCACGGCCTGGGGGTCGATCTGCTTGGGCAGCGGCAGCTGCACCAGGATGCCGTTGACGGCCTTGTCCTCGTTGAGCCGCTTCACCAGCGCCAGGAGCTCGGCCTGGGTCGCGGTCGCCGGCAGCTTGTGCTCGAAGGAGAGCATGCCGACCTCGACCGTCTGCTGCGCCTTGTTGCGCACATAGACCCGGCTGGCCGGGTCCTCGCCCACCAGCACGACGGCGAGGCCCGGGATGAAGCCGTGCCCCTCCTTGAGAAAGCCCACCTGCTTGGCGATGCGCCGCCTGAGGCCCTCGGCGAAGGCCTTGCCGTCGATGATGTTGCTCATGCTGCTGTCGGTTCCCTGTCGAGTTGAACGAGCGCCGAGCTCGGCGCGAGAGGTGAGAACGGCCGTGCTTCAGGATGCGCCGGCGTGCCGGTCGAGCCAGTCGCCGAGGCGCCGCTCGAGCTCGGCCGGGTCGCCCGCCAGATGGAGGCGCTTGCGCCGGTCGCTCGTGCCCTGCGTCAGCGTGATGGCGCTCTTCGCCAGATGCCACTCCTTGGCGAGGAGCGCGATCAGGGCCTCGTTGGCCTGGCCCTTCTCGGGCGCGGCCGTGACCGCGACCTTGAGCGCCACCGCGCCGTCGGCCTCGGGCGCGAGCCCCTCGACGGCGCTGCGCCGGGCCTTGGGCGTCAGGCGCACGCGCAAGGAAAGGCCGTCTGCCACTGCCGAGAAGGGCCGGGGCAAGGGTCTGTCCTCAGAAGACGTATTCGAAGAGCAGGTTGCGGGCGAACACCAGCAGCAGGATCAGCACCACCGGCGAGAGATCGACGCCGCCCAGGTTCGGCAGCACGCGCCGGATCGGCCGCAAGGCCGGCTCGGTCAGGCGGTAGAGCACGTCGCCCACCTGATAGACGAAGCGGTTGCGCGTGTTGAGCACGTTGAAGGCGATGAGCCAGCTCATCACGGCGCTGGCGATCAGCACCCAGATATAGAGCTGGATCACCAGACTGATCAGATTCGCGAGCGAATACATCGCGTGAGCGCCGCCTCCCGGCCCTTGTCAAAAAAGCCGCCCGAGGCTATCGGCCCCGGGCCCCTCGCGCAAGGGCGGCCAGTGCCGCGGCCAGCGCTGCGGGCGCGCGGAAAGGCGGGGAATCGCAAGGCCCTGGTGCTGGGGTCGACAGGCTCCCGTCAGGCCCGTTTCCCTTGACAGGGCGGGGCCGGCTTCCCATAGTCCCCGCCCATCGGCGGCGGGGCTGTAGCTCAGATGGGAGAGCGCCTCGTTCGCAATGAGGAGGTCAGGGGTTCGATTCCCCTCAGCTCCACCAGCCGCCGGAACCTCCCCCGCCATTCAGCCGACATGGGGCACCCGATCGGGCGCGGCCGGTTTCGCTCGTCCTGACGAATGGACCCTTGCCGAGACCGCCGGCGCTCGGGCTCCAGGCAACGGCTTCGCCGTTTCCGGAACGACAGTCGCGAACGTCCGCGCCGGCCCCCGCCAGGGCACGGGGTCAGGCCGGCCGGGTGACGGCGGCCGTCGCCTTGGCGTCCGGGCGCTCGCGCAGGTGGCCGCTCCAGCGATGCTCGACGGTCTTGAACACCCACAGGATGCCGTAGGAGATGGCGCAGTAGATGGCGCCCACGAAGATCCAGATCTCGTAGGCCGCGAAGCTGCGCGAGATCAGGATGCGCGCGATGCCGGTGAGATCGAGCAGGCTGATGATGCTGACGAGCGAGGTGGCCTGGAACAGGAACACCACCTCGTTGGAATAGGCCGGCAGCGCCAGGCGGAAGGCCTTGGGCAGGACGATGCGCCGGTAGAGCAGCGGGCCCGACATGCCGCAGGCCCGTGCCGCCTCGATCTCGCCATGCGGCACCGCCTGGATCGAGCCGCGCAGGATCTCGGCGGTGTAGGCCGCCGTGTTGAGCACCAGCGACAGCAGCGCGCAAGTGTAAGGCTCGCGGAAGAAGCCCCAGAGGCCCCAGGCCTCGAGCTGCGGGCGGAACTGGCCGCTGCCGTAATAGATCAGGAACAGCTGCACCAGGAGCGGCGTGCCGCGGAAATAGAAGATGTAGCCGTAGACCGGCATCCACAGCAGCGGGTTCTTCGACAGCCGCAGCAGCGCCAGCGGCAAAGCGAGACAGAGCCCGATGGCGACGCTGATGGCCGTGATCTCGATGGTGAGGAGCGTGCCGGCGGCGAAGCGGTCGAGATTGTCGAGGATGATCTGGTAGTTCATCGCCTCAGGCCCTCCGCACGCCGCGATTGGCCCAGGCCTCGGCGCGGTGCTGCAGCTGCATCGAGACGATGGTGATGCCGAGATAGACGATCGAAGCCGCCATGTAGAAGGTGAAGGGCAGGCGCACGGCGCGCGCCGCGATGTCGGCGTTGCGCATCAGCTCCGGCACCTGGATCACGCTCATGAGCGCGGTCGCCTTGATCAGCACCAGCCAGAGATTGCCGAGCCCCGGCAGGGCGAAGCGCCAGGCCTGCGGCAGCAGGATGCGCCGGAAGATCAGGATGCGGTCCATGCCGCAGGCCTTGGCCGCCTCGACCTGGCCCTTGGGGATGGCGATGAAGGCGCCGCGAAACACCTCGGTGGCGAAGGCGCCGTAGATGAAGCCGATGGTGATGACGCCGGCGGTGAAGCGATCGATGTCGATCAGCACCTCTTCGCCATAGATCCACTGCAGCAGCCGCTGCAGCAGGTCCGTGACGCCGTAATAGACCAGGATGATGAGCACCAGCTCCGGCACGCCGCGCACGACCGTGGTGTAGGTGTCGGCGACGGCGCGGGCGATCCGGTTCCTGGCCAGCTTGCCCCAGGCGCCGATCAGGCCCATGGCGAGCGCCACGACCATGGCCGAGAGGCCGACCGCGATCGTGACCTCGAGCCCCGCCCACAGCATCCAGCCATAGCCGCGGAAATCGAAGAGGGTGTCCATTCCCGCCGTTCCCTGTCCCGGAGCAGGATCGGACCAGCTTGAACCAAGCTCGCCCGTGAATCTTGCTCTGTTTCAATAGAGGAGAGCATTTCCCGTTCGAATTGGGCATCCCTTCGTCGCCCCCTCTCGCGGGAACGACGGAGAGTCGTGATCCCAACCGAACGAAATCCGCTCCAGAGGCCGGTTCGCGCCTCGAGCCGATCCGGCGCGAAAAGGCCGGCGCCACCGTTCGGCGCCTCGGGGCTCGCTTCCCCCAAGGGCGGACGGTGGCGCCGCCTCCCCTCGCTTTTCGTTCCGGTCGCCCGCGCCTATTTTCCGTAGACGTCGAACGCGAAGTACTTGTCGTTGATCTTCTTGTAGGTGCCGTCGGCGCGGATCTGGTCGATCGCCTTGTTGAAGGCGTCCACCAGGTCGCTCTCGCCCTTGCGCACCGCGATGCCGGCACCGTCGCCGAACCACTTCGGATCGGTGTAATCGGGGCCGACGAAGGCGAAGCCCTTGCCGGCGTCGGTCTTGAGGAAGCCTTCGTCCAGCGCCACCGAATCCGCCAGCACGAGGTCGAGGCGGCCGGCGGCGAGGTCGGCATTGGCCTCGTCCTGGGTCGCGTAGACGCGGATGTCGGCCTTCGGGAAGTTGTCGCGCAGGAAGTTCTCGTGGATGGTGGCGCGCTGCGCGCCGATCACCTTGCCGGCGAGCCCGTCGTTGGTGAACTCGAAGGTGGCGCCCGCCTTGGCGACGAACTTGGCCGGCGTGTTGTAGTACTTGTGCGTGAAGTCGACGACCTTCTTGCGCTCGTCGGTGATCGACATCGAGGCGACGATGGCGTCGTACTTCTTCGCCTGCAGCGCCGGGATGATGCCGTCCCAATCCTGCACCACGAACTCGCACTCGAAGTTCGCGGCCTTGCAGAGCGCCTTGGCGATGTCGATGTCGAAGCCCTGGAGCTGGCCGTTCGTGTCGATGTAGTTGAACGGCGGGTAGGCGCCCTCGGTGCCGATCTTCACCTTGCGCGGCTCGGCCTGGGCGCTGCCGGTGACCGCAAGCGCGATCACAGCGGCCACGGCGACGCCAATCAGTCTCTTCACGATCGTTCTCCCTTCGTCTGTTGTGGTCCTGGTCGTTCGGCAAGCGGCTTCTCGCGCGGGCCGGGGCCTCATGGTCGTTTCTCACCCGTTCAGATTGCTTGCCAGGAATTGCCGGCAGCGTTCGGACTTCGGATTGCCGAAGACCTCGGCCGGCGGCCCCTGTTCCTCGATTCTGCCCTGATGCAGGAAGATGACCTCGGTCGCGACCTCGCGCGCGAAGCCCATCTCGTGCGTGACCACGATCATGGTGCGGCCCTCCTCGGCGAGCTGGCGCATGACGCGCAAGACCTCGCCGACGAGCTCGGGATCGAGTGCCGAGGTCGGCTCGTCGAACAGCATCACCTGCGGCTCCATCGCGAGCGCGCGCGCGATCGCCGCGCGCTGCTGCTGGCCGCCCGAGAGGTGGGCCGGGTAGTAATTGTCCTTGTCGCGGATGCCCACCTTCTCGAGCAGCGCGTGGGCGCGCTCGCGCGCTTCCGCTTTGGGCAGCTTGAGAACGTGGACGGGCGCCTCCATCACGTTCTCGAGCACCGTCATGTGGGACCAGAGATTGAAGCTCTGGAACACCATGCCCAAGCGCGCGCGGATGCGGTCGACCTGCTTTTGGTCTTCAGGCACCGCGTGGCCGCCGCGCGTCTGTCGCATGCGGATCAGCTCGCCGGCGACATAGACGCGGCCCGAATCCGGGATTTCAAGCAGATTGATGCAGCGCAGGAACGTGCTCTTGCCCGAGCCGCTGCTGCCGATCATCGCGATCACGTCGCCGACCTTGGCCGACAACGACACGCCCTTCAGAACCTCGAGATCGCCGAATCGCTTGTGCAGATCTTCGACGACGAGGGCGGGTGTTGTGTCACCCATTTACGCCTCTGCTCTCGTCGAGCCCTCTCCCTGTGCCCGGCAAGGTAGTCGGGCCAATCTCGCTTTGCCAAGGGGGAAACGGCCGGCGCTTGCGCGGCTATCCCATTTGGGCCTCTTCGCAAGCCCTGCCACCTCGCGCCGGGCGCCGGCTGGAACGTTTCGAGAAACCCTCGGAAGCGGCGGTTTTTTGCCGAGAAATCCAGGCTCTCCCGGTCGGGGCGGCCGAACGGCCGGCCCGGCTTGCCCGTGGGCGTTGGGCTCAGCCGGCCAACGCCGCGCGCACCAGCTCGTGGAAATAGCGCACGCCGTCCTCATGGCGCGGGCTCAAGGGCCCTTGCGTGTAGCGCCCGGCGTCGATGTTGCCCTGCGCGATCTCGCAGATGCCGAAATCCTCGCGCACGATGGCGCAGTTGGTCTCGATCGTGCGCTGGCGCGCCTCGGCCGTCTGGGGCGAGACGTCCTTGAAATAGAAGTTGTAGACGAGCCGCGTGCGCTTGGCATCGAGGGGCAGGATGCGCGAGGTGTTCATGCCGTCGGGATAGACCGAGAGCGTCATGTTGGGGAAGCACCAGGTCCACACCCCGCCATAGATCGAGCCGTCCTTTTGCGGCGCCTCCATCACGACGATCCGGTTGTGGCCGCTGGTGCGGAAGTTCTCCATGTCGACCATGGCGTTGAGACCGGCATGGATGCCGGGGATGTGGTAGCCCTCGACGAAGTTGTCGGTGTAGGTCTTCCAGTTGCAGGC
This sequence comes from Pseudomonadota bacterium, assembly GCA_049323455.1. Taxonomy (GTDB): domain Bacteria; phylum Pseudomonadota; class Alphaproteobacteria; order Dongiales; family Dongiaceae; genus Hypericibacter. Next base: position 8,151 of record JBMONF010000009.1, on the reverse strand, counting down.
GATGTCGAACACCTCCTCGCGCACGAAGGTGAAGCTCTCCATCGGATAGGGCGCGCATTCCTCGACGAGGTCGCCCAACGAGGCTTCGAGCGGGCCCGCCTCCCTATCGAGATTGACGAACACCAGGCCGCGCCAGGTTTCGACCCGGATCGGGAACAGGCCGTAATCCTTCTTGTCGAACCAGTCGGCCTCGCCGAAGGCGGGCGTGCGCCGGAGGTTGCCGTCGGCGTCGTAGACCCAGAGGTGATAGCGGCAGCGCAACACGTCGCAATGGCCGCGCCCCTCGTCGAGCAGGGGGCCGGCGCGATGGCGGCAGACATTGTGGAAGCCCTTGAGCGCGCCCTCGCGGTTGCGGATGACGAAGACGCGCCAGCCCGTGATCTCGGTCGCGATGTAGTCGCCGGGCTTCTGCAGGGCGGAGAAGGGTCCCACGAGCTGCCAGCTTCGCCCGAAGATGCGGGCGCGCTCGGCCGCGAAGATCTCGGGTGCATGGTACCAGTCGCCGGGCAGCGACAGGACCGGCTGGCCCTTGGTTGCGAGGGTCTGCGTCGTCGGCATCGAACCGTCTCCCCGGCGCTCACGAGCTTGTCCGCGCAGAGGCTAGTCGGCCATCCAAGGCGCTGGCAAGAGGGCCGACGGGATAGCCTTGGCACGCGCCGGCCGCGTTACTCCGCCGGCAGCGCCTCGATCTCGCGCTCGATGGCGGCGCGCTGTGGCGCTTCGGCCGGGAGCGCCGCCAGCACTTGGCCCCAGAGCCTGCGCGCCTCGTCGGGCTTGCCGGCACGCGCCGCACCCAGCCCCTCGAAGTAAGTCGCGGCCAGATTGCCGGGCTCCTTCGCCTTGATCCGCCCGATCGTCTCGTCAAAGGCCGCGGGCAGCGGCCGATCGGCGGGCGTGGCGCGCACCAGCGCCTCGGCATAGCCGAGCTGGATGTCGGTGCGCTCGGGCGCCAGCGCCGCGGCTCGGCCCATCGCGTCAAGCGACTTGTCGTCCTGGCCCAGCACCTTGTAGGAGCGCGCGAGCTCGAGCCAGCCATCGAGATCGTTCGGGTTGGCCTGAAGGCGCTGGGCGAGCTTGTCCACCATCGACTGGATGAAGGCCTGGCGCTCTTCGGGCTTCATGTCGGCCATGGCCGCCATCGCCTCGGCATCGGGGCCCGCCTCGGTGCCGCCGCCGCCGTCGTTCGGCGCCGCACCCGTTCCCGCGCCGCCGGCCCCTCGCGCCTTGGCGCGCTCGGCCGCGGCGATGGTCTCTTCCACCATCGGCCGCCAGCCCGCATCGGCGGGCGCGTCGGCCAGGAGCTTGCGCCAGGCGTCGAGCGCGGCGTCGAGACGGCCCGCTTCGGCCTCGGCCAACGCCAGATAGAAGCGCGCGCGCGGATCGGTCGGGTCGGCGGCCAAGCCCTTGCGCAGCGCGGTCGCGGCGTCGGGCGTGACCGCGCCTTGCGCGAGCTGCGTCAGCGCCTCGCCATAGCGCGACTGGGTGAGCTTGGGATCGGCACCCTGCTGGATCGCCTGCTCCAGCGCATCGGCCGCGTCGGCGTAGCGCTGCAAGGTCAAGTAGAGATCGCCAAGGCGGGCCCAGCCGACGGCGTCCGACGGATCGGCATCGAGCTTGCTCGCAAGCGTGTCGGCGGCCCCGACCAGCGGCTGCAAGGCCGGCGGCACCGGCGGATTCTCGGCGCTCCCGCCGGCGCCCGAAGGGCCGGCCGCCCGCGGCCCATCGGGCAGCGGCCGGTCGGGCACGCCGGGGGCGCCAAGATCGAGGTAGAGCGCGGGCGCGCCGGCTGCGACCAATAGGGTCAGCGCCACGACCAGGTTTCGGCGCGTGGCGGTCGTCTGGCGGCGCGGTGCAGGCCTCGCCTGTTCCGCGGCCAGCAGGCGTCGCTCGATCTCGAGCCTGGCCGCTGCGGCCGCATCGGGTGCGATCAGGCCGCGCTTGAGATCGCGCTCGAGCTCCGCGAGCTGGTCGCGATAGACCGCGAGATCGGCACCCTCCGCCGGCACCGGCGGCTCCGCGCGCTTCATGAGCGGCCACGTCAGGGCGAGCAGCGCCGCCGCCGTGAGGATGGCAATGGCAAGCCAGAGCATCATGCCTCGCCGCCCCCGGGACCCGCGCTCGGATTCCGACCGGCCGTCTCGTCGAGCAGGCGGCCGAGCCGTGCCCGCTCCTCGACGCTCAAGGGCGCCGGGCCCGCCTCTCGGCGCCGACGGCGGAAATAGAAGGCCAGACCCAGTGCTGCCGCGGCAAAAACCGCGGCCGGCCCGAACCAGAGCAGATAGGTCTTGGGCTTCAGGGGCGGCTCCAGCAGCACGAAGTCGCCATAGCGCGCGACCAGGAAGTCGCGCACTTGGGCGTCGCTGTCGCCGGCCACGAGGCGCTCGCGGATCAGCACGCGCAGATCGTGCGCGAGCTCGGCCTCCGAATCGTCGATCGACTGGTTCTGGCAGACCAGGCAGCGTATGTCGCGGCTGATGGCCCGCGCGCGCGCCTCCAGCGCCGGGTCGGACAGCATCTCGCCAGGCTCGACCGCAAAGGCGCGGCCTATCACGGCTGCGAAAGCCAGCGCCGCAAACAGGCTCCATAGGCGAAGCCGGCGTTCCTTCATTTCGTCAACTCGTCCAGGAGCGGCATGACGGTGCGATCGATGGTGGGCCGATCGAGCGGCCCCACCTGACGGAAGCGGATGCGTCCCGCGCGGTCGATGATGAAGGTCTCGGGCACGCCATAGACGCCCCAGTCGATCGCGGTGCGGCCTTGCGCGTCGACGCCGATGGCGCCATAGGGATTGCTGCCCAGCTCCGCGAGCCATTGAGCGGCGGCCGCCGGCTCGTCCTTGTAGAGGATGCCGAAGAGCGCCACGCCCGGATGCTTGGCGAGCTCGGTCAGCAGCGGATGCTCGGCCCGGCAGGGCAGGCACCAGCTCGCGAAGAAATTGACGATCACAGCCTTGCCCGCCTCGCCCGCTTGGATCAGATCGGCGCGCTCGAGACCGGGCGCATCGGCCGACATGCCCGGCAGGGAGAAGTCGGGCACCGGCCGGTCGATCAGGGCCGAGGGCACGACGCTCGGATTGCGGTCCTCGCTCAAGCCCGCGAGAAAATAGATCGCGACCCCGGCGAACAGGAGGATGGGCAGCAGGAACAGCAGTCGGCGCATGCGATCTCGGCTCCGGGTATCGCTGCCGTCAGGCGCGGGCCGCGGCGAGCGGCTCGGCGCGACGCGCGGCCGGCGCGCCGACGCGGTAGCGCCGGTCGGAGAGCGAGACGAAGCCGCCGGCCACCATCACCAGGACGCCGCCCCAGATCAGCGGCACCAGCGGCTCGCGGTAGAGCCGCACGGTCCAGCCACCCTTGCCGTCGGGCTCGCCCAGCACGGCGTAGAGATCGGCGAGCCCGGTGGTGTGGATGGCGGATTCGGTCGTCGGCATGCGGCTCACCAGATAGAGCCGCCGCTCGGGCCGAAGCTCGGCCACGAAGGCGCCGTCGCGCGTCACCGTGAAACTGCCGCGATAGGCCCAGTAGTTCGGCCCCTCGACGCGCTCGGCCTTGTCGAGGCGGAACTCGTAGGAGCCCAGCGCCAGGCTCTGGCCGACGGCGAGATTGGCCACCTGCTCCTCCTTCCAGGCCGAGGAGCCGGTCATGCCCAGAATGGCGATGGCCAGGCCCAGATGCGCCAGCGTCATGCCCAAGGCCGCGCGCGGCAGCTGGATCAGGCGGTGCAGGCTGCTGGCGAGGCCGGTGCGGGCGAGCCCGATGCGCTCGGCAAGCTCGATCAGCGTGCCGACGGCGAGCCACGTCCCGAGCCCGATGCCGACGAGCGCCAGCAGGGGTCCGCCCCGGTGCAGCCACCAGGCGAATGCGGCGGCGAGGAGAGCCAGGAGAGCGGCGATCCAGAGCCGGCCGAGCGCACCCGCCAGGTCGCCGCGCTTCCAGGCGAGCAGCGGCCCCACCCCCATCAGGAGCAGCAGCGGCACGATGACCGGCACGAAGGTGGCGTTGTAGTAAGGCGGGCCGACCGAGACGGCGCCGCCGCCCGAGAGATCGAGGAAGAGGGGATAGAGCGTGCCGATGAAGACGGTGGCGCAGGCGGTGGCGAGCAGCAGATTGTTGAGGAGCAGCGCGCCCTCGCGGCTGATCGGCTGGAACAGCCCGCCGCCTTTGAGAGCCGGCGCGCGCCAGGCGAAAAGGGCGAGCGCGCCGCCGACATAGAGCACCAGCAGCGCCAGCACGAAGATGCCGCGCGCGGGATCCGTGGCGAAGGCATGAACCGAGGTGAGCACGCCCGAGCGCACCAGGAAGGTGCCGATCAGGCTGAAGCCGAAGGTCAGGATCGCCAGCAGGATGGTCCAGGCCTTGAGCGCGCCGCGCTTCTCCACCACGATCGCCGAATGGAGCAGGGCCGTGCCCACGAGCCAGGGCATGAAGGAAGAGTTCTCGACCGGATCCCAGAACCACCATCCCCCCCAGCCCAGCTCGTAATAGGCCCACCAGCTGCCGAGCCCGATGCCGGCGGTGAGCGCGATCCAGGCGGCCAGCGTCCAGGGCCTGACCCAGCGCGCCCAGGCGGCGTCGACCTTGCCTTCGATGAGCGCCGCGACCGCGAAGGAGAAGGCCATCGAGAAGCCGACATAGCCCAGATAGAGCATCGGCGGATGGAACGCCAAGCCCGGATCCTGCAGCAGCGGGTTGAGGTCGTTGCCGTCGGCCGGTGCGGGCACCATGCGCGCGAAGGGATTGGAGGTGAACAGCATGAAGGCGAGGAAGCCCAGCGCGATCATCGCCTGCACCGAGAGCACGCGCGCCTTGAGGCGCAGCGGCAGCCTGCCGCCGAAGAGCGCCACGGCCGCGCCGTAGATCGAGAGGATCAGAACCCAGAGCAGCAGCGAGCCCTCGTGGTTGCCCCACAGGCCCGTCACCTTGTAGAGCATCGGCTTCAGCGAGTGCGAGTTCTCGACCACGTTCCTGACCGAGAAATCGGAGAGGACGTGGGCGCGCAACAGCACGCCGAAGGCGAGTGCCACGAGGCCGAGTTGCACCAGGGCGGCCGGCGAGGCCATCGCCATCCAGCGCAGATTGTTGCGGGAGGCACCCGCGAGCGGGATCGAGGCCTGCAGCAGCGCCACGACGAAGCTCAGAATCAGCGCGTAATGGCCAAGCTCGACCGTCATGGCGTGCCTCCCTTCGCGGTGCCGGCCGCGGCCGCACCCGTGATCGTGCCGTTCGTCGCATCGCCGCCGGATTCATGCCACATGCCGGACTTCTTCAGGGCCGCGGCCACCTCGGGCGGCATGTATCTCTCGTCATGCTTGGCGAGCACGGAGGTCGCGCGGAACACGCCGTCCGGTCCGATCTTGCCTTCGGCGACCACGCCCTGGCCTTCGCGGAAGAGATCCGGCAACACGCCGCGATAGATCACCGGCAGCGTATGGGTGAGATCGGTCACGACGAAACGGACGGTGACACCGTCGCCGTCGCGCTTGACGCTGTCCTGCTCCACCAGCCCGCCCACGCGGAAGGTGCGGCCCTCGGGTATATGCTTCGCGATGAGATCGGTCGGGCTGTAGAAGAACACCAGGCTGTCGCTGAAGGCGTTGAGCACCAGCGCCGCCGCACCGCCCAGGAGCGCCAGCGCGAGCAGGACCGCGATCAGGCGTTGACGCTTGCGGGTCACGCGCGCTCCTCGCCGCCGGCGCGGCGCCGATCGGCCATGGCGGGCCCGCGCCCGCTCTCTTCGCGAGGCGCCCCTTCGCGGCGGACTTCTTCGCGACGGGTCGAGGACCGCTTGCCCTCGAGACGCTCGAGCTCGGCCTCGCGCCGCTTCAGCCGGCCGAGACGCGACAGCAGCAGCAGCGCCAGCACCATCACGGCCAGCGCGTAAGCCGGCCAGACGAAGACCCCGTAGCCGCCCATGTCGAGGAAATCGCCCATCGATGCTTCAGTTGGCTCTTTGGATGTGATCGCCCGATCTTCGATCCCGTGCGGGTCCGCCCCCTGGAGCCTCGGCCTCGGGGGCTATACGAGGGATCGCCCGACCTGCCCGCCTCGACCTTCGGATGCCAAGCCCGGGAGGTTAACCCGTCGGCGCCGAGCCTCAAGGCGCCTTCGCCGGTCGGGCTTATAGCATCCCCAGGCCGAGGGCCGCCAGCGACGCCCTGCCGCGCCGGGCAGAGCCTCGACCCCCTTCATCTAGGCAAGGCCGCGCGATCTTCTAGGCGGCGCGACCGTACTGCAGGGCTCTGAGCCGCGCTTCCGCCAGTTCGGCGCGCACGCCCAGGAGCAGCGTCACGCCGAAATAGGCCATGAAGGCGAGCGCCATGACGAAGAGCGGCCACAGCATGGAGGGGTCGATGGTGGGTCCGCCCATGCGGAACACCGAGGCCGGCTGGTGCAGCGTGTTCCACCAGTTCACCGAGAATTTGATGATCGGCAGATTGACCACGCCGACCAGCGCCAGGATCGCCGCCGCGCGCTGGCCGCGCACCAGATCGTCGAAGGCGCTGAACAGCATGATGTGGCCGAGATAGAGGAAGAACAAGATCAGCATCGACGTCATGCGCCCGTCCCATTCCCACCAGGTGCCCCACATCGGCTTGCCCCAGAGCGAGCCGGTGACGAGGGCAAGGAAGGTGAAGGCGGCGCCCACGGGCGAGGCCGACTTCGCCACGAGGTCCGCCAGCGGGTGGCGCCAGATCAGCGCCACGGCGCTCGCGAGCGCCACCAGCGCATAGACCGACAACGCCATCCAGGCGGCCGGCACATGCACATACATGATGCGGACCGAAAGACCCTGCTGGTAGTCCGGCGGCGCCAGGAAGGCCAGCACCAGCCCCAGCGGGAACAGCAGAATGCAAGCCGCCGCGAGCCAGGGCATGAGCCGGCGCGCCAGACGCTGGAAGCGGGCGGGATTGGCGAAGCGGTGGAGCATGGGTTGCGGCTTGCGGAAGGGTCTGGGCGCGAGCGGGAGGATGGCGCCGGCATCCGCGCTTGCCAAGCGGCAAAGAGCCGCGCCCTGCGAATATTCCGGTAACCTCGAGAAACGAGACGGGGCGCTGCCGTGATCGGGCAGCGCCCCCTCGATTTTTCCGCGCCTCGAGCCGCCGGGATTGGCAGCCGAAACCGGCTTACATCCCCGCGTGCTTGCCGTGCGGCTCGACCAGGATGGTCACGCGCCGATTGTTGGCGTCGGCGGTGTTATCCGGACCCTCGGCCTCGCCGGCGGCATTGACCGCGACCGTCGAGGCGAGCGGGACGCCGAAGCCGCGCAACGCCTCCACCACCGCCACCGCGCGACGGCGCGACAGCTCCTTGTTGGCCGCCGGGCTGCCGACCGTGTCGGTATAGCCGGTGATGGTCACGGCCGAGATCGGATAGTCGGCGAGGAACTTCGCAACCTCTTCGATCTTGCCGATCTCGCCTTGCGGAACCTTCGAGCTGCCGGTCGGGAACAGGATGTTCTGCTCGATGGTGCCGGTGCCCTGCGGCACATGCAGCGATTCGAGATAGGCGATGCGCGCGCGCAGGGGGTCGAGGAAACGGTTCAGCGCGGCCTCGGCCTCCTTGCGGTGCTCGACGGCCTCCTGCGAGGCCTGAACCGCGCTCTGACGCAGCGGCCAGTCGGTGAAGAGATAAGCCGGCTCGGCGTCGATCTTGGCCTTGGCATCGGCCGCGTACTCGGATTTCTTCTCCGCCTGGTACATGTTGTGCAGCAGCGACCCGAAGTCGCCTTCATGTACCGTGTCGTAGTTCGATTGGATGGTCGAAAGATCGGGTTCGCGCTGCGGCGTGCAGGCCGCCGCGACGAACAGCGCGCTCATGAGGATGAGCTTGTATCCCCGCAACATGTCGAGACTCCCCCGCAAGCAGACTTCCACTGGCATTTTCAAGGATAGGCGTAAAACCAACCCCGGTCCACAGCTATTGCGCACAAAAAAGGGGGATTATTTAGACGAAGGATTGTCTGACGGCGGCGGCCGCGGCGAAGGGCGCAAGCGCCAAGGATCCTAGCAGGATAGCGGCCAGCAGGCTCAGATGCGGGCCGGCTGCGAGCCCGGCCAGCGCGGCATCGACCGCAGCCGCCCCGAAGATCAGCGTCGGCACATAGAGGGGCAGCACCAGCAGGGGCAGCAGCAGGCCGCCGCGCCGGGCGCCC
>JBMONF010000008.1:0-158461 GCA_049323455.1 Pseudomonadota bacterium | reverse complement strand
ACGCGGGGTGGAGCAGCCCGGTAGCTCGTCAGGCTCATAACCTGAAGGTCAGAGGTTCAAATCCTCTCCCCGCAACCACAACCAAGAGGGGCGCTCCCCAGCCAGGGAAGCGCCCCTCTTTTGCGTTCGAGCCGCTGGATCCCGAGGAACCGCGCATGAGGCGCCGTCACGGCGGACGCGGTCCGATCTCGCAAACAAGTGAGAAAGAAAGCCCTACCTCGACGTTAATCTTCGTTCGTCGTTTCTCTCGCCAGCAGGAGTTCGCAGCCGACGCCTATGCCGCGAACTACGCGAGCGCCAAGTCGCTCGGCTCTATTCGGCGGTCAATGACGCGCACCCAAGCGCTGCCCGGCGGATTGCCAGGCTCCGGGCTTGGCGCGGGCAAATTTCGGAGCCGTAGACCTATCATGGTCAGACGCGGCTGGCCGGCGACAGTCTCGCAGGCGCGCTTCGGGTCATACTATTCATTCGAGCAAATCCGGGCGACCGACGCCTTCCGCCCCGTTGGAAGGCTCCAGACTTTCGGCCTCGCGATCGGCAAGGCGACCGATAAATTTGCGAGGCTACCGCCCGCTCTCGCAGGATTCGCTGCGCAGGACGGGTGCCGCTCGCAGTCGCGCGCGACGTGACGGGTCGGGGTTCGGGCTCCTGATCCGAGCGAAGCAAAGCCGACGTGGATTTCACTAATGCGTCCAAGGGCTGATCGGAACCCTCGCTATCCGAGATCGCGGGGTATCCGCTCGGTCCAGCTCCGCGAGAAGATCCGGATGTCGCCGTCGAAGGCCTCGAGGTCCGCTTCCACGACGAATTCGCTCTTCGTGCAGGCGATGGCGCAGCGCGTGCGGATGCGCGTGTTCCAGCCCGCTTGCGTCGCCGCACCGTCCTGCCGCGCGTGCGCGTGGACGATGTCGTGATCCGCCTCGGCGCGGGCTGTCGCCGGGTCGTCGGGATGGATCCGGTAGCGCAGGACCTTCCGGAGCTCGGTTTCGACGCCGATCTCCTCGATGATCGAGCGGCCGTCGTCGCGCAAGACCTCGATCGTCTGCTCGCCCGAGCCGACGTCGTAGGTCACCTTGCGATGAACGCTGCCGGGCCGCACGATGGTCCGGCGCATCGGCGGGCTCTCCTCGGGCGGCGCGAAGCGCACCGCCGCATCCTCGGGCCGCGGCTGGCGCACCGGCAACGACAGTTCCGAGAGGCCGGCGGCGATGGTCAGGCTCGCCGCTTCGGGCGCCGGCCAGACGATCGGCCAATAGGCGGTGGAGATCGCCAGGCGGATGCGGTGGCCCGCCTCGAAGCGGTGGCCGGCGTCATTGAGCTTGATGGCGACACGGCTCCGCTCTCCGGGCGTGAGAGCCTGCGGCGCGGCATGGCCGTTGCGATGCGTGAGGTTGAGCACGCCATAGGCGACCCGGGTCGCGCGTCCGTCCGGCGCCACGTCGCAGAGCCGCAGGACCGCGGTCGCGACGGGCCGGTCCGAGGCGAGGTCCAGGGTTGCCACCGCCGCGCCCAGGATCTCCAGCGGCGCTGCCAGGGGCTCGCTGTCGAAAACCAGCGACCAGGCATCGTCCGCCCTCTGATCGGTCGGCAGCTCCGGACCGAGGCCGCCGAGCCCGTAGGGGCACCATTCGCCTCCGGCCGAGCCGGTGGTCTGAGGCGATTTCACGATCAGCGAAGCCGCGTCGCCGGGCTTGTCGGCGAGGCCATTGGCGTTGAGCGCCAGCTTGCGCGCCGTAACGGTCGTCGACGGCCAGGAGGGCTCCGCCACCCAGCGCCCGGGCCGCCGGTCGTAATGGCTCGCGGGCGGCACCGAGTCCTGAATGTAGGCCCGCAGCATCGGCTCCTTCATGATGCCGGTGTCGCGCCCCTTGAGCCAGTGATCCCACCAGCGCAGGGCTTCGGTCAGAAAGCCGATGGCCGGGCCCGGCGCGCCGTCGTGAGGATATTTGTGGCCCCAGGGGCCCACGATGCCGAGGCGCGGCGACTTCAGATCCTTCAGCAGGCGGAAGACGGCGTTGGTGTAACCGTCGGCCCAGCCGCCGACGGCCATGACGGCACAGGCGATCTGGCCGATATCCTCGCAGACCGAACCATGACGCCAGTACTCGTCGCGCCGCTGGTGCCTGAGCCAGGTCGCGAAGACCGGCGTCACCGCCTCGAGCCGTTCGCGCCACATCTCGCGCCAGCGCTCGCCCACCACGAGCGGGTCCGGCGAGCGGCCCATGATCGAGAAGAAGGTGGCGCCCCATTCGAGATTGCCGGTGATGTGCGACCCGCCCATGTAGTGCATGTCGTCGGCATAACGGTCGTCGGTCGAGCAGACCGTGATGATCGCCTTCAGCGCCGGCGGGCGGCGTGCCGCCACCTGGAGCGAATTGAAGCCGCCCCAGGAGATGCCCATCATGCCGACATTGCCGTTGCACCAGGGCTGCCGCGCGAGCCAGGCGATCGCTTCGACCGCATCGTCCTGCTCCTGGCGCAGATACTCGTCGCGAATCACGCCTTCGGAGTCGCCGGTGCCGCGGATGTCGAGCCGCACGCAGGCGTAGCCATGCGCGGCGAGGTAGGGGTGGGTAAGATCGTCGTCGTCGCGCGTGCCGTCGCGCCGGCGATAGGGGATGTACTCGAGAACGGCCGGCACCGGATGGCGCTCGGCGTCCTCGGGCAGCCAGACGCGGGCAGCGAGCCGGGTTCCGTCGGCGAGCGGGATCCAGAGAGTCTCGATGTGGCGAACGGCTCGGGAAGGCGCGGCGGAGGTCATGGCGCTTGCGGTCTCCTGAATGGACGATTGCGGCAGGGTGCTATTCGGCGGCGGCAATTTCGCAAGGATCGCGGCGGTCGTTCAAGACGCATTGGCTGGCGCTGCTCCCTTCTGCGAGCGGGACACATGCAGCGGCGGGTGACGGTCCCGCCAGGGCATGGCGTCTTCCAGGACGCTGCCGAGTTCGATCAGCAGATGCTCTTCCGCGGGTCGGGCGCCCAGCTGCAGGCCGATGGGCAGGCCGCTCGAATGCATGGCCAGCGGCAGCGACAGTGCGGGCTGCCCCGCCACGTTGTAGGGGATCAGAAACTGGCACGGCCGGTTTTCGTGGGCGATGAACGCGGCGGGCGGCAGGTCGATGTTCATCCCGTAGATGCCGTTGCTCCGGGCCACTTGCGCCGTGGCAGGAGAAAGCCAGACGTCATGAGTGGCGAAGAATCGGCCCATCTCACGCCGGACGCGGTTGAAATCCGCCTGCGCGTCGAAGAACCGGCTGCAATGCTGCTGGCGCGCGAACTCGTAGAACATCAAAGTCGCGCGCTCGACGGTCCTTGGCGATCGTGTCCTCGACGAGGGCTCGGGGGAAAGTCAGGCGGCCATTGTCGCGCAGCACGGCGCCGGCAGCAGTCATGACGTCAATGCCGGTCTGAATGGTGTCGGCGAGCCCAACCTGCTCCAACACGTCGAGGGCCGCGCGGTGGATCTTCTCGATCTCCGGGCGAGTGAGGGGGAGGTAGCGCCCGCCGCTCATGCCGGGGCGGACCGCGCCGAGGCGGTCTTGCAAAACCGCGGGTCACCGCGCCGGCCGCGCTTCCTGCCCGGTGCGAGGGAACGTTTCGGTTGGGGCGACAGCCATGAGGAGCTTGCGGCCTTGCGTGTCAGCGGACGGGTATCGAACTCTGTCTTCGAGAACGTTACGCAGCGTCGACCGGCGTAACAACGAAGGCCCGCGTTGAAACTCGGGCCTCAGTGGGGACTGTCTAGGCCCAACTAGCACATAGGCCCAAAACGACGTCGGCTCGGCTGCACGGCGGAAACGCGGCTCAGAACCGAGGAATGAAGGCGGTGTCGCCCTCGCTGAGGTTGTTCTGCGTGCAATAGCGGATGTAGTTGCCGATCTCAGGAGAATTGAGCGGGAACTGGCCCAGCCGAGCAACGCGCTTCTTCAAGTCGATCTCTCTACCGAGATACTGCCAGCAGATCCGGATGCTATAGATTTCCCTGCTGGGGTCGGGAGATATGCCTAGCGTGATCCCGGAGAGCAGCGTCAATTCGTCGGAGTCGGCGGCATAGAGAACGGTGAAGAACGCCGTGTCCGGCGCGTTGAGGCGCCGCTCGATGATCGTGAGACGGTTGCCTCTGGGATAGGCGATCCCGCCATATTTCACGGTCCTGGGAAGGCCGGCGGCACCGCCCGGATAGCGTTCGATCGTCTTGGTGACGAGGCAGCGGTCCTCGAGCGTGATGCGGGTCAGGGCCCGGTGGATCTCGGGAACGAGCCGGTCCGGCTGGAAATAGACATAGTAATAGCCGACATAGTGGCGAGCCAGGGACGGGTCGGCGACGTCGCAAACGGCGGCGACGAACTCGGCGATACGATCGCGTGTGCGCTGCAGGCGAGGCGGGCGAACCTTCACGAGCGCGGCGAAGTCGGCATGGGGGAGCAGGATCTCATGCTCCTCGAGGCCGAAAAAGTCGCACAGACGCCGCAAGGTGTGCAGGGAAGGAGCCGTAGTGCCGCTGAGATAACGCTTGAGCTGATGCCGGTTAATGGCCATCTGGCGGCAGACCGCGGACACGGAGCGCCCGTAGCTGCACAGCAGTCTCAGATTCCTGGCGAAATCGTCTGCAGCCATTCTCCCCGACGCGCCCCCCTTGTGCTAATTGATACTATTTGGGCCCCTCACGCACAAGAAATCCGGCTCGTCCGACATTGTGAGCCACGCCCGGCCAACTTAGCATTTGCAGGGCAGGACCTGCGCGGGCAGGCCCGATCGTCCGATCAGCCTTGGGGAGGCCGACATGACGGACGCAGCGCTCATCCGCGATGTCTCCGACAAGGTGCGCGCGATCGAACTCGTCTGGATTCCCATGTCGGATGGCCGTCGCCTGGCGGCACGGCTGTGGCTGCCGAGGGACGCCGAGCGCAATCCCGTCCCGGCCATCCTCGAATACATTCCCTATCGCCGGCGCGACGGCACGCGGCCGCGCGACGAAGAGATGCATCCCTGGGTCGCGGCACAGGGCTATGCCTGCGCGCGGGTCGACATTGCCGGCAGCGGCGATTCCGATGGGCTGCTGCTCGACGAATATCTGGTTTCGGAGCAGGACGACGCTTGCGAGATCATCGCCTGGCTCGCAGCCCAGCCCTGGTGCAGCGGTGCCGTCGGCATGATCGGCATCTCCTGGGGCGGATTCAACGGGCTGCAGGTCGCCGCCCGCCGTCCGCCCGCACTCAAGGCCGTGATCTCGCTCTGCTCCACCGTCGATCGCTATGCCGACGACGTGCATTTCATGGGCGGCTGCCTGCTCAACGACAACATGGACTGGGGCGGCGCCTTCTTCGCCTATGCGGCCCTGCCGCCCGATCCGGCGATGGTCGGGCCCGACTGGCGCCGGCGCTGGCTCGAGCGGCTGGAAGCGCTGCGCCCGTTTCCGGCGCTGTGGCTCGAACATCAGCGCCGCGACGCGTTCTGGCGGCACGGATCGGTCTGCGAGGACTACGCTGCGATCGAGTGTCCCGTGCTCGGCGTCAGCGGCTGGGCCGACGGCTACACGGCGGCGGTCTTCCGCCTGGTGGAGAACCTGAAGGCGCCCTCAAAGGGCATCGTCGGGCCCTGGGGCCATCTCTACCCGCAACGCGGCGTGCCGGGGCCCGCCATCGGCTTCCTTCAGGAAGCAGTACGATGGTGGGACCGCTGGCTCAAGAACAGGCCGACCGGCGTGGAAAAGGATCCGGCGCTGCGGCTCTGGCTGCAGGAGGGCGTGGCGCCGCAGGCTCATTACGATGTCCGGCCCGGCCGGTGGATCGGCCTCGAGCGCTGGCCCTCGCCGGACATCGTCGTGCAGAGTCTGGCGCTGAACGCCCACGGCCTCGCGGCGAAGCCCGAGGCGGCGCGAGCTCTCGTCTTGTGTTCGCCGCAGACGACGGGGCTTGCCGCCGGCGAGTGGTGCGCCTACGGCCTCGGCAAGGTCGCGCCGGAGATGCCGCTCGATCAGCGCATCGACGATGCCGGCTCGCTGGTGTTCGATTCCGAGCCGCTGTCCGAGCCGCTGGCGGTGGTAGGCGCGCCGCGCGTGACGCTCGAGCTCGCGAGTGACAGGCCCCAGGCCCTCGTCGCGGTCAGGCTCAGCGATGTCGCGCCCGACGGTGCGGCCACGCGGGTCGCCTACGGCCTGCTCAACCTGAGCCACCGCGACAGCCACGCCGAACCGACCGCGCTCGAGCCCGGCCGGCGCTACCGCGTAAACGTGACGCTGACGGAAGCCGCATACCTCTTCGCGCCCGGGCGGCGCCTGCGGATCTCGATCTCGACCAGCTACTGGCCGATGGTCTGGCCCTCGCCCGAGCCCGCGACCCTCACCCTGTGGACGGGCGAAAGCCAGCTCGCGCTGCCCGTGCCGCCGGCGGCGCGCTTGGGCGAGCATCCGGGCTTCCCGCCGGTGGAGAAGGCGGCGCCCATGGCGCGGACGGTGTTCGATCCCGGGCTCGAATCGCGCCAGGTGCTCTACGACGTGGAAACGGATCGCACCGTCGTGCGCAACAGCCGCAACGACGGCCTGTTCGGGATCGACGAGATCGGAACGCAGGTCGCCTATCGCAAGGTGAAAGAGTTCACCATCGCGCGCAACGACCCCACGACCGCGACCGCCGAGGTCACCGTCTCCATGCACTATCGGCGCGAGGACTGGGATGCGCGCCTGGAAACGCGCATCCGTATGACCTGCGACCGCACGCATTTCCGGTTCCATTCGGACGTCGATGCCTATGCCGACGGCGAGCGTTGTTTCAGCCGCAGCTTCGACCACCGGATCGCGAGGGATCATGTGTGACGCTTTGCACGGGCCCGGGCGCCGTCGGCCGCCGTGCGGTCCTCGCGGGGCCGGAGGAGCTGGTGCAGCATGAATGAAGAGGGCGGCATGGCGAACGAAGCACAGGCTCGGCTGCGGCCGGTGCGCGAGATCGAGAACGTCTTCATTCCCTTGCGCGACGGCACGCGCCTGGCGGCCCGCATCTGGCTGCCCGAGGACGCCGAGGCCGATCCGGTTCCGGCCATTCTCGAATATCTGCCCTACCGCAAGCGCGACGGCACCGCGGCACGCGACGCGCTGATGCATCCCTATTTCGCCGCCCGCGGCTATGCCGGGGTGCGCGTGGATATTCGCGGCACCGGCGATTCCGACGGCGTGCTGCTCGACGAATATCTCAAGCTCGAGCAGGACGACTGCCTCGAGGTGCTGGCCTGGCTCGCGGCCCAGCCCTGGTGCACGGGGGCCTGCGGCATGATCGGCATCTCCTGGGGCGGCTTCAACGGGCTCCAGGTGGCGGCGCGCCGCCCGCCGCAGCTCAAGGCCGTGATCTCGCTCTGCTCGACCGACGACCGCTATGCCGACGACGTGCACTATATGGGCGGCTGCCTGCTGGTGGACAACGTCGCCTGGGCCTCGGCCATGTTCTCCTACCAGTCCTATCCGCCCGATCCGGCCATCGTGGCCGAGCGCTGGCGCGCGATGTGGCTCGAGCGCCTCGAGAACCAGCCGCTCCTGATCGACAACTGGCTGCAGCACCAACGCCGCGACGCCTATTGGAAGCACGGCTCGGTCTGCGAGAACTACGCCGACATCGTCTGCCCGGTCTATGCGATCGGCGGCTGGGCCGATGCTTACAGCAACGCGATTCCGCGGCTCCTGGCGGGCCTCCGGAGTCCGAAGAAGGGGCTGATCGGGCCCTGGGCGCATCGCTATCCGCACTTCGCCGAGCCCGGGCCCCGGATCGGCTTCCTCGAGGAGTGCCTGCGCTGGTGGGACCAGTGGCTCGAGGGCCGGGACACCGGCATCATGCGCGAGCCCGCTTACCGCGTCTGGATGCAGGACTGGGTGGCGCCAAAGAGTTACTACGCGGAGCGCCCGGGCCGATGGATCTGCGAGCCATCATGGCCCAGCCCCAACATCGCCCCGAAAACCCTGTGGCTGAATCCGGAGGGGCTGGCGGGCGAGCCCCGGCCCGGAACCGGGCTCCCGCTGCGCTCGCCCTTGAGCCTCGGCCTCCTCGCCGGGCATTGGTGCCCTTACGGCTTCGCCCCGGACCTGCCTGGCGACCAGCGCGAGGAGGATGGGAAGTCGCTGCTGTTCGACAGCCCGCCGCTGGAAGGTCCGCTCGAAATCCTGGGCGCGCCGGTGCTGACCCTGGAGCTTTCTGCCGATCGTCCGCAGGCGCAGGTCTGCGTGCGTCTCAACGACGTCGCGCCCGACGGCTCGTCGCTGCGCGTGAGCTACGGACTGCTGAACCTCACCCACCGCGACGGCCACGAGACGCCCGCGCCGCTGGTCCCGGGGCAACGTTACCGTGCGCGCATAGCGCTCAACGACATCGCCCATGCGTTTCCCGCGGGGCACCGCATCCGGGTCGCCCTCTCCTCGTCCTACTGGCCGGTCGCCTGGCCCTCGCCGGAACCGGTCGAACTGACGCTGTTCTGCGGCACGAGCCGGCTCGAGCTGCCGGTGCGCGCGCCGCGTCCCGAGGACGCGACCCTCACGCGCTTCCACGCCGCCGAAACGCCGGAACCGATGAAAACCACGGTGCATCGAGAACCGCAGCTGCGCGAGACCGTCACGCGAGACCTCGTCAGCGGAGAGACCGTGTTCAGGACGGAGGAAGACGAAGGCGCATATACCATCGACCATATCGGGATACGGCTGGAGCACTCGAAATGCGAGACATTCTCGATCGCGGAGACAAACCCCGGCTCGGCGCGCGTCGAGATTGCCTACTCCCATGCGCTGCAGCGCGGCGACTGGCGCGTGCGGACCGAGACGCATACGGTGATGACGGCAACGGACCGGGAGTTCGTCGTGGATGCGCGGCTGGACGCCTTCGAAGGCGATCGACGCATCCTGTCGCGCAATTGGAACGTGAGGCGCCGCCGGGACCTTGTTTAGGCGTCGGGATGGACGCAAACTTGACCGCCGGCTCACAAGAAATCTCTCGCCAGACGTTCGGCGAAGCAAGAAGAGCGATAATGAAACGGGAGGTTACGACATGGACAAGATGACATTGAGCCGCCGCGGCGTGCTGCAGAGTGCGGCCGCCTTGGCGGCGATCACGGCGTTGGGAATCAAGCCGGAAGACGTTCTGGGGGCGGAGGGCGATGTTCTCCGGGTCCGCGCGGTCGGCGACATCCAGGTCCTCGACCCGGGTTACATGATCGGGGGTGCGGAGACGAGCGTTCTTTTCGCCTGCATGCCGAGGCTGGCGGTTCCGGTCAAGGACAGCAGCGGCGTCTGGGGCTGGGCGCCATCGGACTTCGTGGAGAAGGTTGCGCAGGACGACGACACCCACATCTCCTTCACGCTCAAGAAGGGCCTGATGTGGAGCGACAATGCCGGCGAGCTGACCGCGGAGGACGTCAAATACTCCTTCGAGCGGATGCTGAACACGGATTGGAGCAGCCGCTGGCCCACGCTCGATCACGTCGAGGTCAAGGACAAGTACAGCGGCGTCCTGGTGCTGAAATCGCCCTTCGTCGCGACCTGGCTCATGGGCCTCGCCTCGGAATCGGGCTCGATCCTGCCCAAGGCCGCGGTCGAGAAGCTGCCGGACCAGAAGTTCACGACGCAGCTGCCGGCCCAGCTCGGACCCTACACCATGACCGAGTGGGTTCCGAAGCAGAAGATCGTGCTCAAGGCCACCGAGGGCTGGCATGCCGCCAAGCCCGCGTTCAAGGAAGTGCATTTCATCCCGGTCGAGGACGACAAGCCGGCCGAGCTCGCCTTCGAGGCGGGCGAACTCGATCTCACGGCGATCTCGACGGAATCCGCCGCGCGCTACCTCAAGACGCCGCCCGCTCGCGGCAAGCTCACCGACCTGCCCGGGCCGTTCTATTCCTGGATGGGAATGAACACCGAGCACGAGAAGCTCAAGGACGTCCGCGTCCGCAAGGCGATCCAGCGTGCCGTCGACGCCGACGCGGTTCTGCAGGCCGCCTACGCCGGCATCGCGCCAAAGGCCTTCGGCATCGTTCCCATCGGCGTTCTCGGGCACCGCGACAAGGCGGGCTATTCCTACAACCCCGACGAGGCGCGCGCCCTGCTCAAGGAGGCCGGCGTCAGCAACCTCTCGCTCGAGCTCAAGACCTTGAACCAGACCGACCGCCTGGCGGCGTGCCAGGTGATCCAGGCAAACCTTGCGGACGTCGGGATCGAGGTGGAGATCATCCCGCTCGATTCCGGCCCGTTCTGGAATCTGGGGCTGGAGTCCAAGGGCGACGACTGGAAGACGCTGCAGATCTGGGTCATGCAGTACCGCACCTCGCCCGACCCGGCCGATGCGCTCCAATGGTTCCTCAAGAACCAGATCGGCGTGTGGAACTGGGAGCGCTGGTCCGATCCCGAGTTCGAGGATCTGTGGCAGAAGGGGCTGGTGGAGACCGACCCGGCCAAGCGAGCCGCGATTTACGTCCGCATGCAGGAGATCATGGAGAACACGGGAGCCTATGTGTGGCTCACCTTCAACCCCATGTATTACATCCACGCGGACGCGATCACGCCGGGCTTCGATCCGGGCGACGAAGTGCGGCCCGAGCTCTGCACCAAGGCCTGAGCGCGTCGGCACGGAGGCCCGGGAAACGGTCTTCCTCGAACGGCTCCGGCGGCCTGGCGATGGCCGGCGCGCCGGGCGAGGGAGACCCGTTTCTTCCGCCTTCCGATGGTCGCGGCGCGCGACGCGCCGCCGTCCGACCCCGTCTTTTCGGCGCCAGAAAGGGGGCACAGCTTGCTCATCTACGTCATCCAGCGGATCGGGCTCGCGCTGCTGATCTGCGTGACCTCGATGACGATTCTCTTCGGGGCCATCCATGCGATCCCCGGAGACCCGGCCACCATCATGCTGGGCTCGCGCGCCACGCCGGAGATGCGCGAGCGGCTTAGCCGCGAGATGGGCCTCGACCAGCCGGTGCCGGTCCAGCTCGTGAAGTTCCTCGGCCGTGTCGTCCAGGGCGATCTCGGCACCGACGTCTGGACCAAGCGCAGCGTGGGCGCGATCGTGATGGAGACCCTGCCCAACACGCTGGTCCTGATCCTGAGCGCGCTGGGCTGGGCGGCGGCGGTCGGAATTCCGCTCGGCTGCTATTCGGCAATCCGCCGCAATAGCTTCGTCGACAAGTTCACCGGCGTTCTTTCGGTCGGCACGATCTCGATCCCGTCCTTCGTGGTGGCGATCTACGCTCTGCTGCTGTTCGCGATCCAGTTCCGCTGGTTTCCGGTGATCGGAGCGGGGCGCGACGGCGATTTGCCTGACCAGCTCTGGCACTTGGTGTTGCCGAGCTTCGCTGTTGGGCTCGGTTGGGTCGGCTATCTGGCGCGGATCGTGCGCGCCTCGATGCTGGAGGTCATGAACGAGAATCACATCCGCACCGCCCGCGCCTTCGGCCTGCCAGAGCCCAAGATCATCCTGCACTATGCTCTTCGTATCGCGATCCTGCCGACGGTCACCCTGCTGGCACTTGCCATCGGCGGCCTGCTGTCGAGCGCGGTGTTTGCCGAGAACATCTTCGCGCGCCCGGGAATCGGCAAGTTGATCGTGGACGCCGCGAATGTGCGCAACTACCCCGTTGTTCAGGGCACGGTCCTGGTCACGGTCGCGCTCTTCGCCTTCGCGATGCCCGTCTCCGACCTTCTGGTTGCCTGGCTCAATCCCCGTGTCCGCGCAGCACTTTGACATCGGCAGTTTGCCGAAGATCGAAAGCGCCGCTGCGGGAACGGTCGCGACGCTGCTGCGCCGCCTGCGAGACGATCCGCTGGGCATGTTCGGACTCGTGCTGGTGGTGCTGGCATTGTTCTGTGCGCTGTTCGGACACTGGATCGCGCCTTTCGACCCCTTCAAGATCGACGTCGCCAACCGGTTCCAGCCGCCCTCCGCGATCCACCTGATGGGAACCGACAATCTCGGCCGCGACGTGCTGAGCCGCGTCATCGCCGGCAGCCGGATCGCGCTCTCGGTGGGCGGCTCGTCGATCTTCATCGCCATGGTCTTGGGGCTGCTGCTCGGATTGATCGCCGGCTACGGGCCGCGCTGGCTCGACAACGCGCTGCTGCTGCTGTTCGACTCCGTCTATTCCTTCCCGACGGTGATCCTCGGGCTCACTGTCATGACCCTGCTCGGGACGGGCGTCACGACCCTGATGTTCGTCGTTGTCGTGATCCAGACCCCGGCTTACGCGCGGCTCATCCGCACCGCGACACTGGCGGCGAAGAACACGGAATACGTCCTTGCCGTCCGCTCTCTGGGCGCCTCGCCGGCGCGCATACTCGTCGTGCACATCCTGCCCAATATCATCGGACCGCTCTTCATCATCGCGAGCATGGACATCCCGTCTGTCATAGCGCTGGAGGCGGGACTGACCTATCTCGGCATGGGCATTCCCCCGCCAGCGCCCGATTGGGGCCGCATTCTCCAGGAGGGGTTCTCGTCCATTCAGGAAGCGCCCTGGATCGTCGTCAGCGGCGGCATTCCTCTGATCCTGACGACGCTCGGCTTCACCTTCCTGGGCGAGGCGCTGCGCGATCTGCTCGATCCCAAGTTGCGCCGGGTGGTCTGACGATGTCGAGCGCACTCGCGAAACCGGCAACGCACCAGACGCCGAACGCCCTGGAGATTCGCGACCTTAGCGTCAATTTCCGTACCGTGGCCGGGCCGGTGCAGGCGCTGCGCAAGGTCAGCCTCGACGTGCCGCGCGGCAGCATCGTCGGCATCGTCGGGGAAAGCGGATCGGGCAAGTCCACGCTGGCGCTGGCGATCATGGGTTTGCTCGGGAACAACGCCGAGATCGTTGGCGGCTCGCTCCGCTTCGCCGGTGCGCAGCTGCGCGGCCTGCGGCCAGCGCAGCTGCGCGAACTGCGCGGGCAGCGCCTCTCCATGGTGTTCCAGGATCCGATGACTTCCCTCAACCCGGTGCGCCCGATCGGCTTGCAGATGGCCGATATCCAGTATCGCGACCGCTCGCTATCCGCTGCCGAGAAACGCCGGCGGGCGGCGGCCATGCTGGGGCGCGTCGGCATTCCCGATCCGGAGCGCCAGCTTGGGCATTATTCCTATGAATTCTCCGGGGGCATGCGCCAACGCATCGCCATCGCCATGGCGATCCTGGAGCGGCCCGAGCTCCTCATCGCCGACGAGCCGACGACGGCGCTCGATGTCACGCTCGAAGCGCAGATCCTTCACCTGTTGCGCGAGCTGCGGCAGGAGTTCAACGGATCGATCCTGTTCATCTCGCACAATCTCGGCGCAATCGCGCAGCTCTGCGACTTCGTGGTCGTGCTCTATGCCGGCGAGGTGGTGGAGCAGGGACCGATCCGCGACATCTTTCATCGGCCCAGGCACCCCTACACGCAGGCGCTGCTCGAATGCGACCCGGCCCGGATCACGAAGCCCGTGCGCGAACTGCCGACCATAAAAGGCGACGTACCGAACCTTCTGTACGTCCCGACGGGCTGCGTCTTCGAGCCGCGTTGCCCGAAGGCTATTGGGCGCTGCCGCCAGGAGCATCCGCCGGATGTCGAGCTCGGTACCGGCCATTCCGCTCGCTGTCTGCTGGTGCCGGGAGGACAGGGATGAGCGCGGTGACGTCGCCATCGGCGGGCGAAGGGCCGAGGACCTCGCCGGGGCGGACGCCGCGCCTCGCGAACGCGCCCCTGCTCGAGGTCGAGCATCTGTACGTCCGCTACCCTTTCCTGGGGCCGGTCCGTGCGAGGCTGCTCGGGGTCGAGAGCCGCTTCATCGACGCGGTGCTCGACGTCTCCTTCTCGGTGCAGCAGGGGCGGACCTTGGCGCTGGTCGGCGAAAGCGGCTCGGGCAAGAGCAGCCTGGGCCGCGCCATCATGGGGCTGACGCCGATCGCGGCAGGGTCGGTCCGCTTCGAAGGCCAGGAGCCGTTGAAGCAGGGGCCCGCGGCGCTGCGCGCCTATCGGCGCAACCTCGCGATGATGTTCCAGGACCCGATCTCGAGCCTGAGCCCGCGCCGCACGGTCAAGTCGCTGATCACCGAGCCCTTCGTCATTCACGGCCTGCGGGAGCGCGATTTGGCGCAGGAGGCGCATCGGCTGCTGGCGCTGGTGGGGCTGCCCAAGGACTTCGCCGACCGCTATCCGCACCAGCTTTCGGGCGGCCAGGCGCGCCGGGTCGGGGTGGCGCGCGCCGTGGCCCTCTCGCCCCTGCTCATCATTGCCGACGAGCCCACGGCCGGCCTCGACGTTTCGGTGCAGGGCGAGATCCTGAACCTGATGACGCGGCTGCAGCGCGAACTGGAGCTCGCCTATATCGTCATCACCCACAATCTCGCGGTCGTGCGCCACGTCAGCGACGAGATGGCGATCATGTATATGGGCCGCTTCGTCGAGCATGGGCCGACGCAGGACGTCTTCGCCCACGCGGCCCATCCCTATACGCGAGCGCTGCTCGACGCCCAGCCGGTGCCCGATCCCGACCGGCGGGGCGAAGAGGTCGTGCTGCGGGGCGAGATTCCGAGCCTCGCGCGTCGCCCGCCGGGCTGCGAGTTCCACACGCGCTGCCCTTGGGTACAGGAGCGCTGCCGCCGCGAGCGCCCGGCAGTCCAGCTTCTGGCCCCGGACCATTCGCATCGCTGCCACTATCCGCTGGCTTCCTGAGCGGCGATCGACAGAAGGGGACGTTCCGGCGCGGGCTGGAGGCGATCGATTGCATTACGGGCCGGCGAATCCGAATGTCCGCAGCGAAACCGGCGCGCCTGGCGAGGTTCGCACTCACGCCCCTTGCCTTCGGAGAGTAGCGTATTCTTCGGATTTTCGATGGCTTCCGGCGGCAAGCGGGCAAGAGCAATTTAAGATGATTGCGGGTCTCCGCAACCAGCGCCAAGAGGGGCGCTCCCCACCAAGGGTGCGCCCCTCTTTTGCGGTTGCGGAGGAAACGGCGGAAGCGTCGCTCTTTGGCGCCAGCCAGCCTGGCGCGGGCCGTGACGTGGTGCGATTTCTGCCTTTGTTCGCCACCTGGTTCATCAGCGGTTCATCAATGCGGCCTTCGCCGACAAGGAGGCCCATCCTGTTCGGCCGGGTTGTCGGCGGCCATGATTTGGGGGCCGCGAGCGCCACCTTCTTCGCAGGGCTGATGCGCCCGCGTGAGGGACGCTATCGGGAATCCTTCGTAGTTGGCGGCAAGACGGGGCTCGCCGCCGCGACCATGGCGCTCTTCATCGGACGGTTCGAGCGGCGTGCCATGATCGCCCTCGCCGAGCAGCGATCGTCCACCGCTCCAGGATCCGCAGCGCGCCTCTTTCCGAAGGCGTGTCGCTTGCGTGACGAATGCCACGCCTCTCGGCACGCTCCCCGTTGGGAAGGGTGTGTGACATGTCGTCACAGCGACCGCCTGCCGAACTTCTGCCGAACAGAGGCGAACATGACAGAACGTTCACGAAGGAATGGACCGCCACTCGATCGGGCGCCCTTGTAACCAGCCGACATGCCGTCGATCTCTGTCTCTGACGGCTGCCGCTCGCCGTCGTATCCGACACGAAAATCGCCATTGAAACGACCGGAACAAGGAGACGAAGGATGCCTTTCGACCTTCCCGAGCTGCCTTACGCTGTCGACGCGCTCGCCCCGCATATGTCTGCCGAAACGCTCGAGTTCCATCACGGCAAGCACCACCGTGCCTATGTGACGAAGCTCAACGAGCTCGTTGCCGGCACAGAGTTCGAGAGCATGGGGCTCGAGGAGCTGATCCGGAAGTCCTATGGCGACGCCGAGCACGAGGCGATCTTCAACAATGCGGGCCAGCACTGGAATCATGCGCAGTTCTGGCTCGCGATGAAGCCCAAAGGCGGCGGCGCCATGCCAGGCGAGCTCGAAAGGAGGATCGCGGCCGATTTCGGCAGCGTCGATGCTTTCAAGCGGCGCTTCGTCGAACAGGGTGTGGCGCAGTTCGGCAGCGGCTGGGTCTGGCTGGTCGACAGCGACGGCAAGCTCGAGATCATGAAGACGGCCAATGCGCTCAATCCGCTCCCCTTCGGCAAACCCCCGCTCCTGGTGTGCGATGTGTGGGAGCACGCTTACTACATCGACTACCGCAACCGGCGCCCCGACTTTTTGAAGGCCTTCATCGACTACCTGGTCGATTGGGAGCGGGTCGCCACGCGCCTCGGCCAGAGCGGCGCGGCCGGCACCGGAACCAAGGCCCCCGGGACGGCACGCGGCCGCTCGGCAGCGAAGTAGCGCGCCGCATCCTGCTTTGTGACAGCACGGCAAGCCGGCGATGCCAGTTGCGAGCGTCGCCGGCTTCAAACCGGCTTCGGCGATCAGGTCGGCCGGATATTCTGATTGAGGCGGAACAGATTGTCCGGGTCGTAGCGTCGCTTGATCCGGGCCAGGCGCGCATAGTTGGCACCATAGGCCGCCTCGACCCGGTCCGTCTCGTCCTCGGGCATGAAATTGACGTAGACGCTGCCGGCGGCGTGAGGGGCCGCTGCGCGGAAGAGATCGCGCGCCCAGCCGATGCAAAGCCCGTCCTCGGCCGGATCGCGCCAGCGCGTATGCACATTCATGATGAAGTGCGACCGGCGCTGCGGATAGGCCGTGGCGTCGGGCGCCACGCGCGCCATCGCGCCGCCGACATGGGCGATGAAGATCTCGCATTCCGGCGTGGGCAGGCGGGACATGGCATTCAGCATGGTGTCGATGGCGCCGTCCGAGAGATCGATGAAATCGTGGCTCTTCCAGTAGTTGCGCGCACCCGGCGTGAGCAGCGGGTCGAAAGCGGCCTGCCAGCCGGCGAACGGGTGCGGGCCCACCACGTCGGCGATCGGCTTGCCCATGGCCCTGAGGCCTGCGACCGCCCTCTCGCCCTGGGCCATGTCGCCGCAATGGCACATCGCGAAAATGACCACCTCGCGGCCGTGCCATTCGGCCGGAATGAACGGCAGCGGCGGTGCCTTGCGCATCACCGCCCAGCAGGTGAGCTCGTCGGGCGCCTCGGCCAGGAGCCCGCGATAAGTTCTGAGCAAAGCGGGTGCTTCCGCAATCGGATGGATGACCAGGCCTGACAGGACCCGCGGTCCGACCGGATGGAGGTCGAACTCGAACGACGTCACGACCCCGAAATTCCCGCCGCCGCCGCGCACCGCCCAGAACAGGTCCGGCGCCTCCGCCTCGCTCGCGCGCTGCAGCGTGCCGTCGGCCGTGACGATGTCGACGGAGCGGAGATTGTCGATCGTCATGCCATGCTTGCGCGTGATCCAGCCGAAGCCGCCGCCGAGCGTGAGCCCGGCGATGCCGGTGGTCGAGTTGATCCCCGTGGGCAGCGCCAGGCCGAAGGCCTGTGTCTCCCGGTCGACGTCGCTCAAGGTGGCGCCCGGCTCCACCCGCGCGCGCCGGGCCGAAGGGTCCACCCGCACCGACTTCATGCGAGAAAGGTCGAGCATGATCCCGCCTTCGCACACGGCATTGCCGGCGATGTTGTGACCGCCGCCGCGCACCGCGAGCAGGGCACCAGATTCGCGCACAAGGCGCACGGCCTGCATGACGTCGGCCGCGCCGGCGGGCCGCAAGATCAAGCCGGGCCGGCGGTCGATCATCGCGTTCCAGATCGTGCGGGCCTCCTCATAGCCGGGCTCGCCGGGGAGATGCGCGCTGCCGCGCAGCTGGGCGCGCAGGGACGCCATCCGATCGGAGGACAGAATCGCGGTGCCGCCGTCACGGGTCGCAAGTCGAATCGGGCTCATGGGCTTATCTCCTCCTCCATGGCGCGCGCAGCCGGCCGGGGCGAATGGCGGCTGCCGTCGCGCGGAACGAATAACTCGTTATGCACTCCATCCTCTCCGGATTGGTGCCGCCGGCAAGTACAGCAACTGAACCGGCTCGCCAGCTCGGTGTCGGAACGGTCCTCCGCGCCGGCAGGCGGGCCTTACGAGCCGCTTCGGGTCGTCGGCGGCGTCTCGCCATCGAAGCGCGCGGCGCTGCGCACGGGCTGGTGCGCCAACAGCTTGAGCAATCACGGCGTTTCCGGGGATGAGCCGCGACCGCGGTCGATTTGGGAACTGATTCAGAATCTGTACTGGAAGGAGGCGAGGCGCGGGCCTAGCCTTCTTTCGATGCGCCGTCGAAGGGAGGGGCCAGTGGAGCAATCTGGAAGCTATGGTCAGTTCTGCCCGGTCGCGATGGCCGCCGAGGTGGTCTGCACGCGCTGGACGGCCTTGATCTTGCGCGAGTTGCTGGCCGGCAGCACGCGGTTCAACGAGCTCAGGCGGGGCGTGCCGCGCATGTCGCCGGCGCTGCTGTCGAAGCGGCTCAAGGAGCTCGAGCAGGCGGGCGTCATCGAGCGTCGCCGCACGGGCGAGGGCGCCGACCCGGCCTATCGCCTGACGCCGGCCGGGCTCGACCTGCGCCCCGTGATCGAGGCACTCGGGATCTGGGGGCAGCGATGGGTCGAGGCGCAGGTATCGCTCAAGAATCTCGACCCGTCCCTGCTCATGTGGGACATGCGCCGGAATCTCGATCCGACGCCGCTGCCGCCGCGACGCTGCACGATCCATGTCAAATATCCCGAGCTGCCGCCGGCGCGGCAGAACTGGTGGCTCGTGATCGACGCGAAGGCGGTCGATCTCTGCTCGGTCGACCCCGGCTTCGAGGTCGATCTCTATGTGGTGACCGATCTCAGGACCATGACGGCGATCTGGATGGGGCTCGCCACGGTTCAAGGCGAGGTCGATGCGGGCCGTCTCTTGCTCACGGGCGACATCGGCCTGCAGCGCTCGATGCAGCGCTGGCTGGGCTTGAGCCCCTTCGCCAAGGAGCGCAAGCGCGCCGCCGCTTGAG
The DNA here is from genome assembly GCA_049323455.1 of Pseudomonadota bacterium. GTDB lineage: Bacteria > Pseudomonadota > Alphaproteobacteria > Dongiales > Dongiaceae > Hypericibacter. The sequence goes on along the minus strand of JBMONF010000008.1, from coordinate 139,644 downwards.
GCATGGGTTCCCATCCCCCGGGAAAGCGCCCGGCCGCCGTAGAGCAAGAGCCGATGGACCTGTCGGCCGTCTTTTGCCCGCCGGGAGCCCGCCACCGGCATTAATCTTCGTTCAGCTTTGCGTGATGCAGATTGGCGCCATGGCGCGCCTGTCATAAATATGCGCGCAAGACCATGCAGGCGAGCGACGGGGCGCGAGTTGCGGCCAGCCGGCCCTTCCGTCCCTCCGGCAAGCGAGAGGCGGAGCGAATGCTCAAGAACACGCGGGACTTCCTCGAGGACCTCTGGGTCCTGACGCGACCCTATTGGTTTTCCGAGGAGCGCTGGGCGGCGCGCGGCTTGCTCGCCATCATCGTCGGCATGAATCTCGGGCTCGTCTATCTGACGGTGATCTATAACGAGTGGAACAACCTTTTCTTCAATGCGCTGCAGAACAAGGACTTCCCCGAGTTCCTGCATCAGTTGCTGCGGTTCTCAGTGCTGGTCGCCGCCTATATCGTCGTCGCCATCTACCGGACCTATCTGCGCCAGCTGCTGCAGATCCGTTGGCGGCGCTGGATGACAAGGCGCTTCCTCGGCGACTGGCTCGCAAAGCAGACCTATTATCGCCTGCAGCTCGCCGAAACCCGCCCCGACAATCCCGATCAGCGCATCTCGGAGGATCTGAGCCAGTTCGTCGCCCAGACGCTGGTCCTGTCGCTGGACCTGCTCTCCAACGTCGTCACGCTGGTCTCGTTCTTCGGCATTCTCTGGAGTCTGTCGGGGCCGCTCGCGATATCGCTGGGCGGCACCAGCATCGTGGTGCCGGGCTACATGGCCTGGGTGGCGCTGATCTATTCCGTGGTCGGCACCTGGATCATCCACAAGATCGGCCGGCCGCTGGTGCGCATCAATTTCCAGCAGCAGCGCTACGAGGCCGACTTCCGCTATGCGCTGGTCCGCTTGCGCGAGAATGCGGAAGGCGTGGCGCTCTATGGCGGCGAGGCCGACGAGACGCGCGGCCTGCTCGACCGCTTCGCCGGCATCTTCGGCAATTGGCGCGAGATCATGCGCTACACCAAGCGGCTGAACGGCTTCACCGCCGGCTTCGGTCAGATCGCCGGCGTGTTTCCCATTCTGGTCGCAGCCCCGCGCTATTTCTCCGGTGCGATCCAGCTTGGCGGGCTGATGCAGACCGCTCAGGCCTTCGGCCAAGTGCAGGGCGCCATGAGCTGGTTCGTCGACTCTTACGCGACCTTGGCCGATTGGAAGGCGACGGTCGATCGTCTGACGAGTTTCCAGGCGGCGATCGCCCGGGTGCAGGGGGCGCCCAGCGGCATCGTCCGAGAGCCGGCAAGCGAGCCCGGCATCGCGCTCGACGAAGTCGAGATTCGCCTGCCGGGCGACCGGCCGCTGATCGCGCCGGCGAGCTTGGCGCTCGAGCCCGGCCAGTCGGTGCTGGTGACGGGCCCCTCGGGCTCGGGCAAGAGCACGCTCTTTCGCGTGCTGGGCGGCCTCTGGCCCTTCGGCCAGGGCCGCGTCGCCTTGCCGGCCAGAGCCAAGCTGCTGTTCCTGCCGCAGAAGCCCTATCTGCCGCTGGGCAGCCTGCGCCAGGCGATCCTCTATCCGGGCGCAACCGGCGCGGATGACGAGGCCATTCGCGACGCGCTTGCCGGCTGCCGGCTCGAACCGCTGATCGAGCGGCTCGACGAGGAGGGGAACTGGGCGCAAGCGCTGTCGCCCGGCGAGCAGCAGCGCATCGCCTTCGCCCGCGCCCTGCTCAACCGCCCGGACTGGCTCTTCCTCGACGAGGCCACCTCGGCGCTCGATCCTGAGACCGAAGCCGAGATGTTGCGCCTGCTCAAGGAGCGGCTGCCGCGAACCACCCTCATCAGCATCAGCCATCGCGACGATCTCACCGGCTTCCATGACCGACGGTTCGAGATCCGACGCGACGGCACCGGCGCCGGGCGGCTCGTCGAGGCGGTGCCCGCCTCGGCGCGGGCGGCCGCCGCCTCCTGATCAAAATGAACAAAAATTGAACATAGTTGGATTTCAAATGAAATATAGGACAATGTGACCCCGGCCATCGGCGGGTCGAGCGAGGTTTTCTCATGCTATCCGAACGACAGATGGAGATTCTGAGCCTTGCGCGCGCGCAGCGGCGCGTCAGCGTCGAGGAGCTGGCCGAGCGCTTCAGCGTCACCACCCAGACCATCCGGCGCGAACTCAACGATCTCTGCCAGCGCCAGATGCTGCAGCGCGTCCATGGCGGCGCGGTGCTGGTCTCGGCGGTCGAGAATGTGGCTTACGATGCGCGCCGCGCCATGGCGCCCGAGGAAAAACGGCGCATCGGCATCAAGACCGCCTCGCTCATCCCCGGCAACTGCGCGCTCTTCGTCAATATCGGCACCACCACCGAGCAGGTGGCGCAGGCATTGACGGCCCATGCGGGTCTCATCGTCATCACGAACAATATCAACGTTGCCAATATCCTGAGACCATCCCCGGGGATCGAGGTGATCATCGCGGGCGGCGTGGTGCGGCGCTCGGATGGCGGCATCGTGGGCGAGGCCACGGTCGATTTCATCAATCAGTTCAAGGTTGACCATGCCGTGATCGGCGCCTCGGCCATCGACCAGGACGGCTCTCTCCTCGATTACGACTATCGCGAGGTGCGGGTGTCGCAGGCCATCATCAAGAATGCCCGGCAAGTGATCCTGGTGGCGGATTCGATGAAGTTCCGCCGCACCGCGCCGATCCGCATCGGCCATCTCTCCCAGATCAACATGTTCGTGACGGACGCCGAGCTGCCCGAGCCGGTCGCGCGCATTGCCGCCGAAAGCGGCGTCCGGGTCGAAATCGCCGAGGGCTCCGACGGCTCGAAAGAATAAGGCTTCCCCTATGCGCGGCAGCCAGCGGCCTGTGTTTCGAACAGCCCGCATTTTCAATTGAACATATTTTGATCACCAAATAAACTTCAAAGCAACAAACGAAAATAGCGCTTTCCGAGGGGCCCATGATCGCCGGTTACGATCTCGCCATCGTGGGCGGCGGGATCAACGGATGTGGCATCGCGCGCGATGCGGCCGGTCGCGGCCTCAAGGTCTTCCTGTGCGAGCAGGGCGACTTGGCCGGCGCCACCTCGTCCGCTTCGACCAAGCTCGTCCATGGCGGCCTGCGCTATCTCGAATATCGCGAGTTCCGTCTGGTGCGCGAAGCGCTGATCGAGCGCGAGGTGCTGCTGAGGGCCGCTCCCCACATCATTTGGCCGCTGCGCTTCGTGCTGCCGCATCATGCGGGCCTCAGGCCCGCCTGGCTGATCCGCCTCGGCCTGTTCCTCTACGACCATTTGGGCGGGCGCAAGATCCTGCCCGGCACCCGCTCGCTCGATCTCCGGCGCGACGAGGCTGGCGAACCGCTCAAGCCCGAGTTCGGGCGGGCCTTCGAATATTCCGACTGCTGGGTCGACGACGCTCGGCTGGTGGCCTTGAACGCGCTGGACGCGGCCGAGCGCGGAGCCACGATCCGAACCCGGACGCGGTTCCTGAAGGCGCGGCGCAAGGAGGGCGGCTGGCGGATCGAGCTGGAGGACGTGGTCGGCGGCGCCCGCGGCGAGATCGAGGCCAAGGCCCTCGTCAACGCGGCCGGCCCCTGGGTCGCGGACGTGATCGTGCGGCGCCTCGGACTCGACGCCTCGGCAAAGGTGCGGCTCGTGAAAGGCAGCCACATCATCGTGCCGCGGCTCTTCGAGCACGATCGCGCCTATATCTTCCAGAACGACGACCGGCGGATCGTCTTCGCGATTCCTTACGAACGCGACTTCACCCTGATCGGCACCACCGACGTGGACTATCGGGGCGACCCGGCCGCCGTCGCCATCTCGCGCGAGGAAACGGAGTATCTCTGCGCGGCCGCCAATCGCTATTTCCGCAAGCGCATCGCGCCCGAGGCGGTAGTGCGCAGCTATGCCGGCGTGCGGCCGCTCTATGACGACGGTGCCAGCGAGGCGAAGGCCGCCACCCGAGACTATGTGCTGGAGCTCGAAGGCAGCGACGGGCGGGCGCCGCTCCTCAATGTCTTCGGCGGCAAGATCACGACCTATCGACGCCTCGCCGAGGCGGCGCTCGCCAGGCTGGAGGCGCACTTTCCAGCCATGACGGCGGCCTGGACCGCCACAGCACCCCTGCCGGGTGGGGATTTTCCGGTTGACGGTGTCGGGCCGCTGATCGCCGAACTCGAGGCCTCGTTCCCTTTTCTGGGGGCGGATCACGCGCGACGGCTGACGCGCGCCTATGGCACGCGGGCGCGGCGCATCCTCGAAGGCGCGCGGGGGCCGGAGGATCTGGGCCGGCGCTTCGGCGCCGATCTCTACGAGCGCGAGGTCGCCTATCTCGCGGACCGGGAGTGGGCACGCTCGGCCGAGGACGTGCTATGGCGGCGTTCGAAGCTGGGCCTGCGCGTGAGCGCGCAGGAAGCGCAGGCGCTGCAAAACTGGTTCGGCGAGCGGCGCGATCGCTATCGGGCACCGGCGGCATGAGGAGCGGAACCCGATGACGCTCGAGCTGCAAGGGGTGACGAAGCAGGTTCGCGGCGAGATGCATATCCGCGACGCCTCGCTCACTCTCGAGCCCGGCACGCTCAACGTGCTCCTGGGCCCCACGCTCTCCGGCAAGACCAGCCTGCTGCGCCTCATGGCCGGCCTCGACCGGCCGACCGAGGGCCGCGTGCTGTGGCAGGGCCGCGACGTGACCGGGCTCGACGTGCGCCACCGCAACGTCGCGATGGTCTATCAGCAGTTCATCAACTACCCGACGCTGAGCGTCTATGAGAACATCGCGAGTCCCCTGCGGGTCGCCGGCGCGCCGCAGGCCGAGATCGAGCGCAAGGTCGAGGAGGTGGCACGCCTGCTGCGGCTCGAGGCCATGCTCGACCGCACGCCGCTCGAGCTCTCGGGCGGCCAGCAGCAGCGCACCGCGATCGCGCGCGCACTGGCCAAGGGCGCCGGCCTCGTGCTGTTCGACGAGCCGCTCGCCAACCTCGACTACAAGCTGCGCGAGGAGCTGCGCAGCGAGCTGCCGCGCCTCTTCGAAGGCTCGCAGGCGATCTTCGTCTACGCCACGGCCGAGCCTTCGGAGGCGCTGCTGCTCGGAGGCAACACCGCGACCTTGCATCAGGGTGCCATCACCCAGTACGGCCCCACCATCGAGCTCTACCGGCATCCCAACACGCTGCGCACCGCACAGGTCTTCTCCGATCCGCCCATGAACGAGGTCAGGCTCGCCAAGCGCGGCGCCTCGCTGGCCCTGCCCGATGGCGAGACCCTGCCCGCGACCGGGCCCTGCGCGGGGCTTGCCGACGGTGACTATGTGGTGGGCTTCCGGCCCAATCACCTGTTCCTCGACCGGGTGGACGGCGGCGGCCTGCCTTTGCGCGCGCGGGTGGCCGTGGCGGAGATCACGGGCTCCGAGAGCTTCGTCCATGTCGATTGCGCGGGCGGGCGCTGGGTGGCGCTGGCCCACGGCGTCAGGCGGCTCGAGGTCGACAGCCAGATCGAGGTCTGGCTCGACCCGACGCGGTTCTTCGTGTTCCGGCCGGATGGCGCCCTGGTGCTGGCTCCGGCCGCGATGGCCTGAGGGAGGGGGAGATGGCGCGCATCGAACTCCGGAACCTGGCGCATTCCTACCACGCCCATCCGCACGGACCCCAGGACTATGCGCTGAAGACGCTGAACCATGTCTGGGAGGATGGCGGGGCCTACGCGCTGCTGGGACCGTCGGGCTGCGGCAAGACTACGCTCCTCAGCATCATCTCGGGGCTGATCACGCCGAGCCAGGGCCAGGTTCTGTTCGACGGGCAGGACGTGACCCATCTGCCGACCGAGCGGCGGAACATCGCGCAGGTGTTCCAGTTCCCCGTCATCTACGACACCATGACGGTGTTCGAGAATCTCGCCTTTCCCCTGCGCAATCGCGGCGTGCCGCAGCCCGAGGTCGATGCCCGCGTGCGCGAGGTGGCCGAGATGCTCGATCTTGGTCCCATCCTCCGCCGCAAGGCGCGCGGCCTCACCGCCGACACCAAGCAGAAAATCTCGCTGGGGCGCGGGCTGGTGCGCGCCGACGTCAAGGCCATCCTGTTCGACGAGCCCCTGACGGTCATCGACCCGCAGCTCAAGTGGCTGCTGCGCTCGCAGCTCAAGCACATGCACAAGCGGCTGAGCTTCACCATGGTCTATGTCACGCACGACCAGACCGAGGCCATGACCTTCGCCGACAAGGTGGTCGTCATGTACGAGGGCGAGGTGGTGCAGATCGGCACGCCCGAGGAGCTGTTCGAGCGGCCGGCCCACACCTTCGTCGGCTACTTCATCGGCTCGCCCGGGATGAACCTGCTCCCTTGCGAGGTTCGCGGCGACCGCGCCCGGATCGCGGGCCACGAGATCCGGCTGGCCGCCGCCTATCCCTCGCCGCCCGAGGGAAGCCGCATCGAGCTGGGCGTGCGGCCCGAATTCGTCTCGCTGACCACGAACGGCACAGGGCTGCCGGTGCAGGTGCAGCGCATCGACAATGTCGGGCGCTACAAGATCGCCCGGGTCGCCCTCGACGGCCATGCCCTCAACGTCATGGTGCCGGAGGACGCCCGTATCGACGGCACCGAGGCCCGCGTCCTCTTCGCGCCGCACCGCACGCACATCTACGCCGACGGCCACCTGCTGGCCGGGGAAGCCCGCTGATGGACAGCAAGCCCGTCAATCAGAAGGCGTGGTTCATGGTGCTGCCGGTGCTCGTGCTGGTGGCCTTCAACGCGATCGTCCCGCTGATGACCGTGGTGAACTACTCCGTGCAGGAGACGTTCGGCGACAACATGTTCTTCTTCCACGGCGTGGGCTGGTTCGAGGACGTGCTGCACTCGGACCGGTTCCACGCCGCATTGCTGCGTCAGCTGGCCTTCACCGGGACCATCCTCGCGATCCAGATCCCGCTGGGCGTGGCGATCGCGCTGACCATGCCGCGCAAGGGCATCTGGGTTTCCGTCTGTCTCGTCCTCATGGCGCTGCCGCTGCTCATTCCCTGGAACGTGGTCGGCGCCATCTGGAACATCTTCGCGCTGCCCGATATCGGGCTGCTGGGCCGCGCGCTCAACGACATGGGCTTCGAATACAACTACACGCGCCAGCCGTTCGACGCCTGGTTCACGCTCGTCCTGATGGACGTCTGGCACTGGACCTCGCTGGTCGTGCTGCTCGCCTATGCCGGGCTGAACTCGATCCCGGACGCCTATTACCAGGCGGCGAGGATCGACGGCGCGTCGCGCTGGGCGGTGTTCCGCTTCATCCAGCTGCCCAAGATGAAGCGCGTGCTGACCATCGCCATCCTGCTGCGCTTCATGGATTCCTTCATGATCTATACCGAGCCGTCGGTGCTGACGGGCGGGGGCCCCGGCAACGCGACCACGCTGCTGTCGATCGATCTGGTGAAGATCGCGCTCGGCCAGTTCGATCTCGGGCCCGCGGCGGCGATGTCCATCATCTACTTCCTGATCGTGCTGCTCCTCAGCTGGGTCTTCTACACCGTGATGATGCGCAACGAGGCACAGTCATGAGGCGCCTGACCCGACTGGTGCCGGCCCTCTACATCCTGTTCCTGATGGTGCCGATCTACTGGCTCCTGAACATGTCGTTCAAGACGACGAACGAGATCCTGGGCGCCTTCACGCTGTGGCCGGAAAGCTTCACGCTCGACAACTACCGGAAGATCTTCACGGACCCGACCTGGTACGGCGGCTACGTCAACTCGATCATCTATGTCACGATCAACACCGTGATCTCGGTCACGGCTGCGCTGCCGGCGGCCTACGCCTTCTCGCGCTACCGCTTCCTCGGCGACAAGCACCTGTTCTTCTGGCTGCTCACCAACCGGATGGCACCGCCGGCCGTCTTCGCGCTGCCGTTCTTCCAGCTCTATTCGGCGACGGGGCTGTTCGACACCCATATCGCCGTCGCTCTCGCTCACTGTCTGTTCAACATCCCGCTGGCGGTGTGGATCCTGGAGGGCTTCATGTCGGGCGTGCCGAAGGAGATCGACGAGACCGCCTATATCGACGGCTACTCGTTCCCGAAGTTCTTCGCGAAGATCTTCATGCCGCTGATCGCGTCGGGCATCGGCGTCACCGCGTTCTTCTGCTTCATGTTCTCCTGGGTCGAGCTGCTTCTCGCCAAGACGCTGACCTCGGTCGCGGCGAAGCCGATCGCGGCGGTGATGACGCGCACCGCCAGCACCTCGGGCTATGAGCTCGGCCTCCTCGCGGCGGCGGGCGTGCTCACCATCGTGCCCGGCGCCGTCGTCATCTATTTCGTGCGCAACTACATCGCCAAGGGCTTCGCCCTGGGGAGGGTGTGATGGCGGATGGCCCCATGTTTCTGACCTGGATGGCGTGGACCTGGCAGACGGCCGCGTTCTTCCTCGTCGTCTTCCTGCTGCTCTGCGGCATGACCGTGTGGGAGATCCGGCGCCCGGGCGGCGCGCCCCGGGTCGGCGTCCTGCAGATCGAGACGACGCGCGGCGACCGGCTGTTCATTTCGCTGCTCGGCAGCGCCTTCATTCATCTCGCCTGGCTCGGGTTGGTCGGCCCGAACCTGTGGTGGGCTCTCGGCCTGTCCCTGCTCTACGCGCTGTGCGTGTTCCGCTGGGCCTAGCCGAAATCGCCGGCGGCGCGCCGAATCCCGGGCGCGCCGTCGACGAGCGAACGTGCGTAGCGAGAAAACCTGATCTGGGAGGAGAACGACGATGCGCGATCGGGTGACGGCCCTCGAGCGGCGCCGCCGCAGACGGCGAAGCCGATGTAGTCGATCAGGAGGGAGCGACACGGGGGCGACTGGAGTTCCGGAGGAAGTGCGCCGCTGCGACGGTGCAGCAGCGATGTCCATGAGGGGAGGGAAACATCATGAAGCGTAGGCAATTTCTGAAGGGAAGCGCGGCCATCGCGGCCGCGACGATCATCCGGCCTCGGCTCGGCTTTGCCGATGCGGGCGATGCGGCCAAGCAATGGGTCGATACCGAGTTCAAGCAGTCGGCCCTGTCGCGGGACGACCAGCTCAAGGAGCTGCAGTGGTTCATCGACGCTTCCAAGCCGTTCCAGGGCATGGAGATCAATGTGCTGTCGGAGACCATCCCGACACACAGCTACGAGTCCGAGACCCTGACCAAGGCCTTCGGCGAGATCACGGGCATCAAGGTGAATCACCAGGTGCTCGGCGAGGGCGAGGTGGTGCAGGCGGTTCAGACGCAGATGCAGACGAACCGCAATCTCTATGACGGCTACATCAACGACTCCGATCTGATCGGCACGCATTCGCGCCTTCAGAGCGCCGTCAACCTGACCGACTGGATGGCCGGCGAGGGCAAGGACGTCACCAACCCGATGCTCGATGTCGACGACTTCATCGGCAAGTCCTTCACCACCGGGCCGGACGGAAAGCTGTGGCAGCTGCCCGACCAGCAGTTCGCCAACCTCTACTGGTTCCGCAAGGACTGGTTCGACCGCGACGACATCAAGAAGAAGTTCAAGGCCAAGTACGGCTACGACCTCGGCGTGCCGGTCAACTGGTCGGCCTACGAGGACATCGCGGAGTTCTTCACCAACGACGTGAAGGAGATCGACGGTGTGCGCATCTACGGCCATATGGACTATGGTAAGCGCGCGCCGGACCTCGGCTGGCGCATGACCGACGCCTGGCTCTCCATGGCCGGCTCGACCTCGCCGGGCCTGCCGAACGGCCGGCCGATCGACGAGTGGGGCATCCGGATGGAGCAGGGCTCCTGCAACCCGGCAGGCGCCTCGATCACGCGTGGCGGCGGCACCAACGCGCCGGCCTCCGTCTATGCGATCGCCAAATGGGACGAGTGGCTGCGCAAATACGCGCCTCCGGGTGCGGCCGACTACGACTTCTACCAGTCGCTGCCGGCTCTCGCCCAGGGCAACGTCGCCCAGCAGATCTTCTGGTACACCGCCTTCACCGCGAACATGGTGGCGCCCAAGAGCGAGGGCAACAATACGGTCGACGACGAGGGCCAGCCGCTCTGGCGGATGGCGCCGTCGCCGCACGGCCCCTACTGGAAGGAAGGCATGAAGCTGGGCTACCAGGATTGCGGCTCCTGGACGCTGTTCAAGTCCACCCCGGTCGATCGGCGCAAGGCGGCCTGGCTCTACGGCCAGTTCGTGGTGTCCAAGACGGTCGACGTGACCAAGAGCCATGTCGGCCTGACCTTCATCCGCGACAGCACGGTCCGGCACAAGTCGTTCACCGAGCGCGCGCCCAAGCTCGGCGGCCTGGTCGAGTTCTACCGCTCGCCCGACCGCGTGCTGTGGACACCGACGGGCGTCAACGTGCCCGACTATCCGAAGCTCGCCCAGCTCTGGTGGCAGAACATCGGCGACGTGAACTCCGGCACCTTCACGCCGCAGCAGGCCATGGACCGGCTTGCCAAGGAGATGGACGAGGTCATGGCCCGCATGCAGGCGGCCGACGAGCAGGCCAAGACCTATGGCGGTTGCGGCCCGCGCCTCAATCCGGAGAAGGATCCGTCCGACTGGCTCGGCAAGGAGGACGGGCCGGCGGCCAAGCTCGACAACGAGAAGCCGAAGGGCGAGACCATCGCCTACGAGGCGCTGGGCCGAATAGGAGGAGCGAAGGACGCGCTTATTGGCGGGATGTCGCAGGCGCTCGACATGAACGGCCTGTGACGGATTGGCATGGCCGGGGGCGCCACCCCCGGCCATATTCCGTCAGGAACGGTCGGCGCTGGGGCCGGCCCCGGCCGGGGATTTTCGGGCGCTCGCGATATTGCCCGCGACCCTCGTCCCGGGGCAGGCTTCGCAATTGGGCCGCCGGAGGGCCGCAGGCGCCGATACGAGAGGACGCCGCATGGGCAGCTACATTCTCGCCATCGATCAGGGCACGACCTCGAGCCGGGCCATTCTTTTCGACGAGGACCTGCGCATCGCGGCGATGGCGCAGGAGGAGTTCCCGCAGCATTTTCCGCGCTCGGGCTGGGTCGAGCACGAGGCCGAGGACCTGTGGCAAAGCACGCTCAGGACCTGCCGCGCGGCGATGGCGCAGGCGAGCTTGCGTGCCGGCGACATCGCCGGCATCGGCATCACCAACCAGCGCGAGACCGCGGTGGTGTGGGACCGTGCCAGCGGGCGCGCCATCCATCGCGCCATCGTCTGGCAGGACCGCCGCACCGCGCCGATCTGCCAACAGTTGAAGGAGGCCGGTCACGAGCCGGCAGTGACGGCCAAGACGGGCCTCATCCTCGATTCCTATTTCTCGGGCACGAAGGTCTCCTGGATCCTCGATCAAGTGGAGGGAGCGCGCGCTCTGGCTGAAGCGGGCCGGCTCGCCTTCGGGACGGTCGACAGCTGGCTGCTCTGGCGCCTCACCGGCGGCCGGGTGCATGCGACCGACGCCACCAACGCCTCGCGCACCTTGCTCTACGACATTCACCAGGGGCGCTGGGACGAGGAGCTCCTGTCCTTGCTTCGCGTGCCGGAGGCGATGCTCCCAGAGGTCAAGGACTGCGCCGCCGACTATGGCGCGACGCTTTCGGATTTCTTCGACCGTCCGATCCGCATCCTCGGCATCGCGGGCGATCAGCAGGCCGCGGTCGTGGGCCAGGCCTGCTTCGGGCCCGGCATGATGAAATCGACCTACGGCACCGGCTGCTTTGCCCTGCTCAACACGGGGCCCCGCGCCGTCGCCTCGAAGAACCGCTTGCTGACGACCGTCGCCTATCAGCTCGGCGGCCGTCGGACTTACGCGCTCGAAGGCGCCATTTTCGTGGCGGGTGCCGCGGTGCAATGGTTGCGCGACGGTCTCAAGGTCATCGCGCATGCTGCCGAATCGGGCGTGCTCGCCGAAACGGCCGATCCGCATCAGGAGGTCTATCTCGTGCCGGCCTTCGTGGGGCTGGGCGCACCCTATTGGGATGCCGAGGCGCGCGGCGCCCTCTTCGGCTTGACGCGCTCCACGGGGCCTGCGGAGATTGCCCGCGCCGCGCTCGAGGCGGTCTGTTTCCAGACCCACGATCTGCTCGAGGCGATGCGCGCCGACTGGCCGGAGGCCGGGCGTGCTGACACGGTGCTGCGCGTCGATGGCGGCATGGTGGCGTCCGACTGGGCCATGCAGCGCCTGGCCGATATCCTGGCCGCGCCGGTCGATCGGCCGCGTGTGCTGGAAACCACGGCGCTGGGTGCCGCCTATCTCGCCGGCATGAAGGCGGAGATCTATCCGGGGCTCGACGGTTTCGCCGAGCGCTGGGACCGCGAGCGTCGCTTCGTCCCCGCGATGGACGAGGGCGTGCGCCACCGCAAGCTCCAAGGCTGGGCCGAAGCCATCCGTCGCACGCTGACGCGGCGGTGAGGGGGAACACCTTTTTCGTCGCCCCCGCGCCCGCGGGCTTCGCCCGCTACCTTGAGATTCGCCGGCGAAGCCGGCTTGGGGGCCCAGGGCCACCGCACGTCGCTTGCTCCTGGGTTCCCGCTTGCGCGGGAACGACGATGATTTTCGATCCCAACTGGCCGAGACCCGCTCACCCCCTCCGTCGCAGCGCCGGTGCGCTGACGCTCTGCTGGCGGTCGCGGCTGGGGGCCACGCCGAAGCGCGCGCGATAGACGCGCGAGAAATGCTCAAGCGAGCCGAAGCCGGCGCTCATCGCGATCTCGGTCACGCCGAGGTCGGTCTGCTGCAGCAGCGCATGCGCCTTGGAGAGCCGCATCAGCCTGTAGTGGCGCGAGGGCGTGGTGGCGAGCTTGCGCTCGAACAGGCGCTGCAATTGGCGCAGCGACAACCCGACCGTGCCCGCGATCCGAGCGCAGGAAAGGGGCTCCTCGATCGTCTCCTCCATCAGTGCGAGTGCCTGCCGCAGCGTCGGGTCGGCGGTCTCGCGCGCGCCGGCACCTGGCACCGGCTGCGGCTCCTCGGGTGCCCGCACCCGCTCGAGCAGCAGATGGCTGGCGATCTCGCCGGCCAGCGCCTCGCCATGGCGCGCCCGGATCCAGGCGAGCATCATGTCGAAGACGGCGCCGCCGCCTGCACAGGTGAGCCGGCCGCGCCCGACCGTGTAGAGTTGCGCAACCGCCTCGGCATCGGCATGGCGTTCCTGAAAGCCCTGCAGATTGTCCCAGTGGATGGCGACCTCGTAGCCGTCGAGCAGTCCCGCTGCCGCCAGCACCTCCGCGCCCGTCTCGATGGCGCCGAGCGTGGCACCGTGACGTGCCACCCGGCGCAGCCAGGCCCGCAAGCGACGGTCGCGCGTATGCCGTTTCACGTCGAAGCTCGCCAGCACGAACAGCGCGTCGTAGCGCACGTCCTCCGACAGGCCGGCATCGACGGGCACGCGCATGCCGTTGCTCGCTTTGACCGGCGCGCCGTCGGCCGACAGCGTCTCCCAGCGATAGAGCGGTGCGCCCGAAAGCCAGTTGGCGACGAACAGCGGCTCGATCGCAGCCGCAAGGCAGACATGGGGGAAGGCCGGCAGCAGCAGAAAGCCGATGCGCTCCGCCTCGGGGCGGGGCGGGGACGGGCCGGCGCTCTGCGGTCGCATGGCCGGGCGGGCTCCTCAACCGATATCGGGCCTGACTAAAGGCGACAAGAGAGTGGCGCGTTTCATCAAGTCACCCTATCGCACCCTCCTAACGTGGCGTCAAGCGGTCCCGCGTGCGGAGGCCGAAGGGAGGGCGGACCATGCTCGTGCAGAAGACGACCGAGTGGCGATTCGACGATCCGGAGACGGCCTATACGCTGCCGTCTCGTTACTTTTACGACGAGGCGATCTTCCACCAGGAGCGCGACAAGATCTTCTATCCGGCCTGGCATGCGGTGGCCCACGAGAACGAGTTCGCCGAGCCCGGCGCCTTCGCCACCCTCGACATTTTCGACCAGAGCGTGATCGTCATGCGCGGGCGGGATGGCGAGCTTCGCGCCTTTCACAATGTCTGCCAGCATCGCGGCAACCGCCTGATCGAGGAACGGCGCGGCCAAAGCCCGGCCGTGATCCGCTGTGGCTATCACTCCTGGTGCTACGGGCTCGACGGAGCCCTGCGCTCCGCGCCGCGCACCGAGAAGCTCAAGGACTTCGACAAGCAAGAGTTCGGCCTGAAGCCGGTCCGGCTCGAGACGCTGGGCCGGTTCGTCTTCGTCAACCTCGATGCGCAAGCCGAGCCGCTGGCCTCGATCGCGCCCGGTGCCGAAGCCGAGATGCGCCGCTATCTGCCGGATCTCGATCGCATGAAGCTGGTCGAAGAGGTCGACGTGATCGTGCCGGCCAATTGGAAGGTCATCATGGACAACTCGATCGAGGGCTACCATTTCGGCCTCTCGGGTCCGGTCCACAAGCACCTCGCCAGCTTGATCGATGTCGAGCAGTACCGCCTTACGCCCCGCGACAAATGGTGGACCTATATCGGCCCGCCCAAGCCCGGCGCCAGCACCGCCTATGGCGAGCCGCTCAAGGGCGCCACCTGGCAGACCGACTGGTTCTTCAATATCGGCATCTGGCCGAACACGACCTTCTACTGCTTCCCCTTCTCCGACATCCTCGGCACCTTCATCATGATCCCGCTGGAGCCGGAGAAGTCGCTGTTGCGCTTCGGCTATTACGCGCCGGCCCATCGCGAGCTGGCAAAAGTCACCAAGGCCTGCATCCGATGGATGAACGAGGAGCTGGGGCCCGAGGATATTCAGCTCGACATCACCACGCAGAAGGGGCTCAAGTCTTTCGGCTACGACCAGGGCCGTTATCTGATCGATCCTGAGCGCAGCCACGAGAGCGAGCATCTCGTGCATCACTTCCACAAGCTCTGCTACCAGGCGATCCGGGGCTGAGGAAGCTTTGTCATGTTCCGACGCGATTTCCCCCTCACCCAGCTTCGGGTAAGGCTCGGCTCTGCGGGGACGACCCCTCACCCCGGCCCTCTCCCCGCAAGCGGGGCGAGGGAGAAAAATTTGACCCTCTCCCCCAACTTGTTGGGGGAGAGGGAAGGGGGAGGGGGCATCGGTGCTTTGATGATAAGCGCGAGTTAGAAGGTCGCGAAACGGGCGGAGACGCGAATGTCGAAAACGAACGGGGCCGCGAAAGGCTTCGACTATGTCATCGTCGGGGCGGGCTCGGCCGGCTGCGTGCTGGCGGCGCGGCTGACGGAGGACCCGGATCTGCGCGTGCTGCTGCTGGAGGCGGGTCCCAGTGACCGCGGCTGGCCGATCCACATGCCCTCGGGCATGGGCCGGCTGCTCTCCTCCGACCGCTTCAACTGGGCCTATGTCTCCGAGCCCGAGCCCCATCTCGACAACCGGCGGCTCTCCCATCCGCGCGGCCGCGTGCTGGGCGGCTCCTCCTCGATCAACGGCATGATGTATGTGCGCGGGCACGCCCGCGACTACGACCGCTGGGCGCAGGCGGGCTGTCGCGGCTGGTCCTATGCCGAGTTGCTGCCCTACTTCAAGCGGGCCGAGGCGCATCAGCGCGGGGCCGACGACTATCACGGCGGCGAGGGGCCGTTGCGGGTCTCCTCGCCGGCCAAGGCGTTGTCGCCGCTGACGGCCGCCTTCATCGAGGCCGGCTTGCAGGCGGGCTATCCCTATACGCCCGACTGCAACGGCCGCCAGCAGGAAGGCTTCGGGCCGATGGACCGCACCACCCATGGCGGCCGGCGCTGGAGTGCGGCCAAGGGCTATCTGGCCCAGGCGAAAACGCGACCCAACCTCGCGGTCGTCACAGGTGCGCTGGCGCTTGCGGTCCGGCTCGAAGGCAGGCGCGCGGTCGGCGTCGACTATATCGTCGAGGGCCGCCGGCAGGGCGCCCGCGCCGAGCGCGAGGTGATCCTCTCGGGCGGCGCCATCAACACGCCGCAGCTTCTTCAGCTTTCCGGCATCGGCCCGGCCGATCTGTTGCATGCGCTCGGGATCGCGGTGAAGCACGATCTGCCGGGTGTGGGCGAGAACCTGATGGATCACGCCGACATCGTGATCCAGCATCGCTGCAAGCAGCCGGTCACGCTCTATCCGGTCACCCGGGGTCCGCGCAAATATCTGGCCGGGCTGCAATGGCTGCTCTTCAACAGCGGGCCCGCCGCCACCAACCATTTCGAGGCCGGCGCCTTCATCCGCTCGCGGGCCGGCATCGAGCATCCGGACCTGCAGCTCACCTTCATGCCGCTGGCGGTGACGCCGGGCACGGTCGAGCCGGTGCCGGAGCACGCCTTCCAGCTGCACCTGGACCTGCTGCGCCCGCAGAGCCTGGGCCATGTCCGCGCCCGCTCGGCCAGTCCCAAGGAGCCGCCGCTGATCCGGTTCAACTACCTGCAGAACCCCCAGGACCGGGCGGATCTGCGCCAGGGCGTGAAGCTCATGCGCGAGGTGCTGGCGCAGAAGGCCATGGACCCCTATCGCGGGGCCGAGCTCTTTCCAGGGCCCGAGGTGCAGTCGGACGAGGCCATCGATGCCTGGGTACGCCGCGCAATCGAGACCTGCTATCATCCGGTCGGGACCTGCAAAATGGGGCCGAGCACGGATCGGCTCGCCGTGGTCGGCGAGGACCTCCGGCTGCACGGGCTCGACGGCTTGCGGGTGGTG
The DNA here is from genome assembly GCA_049323455.1 of Pseudomonadota bacterium. Lineage (GTDB taxonomy): Bacteria > Pseudomonadota > Alphaproteobacteria > Dongiales > Dongiaceae > Hypericibacter. Next base: position 123,036 of record JBMONF010000008.1, on the reverse strand, counting down.
GATGCGTCGGTGATGCCGTCGATCGTGAGCGGCAACACCAACGCCCCCACCATCATGATCGCCGAGAAGGCGAGCGACATGATCCGTGGGAAGCCGCTGTTGCCCCGGCTCGATCTGCCGGTCTGGGTGCATCCGCGGTGGGAGAGCGCGCAGCGCTGAGGACAGGGCGAACGGGCCGGCCTTATCGCCGGCTCAGCAAGAAGAGCGAGGGAGAACGAGAATGGCGGTGGTCACGTCTTTGCGTTCGCGGGATGCCGGGCTCGACGAGCAGGAGGTCCGCCAGGCGCGGATCGACCTGGCGGCGGTGTTCCGCTGGTTCGCACGCCTCAACATGCACGAGGGTGTGGCCAATCATTTCAGCTACGCCGTGTCGGCGGATGGTTCGAAATTCCTGATGAACCCGCGCGGCCGGCATTTCTCGCAAGTGCGCGCCTCCGAGCTGCTGCTGCTCGATGCACACGATCCCAAGACGCTGGAGCGCCCCGACGCGCCCGATCCCACGGCCTGGTACATCCATGGCCGTCTGCATGCGCGCCTGCCTCATGCGCGCTGCCTGCTGCATCTGCATCCGAAATATTCGACCGCGCTGGCGGCGCTCGAGGACAACCAGATGTATCCGATCGATCAGAACACCATGCGCTTCTACGGGCGGCTGGCGATCGACAACGGCTATTGCGGCATGGCGCTGTCGGACGAGGAGGGCGACCGGCTGGCCTCGGTGATCGGCGACAAGCCGGTGCTGCTCATGGCCAATCACGGCGTGCTGGTCGCCGGCCCCTCCATCGGCTGGGCGTTCGACGAGATGTATTATTTCGAGCGCGCGGCCGAGACGCTGATCACGGCCTATGCCACCGGCAAGAAGCTCCGGATCGCCACCGACAACATCGCCAAGCTCACGGCGCAGCAATGGGTCGAGTATCCCCATCTCGCCGAGGACCATCTCAACGAGGTCAAGGCGATCCTCGACAAGGAAGAGCCGGACTATCGGAGCTGATTTCCCTTGATTGGGCGCCGCAACAGCCCTCCCTCTCCCGCCCGCGGGCTTCGCCCGCAATTCTTGAAGAAGTTGCCGGCGGAGCCGGCGGGAGCGGGAGAGGGCCCGGGGTGAGGGTAGTGAGAGCGAACATCGCTAGCTTGGCGGCCCCCCTCACCCCGACCCTCTCCCCCCGCTTCGCGGGTGGCGAGGGAGTGGATTCTTTTGAGGCTGCGAGCCGTTAGGCCCCATGTCCCTCTACCGCTTCAGCCTCGCCGGCAAGGTCGCGATCGTCACGGGCTCGGGCCGTGGCCTGGGCCGCGCCATCGCCAAGGGTATGGCCGAGGCGGGTGCCTCGGTCGTCACCTGCGCGCGCACGCTGAGCGAAGCGGAGAGCGCTGCAGAAGAAATCCGTAGGGGCGGCGGCCGGGCGCGCGCTTGGCGCGTCGACACGGCCGACAAATCCCAGTGCGAGCGGCTGGTGGACGAGACCGTCGCGGCGTTCGGCCGGCTCGACATCATGATGTGCAACGCCTCGATCGACGCGCCGATGCCGGCCGACGCGATCGACCCCGCGACCTTCGAGAAGATCATGGCCGTCAATGTCGCGGGCTATCTCTATTGCGCCCAGGCCGCAGCCCGCGCCATGGCGCAGAGCGGCGGCGGGGCCATCGTGATGACCTCCTCGAACGCGAGCCTAGTCGCCTTTCCCGGCATCGCCGCCTATTCCATCTCCAAGGGTGCCGTCGACCAGATGGTGCGCTCGCTCGCGGCCGAGTGGGCCGAGCGCGGCGTGCGCGTGAACGCCTTCAACCCCGGCTATCTCGAGCATTCCATGACCGGCACGGAAGGCTACGACCGGGCGCCCGAGACCGAGGCCGCGATCCTGCGCGCCACGCCGATGCGCCGGCGCGGCCGCGTGGAGGAGGTGGTCGGCCCCGCGATCTTTCTCGCCTCCGACGCCGCCTCCTTCATCACCGGCGCGGTGCTGCCGGTGGATGGCGGCTGGACGGCAATGTGAGGGGCGTCGTCTTCAGCAAGGGCGGCGCTTGAAAGTCGCGCTGACCCCTCCCCCTACCCCCTCCCGCAAGGGGAGGGGGTGACTTTACTTTTCTGACCCTCCCCCTTGACGGGGGAGGGTAGGGAGGGGGTGACAGCGGCTCAGACGAAACCGTTGAGCCGTCATAACGAGCGCGGCATCACGGCAGCAATATCGTCGACCCCAGGGTCTCGCGCGCCTCGAGGCGGCGGTGGGCCTCGGCGGCGTCCCTGAGCGCGAAGCGCTGGCCGATCTCGACCTTGAGGACTCCGCGCTCGATCGCCGAGAAGAGCCGGGCGCTCGAGGCGCGAACCTGCTCGGGCGTGCCGGCATAGTGGCCGTAATTGGGACGCGAGACCTTGGCCGATTTGGAAGCAAAGCCCGCGATGTCGAGCGGCTCGAGCGGGCCTGCCGCCTGGCCATAGGAGACGATGTGCCCGCGCGGCGCCAGCGCCTCGTAGGAGCGAGCGACGCTGTCACGCCCGACCGCGTCATAGACCACATCGACGCCGCGTCCGTTCGTGAGCACGAGCGTGCGCGCCACGAAATCTTCCTCGCGATAGAGGATCGGATGGGCGCAGCCATGAGCGAGCGCCAGCTTGGCCTTGTCGCGACTGCCGACCGTGCCGATCACGGTGGCGCCCAGATGGCTCGCCCATTGGCAGAGCAGGAGGCCGACGCCGCCCGCCGCGGCATGGACGAGCACGACGTCGCCCTCCTTCACCGGCTGGCAGCGATGGAGCAGGAACTCGGCCGTCATGCCCTTGAGCAGGCTGGCGGCCGCGGTCTCTTCGTCGATCGCGTCCGGCAACGGCACGACCAGATCGGCCGGCAGCTTGCGCAGCTCGGCATAAGCACCCACCGGAAGGCAGGCATAGGCCACGCGGTCGCCGGGCCCGAAGCCCGCCACGCCCGCGCCGACGTCGAGCACGATGCCGGCCGCCTCCATGCCGAGCGGCGCCGGCGGTTCGACAATCGGGAAATAGCCGGTACGGCAATAGACATCGATGAAATTGACGCCGATGGCGTTGTGGCGGACGCGGATCTCGCCCGGGCCCGGCGGCGGGACCTCGACCTCGCGCCAAACCAGATTCTCCGGCCCGCCATGGCGCTCCAGCACCGCGGCATGTGCGGTCATGGCAATGCCGGTCGCGGCGAGGCCGGCATGCGCGGCCTGCGAGCCGGCGGCGCTGCCCGCCATGTGCGAGGGGCGGCGCGGCGACACCGCCTGGCCGAAGGCGCGCTTCACCGCATCGAACCCCGCTTCGTAGATCTGCTCGGCCACGAGCGCCGTGAGCTCGGCTTCCCGGTCCGGCGGCGTGCGGAACTCCGAGCGCCATTCCCAGTAGGTGCGGTTGCTGTCGGTGACGGGCTTGAGCTCGACCGTGGCGACATAGCCGACGAGCGGCATCGGCGCATCGAGGATGCAGTAGGTGAAGCGCCGCTCCCGGTCGGAGAGGCTCAGGAGCTGCTCGCGCAGCATGCCGCCATCCCGGAGCCGGAAGCGGCGCACCGCGCCGATCGCATCGCCCGCACGCCCCTCCTCGATCCGGCTCTCGGCCACGGCCGGATGCCAGCGCTCATGGCCGTTGAAGTCGCGCAAAGTACGCCAGACCTCTTCGATCGGCGCGTCGATGACGGTCGAGCGGCGGACTTTCACCATCGGCGTATCAGCGCAGACTCAAGAGAGGCGGGTCGGTCACCCGATGACCCGCTTTCGGATGAGGCGTAGCCAAACACCCCCTCCCTACCCTCGCCCGTCGAGGGGGAGGGTCAGCTATTCTTGTGACCCCCTCCCCTTGCGGGAGGGGGCAGGGGGAGGGGTGATGCAAACCCATGGCTGCGTGGCGGAACGCCTCACCGCCTGCCCGCAAAGCGCTGCTTGAGCGCGTCGAAGCCGCCCTGGAACACGCCTTCGCCGACGGTCTTGGCCAGCTCCTTCTCGCGCTCCGGCGGGCAGTCGAACTCGGCCGACCATTCGATGAAGCTGCGGTTGCCGTCGGTGACGGGCGTGATTTTGAGGGTGGCGATGTAGTTCTCGACGCCGAGCGGCGAGGCCAGGATCGAGTAGCTGTAGGCATAGTCGTAGTCCGAGAGCGAGAGGAGCTGCTCGCGGATGTTGCCGCCGCCCTTGAGGTTGAAGTTGCGGATGCAGCCGATCTTGTCGGAGGGCAGGCTGCTCTCGATCCGGCTGTCGGCGACGCCGGGATGCCAGTTGGGCAGGCCGTTGAAGTCGCGTACCGCCGCCCAGACCTTCTCCGCCGGGGCATCGATCACGCTCGAGATATAGACCTTGACCATGGTTCGCCTCCCTCCATCTGCAACTAGCGCACTCATATAGGTCGTCGTCCCGGAAGCCGGTTTGCCCGAAATCTTCGATTTCGTTGGCAAACCGAGCTATCCGGGACCCATGTCGACACCGAGCGCGGTATGCCCCTGGATCCCGGATCGCAAGGCTCGCAAAACCCAAACCCCTCGCGGGCTTTGGGCTCGCCTAGCGTCCGGGATGACGAATAAGAGCGACGTTGTGTGCATGTCTTATCCTTCTGCCGGTCTTCACGCGCTCTGGATTACTTCTCCTTCACGCCCGCGCCCTCGAGCAGGGTCGAGACCCGGCCGATATCGCCGGTCGAGATGCCGATCTCCTTCAGGAGCGTGTCCACGAGCGGCGCCTGCGCGCGGTAGCGCAGCGCCGAGTTGACGACCGAATCGGCGAAGGAGCCGCCGGCCTCGCCGCCGGCAGGCGCGCCGCCACCGCCGCCGAGCCCGTCGACATGGAGGATCTTGATGCCTTCGATCTTCTCCATGGGCTTGACGCTCTCGCGGATGATGCCCTCGAGATGCTCGATCAATCTCAGCCGCATCTCCGAGGCGCGCGATTCCGGCGACAGCACGTTCGCGGACTCGTTCAACATGCGCTTGCCCTCGGCCTCGATCTCGTAACGCAGCTTGGCCGCGAGCGCGCGGATCTTGTCGGCCTCGGCCTCGCCCTCGGCCACCATCCGCGCCGCCGCCGCCCGGTCTGCCGACGCCGCCCGCTCGGCCTCGGCCTCGAGGCGCACACGGATGCCTTCGCGCTGAGCCGCCTGCTCGGCCGCGATCAGCTCGATCTGCTTGCGCCGCTCGGCGATCTCGGTCTCGCGGGCGGAAAACACTTTTTCCTCCGCCGCCACGGCCTTGGCGCGGGCAAGCTCGGCTTCGGCCTGAGCCTCGGACTGCGCCTTGGACTTGGCGGCGATCGCGATGGCGCGCTCCTGCTCGGCCAGCTCCAGGGCCTTGCGCCGGTCGACCTCGAGGCGCTGCGTCTCGCGCTCGCGCGCGATGCGCTCCTCGTCGAGCGCGCGCTCCTGCGCGATCCTCGCCTTCTCGATCTCGAGACGCGCCTCGATCCGCGCCTCCTCGGCCTCGCGCTCGCGGATCGCGCGCTCGCGGGCGAGATCGGCCTGCTGGGCCGCGCGCCGCGCCTCGACCTCGCGCTGCTGCTCGAGGCGGGCATATTCGCTCTCGCGGTCGATGTCGAGCTGGACCTTCTCGGCCTCCAGGTTCTTGTTGCGGATCTGGATCAGCGTGTCCTGCTCGATGTCGTTGCGGATTTTCTTGCGCCGCTCGATCTCCTCGGTGAGCCGGGTCAAGCCTTCCGCGTCGAAGGCGTTGGAGGGGTTGAAGAACTCCATGTTGGTCTGGTCGAGGCCGGTCAAGGACACGCTCTCGAGTTCGAGGCCGTTCTGCAGCAGGTCCTCGGCCACCGCCTGGCGCACGCGCTTGACGTACTCGCCGCGCTTCTCGTGCAGATGCTCCATGGTCATCTCGGCCGCGACCGACCGGAGCGCGTCGACGAACTTGCCCTCGACCAGCTCTTTGAGCGATTCCGGCTGCATGGTGCGCCGGCCGAGCGTCTGCGCCGCCGCGGCGATGGCGTCGGAGCCGGCCTGGACGCGAACATAGAACTCGGCCACCACGTCGACACGCATGCGGTCCTTGGTGATCAGCGCCGTGTCGCGCCCGCGCCGCACCTCGAGGCGCAGCGTGTTCATGTTGACCGGGATCACCTCGTGCACGATCGGCAGCACGAAGGCGCCGCCGTTCATGACGACCTTCTGCCCGCCCAGGCCCGTGCGGACGAAGGCGGTCTCCTTCGAGGAACGGCGGTAGAAGCGGTTCATGGCCCAGATCCCGATCGCGATGGCGATCGCGAGCAGGATGACCCAGAACACGAACCAGCCGAGCGTTTCTCCAGACATGGCTTCCTCCCTTCGAGTTACGGCGACGCGGGAGCCATCAGCGCCGCGCCGCCGTTTCGGGCTTCCCACCCTTGATGGCTTTGAACTTGCGGGTCTGCTCGGTGAGCGCAATCTCGGTCGGCAGCCGCTCCATGGAGGAGGCGCCGTAGAAGCCGTTGCACTCAGGGCAGTGATCGAGGATGTAGGCGGCGTCGGTCGGCATGGCGATCGGCCCGCCATGGCAGAGCGCCAGCACGTCCTTGCGGATCTGCCGGGCCGCCGCGGTCCAGGCGTTGATGCGCTGCGCGCAGTCTTCGAGCGTCAGCGCCGTCTCGGCGCCGATCGAGCCGCCGGTGGTGAGCCCCATGTGGCAGACGATGATGTCGGCGCCGGCCTTCGCCATCGCCCGCGCGTCGTCCTCGCCGAAGACATAGGGCGTCGTCAGCATGTCCTTCTCGTGCGCGAGCCCGATCATGTCGACCTCGAGGCCGTAGCCCATGCCGGTCTCCTCGAGATTGGCGCGGAAGACGCCGTCGATGAGCCCCACGGTCGGGAAGTTCTGCACGCCGGCGAAGCCCAGCGCCTTGAGCTCGTCGAGGAAGCGGTCGAACAGGCAGAAGGGATCGGTGCCGTTGACGCCAGCCAGCACCGGCGTGCGCTTGACCACGGGCAGCACCTCGCGCGCCATCTCGACCACGATCTCGTTGGCGTTGCCATAGGCGAGCAGGCCGGCGAGCGAGCCGCGGCCGGCCATGCGGTAGCGCCCCGAGTTGTAGATGACGATGAGGTCGATCCCGCCTGCCTCCTCGCATTTGGCCGAGAGCCCCGTGCCGGCGCCGCCGCCGACGATGGGCTCGCCCCGCGCGGCCATGGCGTGGAACTTCTCCAAGAGCTTCTTGCGCTCGAACTTCGGCATCGTCGGTCGCTGTCCCTCTCTCGCGTTTCAGGCGGTGGCGGCCCAGGGCCGCTCGGCCACGCCCGCGATCTCCAGGAAGTGGGAGACCAGTGCGGCGGCAAAAGCCGGCTCGTTGATGGCGAAGGGCAGGCGGATCAGCCGCCGGCGCTCGGTCTTGACCAGCGTCTTGTCGATGGCCTCGAACAAGGCGCGGTCGGCCTCGGGGTCCCAGAAAGGCTGGCCTGGCGCATCGAGGAGCGACACGCCGCCCTCGGGCAGCAGGAATCGCACCGGCCCTTCGCAGCGATTGAGCTTCTCGGCGATCCAACGGCCCATTTGCGCGTTCTCCTCGGGTGTGGTGCGCATGAGGGTCACGCTCGGGTTGTGGATGTGCAGCTTGCGGCCCTTGAACTTCTCCGGAACCGTGTCGATCGGGCCCCAATTCACCATGTCGAGCGCGCCGACCGAGCCGACATAGGGCAAACGCGAGCGGATGACGGCACCGAGGCGGTCCTCGCCGGCCGAGAACACGCCGCCCATGAAGAGATCGGCGATCTCGGTCGTGGTCACGTCGATCAGGCCGGCGAGCAGGCCGGAATCGGCCAGCTTCTCCATCGACTGGCCGCCGGTGCCGGTGGCGTGGAAGACGAGGCAGTCGAAGCGATCCTCGAGCGCCTTCGCCGCCATCTGCACGCAGGGCGTGGTGACGCCGAACATGGTGAGGCCGATGGCGGGCTTGGAAGCGGCGGCGTCGCGCCCGTCGCTCTTATGCGCGATCATGCCGGCCAGCGCATGGGCCGCATTCGAGAGCACCTGCTCGGAGATGCGGTTGATGCCCTGCACGTCGGTGACCGAATAGATCATGCAGGTGTCGGAAGGGCCGACATAGCGCTTCACGTCGCCCGACGCGACGGTCGAGACCATGATCTTGGGCAGACCCACCGGCAGGGCGCGCATGGCGGGGGTGGCCAGCGCCGTGCCGCCCGAGCCGCCGGCTGAGATGACGCCGCCCAGGTCGCGGCGCGTCAGCACGAAGCGGGCGAAGGCCTCGGCCATGGCGCCGACCGCGCTGCCGCGATCGCCGGTGAAGACGGCGTCGGCACCCTTGGGATGATGGCGCGCGACCTCGGCCGGGCCGACGTCGGCCGGTGAGGGCCGCCGGCTGGTCGAGAGATCGACTGTGACGACGCGAAGCCCCAGCCGCTGCAGCTTGTTGGCGATGAATCCCAGCTCGCGGCCCTTGGTGTCGAAGGTACCGGCCACATAGGCGGCGCGGGCCGCCAGCCGTGCCACCGGCACCTGGCTCAAGGCGGCGGCCGGCTCGGGCTCCGACGCCGCGACAGGCCCGGCTTCCGCGGCCGCTTCGGCCGGCGAGGCCGGCGCTTCCATCAGCGGGTTGCCCGCCGACCAGCGCGTGGGCGCGCGGGCCGTGGAGAACACCGCGCCGAACAAGGGTCCGCTTTCGGGTTCGAGCGGCTCGTCCTGCCGGCGCACGCGGAACACCATGGCCGGCGGCTCCGGCGTTACAGCCTCGCTCGGCGTCTCCGCTGCGGGCGCTTCCTCCTCGCCATGCGTGCCCACGCCCAGCAAGCGCTGCTGCAGCTCGCGGTCGGCGGCGAGCTCGCTGGCCGGCATCTCGCGTAAGAGCCGGCCGTTCACCATGATGCCGACGTGGCTCGCGACCGCTGTCGCCACGCCGATGTTCTGCTCGATCAGCAGCACCGCGATCTCGCCTTCCTGGGCGAGCCGGGTGAGCATGGTCTCGACTTGTTGGACGATGACGGGCGCCAAGCCTTCGGTCGGCTCGTCCATGACGAGGAGCGAAGGGTTGGCGAGGAGCGCACGGCCGATCGCCAGCATCTGCTGCTCGCCGCCCGAGAGCTGCGCGCCGCCGTTGCGCCGGCGCTCGGCGAGCCGCGGAAAGGCCTGGTAGATACGCTCGACCGTCCAGCTTCCTTTGCGCCCCGAGCGGGCGGCCAGCCGCAGATGCTCGTCGACCGTGAGCGAGGGCCAGACGCGCCGGCCCTGCGGCACATAGCCCACGCCCTCGGCCACGATGTCGTTGGGCGCCAGCCCGAGGATCTCCTTGCCATGCAGCGCGATGCTGCCGCCGGCCGCGGGCGTCAGGCCCATGATGGCGCGGCAGAGCGTGGTCTTGCCCATGCCGTTGCGCCCGACGATGGCGTAGACGCCCGAGCCCAGCGTCAGATTGACGCCCTGCAGCGCATGCGCGTGGCCGTAATAGACCTGCAGGTCGCGGACGACGAGGGCGGGGGCGGCGGGCTTCGTCTCAGCCATGGCCGCCTCCGAGATAGATGCGCTGCACCTCGGGATCGTTCTGGATGTCCTCCGGCGTGCCTTCCTTGAAGAGCGCGCCGTTGTGCATCACGGTCACGAACTCGACCACGCGCAAGGCCACGTCGAGATCGTGCTCGATGATGATGTAGCCGATATGGGCAGGCAGCGCGCCCAGGATCTGGATCAGCTCGCGCCGCTCGACGGGCGAGAGGCCCGCAGCCGGCTCGTCGAACAGGATGAAGCGCGGCGCGCCAGCCAAGGCCATGCCGATCTCGAGCTGGCGCTGCTGGCCATGCGCGAGATCGGACACGGGCGTAGCCGCCAGGTGATCGAGATGGACCGCATGCAGCATCTCGCGCGCGGCAGCGAGCGACGGGTCGCCCTCGTGCTGGCGGGCGAGGGAGAAGCGGCCGCGCGTCACGCCGCGCGCCGCGAGGTAGAGATTGTCGAGGACCGAGAGCCCCCGGAACAGCATGGAGTTCTGATAGGTGCGCCTGAGGCCCCGGCGGATGCGCTCATGGGCGGGGAGCGCCGTCACGTCCTCGCCGAAGAAACGGATGCGCCCGGCGGTCGGCGGGAAGTCGCCGGTGATGGCGTTGAACAGCGTGGTCTTGCCCGCACCGTTCGCCCCCAGCACCGCCCGCCGCTCGCCGGCGCGCACCGTCATGCTGATGTCGTTGAGCGCGACCAGCGCACCGAACGAGCGGGAGACGCCGCGAAGCTCCAAGGCGTTCGCGGCTCCTGCCCGTGCGATCCGGTGCGCCGTCTCGCTCATCGCCGTCTCTTCGTTCGATCCGGTCCTACCCGCGCCTTACGGGCAGGATGGGTTGTCGCGGGTCGCCGGGCCGATGGCCATGAAAGCGGCCTCGTCCATGCCCATGGTCTGCGGCACCTGCGGGATGACGCGCACGACCTTGTTGTAGAGCTTCTCGTCGTCGCCCTTCGCGACCTCGGTCAGGAAGATGTCGGCGACCGCCTGCCGGTTCTTGTCGAGCTGCACCTTGCCGGTCGGCGAGTCGAGCTCCAGGCTGGCCAGCGTATCGCGCAGCTTTTTCTGTCCGTCGGAGAGGTCGCCGCCGACCTTGTCGAGCGCCTGCAGCACCGCCTCGGTCTCGACGTAATAGCCGTGGGCGAACAGCGAAGGCGAGGGGAAGCCCTTCGGGAAGGCCTTCTGGTAATCCGCCACGAACTTGTGCCAGCGCGGATCGTCCCAGTTGTCCGCGATCGGGCCGGCCGAGGGCGTGCCGATCAGGTAGTCCTTGCGCTTGCCCTCGGAGCCCAGCACGGTCTGGTCGACCGTGATGGAGCCGCCCACCATCGGCTTGCTGCCGCCGGCATCCTGGTACTGCGAGAGGAAGTTCACCGCGTCGGCACCGCCGAGCGCCACATAGATGGCGTCGATGTCGTCCGGGACCGAGGCGACGATCGAGGAGAAGTCCTTGGTGCCGATCGGGACCCAGAACTTGTCCACGACATGGCCGCCGGCCTTGCAGTAGTCGAGCATGAAGCCCATCACCTGCGAATAGGGGAAGTCGTAGTCCTCGGCGATGGTCACGACCTTCTTGTAGCCTTTGTCCTTGAAGGCGTATTCGCCGAGGCCCGCCTGCCACTGCACGCCGTCGGTGGTGAAGCGGAAGAAGTTCGGCGCCGGGTTCCTGAGCGTGGTGTCCTGCGCGGCCGAGGTGCCGTTGACGAAGGTCACCTGCGGCTGGGTCTTGGCATAGTCCTTCACCGCCAGCCCCTCGGAGCCCGAGAGCGGCCCGATCAGGATGTCGACCTTGTCCTGCTCGACCAGCTTGCGTGCCGCGGCGATGGCGCTGTCCGGCGAGGCGTCGGACGAGCCCTTGATGATCTCGATCTTCTTGCCGCCGGCCGTGTAGTTGTGCTCCTGCAGCGCCAGCTCGGCGCCGCGCATGCTGTCCTCGCCCAGGACGGTGAAGGCCCCCTCGAGCGTGGCCAGCACGCCAACCTTGATGGTGTCCTCGGCCTCAGCCACGCCGGCGCCGAGGCTTAAGGCCACGGTCGCCACGGCGGTCTTGAGCAGGATCCGTCGCGTCATTGAGAACATCGTTCTTTTCCTCCCGTTCTTTGTCTTGCCCACCGCCCACCGCCCGATGTCACGAGGCCCGGTGTCGCGGCCCAAGTTCGAAAAAGACCCCCTCAAGAGGCCCCATTGCCGTTGCCGCGTTCGCCCGCGGTCTTGGCCAGCCGGTGCCTGAGCCCGTCCCACAGGCCCAGCACGCCGTCCGGCGAGAACAGAACGACGGCCAGGAAGGCGCCGCCGATCACCAGGTTGAAACGCTCGCGGTCGATCAGGTCGATCGCGAAATTGTCGAGCAGCACGAACAGCAGCGCGCCGACAAAAGGACCGATCGGGCGCCTGAGCCCGCCCAGAATGGCAATCACGAGAATGTTGATGGCGGCGCCGACATTGATGGTGCCGGGCGAGATGCGGCCGTTGTACCAGACCAGGAACAGCCCGCCGACGCCGGCGAGCAGGCCCGCCACGGCATAGGCCGCGACACGGTGGGCGCGCACGTCGAAGCCCAGCGCCGCCATGCGCCGCGGATTGTCGCGGATCGCCTGCAGCGCGATGCCGAAGGTCGCGCGCGACAGCCAGAGCACGGCGAAATAGCCCAACGTCGCCACAGCCAGCGCCAGATAGTAGAAGGGCATGGGCTGGCGCCAATCGACGCCCAGCACGGGCGGCGGCAGAAGGCCCGCATAGCCCTTGAAACCGTTGAAGATGCTGTAGTTCTGCGTGCAGAAATAGAACAGCGCCACGCTGATGGCGAGCGTGATCATGATGGTGTAGATGCCCTCGGTCCTGACCGAGAGGATGCCGGTCACGGTGGCGAAGCCGACCGCGATCGCGAGCGCGAGCGGAACCACCAGCCACCAGGGCCAGCCCAGGCCCAGCCCCGCCGAATTGTCGCCGAAGATGGCGTACATGTAGCCGGCGACGCCGGCGATCGCCATCTGCGCCAGCGAGACCATGCCGCCATAGCCGGCGAGCAGCGTCAGCGACAGCGCGATCAGCCCCATGAAGAAGGTCTGGGCGCCGATCTGCACGATCCAGAAGTCGTTGGCGATCAGCGGATAGGCCAGCAGGAAGGCGGCGAGCAGCAGATGATGCGGGCGCAGCTGCGCCGCCAGCCAGGCGGGCCAGGACAGGGCGGTGGGCCGAGGCTCGCTCACGGCAGCCATGGGTCACGCGCGCTTGCCCATGATGCCCTGCGGCCGGAAGGCCAGCACCAGCACCATGATGAGGAAGGTGTAGACCACGCCGTAGGTCGGCGAGTAGGCGAGGCCGAACTGCTCGGCCAGCCCGATCAGGAGCGCGCCGACGGCGGCACCGGTGATCGAGCCCATGCCGCCGACGATGGTGACGACGAGCGAGGCCAGCAGATAGCGCACGTCCTCGCCGGGCGCGATCGAGAGCGCGGTGCCGCCGACCACGCCGGCGAAACCGGCGAGGCCCGCGCCGATGGCGAAGGTGACGGCGAAGATCAGATGCACGTTGACGCCGGTCGCCGACAGCATGGCGCGATCGTCCACGCCGGCACGGATCATCATGCCGATTGCGGTCTTGTTGAGAAAGAGCCAGAGCCCGATACCGATCACGATCGCGACCCCCAGCACGAACAGCCGGTAGGCCGGATAGAGCTTGACCAGCGGCACGTGGGCCACGCCGGACAGGAACTCCGGCGCGTCGAACTGATAGGTGTTGCCGGTCCACACCCACAGCATGATGTCGGCTAGCACGATCGAGATGCCGATCGTCACCATGGTCTGGCGCATGTCCTGGCCTTCCATGTGGCGGAAGATCAGCACCTGCAGCAGGACGCCCACGATCGCCATGCCGAGGAATCCGGCCGCCACCCCCAGATACCAGGAGCCGGTCCATTGCACGACGCTGTAGCCGACATAGGCGCCGAGCAGATAGAGCGAGCCATGCGCCAGGTTGACGTTGCGCATGAGGCCGAAGACGAGCGTGAAGCCGCTTGCGACCAGGAAATAGAGAGCGGCGAGCGTCAAGCCGTTCATGAAGGTGAGCAGGAAGAGCTTCACGGGGCCCGCCTCGTCACGCGCTCCGCCGCCGGCCGGTCGCCGGTCTGTTCCTCATGGCGAGCGGCCGGCCGCTCCCGCGAGAGATTGAGAATGAGCCCGGCGATCTGGCGGGCGGCCCTTCCCCCGTCTTCCTCCGCCCGGACGCGGGCGGGCGAGAGAGAGCGCGGAAGGGCGGAGCGGCAGGGTTGCATGTGCCGGGCCCGGGATCAGACCGCCATGCGCGCGCGGCTCGGCGCCATCTCGGGCCGGCGGAAGAACTCGCCGTCCTTCATGACCGCGAGGATGCGGCCCCGGTCCTGCAGGATGCGGATGTTGGCGAGCGGATCGCCATCCACCAGCAGCAGGTCGGCGAGATAGCCGGGCTTTACCTGCCCGAGCTCGCCCGGCCGCCCCATGATCTCGCCGCCGTGCTTGGTGGCGGCCAGCAGCGTCTCCATCGGGCTCATGCCGACCATGTCGACGAAGTATTCGAGATCCTTGGCGTTGGCGCCGTGCCTGGTCCAGGCGAAGCCGTAATCGCCGCCGGGCAGCACGCGGATGCCGCGCCGGTGCATCTTGCGCATGGTCTCGACCGCGATCGCGAGCTCGCGCTCGTAATAGATGCCGAGCGGGGAGTCCGGCGCGATGCCGAAGGGGCCGGCGTTGCGTGCCGTGTTGACGAGCCAGCCCAGGCCCGGCGCCACGAAGAACTTGTCCTTCTGCGCCGCCAGCATGTCGATCGTCTCGTCGCTGGCGTAGGAGGCGTGATAGATGATCTCGATGCCGTGGCGGATGCACATGCGCACCGATTCGTCGGAGCGCGCATGGGCGCAGACGCGAACCCCACGGCGCCTGGCCTCGGCCACGGCCATGGCGCACTCCTCCTCCGACATCGGCGTCTCCTGCGCCTTGGTGTCGGTCATCTCCTCGCCCGAGAGATTGAGCTTGATGAGGTCGACGCCGTACTTGATGAACATGCGCACCGCCTTGCGCATCTCCTCGGGACCGGTGACGACCCAGCCGAAGGACATCTCGGGCGCGTTGACATGGGGCGGGTTGGTATCGCCGAGGCCGCCCAGCGTGGCGATCTCCTGGCTGTTGGCGAGATAGCGCGGGCCCGGGATCTGGCCGGCATTGATCGCGTTGCGGATCACCACGTCGAGGCGCGGCTTGGCCGCGGCGGCGCCGACGCAGGAGGTCCAGCCCATGTCGAGATAGGTCCTGGCGTTGGTCGCCGCGAGCAGCGTGTGCTCCTCGGGCGGCATGCGGAAGATCGCCTCGAGCGTTGCCGCATTGTTCCAGGAGAAGTGCGTGTGGGCTTCGGTCATGCCGGGCATGAGGGTGCAGCCGGCGCCGTCGATCACGGTATGGCCGTTGGTCGGCACGGTGCGGCTGCCGCGCCCGACATGCTTGATGCGGTTGCCCTGGACCAGCACCTCGCCCGTATAGGGGTGCTCGCCGGTGCCGTCGAAAATCCGGACGTTGGTGAAGAGCATGTTGCCCATGGTGTCGTCCCTCCCGGGGGTTGAACCCGCCGTCGGCGTCCCTTGGATCGGGATCTTCCGAAGGCCGGCGGGCGTCGCGATCCGTCGCTCAATGCTGTGCGGCCAGGAACTCCTTCATGAATCCGTTGAGCTCGCCGGCGGCTTCGAAGGTGATCCAGTGGCCGACGCGCGCCAGCACCTGCACGCGCGCGCCCCTGATGCGCTCGGCCATGGCGCGCGCGACCGAAGGCGGCGCCACCACGTCGTCCTCGCCCGCCACCAGCAGGGTCGGGCAGGCGATGCGCGCGACGTCGGCGGCCGCCACGCCGGCCAGCGCCTCGCAATTGGCGGCGTAGCCTTCGGGGCTCTGGCGCATCAGCGATTCGCGCGCGGCGGCGACCGCGACCGGATTGGCCTGCTTCGTGTGGCTCGAGGTGGCGGCGCGCACCACCGCGTCCGCGATGTCGGCCATGCCTTCCCTGCGCGCCTTGGCGGCGCGGTCCTTGAGCCCCTGGCGACCCTGGTCGGGAGGCGCCAAGAGCGGGCCTACCAGCATCAGGCTGCGTACCAGCCGCGGCTCCCTGAGCGCCACCTGTTGGCAGACGATGGTTCCCATCGAATGGCCGCCGAGATGCGCGCGCTCGACGCCGAGCCGCTTGGCCATGCGGATGACGGCATCGGCGATGCCTTCGATGGAAAGGGGCTCCGAGCCCATCGGGCTGCGGCCCGATCCGGGCAGATCCGGGCGGATCACGCGATGGCGGCCGGCGAAGACGCCCATCTGCGGGGTCCAGCTGTTGGAGGTGCCGCCCAGCCCATGCAGCAGGATGACGACATCACCCTCGCCCTCGATCTCGACTGCCATGCGCTCGATGGTCTCGCTGCTCATGCCGCGGATTCCTTGCGCCGCGCGCCCACCATTTCCTCGACCCGGTTCTCCAGGCGGCCGATGCCCCCGATCTCGACCGTCACGCGATCGCCCGGCTTGAGGTAGCGCGGCGGGTTGAAGCCGATGCCGACACCCGCCGGCGTGCCGGTCGCGATCAGGTCGCCAGGCAGCAGCGTGATGCCGGCCGAGAGCGTCTCGATCAGCGTCGGCACGTCGAAGATGAGATCGCGCGTGTTGGCGTCCTGCCGGAGCTCGCCGTTGACCCAGCAGCGTACCGCCGTGTCGGAAAGGTCGATCTCCTCGACGGTGACGGCGCAGGGGCCCATGGGGCAGAAGGAATCCTGCGACTTGCCGATCAGCCACTGCTTGTGGCGGCCCTGCAGGTCGCGCGCGGTCACGTCGTTGACGATGGTGTAGCCCCATACATGGGCCATCGCGTCGGCCCTGGCGATGGCGCGCCCGCCGCGGCCGATCACCACGCAGAGCTCGGCCTCGTAGTCGACCGCCGGCGACACCCGCGCATCGATCAGGATCGGGTCCGAGGGGCCGGTGACGCAGTCCGGCACCTTCGAGAAGATGATCGGCGCGTCCGGCACGGCGCCGGCCGCGGCCGAGGAATCGAAGCCGCTGCGGGCGAACTCGTGCGCATGCTCGTGATAGTTCTTGCCGACGCAGAAGATGTTGCGCCGGGGCCGCGGGAAGGGCGCCGTCAGGCGCAGCCCCTGGACCGAAAGGGCGAGGTCGGCCAGGGGAAAGGGACGGCCGGCCAAATGGGCCTCGAGGACGGCCAGAACGCCGACGTTCGCCGCGCCTTCATCCAGCCGGTAGGGGCGAACGCGATTCTCTTCCTCCCAGACCCCGACCCCGCGCTGGCCGTCGCGCTCGAAGGCGACCAGTTTCACCCGCCCCTCCCTGTATTGAACCAATGTTGAACCATTGATCCATTGGCCGTCAAATTCTGCACCCTCGATGGGCAGAGTCAAGAGGCAGACTGCCTATTTTTGGACTTGCATTCCCCGAATCAATGGTTCAAAAATGGTTCAAAGGATCAAATATCATGAGAGCCGCAGGGCAATCCGCTCGCTTGCAGACCGTCACCGACGAGTTGCGCCATCAGATCTTGGGAGGTGCCTGGCCGGTCGGCCGGCAGGTGCCGCCGGAACGGGCGCTGGCCGAACAATACGGCCTGGCCCGCAACACGCTGCGCCGCGTGCTCAAGACGCTCGAGGACGAAGGCCTGCTCGAACGCCATGTCGGGCGCGGCACGTTCGTGCGCTCCCCCAACGGCGGCCGCCCGAATGGCACGAACGGCGGCGCGGGGGTCGCGGCGACGGGTGCCGCCTTCGGCTCGGACCTCACGGTCCGGCTGAGGGGCGCCAGCCCGGCCGACCTGATGGAGGTGCGCCTCATCATCGAGCCGCAGGCGGCAGCCTTGGCCGCCAGCCGCGCCGCCGCCGAGGACGTCGCCCAGATCGAGAACGCGCTCAAGCACTCGATCGCCGCCAAGGGCCTCGCCGAGTTCGAGCACTGGGACGCGCAGCTCCATCTCTCGATCTTCCGCGCCACCAAGAACGCCATCCTTCTGGCCTGGTGCGAGGCGATCAACATGGTGCGCAACGAGCCCGACTGGTACCGCCTCAAGAAGCGCAGCCTGACACCCGAGCTGCGCTCGAGCTACGATCGCGATCACACCGAGATCGTGGCGGCGCTCAAGGACCGTGACCCCGAGGCGGCACGCCGGGTGCTGTTCAAGCATCTCTCGCGCGTGCGCGATTCGCTGCTGGCGCTGGATTGAGGGGCGCTCTACGCCGGCGCGCGCCGGTTGGCGGTCGGGTATCATCCGTTGCCCTCTACCGGAGCGATCCCACCCCGAGCCTCCTCATCCTGAGCGAGGCGACCTCTCCTTTCCTTCGACAGGTCCGGGATGAGGTCGCTTCGTCGAAGGACGAGGTCGTTTCACTCGGAGAACGAGCCCTCATGCTTCGACAAGCTCAGCCTGAGGGTCTATATCTCCGTCTCGGCGTTGGCGCTCGCCGCTGCTATCATCGCCGCCTTTCCTCATCTCGATGAATCGGGGGAACTCGACATGAAGCTGGTGCGCTTCGGCGCCAAGGGCGCGGAAAAGCCCGGCCTTATCGATCGTCAGGGCGCGCTGCGCGATCTCTCGGGGCGCGTCGCCGGTATCGGCCCTGCGCAGCTGCTGCCCGACGGCCTTGCGCATCTGCGTGTGATCGACCCCGCCAGCCTGCCGCTGGTGCCGGGGAGCCCTCGCCTCGGCGTGCCGGTCGCCGGCATCCGCAAGATCGTCGCCATCGGCCTCAACTACGCCGATCACGCCGCGGAGTCCGGCGCGCCGATCCCGAAGGAGCCGATCGTCTTCATGAAGGCGATCTCCTCGCTCAACGGCCCCGACGATCCGGTCATCATTCCGAAGAACTCGGTCAAGACCGACTGGGAGGTCGAGCTCGCGGTCGTGATCGGCAAGCCCGCGCGCTATGTCGAGAAGATGGACGCGCTCGGCCACGTCGCCGGCTACTGCATCTGCAACGACGTGTCGGAGCGCGAATTCCAGATCGAGCGCGGCGGCCAGTGGGACAAGGGCAAGGGAGCCGACAGCTTCGCGCCGCTGGGGCCCTGGCTGGTCACGACGGACGAGATCGCGAACCCGCAGGCGCTCGAGATGTGGCTCGACGTCAACGGCCAACCGATGCAGCGCGGCAATACGCGCACCATGATCTTCGACGTTGCCACGCTGGTGAGCTATGTGAGCCAGTTCATGACGCTCGAGACCGGCGATGTGTTGACCACCGGCACGCCGCCGGGGGTGGGCATGGGCAAGAAGCCGCCGGTCTATCTCAAGCCCGGCGACGTCATGACGCTCGGCATCGAGGGGCTGGGCCAGCAGCGCCAGGTCTGCGTCGCCTGGTCGCCGGGCACTTGAGCAGGTCCGGGCCGAGCGGCTTCGTCGATTTGGCGTGGGCGGCAGGCCGGGCGCGATCGCGGATCGATGGCGCTCGTCGCCCATAAGCGCGAGGCCGCCAAGAGGATGGGGAACTGAAGGAGCAATATCGTGGCGCAAAGCAAGAAAGTCATCATCACCTGCGCGGTGACAGGGTCGATCCACACGCCGACCATGTCGCCGCATCTGCCCCTCACGCCGGACGAGATCGCGAAGGAGTCGATCGCGGCCTGGGAGGCCGGCGCCTCGATCATCCATCTCCACGCGCGCGATCCCAAGAACGGCCGGCCGACGCCGGACCCGGCGGTGTTCATGGAGTTCCTGCCGCGCATCAAGCAGAACACGGACGCCGTCATCAACATCACGACCGGCGGCGGCGCCGGCATGACGCTCGCCGAGCGGCTCGCAGCACCGCTCAAGGCCAGCCCCGAGATGTGCTCGCTCAACATGGGCTCGATGAATTTCGGGCTCTATCCGATGCTCGAGCGCTACAAGAGCTTCAAGCACGAGTGGGAGGTGAAGCATCTCGAGAATAGCCGCGACTTCATCTTCCGCAACACCTTCAAGGACATCGAATATGTCCTCAAGGAGCTGGGCGAGGGCCACGGCACGCGCTTCGAGTTCGAGTGCTACGACGTGGGCCATCTCTACAACCTGGCCCATTTCCTCGACCGCAAGCTGGTGAAGCCGCCGCTCTTCGTGCAGACGATCTTCGGCATCCTGGGCGGCATCGGCGCCGATCCCGAGAACCTCATGCATATGCGCCGCATCGCCGACAAGCTGTTCGGCGACGCCTATCAATGGAGCGTGCTGGCGGCCGGGCGGCACCAGATGTCCTTCGTGACGCTGGCCGCGATCAATGGCGGCAATGTCCGGGTCGGGCTCGAGGACAGCCTCTATGTCGGCAAGGGCGAGCTCGCCAAGAGCAACGCCGACCAGGTGAAGAAGATCCGCTCGATCCTGGAGGCGCTGTCGCTCGAGGTGGCCACGCCCACGGAAGCGCGCGCGTTGCTGGCGCTCAAGGGCGGAGACCAGGTGGCGTTCTGAGCCACCGCGCGCTCGATCGCGATCACCCCTCTCCCCCACATGGTGGGGGAGAGGGTTTTCTTTCTTCGCCTCTCCGCCCGCGTCAGCGGGGGGAGGAATGCGAAGGGTTAGGCGAGACGGATGTCGAGCCTTACCCGGAGCTGGGAGAGGGGGTTGCCAAAGCGGTGGTGCCGCCTTGCGGTGTCGTCATAGGCACGACGCGGATCTCGCGAGATCGAACGCCCGGCCTGCCCCGCTCGAAGCAAGCCGAAGCCGTTTCTGCCGTCAGGCAGCCGAGGCCACCGGCGAGACGTCCTGCACGGCGTCGGCGGAGGCCGCTTCGCCCTCGAGCGTCGCCGCCACGGCATGGACAACCGCGGCGATGCGCACCGCGGCCTGGATCGCCTCGGGCGTCAGGCCGGCCTTGCGCAGCTCCTGCTCGTGCGCGTCGATGCATAGGCCGCAGCCGTTGACGGCCGATACCGCCAGCGACCACAGCTCGAAATCGGCCTTCTCGACGCCCGGTTTGGCGATCACGTTCATGCGCAGCCTGGCCGGCAGGGTTCGGTAATCCGGCGCCGAGGCCAGATGCAAGAAGCGGTAATAGACGTTGTTCATGCCCATGATCGCCGCTGCCGCCTTGGCGGCGGCGAGCGCTTCGGGCGAAAGCCGGGGGCCGAACTCGGCCAGCATCGCCCGGGTCGCGTCGGCATTGCGGGCGGCGAGTGCCGCCGCGATGAAGCTGCCGGCGCGCTGCTGCTCGGTCAGCGCCGGCTCGCCGGCGAGGCTCGACAGGTTGAGCTTCAAGTCACGGGCATAATCGGGCAGGCGGTTCTTCAAGGTCTCGATCGTCATGATGGTCTTCCTTTCGGTGGTGGGGCGAGGCGGGCCCGAGCCGTCCTGAACCCGGGCCCGTGCTTGGGCGCGAAGGAGCCTCGGGGATCAGGCGACCTTCAGCACCGCGTCGCCCTTCTGCCAATTGCAAGGGCAGAGCTCGTCGGTCTGCAGCGCATCCAGCACGCGCAGGACCTCCTGCGGATTGCGGCCGACGCTCAAGTCGTTGACCGCCACGAAGCGGATCACGCCCTCGGGATCGACGATGAAGGTGGCGCGCAGCGCGACGCCCTCGGCCTCGTCGAGAACGCCCAGCGCCGTCGACAGCTCGCGCTTGATGTCGGCCAGCATCGGGAAGGGCAGGTCCTTGAGGTCGGCATGGCTCTGCCGCCAGGCCAGATGCACATACTCGCTGTCGGTCGACACGCCGTAGATCACGGCGTCGCGGTCGTTGAACTCGCCGTTGAGCTGGCCGAAGGCCGCGATCTCGGTCGGGCAGACGAAGGTGAAGTCCTTGGGCCAGAAGAAGACGATCTTCCACATGCCCTCGTCCGACCGGCGGTCGACCCGGGTGAAGGCGTTCTTGGGATCGATGGCTACCACCGCCTTGAGGTCGAAGTCGGGAAACTTGTTGCCGACGGTCAACATGATCCTTGATCTCCTGTCGTTCGTAGGAACCGGGGGTTTGCGACCCGAAGATGGCGTTGGCAGCTTGTTCGATCCAATGAATTAAATATATTATAGTAATCGGATATGCCGATCATGAACCTGCCCACCCTGCGCCAGCTGCGCCACCTCGTGGCCTTGGCCGAGCACGGCCATTTCGGCCGTGCTGCCCGGGCCTGCCACGTGACGCAATCGACCTTGAGCGCCAGCATCAAGGAGCTGGAGCAGGTGCTGGAGGCCCGGCTGGTCGACCGCACCAAACGGCGCGTCGTGATCACGCCGCTCGGCCGTGACATCGTGGCGCGATCGCAAGCGCTGCTGCGCCAGGCGGAGGATCTGGTCGAGGCCGCGCGGGTCAATCGGGAGCCCCTGTCGGGTCCGCTGCGGCTGGGCGTCATTCCGACCATCGGCCCCTTCCTGCTGCCGTGCGCCCTGCCGCGGCTGCGGCGCCGCTATCCGCGGCTCAAGCTCTATCTGACCGAGGACCTGACCGAGCGCCTGCTCGATCAGCTTCGGGCCGGGCGTCTCGACCTCGCCCTGATCGCGCTGCCCTATGACAGCGCCGACATGGAATCCGCCGTGATCGGCGAGGACCCCTTCAGCGTCGCTTTGCCGGAGAGCCATGCCCTGAGCCGGTTGCAGCGGATCGAGCCGGACCGCATCGAGCCTGCGGAACTGCTGCTTCTGCGCGACGGCCATTGCCTGCGCGAGCATGCGCTGGCGGCCTGCCGCCTATCGGGTCGGGGCCAAGTCGATGCCTTTCAGGCGACCAGCCTCTACACGCTGGTTCAGATGGTGGAGAACGGGCTCGGCCTCACGCTCCTGCCGCGCCTCGCGCTCGAGGCTGGCATCCTCAAGGGAACCAAGGTGGCGACGCGCCCGATCGCCGGCGCTGCGCCGGCTCGGCGGCTGGCGCTGGTCTGGCGGCGCGGCAGCGCGCGAGCGCCCGAGTTCGAGGCGATGGCGGCGCTATTGCGCCAGGTGGTCGAGCCGCCGGGGCCAGCAGGCCGGCGCTGAGGGCGGCCGGCCACAACCGGCGGGAGCGGCGGCCGAACAACCCACAGCCCCCGGCGTGGCTTTCGGTCAAAGGGTTATGCTTCCTCGCCAACTGCTTACGGGATTCTCTCACCCGGCGCCGTCGTAACCAATCGTGAAGAATTATTCCCCAAGGTTACGCCAGTCTCTTCGCCGGACACCGGCCATCCGCCAAGGGGAGCCATGGGGATACGCCAACGGTGCCCGCCGGCGGGGGCCACCATCAATAACAAGGGTGGGCCAGCTTTCGCCGAAGGCTGGCGCTCGGGGGGCCATCCAGCGTTGGATCGGGGACAATCATGAACGAATGCAGACGCGACGCGCTGACGGGCCGGATCGTCGAGGCGGTCGGCGCCATGCAGCACAGCCAGCTTCGCGGGCTCGAGGCGCAGGCGCTCGCCACGGAGGAGATCGGCGCGCGCAGCGCCATGATGCAGCAGGCGCTCGACAGCTCGGCCGGCCAGATCGTCGAAAGCGGCAATATCGCCGAAGAGATGAAGCGCGCGCTGACCTCGGAGATGCAGCGCGTGGCCGGCGACATGCGCCGCGAGTTGGCCGCCATCGCCGCGGCGATCGACGTCAAGGCCAAGGACGCCTTGGCGCTTCTGAAGGAGATCGAGGGCATCGCGCGCTCGGTCAATCTCCTGGCGCTCAACGCCACGATCGAGGCGGTGCATGCCGGCGAGAGCGGCAAGGGTTTCGCTGTCGTCGCCCAGGAGGTGCGCCAGCTCGCCCAGCGCACCATGCAGTCCGCCAAGGATGCGACGCAGCGCATCGACCTGGCCGAGGTGCAGCGCCAGGTCACTGCCGTCGCCGATCTGGCCGACCGTAGCCTCGGCACGCTCGACAGGCAGCTCGACGCATCGTTGCAGCGCATGACCGCGACCTTTGCGCAAATTGGCGACAATCTGCGCGGGCTGGTCGAGAACAACCGCATCGTCAGCGAAACCGACCAGCAGTCGATCGGCCGCATCGGCGCCATCCTCGACAAGGGCCGCCGCAGCCTCGATCTTGCGGACGCGTTGGCCGAGGCGGTGTCGGCCGCCTCGGATCCGACGCCGGCGCTGACGCAGATTCTGCGCCGCAATCATCTCCCGGCCGAAGCCGGCTTCGACCGGCTGGCCGAGATCGAGCGTCGCGGCAAGGTCCGCATCGCCATCGAGCCGGCCTTCGTCGGGCTTTCCTTCCGACTGAAGCCGGGCGCGCCTTTGCGCGGGCTCGACGTCGACTACGCCACGGCCTTCGCCAGGTGGTTGGGCGTCGAGCACGAGTTCGTCGAGCATCCGTGGGACCAGTGCACCGAGCTGCTTCATTTCGGCCGCAGCGCCCAGGAGGCGCCCGCGGACCTGGTCTGGAGCGCGCTGCCGCCCAACGCCGCCTATCGCGACGTCGCCTTCTCGGAAACCTACACCTATCTGCACTATGTCCTGGCGCGTCGCGCGGGCCAGGCCGGCATTCGCGGGCTTGGCGATCTCGAGGGCAAGGTGCTGGGTTGCATCAACGATCCCGGCGCCTTCGCCACGCTCGAGGCCGCGGGCTTGCGCTGGGGGGCGAACGCCGGCAAGCCCGGCGGCAAGGTGCGGCTTGCCAACCTCATCGCCTATTCCGATCAGAGCCGCATCCACGATTGCCTCGCCGACGGGCTGGTGGACGCCTTCGCGGTCGACCAGCCGATCTATTACTGGGCGGCCACCAGCCCGGACAGCCCCTGGCACAAGCGCATCGAGATCATTCCGGGCAACATCGCCGCCGATCCCTGGTACTACGCGGTGGGTGTCGCGGCGGACGCCGCCAGCTACCGTCTGCTCGCCAAGATCAACGCGTTTCTCGCCGAGTTCCTGCGCCAGCCCGCGCGCGCCGAGATCGAGCGCAGATGGCAGGGCCAGGCGGTCTCGGGCCAGGGCAATTACCGGCTCGAGCCCGGCAACCTCAAGGGCGAGGAGGATTTGCGCGCGCTGTGGGAGGCGGAGCGGGGCGGGGCGTCCGACGCCGGCGATACGCCCAAGGCGGCGTGAGACCGCCAGATCCATCCGGATCCGTCGCGACACGCAACGCACCGCTGCCCCTCGCGAGCACCGCATGAGCGGCGCGCGATCCGCGGTCCATTCCTGAACCATTCGAAATGTTGAAGCATGCCCCTCGCTCTTGCGAGGGTGACCGAGCGGTCCGCGATTCGACACATCTCCTCGGGGCATGACGCACTCTGCCCCCTCTTGACTTAGCTCAATGCCGGCTCGGCCTGAGCGCGGCGAGACTGTCATTCGCGCATGGAGAGTCGTCCCGTCGTGACTTTGGGGCGAGGCCCGCCTCCATGCGCACCCCGCGGGGGAGGAGTGACGCCCATGCCCAGCATGACCTCGTCAGCGACAGCCGCCGCTGCAGCCAGGGCCGCCAACGGCAAGCTCGGCCTCGCCGGCCTGACCGCGCTCGTGCTCGGCTCGATGATCGGCGCGGGCGTCTTCAGCCTGCCGCAGAACATGGCGTCGGGTGCGGCGCCCGGTGCGGTCCTGATCGGCTGGGCCATCACCGGTGTGGGCATGCTCTGCCTGGCGCTGGTCTATCAGGAGCTGGCCAGCCGCCGGCCGGCGCTCGATTCCGGCCCTTATGCCTATGCCCGCGCCGGTTTCGGCGACTTCGTCGGCTTCAACAGCGCCTGGGGCTATTGGCTCAGCGCCTGGCTGGGCAACGTCTCCTATGCGGTGCTGATCTTCGGGGCGCTCGGCTTCTTCTTCCCCGCCTTCGGCGAGGGCAACAACTGGCAGTCGGTGCTGGGCGCCTCGATCGCGCTGTGGGTGGTCCACGCCCTGATCCTGATGGGCGTGCGCGAGGCGGCCTTCGTCAACATCGTGACCACCATCGCGAAAATTGCGCCGATCCTGGTCTTCATCGCGGCGGCTATCGTCGCCTTCAACCTGCCGACCTTCACGCTCGATTTCTGGGGCGCCCAAACGCCGGGCCTGGGCTCGGTGCTCGATCAAGTGAAGAGCACCATGCTGGTGACCTTGTGGGTCTTCATCGGGGTCGAGGGCGCCAGCGTGGTGTCGGCGCGCGCACGCCTGCGCCGCGATGTCGGGCTCGCCACCATGTTCGGTTTCTTCGGCGCGCTGGCGCTCTATCTCCTGGTTTCGGTCCTGTCGCTGGGCGTCATGAACCAGGGCGAGCTGGCGGGCCTGGTCAATCCGTCGATGGCGGGCGTGCTCGAGCGCATCGTCGGCCCCTGGGGCGCCAGGCTGATCGGCATCGCCGTCACCGTCTCGGTCTCGGGCGCGTTCCTGAGCTGGACCCTGTTCGCGGCCGAGATCGCGCATGTCGCCGCCAAGGACGGGATCATGCCGCGCTTCTTCGCGGCCGAGAACGCCAAGGGCTCGCCCGCGGCCTCGCTCTGGATCACGAACGGGCTGGTGCAGCTCTTCCTGATCCTGGCGCTCTACGCCCAGAGCACCTATCAGGCGCTTTACTTCATCGCCTCGACGGCGATCCTGGTGCCCTATGTCTTCTCCGGCGCCTATGCCGCCAAGCTGGCGCTGACCGGCGAGAGCTACGAGGGTCCGCAGAGCGGCGGGCGCGGCCGCGACATGCTGATCGGGCTCGTCGCCACCCTCTATGGCGCCTGGCTGGTCTACGCAGCAGGCCCGGCCTACCTCTTGATGTGCGCGCTGCTCTATGCGCCGGGGATCTTCGTCTATTGGCTGGCCCGGCGCGAAGCGGGTGCGCGCGCCTTCGCGCCGGCGGAACTCGTCATTGCGCTGGGGCTGGCGGCGGCGGCGGCGATTGCCGCCTGGCTGATGGGAAACGGCACCATCTCGCCGCTGTGAGGCGTGGAAGCTCGCGATGCCGGCGCGATCGACGGATCGAGGAGGTTCGGGAGGCGTTCCGGTGGCCAAATCCGCGTTTGGCGTCCATTCGGAGGTCGGCAAGCTCCGGCGCGTCCTGGTGGACAGGCCCGGCCTCGCCTTGAGCCGGCTGACGCCCTCCAACTGCAAGCAGCTCCTGTTCGACGACGTGCTCTGGGTCAAGCAGGCCCGCATCGAGCACGACGCCTTCGTCGACGCGATGCGCTTTCGCGGCGTCGAGGTGCTGCTCTTGCGCAAGCTGCTCGAGGAGACGGTCGCCGACCGCAAGGCGCGCCAGTGGCTGCTCGAGCGCCGCGTCAACAGGAACAGCGCCGGTCCCGGCTTCGCCGACGAGCTCTTCGCCTGGCTCATGGAGATGGACGCCGAGAAGCTGTCGAACCATCTGATCGGCGGCATCAACCGCGCCGAGGTGCCGTTCGCGCCCAAGGGGCTGTTCGGCCGCCTGCTGGAGCCGCAGGACTTCGTGCTGGCGCCGGTGCCCAACCAGCTCTTCACCCGCGACACCACCTGCTGGATCTATGGCGGCGTGACCTTGAACCCCATGTACTGGCCCGCGCGCCGGCCCGAGACGATCAACATGGCGGCGATCTACAAGTTCCACCCCCTCTTCAAGGGCGCGCGCTTCGCGATCTGGTGGGGCGACGTGGACGCCGATCACGGACTTGCCACCTGCGAGGGTGGCGACGTCATGCCGATCGGCAACAAGACGGTGCTGATCGGCATGGGCGAGCGCACCACGCCCCAGGCCGTGGAGCAGATCGCGCAGGCCCTGTTCCGCGCCAGGGCGGCCGAGCGCGTGATCGCCTGCCAGCTGCCGCGCGAGCGTTCCTACATGCATCTCGACACGGTCTTCACGCTCTGCGACCGCGATCTCGCCACCGTCTATCCCGAGGTGGTGGACCGCATCCGCGCCGTGAGCCTCAGGCCCGGCGGCAAGGGCGGCGCCCTCAAGGCCAGCGAGGAGACCGAGCCCTTCGTCAAGGTCGTGGCCAAGGCGCTGGGCCTCAAGAGGCTGCGCACGATCGGCACGGGCGGCGACGCCTACGAGGCCGAGCGCGAGCAGTGGGACGACGGCAACAATCTGCTGGCGATCGAGCCGGGCGTGGTCGTGGCCTACGAGCGCAACGTCTACACCAACACGCTGCTGCGCAAGGCGGGCGTGGAGGTCATCACCATCGCCGGCAACGAGCTGGGCCGCGGGCGCGGCGGCGGCCATTGCATGACCTGCCCGCTCGAGCGCGACCCGGCATGAAGACAAGCATGGCAGCGGCCCGAATGCATGTTCTCGCCGCTGCTTGCGGTGGAGAAGGTCGGGATGGGGTCTTTTCGTGCCACCACACTCCCAGCCCGACCCTTTTCCGGTCCGGCGAAGGAACGGGATCGGAGTGCGTCGCGGACAAAGGAAGGAGAACTCGCCATGCCCGTCAATCTGCGCGGCCGCAGCTTTCTGACGCTGCTCGATTTGTCGCCCGACGAGATCCGCTTCCTGCTGAAGCTTGCGGCCGATCTCAAGGCCGCGAAATATGGCGGCTACGAGCAGCCGCGGCTTTCCCGCAAGAACATCGCCCTCATCTTCGAGAAGAGCTCGACGCGCACGCGCACCGGCTTCGAGGTCGCGGCCTACGACCAGGGCGCGCGTGTGACCTATCTGGGCCCGAGCGGCTCGCAGATCGGCCACAAGGAATCGATGAAGGACACGGCGCGCGTGCTGGGGCGCATCTATGACGGCATCGAATATCGCGGCTTCGGTCAGGCGATCGCCGAGGAGCTCGCCCGCTACTCGGGCGTGCCGGTCTATAACGGGCTCACCGACGAGTTCCACCCGACCCAGATCCTGGCCGATTTCATGACCATGCGGGAGTTCACCCACAAGCATTTCTCCGACATCACCTTCTGCTTCATGGGCGACGCGGGCAACAACATGGGCGATTCGCTGATGGTGGGTGCCGCCAAGATCGGCATGGACATCCGCCTGATCGGCCCCGAGTCGCGCTGGCCGCGGCCCGGGCTGGTCGAGCGCTGCCGCGCCATCGCCGCCGAGACCGGTGCGCGCATCACGCTCACCGAGGAGGTAGCCGAGGGCGTCGCCGGCTGCGACTTCGTCTACACCGACGTGTGGGTGTCGATGGGCGAGCCCGATTCCGTCTGGGCGGAGCGCATCAAGCTGCTCGGGCCCTACCGCGTCACGCGCCAAGTCATGGAGCGGACCGGCAATCCGCACGCCAAGTTCATGCACTGCCTGCCGGCGTTCCACAATCGCGCGACCAAGATCGGCGAGCAGATCTACGAAAAATTCGGCCTCGACTGCATGGAAGTGACGGACGAGGTGTTCGAATCGAAGGCCTCGATCGTGTTCGACCAGGCCGAGAACCGCATGCACACGATCAAGGCCGTGCTGGTCGCGACCCTGGGAGACTGACCGATGCGGGTGGTGGCGGCGCTCGGTGGCAACGCGCTCCTGAAGCGCGGCGAGCCGATGACGGCCGAGAACCAGCGCGCCAACGCCAGGATCGCGGCGGCGGCCTTGGCGGAGGTGGCACGGGCCGGCCATCGGCTGGTGATCTCGCACGGCAACGGGCCGCAGGTGGGGCTCTTGGCGTTGCAGGGCTTGGCTTACAAGCCGGCGGAGGCCTATCCGCTCGATCTGCTCAATGCCGAGACCGAGGGCATGATCGGCTATCTGATCGAGCAGGAATTGCGCAACGCGCTGCCGGAGGCGCCGATGCTGGCCACGCTCCTGACCCAGGTCGAGGTCGATCCGGCCGATCCCGCCTTTCACCATCCGACCAAGCCGATCGGGCCCATCTACGAGAAGGCGGAAGCCGAGCGGCTGGCCAAGCAGCAGGGCTGGTCGATCGCGCTCGACGGCGACAAATGGCGCCGGGTCGTGGCTTCGCCCAGGCCCCGCCGCATCGTCGAGCTCGACGCGATCGAGGCGCTGACGGATCGGGGTGCCACTGTGATCTGCGCCGGCGGCGGCGGCATTCCGGCGGCGCGCGGCCCGGACGGCCGGCTGGAAGGGGTCGAGGCGGTGATCGACAAGGACTTGGCCGCCGGCCTCCTGGCCCGGGCACTCGGCGCCGACGCCTTTCTCATGTTGACCGACGTCGATGCGGTCTATCAGGGCTGGGGCGCACCGCACGCCAAGGCGATCCGGCGTGCCTCGCCGCAGGCGCTTTCCGCCTTGCGCTTCGCCGCCGGCTCGATGGGCCCCAAGGTCGAGGCCGCTTGCGAGTTCGTGACGGCCACGAGCGGGCTTGCCGGAATCGGCCGGCTCGAAGATGCGCGCGCGATCCTCGAGGGGCGCGCCGGCACACTCATTGCGGCGGACGTGGACGGCATCGTGTTCGGGTGAGAGATGCGGGCGCTCCACCCAACATGAAAATGGGTAAGGGTGCAGCAAGCCGCTCTCGGCCGATCAATGATCTGATCCGCGGGGTCAGTGGCGCCGGCCGTATTTGCTCTTGGGCCGTGCCGTCCAGAGGGCGCGGGCTTGTGTCAGCGCCGCCTCGGCCGATGGCGCGCGGCCGCCGAGCTTGAGGGCGACCGCCGCCGTGCCGATGACGGCGGCCTCGGGGCCCGGCGCCTCGATCTCGCCGCGCCACAGCGCGACCACGGTCCCGGGGTCGAGCGGCTCCTCGCGCCAGCGGTGCCGGAGGCCCGGCGCGAGCGCCGGCCAGGTTTCCTCGGCCAAACTCTCGCCCTCGACCAGGCCGATGCGGCAAGGCTTCTCGGGATTGATCTGCGCCTCGCCGCCGCCGCCCTTGAAGATGGCGGCCTTGGGCTGGCCCAGGAGGCGCGCCGCGGCCTGGTGCGTGGCGATATAGGTCGGGTGGAACACGCCCTGGAGCTGGGCGGGTGCTCCCAACGGATTGAGCTCGCGGCAGAAGCTGTTGGCCGGCGTGCGCAGGCCCAGGACCGGCCGGAGTTGGAACAGGCGGAGCAAGGGCGGACAGAACGCGTCCAGCGGCAAGTAGGCGAAGCGCCTTCGACGGACCCGCTCGGCCGCGTCCTCGACCGAGCGTGCCGGCTCGATGCCGAGCGCGGCCAGCACGGCCGGCGTCGTCGCCGGGCCGGTGCCGGCGAGCCCGTGCATGGCCACGCCGAGCCCCGTCTCGGCCAGCAGCAGTGCCGACAGCAGGAAATAGGGCAGCTGCTTGTGGCGATCGGCATAGGAGGGCCAGTCGAGATCGGCCGCCGGCGCGGCGAAGGCGGGCCACCAGGCGCGCGCCGCGCGGGTGAAGCCCGCCAGCTCCTCGGACGTCTCCTTGCGGTAGCGCAGCACCAGGAACAGGGCGCCGATCTGAACCGGCTCTGCCTGTCCGCGCAGGATGGCGCTCATCGCTTGCTCGGCCTCCTCGACGGTGAGGGGCCGCGAGAGCGAGGGCCCGCGGCCCACCGTGCGCAGGAAGCGGGCGAAGGGATGCTCCGCGGCTGTCGGCGCCTCGGCTTCGGCTGCCGTTTCGCGGCCGTCTCTGGTCCCGTCCGCTCCATCCTGCTCGGTCATGACCGGTCCCGATCCCGCGAAAAATGGCGGCCAAACAGCCTGCTGCGCGTTGTCGCAGCGCCGGGCCTTTGTGGTGGCATTGCCGCCCCATGCTCCCCCACAAGGCGGAACCCGATCAAGAACGGCTGTTCGATCGCCGCCCGATTTGCTACCTGCTTAGGGGGCGGCCGGCTTTTTCCGGCCGGCCCCGATGGATCGCAACGCTCGAGGAGAACTGCCCATGCTTCGCAGCTTTCGCCTGGTCGCTTTGGCGGCCGCCCTGGCGGGGTTTGCAGCCACGCCCGCGCTCGCTGGCGGGGATGCCGCCGCTGGCGAGAAGGCTTTTGCCAAATGCAAGGTCTGCCACACGCTCGAGGCGGGCAAGAACAAGATCGGACCCACCCTGCACGGGCTGTTCGGCCGCAAGGCGGGCACGGTCGAGGGGTTTGCCTATTCCGACGCCATGAAGAACTCCGGCATCGTCTGGGACGAGGATACGCTCAAGAAGTATCTGCCGGACCCGAAGGCCATGGTGCCGGGCACCAAGATGGCCTTCGCCGGCATCAAGAAGGAAGACGAGCTCGAGAACCTGATCGCCTATCTCAAGCAGGCGACCCAGTAGCGCGTCCGCACGAAGGGTTTCACCGCGCCGGGCGATCGCTTCGCCCGGCTGCCTTAGCATCTTCAGGTCGCGCATTCGCCTCCCCGGGGCCGTGACGGTCCGCCGATCTCGAGCGTCCGCCGGCCGCGGGAGAACGGGATCAAGCTGCGAAGGCCGCGAGCCGCACCGTCTGGCGACGGGCGCCCCAGCGGCCGGGTCGCGGCTCGAACCGGCCCGGGATCGGATGGCCGCAATCGGCGCAGGCGCCGTCTTTCAGCCGCCAATCCGTGACGATGTAGCCGTCCCGACCGATCACGACGGCGCCGCAGCCCGGGCAGTAAGTGCTCTGTCCCTCGGGGTCGTAAACATTGCCCGTATAGACGTGAACGAGGCCGTTGGCCTGGGCGATATGGCGCGCGCGCATGAGGGTCGCGGGCGGCGTGGGCGGCCGGTCCCTCATGCGCCAATCGGGATGAAACGCCGTGAAGTGGATCGGCACGTCGGGCCCGAGCGCCTCGGCGATCCAGCGGGTAAGGGCGTCGATCTCGGCATCGGAATCGTTCTCGCCGGGGATCAGCAGGGTGGTGATCTCGAGCCAGACATCGGTTTCGCGACGGACATAGACCAGCGTCTCCTTCACCGCCTCGAGCTCGCCGCCGCAAATGTCGCGATAGAAGCGCTCGGTGAAGCCCTTGAGATCGATATTGGCGGCGTCCATGGCGCGGTAGAACTCGGCGCGCGGCTCGAGCGTGACATAGCCGGCCGTCACCGCCACCGCCTTGATGCCTTCGGCCCGGCAGGCGGCGGCCACGTCCACCGCATATTCGTGGAAGACGATCGGGTCATTATAGGTGAAGGCGACGGAGCGGCAGTCGAAGGCCTTGGCCGCGCGCGCGATGGTTTCGGGCGCCGCCTGATCCATCAGGCGGTCGAATTCGCGCGACTTGCTGATGTCCCAGTTCTGGCAGAACTTGCAGGCGAGGTTGCAGCCGGCCGTGCCGAAGGACAGCACGGACGTGCCGGGCAGGAAATGGTTGAGCGGCTTCTTCTCGATCGGATCGATGCAGAACCCGCTCGAGCGCCCATAGGTCGTATGCACCATGCGCTCGCCATCCGAGCCGCGCACGAAGCACAAGCCGCGCTGACCGGCGCGCAGCTTGCAGAAGCGCGGGCAGAGGTCGCACTGGATGCGGCCATCCTCCAAGCGATGCCAGAAGCGGCCAGGAAAGCCGGTCAAGGGCTCGTCGTTCTTCGTCCGGTGGCTCATTCGATGGGTGCCGCGCGGGTGGCGGCGTAAGCGTTGCAGGCGGCGCGGCGCTCGCGCTCGAGTCCCTTGAGCGAAAATGGGCATGGCGCGCGCCGCCTTCAAGCGCCCTGGGGCGCGCCCTTCCGCCGAGAGGATCGCGCGCCTACCTTTGACCGGGTCGGTATCCGTGCAAGGCTCCGCCATGTCGCGCTTTCTCGTCACGCTCGGCATCGTTCTGGTCCTGGCGGGCCTGCTTTGGCCGCTTCTGCAGCGGCTCGGGCTCGGCCGCCTGCCGGGCGACATCGTGATCGAGCGCGAGAACTTCCGCCTTTACGTGCCCCTGGCGACCTCGCTGCTGGTGAGTGCGGTGGTGAGCCTGGTGCTCTGGCTCCTCAACCGCTGAGGCCCCGAGGGCGGCTTCAGGCGCGACGCTTGCGCGAGGGCTCGGCCAGCATCGCGGCCAGCCGCTCGGCGTCGCGCACCGCATAATCGGCTTCGTCGGTGTTGTCGAAATAGACGTAAGTGTCGTATCCCGCCTTCATCTGCGTTCGGAGCCACTTCGCCCACCCGGCCAGCGCCGCTTTGCTGTAATCGCCGCGATAGCGCGCCTTGGGGCCGTGCAGCCGCACATAGACGAAGTCTGCGGTCACGACGCGGGGACCCGCGAGCTTGCCCAGCTGGAACGGGCAGAAGGCGGCGTTCTTGGCCGCGAGCGCCCGATAGACGGGCTCGACATGCCAGCTCGGGTCGCGGAACTCGAAGGCGAAGCGCCGGTCCTCGGGCAGCAGCGCGAGAAAGGCCGTCAGCCGGTCGAGATCGAGGCCGAAGCGCGGCGGCAGTTGGAACAGCACCGGCCCGAGCTTGGGGCCGAGTGCCGCCACGCGCTCGATGAAGACCGTCAAGGGCTCGGCACAGTCGACGAGGCGTCGGTAATGGGTGATGCGCCGCCAGGCCTTGACCGCGAACCGGAAGCCGGCCGGCGTGCGCTCGGCCCAGCCCTCGAGCATCTCGGGCTTCGGCAGGTGATAGAAGCTGGCATTGATCTCGACCGTGCCGAGGCGCTTGGCGTAATGCGCGAGCCAGTCGCGCGGCTTGGCGCGCTCGGGATAGACGAGGCCGACCCAGTGGTCGTAGCTCCAGCCCGAGCTGCCCACGAAGGCCTGCCCGCGCTGTACCGCCTGCCGGCGGGGCGCCTTATCCGAGCCCGGTGCCTGACCAGGGCGCGCGGCCGGTCGGCCCGCTTTGTTGCCGACCCCGACCGCCTTCGATCCCGCCATCCCCGTGACCTCCAGGCTGTTTCCCCGCTAGCATCCGGCCCATTCAAGGACCGAGGGGAAGAGAATGACAAGCCAAGGAATGCCGAAGGAAGAGCGGGTCATGCGGGGCTTTCCGCCGAAGCTCGAGGATCGCATCACGGCGCTCAATTGGGACCAGCCCGGCCGCGCCGCCTGGTCCTTCCGCAATATGCGTCGGCTCTTCCCGACGGCGCCGGTCGCGCGTGGGAAGGGGCCGGCCGCCGAGTTGATGCGCGCGCCGCAGGACCTCGATCGGTTGCCGCTGGCGAAAGCCGACGGCTCGCCCGCCACGCTCCTCGATTTCCTCGAGGCGAGCCACAGCAACGGCTTCATCGTCTTGCATCGCGGTCGCGTCGTCTATGAGCGCTACTTCAACGGGCTTGGCCCCGAGGACCCGCATCTCGCCATGTCGGTGTCGAAGTCGGTGGCGGGCGATCTTTGCGGCATCCTGGTGGCCGAGGGCCGACTCGATCCGGCCGTGCGCGTCGAGACCTACATTCCCGAGCTCGCTCGCACCGGCTATGCCGGCGCGACGCTGCAACAGCTGCTCGACATGCAGACGGGCGTGCGCTTCGTCGAGGATTACTACGACCCGGACTCCGATGCGGCGAAGATCGACATTGCCTGCGGCTGGAAGCCGCCGCGCCGGCCCGACGATGCGATCTCGCTCTACGACATGATCCTCGCCATCGAACCGGATCGGCCGCATGGCGAGAAATTCACCTACCGCTCGGCCGATACCGATCTGCTCGGCTGGATCATGGAGCGGACCACCGGCATGCATCTGGCCGAGCTGCTGTCGGACCGGCTCTGGTCGAAGCTCGGGACCGAGCACGACGCCTATTACGCGCTCGACAAGGTCGGCTCGGCGCTGGCCGATGGCGGTTTCTGCGCGTCCTTGCGCGACTTCGCGCGTTTCGGCCAGATGCATCTGGATATGGGGCTCTTCGCCGGGCGCCAGATCGTGCCGGGCGAGTGGGTGCGCCGCACCCGCCGCGGCGATCGGACCAAGTTCCGCGACGAGCCTTACAGAAGCCAGATGCCCAAAGGCGCCTATTCCCACCAGTGGTGGGTAAAGGACGTCTCGACCGGCGTGCAACTCGCCCGCGGCATCTTCGGCCAAATGATCTATGTCGATCCGCCGAACGAGATGGTGGCGGTCAAGCTCTCGACCTGGCCCAAGCCGACCATGCCGGAGGTGGTGGTCGAGACCCTGCGCGCGCTCGAGACCATCGGCAGCTGGCTGTCCCGAGGCGGCTGAGCCGCGGCGCAAGGCCCGGGGTTTTCCCGGCCGCGTCGCTCGGTCGCAGCGCGCGCTGTCGCGGCTTCGCGGGGAAGCTTGCTGTCTTGCGCGATTCGTCGCAGGCGGGCGAGGCGGCCACGCATGTTAACGTTCGCCACATCGGGCGAAATGGTATCGGCCCACGGCCTTTCCGCCGCCCGCATCTCCCAACCGGCGAGGCGCGGCATGCTGCCGACGAGCAGGTGGTTCCTCTTGATCGCGGGCGCGGCTCTAGTCGCGATGGCGATGCTCGCTTTCGTCGGCGACCGGCTCGAGCTGACTACCGCGCCGGGCTCGCCGGAGGCGCTGCGCCTCGCGAGCTTCATGCGCGCCGCCCATTTCAATCTTTTCCTTCTGTTCGGCTTTGCCATGGTGCCGCCGGTCGTTCGCCTCGTCTTCGGCGCCTTCGCGAAGCGTCAGGCGGCAGCGCGGCGCGCACCGGCCTCGCGCGCGGAGGGTGCGCCCCGCCCGCGCCTGGCCGACATGCTCACGCTGGGGATTTGGGCCGTCTGCGCGCTCGGCCTCGCCGTCGCGGCCGGACCGCTGCTGGCAGCACTGCGCGGCGGTTGAACGCGCGTCTGCTGTCGCCCGCGCCCGTGGCGGGGCCGCTCAGCCGCCGTAGAACACCTTCTCGCCCAGATCCTTCATCTCGAGGATCGCCGCGTCCGGCCGGCCCGCCGGGGGCTGCATCAGATGGGCCTCGACCACTTCGCCCACCACGATGTGATGGCAGCCGCGCTCGATCAGATCGGTCACGCGGCACTCCACGGCGGCCGGCAGCTCGGTCAGGATCGGCGCCCCCGTGGTGCCACGCCGGAAGGGCTGGCCGCCGATGCGCTCGCCCTCGACCGTCGCCGGCTTGAAGAAAGCAAAGGCGAGACCTTGCTGGCCCTTGCCCAGCATGTTGAGGGCGAAGGCACCGGCCTTGCGTACGGTGGCGTAGGCGTTCGAATCGGCCTTTATTCCCACCACCAGCAGCGGCGGGTTGAAGGCGGTCTGCGTCACCCAGTTCACGGTCGCGGCGGTGATGCCGCCCTCGGAATCCTCCGCCGTCAGCACATAGAGCCCGTAGGGGATCATTCTGAGCGCCGTCTTCTTCGCATCCGCGTCCATGGGTGAGAGCCTTCCTTCGGTGCAGGTGGTTGTCCGGGCGAGCCCGCGCTCTCCCTCGTCGCCGCCATATTCCCGATCGCGGATTTCGGAATCAACCCCGTGGTTGGAAAAGCGGCGCAGGCCGGTGCCGCATGGGCGGCGCTCTTGCCAGAACGCGCCCGGCCTGCTGCCATGGCCCGCATCGCCATGGACGATCTCGTTCTCGCCCGCCTGCTGCATGTCGTCGCCGTCGTTCTCTGGATCGGCGGTGTGGGCTTCGTCACCACGGTGCTGCTGCCGGGTATCGGCGCCAAGTTGCCGGCGGCCGAGCGCCTGCGCTTCTTCCACGAGATCGAACGCCGGTTCGCGCGTCAGGCGCGGGCGACCACGCTCGTCGCCGGCTTCTCCGGTTTCTACATGGTCTGGCGCTTCGATCTGTGGGGCCGATTCGTCGACGCCGCCTATTGGTGGATGCACGCCATGCTGCTGATCTGGCTGATCTTCACGGCGATGCTCTTCCTGGCCGAGCCGCTGTTCCTCGATCGCTGGCTCGAAGCCCGCGCCGCGCGCGATCCCGAACGCACCTTCGCGCTGGTCCGCCGGCTGCACTGGGGTTTGTTGATCGCGAGCCTCGTCACGATCGCCGGCGCGGTCGCCGGCAGCCATGGCGGGCTGTGAATCCGCCGCTCCAACCTTGTTTATCACACGATCTTGTCGACCGCGGCGTAAGCCTCGAGCTTGGCAGGGTCCGCCACCACCACGCGCCGCCCGCGCCCGCTGACGCCCAGCCGCCTCAAGCTGGCGAAGGCGCGCGACAGGCTCTCGGGCGTCATGCCGAGGCGTTGGGCGAGGAAGCGCCGCTCTTCGGGCAGGTGGATCTCGCCGCTGCGGCTGCGCGGCAGCGTCAGCAGATGAGCGGCGAGGCGTTGCGGTCCGCGCCTGAGCTTGAGGTCCTTGATCTGGCGCACGAGCAATCGCCAATGGCGTGCCAACTCCCGCATCATGGCTCGTGTCAGGCCCGCGTCGCTCGCGAGTGCCGCTCGCACCTGCTCGGCCGGGATCATCAGCACGCGCGCCTCGTCGAGCACGCGCGCGGCCATCAGATAGGGCAGTTCGAGGATCACCGCAGGCGCGATGAAAATATCGCCTGGTCCGAAGAACTCGACCACGGTTTCGTGTCCGTCTTCGGCACGCCCGATCAGCCCGACGCGGCCCGACAACAGAACATGGAGGAAACCCGACGGGCCGCCTTGCTCGAACAGAACCGAGCCCGCCGCGAAACTCTGCGCATGCGCGCTCGCCAGGAGCCGGTCGACGGTCGATGACGGTGTCTCGGCGAAGAGCGTTGCGCGGCGCAGAAGGGCGTGGTCGCTGCTGGTCAGCATCATCGCCCGAACTCTACGCCGCGGCAGCCGGCCGCCGCCTGCGGCCTTTCGCCTCTATTGCGCAGCAACATTTCATGTTGATCAAGGCTCTCCCTGCCGTCTGATTGATATTTGTCATCATATGGTATTGCATTAATCAAGAAATTTGCGAGTATTTTCGCTCTCGCACCCGCCATCGTTGACCTGCGTCAACGGCCGGCGTTGCCACTTGCCCGCATCATCGGCATCGTTCGTTTCACGTCACGGAGGCCGATCATGACGAGCGTCGCCGAAGCCGCGGTTGTAGGCAAGAACGAGCCGCCGCGCGCGCTGGCACTCAGCACCGTCGCCTTCACCGTGTGCTTCGCGGTCTGGACGATCTTCTCCATCATCGGCGTCCAGATTAAGCAGAACCTCGGCCTCAACGATACCGAGTTCGGCCTCCTGGTCGGCACGCCGATCCTGACCGGTTCGCTGATTCGCCTCATCCTCGGCATCTGGACCGATCAGTATGGCGGCCGGCTGGTCTTCACGGTCGTGATGCTGGCCGCTGCCGTCGCCACCTGGCTGTTGACCTATGCCGACAGCTACGAGCTGCTCCTGCTGGCCGCGCTCGGCGTCGGCATCGCCGGCGGCTCCTTCGCCGTCGGCATCGCCTATGTGTCGCGCTGGTATCCGCAGGAGAAGCAGGGCACCGCGCTCGGCATCTTCGGCATGGGCAATGTCGGTGCCGCCGTCACCAAGTTCCTGGCCCCCTTCGTCATGGTGGCGTACGGCTGGGAGACGGTGGCGCAGGTCTGGGCCGTGGCCCTCGTCCTCATGGCCGTGATCTTCCTGCTCCTCACCAAGGACGATCCGCAGTTGCGCGAGCGCCGGCGCGAAGGCCGCAAGCCCGAGCCGATCGCGGCCCAGCTCGCCCCCTTGAAGAAGCTGCAGGTGTGGCGCTTCTCGCTCTATTATTTCTTCGTTTTCGGCGCCTTCGTCGCGCTGGCGCTGTGGCTGCCGCACTATTACGTCGGCGTCTACGGCCTCGACATCAAAGCGGCCGGCATGCTGGGCGCGGCCTATTCGATCCCGGCCTCGGTCTTTCGCGCCGTCGGCGGCGCGCTCGCCGACAAATATGGCGCGCGCCGCGTGATGTACTGGACCTTCATCGCCTCGGTCATCTGCACCTTCCTCTTGTCCTATCCCGCGACGGACTATGTCGTGCATGGCATCGAGGGGCCGATCACCTTCACCATCGCGATCGGGTTCGTGCCCTTCACCGTGCTGACCTTCGTGCTGGGCTTCTTCATGTCGCTGGGCAAGGCGGCCGTCTACAAGCACATCCCGGCCTACTACCCCGACCGCGTCGGCTCGGTCGGCGGCGTCGTCGGCCTCGTCGGCGGGCTCGGCGGTTTCGTCCTCCCGATCGCGTTCGGCGCGATGAACGATCTGGTGGGCGTGTGGACCAGCTGCTTCATGCTGCTGTTCCTGCTGGTCTCGATCGCGCTGACCTGGATGCATTTCGCGATCCGCCGCATGGAGCGGCGCGAGCATCCCGATCTGGGCGCGCCGCGCGACCTGCCCGAGCTGACGAGCGCCGGTGCCCGCTGACAGTCGCGAGAGGAGACAGGCCATGGCGATCAACTCCAAAACCCTTCCGCATCCGGGCCGGAGCTGGCTCAAGCACTGGCAGCCCGAGGACGCGGGCTTCTGGGAAAGCCAGGGCAAGGCCCTCGCCTGGCGCACGCTGGCGATCACCACCGTCAATCTGACGCTCGCCTTCATCGTCTGGTTCCTGGTGAGCGCGCTCGTGGTGCGGCTGCCCGGCATCGGCTTCCAGCTCTCGACCTCGCAGCTGTTCTGGCTGACGGCCCTGCCGGGTCTTGCCGGCGGCACGCTCAGGATCGTCCACACCTTCCTGGTGCCGATCTACGGCACCCGCAGCGTCGTGACCTTCTCGACGCTGAGCCTGCTCCTCCCCGCAGTGGGCTGGTTCTATGCCGTGCAGGACCCGGCGACGCCCTACTGGGTGCTGCTGA
Organism: Pseudomonadota bacterium; assembly: GCA_049323455.1. Classification (GTDB taxonomy): domain Bacteria; phylum Pseudomonadota; class Alphaproteobacteria; order Dongiales; family Dongiaceae; genus Hypericibacter. The sequence continues at coordinate 83,424 of JBMONF010000008.1, read as the reverse complement.
CCCTGGCCTTCCTCGCGGGGCTGGGCGGCGGCAACTTCTCCTCCTTCATGCCCTCCACCAGCCTGTTCTTTCCCAAGCGCCTGCAGGGCACGGCGCTGGCGATCCAGGCCGGTATCGGCAATTTCGGCGTGAGCCTGGTGCAGTTCCTGACCCCCTGGCTGATCGGCGCCGCGCTGTTCGGCTCCCTCGCCGGCGCGCCCCAGACCTTCACCAAGGCTGGCGTCAGCAGCGCGATCTGGTTGCAGAACGCGCCGCTGCTCTACATCCCCTTCATCCTCGTCTTCGCCGCGCTCGGCTGGGTCATGTTGCGCAGCGTGCCGGTCAGGGCCCAGTTCCGCGAGCAGCTCGACATCTTCCGCATGAAGCACGGTTTCTTCATGACGCTGCTCTACATCATGACCTTCGGTACGTTCTCCGGCCTGTCGGCCACCTTCCCGCTCCTGATCAAGCAGCTTTACGGCGGCTTCGAGGGCGCGCCCGACCCGCTGGCCTATGCTTTCCTGGGGCCGCTGGTGGGCTCGGCCATGCGCGTGATCGCCGGTCCCTTGAGCGACAAGCTCGGGGGCGCCAAGGTCACGCAGGTGGCGGCCTTCGGCCTTGTCATCTGCGCCCTCGGACTTACGTTCTTTACGGAACCCACGTCGCTGGACGATTTCACGGGCTTCGTCGGCTTCATGCTCGGCCTCTTCTTCTTTGCCGGCATCGGCAACGCTTCGACCTTCAAGCAGATGCCGATGATCTTCCCGCCGCGCCAGGCCGGCGGCGTGATCGGCTGGACCAGCGCGATCGCGGCCTACGGTCCCTTCGCCGCTGGCCTCATGATCGGTCAGTCGATTGCCTGGTTCGGCTCGCCCAACGCCTTCTTCTACTGGGCGGCCTTTTTCTATCTCGTCTGCCTCGGCATCAACTGGTGGTACTACGCGCGCAAGGGCGCAGAGAAACCCTGCTGAGTATTTTTCGCCAGGAGCAACACGCATGAGCCATTTCCTCGACCGCTTGATGTTCTTCAAGCGCACGGTCGACACCTTCTCCGCGGATCACGGCGTCGTCACCAACGAGGGCCGCGCCTGGGAGGAGGGTTATCGCGCGCGCTGGGCGCATGACCGCATCGTGCGCTCGACGCACGGCACCAACTGCACCGGCTCCTGCTCCTGGAAGATCTACGTCAAGGGCGGCATCGTCACCTGGGAGACGCAGCAGACCGACTATCCGCGCACGCGCCCCGACCTGCCCAACCACGAGCCGCGCGGTTGCTCGCGCGGCGCCAGCTACTCCTGGTATCTCTACAGCGGCAACCGCATCAAGTACCCGATGATCCGCGGCCGTCTGCTCAGGCTTTGGCGCGCCGCCAAGGCGCAGCACGCCGATCCGGTCGAGGCCTGGAAATCGATCGTCGAGGATCCCGCCAAGGCCGAGGACTACAAGTCGATCCGCGGGCGCGGCGGCTTCGTGCGCGCGCGCTGGGAGGAGGCGCAGGAAATCATCGCAGCCGCCAACACCTACACGATCAAGACATACGGGCCCGACCGCGTCGCCGGCTTCTCGCCGATCCCGGCCATGTCGATGATCTCCTACGCCGCGGGCACGCGCTATCTCTCGCTGATCGGCGGCGTGTGCCTGAGCTTCTACGACTGGTATTGCGACCTGCCGCCCTCGAGCCCCCAGACCTGGGGCGAGCAGACCGACGTGCCCGAGAGTGCCGACTGGTACAATTCGAACTTCCTGATGCTGTGGGGCTCGAACGTACCCCAGACGCGCACACCCGACGCCCACTTCATGACCGAGGTGCGCTACAAGGGCACCAAGATCGTCACGGTCACGCCGGACTATTCCGAGGCCTCCAAGTTCGCCGACATCTGGCTCGCGCCCAAGCAGGGCACGGATGCGGCCCTGGCGCTCGCCATGGGGCACGTGATCCTCAAGGAATTCCATCTCGCCAGGAAAAGCGCCTATTTCGAGGACTATTGCCGGCGCTACACCGATCTGCCCTTTCTGGTCCGGCTCGAGAAGGAGGGCGACCGCTACGTAGCGGGGCGGCTCCTGCGCGCCTCCGACTTCGAGGGTGCGCTCGGCCAGGGCAACAATCCCGACTGGAAGACGGTCGTGCTGGACGAGGCCGACGACCGGGTCGCCGTCCCCACGGGCTCGATCGGATTCCGCTGGGGCGAGCAGGGGCGCTGGAATCTCGAGAACCGCGATGCGAGCTCGGGCGCCGAGCTCAAGCCGCGGCTGTCGCTCCTCGACACGGGCCACGAGGTCGTGCCCGTCGCCTTTCCCTATTTCGGCGGCCGGCAGCACGCCCATTTTCGCCACACCGATCATCCCGAGGTGCTGGTTCGCAACCTGCCGGCGAGGAAATTGCGGCTCAAGGATGGCGAGGCGGTGGTCGCCACCGTGTTCGATCTGCTCTGCGCCAATTACGGGCTCGATCGGGGCCTCGGCGGCGCCAATGTCGCTTCGTCTTATGACGAGGACCTGCCTTATACGCCGGCTTGGCAGGAGCGCATCACTGGCGTGCCGCGCGAGCGGGTGATCGAGGTGGCGCGTGCCTTCGCCGACAATGCCGACAAGACCAAGGGCCGCTCCATGGTGATCCTGGGTGCCGCGGTCAACCACTGGTATCACGGCGACATGATCTATCGCGGCATCATCAATCTGCTGGTCTTGTGCGGCTGCGTCGGCCAGTCGGGCGGCGGCTGGTCGCATTATGTGGGCCAGGAGAAGCTCCGACCCCAGACCGGCTGGACGCCGCTCGCCTTCGCGCTCGACTGGCATCGCCCGCCGCGGCACATGAACGCGACGTCCTTCTTCTACGCCCATACGGACCAGTGGCGTTACGAGAAGCTCGGCGTCGACGAAATCCTGTCGCCCGTGGCCAAGGGCAGGCTCAAGGGCAGCCTGATCGACTTCAATGTCCGCGCCGAGCGCATGGGCTGGCTGCCTTCGGCCCCGCAGCTCGAGCAGAACCCGCTGGCGGTCGCGCGCGCCGCGGCCGAGGCCGGGCAGGAAGCGCCGGCCTATGCGACGGCGGAGCTCAAGGCCGGGCGCTTGCGCATGGCTTGCGAGGACCCGGACAATCCGCGCAACTTCCCGCGCAACATGTTCGTCTGGCGCTCGAACCTCCTGGGCTCGAGCGGCAAGGGCCACGAGTATTTCCTGAAGCACTTGCTGGGCGCGCAGCATGGCGTGCAGGGCAAGGATCTGGGCGAGGAGGGCGGCTCGAAGCCGCTCGAGATCGAATGGCGGCCGGAGGCCCCGACCGGAAAGCTCGACCTCCTGGTGACGCTCGATTTCCGCATGTCGACCACCTGCATGTATTCCGACATCGTGCTGCCGACCGCCACCTGGTACGAGAAGCACGACCTCAATACCTCCGACATGCATCCCTTCATCCACCCGCTCTCGGCGGCGGTGGACCCGGTGTGGGAGGCGCGCAGCGATTGGGAGATCTTCAAGGGCATCGCCAAGCGCTTCTCGGAAGTCTGCAAAGGTCACCTGGGCCTCGAGAAGGACCTGGTGCTGGCGCCCATCATGCATGACACGCCGGGCGAGCTGGCGCAGCCCTTCGAGCCCAAGGAGTGGCGCAAGGGCGAGTGCGAGCCGGTGCCGGGCAAGACCATGCCGGGCCTGGTCGTGGTCGAGCGCGATTATCCCAACACCTACAAGAAGTTCACGGCGCTGGGGCCGCTCATGACCAGGATCGGCAACGGCGGCAAGGGCATCGCCTGGAACACCGAGGCGGAGGTGAAGTTCCTGGCGGAGCTCAACCGCACCGTGACCGAGGAGGGGATCACCAAGGGGCTGCCGCGCATCGAGACCGACATGGACGCGGCCGAGGTGATCCTGACGCTGGCGCCCGAAACCAACGGCCATGTCGCCGTCAAGGCCTGGGAGGCCTTGGGCAAGATCACGGGGCGCGACCACACCCACTTGGCCCATGCGCGCGAGGACGACAAGCTCCGCTTCCGCGACCTGCAGGCGCAGCCGCGCAAGATCATCTCCTCGCCGACCTGGTCGGGGCTCGAATCCGAGCATGTCAGCTACAACGCCGGCTACACCAACGTGCACGAGCTGATCCCCTGGCGCACCCTCACGGGCCGCCAGCAGCTCTATCAGGATCACCCCTGGATGGTCGCGTTCGGCGAGGGCCTCTGCGTCTACAAGCCGCCGATCGATACCAAGACGATCGCGCCCATGCTGGGCAAGCGCTCCAACGGCCATCCCGAGGTGGTGCTGAATTTCATCACGCCGCACCAGAAGTGGGGCATCCACAGCACCTACACCGACAACCTCATCATGCTGACGCTGTCGCGCGGGGGCCCGATCGTGTGGATCAGCGAGATCGACGCGAAAAAGGCCGGCATCGAGGACAACGACTGGATCGAGGCTTTCAACCTCAACGGCGCGCTCGTTGCCCGCGCGGTGGTGAGCCAGCGCGTGCCCGAAGGCATGGTGCTGATGTACCACGCGCAGGAGAAGATCGTGAACGTGCCGGGCAGCGAGATCACCCAGGCGCGCGGCGGCATCCACAATTCCGTCACCCGCACCTGTCCGAAGCCGACCCACATGATCGGCGGCTACGCGCAGCTCTCATACGGCTTCAACTATCACGGCACCATCGGCACCAACCGCGACGAGTTCGTGGTGGTGCGCAAGATGGACAAGGTCGACTGGCTCGACCGGCCCGCCGCGCCCCCGGCGCGAGCGGCCGAGTAGGGACGGACGAAAGAGGAGAATCGGGCGATGAAAGTGCGTGCACAGATCGCGATGGTGCTGAACCTCGACAAGTGCATCGGTTGCCACACCTGCTCGGTCACTTGCAAGAATGTCTGGACCTCGCGCGAGGGCGTCGAATACGCCTGGTTCAACAACGTCGAGACCAAGCCCGGCATCGGCTATCCGAAGGAATGGGAGAACCAGGACCGCTGGCAGGGCGGCTGGCGGCGCAAGCGCAATGGCAAGATCGAGCCCAGGATCGGCAGCCGCTGGCGCGTGCTGGCCAAGATCTTCGCCAACCCGCACCTGCCCGAGATCGACGACTACTACGAGCCCTTCACCTTCGATTACGAGCATCTGCATACCGCGCCCGAGCTGCAGGCCATGCCGGTGGCGCGCCCCGTCTCGCTCATCACGGGCGAGAAGATGGAAAAGATCGAATGGGGCCCGAACTGGGAGGAAATCCTCGGCACCGAATTCGCCAAGCGCTCGCGCGACAAGAACTTCGACAACCTGCAGAAGGAGATCTACGGGCAGTTCGAGAACACCTTCATGTTCTACCTGCCGCGGCTGTGCGAGCACTGTCTCAACCCGTCTTGCGTCGCCTCCTGCCCGTCGGGCTCCATCTACAAGCGCGAGGAGGACGGCATCGTCCTGATCGACCAGGACAAGTGCCGCGGCTGGCGCATGTGCGTCTCGGCCTGCCCCTACAAGAAGATCTATTACAACTGGCAGTCGGGGAAGGCGGAGAAGTGCATCTTCTGCTACCCGCGCATCGAGGTCGGCGAGCCCACGGTCTGTTCCGAGACCTGCGTCGGGCGCATCCGCTATCTGGGCGTGCTGCTCTACGATGCCGACCGCATCGAGGCGGCGGCCAGCGTCGAGCGCGAGACCGATCTCTACCGCGCCCAGCTCGACATCTTCCTCGATCCCAACGATCCCAAGGTGATCGAGCAGGCGCGGGCCGACGGCGTGCCTGAAGCGTGGCTCATCGCCGCGCGCCGCTCGCCCACCTACAAGCTCGCGATCGACTGGAAGGTGGCTTTCCCGCTGCATCCCGAATACCGGACCTTGCCGATGGTCTGGTACGTGCCGCCGCTCTCGCCGATCCAGGCCGCGGCCGACGCCGGCAAGCTCGCCATGGCCGACGAGATTCCGGACGTGCGTTCGCTGCGCATTCCGGTCAAATATCTGGCCAACCTGCTGACGGCGGGCGACGAGGCGCCGATCGTGATGGCGCTCGAGCGCATGTCCGCGATGCGGATCTTCATGCGCGGCCGGCACGTCGACGGCGCCGACAAGCCGGCGGTGCTGGAGCGCGTCGGCCTGACGCCCGCGCAGGTCGAGGAGATGTATCGCTACATGGCGATCGCCAATTACGAGGATCGTTACGTCATCCCGACCACGCATCGCGAATATGCCGAGAACGCCTTCGACCTCAGGAACAGCTGCGGCTTCTCCTTCGGCAATGGCTGTGCCGACGAGAGCAAGGGCCCGTCGATCTTCGGCGGCCGCAGGAAGAAGGCGCGCACGCCTGTGGAGGTGCGCTGATGCAGGCCTGTCGCATCCTGGCCCGGCTGCTGACCTATCCCGATGCGGAGATGATGGCGGCCCTGCCGGAGCTCGAGGCCGCGATCGTGGCGGAACCCGCCTTCGGCGCCCGCGAACGGGCCGGGCTTCTGGTCCTCGTCCGCGAGCTTGCCGCCGCGGATCTGATCGCGGCCGAAGAGGGCTATGTCGCGCTCTTCGATCGCGCTCGCTCGCTGTCGCTGCATCTGTTCGAGCATGTGCACGGCGACTCTCGCGCCCGCGGCCAGGCCATGGTCGATCTGCTCGAGCTCTATCGCCGCCGTGGGCTGGACCTCGCGGCCAACGAGCTGCCCGACTACCTGCCGGTATTCCTCGAGTTCCTGTCGCTGCTGCCGGCCGATGAGGCGGCCGATCTGATCGACGACGCCGGCGACGTGCTCGATGCGCTCCATGGCCGGTTGGTCAAGCGCGGCAGCGCCTATGCCGCCGTGTTCCGCGCCCTGCTCGCGATGGCAGGCCGCAAGCCCTCGAGCCAGCCGGCCGAGGAAGAGGACGACAGCCCCGAGGCGCTGGATCGGGCCTGGGAGGAGCAAGCCGTCACCTTCGTCGGCGCCGAGGCGCCCCAGGCCGACGGTGCTTGCGCCAAGGCCGGAGCGATCCTGGCTCGGATGAACAAGAACTGACGGGGAAAGGAACGAGCCGCCATGACCGACTATCTCAACCTGTTCCTTTTCGGCATCTATCCCTATATCGCGCTCAGCGTGTTCTTGGCCGGCAGCCTGATCCGCTTCGACCGCGAGCAATATTCCTGGCGCTCGGGCTCGAGCCAGCTCCTGCGCGCGCGCCAGCTCCGCTGGGGCTCGAACCTGTTCCATATCGGCGTGCTCTTCATCTTGTTCGGCCATTTCGTCGGCCTGCTGACGCCGCACCAGCTCTACACCCTCGTCATCTCCGTCGAGGCCAAGCAGATGCTGGCGATCGTCTCGGGCGGCATCGCCGGCGTGATCTGCTTCGTCGGCCTGACGCTCCTGATCCATCGCCGGCTGGTCGATCCGCGCATCCGCAAGACCAGCACGGTCATGGACATCGTGATTCTGCTGTTGATCTGGGTGCAGCTGGTGTTCGGCCTCGTCACGCTGCCCTTCTCGCTGCAGCACACGGACGGCTCGGTCATGCTGCGGCTCTCCGAATGGGCGCAGCGCATCGTGACGTTCCGCGGCGGGGCCGCCGAGCAGGTCTTGGGCCTCGCCTGGCCGTTCCAGGCCCACCTCGTCATGGGCATGACGCTGTTCCTGCTGTTTCCGTTCTCTCGGCTGGTTCATATCTGGAGCGCGCCGGTGGGCTATCTCTTCCGCCGCTACCAGGTGGTGCGCCGGCGCGATGCCGGCCGGGCCCTGATCGCGGGGCGGAGCCGGGCGTCGTGACGCTGCGCGTCAACGGCGTCGAGATCCCCGACGCCGCGATCTATGCCGAGATGCAGTACCATCCGGCGCCGACGGCGGCCGAGGCGCAGCGCCAGGCCGCCGAGGCGCTGGCCCTGCGCGAGCTGCTGTCGCAGGAGGCGCGGGCGCGGGGGCTGGGCGAGGGGCCCGAGGCCATCGACGCGCTGCTGGCGGCCGAGGTGCCGATCCTCGAGCCCGACGAGGCCGAGGCCCGCGCCTATTTCGAGGCCCATCGCGACCGCTTCCGCTCGACCGACCTGATCGAAGCGGAGCATATCCTGATCGCAGCACCCCCCGACGACGAGGAAGCGCGAGCCGAGGCCAAGCGCAAGGCCGAGGGGCTGCTGGCTCAGATCCAGGCCGATCCGACGCGCTTCGCCGATCTCGCGCGCGAGCATTCGGACTGCCCGTCCAAGGCCAATGGCGGCAATCTCGGCCAGATCACGCGCGGTGCCACGGTGCCCGAGTTCGAGACCTTCCTCTTCAGCCTCGAGGAGGGCGAGCTCTGTCCCGTGCCGGTGCCCTCGCGCTACGGCTTCCACATCGTCCGGATGCGCCATCGTGCCAAAGGCCAGACGCTGCCTTTCGAGCATGTGCGGGGCACGATCGCCGGCTATCTCGCCGAGCGGGCCTGGCGCCAGGGCATCAGCCGCTTCATTGCGAGCCTGGTCGCGCGCGCCGCCATCGAGGGCGTCGATCTGAGCAGCATCTCGACGTCTCGGAACTGATCGCTTCTCTCGCCCTCCTGGATCGACCCGCCGATTGACGGGTTCGAGGCGCCTGCTGAGGCCGGCCTTTCGCGAGGCTGCGAAGCCTCCCCCACGAAGCAACCCTGGACCTGAGATGCCGCCTCAAATCATCGCCAGCGGCACCTTGCGCGTCGGCGGCGGGGAGAGCTGGTCGAGCTCGGCCAGATCCTCAGGCGTCAGCGCGATGTCGAGCGCGGCGCGGTTCTGGCGCACATGCCCGGGGTCGCTGGCCTTGGGGATGGCGATCGCCTCGCGCTTGCGCAAGACCCAGGCGAGGGCCGCCTGCCGCGTCGTCAGCCCGTGGCGCGCGGCCACGCGCTTGAGCGCCGCCGCGCTCGCGAGGTTGCCGATCTCGAGCGGCGAGTAGGCCATGGTCGGCAGCCTGCGCTGCGCCTGCCAGGGCAGGAGATTGTGCTCGATGCCGCGATGCCGGAGGTTGTAGAGCACCTGGTTGGCGGCGCAGCCGCCGCCGTCCCCCAGCGCGTAGAGCTCCTCCATATCGTCGGTGTCGAAGTTGCTGACACCCCAATGGCGGATCTTGCCGGCCCGGCGCAGCGCCTCGAACCCGGCCACCGTCTCGGCCAGAGGCTCGCCGCCGCGCCAATGCAAGAGGTAGAGATCGATGCGGTCGGTCTTGAGCCGCTTCAGGCTGCGCTCGCAGGCGGCGATCACGCCCTTGCGGCTGGCGTTGTGCGGATAGACCTTGGAGACGATGAAGACCCGGTCGCGCCGGCCGGCGACGGCCTCGGCCACCACCTCCTCGGCCCCACCCTCGCCATACATCTCGGCCGTGTCGATCAGCGTCAGGCCCAGATCGAGCCCGAGCCTCAGCGCATCGGCCTCCTCGGCACGCCGGCTGCGGCCTTCGCCCATGCGCCAGGTGCCCTGGCCCAGCGCCGGCACCTTCTCGCCCGAAGGCAGGGTTACGGTTCGCACGCTTGTCGCCATCGCCCGCTCCTGATGCGCGAAAGAGCCGGCCCATGCGGCCGGCTCTTTCTTGTCAGTGTGCAACGAGAACGACGGCGTTGCCAGCCGCTCAAGCCCCGGCGGCTGCCACGCCGACCGGGCAGGAGAGCCCCGTGCCGCCCAGCCCGCAATAGCCGCCCGGGTTCTTGGCGAGATATTGCTGGTGATAGTCCTCGGCGTAGTAGAAGGGCCCGGCCTCGGCGATCTCGGTGGTGATGGCGCCGTAGCCGGCTTGGGTCAGCACGCGCTGGAAGGCTTGGCGCGAGGCCTCGGCCAAGCGGCGTTGCTCGCCCGAGTAGGTGTAGATGGCCGAGCGGTATTGCGTGCCGACGTCGTTGCCCTGGCGCATGCCCTGGGTCGGGTCGTGGCTCTCCCAGAAGAGCTTGAGCAGGGCTTCGTAGGAGGTGTGGCGCGGGTCGAACACGACCAGCACCGCCTCGGTGTGGCCGGTCAGGCCGCTGCAAACCTCCTTGTAGGTGGGGTTGGGCGTGAGGCCGCCGGCATAGCCCACGGCCGTGACCCAGACCCCTGGCGCCTGCCAGAACTTGCGCTCGGCCCCCCAGAAGCAGCCGAGCCCGAAGAGCGCCCGTTCCAGGCCGGCCGGAAAGGGCGGCGTCAGCTTGTGGCCGTTGACGAAATGGGCCTCGGGCACCGGCATCGGCTCGGCGCGGCCGGGCAAGGCCTCGGCCTCGGTCGGCAGGGCGAGCGTCTTGCCATAAAGGCGACCGAGCATGGCGGACCTCCTGGAACGGGAGCTGGCTTTCCTACCTTCGAATTGGCGGATGGGGCGCCTGAAAGCAAGAGGGCCGGCGTGAGCCGGCCCTTCAACTTGCCTTGAAAGCAGCTTGATCGGCGCCTCAGCGCCGCCGGCCGCCCGCGCGCTTGCGCACCGGCTGGGCGACGGCCTCGCCGAAATGCTGGGCCAGGGCGCGGGCCTTCATGTCCGGCCAGCGCCGGACCAGCTCGGCCCCGCTGATCTTGCCGAAATGGCTCATGATCTCCCGGGCCAGCGTCAGGCACATGGGCTTCTCGATCCGGACCCAGTGCTCGAAGTCCCAGGCGACGCCCTCGTCCTCGAGCGACTCGGTGGCGAGGAACACATGCGCCTCGCGGCGCAGCTCGCCCACCTTCACCAGGCAGGGCTTGAGCGCGTAATCGTCCGATTCGTACCACTGGATGCGGGCCACATCGGTGGCGGTCAGGCCCGTGACGAGTCGGCCTTCGACCCGGCCGCCGGGCGTGGGCACGATGATGGGAAAGGACTCGTTCTTGGCCCGTCGGCGCTCATAGCCGAGGATCTCGGCCGCGGCATGCTCGATATCGTCGATCTCGCGATCGAGCACCAGGCGCAACAGGTCTCCATCCATCAGGCTGCCGAAGAAGAACAGGCGCATCGTCCCTCAACTCCCCTCAAATCGGCTTGTGTTCACTCCGCCCGGCCGCCGAGAGCCGTGCACCCGCTGCGCCATCGCCGGCCCCGAGGGGCCTGCCGGCAGCCGGACAGAGGGTGAGCGAGGTCGGGCCGGCCCTGAGGCCAGCCGAACGGTCCGCCACCGGATCGGATGATCCGGGGCAGGAGGGCCCGAGGGCGAAATGCCCATCGGCGCCGGGACCGTCCTCAGCCGTTTTGGGGAGAGCGCCCCCTCGCGGCGAACAACCAAATCACTTCCTCAATCGGAACCGGCATCGGCGATGCCGCATCAACCAATAAGAGGCCGCGTTTTCGTCGTTGCGTAACCACAAGGGGCCATAGGCACGTGCGAACTACGTCCATCGCCGCAAATAATCGCATGCGACCGGCAACGCAAGAGTTAATTCGCGCGGCCGGGTTTTTTCTCGCGCGTTGCACGGAGTCCGCGCGAGCGCGACCGCGCCGGGCGCCGGCTGTTGGTCCGCGACCGCTGGCTTCAACCCGCCAGCCGGCCGTAGCGGCGCATGAGCGCCAACAGCGCGCCGTGATCGAGCGCCACGACGCGGTGGCCGTCGCGCCCGACCATGGTCTCGGCCGCGATCATGGCGTTGAGGATGGCCTCCTCGACCGCCTGCACCAGCCCCAGATAGAGCGGGTCGAGATCGTCGTCCGGCAGGAAGGCGAGGGTCGGCATCGCGCCCTTGGCGGGCTTGATCGCGTTGGCGGTCGAGAAGGCCAGGAAGATGTCGCCCGAGCTGTTGCCGGAGGGCGTCCCGGTGCGCCCGACGCCGAGCCCGATCCGCTTGGCGCAGCGCTGGAGCTGGGCCGCAAGCAGCGGCGCATCGGTGCCGACGAGCGCGATGATCGAGCCCGTATCGCGGCTCCAGATCCGATCTTCGGTCAGGTGGCGGCCCACCGGCACGCCCAGCACGGTGAGCCAGGGGCGGATGCCGAAATTGGCCTGCACCAGCGCCCCCACCGTGAACTCGCCTTGCGTCAATTTGATGCGGCGCGAGGCGGTGCCGGTGCCGCCCTTGAACTCGTAGGCGATCATGCCGGTGCCGCCGCCGACATTGCCCTCGGGCAAGGGGCCGGTCGCGGCACCGTCGAGCGCGGCGAGCGCATCGGCCTCGGTGACGTGGCGGCCGTTGACGTCGTTGAGATGGCCGTCGAAAGTCTCGGCCACCACCGGCATGGCCCAGGCACTGCCGTCGAAGGCCGGATAGTGCTTCACCATCCAGCCCACCGCCGCGTGATGCACCGCGCCGACGCTGTGCGTGTTGGTGAGGCAGATCGGTCCGTAGAAATGGCCGGCATCCTCGATCCAGTGGCTGCCGGTCATCTCGCCATTGCCGTTGAGCGCGAAGATGCCGGCCCAGACCGGCAAATAGTCGCTGCCATGGCCGCGCGGCAGGATCGCGGTGACGCCGGTGCGCACCGGCCCGCGCCCCACCTCGAGCTTGCCTTGCCCACGGACGAGCGTGGCGAAGCCGACCTCCACGCCGCCCACATCCGTGATGGCGTTGAAAGCGCCGGGCGTGCCGTCGAAGGGCAGGCCGAGACCGCGGGCGCGCGGGCGGCCGTCGGCGGCGAAACGAATCGGGTCTTTCTGCATGAGGTCTCTCGTCGAACGATTTCCGGGCGCGGGCGGGGTGGCCCGCGGCCGGTTGGCGCAGGCCGAGGCTCACTCTAGGTTAGTCTCGCGACAGGCGCCAAGCCGCTGTCGGAGGAGAGATGGTCCCGCAAGGAACGCTTCTTCTGCTGCTATCGAGCTTGCTGGTCCCGTTCGGCATGGCGCCGGCGCATGCGCAGGTTGAGTGTCCCTATCTGACGCGGCCCTTGATCGAGACCGAGAACGGCGCCACGCGCATCAACCAGTGGGCGCAAGGCACGCTGCTCTGCCATCAAGGCCGCATGCTGCGCTGCGAGGTCGGCCGCTGGCTCGATTATGGAAGCTGTCCTTCGGGCCCCGAATGGCAGGCGCGCGAGGCGATCCTGCTGGAGCGGAACGCGGCGCCCACCGGCGTCACCACACCGGCCCCGCCGCCGCCCGCGGGCGGCGCGCCAGCCGGCCCGGAGATCGATTGCTCGGACGCGCAACGCCTCGCCTTCGAGCGGCATTTCAACAAGAGCGTGGCCGAGGCGCAGCGTTGCGCCGATCAGTGCAAGGGCGAGGCCTGCAAGGCCGAGTGCAAGCGCATGCACGATGATGTGCGCGCGCCGCAGATCATGGAGCGCTTCCACGCCGATGCCTGCACGCCGATCTGGTATCCGTAGAGAAGCGCGGCTTTGCGATGCGCTTGCCCCTTCACCCTTCCCTCTTCCCCAACAAGTTGGGGGAGAGATTTGTGAAGGGTTGGCGAGGCCAAAGGCCGATGCCAGCGGGAAGCAAGGGACCCGCTGGCACCGGATCGCGCGCCGGCCGGGGATGAGGCTCGGTCGGCGGCGATGGGAAGATCGATCGTCTCGGCCCTGGCGGGGACAATGACGGGCCGCGTCACAGGACCCATCCGCGCCCGCAGGCCCGCTTCGGGCTCGCCGGGGGAGCGCCCGGGCGAGCCCGAAGCCATCCGCTCATTCCGTGGCGTGGCCGTCCCCGTGCGGCATGGCGGAGGCGGCCTGGTAGATGCCTTCCACGTAGTGCACGAAGCCCACATAGCTCTTGACATGCTCGCGGCCGGCCGCGACGTCGGCCGGATCGTAGGCCTTGGTCTGCGAGACCGTGTGCAGCCGGTGCTCGAGACCCTCTTTCATGGTCCCGGTCAGCAAGCGCTCGACCGCGCCGGCATCGCCCGTTTCCACCGCCTTGTCGGCGGCGGGGATGGCCGGTCCGAGATCGCGGCCGGCGGGCTTGAGCCCGGTATAGGCGACGCCCTCGCCGGCGCGATGGATGCGCACGAGGGTTTCGAAGAAATAGCGGTCCGCGAGCGCGCGCGCTTCGGGATCGAGGGCGCGGACCTTGCGCGTCTGCTCGAAGGCCTGCCGGACTTCCGCTTCGTCCCCGGGTGCGACCCAGATCAGGACGCGATTGACATCGCCCGTTTCGAGCGCCGTGCGAGCGGCGCCGACGACGGGCCCATCCAACCCGTCGCAATGGGCCGACGCGTTCGAAGCGCCGAGCACCGAGACGCCCAGCATCGCCGCCAGGCCCACGCCCATCGTTTTCAGTTTCAGTGTTCTGCCGATCATCGTTTCGTCTCCGTTGTTGCGAGTTTGCCACGCGCGGCCGGGCGGGCCCGCAGGGGCCCTTCCTCCCGGTGTGCAGCGATCTCGAATCCCTTCATCAGTTCGGCCAGCACCCGCCGCCCCTCGGCCGCGAGGCTCCGTCGGCGCCCGCCGAGCGACCAGCGCAGGGCCGTCCCCTGCACCACCGCGATGACGAGGAAGGCGGCGACCTCGGGATCGAGGTCGGCCCGGATCAAGGCCCGATCCCGCGCTTCCGCGAGGGTCGCCGCGAGCAAGCCGTGATAACGCTTCAGCATGGTGCCGAACTCGGCGCGCAGCACCGGATTCTTCGCATGGAGCTCGCGGGAAAACAGGATCGCAGGCAGGGCGGGCACGCGCTCGATCAAGCCGAGTTGGCCGAGCGCCAGGGCTTCGAGCCGTTGCAGCGGACCCGGCCCCGCTTGCATCGATCGCTCCCAATGCCGCTCGAGCTCTTCGGCGAGGCGGGCGGTCACCGCCCGCCAGAGGTCCGGCATGCTCGGAAAATGGCGAAAGATCGCGGGCTGCGTGACGCCGACGCAGCGCGCGAGCGCGCTTGCGGTGAGCCCGTCGGGGCCGAGCTCGTCGGCCAGCCGGATGGCACAGTCCACGATCTCTTTCTTTCGCGCTTCCGCCTTCAACCGGTCGGCCACGGCTCGTCCTTTAGTTAGTTAGCAATAACTAACTAGGTTCGCCTGCAGCCGGTGTCAAGAACCGGCACAGGGGGCGAAGGCGGCGGCGCGACAAAAGGGCGCAAGGGTGGGGGCCCTTTTCTAACGGTTGACGGCTGGCGCCGGTCATGCCGACGGCGCTTGCCCGCGCGGCGCGGGCCAGCCGCGAAACGAAAGGCGCCGGCGGGAGGGGGGCCCGCCGGCACCGCGTTCGCCGTCAATCGAGGATGGAGGCTCAGTCGGCGGCGATGGAGAGCGCGATCACCTGGTCGGGCGCCGGGTAGGCGAAGCCGTCTTTCACGGGGCCGACCGTGCCGTGCTCGTCGGGGCCGGTGTTGGGCGCCTTTTCGCGCGGCGCCTGGTTGGGGCCGACGCCCGGCTGCTCGTTCACTTCCGTGCCGGCATCCCACAGCGCGACCTCGCTCGTGAGATCGCCCGAAACCGGCTTGCCGTCCGCGCGGTAAAGCGCGATGGCGCCGGCCCTGGGCGCGTAGAACAGATCGTTCGACTGCACGAACATGCTCAAAAAGACGAGCTTGTCGCCGGGACGCGCCGTCACCTCGAAGGGCTGCCCGGGAAGGAACAGGCCCGCCTCGCGCACGCCGGGCTCGGCCTTGAGGCTCTGGATCAGCGGCTCGGCATTGCCGTCCTCGGCCAGGCTTTCGAGGCCGTCGCTCCCCGCGGGCTGGCCGACGGCAAAGGGCGGAACCCCGCTCGCGATCACGGCATAGGCGCCGGGCGCGATCGGTGCCTTGATGGCGCTGCCGTCCGGCAGCTTGAGCGTGGCGTCGGTCGAGACGTTGCGGATGGTGACGGTGAAATGGCCGTCGGTGGCAGCGAGCGCCGGTAGTGCGGAAGCCAGGCCGGTCACGGCCGGAACGGCGGCGAATGCCAGGGCGCGCAGGGTGCGTTTCATGGGTCCTTGTCCTCATCCTTCGGGTTGCTCGGCGCGGATCCCGCGAGCGTTTTCGAGCCCCGCCCGCGCCGTCGGACCGGATGCTGCCTCGGGCCGGCCCGAGGCGGCCAATGCGAAGGGGCTATGGATTCGATGAGCGCCGGTTATGGCGGGGGCGCCGGCCGATCACGCAGCGCCGGCCGCGTGTCAAACGCAATCGGGCTGGCGATCTCCGGAAAGCCGCTTTCTGGCAGCCGGCAGCGCTTCCCGTTAGGATACGGTTGCACCGGATCTACCGGCGACGGCAACAGGGGAGCACGGTCATGGTCGATGGCAACCAGATTCCCGGACGGGTGGTCCGCAACGACATCGTGGCTCCGGGCAAGCCCTGGTCGGGTGTCGTGAAAAAGGGCCAGGTGCTGCGGATCGTCGATCTCGAGGGGCGTCAGGGCGTCGATTTCCTCTGCTACAACGCCGATGCGCCGGAAGAGCGTTACCACATGCCCAACACGCTCAAGGCCTGTCACACGCTCGAGCTCGGCAAAGGCCATGTGCTCTATTCCGACGTGGCGCGGCCGATCTTCACCATCCTCGAGGACAGTTGCGGCGGCCATGACACCATCGGCGGATGCTGTTCGGCGCCAAGCAACGCGATGCTCTATGGCGTCAAGGACTGCCCGGGCTGTCGCGAGAACTTCCTCGCCGAGCTCGCCCGGCACGGGCTCGGCCGCAAGGACATCGTCCCGAACATCAATTTTTTCTGCGATGTGCCCGTCGATGCCGAGCGTCGGTTGCAGGAGAGCGTGTTCGTGCCCGGCCATTCGCGTGCGGGCGACTTCGTGGACCTGCGCGCCGAGATGAACGCGCTTGCCGTCGTGTCCAATTGCCCGCAGGTCAACAATCCTTGCAACGACGGCGAGCCGAAGCCGATCCGCGTCGCGATCTGGGAACGCTGAACGGCATTGCCAGCAGCGCCGTCCGGTGACGCCGGCGACGATGTCGTTTGGTTGGAATCAAAACTCCTCGTCGCCCCCGCGCCCGCGGGCTTCGCCCGCGACTTTTTAAGTTCGCCGGCGAAGCCGGCCTGGGGCCCAGGGCAGCCGCACGTCGCTCACCCTGGGTCCCCGCTCGCGGGGGAACGACGAGAGAGGTGTGATTCAGACCAAACGAGAAATGCTCTCGTCTCTCGCCCCCGCCTTCTCGGCTTCCGCCCAGGCCAGCGCGGCGATGGGCGCGACCTTGGCGCCCATGGCGAGCCCGGCTGCGTCGGCGGCGTTGCCCTGGAGCGCGCGGGCATAGACCCCCTGCAGGATCGCGGCGAAGCGGAACATGTTGTAGGCCATGTAGAAGGGCCAGTGCTCGATGCGGGCGCGGCCGGTGCGCTCGGCATAGCGCGCGACATAGGCTTCCTCGCTCGGGATCCCGAGCGCGTCCAGATCGAGCCCGGCCATGCCGCGGAAGAGCTCGGGCGCGAAGCGCCACGCCATCATGTGATAGGCGAGATCGGCCAGCGGGTGCCCCAGCGTCGAGAGCTCCCAGTCGAGGATGGCGACGACCCTGGGCTCGCTCGGATGGAAGATCAGGTTGTCGAGCCGGTAGTCGCCATGGACGACGCAGGTCTCCTCGCCGGGCGGGATCGCCCCAGGCAGCCAGACGGCGAGCCGCTCCATGGCCGGGATCGGGTCGGTCTTGGAGGCCTCGTACTGCCTGGTCCAGCGCGCGATCTGGCGCGCGAAGTAGTTGCCGGGCTTGCCGAAGTCGCTCAAGCCCGCGTCGACGTAATCGACGGAATGAAGCTGAGCCAGGGCCGCGTTCATGGCGTCGAAGAGCCCGGCGCGCTCGGCGCGCGTCAGGGGCGCCGTCGCGATCTGCCAGTAGTGGCGGCCCTCGACGAAGCCCATGACATAGAACATGGTGCCGATCACGCCCGCGTCCTCGCAGAGAAGCAGCATCGGCGGCACCGGCACGCCTGCCCGACCCAGGGCCGACATGACGCGGAACTCGCGATCGACCGCGTGAGCCGAGGGCAGGAGCGTGCCCGGCGGCTTGCGTCGCAGCACATAGCGGCGCGCCGGCGTCTCCAGGAGATAAGTCGGGTTCGACTGGCCGCCCGTGAACTGCCTGACCGAAAGCGGGCCGCAATAGCCCGGCAGATGCGCGGCCAGATAGCGGTCGAGCGCGGCCTCGTCGAAGGAAAGGCGCTGGGCCACGGGCGCCAGTCGTTCGGTCGGGCTCTCGGTCATGCGGGGGTGGCCTTGTGCTGGCGTTGCACAGGCGAGGCCGCCCCACCGTTGGTCACCCCCGGGCTTGACCCGGGGGGCCAGGGCATGGATTGCCGGGTCAAGCCCGGCAATGACGAAAGGAGAAACGGCTCCATCCGATAAAGCTACCTCAGGTGCGCAGCGAGCGGCGGCAGGGCGCCGCATGATAGGTCGGTCGCGGCACCCCTGCCAGCTTGCTATCATCGCCGCCGACCGAGAGCCTCAAGGGGAGCTTCCATGGATTTCGCGCTCGCGCCCGAGATCGAGGACTATCGCCGCCGTGTGCGCGCCTTCGTCGCCGAGCATGTGCTGCCGGTGGAGGCCGATCCTTCGGCCTATGACGCGCACGAGAACATCCGCCAGGAGCGGCTGGCCGATTTGCGCACCAAGGCCAAGGCCGCGGGGCTCTGGGCCTTGCAGATGCCGAAATCGCTGGGCGGACAGGGGCTGCCTGTGGTGGGCATGGCCGCCTGCTACGAGGAGATGGGCCGCTCGATCTTCGGCGCGCTCGCCTTCAACTGCGCCGCCCCCGACGACGGCAACATGATTCTCCTGGAGAAGGTGGCGCGGCCCGACCAGAAGGAGCGCTGGCTCAGGCCCATCGTCGAGGGACGCCTGCGCTCGGCCTTCGTCATGACCGAGCCCCATCCGGGCTCGGGCTCCGATCCGGGCGGCATGATGCTGACCCGCGCCGAGAAGAAGGGCGACCGCTGGATCGTCAAGGGCCGCAAGTGGTTCATCACCGGGGCCGAGGGCGCCCGGCATTTCATCCTGATCGCGCGCACCTCGGACGACCCGCGCCGCGGCCTCACCGCCTTCCTGCATCATGCCGACGACGCCGGCTGGCGCATCCTGCGCCGCATCCCGATCATGGGGCCGGAGGAGCATGGCGGCCATTGCGAGATCGAATATGACGGGCTCGAGATCCCGGACGAGAACCGCCTGATGGCGGTGGGCGAGGGGCTGAAGGCGACGCAGATCCGCTTGAGCACGGCGCGGCTCACCCACTGCATGCGCTGGCTGGGCCTCTCCAAGCGCGCGCTCGAGATCGCCGGCGCCTATGTCGCCGAGCGCGAGGCCTTCGGCCAGAAGCTCAAGGACCACGAATCGGTGCAGATGATGCTGGGCGGGGTCGCGATGGAGATCGAGATCGGCCGGCTCCTCACCATGAAGGCCGCCTGGCAGCTCGACCGCACGGGGCGCGCGCGCAAGGAGGTGTCGATGGCCAAGGTCGCCGTCGCCGATGTGCTGCACAAGGCGGTCGACACGGCGATCCAGCTTTGCGGCGCCAGGGGCTATTCCAAGGACACCGTGCTCGAATGGATCTACCGCTACGCCCGCCAGGCGCGGCTCGTGGACGGCGCCTCCGAGGTGCACCGCATGGTGCTGTCGCAGGAGCTGGCGAAGGCGGGAGATGCGTTTTGGACGTGGGAGTGATCCGCGTCGGTGGCGGATCGTTTCGCAATCAATCGGAGGGGGAGGAACGTGGTCGGACAAGAGGCGGATGAGCAGGCGGTTCGCGGCATCGTGAAGGCGTTGGTGGCGGCCTGGAACCGCCACGATGCGCGCGCCTTCGCGGTGGTCTTCGCCGAGGATGCGGACTTCACCAACGTCTTCGGCATGCATGCCAAGGGGCGCGCCGAGATCGAGGGATTCCACCTGCCGATCTTCAAGACCATGTTCAAGGACAGCCGGCTCGAGGCGGTCGAGACGCGTATCCGGTTCCTTCGCCCCGACGTCGCGGCGGCCGATGTCCTCTGGAAGATGACGGGTGCGCACGACGCCAATGGCAAGGAATGGCCCGACCGACGCGGGCTCCTCAACTTCGTCGCGACGGCCAAGGGCGGCGCCTGGTCGATCGACGTCTTCCACAACATGGACCTGCCCGAGGCCGAGCGGGCGCAAGCGCAGGCGGCGCTGATGAAGAGGTAGTCCGGTCGTCGCCCCGGAAGCTGCGAAGCAGCTATCCGGGGCCCATCGCTGTGACAGGCTGGGCGCGGCCGAGCTTGCCGGATGCATGGGTCCCGGATCGCGCGGCTGCGCCGCTTGCCCGGGACGACAAAGAAGAAAAGGTAGCGCGAGCCGAGCGGGACCCTACCCCTTCATCGCCTCGGCGCGGATCTGGGAGAGCGACTGGCGCACGGTGAGCGCTTCCGGATCGATGCGCACTTCGATGAGCGCCGGCAGGCCCGAGGCCAGTGCGCGCTCGAAGGCCGGCGCGAACTCCTCCGTGCGCTCGACCGTCTCGCCATGCGCGCCGTAGGCGCGCGCCAGCGCCGCGAAATCGGGGTTCACCAGATCGGTCGCGACCACGCGGCCCGGATAGTGCCGCTCCTGATGCATGCGGATCGTGCCGTACATGCCGTTGTTGATGACGAGCGTCACGACCGGGATGCGGTACTGCACGGCGGTCGCCAGCTCCTGACCCGTCATCAGGAAGCAACCGTCGCCCGCGAAGCAGACGACCATGCGCTGGGGCTCGGTCGCCTTGGCCGCGATCGCGGCCGGGAAGCCATAGCCCATGGCGCCATTGGTGGGCGCCAACTGGGTGCGAAAGCCGCGATAGCGGAAGAAGCGGTGCAGCCAGGTGGCGTAGTTGCCGGCCCCGTTGCAGAGGATCGCGTCCTCGGGCAAATGCTCGTCCAGCCAGGCCATGATCTCGCCCATCTGCACCGCGCCTGGGTTCCTGGGCGCCTTGGTCCAGGCGAGATAGTCGGCGCGCGCCCCCTTGGTCCAGGCGGCCCAGCCCTCGGCGGGCTTCGCCGGCACGACCGGCGCCATGGCCTTCAAGGCCGCCGCGATCTGCGGCATGCCGGCGTTGATGCCGAGCACCGGCTGATAGACGCGGCCGAGCTCCTCGGCGCTCGCATGGACATGGACCAGCTTCTGCTTGGGCACCGGGATGTCGACGAGGGTGTAGCCGCTGGTCGTCATCTCGCCGAGCCTGGGGCCGATGGCGATGAGCAGGTCGCACTCCTTGATGCGCCGGGCCAGCGCCGGGTTGATGCCGATGCCGACATCGCCCGCATAGTTCGGATGTCGGTTGTCGAACAGGTCCTGGCAGCGGAAGGCGCAGCCCAGCGGCAGGTCGTTGGCCTCGGCAAAGCTACGGATGTCGGCCACGGCCTGCCTGTTCCAGCCGCCGCCGCCCAGAATGACGAAGGGCCGCTTCGCCTCCGTGAGCAGCGCGCGCAGCCGCGCGATGTCTTCCGCGCCCGGATGGGCCCGGACCGGCCTGTAGGGGCCGGCGTCGGCGGCGGCGATGCGGTCCGTCAGCATGTCCTCGGGCAGCGCGATCACGACCGGCCCCGGCCTTCCATTGACGGCGCGGTGGAAGGCCTGGCTCACCAGCTCGGGGATGCGCTTGGCGTCGTCGATCTCGGCCACCCATTTCGTCATGGGCCCGAACATGCGGCGGAAGTCGATCTCCTGGAACGCCTCGCGCTCGGCCTGGTCGCGCGCCACCTGGCCCACGAACAGGATCATCGGTGTGGAATCCTGGAAGGCGGTATGCACGCCGATCGAGGCGTTGGTGGCGCCGGGCCCGCGCGTGACGAAGCAGATGCCGGGCTTGCCGGTGAGCTTGCCATAGGCCTCGGCCATGTTGGCGGCCCCGCCTTCCTGTCGGCAGGTGAGGATCTGGATGCGGTCCCTCTTGTCGTAGAAGGCGTCGAGGGCGGCGAGATAGCTCTCGCCTGGCACGCAGAAGACATGCGTGACGCCGTGGATCTCGAGCTGGTCGACCAGGATCTGGCCGCCCGTGCGCAGATTGCCGCCGTCGGTCATGGAGGGCTCCGGAAGAGACGAGGCGAAGAACGGGTATGGACTCCGCTCAACGGGAACACCCTTTCGTCGCCCCGGCGCCCGCGGGTGCGAGAACGACAATGAGTTTTCGATCCCACCGAGCGGAACCTGCACTAAACGGCCCCTGGCATAACCCGGCGGGCGGGCGGCGGCAACCCCGGGGTCCCGGCGAGGCGACCTCTTGTCAGGCCGCCAGCCGCCGGCCGAGCGCCGTCAGGAGCGACGCCCCATCCCCTTCCCAGGCGCTGCCATGCATGCAGGCGAGCCGGGCCGGTCTGGTCGCGGCCAGCTTGGCGAGCAGAGCCGGGGTCTCGGGCGAGTGCGCGTAATAATCCATCTCGTGCCGGAACGCTTCGCTGGGCTCGAGGATGTCGCCGCGCGTCAAGGGCTCAGCGCCGGAACCGGGCTGGGTCAGGAGATCGCCGCAGAGCAAGGTGGCCGTGGTCTCTTCGAAGAGGTAGCCGCATTCCCAGCCATGGGGCAGATGCGGCGCGTCGAGCCAGCGCACGCGGCGGCGTCCGAGCGCGCGGGTCTCGCCGTCGGCCAGCGCCAGCGGCGGCCGGTCCGCGAGATCGCCGATCGAGACCATCGCGGCGACCTGGCCGCAGAGCGGCTGGGCCTCGGGTGCTGCCGCGAGAAAATCGTTGAGCGCGCCGCATTCGTCCGCCTCGACATGCGAGAAGGCGACGTAGCGCAGCCGCTCGACCGGCATCAGCGCCGCGATGGCGCCCCGGACCTGCGGGAAGAGGCGCCGCGGGCCTGTGTGGAACAGAAGCGGCGCCTCGTCCAGGACCAGATACTGGTTGAAGGAGAAGCCGCCCGGCATCTCGCTCGGCGGCACCGGCGTGTTGATGCGGAAGATGCCCTCGGCGATCTCCGCGACATTGGTGCCGGTCTCCTTGTCGGTCACGATCATCGGCGTTTTCCTTTCGGTTGGGCGGATGGAAGGGCGGCTTGGCGCGCCGGCGCGCTCTCGGCGAAATGCCGCAGCAGCGCTCGCGCGCCTTCGAGCAGCGCGGCGTCCGCCGCCTTGTGCGACAGGTCCTTCTGCGCGCGCAGAAGCATCCAGGATTCGATGTCGAGAAGCGTCGCCAACAGGGCCACGAGCGAGGCCGGCGGATCGCCGGCGAAGGCCGGCGCGACGGCCTGGGCGACGAGGTGCTTGAGCTCCACCCGCCGTTGCGCCAGGGCCGCGCCCAGGTCGGGGATGGCGTGGGCCTCGTGCACGGCCCAGCGCATCCAGGGCTCGTAATAGGCGTGTTGGGCCAAGAGGGCGCGCGCGAATGCGGCAAGCCGCTCTTCCGCCGCAGCGATGTCGGCAAAGGTCTCGGCGCCGAGGACGGGTGCGTGGACGGCGGCGGCACCCATGCAGGCTGGCAGCAGATCGCCCAGCGACGGAAAATGATTGTGCACGGTCTGCAGCGACACACCCGCTTCCTTCGCGATGTCGGCGTAGCTCGTCGCCAGCGTGCCGCGCTCGCGGTGGAGCGCCACCGTTGCCGCGACGATGCGCTCGCGCGTGTCGGCGACGGTTTCGGCGCGGCGGCCGAGGCGGTAGCGGCGGGCAGCCATGGGCGGGAACTCCAGAGTGCTTCAATCAATTAGATAGAATATATATCCAATTTTTGGAAGACGCAAGAGTGCAGGCACCGGCCCGCTCCAACTGGAAAAAACGGCGATGGTGTCGAAGTTTATCCCGCGGTGGCGACGTATTCGCGCAAGGCCTCGGCCTCGAACTCGATCTCCTCGAGGCGGTGCTTCACCACGTCGCCGATGCTGACAATGCCGCAAAGCTGGCCGTTCTCCAGCACCGGCAGGTGGCGGATGCGCTGCCTGGTCATGAGCGCCATCAGCGCGTCGATCGTGTCGCGAAGCGTGCAGGTAAAGAGCCGGCGGGTCATCACCGCGGAGACGGGGCTCTCGAGCACGGCCGCGCCGGACGCGGCCAAGGCCCTGACGATGTCGCGCTCGGACAGGATGCCCGCGACGGCGCCGGCATCGTCAAGCACGACCACGGCGCCGATGCTCTTTTGCCCCAGAAGCTTCGCGGCTTGCGCCAGGGTCGCGCCGGTTCCGATCGTGACGACGTCCCGGCCCTTGGTCTTCAGAATCGTCTCGACGTTCATGGGTTCCCTCCTCTTCCCGTTCACCCGCAGGAGCGGCCCGTCAGTCGGCTCAGCTGGGCCTGAGCTGAGCTTCAGCATACACCCGTCTCCATCTATCTATGGCGCCGGCTGCAAAAAGTCAGGATGCGCTGCAACATCGCGAGTGCAGCAATATGGCTTCCAGCGGCGAGCGCTCGACCGGGCAGCGCGTTTCCGCCGATTTTAGATCGGTTTCAGATCGGCAACGGCGCGGCCGTTCGCCCCCTTCGGGGGCGGCCGCTCGGCCGTTCCTAGACCGGTGGCCGCTTCGCGGCCCAGGGCCGCACGCGCTCGAGCGCCGCACCGATCCGCAAGGCCACATCGTCGCGCCAGCGCGGGCCCACGATCTGCAACCCCACCGGCAGCCCGTCCTTGGTGAAGCCGGCCGGCACCGAGAGGGCAGGGCAGGGCGCGATCGAGTTGAACTGCGCCGTCATGTCGACGCCGTGATAACGGCCGTCGCCCCAGTCGGCATAATATTTGTCGTCGTCCTCGCCGACCGGCGGCGCATCGCGCGACATGGTCGGGCAGAGGAAGGCGTCGTACTCCTGCAGGATCGGATAGAACCGCTTCCACTGCTCGCTGCGCTCGATCTCGATGCGCTTGTAGTGCACGGCCGACATCTTCTGCCCGGCCTCGATCAGCTTCACCACATGCGGGTCCATCTTGGCCCGATAGGTCTCGAGCTTGTCGCCGAAATAGGCCGCCATGAAGACCTGCCACAGCTCGACCCAGGCATCGATCATGCGCCGGGTCCAGGGCACCGAGACCTCCACGATCTTGGCGCCGGCCCGCTCCAGCGCTCTGATCGCCTCCATCACCTGGCGCTCGACCTCGGGGTCGGTCGCATAGATCGAAAGATCGAGGTCGAAGGCGAGCTTCATGCCCTCGACCGAGGCGGGTTGCGGGCCGTCGAGGTCGAGGGCCACGCCGATCGACTGGATGTCGCGGTCGTCGGGCCCCTGCGTGACCTTCAGGAACAGGCGCGCATCGTCGATCGTGCGCGTGAGCGGCCCGAAATGCGAGATGTTGTCGAAAAGGCTCGGCAGCAGGTCGAGCGGGATGCGGCCGAGGCTGGGCTTGAGCCCCACGATGCCGCACCAGGCGGCCGGAATGCGCACCGAGCCGCCCATGTCGGTGCCCTCGGCCATGGGCACGCAGCCCGAGGCCACAGCCGCGCCCGACCCGCCCGAGCTGCCGCCCGGCGTGCGCCCGGGGTTCCAGGGATTGCGCGTGATGCCCCAGAGTGGGCTCTCGGTGAAGCTCGAATAGGCGAACTCGGGCGTGGTGGTCTTGCCGACCATGATGGCGCCGGCGCGCTCCAGCGCGTCCACCACGGTCGCGTTCCAGTCCGGCACCCAGTTCTCGAAGCAGTAGGATCCCAGCGTCGTGCGCTTGCCCTTGGTCGGCGTCAGATCCTTGATCGCGATCGGCACGCCATGAAGCGGCCCGAGCTTGTCGCCGCGCTTGACCGCCTGCTCGGCCGCCTTGGCCTTGGCGAGCGCCTCCTCGGGATAGACGAAGCAGAAGCAGTTGAGCTTGGGATTCACCTCGGCGATGCGCGCGAGGCTGTTCTCGACCACGCGGACGGGCGAGAGCGCGCCGTCGCGGATGCGGCGGGCCAGTTCGGTGGCGGGCATGTAGCAGAGATCGAGATCGACCATCGGAAACCCTCGCTCGGGGAGTTGTGGGCGGGCGCCGAAGCCTAGGATGATGTTCTCGAAATGCCAAGCCGCATGCGGGCCCGTTGTTCGCGGGTCCGTCGCTCAAGGTCGTTTCGAGGCCAGAAGGCGGCGACCTGACGCAGCGACCGGAAGCGATCGGGCCCACTATCGTGGCGGTTGCGCGCACCGTTTCGGCGGCGCCGCATGGCAGGCAGCGATCGAGGGATCAGAAATGATCGAGTTCACGGACGAGCAGCGCCGCCGCTTCGAGGAGGACGGCTTTCTCATCCTCGGCCGCTTCATCGCCGAGAGCGAGGCGGCGCGCGTCGCGGCTCGCTTCGAGCCGCTCTTCCGCGGGGCGTTCGAGACCGGCCTCTATCCCGACGAGTGGAACTGGCGCGAGGGCCGCGACCCCGAGGACCGCACGCGCCAGATCTGCAACGGCTGGAAGTCCGATTACACGGTCGCGAGCCTGGTCCTGCGCGCCGAAGTCGGCCGGCTCTGCGCCGAGCTGGCCGGGTGGCCGGGGGCGCGCATCGCCCAGGACAATGTCATCTGGAAACCGCCGGGCGCCAAGCCCCTGGGGTACCACCAGGACGACAGCTACACCGGCTGGATCGATCCGCCGCACATGCTGACCTGCTGGATCGCGCTCGATCCCACCACCGCCGCGGGCGGCACGATCGAGTATGTGCGCGGCTCGCACAAATGGCCGGTCTCGCCGCCGATCCGGCAGTTCCATGCGCCCGACGACTACCGGCGCGAATTGAAGGAGGCGGCGGCCTCGGTCGGCATCCGCGACTACGAGATCGTGCCGGTGGAGGTGCCGGCCGGCGGCTGCGCCTTCCATCACGGCGCCACCTGGCACGGCTCGGACACCAACCGCGGCAAGGGGCCCCGCCGCTCGGCCGTGGCGCACTGCATGTCGTCCGAGGCCAAGTTCCATCCGAGCCAGATCAGCTACATCTACAACCGCTACAAGCGGGTGGGCGACCTGACGATGGACGAGAGCTTCTTCCCCGTGCTGTGGCGCCAGGATGGCTACCGCACGCCCTGGCTCGACGAGTATGTGACGCGCGGCTCCGCCGCCGTCGCGCCGGCGGCGCGCTCGGCGCGTTGAGGCTCGCCGCCGGCTAAGGTGCCGGCGCCGCCGACGGCCGGATCGTCTCGAAGATGATGTTGTCGGCGAGGTCGCGGGCGCGCGCCTGGGCCTCGGGCGAATTCACGGTCCAGGCGAGAAGCGGCAGGCCCAGCCAGCGCGCCAGCGTGGTGGCGAGGCGCGGCAGATCGCCCAGATCGTAGGAAATGAAGTCGGGCCGGGCGGTGCCGAAGCGCAGCAGGTTGGTCAGCGCCCATTTGTGCAAGCTCGACAGCATCACCTCGCCGCGCACCGTGAACTCGGGCGAAGAGCCGGCATGCGCGTAATCGAGCGCGATTTGGCCGCGCGGCACCGCCGGCAGATGGTCCGCGAACCAGCCCAGCGAATCCGGACTGAAGGAGTGGATCGCGACCGGCCCGCCATAGGCGACGACGAGCCGCGCCACGCGCTCCTCGAGCGGGCCCACCGGATAGTCGAGCAGCTTGGTCTCGATCAGGATGGGCACGCGGCCCGCCACCGCGTCGAACGCCTGCCGCAGCGTCGGGATGGTGTCGGCCGTGCCCCGCAGCCGCAGCCGGCCGAGCTCGGCGGCGGTGAAATCGCAGACGCGGCCCTTCGTTCCCGTCATGCGGTCGAGGAAGGGATCGTGGAACACCATGGCCTCGCCGTCGCGCGAGAGCTGCACGTCGAGCTCGATCGGATAGCCGGCTTGTGCGGCGGCGCGGAAGGCCGAGAGCGAGTTCTCCGCGATTCCGGCGGCTTCGTCATAAAGGCCCCGATGCGCGATGGGGCGGGTCCTCAGCCAGTCGGTCGGCATGGTCCGCGGCAGCGGGCCGGACGCTCCGCCTTGCGTCTCCGCCGCCGGCCAGTCGAGATCGGGGCAGGGCAGGTAGCTCGGATCGGGGACCGGCAGATCGTTGGCCCAGCGATCGAGCTCGTACCCGCCAATGGCGATGCCCAGAGCCAGGAAGCCGGTGGTCAGATGCCTCGCTTTCATGACGGCAGAGCGTAGAGCAAATTCGGTTCGACTCGAAACATCACCCCTCACCCCGGCCCTCTCCCCGCTGCGCGGGGCGAGGGAGCAAAAAGAAACCCTCGCCCCCACGCAAGTGGGGAAGAGGGAAGGGTGAAGGGGCGACCCCGCTCAGCATGAAAGTGCTTTGGACGAAAAGAGCGGCCTGCGCAACCGCTGAAGTCACGGCTCAGCTGCGGCCCGCTTGTCCGGCCTGATCGACGAGCGTCAGGCGCCCTACCACGCTATCCGGCGCCAGAATCGTGCCCGGCGAGAGCACCGCATTGGCGCCGATGCGACAGCGGTCGCCCACGACGGCGCCCCGCTCGCCTCAGTGATGCACGTGCCGGTGCAGGATCTGGTCGGCGAGCCCCGTCTCGTAGGCGAGCCCCTCGGCCGTGAGGGTGGCCGATTGCGGGAAGTTGGTCTTGGCCAGGCCTTTGCGCTCGAGTGCGGTCCACACCGCCTGGTTGTTGAGGCCGGTGGCGTCCTTGGAGAACACCACGGCCTCGCCCAGGTGGAAATGGTCGCCATGGGCATGGGGCAGGGCGGTGATGGTCCGCTCGCCCTCGGTCTCGCCCGGCTGGCTGTACTCGTCGAGCCTGGCCAGCGCTTGCAGGAGCGTGAGGGTGCGAAGCTGCAGCGGATTGAGGTTGAGCGGGTTCTTCTTGGGTGCCATGGCGGCCTTCTCGATTCCTCGTTGCACCTCATGCTCCCGCCTTCGCGAAGCCCGCTTCGGCGGGCGAAGGAAGGTCGACAGGCTCAGCATGAGGTGACGTCTTGTTGGGCTGTCGAGGACGCTCACCCTGAGCCTGTCGAAGGGCGAGGCCCGTCCGCATCGATCACTCCCGGAAATTCACATATTGCAGCGGCTGCTCGATCTTGAGGCCGCGCACGAGCTGGATCGCGGCCTGGAGGTCGTCGCGCTTCTTGCCGGTGATGCGCAGCTCGTCGCCCTGGATCGCGGCCTGGACCTTGAGCTTGCTGTCCTTGAGCGCCTTGACGATCTGCTTGGCCAGCGTCTGCTCGATGCCCTGCTTGATCGTCACCTGCTGGCGCAGCGCGCTGCCGCTCGCCTTCTCCGGGTCCTTGAACTCGAGGCAGCCCGGATCGAGCTTGCGCCGCGCCATGTAGCCTCTGAGCAGCTCCTGCATCTGCTTCAGCTTGAGGTCGTCGTCGGCCAGGATCGTGATCAGGTTCTCCTTGCGCTCGATCGTGCATTTCGAGCCCTTGAAGTCGAAGCGCGTGGCGATCTCGCGGCTCATGCCGTTGAGCGCGTTGTCCACCTCGGCGAGGTCGGTCTTGGAGACGATGTCGAAGGAAGGCATGGCGAACCGGATCGAGCCGCAAGAACGAAGGGAAGACGGCCGACTATACCGGCCGGTGCGCGGCAGCGGCAAGGCGGTGCGGCCCGCGGTCGAGCGGCGCATTTTCCCTGCCGACAGGGCCGGGCCGCATCGCTAAGATGGCGCCCCGCCGGTGGGGGAGCAGCCGGCGCATCCGATCGAACGAGAGGGAATTTCACCGCCATGTCGCTGCGGCGTCCTTATCTGATGTTCCTGGGCACGGCACCCGATCAGCTCGCGGCCAAGACCGCGCAAGGCATTGTCCACTGGCGGCCCGACTGGTGCCTGGGCCAGTTGCGCCTGCCGGGCTGCAAGGCCGATCTGGGCCTGAAGGACATGACCGTCGCCGAGGCCGCCAAGGCCGGGGTCCAGACCGTGATCGTCGGTGTGGCCAACCGCGGCGGCGTGCTCGACGAGGACTGGGTTCCCGTACTGGTCGAGGCGCTCGAGCGCGGCATGGACTTGGCCAGCGGGCTGCACAAGCGGCTCGCCGATGTGCCGGCCTTGCGCGAGGCGGCGAGCCGCCACGGTCGCCAGCTTGCGGACGTGCGCCATCCTACGCGCGACTTCGCGGTCGGCACCGGCAAGAAGCGCAGCGGCAAGCGGCTGCTGGCCGTCGGCACCGACTGCTCGATCGGCAAGATGTACACGACGCTGGCGCTCGAGAAGGAGATGAGGCGGCGCGGCTTCAAGGCCGATTTCCGCGCCACCGGCCAGACCGGCATCTTCATCGCGGGCGACGGCGTCTCGATCGATGCCGTGGTGGCAGACTTCATCTCCGGCGCGGTCGAGTGGCTCTCGCCCGACAACGAGCCCGACCACTGGGACCTGATCGAGGGCCAAGGCTCGCTCTTCCACGCCTCCTATGCCGGCGTGTCGCTGGGCCTGCTGCACGGCGCGCAGCCCGACGCGCTCGTCATGTGCCACGAGCCGACGCGCGCCCATATGCGCGGCCTGCCGCACTACAAGCTGCCGGACCTCGAGACCTGCATCGACGCCAACCTCGCCGCGGCGCGCCTCACCAACCCGGCGGTGAAGCTGGTGGGCTTCTCGATCAACACCTCGGCGCTCGATGGGGCGGCGGCCGAGCGCCACCTCGCGGCGACCGCCGACCGCTTCGGCCTGCCTGCCGTCGATCCGATGCGCACCGGTGTTGCGCCCATCGTGGACCAGCTCGCCTGAGTTCCATGCGCAAGCTCGAGGTCGCCGCCGAGAGCTGGCCCATCGCCGGCCGCTTCGCCATCTCGCGCGGCTCCAAGACCGAGGCGCGCGTGGTCGCGGTCACGATCCGTGAGGGTGCTCATGTGGGCCGCGGCGAATGCGTGCCCTATGCGCGCTATGGCGAGAGCATCGAGGGTGTGCTGGCCGAGATCGAGGCGCTGCGCCCCCGGCTCGAGGCGGGCCTGAACCGCGCCCAACTGCAAGGGGCGATGAAGGCGGGGGCGGCACGCAACGCGGTCGATTGCGCGCTCTGGGACCTCGAGGCCAAGCAGGCTGGCCGGCGCGTCTGGGAGCTGGCCGGGCTGCCGGAACCACGTCCGCTCGTCACGGCCTACACGCTCTCGGTCGGGTCGCCGGCGGAGATGGGTGCCGCCGCGCGCGCGGCCGCCGATTGGCCGCTCTTGAAGCTCAAATTGACCGGCCCCGGCGATCTCGACCGCGTGCGCGCGGTGCGCGAAGGAGCGCCCCAGGCGCGGCTCGTCGTCGATGCGAACGAGGCCTGGACGCCCGCGATCTTCCAGGAGCTGTCCCCGGCCTTGAAGGCGCTCGCGGTCGAGCTGATCGAGCAGCCGCTGCCGGCGGGCGCGGATGCGGCCTTGGCCGAGCTGCCGCACTCGGTGCCGGTCTGCGCCGACGAATCCTGCCACGACCGCGCGAGCCTGAAGAGCCTCGTCGGCAAGTACGAGGCCGTCAATATCAAGCTCGACAAGACCGGGGGCCTGACCGAGGCGCTGGCGCTGGCCGAGGCGGCCGAGGCCGCCGGTTTCGCCATCATGGCGGGCTGCATGGTCGCGACCTCGCTCGCCATGGCGCCCGCTATCCTGGTGGGCCAGCGCGCGCGCTGGGTCGATCTCGACGGCCCGCTGCTCCTGGCGAAGGACCGCGCGCCCGGCCTCGTCTATCGCGGCAGCGAGGTGGAGCCGCCCGAGCCGGATCTATGGGGATGAATGTGATGACGCAGCTCACGCCGCGGTTTCGCCTGCCGCGGTCTCTCGCAGCACCCTTGCTCGCGCTGGCGCTCGGCGCCTGCGCTGCGCTCGGGCCCGAAGGCCCGTCGACGCCACCCGCCGCCTGTCCCGAGAACCTGTCGGGCGTGCGCGACCGGCTGGTGACACCCTATGACCAGCTCGCGAGCTTCATCGGCCCGGACGAGCTCGAATCCACGCTCACCAAGCCCATCGACGCGATGATCGAGCGCGGCGGCGGCTTCGCGCCCTCGATCGCGTCCGGCGAGAACTATGTGAAGGAATATCGGGACATCCTCGACCACGAGGCCGATACGCGCGCCGAATATCGCGCGCTCGGCAAGGACGACGCCTGGATCGATCTCTACTTAAGCTCGGTCCGGGACGGCATCACCATCAACCAGGCCTTCGTCGATGCCGTGCGCTGCAAGCAGGCGGCCGCCCAGGCGCAAGGATAAGAATTTCTCCTCTCCGCCCGCTTCGCGGGCGGAGAGGGGTAAAGCCCCCTACCCGCGCTGCCCCAGCGCCGCGATCGCGGCGACGAAGCGTTCGATTTCCTCCTCGCTGTTGTAGTAGTGCACCGAGGCGCGGACGAGATCGGGCAGGCCGCGCGCCAGCGCGTCGAGCAGCGTGGAGGAGGGGCTCGAGACCGAGACGTTGATGCGCTGTCGCCTGAGCGCCTCCGCCGCGGCGCGCGCCGGGAAATGCTCGATGGTGAAGCTCACGATGCCGCAGCGCTGGCGCCCGATATCGCGCAAGGTCACGCCCGGAATCCGGGCCAGCCGCAGACGCAGCGCTTCCGCCAGCGCCAGCACGCGTGCGGCGATCGCGTGCAGGCCCCAGCCCAGCGCATAGTCCACGGCGGCGCCCAGGCCCAGCTGGCCCGCGACATAGCTCTCCCAGTTCTCGAAGCGGCGCGCGTCGGCCCTGAGCTCGTAGCGATCGGGCGCCACCCAGCGCGCGCCGTGCAGGTCGATGAAAGGCGGCTCCAGTTGCTCCAGCAGCGCCCGCCGAACGTAGAGGAAGCCGGTGCCTCGGGGCCCGCGCAGATATTTGCGCCCCGTGGCCGAGAGCAGGTCGCAGCCGATCTCGTCGACATCGAGCGGCAGCTGCCCCGCCGACTGGCAGGCGTCGAGCAGGAACGGCACGCCATGGGCGCGCGCGATCTTGCCGATGGCGGCGACCGGATTGACCAGCCCGCCATTGGTCGGCACATGGGTGATGGCGATCAACTTGACTCGAGGATCGATCATGCGCTCGAGCGCCGAGACCGACAGCGCGCCGTCTTCGCCGCCCGGCGCCACCGCCACCTCGACGCCGCGCGAGCGCGCCACCTGCAGGAAGCTGATGTAATTGCTGGCGTACTCGGCCTGGCCGGTGAGGATGCGGTCGCCGGCCGCGAGCTGCAGCGAATGGAAGGCGAGCTGCCAGGCCACGGTCGCATTCTCGACCAGAGCCACTTCTTCGCGCGTGCAGCCGAGCAGCACGGCCACCGAATCATAGACGCGCTCGAGGCGCTCCGATGCGGCGTCGGCGGCCTCGTAGCCGCCGATCTCGGCCTCGAGCTGGAGATGGGCGATGACCGTCTCCAGCACGGGCGTGGGCATGAGCCCGGCGCCGGCATTGTTGAAATGCAGCAGTCGCGCGGTAGCCGGCGTGTCGGCCCGGGCGCGGGCGAGATCGATCGACATGGCCCGAACCTTAGCCCGGATTTGTCGCGGGCGTAACGGGTGCATGTCGGCGCCTGCTAGAGAGGCCGGGCCCCGAAGTGATAGCGCTCGCGTATCTTCATATCGCGCGCAATCGAATCCCCTCACCCTTCCCGCTCCCCCAACAAGTTGGGGGAGAGGGTTGCGAAGGGTTGGCCCGCGGGCGAAGGCCCGCTCTTTGATTCAGATGCCGGCGAAGCCGGCAGGGGGCGAAAGCCGGAGCCTTACCCGAAGCTGGGTGAGGGGGCCGCATCGACCTAATCTGAATTGGCTCTAGAAATTCCAGGCGGCGATCAGCGGCGAGACCGGCCCGGCATGGCGGAAAGCGAGCGTCTCGACCTTGCCTTCCTTGGCCGCGATCAGCTTGTCGCGTTCGGCCTGACGCAGCTCCTTGCGCTCCTGGCGCCAGGCGTCGAACACCTTCGAGCGATAGACCGTGAAGCGGGCCGGCGTGCGCGAGTGATAGCTGCCCACCGCCTTGATCCAGGAATGCTGCTCCTCTTTGAGCGCCTTCAGGAACTGCGCCGCATAAGCCACGTTCTGGGCCGGATCGAAGGCGTCGTCGAGGCTCGCAAAGGCGTCCGGGTGGTACATCAGATTGACCTGCATGCAGCCGACGTCGATGTTCTGCACCCCGGCCTTGCGCAGCTTCCTCACCTCGGCGATGGCGGCGGCCTTGGTCGGCAAATAGCGCCCGCGCCCCTCGGCCATGACGGTCCAGGGCCAGGCAATTCTTGCCGAGCCCTCGGGCGCGCTGCGGCCGGATTCGACCTTGGAGATGGCGTGGAGAAGCAGGCTCGGGATCTGCTCGGCCGCCTCGACCCTCTCGATCTCCCGGGCGCAGAGCTTCCAGTCGTCCGAGGGCATGGCTGCCGCCTCGGCGGCGGTGTCGTTGGCCGTTTGCGCCGCGGTTTCGCCGGCAGGCTCGTTGCTGGCGACAGCCGGCAGCGGCAGGGCGGCGAGCGGCAGCGCCAGCAAGGCGGCGATCACGGCCAGGGCGGCGAGCGTCGTCCGGCGGGCGGGGGTCGGCGCGGTCATGGGTCTCCTCGGGACGCGGCGGAAGATGCGAAGGCGGTTCCGCCGCCAGGAGGAGCAAGCTTCGTGCCAGGCCGTAGAGCGCCCAAGCGCGGGAGGCCGATCAAGGGCTTATCCGAAAGCGGCAATATCGCGCTGCAAAACGACAGAGCCCGGCTGCGGCTCAACGCCGCATCTCGCGGAATATCAACACATTATTTTCACAATTGAGCCATTGATTCCGGCGCGCCCCGGGGCCATATTTTGCGTTGCGGCATGTGGCTGTCCTGTCCCCCTGACGGTGCCCATGCCGCGCGAACGCCTCATGGGCGTTTCCTCCCAGAACTTGGGCCGTGCCTTGGCACGGCCCATTTTTTTGAGCTGTGGGTCAAGTTTTCCCGCCGGTGCGGCGAACGAAGGGCCAGCCGCGGCACGGGATATCGGCGAGCGCTGCCGATCCCAAGATCGTTGGCGGTCGGCCCGATGCCGCGCCGCCCTTTTCTGCCATGACCGAAGAAGCTCGATCCAACCGGCTGGCCGGTCGGCTGCGCGTTCCGTCAGCGGGTGGGTGGCGTGCGGTCGCCTTCGCCGAGCGCCAACTGCATGATCACGCTGTCGACCCAGCGGCCGAGCTTGAACCCCACCGACCGCAGGAGGGCCACGCGCTCGAAGCCCAGGCTCTCGTGCATCTTGATCGAGGCGCTGTTGGCGGAATCGCCGATCACCGCCATCATCTGGCGCATGCCGAGCGCGGTGGCGCGCCGGATCACCTCGCGCATGGCGGCGCGGCCGAAGCCCTGGCCGACCGCGTCGGGCGCGACATAGACCGAATCCTCGACCGTGTAGCGATAGGCCGAGCGCGGGCGGAAGCTGCTGCAATAGGCATAGCCGCGCA
This sequence comes from Pseudomonadota bacterium, assembly GCA_049323455.1. Classification (GTDB taxonomy): domain Bacteria; phylum Pseudomonadota; class Alphaproteobacteria; order Dongiales; family Dongiaceae; genus Hypericibacter. The sequence goes on along the minus strand of JBMONF010000008.1, from coordinate 48,706 downwards.
CCTGGCCGCCACGCTCGGCGACGACATAGGGAAAGCCGCGCGCCAGGATGTCCTCGCGCCGGCGGTTCATCTCGGCGGGGTCCGGCGGCACCTCCTCGAAGGTGGCGAAGCTGTTCAGCACGTGATGGGCGTAGATCGCCTGAATCACCGGCACGTCCTCGAGGCGCGCCTCGCGTACCAGGATCGGCAGTTGCCGGGCCGCCTCGATGCCGCTCATGCCGCGAAGGCCGTGTGCTCGAGCCGCGCCAGCTCGGCGATGAGGGCGCCGAGCGCACGCTTCAGGGCGGCGAAGCCGGCGCGCCGCTCGTAGGTCGTTTCGTCCATGTAGAGGGCCCGGTTGACCTCGATCTGCAGGGCGTGGATGCCTTCGGCCGGCCGGCCATAATGCTGCGTCACATAGCCGCCGGCATAGGGCGCGTTGCGCTCCACGCGATAACCCTGCGCGGTCAGGATCGCCTCGACGCGCTGGGTCAGCGCCGGTGCGCAAGACCGCCCGTGGCAGTCGCCCAGCACGAAGTCGAGCCGCCGGTCGCCGGCGTCGCGCTCCATCGGGCCGCCGATCGAGGGCATGGAATGGCAGTCGATCAGGAGGCAATAGCCGAAACGCCGCCAGGTGCTTTGCACCAGATCGCCGAGGGCGGCGTGATAGGGGCGCCAGAAGCGCTCGAGCCGCGCCTCGGCCTCGGCGAAGCTGAGCTTGCGCGCATAGATCTCCTCGCCGCTCGAGACGACACGCGCGATGCTGCCGAGCCCGGCGACGACGCGCGGGGAGGTCGTGTTGGCGGCCGCCGGCAGCGGGTCGGAGAACATGGCCGGATCGAGCTCGAGCGCCTCGCGGTTGGGATCGACGAACACGCGGGGGAACAGCGCCCTCAGCAGCGGCGCGCCGTGCTCGGGCGCCGCCGCGAACAGCTCGTCGACATAAGAATCTTCCGAGCGGCGAAGCGTCGCCATATCGAGCCGCGTGATCGACAGCAGCTCTGCCGGATAATCGTGACCGCTGTGTGGCGAGGCGAAGACCAGCGGCACCGTCTGCGCGGCGGGGGCCAGAATCTCGAAGGGCCGAATCTCGATGGGCCGGTTGCCGGCGGTCCGGTCCAGAGGCGCAGCGCTCGCGGGCGAAGGGCTCATGGGGTCTGATTTAGTCGAAAAACGCGCTGCCTGTCATGGCTTGATTGATGGCAGCCCGGTCGGGTTCGAGCTGTCACAGGCGCGATGACGCCGGGCTGCCGCGGGCGGCCCGTTGCCGGCGCGGGAGCCACGATCTTGCTCCCGCGACCCGGCGCCAGAGCCGCGCCTCAAGCCCGAAAAGGGACACGGCCCAAGAGGTTGACCGTCGGCGAAGGCGCCATGCTAACCATTGCTTCAGGCTTGGCACCTATGCTCGCGGTCCCGCGACGGAGGTGGATCCGATGGCGCGCATATTATTGGCCGAGGACGACGATTCCCTGCGCGAGTTCCTCGCCAAGGCGCTCAGGCGTGCCGGACATTGGGTCGAGGCGGCGCCGGATGGCAGCGAAGCCGAGGCCAAGCTCGAAGGCAATGTGTTCGATCTGCTGCTGGCCGACGTGGTGATGCCCGGGCTCGATGGCATCGAGCTGGCGCGCCGGGCCTCGGCCCGCGACCCCGAGCTCAAGGTGCTGTTCATCACCGGCTTCGCGGCAGTGGCGCTGAGGCAGCGCGACGGGCTGCCGGGCGCGCCGCGCGTGCTCTCCAAGCCGTTCCACCTGCGCGATCTCGTGGCCGAGGTGGATTCGATCCTCGCCGCCTGACGGCTTTGGCCTCGCCGCCTGACGGCGCGGCGTCGCCGCCCGATCCGGCGGGTTTGCGCGGCCGGGTCTTGCCAAGCGGGGCTCGGGAGTGCTAATGCCACGCCTCTTTGCCGGGGCCGGCGTTCATCCCGCCGGGCCGCGATGTCGAGGCCGCCCGGGCGGCTCCGGACTCGAGATGGGCGCGTAGCTCAGCGGGAGAGCACTACCTTGACATGGTAGGGGTCACAGGTTCAATCCCTGTCGCGCCCACCATTTCCTCCCCCTCGGACAATCTCGAGCTTCCGATCGGCGGTCTTCGCCGATCATGCAGGCTTGGGCAGAACGGCCAACCTACAGGCAAGCCGCCGGGACGCGCGGGCAAGGATTTGCCCCGCGATCCAGTGGCGGCCAGCGCGGCGATCGCGACACGCCTGCCTGGGCGGTCGTCGCGGATCGGGAGCGCGAGCCGCTCGGGTCGCCCCTGACGCTCGGCCGCGGTAAAGAGCCGCAGAAAACACGACCGAGCGGAGTGTTTCAAAGAGCGCGAGGGATTATCGACATGCTAGATCGCTGAACGACCAGCAAGATCGCTTGTCGAGTCGCGAACCGCCGCGTTCGCATCTTCGTGAAAGATATATTGCGACGCATCCGTCCTATGCGATCATAAATAACAAGGTTGCGATTCGTGGCATCGATCTCGCGGTCGATGCATTTGCGCGGGGTCGGCGCATGAGCTGCTGCGCAGGTTCGTGTCACCCGAATGATCGAAGCTCGTTCGTCCTGCCGCAAGAGCAGAGCTTGCCCAGTGGCGCGTTCGCGATTTGGAGCCGGCCTCTCGCGAACCATTGTCGATTCACCTCGTTGAGGATGTCCGGCGTGACGCCCGCGACGGCGCGAAAAGGGCGCTGGCGGCGCGTCGAAAGCGCACCATGAGCGACGCTTCCCGGCAGGCCGCGTTCGAACAAGCCTTCGCGACGACGGATACCAGTCTCGAGGCCGTCAAGCGCGATCTCGCCCGCAGCATGATCCAGGCGATGGGGCGCGATCCTGCCTTCGCCTCGACCCAGGACTGGTTCTTCGCGCTCGCCTATTTCCTGCGCGGACGGCTGAGCGCCTCGCGCATCCGGACCTGGCGGCGCAATTTCTCCCAGGACGCCAAGTGGGTCTACTACCTGTCGCTCGAGTTCCTGCCGGGCCGCCTGCTGAAGAGCTGCCTGAAGAAACAGGGGCTGCTCGAGGTGTGCAGGCAGGCCCTGGCCGATTTCGGCGTGGAACTCGACGTCTTGTGCGAATGCGAGGTCGAAGCCGCGCTCGGCAATGGCGGTCTCGGCCGTTTGGCCGCATGCCTGCTGGACTCCATGGCGACCCTTCATTACGCCGGCATCGGCTACGGCATCCGCTACGAGTACGGCATGTTCCGCCAGAAGATCGAGAACGGCGAGCAGGTGGAGCATCCGGAGAACTGGCTGAAGAACGCGAATCCCTGGGAGTTCGGCCGGCCCAACGTGATCTATCCCGTGCGCTTCAACGGCCGCGTGATGCAGGTCAGCAACTGGCATGGCGAGCTCATTTGTCATTGGGTCGATGCCGACGACATCATGGCGATGGGCTACGACATCCCGGTGATCGGCTTCGGGAACGACACCGTCAGCTCGGTCCGGTTGTGGTCGGCGAAGGCGACGACCGATTTCAATCTGACCTACTTCAATCGCGGCAATTACATCGAAGCGGTCCAGGAGAAGAGCGAATCCGAGACTCTCTCCAAGGTCCTTTACCCCACCGCCACCACCGACATGGGGCGCGAGCTGAGGCTCAAGCAGGAATATTTCCTGGTCAGCGCCTCGATCCAGGACATCCTGTCGCGCTTCCGCAAGAAGCATGGCTCGCTCGAGCTGCTGCCGGAAAAGGTGGCGATCCAGCTCAACGACACCCATCCGGCGCTCGCCATACCGGAGCTCATGCGCATCCTGGTGGACGAGTTCCGGATGGGATGGGAGCGCTCGTGGGACATCACGACACGCACCTTCGGCTTCACCAATCACACCTTGCTCTCCGAGGCGCTCGAGCACTGGTCGGTGGACCTCTTGGGCGCCCTGTTGCCGCGTCACCTGCAGATCATCTACGAGATCAATCACCGCCTGCTGCGCGAGGTGACGCATCGCCACCCAGGGGACTTCGACCGGCTGCGACGAATGTCCTTGATCGACGAGAACCCGCCGCGGTCGGTGCGAATGGCGAATCTCGCGATCGTGGGGAGCCACCGGGTCAACGGCGTGTCCGAGATGCATACCGGCATCATGCGGGCGTCGATATTCAGGGACTTCGACGAGTTCTTTCCGGGGCGCATCGTCAACCTGACCAACGGCATCGATCACCGTCGATGGCTCGCCGAGACGAACCCCGATCTCGCGGCGCTGATATCCTCGCGCATTTCCGACCGTTGGGAGCACGATCTCGACCGCATCGCCGACCTCGCGCCCTATGCCGAAGATCCCGAATTCCGAAGGGAATTTCGCGACATCAAGCGGGCCGCCAAGGAGCATCTGGCCTCGCTCTTCGAGCAGCGCTTGGGCCTCAGGGTGAAGCCCGAGTCGATGTTCGACGTGCAGATCAAGCGGATTCACGAGTACAAGCGGCAGCTTCTCAACGTTTTGCACGTCGTCACGCGGTACAACAGGATCCGCCACGGCCTGCATGGCGATATGGCGCCGCGGACCGTCATTCTTTCGGGCAAGGCGGCGCCGGGCTACGCCATGGCGAAGCTCATCGTCCGGCTGATCAACTGCGTGGCAGACTTCGTGAACAACGACCCGGCCGTCCGCAGCCTGCTGCGGGTGGTGTTCGTCCCCAACTACGACGTTCAGACGGCGCAGGACATCATGCCTGCGGCCGATCTCTCGCAGCAGATCTCCCTGGCCGGCACCGAAGCCTCCGGCACCGGCAACATGAAGCTCGCGCTGAACGGCGCGCTGACGATCGCAACGCGCGACGGGGCCAACAACGAGATCGCGCGGGCGGTCGGAGAGGACGACATTTTCCTGTTCGGTCTTTCCTGCGAAGAGGTCGGCCAGTTGCGCGCGAGCGGGAACTACGACCCGCGCCGGTTCTATCACTCCAATCCCGAGCTTCGGGAAACCCTCGACATGATCCGGGACGGCTACTTCTGTCCGGACCGCCAGCAGTCGTTCCTGCCCATCGTCGAGAGCCTCCTCGACCATGGCGATCATTACATGCTGCTGGCGGATTACGCGGCCTACATCGCGACGCAAGATCGCGTGGATGCGGCCTACATGAATCCCGACGAATGGGCCCGCAAGGCCGTCGTCAACATCGCCCATATGGGCCGCTTCTCGACCGACCGCCTGGTGCGCGAATATGCCGACACGGTGTGGGATGCGGAGCCGATCCGGGAGACGCGCGCGGGCCCGGTGCAACATGCGCGCAGCGAGGTCGCTTCATAGTGGCCGCACCGCCCGAAGGCGCTCGGCGAGCGCGTTCAGGCTGCGCTTCAACGCGGGATCCTCCAGATCGCGCGAAAGCTTGCGCCGCCAGTTTGGATACTGATGCACCGTGCCGGGCATGTTGATCTGATCGAGCTCTCCGAGCAGGTCGTCGAGCTGGATCGAAAGAATTCGCGCCCGTGCGGCGGCGAGGAACAGGTGGACGGCGCGGGCCAGCGTCGGATCCATCCGTTCGGGCACCACCGCCTCTTCGCCGGCATCCGCCGCGATCAGCTTGCAATCGATAAGCGCGCGGAACAGTGCGGCGCGGTCCTGGCGGCGCGCCTCGGCGGCCTGTTCGGCCTCGGCCGGCGTATAGGCGCCCGTCGCTCTGCGAAACGCGATGTCGCGACCTTCCCAATAGCCCGCGAGCGTCGGCAGGTCGTGCGTCGTCACGCTGGCCAGCGCCAGCTCGGGATAGTCGGCGGGAGAGCGGAACCGCCCGGTGCCGTTCTTTTCGAAATAGAGGACGCAGGTTCCGAGCGCGCCGGCTGCGCGCATGCGCTCGCGGAATCCCTCGGGCACGGTTCCGAGATCCTCGCCGATGACCATGCAGCGGTTGCGGTGGCTTTCCAACGCGGTGATCGCCAGCAGCTCGTCGAAGGGGTAGCGCACATAGGTGCCGTCCACGGCTTTGCCGCCGACGGGCACGAAGAACTGCCGCTGGAACCCGATGACGTGATCGATGCGGATCGCGCCGGCATGGCGCATGTTGGCGCGCAAGAGCTCGATGAAGGGGCGGTAAGCCTGCTGGCGCAAGGCGAGCGGGTTCATCGGAAGGATGCCCCATTCCTGTCCTTGCGGATTGAAATCGTCCGGCGGCGCGCCGATGCGCGCACGTTCCACCAGAACATCCTGCAGGCTCCAGGCGTCGGCACCGCCGGCGTCGACGCCGATGGCGAGATCGCGACACAGCCCGATCGCCATGCCGTCTTCGCGGCCTTTGGCGGCCGCGGCCGCGAGCTGCTCGTCGGTCTGCCATTGAAGGTATTCGTGAAAATCGACGCGGTCGGCATGCGCATCGGCGAAGGCGAGGACGGCCGGTGAGAGGGGGCTGCGATAGGGCTCGGCCCAGTCGGTCCACGAGACGCGCCGTCCGGCCGCCTTGCTATGGACTTCGTCGAGGACCTGGAACAGGGCGAAGTGGCGCAAGGCGGTGCCGGCGTGGGTCCGGAAGGCGCGGAACGATTCGTCGAGCGTTCCGGGCCAGGATTCGTCCCGGGGGTGGAGGCGCCGAAAGCTCCGGTGCATCTCCTCGAGGGCGGGCAGTTTGGCCCGCGCGACCGCCTCGTAATCGATCAGCGACGGTTGGCGCAGCTTGGTCGGCACGGCGTCGCCTCCGGCCGCCTCCATGACGTGATGCGAGGCCTCGGAGCGGATGAAGCCCGGGGTGGCCATGACATCGATGTAGAGAGGGTTGAGGAAAAGGCGGCTCGACGGCGAATAGGGGCTCGCGTGAGCGGGTACGCCGGGATAGAGGGCGTGCAACGGATTGAGCAGGACGCCCGCCGCCCCCGCCTCCGCCGATTGCGCGACCAGATGTGCCAGATCGCCGAGATCGCCCATGCCCCAGTTGCGCTGCGAGCGCACCGCGTAGAGCTGGGCGCTGATCATCCACAGCTTCGCGTCGGTTTGCTGCAGGACGGGCGGCAGATAGCATTGCGGCGGTGCGGCGATCAGCAACGCTTCGTCGGCGCCGTCGGGCCCGTGCAAAGTCAAGCTGTGATAGCCCGGCGGGAGCGGGGCGGCGAGCAGCAGCTGGCGCTTGAGGACGGTCTGGCCGTCGATCTCGCGCGCCTTCACCGCTTCGATCTCCTCCGCGCGAAATTCGCCGTGCCGCCGGCCGCCCTGCTCCAACTCGATCACCCAGGCGAATTGCTTCCGGTCGAGCCGCGCCGGCAACGAGATTTCGAGCGCGGCGTTGGGCTCGTCGGCCGGCGCGATGAGAGCCGGCGCGAGCCAGCGGCGCCACGGCCCTGTCTCCAGCTCGGCGATGGAGGCGGCAAGCGAGGCGTTGCTCGAGAGATCGAAGCCCATGGCCGCAAGGAGCGCCGCCTCGACCTGCGTTGACGTGTCGTGGCGCGTCCCAGCGATGTCGTAATAGCTGGGTTCGATCCCGGCGAGGGCCGCAAGGCGGTCGATCAGTTCGTCGCGTGACATGGCGCCTCGGCTCAACCTCTTGCGCCCGAGGGTCTCGACAGCACCACGAGCGAATGCGCTGCGAGCGCGAGCGATGCGCCGGCCTCGAGGCTCGTCCCGCCGGTCACGGGTTCCGGCCGCGCGGTATCCAGCATCATCCGCCAGCACGGCCCGTATGTCGTTTCGGGCAGCATGAAGATCGTCGTTTCGGCCGCTGCGTTCATCAGCACGAGAAAGCTGTCGTCGCGCCCGTCGGCGGCGACGTCGCCGTTGACGATGAAGCCGAAGGCGCGGGTATCAGGATCGTCCCAGTCGCGCTCGGTCATTTCATCGCCGCGGGCCGACAGCCAGACGATGTCTTTCGTTCCCGACGAGGGCTCGACCGTGCCTTCGAAAAACCGCTCGCGCCGAAGCGCCGGGTGCGATCGACGCAGCCGGATGACGGCCCGGAAAAACTCGAAGAAGGCGCGGTCGCCATCCTGCAGAGGCGTCCAGTCCATCCAGCCGATTTCGTTGTCCTGGCAATAGGCGTTGTTGTTGCCGCGCTGGGTGCGGCCGCGCTCGTCGCCGGCGGCGATCATGGGAACGCCTTGCGAGAGGAAGAGCGTCGCGACGAGATTGCGCTTCTGCCGGAGGCGCAACGCGCGGATGGCGGAATCCTCGGTCGGCCCCTCGGCGCCGCAATTCCAACTGAAATTGTGGTCCGTGCCGTCCGCCCCGCCTTCGGCATTGGCGAGATTGTGCTTGCGGTCGTAGCTGACGAGATCCTGCAGCGTGAACCCGTCATGGGCGGTCACGAAGTTGATGCTCGCCAGCGGGCCCCGGCCGGGCCGGTCGAACAGGTCGCTGGAACCGGTCAAGCGGAAGCCCAGCTCCGCCGTCTGTCCGGCGTCGCCGCGCCAGAATCGGCGCACGCAGTCGCGGAAACGGTCGTTCCACTCGGCCCAGCCCGCCGGAAACCGGCCGAGCTGATAGCCGTCCTCGCCGACATCCCAGGGCTCGGCGATCAGCTTGAGGCGGGAGAGCACGGGATCGGCGGCGATCGCTTGAAACAGGCCGCAAGCGGGGTCGAAACGATCGCCGCCGCGAGCCAGGGCCACGGCGAGATCGAACCGGAACCCGTCCACGCCCATGTCGCGAGCGAAGTAGCGCAGCGCGTCCATCACCATCTGCAGGACCCGGGGATGAGCGAGGTTCAGCGTGTTGCCGCAGCCCGACGCGTTCAGATAATAGCGCCGGTTCGACGGGTCGAGCCGATAGTAGGCCATGTTGTCGATGCCGCGAAAGCAGTGCGTCGGCCCCAGCTCGTCGCTCTCGCCGCTGTGATTGAACACCACATCGAGGATGACCTCGATGCCGGCATCGTGCATGGCGCGGACCATCGCCTTGAATTCGCCGATTTCCTCGCCGGCACAATAGCGCGGCTCCAGCGCGAAGAAGGCCAGCGGGTTGTAGCCCCAATAGTTTCGCAAGCCCCTTGCGGTCAGGCGGGGCTCGTCGGCGATCGGGTGCACGGGCATGATCTCGACCGCGGTCACGCCGAGCGAATTCAGATACCGCGTCACCGCCGGCGCCGCGAGCCCGGCGAAGGTGCCGCGCCGCGGCAGGGCGACGTCCGGGTGGAGACGGGTCATGCCGCGGACATGAAGCTCGTAGATCACGGTTCGGCTCCACGGCGTGACCGGCGCAGGATCGGGCGTTCCCTCGCGGTCGGGACCGATGATGCGGCACTTCGGCATGTAGGCCGCATTGTCGCGCCCGTCGAACGAGAGATCGAGCGACGAGTCGCCCGCGCGATAGCCGAAATGCGCGTCATGCGGCACGATGCGCCCCGTGAGCGCCCTGGCGTAGGGATCGAGCAGCAGCTTGTTCGGATTGAACCTGTAGCCGTCGGCCGGCTCGTAGGGGCCGTGCACGCGATAGCCGTAGAGCTGGCCCGGCACGAGAGCGGGGACGTAGCCATGCCAGACATCGCCGGAGCGCTCGCCGAGCGTGAGCCTCTGCATTTCGCGCTGCCCGGTATGGTCGAAGAGGCAGAGATCGACGCGCTCCGCATGCTGGGAGAAGATCGCGAAATTGACGCCGCGACCGTCCCAGTTGGCGCCGAGCGGGTGTGGCGAGCCGGCTCGCAAGGCATGAAGGCCGGTCATCGTCGCGGCTGCCTCAACCGCCAGCCGGCTGGAGCACGAGTGCGGCGAGGGGCGGGAGCGTCAGGTTCAGCGAATGCGGATGGCCGTGCATCGGGACATCGTCGGCCGTGACGGCCCCCGCGTTGCCCACGTCGCTGCCGCCATAATGCCTCGAATCGGTGTTGAGCAATTCCCGATAGCAGCCCGGCGCGGGCACGCCGATGCGATAGCCGAAGCGCACCACGGGGGTGAAATTGCAGACGACGACCGTGAAGTCGTGCGGATCGCGGCCGCGACGAATATAGGAAACGATGCTGCGCTCGTAATCGTGGCAGTCGATCCAGGAGAAGCCGGCGGGCTCGCAATCGAGTTGGTGAAGCGACGGGGTCGCGCGATAGAGCCGGTTGAGATCGCGAACCAGATGGTGGACGCCGCGATGCTCGAGCTCGTCGAGCAGGTGCCAGTCGAGACCGTGGTCGTGATCCCATTCCCGGCGCTGCGCGAATTCGTTGCCCATGAACAGAAGCTTCTTGCCCGGCTGGGTGAAGGCGAAGGCGTAGTAGAGCCGCAGATTGGCGAACTTCTGCCAGTCGTCGCCGGGCATCCGTTCCAGAAGGGACCGCTTGCCATGCACCACCTCGTCGTGGGACAGCGGCAGGACGAAGTTTTCGTTGTGAGCGTAAAGAAGGCCGAAGGTCAGCTCGTCATGGTGATATTTCCGATAGAGCGGGTCGCGCGACATGTATTGCAGCGTGTCATTCATCCATCCCATGTTCCATTTGTAATTGAAGCCGAGGCCGCCTACCTCCGGCGGCCTCGTGACCATCGGCCATGCCGTCGATTCCTCGGCGATCATCGCGGCGCCGTCGTGGCGGCCGAGAACCGTCCGGTTCAGGCGACGCAGGAAGTCGATCGCCTGCAGGTTTTCGCGCCCGCCGAACTCGTTGGGCAGCCACTCGCCGTCCTCTCGGCTGTAGTCGAGATAGAGCATCGAGGCCACGGCGTCGACCCGCAAGCCGTCGACGTGATAGCGATCCAGCCAGAACAGCGCGCTCGCGATCAGGAAATTCGCGACCTCGTTGCGCCCGTAATTGTAGACGAGGGATCCCCAGTCGGCATGCCGGCCGCGGCGCGGATCGGCATGTTCGTAGAGGTGGGTTCCGTCGAACCGCCCGAGGCCATGCGGATCCTCCGGGAAATGGGCGGGCACCCAATCGAGCAGCAGGCCCAGCCCCTCCGCATGACAGCGCTCGACGAAGCGGCGGAAGCCGTCCGGGCCGCCGAACCGGCCGGTCGGTGCGAACAGGCCCAGCGGCTGATAGCCCCAGGACCCGCCGAACGGGTGCTCGCAGATCGGAAGGAGCTGGAGATGGGTGAAACCCATCTCCTTGGCGTAAGGCACCAGCTCCTCGGCCAGCGCGTCGTAGCCGAGGTAGCGATTGCTCGGGTCCCGCTTCCACGAGCCGAGATGCACCTCGTAGATCGAGATCGGCGCCGTGCGCGCATTGCGGTGGTGCCGCGCGGCGCGACAGGCGTCGTCTTGCCACCGGTGGCGTGAAGAACCGTAGACGACGGACGCGGTGGAGGGCGGGTGCTCGGCGCGAAAGGCGTAGGGGTCGGCCTTCAAGGGCAGCAGCTCGCCCGACCGCGACTTGATCTCGAACTTGTAGAGCTCCCCTTCGCCGATGCCGGGAAGGAAGATCTCCCATATGCCGCAACCGTACCGGCATCGCATGGGATGGCGGCGGCCGTCCCAGCCGTTGAAGGGACCGACCACGGAGACGCGCCTGGCATTCGGCGCCCACAGCGCGAAGGCGACGCCGTCGACGCCGTCCAGGGTCATGACGTGCGCGCCCAGCACGTCGTAAGCGGCCAGATGCGTGCCTTCCGCCAGGAGATGGAGGTCGAAATCCGAGAGCACCGGCGGGAAGCGGTAGGGGTCCTCGATATCGCTCGTGCCGCTTTCGGTCCGGATGCGCAGGCGATAGGGAAAACGTTCGGTTCCGGGCTCGAGACGGCCGACGAAGAATCCCGGATGCCGGGTCGCAGACAACGGGGCCACAATGTCGCCCGTGACGGCATGGAGCAGCCGAACCGCGCTCGCCTGCGGCAGGAACGCGCGCACCACGTGCGCGCCCGACCGTGTCTCTCGATGCATGCCCAGGATGGAGAAGGGGTCGTGGCAGTCGCCGGTAACGATGTCCCGGCATGCCGCCTCGGACAGGCCCCCGTCGAGTTCGTCGGACGCCGATCCGTCCCCGCTAGCGGATATAGGCTTCGGTCGCATAGCGGCGCATCATGCGCTGGCTGTTGAAGTGGCTGGCGATCTTGCTGATCGCCTGCTTCATCATCCAGGTCCAGCGCGCACGGTCGTCGTGATAAAGCGGCAGGACGACATGTTCGAGCTTGTCGTAGAGCGCATCCGCGTCTCGAGACCATGACGGAACGTCGCCGCTCTGGCCGATCGCCCAGCCGGTGACCCCTTCGATGCAGGCTTCGATCCACCATCCGTCGAGGGCGCTGATGTTGAGAACGCCGTTGAGCGCGGCCTTCATGCCGCTGGTGCCCGACGCTTCCATGGGCGGCTGCGGCGTGTTGAGCCAGAGGTCGGCACCCGCCACCAGGACCTTCGCCAGATCCAGGTCGTGGTTGGGCAGGAATACCGCGGGGATCGTGCCTTTCAGCGTTCGGATGTGGCCGTTGATCTCCTCGATCAGCCGCTTGCCTTCGCCGTCGTGGGGATGGGCCTTGCCGGCAACGACCACCTGAAACGGAAATCGCCGCGCAATAGCGGCGAGGCGGTCGATGTTCGCGAACAACAGCGTCGGCCTCTTATACCCCGTCATGCGTCGTGCGAAGGCAAGGATCGGCCGATCGAGATCCATGGCCACACCGCTCCGGCGCTCGATCAGCGCCAGGAGATCCTTCTTCGCCTCGCGGTGAGCGGACCAGACCGCGGCGTCGTCGAGCTGATCGGCGCGGACCAGGACCTCGGGCTCGTGACACCAGTGCGGGAAGCTCGCCTGATAGAGGCGGGCGAAGCTGTCGTGGGTCCACATGCCGACATGCACGCCGTTGGTGATCGCCCGGATATGGAACCCCGGGAACATGTGGTTCGCGGTTTCCGCGTGGCGGCGGGCGACGCCGTTGACATAGCCGCTCAACTCGAGAGCGAGGCGCGTCATGTTCAGGCGATCGCTCCCGCCAAGCCGCTTCAACTCGTCGATCTCGATCAGGTCCTCCAGGATCCGCTCGACCATGTCGTAGGAGAACCGGTCGTGCCCCGCTTCGACCGGCGTGTGGGTGGTGAAGATGCACAAGTTGCGCACGCGGGGAACGTCATATGCCGATTCCCCTGGCAGGAGGCCGAAGACGGGTTGCCGGAAGCGATGCAAGAGCTCGATCGCCAGGAGCGCCGCATGGCCCTCGTTCAGATGGTAGGTGTGGATGGAGAATCCGAGCGCCTGAAGCACGCGCACGCCGCCGATACCGAGCACGATCTCCTGCTTGAGGCGGTAGGCTTCGTCGCGGCCATAAAGATCGTGCGTGATCTGGCGGTCGTTCTCGCTGTTCTCCTCGAGGTCGGTATCGAGAAGCAGGATCGGGATCGAATGGCCGAGCGGGCAGGTGTAGATGTAGAGCCACGGCCTGATCCAGACCTCGCGCTTCTCGATCTGCACCGCCACCATGGCGCCGAGTGGTACCGACCAGGCCGCCGGATCCCAGCGATCCTCATGCTCGATCTGGCGCCCGGTGGAATCGATCGCCTGCTGGAAATAGCCCGAGCGGCTGACGAGCGTGACGAACACCACCGGCAGTTCCAGGTCGGCGCAGGACCGCGCCGTGTCGCCCGCGAGAACGCCCAGACCGCCGCTGTAGGTGTGCATCTCGCTACGCAGCGCGATCTCCATGGAGAAGTAGGCGATATGCGTTCTCTGCAGGAACGGATCGATCGGTGTCATGGGCCGCCCCGCCAAGCGCGATGCAAGAATGCGTTCCCACGTTGGAACGTTGGAACGTCGAAGAAGTTATCCCCAAAAACATCGGTCGAGCTTGATCCAAGTCAAGGTTTCGCGTGACACCGCGGTCATGCTGGCACCTAAATAATCAGACACACTCGGGCGCGGGACAGGGAGCAACGACGATGGCAACGCTGCGAGTTCTGTTTGTCTCCTCTGAGGTCTTCCCTCTCGCAAAGACAGGCGGTCTCGCCGACGTTTCCGCAGCGCTTCCTGCCGCCCTGGCCGAGCTCGGCGTCGATATCCGTTTGATTCTGCCGGCTTACCCGGGCGTGCTCGATCGGGTGTCAGGTCTGTCGCGCAAGAGCGTCTGTCTGCGCCACCTTCCCGGCGTTGGAGAGGTTCGTCTCGCCACGGGGCGGCTGCCGGACACCGGTCTGCCTATCTGGCTCGTCATCTGCCCGAGGCTTTTCGAGCGGGAGGGCGGGCTCTATCGCGATCGCGACGGGCAGGACTGGCCCGACAACGCCATGCGTTTCGCGATCTTGAACCATGCGGCATGGCGCGTCGCCACGGGCGCGGCTGATCCCGGCTGGCGGGCCGACGTCATTCACGCCAACGACTGGCATGCGGGCCTGCTGCCTCTGTTTGCGGCCTCGCAGCCGGCACCGCGGCCCAGAACGGTCTTCACCATCCACAATATGGCGTTCCAGGGGCTGTTTCCCTATGGCACGGCCGCAGAGCTCGGCCTGCCGCGGGCGCAGGATGCGGCCAGCATGGAGTTCTTCGGCAACATCTCGTTCTTGAAAGCGGGAATCGTCCATGCCGACCGGCTGACGACCGTGAGCCCGACTTATGCCCGCGAGATTCTGACGCCGGAATATGGATGCGGGTTGGAAGGCGTGCTGCGGCAGCGAGCCGGAGATCTGACCGGAATTCTCAACGGCGCCGACTATGGCGTCTGGGACCCGGCGGACGATCCGTATCTTCCCTGCGGCTACAGCCATGCGGACATCTCGGGAAAACGCACCTGCAAGAGCCTGGTTCAGGAGGAGCTCGGGCTCGATGTCGAGCCCGAGCTGCCGCTGATCGCGTTCCTGAGCCGCATCACGCACCAGAAGATGGCCGATGTCGTCATCGACGCCGTGCCGCGGCTCGTCGAGGAGGGCGTGCAATTCGCGCTCGTCGCGGAGGGCGATCAGCCGCTCGAGCAGGAATTTCAGGCGCTGGCCGGCCGCTATCCCGGGCGCGTCGCCGTGCGGATCGGCTACGACGAGGCCGTTGCCCATCGCTTGCAGGCCGGCGCCGACATGCTGCTTCACCCCTCGCGCTTCGAGCCCTGCGGCCTGACACCGATTTATGCCATGCGTTACGGCGCGCTGCCCATCGTCCGCAATGTCGGCGGACCTGTGGACATTGTTTCAGACGCCCTGCCCGAGGCGGTCAGCCGCGGCGTTGCCACAGGCTTCGTCTTTAACGAACCGACGGTTGTGGATATGCACGCATGTCTCCGGCGCGCGATCGCGATGTATCAACAACCGCTCTCCTGGCGCAGGATCCAACTCGAAGCGATGCGGCAGGATTTCGGCTGGGAGAGATCGGCCGAGCAGTACCTCGCGCTCTACCAATCGCTGACGAAAGGAAGTCCGGAACAGCCTCGTACGGCGGAAGCCGGACTGAGAGCTCGTGCGGGGGCGTGAACGCGCTGCACCCGACATGGCGTGGCGTGCAGGCAACTGGGCTTCGTATCGGTTGTCGATTGCCACCGGGCCGGATAACGAGGGCCGAAGATCGTCGAAGCGAGGCCGCCGACTTGTCGCTTTGCGGCCAGTGTGGCGCGTGAAATCGCCGGACGACGAGATCGCCAGGAAGGAGGCGTCGAGCAGGAGGGCGCTGTGGCTGCAACTGGCCCACAGGTGATCTGGTTCGAGGATTTGCGCCGGGCAGACGTGGCGCGTGTCGGCGGCAAGAATGCCTCGCTCGGCGAGATGGTGCGCAACCTCGCGGCAGCAGGCGTCGGCGTGCCGCCGGGTTTTGCGACAACGGCAGACGCCTATTGGCGCTTCGTCGAAGCGAACAGGCTGAAGCAAACGATCGCCTCCGCGCTCGGCGATCTGCAAGCGGGCAAGGCGACGTTGGCCGAGACCGGCCAGGCGATCCGCCGCGCCTTCTTGCGCAGCGATTGGCCGTCCGAAATCGTGGACCCCATCCGCTCCGCCTATCGCGATCTGTGCCGGCGCGTCGGCAAGGCGGATGCCGACGTTGCGGTGCGCTCGAGCGCGACGGCCGAGGACCTGCCGAGCGCCAGCTTCGCCGGCCAGCACGAGACCTATCTCAACATTCGCGGCGAGACCGCGCTGCTCGATGCATGCCGGCGCTGCTACGCCTCGCTCTTTACCGATCGGGCCATCAGCTATCGGGAAGCGAAGGGCTTCGACCATCTGAAGATCGCGCTTTCGATCGGCGTGCAGAAGATGGTGCGCTCGGACCTCGCCGGTGCCGGGGTGACGTTCTCGATCGACACCGAGACCGGCTTCGACAAGGTGGTGCTCATCAACGCGGCCTGGGGGCTCGGCGAGAACGTCGTGCAGGGCACGGTCGACCCGGACGAGTACCAGGTCTTCAAGCCGCTCCTGTCCGATTCCGCTCTCGTGCCGATCGTCGAGAAGAAGTGCGGCGGGAAGGCGCGAAAAGCGATCTATACGAGCGACCGCGACCTGCCGACGAAGAACGTGCCGACGCCCCTGTCGGAGCGCACCGCCTTCGTGTTGGACGACCGGGAAATCCTCGTCCTTGCGCGGTGGACCTGCCTCATCGAGAGCCATTACGGCCAGCCCATGGACATCGAATGGGCCAAGGACGGCGAGACCGGCGAGCTCTATATCGTCCAGGCACGGCCCGAAACCGTGCAGTCTCGGCGCGGGGCGACCGCCTTCAAGAGCTATCGGATCAAGTCGAAGGGGCGGAAGCTGGCGGCGGGGCTCGCCATCGGCGATGCGATCGTGGCGGGAACCGTCTGCATGATCCGAGATCCGCGCGAGATCGAACGCTTCGTCGACGGCGCAATCCTGGTGACGGAAGTCACCGACCCGGACTGGGTGCCGATCATGAAGCGGGCGGCAGCCATCGTCACGGACCATGGCGGGCGGACGTCGCATGCCGCGATCGTCAGCCGTGAGCTCGGCCTTCCCGCGATCGTCGGGACCGGCGGGGCGACCCGCACTCTCCACGACGAGCAGGAGGTGACCGTCTCCTGCGCCGAAGGCGATCAGGGCTTCATCTACGAGGGCAAGGCCGACTACGAGGTCGCCGATCTCGATTTCGGGAATGTTCCGGCAACGCGCACCAAGGTGATGCTCAATCTGGCAAACCCCGCGGCGGCGTTCCGCTGGTGGCGCATCCCCTCCGACGGCGTCGGCCTCGCCCGCATGGAGTTCGTGGTCAGCAACCACATCAAGATCCACCCGATGGCGCTCGTGCGCTACGACAGGCTGAAGGACGAGGAAGCCAGGCGCACCATCCTCGAACTCACGCAGGGCTACGACGACAAGACCGAATATTTCGTCGACCGCCTGGCCCGCGGGCTTTCCCGCATCGCCGCGGCTCTATATCCGAAGCCGGTGATCGTGCGCATGAGCGACTTCAAGACCAACGAGTATGCAAACCTGATCGGAGGGGCCGAGTTCGAGCCGGATGAAGAGAACCCGATGCTGGGCTTCCGCGGTGCCTCCCGCTACTATTCGCCGCGCTACCGCGAGGGCTTCGCGCTCGAGTGCCGCGCCATCCGCCGGTTGCGCGAGACGATGGGGTTCAGGAACGTCATCGTCATGATCCCGTTCTGTCGCTCCACCAAGGAAGCCGACAGCGTGCTGGCCACCATGGCGGAAAGCGGCCTCGAGCGGGGGAAGGACGGGCTCGAGGTCTATGTCATGTGCGAGGTTCCCTCCAATGTCGTTCTGGCGCGCGCCTTCGCCGAGCGCTTCGACGGCTTTTCCATCGGTAGCAACGATCTGACGCAGCTGACGCTCGGCGTCGACCGCGATTCGGCGGAACTCGCCCCCCTCTTCGACGAGCGGGACGAGGCGGTGAAATGGATGATCCGGAGCGTGATCACGGAGGCTCACAAGGCCGGCGCCAAGGTGGGGCTGTGCGGCCAGGCGCCGAGCGATCACCCCGAATTCGCCGAGTTCCTGGTCGAATGCGGCATCGACTCCATATCCGTGAGCCCGGACAGCTTTCTGCGCGTCAAACAGCGGGTTGCCGCCACCGAGGCCGCCGGGCGGACCGGAGCGCGGGGAGGAGTCGGGCCTTCGTCCTTGCAGGAGCGGCGGTGATCGGGCCATCTCGCTCGCGCGGGCCGCTCGAATAGCCGGACACGAAGCCGCTTGGGGGAATCGGCTCCCCATGGCGGGCCTCCGGAAGCCGCCGACCCTGGATCCGTGGTGGTGTGTCCGCGATGCCCCTGAAGCTGACCTTTCTCGGCACCTGCGGCTACGTGGAGCATCGCACGCGCCGGCACCGGCGGCACAGCGCGCTTCTGGTTTCGGATGGCGCGGGACCGGTCATGGTGGATTGTGGCCTGGACTGGCTCGGGCGGCTGGAGGCTCTGGCGCCTCGCGCCATTCTCGTCACGCACGCACACCCGGACCACGCCTGGGGCCTGCAGGACGGCGCGCCCTGCCCGGTCTATGCCACCGCCGAGTGCCTGGATGCGCTGGCCGGCTACCCTTTGCGCGAACGCCGCCTCCTGGCGCCCCGCAGCCCGACGAGAGTGGCGGGGCTCGTGGTCGAAGCCTTCCCGGTGATCCATTCCCTGCGCGCGCCGGCGGTGGGGTTTCGCATAGCCACCCGGCAACATGCCTTGTTCTATGTTCCCGACGTCGTGGCTATCCTGGAGCCCGAAGCGGCGCTTTCGGGGCTCGATCTCTTTGTGGGCGACGCCGCGACGATGACACGTTCCATGGTGCGTCGACGAGG
This sequence comes from Pseudomonadota bacterium, assembly GCA_049323455.1. Taxonomy (GTDB): domain Bacteria; phylum Pseudomonadota; class Alphaproteobacteria; order Dongiales; family Dongiaceae; genus Hypericibacter. The sequence goes on along the minus strand of JBMONF010000008.1, from coordinate 30,251 downwards.
AGGCCGCCTTTTCGGCCATACGACGGTCCGCGCGCAGCTCGGCTGGTGCCGCAAGGCGGGCGTGCGGCGGGCGATCTTCACGCATTGCGGCAGCGAGATCGTCGAGGGGGACGAGCGCCGCCTCGGCGCCAGGCTCAGAGCCATGGGCCGCGAGCAGGGAGTCGAAGCGCGCTTCGCCTATGACGGTCTCGAGGTGACGTTGTCGTAGAGGGTGCCCCGAAACGAAGAGGCCAGCGATGCCCGAACTGCCAGACGTCGAGCGCTTCCGCCGCCATCTGCAGGCGACCTCGCTCAACCGAACGATCGCCGACGTGACGATACGCAAGGCCAAGGTGCTGACCCTGCCCGCCGCCCGGCTCAGACAGGCGCTCCGGGATCGGCGCATGACGAGCACGCGCCGGCACGGCAAGCATCTCCTGGTCGAGCTCGATGACGGACGCTGGCTCGCGCTTCACTTCGGCATGACCGGGCGTCTGCGCCATTTCAAGGACCTGGCCGACGATCCCAAATATGACCGCGTGCGGCTGGACTTTGCGGACGGGGGGCATCTCGCCTTCGACGATCGGCGCCAGTTGGGCGGCATCGCCGTTGTCGATGACGCCGACGCCTTCGTCCTGAAGCAGGAGCTCGGCCCCGACGCGCTGGACCCCGCACTCGGCGAGGCCGCCTTCATCGCCGTCTTCGCGCCGAACAAAGGGGCGGTCAAGGCCGCGCTCATGGACCAGGCACTCGTCAGCGGCATCGGCAACATCTTCTCGGACGAGATCCTGTTCCAGGCGCGAATCCATCCGCAGGCGCAAGTCAGAGCGCTCGGGCGCGCCGACCTCGTGCGGCTTTACCGGACGCTTCGCAAGGTCCTTGAAACCGCCGTTGCGCGCGGTGGCGGCTCGGAAGAAGCGACGGAGCAACTCCCCAAAAGCTTTCTCATCCCGCGCCGCGAAAAGGGCGCGCCTTGCCCGCGCTGCCGGGGCGCGATCGAGACCCTCAAGTTTTCGGGGCGCACGGCCTATTTCTGTCCTGCCTGCCAGGTGGTGGGTGCACCCTCGCGCTCCAGGTCGCGCCGCTCGGGCACGAGTCGATGAGGCCAGGCCTCAAGCCAGATAGGCCGCGATGATCCCAGACAGGATGATGCCGTCGAACGTCCCGGCCCCGCCAATACTGGCTATGCCGACGGCGCTCTTCTGGATGTCCTTCAAATGAAGGAGGTCGGCGCCGACCAGCGGGCCGGTGACGCCGGCCACGAAGGCGATCGGCGCCGCCTGCTCGGGGGCGAGAATCAACGCCAGAAGCGCCGCGACGATGGGGGGTATCAAACCCGGCATGAGAATCCCGACGCCGGGCACCGGCCGGGCCAGGAGGTAGCACACCACGATGTTGACGACTGAGGCGACAGCGGCGGCCAAGAGCAGTTGAGGATCGCGCGCGGCCAGATGCGCCAACTCGTAGACCGCCAGTCCCGTCGGTATCAGGCATCCGCCGACATTGACCGCGATGACCGTCTGCCGGCGGACGCGCCGCAGGCCCGGCCACGCGTCGGAGAACCCGAAGACGGCGAGGGGGTGCACCGCAACGTCCCGGTCCTGCGCGATGCGCTTGACCGGAATGTTGATGAGCCCGCCCAGGATGATGCCGATCGTCAACAGCAGAGCCGTTCCAGGGCTCAGATGCAGCTTGACCAGGCTGGCCGCCATGAGCTGCCCGAACAGCAGCGGGAGCAGGGCCAGCAGGAGGAGGAAGACGAAGAGCGAGAGCCCGGTGAACCCCTTCATGCGCTGTCGGCTCCGGTTGGCGGCGCCGCGACAGCGCCGATCTGTTCTTGACCATCGCGATCCTACCGTTGCGAAGGGGAGCCGAGAACCGCCCGTGAGAGGGACAATCCGCGCCAATCCGGAAATGCGGCGGCCCTTTCCGGACAAAGCCGCGGTCCGTCGCGCTGCGGATCAAGATGCCCTGGGGCCATGCGAAAGCCGATTCCCCAGCGGTTGCGCGGCGTCATGACGCCGCGCTCTACTGCGAAAGGAAATTAGCCGCTGCCTTCATTGAGCTGGATGATGTCGCGCGTGAACCGCTTGGTCTCCGTCAGCATGGTCGGAAACATATCCGGCTTCGTGAAGGGCTCCGAGTAGGTGATCGTGAGCGGCAGACCATTGACCACGGTCGATGCCGCGATCGCGGCGACCTGCATACGCTTGCCGCCCTGGGTGAATCGCTGCACCAGACCCAGATAGACGGCCGAATCGTCGCGGTCGAGCACGCCCAGGATCTGGGTGCCTTCGAGATTGACGTTGCCGACGCTCTCGCCCATGGACTGCTTCAGCCTCGTCATGGCGGCCTGGGCGCTCTTCTCGCCGAGCTGATAGATCTGGCTGCTGTTCTGGCTTTTCAGGTTCGTTTCCATGTAGTCGAGGAACCGGGCACGCGGCATCCCGACGATCATGGGCTTTCCGGCCTTGAGATTGACCTGTACCGCCAGGGAGGGTTCGACGTCGCCCATCGCGCTCTCATTACGGCGGAACCTCTCGAGCTTTTCGCAGTCCGCCTGAATCGAGACGGTGGCCAGGTTGTCGCCGGCTGCCTCGTCGAAGGCACGATGGATGAGTTCGTCCGCCGGGTCGTCATGGCCGACGACGCAGAAGCGGGCGTCGGGTTCGACCTTGAGCGTGCGGCCCGCGATGATCGATGTGTCGGCGCCTCTCGCGCTTGGAACGGCGAAGGCGACAAGAGCGAAAGCGGAAAGAACGCCAAGAAGCGTGCGGTATGCCATGGCTCGTCCTCCCGAAGCTGCAGGAATGCGACAAACGAGGGGAAAGGACGGAGTCTAAGGCATGCGTTTCCCACCGCCAGCCGCCCGGCTATGTCATGTGTGTGGCCCCGTCCCGACGGGCATGTCCGGTTCGCCATGGGTCCTTGGGGGCCGCCGGAGCCGGCTGGTTCGCGGCCGCGGGGCCGGGTTAGGATTGCAGTTCCTTTGCGCATGGGCGGAGATGCTGCGCCATGATCCCGACCACCTTGCCGGCCTGGACCTACGCCAACCCGGAATTCTTCGCGCTCGAGCGCGAGGCGGTCTTTCTCGAGACCTGGCAGCTCGTGGGCCATGTCAGCGAGCTGAGGCGGCCGGGCGATTACCTGCGTTTCGATCTCTTGAGCGAAAGCGCGATCGTGCTGCGCGACAAGCAGGGCGGTTTGCGCGCCTTCCACAATGTCTGCCGCCACCGTGCCTTCCGCTTGCTGGAGGGTGCGGCCGGCAATTGCGGCCGTGCGGTGCGCTGCCGCTATCACGGCTTCCTCTACGATCTCGATGGCCGGCTCGTGGCGGTGCCGGGCGAGGAGGGGTTCCCCGGCCTCGACAAGGCCGAGCACGGCTTGAGGCCGGTCGAGATGGAGCTGTTCCTGGGCTTCATCTTCGTCCGCTTCGGTGGGAGCGGCCCCTCGATCGCCGAGCAGCTGGCGCCTTATCGCGCGGCGCTCGAGCTCTATCGCATCGGGGAGATGGAGCCGCTCGGGCCCCACGCCGTCACGCCGATCGCCGCCGACTGGAAGGTCGCGGTCGAGAACAACATCGAGGGCTATCACATTCCGCCGGCCCATCCGGGCCTGCAGCGGCTTTACGGTCCCCATTACGACTTCGAGGTGAAGCCCTTGGGCGTGTCGCATGCCGGCGGCCGGCTGACCGACGGCTCTTCGCCCAATTGGAGCGAGCGGCATTATCTGAAGCTGCTGCCGCCGGTGGAGCATCTGCCCGAGGAGCGTCGGCGCGCCTGGCTCTATTACAGCCTGTTCCCCAATCTCGCTTTCGACATCTATCCGGACCAGATCGACTATTTCCAGATCCTGCCGGCGGCGCCGGGGCGCTGCGTCAGCCGCTCGCGGGCCTATGCGTTGCCGGACGCGCGGCGCGAGATGCGCGCGGCGCGCTGGCTCAACCAGCGCATCAACGCGCAGACCACGCGCGAGGACAAGGATCTGGTGGAGGGCGTGCAGGCGGGGCTCGCCTCGCGCGGCTACGGCCTCGGCATCCTGTCGCAGAAGGAGGCGCGGGTGCGGCAGTTCCAGGATCTGATCCGTGCGGCGATCCCGGCGGCCGGGCTGACCGAGGCACCGGAGCCCGGCACCGTCGCAGGGCGCAATCGCGAGCTGATGACGGCGAACGGCGACCGGGCGGCAAGCGGGCGCTGATGCGCTTTCGCGGTCAAGAATCGCGAATGTCGAAAACTCATCTGCCGCCGTCGCATCTTCGGTACGTCGCATCCGCGACCCGGCTGCTCAGATCGTCTCGTCGAATTTTCTGCAAATTTTGAAGAAATCGATTCGAGCGCCGGAGACGCGGCCAGAGTCTCGTGGCCGACGAAGTTCGCTCGTCGATGCGACAAGCCAACGCAAGGCGAGATCACAACTCATTAAGGTTGACGGCATAGCGTCGCTTAACCGGACGATCCGCGTCCCGGTGTGCGAAGAGCGGAGCAGAGCGAAGCATGGAACGCCGTCTCTGGAGCAGCATCGTCTCTATGCTGGGGCTGGGCGACGCCGCCGCTGTCGACTCCGAGCGCGCGAGCGGCGGCGGTGACGAGAGCGCCTCGGCGGACGGGTTCGAGCGGCGCCAGGTCGAGCCGGGCCCGCACGAATTCCGCACACGGCTCGCATTCGCCGACCGGCTGCATGGCGTCGCCGCCTATGGCGACGCGATCGCGGCCGGCCGCGTGAAGCTCATCAATTTCGGGCGCATCAAGGGCGATTACGGCCTGAAATGGCCGGAAGTCGCCGACCGTATCGGCGCCACCATCTCGGGCATCCTGCGCAGGCGGCTGGGCCCGGCCGACAGCTTCCTGCGTCTCGACGATACGAATTTCGTGCTGCTGCTGGATTCGAAGAATGCGGCACAGGCGCAGCTCGTCTGCAGCCTGATCGCGGCCGAGATCAAGCAGAAGCTGTTCGGCATCGATCGCGACTTCAGCGCCGTGCAGCTGGCGACCTCGACGGTCCAGCTCGATGGCAATGTCGCTTTCGACCCACAGGATCCGATCGACACGCTGACGGCCATGCTCGACGGTGCACCGGTGATCGTCGATCGCGACGCCGCCGATGCCGGCCGCATGCCGGCAACCGAAAGACAACGGCCGCAGCCGGGGGCGCTCGTCGCCGCGGCTGTCACGCCACGGATCGTTCCGAGCGCGATCCAGCCCAACGGACTGGACAATCTGCTGAGGACGATGTCGCGTTCGATCGGCGACTGGCGCCAGTTCATCGGACCGGCCGAGCACAAGATTTACGACGGTGCGCAGACGCAGCGTCAGATCGCCGAGGGCGCCAAGCGACAGCGGACCATGCGGCTGTTCGAAACCGCGGCGTCGGGCGCCACCGTTCCGATGATGGAGCCCGATGAAAGCGAACGCGACTTCATCATGTCGCAAGTCAAGAGCGCCTCTTTCCGCTATTTGCCGATCTGGCATCGTGGCACGCAGGCGATCACCTCCTACGGCCTCGGCATGCGTTTCCTCGTCGGGGACGCCTATCTGTCGCTGAGCGAGCTCATGGAATGGGAGGACGATCCGGAAATCATCGTATCGGTCGATCTCATGATCGTGAAGAAGGGCGTGGCCGATCTGGCGAAGATGTTGCGCCAGGGCACGAAGGCGATCTTGTTCTTGCCGCTGCATCGCGCCGTCTTGGATCTCCCGCGCGCCCGCGCCGAGCTGATCTCGATGTTGTCCGAGGTGCCGATGCAGATGCGCAAGCTGATCCTGCTCGACATCCTCGACGCCTATGGCGGGGACTGGACGGTATTGCCGGCGATGGTGGCGGGCCTCAAGCGCGTGAGCCGCGACGTCGTGCTGCGGCTCTCCCTCGACCAGACCGATTTCAGCCGCGTGCTCGCGACCGGTGCGCGCGCGGTCAGTGGCGACCTGCGCGATCATCCCTGGCCGCAGACCCGCGCCATCCGGGCGCTCTCCGTCTTCGCCAAGGCGGCGCACGATGGCGGCTTCCAGTGCTATGTGTTCGGCCTCAATGCGCCGCCGCTGGCCGGTGCTGCTGTCGCCGCCGGCTTCGACCACCTGGCCGGGAGCGCCGTGGCGCAGGAGACGCCCGAGCCGCTGGGGGTCGTGCCGCTCGATACCGCCAGCGTCTCGCCGATGGGCGAGGCGGCGGCGGGCTGAGGCGGGAGTGCGTTACTGCGCCGCGGCGGCGCGGCGCATCGCCTCGCGCGGCAGGCGCACCGGCAAGCGCTGGCGGATCGAATCGTCCACCGCCGGCGGCACATGGGCCGGGAAGTGGTTGGCGAGAATCTGGCGCGTCTTCTTGACGGCGCGATCGACAATCCCGGGCTTGCCCTGCTCCAGCCACTCCTTGGGCGTGGTCCGGTCGCCCACCAGCGGATAGACATACTCGGTCTGCATCAATCTCAGCGTCTGGTCGGCGCCGAGATAATGACCTGGCCCCTCGAGGCAGGTCTGTCGGATCGTCTCGAGTCCGATCGTTTCGTCCGTGACCTCGATGCCTTTGATGGTGCGCTGAGTGGCGCCGATGATGTCGTTGTCGATGACGAGGCTCTCGAGGCAGAATCCCAGCAGGCTCGCATGCATGCCGGCCGATTCGTAGATCAGGTTGGCGCCTGCGTTGCCGACCAGCGCGTGGTTGTAGGCCTTCTCGTAGCCGGCCTGGGCGTCCGGCACCTTCGAATCGGTCATGCCCGAGGCGGTGCCGCAGGTGAGGTCGTAGAACTGGCCCATCTGCGCGGCACCCGCCGAGAGCAGCGCCTGCTCGGGGCTGCCGCCCGACATCGCGCCCGTGCGCAGGTCCGAGACGAAGCACCAGGTGCCGAAGATCGCGGGCGCGCCAGGCTTGATCGCGTTGACGTAGACGAGGCCCGCCAGCACCTCGGCCACCTCCTGCACGATCGCTCCTGCGAGCGAGGCGGGTGCGGTGGCGCCGGCCTGGCCGGCCGAGAGCAGCAGCACCGGCATGCCGCCGCGCACGGCACCCTCGAGGCAGCGGCAGGCATCCGCCGCGAACTTGAGCGGCGGCACCACGAAGCAGTTGGACTGGCTGACGAAGGGCCGCGCCCGCCACTTGTCCTCGCCGCCGGCGATCGCATGCAGCATCTGGAACGAGGCTTCGAGATGATCGGGCGCCACCCAGCTCGAGCCGACATGCTTGGTCGTGCCCATCACGCTCGCATAGCAGGTGTTGAAGTCCATCTCGAACGGGTCGGTCAGGTCGCGGCAGACGTTGGTGCGCTGGAAGAAATGGATATGGTCGAGCGTGTCGACCACGCGCGCGATGTCGTAGAGATCCTTGGTGGTCGATTCGCGGTATTCGCCCGTGACCGGATCGACGATATGCACGGCGGCACCCGCCGTGCCGAAATAGACCTTGCTGCCCCAGGGCTCCATGTCGTGGCGCGGATCTTGCCCGTAGAGCGGGAAGCGGCGCGCCGCCTTGGCGATGGTGTCCTCGATGAGCGCGCGCGGGAAGGTGAGCCGGCCGTTGTCGTTGAGCGTGGCGCCGGCGGCGGTCATCGCCTCGATGCCCGAGGGGATCGCGTCGGCGAGCCCGATGGTCTCGAGCACGTCGAGGGCCGCGGCGTGGATCTTCTGGATGTCGGCGTCGGTGAGCGGCTTGTAGCGGCCGCCTTCGAGGCCGGGCCAGACCGGGCGCTGATTCTCGGGCAGCGGTGCTGCCCGCATCGCGCGCCTCGCCTCGCGCCCGCCGCGCCGTGGCGACCTACCTTCAACCTCGCTCATCGTTTCCTCGCTCCCGCGTTGGACGGAGGGCGCCCGCGCAAAAAGGCGGCGAGCCGGTCTCCCGCAGGATCGTCCGGCGCGCCCGCGCCCCTTCTTGTTTTCCTGGGGAATTCCGGCTGGTGCCGCCGTTTCCTCGCCCCGGCTGCAAAAACCGTAGCGATAATGAGCCTTTGCCGGACAAGCGGCAAACAACTAAAGTGCCGCCTGAGGCTAAGGTTTACTAATAGATCGGTTATCAATGGCGAAACGCCTGCCGCCGCTCAACTGGCTTCGCACCTTCGAGGCGGCCGCCCGCACCATGAGCTTCAGCGCGGCGGCGCGCGAGCTCGGCATCACCCAGTCCGCGGTGAGCCAGCAGGTGCGGCTGCTCGAAAGCCATCTCGGGCGGCCCCTGTTCCAGCGCCTGCCGCGCGGCCTCAAGCTGACCGAGGCGGGCGGCGCGCTGCTGCCGCTGCTCGGCGATACCTTCGCCCGCATCGCGGCTGGCACGGCGGAGATCTTCGGCGACCCGACCAAGTCGCGGCTGATGATCCGGGCCACCACCAGCTTCACGATTCTCTGGCTCACCCCGCGCCTGGCACGGTTCCACGAGCGCCATCCGGAGATCGAGTTTCGCCTGACCAGCTCGATCTGGCCGGCCGAATATCCGGACCCCGGCTTGGACTTCGAAATCCGTTACGGCACCGGCCGTTGGACCGGGTTGAAGGCGGACCGCCTCACCTGGGACGAGCTCTTTCCGGTCTGCAGCCCCGATTGGCGCAACGGTCCCATGCGCCTCGAGAGGCCGGCGGACTTGGCGCGCTGCACCCTGCTCCACGCCTTCGGCTTTCGCGAGGGCTGGCGGCAATGGCTGGTCCATGCCGGCTCGGCCGATCGGGTCGATGGCGCGAGCGGCCTGGAGTTCGATCTGGGCGTGGCGGCGCTCGATCTGGCCGAGCGCGGCGTGGGTGTGGCCCTGGGGCGGACTTGCTATGCGGCCGAGCGCGTCGCGGCCGGCCGGCTGATGGTCCCCTTCGATATCGCGCTGCCGACCGACGAGGCCTTCTATCTCGTCTCGCCCGAAGGCCGGCCGCTCGGGCCCGCCGCCTCGGCCTTCCGCGCCTGGCTGCTCGAGGAAGCGGCCCTGGCCCGGAAAGCGACGTCTGTTTTGCGCGTGGCGTCGAGCGCGCGCTAATCCATCACCACCTCGGGCCGGTCGGTGTCGAGACGGCCGAGCTTGATCTCCTCGCGGGCGCGGGCCGCTAGCGCCGCATAGCGCAGGCGGATGCGGTTCAGCTCCTCTTCGGTCAGCTCCTCGATGTCGAGCAGCGCGTTGTGGGCGCCCTCGACCGCGCGGATCAGCTCGTCGAGCTTGAGCTGCATCGCCTTGGCGTCGCGGTTCTGCGTGTTCTGAATCAGGAACACCATCAGGAAGGTGACGATGGTGGTGCCGGTGTTGATGACGAGCTGCCAGGTGTCGGACCAGTGGAACAGCGGCCCGGTGACGGCCCAGACGGCGATGACGAGACAGGAGAGGCCGAAGGCCTTGGGATGGCCGGCGAGGCTGGCGATCCGACTGGCGAAGTGGGAGAAGGCGGTGCGGGGATAGGGATACATGGAATGGGCCCTCGGAGCTGGAACTCTCGACCGACGGCCCCCTCACCCAGCTTCGGATAAGGCTCGGCTTCTCGCCTCGCCAACCCTCCGCAACCCTCTCCCCCGAAGGTCGGAGGAGAGGGTAAGAAAATAATCCCTCTCCCCCGCTTGCGGGGAAGAGGGAAGGGTGAGGGGGTATCCGTTTCTCTCAATCATCGACGTGCGTCAGAGATCGATGGGCGCCGGAGCAGGCCGGCGCAATGCCTGCGCCTCGTTTCTTTCAGCTTTCGAGCCGGCGCAGATACTGGCCGACGAAATCCATGCCCACCAGCTCGGCATAGGCGTCGATGAGCCGCTGGGTGACGGGCCCCGGAATCGCCTTCTCGGCCATGGGCCGCCCGTTGACGCTCCTGACCGGGCAGATGCAGAGGCTGGTCGAGGTCAGGAACGCCTCGTCCGCCGTGTAGGCGTCGTAGAGGTCGATGTCGCGCTCCTCGACCGGGATGCCGAGCTTGCCCGCAAGCTCGATCGCGACCGCCCGCGACACGCCCGGCAGCACGTAGCGCGACTGCGGCGTGATCACGACGCCGTCCCTCACCATGAAGAAGTTGCTGCCGATGCCCTCGCTGATGTTGCCGTTGACGTCGAGCAGGATGGCCCAGCCCTCGGGATCCGCCTCGCGCGCTTCGATGTCGCCCATCACCAGGTTCAGGTAGTTGTGCGTCTTGGCGCGCGGGCTCAGCATGTCAGGTGCCGCGCGGCGCACCGAGGGCACCACCACGGCGATGCCGTCGCGATAGAGCTTGGCGCGGCTCTTCAGCGGCAAAGGCTGGCATTCGACGATAACGGTCGGCTGCATCTTGCCGCCCAAGGCGCGGTCGTCGGTGTTGAGGCCGCGCGAGACGCGCTGGCTCACCCAGTAATCCTCGTCGGCGTCGAGCAGGTGGCGGTTGCGCTCGAACACGTCCTCGGTGATCGCGGTCATTTCCCGGGGCGAAACTCCGGGGTCGATGCGGACATAGCGCAGCGAGCGGTAAAGCCGCTCGATATGCGCCGCGAGCCTGAAGATCTTGTGGCGGAAGGAGCGGGCGGTGTCGAACACCGCGTCGCCGGCGATGAAGCCGCGGTCGCGGAACGGGATCAGCACGTCGCGCTCGGGCACGATCTTGCCGTTGAAATAGGCCACCCGCTCGTTCGCGCGCTCGGTCATGACGCCGGCCCCCTTGTGCCAGGAAGGAAGACAAGTGCGCCGGGATCATAGCCCGGACCTCGCGCGAATGGCATGGGGCGCTCGGGGCCCGTCAGCCTGCCGCCACGAGGCCGGCGCGGCGCGGCGCCAGCGCTTCGGCCGCGACGCCGGCGGCGCGGATATCCTGCGGCAGCTCGCCCCGGTCGATCAGCGCGGCCAGGCTGCGGGCCAAGGGGCTCGCCAGCATGATGCCGTAGCCGCCCTGGCCCGCGAGCCAGAAGAAGCCGGGTGCGTCTGGGTCTTCGCCCATGACCGGGCTGTCATCCGCGACGAAGCTGCGCAAGCCTGCCCAGCTATGGGAAAGGCGCCTGACCTCGACGGTCGTGGTGCGCTCGAGCCAGTCGACCAGATAGGCCACGTCCATCTCGTCGGGCTGCGCATCGCAAGGCTCGCAGGGCGTGGCGTCGCCCGGCGAGACCATGAGCCGGGTGCCGCTGTCGGGCTTGAAGTAATGGTCGTTGCCGCAATGGTCGACGACCGGCCAGCGCGAAGGATCGGTGCCGGCCGGCAGATCGACCAGGATCGCGGTGCGCCGCTTGGGCACGAGACCGACCGGCCTTACGCCCGCGAGTTTGGCGATCTCGTCCGTCCAGGCGCCGGCCGCATTGACCAGGATCGGAGCTTGCGTCTCGATCTCGCCGGCCCGAACGTGCCAGCCGCCGCCGCGCCGCTCGATCCGCGCGACCTCGGCGTCGCAGGCAATCTCGCCGCCGCGATGGCGAAACCCCTTGAGGAATCCCTGATGGATCGCGGCCACGTCCATATCGAGGATGTCGGGCTCGAAGAGCGCCGCGTCGACACCATCGCGGCGCAGGATCGGCACCTTTTCCACGGCCGCATCGGGCGAGATCTCGCGGATCTCGTGACCGGGGCCGGAAAGCGCCAGCAGTGCCTCGACCGCCGCGCGGTTCTCGGACGCCGCGATGGTGACGCCGCCGCGGCGCATCATGAGCGGATGGTCGGCGAAGCCCGCCGGCGGCCGATCGAGGAACGGCCGGCCGGCCGCGATGAGCGCGCGCACGGTGGCGTTGCCGTAATTGGGCGTGTAAAGCGCGGCCGACCGCCCGGTCGAGTGATAGCCGGGTCGCGTCTCGCGCTCGAGCAGAAGGACGCGCCGCGTGGCCGCCAGCTGGTAGGCTGCGGCTGCGCCCGAGATGCCGGCGCCGATCACGATGGCGTCGAAAGACAGGGTCATGAATGTCCGAGGTCGATATCGAACGGTTTACCCACAAGGATGAAGTACTCTCCAATCGAGCCGGCAGCATGGCCCGAAGCGCGGCGGCGAGGAAGAGGCGCCACTGGCGAACGTAGCCCAAGGCGACATGTCTTCCGAGTTTCTTCTTCCCGCGTGAGAACGCGCGCAGAAAGCTCATCCGGCTGGTTGCCCCGCATTCGGCGCGAATTCTTCATAAACTTAACGGGGGCTTAAACGGGCATGCGCGATACAGAGCGCTCCAGGGATCGCCAAGATGGCCAACACCGACGCGAGTCGCATGACCAAGCCGCCCTTCAAGGCGCGCTTTCTGGCCTGGTGGGAGGGCGTGGACGTCGAGGATCTCGCGCACCCGCCTGTGCCGAAGCTCGCGCCCGGCAAGAAGGACACCGTCCGCAAGGTCAAGATCGACGAGAAGCCGGAGCTGTCTTGGGAGACTCCGCGGGTCAAGGTGCTCCAGACGATCTGGGGCCAAGGCTTCTCGGGACCCGGCGACCGCAACTTCTGCCTGTGGCTGGCCAAGCCCTGCGCGCTCGACCCGACCATGACCGTGGCAGAACTGGGCGCCGGCCTCGGCGGCTTCACGCGGCTCCTGCATGAAGAGTTCGGTCTGTGGATCACGGGTTTCGAGCGCGACTTCGAACTGGCGCGCGCCGCACAGGAATATTCCGTCATGGCCGGCGTCGGGAAGAAGGCGCCGATCTCCTTCTTCGACCCGGACAAGTTCGAGCTGAAGGAAAGCAGCTATGACTGCATCCTGTCGCGCGGCACGTTTTATGGCGTTGCCGACAAGATGACGTTGCTATCGGTTCTGGAGAAGGCGCTCAAGCCCCGGGGCCAGCTCCTGTTCACGGACTTCGTGCGCACCGGCGCCACCAAGGAGATGAGGCCCGCCTACATGGCGTGGCAGGCCGGCGAGCCGGTCCCGGCCGATCCCTGGACCGTGGAGAAGTACCAGGTTGCCTGCTCGGAGCGCCGCCTCGATCTGCGCATCACCGAGGACATCACCAAGCTGGTGCGGGCCAATGTGCTCAAGTCGCTGGCCGACCTCCTCGAGAAGGCGGAGGTGATCAAGAGCGACCCGCGGCTGGGCGAGCCTTTGACCGAGCATGTGGCGCTCTGGACCCGTCGGGTGGCGGCGATCGACAGTGGCGATATCGGCTATTATCGGTTCCACGCGCTCAAGACCGGCGTGGATAAAATGCTGTCGGACTGGTGAGTTAGCGACTGTTTCACCGGACGCCGCCCCGCGGTTGACAGGCCCTCCCGGCCCCACTATGTTCCGGCGCTTTCCACCGCCTCGGCGGCCCCGTCCCGGGCGCCGTTGCGCACCCCTAAATGATTTACGGATGTCGCCCGAAGGACCGCCGCCATGAAGGTCATCAATTCGCTGAAGTCGGCCAAGAAGCGCCACAAGGACTGCCGCATCGTCCGGCGCAAGGGGCGCGTCTACGTCATCAACAAGACGAACCCGCGCTACAAGGCCCGCCAGGGCTGAACCCGGCCGCGCCGCTCGCGAGGCGCCGGCTTCGCTCGGCCTCGCCATCGCTGAAAGGCCGCGCCCGGCCATGTCGGCGCGGCCTTTGCATTGGAGCGAGCCTATCCACCGCCCCAAGGCCGCATTGACCCGGCCCCGCCCGGCCGCCAGATTGCTCCTTGAGAGCCTATCCCGGCCGGATGGAAGCGAACCCCCACGCGTCATTCCCGCGAAAGCGGGAACCCAGGGCAAGCGACGTGCAGTGGCCTTGGGCCCCGCCTTTGCGGGGGCGACGAAAGGGAGGTGTTCAGCCTGATCGGGATATGCTCCAGAGCAGGGAGCAAGGGCGGCCATGGCGCTCAAGATGCCCGAACCCGATGCGGCCGTGATCCGACGCCGGCGCGAGATCGCCGAGGCGCTGGGGCGCCTGCTGCCGGCCGACGCCATCGTGGTCGCGGAGGAATCGCGCCGCACCTACGAGACCGACGGCCTGACGGCCTATCGCCAGCTGCCACTCCTGGTCGTCTTGCCGCGCACCACGGCCGAGGTTTCGGCCGTGCTCGCCTTCTGCCATCGCGAGGGCGTCAAGGTGGTGCCGCGCGGCGCTGGCACCTCATTGAGCGGGGGTGCCTTGCCCTTGGCGGATGGCGTCCTGCTCGGCATGGCGCGCTTCAGCCGCGTGCTGGAGATCGATCCCGCCAATCGCTGCGCCGTGGTGCAGCCGGGTGTCACCAACCTCGCCATCAGCGAAGCGGTCAAGCATCTGGGCTTCTATTACGCGCCCGATCCCTCGAGCCAGATCGCCTGCACCATCGGTGGCAACGTGGCCGAGAACTCGGGCGGCGTCCATTGCCTCAAATACGGCCTCACCACCAACAATGTGCTGGGCGTCGAGATGGTGCTGATCGACGGCACGGTGGTCCGGCTTGGCGGCAAGCATCTCGATTCCGGCGGCTACGATCTCCTGGGCATCGTCACGGGGTCGGAAGGCCTGCTCGGCGTCGTCACCGAGGTGACGGTGCGCATCCTGCCCAAGCCCGAGACCGCCAAGGCGCTGCTCGTCGCCTTCGCCAGCAACGAGGCGGCGGGCGATTGCGTTTCCGCCATCATCGCCGAGGGCATCGTGCCGGCCGGCATGGAGATGATGGACAAGCCCGCGATTCATGCCGCCGAGGCCTTCGTCCAGGCCGGCTATCCGCTCGATTGCGAGGCGCTTCTCATCGTCGAGCTCGACGGGCCCGCGGCGGAGGTCGACGAGCTGATGGCGCGGGTCGAAGGCATCGCGCGGGCCAAGGGCGCCCTCTCGATCGCCGTCTCCCGCAGCGAGGAGGAGCGGCTCAAATTCTGGGCCGGTCGCAAGGCTGCCTTTCCGGCGGTGGGGCGCATCTCGCCCGACTATTACTGCATGGACGGCACCATTCCGCGCCGCGAGCTGCCGCGCGTGCTGGCCGAGATGAGGCAGCTCTCCGAGCGTTACGGGCTCGGCGTCGCCAACGTGTTCCATGCCGGCGACGGCAATCTGCACCCGCTCATCCTCTACGACGCCAACAAGCCGGGCGAGCTCGAGCGCGCCGAGGCCTTCGGCGCCGACATTTTGAAACTTTGCGTCAAGGTCGGCGGCGTGCTCACGGGCGAGCATGGCGTGGGCGTGGAGAAGCGCGACCTGATGGGAACCATGTTCGACGAGACCGATCTGGCCCAGCAGCAGCGCCTCAAATGCGCCTTCGACGAGCAGGGCCTCCTCAATCCCGGCAAGGTGTTCCCCGAGCTGCATCGTTGCGCCGAGCTCGGCGCCATGCATATCCATGCCGGACGCCTGCCCCATCCCGACCTGCCGCGGTTCTGACCTCGCCATGGAGACCGTCAGGCCCACGAACCTCGAGGCCCTGGCGGCTGCCGTTGCCGATGCGGTTGCGAGCGGCACGCCGCTCGAGCTGGTCGGACGTTCGAGCAAGCGCGGGCTGGGGCGCCCGGTCGCCGCAAGCCGCGTGCTCGATCTTTCGGCGCTCAAGGGTATTGCGCTCTACGAACCGGAGGAGCTGGTGCTGAAAGCCGGTGCCGGCACCTCGCTCGCGGAGATCGAGGCGATGATCGCCCAGCGCGGCCAGATGCTGGCCTTCGAGCCCTGCGATCTGGGCCCGCTCTATGGCGGCGCGGAAGGAGCCGGCACGATCGGCGGGGCCATCGCCTGCAATCTCGGCGGTCCGCGGCGCCTCAAGGCGGGGGCGGCGCGCGACCACTTCCTGGGCTTCGCCGGCGTGTCGGGCCGGGGCGAAGTCTTCAAGGCCGGCGGGCGCGTGGTGAAGAACGTGACGGGCTACGATCTGCCGAAGCTGATGGCCGGCTCCCACGGCACGCTGGCCGCATTGGCCGAGGTTACCATCCGCGTTCATCCGGCGCCGGAGACCACGCGCACCCTGCTGGTCATGGGGCTCGATGACGCCCGCGCGGTCGAGGCGATGGCGCTCGCGGTCGGCAGCCCGCATGAGGTCTCGGGGGCGGCACACCTGCCCGGCGGCGAGGCGATGACGAGCGCCATCGACCGCGTGGCCGCGGCCGGCTCGTCCACGACCTGTCTCAGGCTCGAAGGCCCACCGGCCTCGGTCGCCTATCGTGCCGCGGCGCTGGAAGCGATGCTGCGGCCTTTCGGCGCCCCGGTGGCGAGCCTCGAGCGCGAGGAATCGCTGGCGCTCTGGCGCGAGATTCGCGACGCGCGCTTCTTCGCAGCCAATCGCCTCGATCAACGCATGCCGATCTGGCGCCTCTCGGTGCCGCCGGCTTCGGGCGCGAAGGCGGCCGAGGCGGTGCGTGACGCCGTTGCGGGTGCCCGCTATTTCTTCGACTGGGCCGGCGGGCTGGTCTGGCTCGCCCTGCCGCCCGAGGTCGAGGCGCACGCGGGGGCGGTGCGCGGTGCGGTCGCGGCGCATGGCGGCCACGCGACACTGATCCGCGCCGAGGAGGCGGTCCGCCGGGCCGTGCCGGTGTTCGAGCCCGAGCCGCCGGCGCTCGCCGCACTGACGGCGCGGGTGAAGGCGGCCTTCGATCCGCTGCACATCCTCAATCGCGGGCGGATGAGGCCGGAGGGGTAGGGCGGACCTATGCAGACCAACTTCACCCTCGCCCAGCTTGCGAACCCGGACGTCGCGGAAGCCGAGAAGATTCTCCGCACTTGCGTCCATTGCGGCTTCTGCACCGCGACCTGCCCGACCTATGTGCTCCTGGGCGACGAGCTCGATTCCCCGCGTGGGCGCATCTATCTCATCAAGGACATGCTGGAGCACGACCTCCCGGCCACGGCCGAGACGGCGCTCCACATCGACCGTTGTCTTTCCTGCCTCGCCTGCATGACCACCTGCCCGTCGGGCGTGCATTACATGCACCTGGTCGATATCGGCCGCGCCCATGTCGAGAAGACGCACCGCCGGCCGCCGCCCGAGCGCGCCTTGCGCGCGTCGCTCGCCTGGCTCCTGCCGCGACCTGCCTTGTTCCGCGCCGCCTTGAGCGCCGGCGCGATCTTGCGCCCGCTTCTGAGGCTGGCGCCGGGCCGGCTCAGGGCGATGGCCGAGATGATCCCGTCACGCCTGTCCGCACCGTTCGGAAAGATGCGTGGCCCGCGCATCACGCCGGCCGAAGGCGTGCGTCGCCGGCGCGTGGCGCTGCTGGGCTCCTGCGTGCAGCAGGCCATGGCGCCCGAGATCGACGCGGCCAGCTTGCGTCTCCTGGCGCGCCATGGCGTCGAGGTGGTGCGTGCCGACGGCGTCGGCTGCTGCGGCGCGCTTGCCCACCATCTGGGGCGCGACGACGACGCGCTGGCCCGCGCGCGCGCCAACATCGCCGCCTGGGAGCGGGTGGCCGAGACGGAAGGGCTCGATGCCATCGTGGTCAACGCGTCGGGCTGCGGCACGGTGGTGAAGGACTACGGCTTCATGCTGCGCAGCGATCCGGCCTGGGCCGCGCGCGCGGCACGGATCTCGAGCCTCGCCCGCGACGTGACCGAGCTCCTGACCGAACTCGGGATCGACAGAACCCTCGCACCGGCCGACTTCGTGCCGGGTCTCGCGATCGCCTATCATTCGGCCTGCTCGATGCAGCACGGGCAGCAGATCAGGCGCCAGCCGGTCGAGCTGCTGCGCGCCGCGGGCTTCTTCGTCAAGGAGCCGGCCGAGAGCCATCTCTGCTGCGGCTCGGCCGGCACCTACAACTTGTTGCAGCCCGAGATCGCGACCGAGCTGGGCAAGCGCAAAGCGGGCAATCTCGAAGCCACCGGCGCCGCGCTGGTCGCCACCGGCAATATCGGCTGCCTGGTGCAGATCGGAAGATATGGCTCGCTGCCCGTGCTCCACACCGCCGAGCTGCTCGATTGGGCGACCGGCGGGCCGAAACCCAAGGCGCTCGAGGGCGTGAAGCTGCCGCACGCCGCCGGCGTCGCGCCGCCATCCCGAGCGGCGGAATGACGCGCCATCGGCACGCCGCCCTCGCTTTTCATCGTCGCTCCCGTCCCCGGGTCCGGCCAGGGGCCGGCCCGAGGACAGGCTCCGGCGGGAGCCCACGAACACGGGCTTAGCGGGCGGGTTCTCGTTGTCGGGGCCGGTGTTCATGGATGCCTACCTTCGTGGGCATGACATCGAGAAGCCGCGAGTGCCGTTTTTCCCCTCAGCTCTCCGCCAAGCCTCGCGCCATGCGGCGGATCACGTCGGCGCCGCGCTCCCACACCATCTTCTTCCAGTCGTCCTTGTCGGGATAGAAGGCGGCGCGGATCTCGGCCTTGATGGCGCGGCCTTGCGCCGAATCGAGCCGCCCATGCACATGGAGCCAGTTGTCGGCGCGCACCGCGTCGATCATCTGCTTGAGCGGCAGAGTGCCGTATTCGAGCGTGATGCCGCTGACGGCGATATCCGGCGTGGCGCGCTCGATGCCGGCCAGTGTGTCGCCCTCGACCGGCGCGGAGGAGGAGTTGCCGTCCTCGCCCGAGGTGTCCTCGCCGCCGAACCAGTCGCGGATGCGCGCAAAGCCGGGCGTCCCTGCCGCGTGACCGTTCATGATCTCGCCATAGCCATAGGGCCCGAGCCCGCTATGGAGATCGATCACGGCGAGGGCGCGCGCGCTCCGGGCGATTTCGGTCGCAAGCCGCGTCAGCAGGCGGTTCGACCAGGCCGCGGCGCGCCCGCCATAGAACACGCCGTCGGCATGGCGGTACTGGCCCGAGGTGATCGCGGCCTGCAGCGCAGCCGCGCCGTGTTTCTCGCCATAGGCCGCGAGTATCGCATCCGTCGCGGCGCGGGCCGACGCCGACCAGTCGGCCGGGCAGATGGCCTCGCGCAGCTCTTCGTAGCCCGGATTCTCGGGATGCGGCGTGGCATGGTCCACGAAGTTGCGGTTGAGGTCGATATTGTCCTCGTTGGTGCGCCGGAGCCAGGCGAAGCCGTAGGGGTTGAGCCCATGCAGAATCGCGCAGCCGATGCCCTTGGGCAGGTCGCGCCACGATCCGCTCTCGAGCAAACCCACTTCGATGCCCGACCCGAGAAAGCCTTCCACGCCATGCGTCGCCGACAGCAGGAGCAGCACGCGCTCGGGCCGTTCGGGTCCGAGCCGGGCGATATCGGCGATGAGCGCCTCTCCGGCGGGCCCGCTCGCGGGATTTTGATAGCGCTGGAGCCGGGCGCCAGCGGCCTTGGCCGCGGCCAGGAACTTGTCGCGGGCTTCAGCGTAACTCGCTGAGAAATAAGCCGTTGCGGGCAAGGGCGGGTCTCCTGCAGCGGGCCCCGGGAGGGCCACTTTCCGGCAGCGCCCTTGGGCCTGGCAAGCGCTCTTCGCCGTTGGGCCGGGGCGACGACGGCGCCATATTGACTCAAGAAAGAAGAAACCAGTCCTTCCGGCGATGGCCATGGCGAGCCGACGCTTCGACGCTCTGTGGCGGATACTGCGCGACGCGGCCTGCGTGCTTCTGCTGGCAGTGGGGCTCGCGGCCGTGCCGATGGCAGCAGCCTTTGCCGACCAGAAGGATCCGCGTCTCGACGAGCTGTTCGATCTGCTCCGCAAGGCGCCCGATCCGCCCACGGCCCGTGCCATCGAGCAGCTGATCTGGGCGCTCTGGATGCAGTCGGACAACGCGGAAGTGACCCGGCTCATGAACGAGGGTATCGGCGCCATGTCGGCCTCCGACTTCAAGACCGCACTCGATGCCTTCGACCGCGTGACCCGGATCGCGCCCGATTTCGCGGAAGGCTGGAACAAGCTCGCGACCGTCCACTACATGATCGGCGACTATCGGGCCTCGCTCGACGAGATCGAACGCACGCTGGAGCTGGAGCCGCGTCACTTCGGCGCCCTTTCGGGCCTGGGGCTGGTGCAGGCCGAGCTCGATCACGACGAGCAGGCGCTCGATGCTTTCGAGCGCGCGCTCGTGATCGACCCGCAGATGGAGGGTGCCCGCATGAACGCCGAGGCGATCCGGCGCCGGCTTCAGGAGAAGGCGATCTAGCGTTCGAGCACCGCATCGACGAGCTGGCGTTTCGGCAAGCAGAGGTTCGCGGAGCGATCGGCATCGGTGCATAATTGCAATCATGTCGAGCAAGATTGTTCCCCCTTCCTTCGGTCACTTGCACGGGGGCGAGGGTGCGCTCTTCTTGACCTCTCCGCCCGCGTCAGCGGAAGGAGAGGGTTGCGGAGGGCTGGCAAGACGAATGTCGAGCCTTACCCGAAGCTGGGAGAGGTGAGCGGCAAATTAACTCAAACGGAAATGGCATAGGCCGCCCAGCGCCGATCGGCGTGCCACCCGGTCAAAACAGGGAGACACTCTTGAAGACCATCGTCGTCTGCTCCGGCGGATTGGATTCGGTCACGCTCGCGCACAAGGCGGCGGCCGAGGGAGCGCTCCTCCGCTTGCTTTCCTTCGATTACGGCCAGAGGCACAAGAAAGAGCTCGACCATGCGCGCCGCTGCGCGGAGCGGCTGAAGGCGCCGCACGACCTCGTCGACATCGCCGCGGTCGGGCGCCTCCTCACCGGATCGGCTTTGACGGGCGGCGGTGCGGTGCCCGACGGCCACTATGCCGAGGAGACCATGCGCGCCACCGTGGTGCCGAACCGCAACGCCATCATGCTGGCGATCGCCTTCGGCGTCGCGGTGGCGCAGCAGGCCGACGCGGTGGCGGCCGCCGTGCATGGCGGCGATCATTTCATCTATCCCGACTGCCGGCCTGCCTTCGTCGAGGCCTTCGCGGCGATGCAGCGGGCGGCCCTCGACGGGCTCGCGAATATCGCGCTCGTCACGCCGTTCCTCACGCTCGGCAAGGCCGACATCGTGCGCGAGGGTGCCAGGCTCGGCGTGCCCTTCGCCGAGACCTGGTCCTGCTACAAGGGCGGAGCGCTTCATTGCGGGCGTTGCGGCACCTGCGTCGAGCGGCGCGAGGCGTTTCATCTCGCCGGCGTCGAGGACCCGACCGCCTACGAGGATCCGGACTACTGGATCGAAGCCGTGCGGGAACACCGAAATGCCACGCTGCGTTAGCCGAAACCGGTTCCTTGTCCGGCTGCGGCGTGCTACCTGGATTCGGGTCCTCTCGACCGAGGGCCCGCGAGAGGGAAGGGCCACAAGGAAAGGGAGCGACCCGCATGCGTCTCGTCCGTCGTTTGCTGTCGATCTTTGCGATTCTGGCTCTCGCGTTCGTTCTCGCCCCGCCGGCGTTCGCCGGCGGTCTCACCGCCGCCGATCAGGCCGCCGTCACCCGGTACAACCTGACGGAGGATTTCCTCGAACGGGCTCTGGCCTTGGCGCGCGACGCCGCCACCCAGCCTACGGCTCAGCCACAGCTCGATCTCAGCGGCGTCACGTCGCTCGACGACATGGCGGCGAAGCTCGAGGCCGAGCCCTCCGTCCACGACCTGTTGGTCAAGCACGGCTTCACGGCCAAGGACTATCTCGTCGGCACGGCCGCGCTCGGGCAGTCGATGCTGGCCGCGCGGTTGGAAGCTGATCCGGCGCAGGCCGGCACCCTCGATCGCAGCAAGTTCAACGACGCGAACGTCGCCTTCTACCGCACGCACCAGGACAAGGTCGCCCTGCTGATGGCCATGCTCAGCGCCGGGCAGTAAGGAGAGCCCGTTTGGATCGAGTTCGACATGGCGGGACGTTTCTTCGTTCGCCATTGCCGGGCTCGCCCCGGCAATCCATGCCATGGACCCCGGGTCAAGCCCGGGGGTGACGAAAAGAGAAGCGGTTCCACCTGAACCAAAATGGCTCTAAGCGTCGATGGGCCTTAGCGCCACCTCGACGCCGTGCACGGCCGAGCTCTCGCCCATGTCGCTCTTGCGGCCGGGATTGAGCGCGTTGATGTTGGCGCGGTCCTTCTGCGCCTTGGGCCAGCGGCTCTTCGAGCCGAGCAGCACGCCGCGCGGCGTGAAGGCCGCCACCTCCGCCTCCGCCTCGAGGCGGCCGGTCCCGTTCTCGAGCCGCACCCGGTCGCCCGTCGCGATGCCGAGCAGGGCCGCATCCTCGGGATGGATCGCGATCCGCTCGGGCCCGAGCTTGGCCCGGATGCCGGGATCGTTGCCGTAGCTCGAGTTCAAGAGCCAGGGCGAGGCCGGCGAGAGCAGGCGGAAGCGCCCCGGTGCCGGCCGTGGGTCGGCCGTGGGCTGGGGCGTCGCCGGATGGCCGTCGGCGGCCGCTGCCGCGCTCGCGATCTCGATCTTGCCCGACGGCGTGGGGAACCTGCCGTCGGCGAATTGCAGCACCGGCTCGGGCCAGAGATCGACCGTGGCCTTGGCCTTGAGCTCGTCATAGCCGCCTTGAAGCCCGCAGGCGCGCGCGATGCGGTCGAGGATCGGCCGGTCGGGCTCGACAAGCTCGGGTTCCTCAAAGCCCATGGCGCGGGCCAGGCGCCGGAAGATCTCCTGGTTGGGCAGCGCCTCGCCCAAGGGCTCCATCGCCTTGGCCTGCGCGGAAAGCGTCAGGTTGAAATAGGACGATACGATGTCGTCGAACTCGAGGAAGCTCGCGGCCGGGAGCACGATGTCGGCGAAGTCGGCGCTGTCGGTGCGGAAGAGGTCGATCACGACCGTGAACAGATCCCCGCGCGCGAGCGCCCGGTGCAGGCGGGCCTGATCGGGGTTCGAGGCCGCGATGTTGATGTTCCAGCAGAAGAGCGCGCGGGCCTTGGCGGAATCTTCCAGTGTGGCGCAGAGATCCATGTGGCTGATGGCGCGGCGGGGATTTTCCCGCAAATGCGCGCCCTCGATGTCGTCGCCGTCGACGCCCTTGCGCGCGGCGCCATTGAGGAACAGGAACCCGGCGCCGGGCTTGCCGAGATTGCCGGTCGCGGGCGGCAGCAGCGCTGCGGCGCGGACGACGTTGCCGCCCTGCGGCTGGCGGCAGAGCCCCTGGCCGAGCCAGAGCAGCGAGGGCCCGCGGCCGTAGAGGCGCGCCGCTTCCTCGATGAGGCTCGCCGGCACGCCGGTCTCGGCCTCGCCCCATGCGGGCGTGCAGGCCTCGAGCGTCGTCTCGATCTGCTCCCAGCCGATCGTGTGGCGCGCCAGATAGCCGCGATCGAGCAGGCCCTCGCGCCGGATCACATGCAGCAGGGCGAAGGCCAGCGCCGCGTCGCTGCCGGGGAAGGGCTGGAGATGGAGATCGGCTTGCGCCGCCGTCGCGTGGCGCACGGGATCGACGACGACGACCTTGCCGGGCGCCTCCTTGAGCCAGTGCTTGTGCGCGTGCGGGGCCGAAGCCGACGGGTTGGCGCCCCAGACCAGGATGCAGGCGGCGTCCTTGGACGTGCGCGGATCGAAGCCGAGAGTCGAGGTTCCGTACATATAGCCCAGCGCCACATGGGCCGAGAGGTTGCAGATCGAATCGGGCTCCACTTCGCTGGCGCCGAGCCGATTGAAGAAGCGCATCGGGAAGGCGCCGGCCAAGAGCGAGCAGGTGCCGGTGTAGTGGCAATGGAAGATCGGCTCGGGCCCGTGCGCCGCGACGATGCCTTTGAGCCGCTCGGCCACGGTGCCGATCGCCTCGTCCCAGGAGATCACCTCGAAGCGGCCTTCGCCCTTGGGACCGACGCGCTTCAATGGTGTGAGCAGGCGCTCGGCCGGATCGCGCCAGGCGCCGTTATAGGCGATCGCGCATTTGCCGCAGAGCGCGCCGCGGCTGACGCGATGGTCGGGATCGCCCAGCACCTTCACGCTGTCGTCGCGCTTCACCACCGCGATGCCGCAACTGTCGTAGCAGTCGCGCGGGCAGGTGGTGCGGATGACGGTCTTCTGGCTGGGCATGTTGCGGACTCCTTGCTTTCAGGAAGTCTAAAGTGAATCCCGTCTAGTTTGAATTGCACCTTTCCGTCGTTCCCGCAGAAGCGGGAACCCAGGAGCAAGCGACGAGCAGTTGCCCTGGGCCCCTGCTTTCGCAGGGGCGACGATGGAACGTTCAAGTCCAACGAGAAGTGCTTTAGGATCGCGCCGCGGCCAGCCAGGCGTTTGGCATGGCAAGGCCGCACCCCGCATTGTCGCGATGACAAGAATCGCTTTCAGGACCTGATCGGTGCAGTTCGACGGCAGCCCCGAGCGCCAGACCCTCACGGGCGCGCTCTATGCGCTAGGAGCCTTCGCCCTCTGGGGCCTCAACCCGATTTATTTCAAGACGGTGGCGGCGGTGCCCGTGATCGAGGTGCTGGGCCACCGCGTGGTCTGGTCGGTGCCGTTCCTGGCCCTGCTGGTGGCTTTCTCCCGGCGCTGGCCGCGCGTGCTCGACGTGCTGCGCAATTCCCGCGCGCGCTCGATCCTGATGCTGACGGCGCTCATCCTCGCCACCAACTGGTCGCTCTATATCTGGGCGGTGGCGAGCGCGCAGATCCTCCAGTCGGGCCTCGGCTATTACATCAACCCGCTGGTCAACATGCTGCTCGGCACGATCGTGCTGCGCGAGCGCCTGCGGCCCTGGCAGTGGGCGGCGGTAGGGCTCGCGAGCGCGGGCGTGCTCAACCTCGCGCTCGCCTATGGCGCGTTCCCTTGGCTGGCCCTGAGCCTGGCGCTCACCTTCGGCGTCTATGGGTTGCTGCGCAAGATCGTCGCCGCCGAGAGCCTCGACGGGCTCATGGTCGAGACGCTGCTGCTGGCGCCCTTCGCGCTGGCGCTGCTGATCTATCTGGGCTTGAGCGGGCGCGGCAGCTTCGGCGCGGTCTCGACCCGGCTCGATCTGCTGCTGATGCTGGCGGGTCCGGTCACGGCGGTGCCGCTGCTGCTGTTCGCGGCCGGCGCCCGACGCCTGCGGCTCGCCGCGCTCGGCTTCTGCCAATATCTCTCGCCGAGCCTGCAGCTCCTGCTGGCGGTCGCCGTCTATGGCGAGCCTTTCACGCAGGTGCATCTGGTGACGTTCGGCTGCGTGTGGGTCGCGATCGCGATCTACAGCGTCGACAGCCTGCGCGGGCAACGCGCACGCGTGGCTGCGTAGCATCAATCGTCGTCCCCGCGAAAGCGGGGACCCAGGGGCGAGCGACGGGCGGTTGCCTTGGATTCCCTGGCAGGCTTCGCTGTCGGCATCTTGTCGCGCGGCGGCCCACCCCCTCACCTACACCTCTCCCCCTCCCGAACTCGGGAGGGAGAGAGGAAAAGGAGGGCCGAAGGCCCGACGCGGGTGAGGGGGAGGGGGCACGTGCGAATCAGGATCAGCCCCCGACCCAGGCGATGCGGAGCACGTTGGTGGCGCCCGGCGTGCCGAAGGGCACGCCCGCCGTCACCACCAGCCGCTGGCCGGCCTTGGCGATGCCTTCGGCGAGCGCGATGCGGCAGGCCTTGTCCACCATCTCCGAGAAGCTGCTGACGTCGGAGGTCTCGATGCAGTGCGTGCCCCAGACCAGCGCCAGCCGGCGCGCGGTCTCGCGCTTGGAGGTGAGGCAGAGGATCGGCACCTCGGGGCGCTCGCGCGCGGCCCTCAGCGTGGTCGAGCCCGAGGTCGTGTAGGTCACGATCGCCGCGGCCGAGAGGGTGTGCGCCACCTGCTGTGCGGCGAAGGTGATGGCATCGGCGGCGGTCGCCTCCGGCTCCGGGCGCTGCGCGTCGAGGATGCGCCGATAGAGCGGGTCGCGCTCGACCCGCTCGATGATGCGGTTCATCATGGTCACCGCCTCGACCGGATAGTTGCCCGACGCGGATTCGGCCGAGAGCATCAGCGCGTCGGCGCCGTCATAGACCGCGGTGGCGCAGTCTGAGGCCTCGGCGCGCGTGGGTGCGGGCGCGCTCACCATCGATTCCAGCATCTGGGTCGCCACCACCACCGGTTTGCCCTTGAGGCGTGCGGCGGCCACGATCTGTTTCTGGATCGAGGGCACCTCCTCGGGCGACATCTCGACGCCGAGATCGCCGCGCGCGACCATCACCGCGTCGGCGAGGTCGATCAGCTCCTCGAGCCGCTCGATCGCCTGCGGCTTCTCGATCTTGACCAGGATCGCGGCGCGACCGCCCACGAGCCGGCGCGCCTCGGCCACGTCCTCCGGCCGCTGCACGAAGGAGAGCGCGATCCAATCGACGCCGAGATCGAGCGCGAAGGCCAGGTCGCGGCGGTCCTTCTCCGTCAGCGGCGAGACCGGCAGCAGAACGCCCGGGAGGTTCACGCCCTTGCGGTCCTTGATGCGTCCGCCGAGCTCCACCACGGTATCGGCATAGCCGGCTCCGACGCGCTCCACCTTGAGCCTGAGCCGCCCGTCGTCGATCAAGAGGTCGGCGCCCGGCACGAGTGCCGTCAGCACCTCGGGATGGGGCAGCTGGACGCGGGTGGAGTCGCCGGGCCGCTCGTCGAGATCGAGACGAAAGGGGCGGCCCCGCTCGATCTGCGCCTCGCCGCCGGCGAACTGACCGATGCGGATCTTGGGGCCCTGCAGATCGACCAGGATGCTGATGGGCCGGCCGGTGTCCTCCTCGACCTCGCGGATCGCCACATGGCGCAGGCGATGCTCCTCGTGGCTGCCATGGCTGAAATTGAGGCGGAAGACGTCGGCGCCGGCATGGAACAGGGCCTTGATCTGCGCCGGCGTGGAGCTCGCAGGTCCCAGGGTCGCGACGATCTTGGCCAGGCGCTCGCGTCTCATGACCGCTACTTCAGAGTGGATTTCGCTCAGACGGGTGCGCTCCTCCATTCGTCATTGCCGGGCTTGACCCGGCAATCCATGCCATGGACCCCCGGGCCAGGCCCCGGGGTGACGATGGAGATAGCTTGGCCCACATCGAAACTAATCTAGCCTCGGTCTATGACCATACAAGGCATTCACCCGATCCGCTTCTCGATCAGGATGGCGCGGAAGTCGTTCACGTTCGTCAAAGTGGGGCCGGTCTTGACCAGATCGCCCAGTATCTCGAAGAAGCCGTAGCCGTCGTTGTCGGCGAGCCGCGCCTTGGCATTGACGCCGAGCTTCCAGGCGCGTGCCAAGCTGTCCGGCGCCACCAGCGCGCCGGCATTGTCCTCGGTGCCGTCGATCCCGTCGGTGTCGCAGGCGATGGCGTGGATGCCGGGATGGCCGTCGAGCGCCACGGCGAGCGCCAGCAGGAACTCGGCGTTGCGTCCGCCGCGTCCTTTCCCTCGCACCGTCACGGTGGTCTCGCCGCCCGAGAGCAGCACCAAAGGCGGCTCGCCCGGCTGGCCGTAGCGCGCAACCTGGCGCGCGATGCCGGCATGGACGAGCGCCACGTCGCGCGCCTCGCCCTCGATCGAATCGCCGAGGATGAGCGGCGTGACGCCGGCGGCCCTCGCCGCGGCGGCGGCAGCCTCGAGCGCGTCCTGGGGCTTGGCGATCATCACCGCGCGGGCGCGGGCAAGCCGTGGATCGCCGGGCTTGGGCGTCTCGTCGGACTCCTTGCGGAAGCGCGCGATCACGGAAGCGGGTTCCTGGATGCCGTACTTCTCCAGGACGGCCAGCGCGTCGGCGAAGCGGGTCGGATCGGGCACGGTCGGGCCCGAGGCGATCACCGCCGGATCGTCGCCGGGCACGTCGGAGATGAGCAGGGTCTCGACCCGCGCCGGTGCGGCGGCTGCCGCCAGCCTTCCGCCCTTGATCGCCGACATATGCTTTCTGACACAGTTCATCTCGGCGATGGTGGCGCCGCTCTTCAAAAGCGCCTTGTTCATGGCCTGCTTGTCGGCGAGGGCCAGATCGGCTGCGGGCAGCGACAGCAGCGCCGAGCCGCCGCCCGAGATCAGGCATAGCACGAGATCGTCGGGCGAGAGGCCCTGGACCTTCTCGAGGATGCGCCGGGCCGCGTCGCGGCCGCGCTCGTCCGGCACCGGGTGCGAGGCCTCGACGACCTCGATGCGCTTGCAGGACACGCCATGGCCGTAGCGGGTGACGACCAGCCCTTCGAGCGGGCCCGGCCAGTGCTGCTCGACGGCCGCGGCCATCGCCGCCGAGGCCTTGCCGGCGCCGACCACGATCGTGCGTCCCTTGGGCGGGGTCGGCAGATGCTTGGGCACGGCCTGCATCGGATCGACCACGGCAAGCGCTGCGCGGAACAATGAGAGCAGAAGATCGCGGGGTGAAGGGATCATGCCGGGGCGTTCGAGCGTCGGGCTGTCGTCATGGCCCTCCCCCTCACCCGGTCGGGGCTTCGCCCCTTCCACCCTCTCCCCCTCCCATGCGTTGTGGGAGGGGGGGAGGGAAGAGGGAGCGCGGGCGCGAGCCCGGGCGACCGAGGGTGAGGGGGAGGGTCATGCAAGCGGTTGGCAGAAACACGACGGAATCGGAACCTGAGGGTTTGATGGATCGGCGCGGATAGCCAATCAGCCCTCGCGGCTGCTGTAAAGCCGGGCGATGGCGATGCCGGCGAGGACCACCAGCCCGGCCGCGATCTGCCCGGCCGTCAGCCGCTCGCCGATCAGGGCCCAGGCGAAGAGGGCGGTAGCCACCGGGTTCAGGAGCAGGCTCACCGAGGAGAAGGCCGCCGGCAGATGGCGCAGCGACCAGGCGATCATGCTCTGGCCGGCCACCTGCGAGATCCAGGCAAGCCCCAGCAGCGTGGCGAAGCCCGGCAGCGTCACCGGCATCAGGCTCTCGCGCGAGACGAGCGCCACGACCAGCATGGCGCCGGCACCCGACACGGCGCTCCAGCTCATGACCTGCGCGGTCGAGAAACGATGGCGCGCATCCTTGAGCGTCATGATGTAGCCCGCATAGAACATGCCGGTCGCCACACCCATGAGATTGCCTAAAAGGTGGGCAGGATCGAGGCTCACGCCGCCGATGAGCGCGGTCACGCCGGCGAAGGCCACGACCATGCCCAGCACGAAGCCGGGCCGGAAGCGGTGGCCGTAAATGAGCCAGCCCGCGAGCGTGACGAAGATCGGGGCGGTGTTGCCGAGCAGCGTGGCGGTCGCCGCCGTCGTCAGGCGGATCGACCAGTGCCAGAGGGCGAGGTCGGCGGCGAGAAACAGCCCCGGCAGGAACAGCAGCCAGTAGTCTCGGGCCCCGCGCGGTCGCGCCGGGGCGCGATGCTCGACGCGCGCCTCGAGGCTCTGCCATAGCCAGAGAAGGGGGAGCGCCAGGAACAGGCGGTGAAAGCCGGTGGCCGAGGGGCCCAGCTCCGAAATCTTGACGAAGATACCGGAGAAGGAGATCGCGACCGCCCCGATCAAGAGCAAGGCGAGGGCGGCCCGGTTCCGGCTGGCCGCGGGCGCGTTGGTGCTGGCCAGCGTCATGGTGGCCCCTTATAGGGGGCGGACGGGCGGAACGCCACGCCCGAGGCGACATGGGCCTGTGCGGAAGCGACCTGGCGTCGGCGAAAAGCGGCCGTCCGATCTCGCGAAGCGGCTTGCGGGGACGGCCTTGCCCGAGGAGTCCATTGACGGGGCGGGGCCTCGGTGCCAGCCTCCGCCCCCGCAAACCCCCAGGGACCAGGAAACGGGAGATCGAGGCCATGACCGGCTGGCGCGGCGTATTTCCGGCGATCACCACGCAACTCAAGGCAGACCAGTCGATCGACATGGCGGCCACGGCCGCCTCGATCGAGCGCCAGCTCAAGGCGGGCGCCAATGGCATCATCATGTGCGGCTCGCTCGGCGAGGCGAGCACGCTCGAGCCCGAGGAGAAGCGCGGCCTCGTCAAGCTCGCGGTCGAGACCGTGCGGGGCCGCGTGCCGGTGCTGGCCGGCACCGCCGAGACCACGACGAAGGCGGCCTGCAAGTTCGCCGAGGACGTGGCCAAGCTCGGCGCCAACGGCCTGATGCTGCTGCCGGGTATGATCTACAAATCGGATCGGCACGAGACGCTGGCGCATTACCGCACCGTGGCGCGCGCCACCGACCTGCCGATCATGGTCTACAACAACCCGGTCGCCTATGGCGTCGACGTCACGCCCGAGATGTTCGCCGAGCTCGCCGACGAGAAGACCCTGGTCGCGATCAAGGAATCCTCCGACAACGTCCGGCGCATCACCGACATCGTGAACGCCTGCGGCGACCGCTACATCCTCTTCTGCGGCGTGGACGACCTGATCCTCGAGAGCCTGATGCTGGGCGCGGTCGGCTGGGTCGCCGGCCTCGTCAACGCCTTCCCCGACGAAAGCGTGGCGCTCTACCGGCTGGCACAGAAGGGCCGCTACGAGGAGGCGCGCGCGCTCTATCGCTGGTTCATGCCGCTGCTGCATCTCGACGTGTCGGTCAAGCTCGTGCAGTACATCAAGCTGGCGCAAGCCGAGACGGGCCTCGGCACCGAGACGGTGCGCGCCCCGCGCCTGGCGCTCGTGGGCGAGGAGCGCGAGCGCGTTCTCGCCGTCATCCGCGAAGGCGTCGCCAGGCGGCCGAAGCTCCCGGCGCTGGCGGCAGAGTAGGCGCCAGACCATCGTCACGTCGAGCAGGCGTCGACACCCCCTCTCCCTGCCCTCTCCCCCACTTCGTGGGGGAGAGGAAAAAGAAAATGAGAGTGCCCTCCGCCCGCGTCAGCGGAAATCGGAATGTATTGTCTTCCCTCCCCGTCCGCGTCAGCGGGAGGGGAGGGTTGCGCAGGGTTGGCGCGAGCAACGCTCG
>JBMONF010000007.1:0-16068 GCA_049323455.1 Pseudomonadota bacterium | reverse complement strand
CCCTCGTCAACCCTCTCCCCCAACTTGTTGGGGGAGAGGGAAGGGTGAGGGGGCAACCCGGTCGTACACCCAGTGTGACAACGATCTCAAATCTCCGCGTGCCCGCTTGACCGGGCCCGCGCCCTCGCGCAACCGTTGCGGGCATGGGCGAGGAAGAGAGCCCCGGCGGGCGGCTGGCCCGCGCCGGCATCGCGGTCGAGCCGCTTCCGGGCGGGGAGGGCCGGCGCTTTGCCGTGCGCGGCGACACCTTTCCGCACCGCCAGGCCCTGCAGGACCTGGGCGGGCGCTGGGACAAGCTCGCCCATGTCTGGGTGTTCGAGGCCGAGGACCCGAGCGAGAAGCTGGCGGCGGCCCTGCCGCTGCCGGCGCCGGGCGCCAACGACACGCCGAACCGCCCGCACTACTGGGGCCATCGCCAGCGCCTGCGCGAGCGGGCGCTCAAGGGCGGGCTCGACCGGCTGCCCGATTACGAGCTCCTGGAGCTGATCCTGTTCGCGACCGTGCCCCGGGTGGACGTGAAGCCGCTCGCGAAGGACCTCTTGCAGCGCTTCGGCAGCCTCGGCGCCGTGCTGGCCGCGGGTGCAGAGGAGCTCGCGCGCTTCGAGCTCGTCAACCAGCCCACCATCGTCAATTTCCGCGCCATCGCCGAGGCGGCCGCACGGCTCGGCCGCGAGGAGATGAAGGAGCGGCCGATCCTGAATTCCATCGACAAGGTGGCGAAGCACTGCCGCACCATGATCGGCAACAGTGCCGTCGAGCAGTTCCGCGTGCTGTTCCTCGACCAGCGCCACGGCCTCATCGCCGACGAGCTGCAGCAGACCGGCACGGTCAACGAGGTCGCCGCCTATCCGCGCCAGATCCTGCAGCGCGCGCTCAACCTGGGCGCGGTCGGGCTCGTGCTCGTGCACAACCACCCGAGCGGCAACCTCAAGCCCTCGCAGGGCGACATCGAGATCACGCGCGAGATCCATCGCGCCGCCGACGCGCTCGGCATCGCGCTCCACGACCATCTCATCGTCGGGCCCGGCGGCCACACCAGCCTGCGCCAGATCGGCAAGCTGCCGCGGTGAGAGCCGAAAGGGCCGTCGTCCGGCGCCGCGCCGCTGGGCTATAGTGTCGGTGCGTGCGGGCAGCGCCGGCACAGGACAGATTGCGATAGGATGGACTCGTTTCTTTGTTCGTCATTGCCGGGCTTGACCCGGCAATCCATGCCATGGACCCCCGGGTCAAGCCCGGGGGTGACGAGAGGAAGAGCGCTTCCGCCTAAGCGAAATCCGCCGTAAGGGGCGGGGGCAAAGATGCGGATCCTGGTGGCGATCCCTCACTATTACAAACCGAGCAGCGGCTTTTACGGCTCGCAGCGCGCCGATCCAGGCCCCCGCATCGAGGCGCTGACGCAGTGCCTCGCGGCTCTGCATCAGAATTTCGGGCCGCGCCAGGGTCTGCTCGATCCGCCGCGCCGCTGCCTGAGCGAAACCAACCGGGCCAACAGCGCTGGGCTCGATGTGGTGCTCTGCACGACGGGCGGCGACCACCTCCTCCATGCGATGCCGCAAGGGCTCTTCACGCACCGCGCGACGGAAGCCCAGCCGATGCGGCTCGGCTACGAGGCCCACGCCGCCTTGCGCGACGGCCTCGGGCGGTACGACTGGTATTGCTACATGGAGGACGACATCCTCGTCGCCGACCCGCTCTTCTTCGACAAGCTCGCCTGGTTCCAGTCGCTCGCAGGCGAGCGGGCCGCGCTTCAGCCCAACCGCTACGAGGCCTCGGTCGAGGACAGGGTCCGCAAGCTCTATATCGACGCGAACCTGGCAAAGCCCGAGCTGAGCGAGCCGTTCCAGGACATCCGCCAGCGCCCGCGGATCGAGGGCGAGGCGCTCGGCCGGCGCCTCCTGTTCCAGCGCGTCAACAATCCGCATGCCGGCTGCTTCTTCCTCACCGAGGCGCAGATGCGCCGCTGGGCGGCGCAGGACTATTTCCTCGACCGTTCCGACGCCTTCGCTGGCCCGCTCGAGAGTGCCGCCACCCTCGGCGTCATGCGCTGCTTCGATCTCTACAAGCCGGCGCGGGAGAACGCGGCCTTCCTCGAGGTCGGCCATATCCATCGCCGCTATATCGGCCGCTATGTCGAGTTCGAGGACGCGGCCCCCTGGCGTTTCAAGGTGGTGAAGCCGGCGGACTGATCTCGGACCCGGCCGGGTCCTACAGCACTTCCCGGTCAGCTCGGATCGCACCTTATCCGTCGTTCCCGCGCAAGCGGGAACCCAGGGCAAGTGACGAACGGCTGCCCTGGGCCCCTGCTTTCGCAGGGGCGACGAAGGAAAATTCAAGCCATCGGGAACCGCTCTAGTCGCAGCAGAAGGGGCGGCCTTCGCCCTCGGCCAAGGCATCCTTGAGCGAGGCGCGCTGCTGCAGCCCGCTCCCGTTCGCGGCCTCGGCCAGTGCCGGCGGCATCAGGTCCAGGGGTCCGGCCGCGCCGAAGGGCGCGTCCTCGAAACGGCCGTCGGCGCGCCAGCAGCAGGGCCCATGCATCGGCACCTCGCCATGGATGAGACCTTGTTCGGGCGCCACGCGCAGGTTCCGGACCTCGCGGCGGTCGCGCGTTTGCAGGCGGGCGCCCGCACCCGCGGCCGCGAGGAAGTCGAATCCGCCGGCCATGCCTGCCTCCTGGAGCTGCTCTTCGGTGTCGGGAAAGGTAAACGCGGGCAGCGCCGCCCGGCAATGGCGGATCCGGCGACGGGTGATCCTCAAGCGACATGATCGGCTAGCCACCTGCCCGGCACCCCCGTCCCTTGGAAGCGCAAAGGGCGGTTGACCCGGCCGGCAAGGGACTCTTAGCCTTCGCCCGCGACGATGAACGGTGAAGACAGCCGCTTGCGGCATGAGACAGGGGGGAGCGACATGGCCAAGGTCATTCTGCACGGGCCCGATTACAGCACGCATGTGCGCACGGCGCGGCTCTGCCTCGCCGAGAAGGGCGTCGACCACGAGCTCAAGCCGGTCGACCTGTTCCGCGGCGCCAACCGCAAGCCGGACTATCTCCGCCTGCATCCCTTCGGCCGCGTGCCGGTGCTCGAGCATGACGGCTTCACGCTCTACGAGACCAGCGCCATCACCCGCTATGTCGACGAGGCCTTCAAGGGGCTGAAGCTGCAGCCTTCGGACAAGAAGGAGGTGGCGCGGATGAGCCAGATCGTCTCGATCATCGCCGCTTACGGCCACGAGCCGATCGTGACGAACATCGCCCTGCCGCGCGCCCAGCAGGTCTTTTTGAAGCGCCCGATCGATCCGGCCCAGATCCGGACGGCGCTGCCGCGGGCGCGTCACTGTCTTTCGGTGATCCAGGATCTGATGGGCGACGGGCCGTTCCTGGTCGGCAAGTCGCCGACGCTGGCCGACCTGCATCTGGCGCCCGTCATCGCCTTCTTCGCGCTCACGCCCGAAGGCAAACGCATGTTGCCGAAGCTCACCAGGCTCGCGGCCTGGTGGGAGATGATGGCCGAGCGCCCATCGGTCATCGAGACCCGGCCGGCCGCAGCCGGCTGAAGAGGCTCACTCGGCCGGCGCGGTCGCGCGTCGCTGCGCCAGCAGACGCAGCGCCAGCGCGAACACCGCAAGCGCCGACAGAGCGGCGGCGGCGATCACCGTACCGCCGGCGGCGGCGACGCTTGCGATCGAGATGCCGTCGGCGAGCCCCGCCATGTTGGCCAAGAGGCCCGCGCCCGCAGAGCCGAAGGCGATGCCGAGCATGCGCACGGTGGGGATGGTGGAGGCGGTCCGGCCTTCCTCGCCCTTGGGCGCGCCCGCCATGGTGGCGGCGGTCAGGTGCAGGCTCGATGCGCCGATGCCCAAGCCCGTCACGGCCATGCAGGCGCCGATCGCGATCGGCGGCATCCAGGCCAGGCCGGCCGCCACGAACGCGAGGGCCGCGGCCGCGGCGGCCGGGCCCCAGGCCAGCGCCGCCACTTCGGCACGGCCTTTCCAGCCGGCCGTGAGGAAGGAGGCCGCGGTCCAGCTCAAGGCCAGGATGGCGTTGTAATAGCCCGCCCCGAGAGGACCGACGCCATGCAGCACCTGCAATGCCAGCGGCAGGAACAAGCCGGCGGCGCTGTGGGTCATCGACATCAGGAAGAACATCGCGAAGGCGACGCCGACGCGGTGGTTGAGCGAGATGGCGCGGGCGGGGAACAGCGGGATCTCGGCCTCCGCGTCGAGACGGAAAGTCAGATAGACCATGATCGCAGCGACTAGCAGCAGCGCCAACTCGAGCGCCAGCCATCCCGTCGTCCCGCCGACGCCGACACAGAGCACGCCGCCGCCGAGCAGCAGCAGCCGGCGGATCGGCAGATGCGGCACGCTCGCAGCGCGCTCGGCCGCCGGCAAGGTGCGCCAGGCCAGCAGGACGAACAGCGCGATCAAGGGCAGCGTCGAAACGAAGGCGCCGCGCCACCAGCCGATCTCGCCGAACACGCCGCCCAGCATCGGTCCCAAAAGCGCGGCGATGCCCCACATCGCCGAGACCGTCGCCAGGACCCGCGTGCGAACGCTCTCGTCATAGAGCTCGCGCACCAGGCCCATCGATTGCGACACGATGAGGCCGCCGCCCAGCCCCTGGACGAAGCGTGCGGCCAGCAGAACCGCCATCGTGGGAGCTGCCGAGGCGCCGGCCGTGCCGGCGAGGAAAATGAGGCCGGCGAAACCGTAGCCCCGGCGCGCGCCCAGCGCCGCGCGCAAGGTGTTGCCGCTGGCCGCGCCCATGATCGAGGCGATCATGTAGAGCATGGTCGCCCAGGCGTAATAGGCGAGGCCGCCGAGATCGCGCACGACCGCCGGCATCACGGTCGAGATCACGAAGACGTCGACGGCGTGAAGCCCGATCCCGAGATTGAGGGCGACCGTGTAGACGGCGCGTCCGTCGCGGAACAGCGCCTGCCAGGGAGAGGGGGCGGTGGGCATGGGACCCGGCGTTGCGATGGCGGTCGAGACATCGACCGGTCGATCGGACATTAGCGTCTGATGGCGACAGCGTCGATGCCGGCGCCCGCAACGAGCCGGAGGACGTACCTTACCCAGAATTAACCCCCAGGAAATCGAGGGGTGAGGCGGCCCACCCTATTTGTCTCCACGAGCCGTCCATGGCGCTCCCGCGCCCGGGTGGCAGGAGCAATAGGAGGACATCGAAGATGATTACAGGCCTGACCCGCCTCGTGCGCGCACCGGCGACCCGGGGCGTCCTGCTGGCAGCCGCGGTGGCGGCGCTGGCGGCCCGGCCCGGCATCGCCACCGCCGACACGCCACCCGCGAGCTTCGCGGATCTCGCGGCCAAGGTGACGCCGGCGGTGGTGAACATTGCCGCGGTCGAGAACGTCACGGAAAACGGCGGCGGCATGCCGCCGGACTTTCCATTCCGATTCCCGCCCGGCTCGCCGTTCGAGGAATTTTTCAAGCAGTTCCGCAACGGGCCGATGCCCGAGCAGATGGGCAAGCACAAGGCCAGCGCGCTGGGCTCTGGCTTCATCATCGATCCCGCAGGCTATATCGTGACAAACAACCACGTCATCGACGGGGCGACCGAGATCAAGGTCACCTTGTCCGACGGCGAGCAGTTCCCGGCCAAGCTCGTCGGGACCGACGACAAAACCGATTTGGCGTTGCTCAAGGTCGACAGCAAGAAGCCGCTGCCCTATGTCTCGTGGGGCGACTCCGACAAGGCGCGCGTGGGCGACTGGGTGCTCGCGATCGGCAATCCCTTCGGCCTCGGCGGCACGGTCACGATCGGCATCATCTCGGCGCGCGGCCGCGACATCCGCTCCGGCCCCTTCGACGACTTCCTGCAGATCGACGCCTCGATCAACCAGGGCAATTCGGGCGGCCCGACCTTCAACATGGCCGGCGAGGTGATCGGCATCAACTCCGCCATCGCCACGCCCAACGGCGGCAGCGTGGGAATCGGCTTCGCCATCCCCTCCGACGCGGCAAAACCGGTGATCGAGCAGCTCAAGGAGCACGGCAAGGTCGAGCGCGGCTGGCTCGGCGTGCGCATCCAGGAGGTCACGCCCGATCTCGCCCAGGCGATGGGGCTCGACGCGCCCAAGGGCGCGCTGGTCGCGGGCGTCGACGAGAAAGGCCCGGCCAAGGGCAAGCTCGAGGCCGGCGACGTGATCCTCGCCTTCAACGGCCAGCCCATCGACAAGATGCGCGAACTGCCGCGCCTGGTGGCCGCAGCGCAGGCCAACAGCACGGCGAAAGTCGAGATCCTGCGCAACCACGAGCGCAAGACCATCGAGGTGACGATCGGCCGCATGCCGAGCGAGCAGCGCGTCGCGAGCGCCGAGACGCCGAGCAACTCGGCCGAACCGTCCGCCACCACCGATAAGACGCTGGGTGTGCAGCTTGCGGCCCTCGACAACGACACCCGGGCTCAGTTCGATATCCCGAAGGGGGTCGACGGGGCCGTGGTGGTCGGCGTGAATTCCGACGGCAAGGCGGCGGAGCAGGGCCTTCGTCCCGGCGACGTGATCGAGCGGGTCGCCGACGGCAGGGTCCAGAGTCCGGCCGACGTCGAGCGGTTGGTCGACCAGGCCCGCAAGGAGGAGAAGAAGTCGGTGCTCGTGCTGATCAACCGGCAGGGCGACGACTTGTTCCTGGCCTTCGACCTCTCCAACGCTTGAGGCTGCATCATGACGGCTCCCGATACGAAGCCGGAGCCGGAGGAACCGATGGCGGCACGGGAGCCCTCGCTCCCGGGCCGCGATCGGCCTTCCGCGCCCGCCGACCGGTTGGTAGGATCGGCCCCGGTCATGCGCATTCTCATCGTCGAGGACGATCAAGCGGCCGCCGCCTATGTCGCCAAGGCGTTGACGGAAAGCGGCCATGTAGTGGATCACGCCGCGAATGGCCGCGACGGTCTCTACCTGGCCACCAGCGGCGATTACGACGCGGTGGTGCTCGACCGCATGCTGCCGGGCCTGGACGGGCTCTCGGTGCTGCAGGCGATGCGCGCCGCCGATGTGGAGACGCCGGTATTGATCTTGAGCGCGCTCGACAAGGTCGACGACCGGGTCAAGGGCCTCAAGGCCGGCGGGGACGACTATCTGACCAAGCCCTTCGCCTTCTCCGAGCTCCTGGCCCGGCTCGAAGCGCTGGCCCGGCGTCGCAAGGCGTCGGCGACCGAAACCGTGCTGAAGGTCGGCGATCTCGAGATGGATCTGCTCAAGCGCACGGTCCGGCGCGGAGGCCGCGAGATCGATCTGCAGCCGCGCGAGTTCAAGCTGCTGGAATGCCTGATGCGCAATGCAGGTCAGGTGGTCACGCGCACCATGCTACTGGAGAACGTCTGGGACTATCATTTCGACCCCCAGACCAACGTGATCGACGTGCATGTAAGCCGGCTGAGGCAGAAGATCGACAAGGGCTTCGAGCGGCCGCTCCTGCACACGGTGCGCGGGGCGGGGTATTCCTTGCGTGCCGATTCCTAGGTTCCTCGCCACCAGCACCTTCCGGCTGGCGCTGATCTACGCCGCCCTGTTCAGCGTCTCCGCGGTGTCGCTGGCCGGCGTGACGTTCTGGACCATGGAGTTCATGCTGGAACGCGAGCGGCGCGAGACCGTGCTCGCCGAGGCCAATCTGCTCGCCGATCAGTTCCGGCGCTTCGGGCCGGCCGGCTTGAGTGTCGTCATCGCCGAGCGGATCCGTCCGGACCGTGTCGGCGACGGCATCTATCTTCTGGCCAGTCCGATCTACCTGCCGCTCGCCGGCAATCTCTCGGATTGGCCGGTGAACCCGAAGCATGACGGCTCCTGGCTCGAATTCAAGATCGAGCGAAACGTGGCCGGCCAGCGCAAGGTGCTGGGTGTCCGAGCGATCCATCTGCTGCTCCCTGACGGCTACCACCTGCTGGTCGGCCAGGACCTCGGCACCGAGGAGCGGCTGCGTTCGGCGCTCGTCAATGCCAGCCTCTGGGGCATCGTGGTCACGGTCGGGCTCGGGCTCGCGGTCGGCTTCATCGCCAGCCGCAACTTCCTCGGGCGCATCGAGGCGATCAACCGCGCTACCGAGCGAATCCGGGCCGGCGAGGTGGCGCATCGCATGCCGGTATCGGGCAACGGCGACGAGTTCGACCGGCTGTCTCACAATCTCAACGCCATGCTCGACGAGATCCAGCGGCTGCTCGCCGGCATCCGCGCCGTGACCGACAACATCGCGCACGATCTGCGCACGCCACTGTCGCGGCTCAAGAACGGGCTCGAGCTGGCGCTCGGCAGCCGCGGCGAAGAGGAGCGCCGGCAAGCGATCGAGCGAGCGATCGGCGAGGCGGACCAGCTGTTGCGCACCTTCTCCGCTCTGCTTGCCATCGCGGATGCCGAAGCCGGCGCCTCGCGCATCGAACGCAAGCCGGTCGACCTCGAAGATCTCGCGCGCGACGTGGTCGATCTTTATGAGCCCGCCGCCGACGAGCACGGCGCCAAGCTGTCGCTGAGCGTGGAAGAAGCGGCATGGGTCGATGGCGATCGCCAGCTCCTGTTCCAGCTGCTCGCCAACCTGATCGACAACGCGATCAAGTATGGTGCCGGCGGCGGGGCCGTCGACATCCGGGTGGGCCGGAGCGCCGGTCGACCGGAGATCGCCGTCGCCGATCGCGGGCCTGGCATTCCCGAATCCGAGCGGGAGCGCGTGCTCGAACGCTTCGTGCGGCTCGACGAAAGCCGGACGACCCCCGGCACGGGCCTCGGGCTTACCCTCGTGAACGCCATCGCCCGGCTTCACAACGCCGAGTTGGAGCTGGGCGACAATGCGCCGGGCCTCGTGGTGCGGGTGCGATTCCCGGCCGGTGCGGCGGAAGCCGCACAAGAGGCGCGGCGTCTCTCCGCGCGTTAGCCGGGCGGTTCGGCCGGCTCATTCGCGAAATCGCCGAATCTGGCTCGTGGCGGGGTGGCGCATCAACACCCAGCCGTGGAATGATCGCGGCCGGCTCCGGCGCGTGAAGGGCGCGCGGGGGCACGGGGGCTGATCGAAGCGAGGGGAAAGCATGGCGACCGGCTTCGTCTATCACGAGCTTTATATGTGGCACGACACCGGGACCGCCTCGAGCGTCTTTCCGCCCGGCCTTGCGATCGAGCCCGATCGTCACGCGGAGAACGCCGACACCAAGCGACGCTTGCGCAACCTCGTCGAGGTGAGCGGGCTCATCGAGAAACTGGTGCCGATCAAGCCGCGCGCCGCGACCGTGGCGGAGGTCGCCCGCTTTCACGACCGGCGCTACATCAACCGCATCAGGCGCCTCTCGGCCGATCGCGGCGGCGACGCCGGCAACCTGACGCCGTTCGGGCCCGGCAGCTACGAGATCGCGCTCTTGGCGGCTGGCGGCACCATCACGGCGGTCGATGCGGTGCTGAGCGGCAAGGTCCGCAATGTCTATGCGCTGGTGCGCCCGCCCGGGCACCATGCCGAGCGCGACCGGGGTCTCGGCTTCTGCATCTTCGGCAATGTCGCCATCGCCATCCTGCATGCGCGCGCCAAGCACGGGTTGGAGCGGGTCGCCACGGTCGATTGGGACGTGCATCACGGCAACGGCACGCAACAGGCCTTCTACGGGGACCCGCATGTGCTGACGATCTCGCTGCATCAGGACCGGCTGTTCCCGATCAAGGGCGGTGGCGTGGACGAGATCGGCGCGGGCAAGGGCCGCGGCTACAACCTCAACATCCCGCTGCCGCCGGGCTCGGGCACCGGCGCCTATCTGGAGGCCTTCCGCAAGATCGTGCTGCCGGCCCTGAAGCGCTTCCGCCCCGAGCTGATCCTGGCGCCTTCCGGCTTCGACGGCGGCGGCATCGATCCCCTGGGGCGCATGATGCTGGCGAGCGCCTGCTATCGGCAGATGACGCGCCTGCTCATGGAGGCGGCCGACGAGCTCTGCGATGGCCGGCTGGCGCTGTCGCACGAGGGCGGCTACTCCAGCTCCCACGTTCCCTATTGCGGGCTCGCCGTGCTGGAGCAGCTTTCGGGCGAGCGCACCGGCATCGAGGATCCGTGGCTGTGGATCATGGAGCGCTGGGGCCAGCAGGAATTGCAGGCGCATCAGCGCACCGCCATTCGCAAGGCGGCGGCCAATCTCGAGCGGATCGGCGCGCCGGCAGCCTCGCCGAAGAAGCGCGCCGTCAGACGCCGATCGCGCCGCCCTGCGGCTTGATCACGGCGCCGTCAGGAAAGACGGCGCGATCGAAGGTGCGACCGGTTGTCGAGCGGGTCCGCGCCCTCGGGGATCGCCGCTCGCCGCTGCGGTCTCGCGGGGGCCGTGCGACCAAGCCCAAGCGCGGCCGCATGGAAGCCTTCGAGCGGGATCGTCGATGCGGGTTTGCGCCGAAGATCGGCCTACTGGCCGGTCGAGCCGCCGCCGGGCGCCGGCGGCGAGCCCGCGGCCAGCTCCAGCGCGTCGCCGATGGCGTCGGACAGCTCGTTTGCGAACGCCTTCTGGCGCTCGCCGAGCGTTGCGACCGCGGCATCGTAGGCGGCGCGATCGAAGGGACGCGCCTCGATCGCCGACCGCACCGCTTCGCGCGCTTCGCGCAGATCCTTACCGCGCGCGACGAGCGCGTCGCGTCGCGACTCCATCGCCTGGCGAAAGGCGGCGCGCTCGTCACCCGGCAGATCGCCGGCGATGCGACGCAGCAGCCAGCGGACCTGGCCCGGGCCGCTCATCGCTTCGATGGGCGGTGGCCCGAACCGGTCGGGCGGTCCGAAGCGATAGTGGAAAAAACGGCCGGCGAAAGCGCCGCCCATGAACAAATTCAGCCCGAGCGAAATCAGCAGCGCGATTGCAAGCCAGGCGACATTGCGGCGCAGAAAATCTACCATGGCAAACTGTCCTCTCCGCCGAGATCGGCGACATAGGGCACAAGATCCGCGACGGTCGCGCTGTTGTTCGCGCCGAGGTCGGTCCAGCCGATCACGAAACCGACAGCGGCGGCGGCAGCCAACCCGATCAGATTGGGCAGCACAAACGGGAACCGGGCGCGCGATGCAGCCGGCGCCGACGGGTGCGTCACTTCCTGCGCCTGCTCGGTCACGCGAGCCGCGAGGCTGGCGGCGTCGATCGTCGCTTCCGGTATTGGCACCGCGTCCAGCAGCCGGTCGATCGCGCGCGCCTCTTTCACCAGCCGTCGCGCCTTGTCGCTGTCCGCCAGCAAAGCGAGTGCTGCCTCGCGCTCGGCCTCGGGCCAGCGGCGCGGCGTCGCGCCATAGGCCGCAAGAATCTGCTTGAGACGTTTCAAGGTCATCTCATGCCTCCTCAAGTGCCGCGAGATGCCCGAGCATCTGCGCCAAGCCGCGGCGCGCCCGCACCAGCAGCGATTCGACGGCGCCGACGCTGACATCGAGCGCGCCGGCGACTTCGGCGTTGCTGAGGCCCTCGTAGTAGCTGAGGACGACGGCGGCGCGCTGCCGGTCGGGCAAGCGCGCGAGCGCAGCCTCCACATGGCGCCGTCGCTCGGCGGCGACCAGACTTTCTTCGGCGCCAAGGCCAGGGTCGGGCATTTCGGGCGCATCCTCCAACGGTACGGAGCGAGCGCGGCGCCGGCGATCGATGCAGAGATTGACCAGCACGCGGGCGAGCCAGGTGGTAAAGCGCGCGCCGCCGTCCGGACGCCAGGCCGGTGCCTTCTGCCAGACGCGCAGGAAGGCCTCCTGCACCACTTCCTCGGCCTCGGCCGCGTTGCCGAGCATGCGGCCGGCGATGGCGCTGGCCCGGCCGAGATGACGCCGGACCAAGACCGAGAATGCCGCGCGGTCGCCGCGTCCCGTCGCCAGCATGAGCGCCTCGTCCTCCTCTTGTTCCATCGACACTCCTGGATTGGCGGGGCCGCCGGGGAATGGCCAGCGGCCCCGCCGTGACATGGCCCATGGCGATCCGGCGGGGGCAGCCTCAGTCGTCAGACTGGTTGTAGATCGCACGGGCCCTGCCGATCCATGTCACGATCGCTGTGGCGGCAGCTTGGGAAACGGTGTGCCTCGCGCGAGCGAAAGCTGCCTTGCCCGCCATCGAACCGCGCACGGGTGGATGCGGGGCGGGACCGGCAGGCCAAGGCGAACACAGCGAAAGAGGCGAACCATCATGGGTTCCTCCGACAGCGCTTCGGCGTGAAGCCGACAACCCATACACGGAGGAGGCCGGCCAACCCTGCGAAGGCTCGGTCCTGGCTTCGGCCGGCGATCGGCGCCGGTGGGGGATGGTTTCGTGCTGCCGAGCAGGAAAGGGCGCCGTCCCTGCGGCTGCGTCGGCTTGCGCCTACTTCGGTCTTCGGGAAGCGCTCCGGCCGCCATGCGAAATGGCGGGGGATGCGGCTCTTGGCATGACGGGACCGCCGGGGTTGGCCGGCGGTCCCATCATGGCGGATCCACTCACGATCGCGTGGATCGACCTGCGGTGAAGGCTCGTCCGCGGCTCGTGCCGACGCGCCCAAACATGCTGCAA
The DNA here is from genome assembly GCA_049323455.1 of Pseudomonadota bacterium. Lineage (GTDB taxonomy): Bacteria > Pseudomonadota > Alphaproteobacteria > Dongiales > Dongiaceae > Hypericibacter. The sequence goes on along the minus strand of JBMONF010000007.1, from coordinate 3,596 downwards.
TCAGCGTAGGCCATGGTGCGGCCCGCCCTCGCCGTTCTGATTGTCATGACGTGCACCGAACATGCTGCAGCCCAAGGCGTGAGGCCAGTCGGCACGCCCGCAGTGGGGATGCTTCAGGTTCGTCGCCAGCGGGCCACCCGGCCCCATGGCGTTGTTGGGGCTGTCGATATCGGCGGTACCGGCAGGCGGGGACATCGAGCTCGCGGCCAATGCAGCAACCGGGGCTGCCAGGGCACAAGCGACGACGAGAGCGGGAACAAAGCGTGAAATACGGGCCATTACAGTCCTCCTGGACATTACCGGCACGCACCCTCTGGAGCAGAGATTTGTGACCGCGAAGCCCGAACCGCAAGGCCCGCTCTCTAGCCGGCTCTGGTCAGCCGGCTTTGCTTCCTGTAGCGTCGCTCCCGGTCGAGGCCAGGGAAGCCGGTTTGACGCCGGCGCTGCCCCCGCAACTGTGAGCGGCGAGGCCCGACGGCATCCATGCCACTGGTTCCGAAGAGGGCTGGGAAGGCGCCGTCGGCCGACAACCCGCGAGCCAGGAAACCTGCCCGGCCGATCCAGAACACCGATCCTCGGAGGGAGGTGAGGCCTGATGGCCGTTCCCGGCGTTTCCGATTTCCCTGCATCTTCGCATCTCGCGGGCGCGACCCTCGTGCTGGGCGGCGCGCGCTCGGGCAAGAGCGCCGTTGCCGAGCGGCTTCTAGCGCCCCATCCGGGATCCCGCGTCTATCTCGCCACCGCCGAGCCGGGCGACGCGGAGATGGCCGAGCGCATCCGCCATCATCGCGAGCGGCGCGGAGCCGGATGGGACACGATCGAGGCCCCGCTCGATCTGCCGGAAGCGATCCGGGCCGAGCCCCGACCCTTGTTGGTCGACTGTCTCACGCTCTGGCTCAGCAACCTGATGGCGGCGGGCCGCGACCCCGACGCCGCGGCCAGGCAACTCTGCGCCGCGATCAGGCGGCCGGGCGGACCGGTCGTGCTCGTATCCAACGAGGTGGGCTGGGGCATCGTCCCGGAGAACGCGCTGGCGCGCGCCTTCCGCGATCATGCCGGCCGCCTCAATCAACGCGTCGCCGCCGCGGCCGACCGCGTGCTGCTCGTGGCCGCGGGCCTGCCGCTCGCGCTCAAGGGAGACTTGCCGCAATGACCGCCCGGATTCCCGCCACCATCGTCACCGGCTTCCTCGGCGCCGGCAAGACGACGCTGATCCAGCATCTCGTCCGCTCGGCGAAGGGAAGGCGGCTGGCGCTCGTCATCAACGAGTTCGGCGAGCTCGGCGTCGATGGCGAGATCATGAAGGGCTGCGCCATCGAGGGCTGCCCCGAGGAGAACATCGTCGAGCTTGCCAACGGCTGCATCTGCTGCACGGTGGCCGACGACTTCCTTCCCACCATCGAGGCGCTGCTCGATCGGCCGGAGCCGCCCGAGCATATCGTGATCGAGACCTCGGGCCTGGCGCTGCCCAAGCCGCTGGTCAAGGCCTTCGCGTGGCCCGAGGTGCGCGCGCGCGTGACGGTCGACGGCGTGATCGCGGTGGTGGATGGGCCGGCGGTGGCCGCCGGCCGCTTCGCCGAGGATCCGGAGGCGGTGGCGCGCCAGCGTGCCGCCGACACGGCGCTCGATCACGACAGCCCCTTGGCCGAGCTCTTCGAGGACCAGGTCGCTTGCGCCGATCTGGTCGTGCTCAACAAGACCGACCTCATGGATGCGGACACGAAGGCGCGGGCCGAGGCGGCGGTGGCGGCCGAGCTGGGCCGTGCCGTGAAGATCCTGCCGGCGAGCTTCGGCCGGCTCGATGTCACGATGCTGCTGGGCCTCGGTGCCGCGGCCGAGGACGATCTCGCGGCGCGCCGCTCGCATCACGAGCTCGAGGGCGAGGACCACGATCACGACGAGTTCGAGAGCTTCGCGCTGGCGCTGCCGGAGTTGGACTCGCCGCAGGCGCTGGTCGAGCGCCTCAAGCCCGTGATCGAGGCGCACGACATTCTGCGCGTCAAAGGCTTCCTCGCGGTCGCCGGCAAGGAGATGCGCCTGCTGCTTCAGGGTGTGGGTGCCAGGCTCCAGCACTATTACGACCGGCCCTGGCGCCCGGAGGAGGGGCGCAAGGGACACCTCGTCGTGATCGGGCTCAAAGGCCTCGACCGCGCCGCCATCGCGGCGGCGCTGGGCGCGGCGTGAGGGGAATTCGTGAGAGGTTTCGCTCGGATGCAGTTGTTTTTCATCGTCGTCCCCGCGAAAGCGGGGACCCAGGGGGCAAGTGACGTGCAGTGGCCCTGGGCCCCGGCTTTCGCCGGGGCGACGAGTGGGTTTTCGATCCGCTCGGCCTCTTTTCTGAGCCGCTAGCAAAGACGCTCGGTCATGCATCTTCTCGCCGCCCGTCCCGGAACGATCGCCGATGGCAGTGCCGCGGTCGATCTCAAGCAGACGCCGGGCGAGATCGTGGTTCTCTCGGCGGCCGACACGGAGCTTGCCTGCCTTGCCGAGGCGCATCGCCGCCAGGGGGACCCTCAGACCCCCAGTCTGAGGCTCGCCAATCTGCTCTTCCTCGGCCACAACCTCTCGGTCGATCTCTATCTCGAGAACGTGGCGCAGCACGCCAGGCTCGTGGTCGCCCGGCTTCTCGGCGGCGAGCGCTACTGGCCCTATGGTGTCGAGCAGCTTGCCGGCCTCGCGCGCGAGAGGAACATCGCGCTGGCGCTTTTGCCCGGCGACGAGCGGCCGGATCCCGAGCTCGCTCGCCGCTCGACCCTGCCGGCCGAGGCGCTCGAGCGGTTGTGGCGCTATCTGGTCGAGGGCGGCATCGAGAATGCCGGCCAGATGCTGGATTATGCCGCGAGTCTCATTGGTTATGAACGCGACTGGCGCGAGCCGAGGCCGCTCTTGCGCGCGGGCCTCTACTGGCCGGACAGCCCCGAGCCCGATCTGGCCGCGATCCGCGCGCAGTGGTGCGAAGGGCGGCCGCGGGCGCTGATCGTCTTCTACCGTGCGCTGCTGCAGGCTGGGCAGATGGAGGCGATCGACGGGCTGATCCGTGCTCTCGACCAGGCGGGCCTCGACGCCCTGCCGGTTCATGCCGCGAGCCTCAAGGAGCCGATGGCGGCGGCGCTCATCGAGACGCTCATCGCCGAGGTCAGGCCCGACGTGATCCTGAACGCGACCGCCTTCGCGCTCTCGCAGCCGGGCGCGACGCGCACTGAGACACCCTTCGACGCGGCCGACTGCCCGGTGCTGCAGGTGGTGCTGGCCTCGAGCGGCGAGGCCGAGTGGCGCGAAGGCACGCGCGGCCTCTCGGCGCGCGACATCGCCATGCATGTGGCGCTGCCGGAGCTCGACGGGCGCGTCCTGACGCGCGCGGTCGCCTTCAAGGCCGAGGCGCGGCGCGACGAGGCGACCCAATGCGGCATCGTGGCCCAGCGACCGGTGCCCGACCGCCTCGCCTTCGTGGCTGAGCTCGCGGCCGGATGGGCACGGCTCAAGCGCACACCGGCGGCCGAGCGCCGCGTGGCGCTGATCCTCGCCAACTATCCCAACCGCGACGGGCGCATCGGCAACGGCGTCGGGCTCGACACGCCGGCGAGTGCCGCCGGCAT
>JBMONF010000006.1:0-17094 GCA_049323455.1 Pseudomonadota bacterium | reverse complement strand
CTCCTCGACCCTCTCCCCCACCTTGTGGGGGAGAGGGAAGGGTGAGGGGGCATGCGACGCCACGTCACATCAAGAGCGCTGAGGCGATGTCCTTCAACAGCTTCGGACAGCTCTTCCGCTTCACCACCTGGGGCGAAAGCCACGGGCCGGCGGTCGGCTGCGTGGTCGACGGCTGCCCGCCGCGCATCCCGCTGGCCGAGCCCGACATCCAGACCTGGCTCGACCGCCGCCGCCCCGGGCAATCGCGCTTCACCACCCAGCGCCGCGAGCCGGATGCGGTGCGCATCCTGTCGGGCGTGTTCGAGGGCCTCACCACGGGCACGCCGATCAGCCTGCTGATCGAGAACCAGGACCAGCGCTCCAAGGACTACGGCGACATCAAGGATCGCTTCCGGCCCGGCCATGCCGACTACACCTACTGGGCCAAGTACGGCATCCGCGACTATCGCGGCGGCGGCCGCTCCTCGGCGCGCGAAACCGCGAGCCGGGTCGCCGCCGGCGCCGTCGCGCGCAAGGTGCTGGCGCATGTGCTGGGACAGGCCGTCACGATCCGCGGCGCGCTGATCCAGATCGGCCCGCACCGCATCGAGCGCGACCGCTGGAGCTGGGCCGCGACCGAAGAGAATCCCTTCTGGTGCCCGGACTCCGAGAGCGTGCCGGTGTGGGAGCGTTATCTCGACGAGGTGCGCAAGGCCGGCTCCTCGACCGGGGCCGTGATCGAGGTCGTGGCCGAGGGCGTGCCGCCGGGCCTGGGTGCCCCCATCTACGGCAAGCTCGACGCCGACCTGGCCTCGGCGATGATGGGCATCAACGCGGTCAAGGGTGTGGAGATCGGCGCGGGCTTCGCCGCGGCCGAGCTCTCGGGCGAGGCCAATGCCGACGAGATGCGCATGGAGAAGGGCAAGCCCGTCTTCCTCTCCAACCAGGCCGGCGGCATCCTGGGCGGCATCTCGACCGGACAGGACATCGTCGTGCGCTTCGCCGTCAAGCCGACCAGCTCGATCCTCAGCCCCCGGCGCACCGTGACCGAGGCCGGCGAGGAGGTCGAAGTCTCGACCAAGGGCCGCCACGATCCTTGCGTCGGCATCCGCGCCGTGCCGGTGGGCGAAGCCATGATGGCCGCGGTGCTCGCCGACCACCTGCTGCGCCACCGCGGCCAGGTCGGGCTCTGAGCGCTGGCGCTCCTGACGCCGACGTCGATCAAGTGAGACAGTCCTTCGTCGCGCTGGCGCCGGAGCGCGCTCACAATGCGTTTCTTTATTCGTCGTCCCAGACGCTAGGCGAGCCCAAAGCACGTAAGGGCTTTGGGATTGCGAGCCTTGCGATCTGGGACCCATGCCGACACCAAGCTCAGTATCGACATGGGTCCCCGCTTTCGCGGGGACGACGGAATGTCTTGATCCCGGCCAGTGGAACCGGCTCTATCGGCTGAAGCTCGCCACGATCTCGAGATGCGGCGACCAGGGGAATTGGTCCACGGGCCGCGCCCCGTCGAGCCGGAAGCCGCCATCGACCAGGATCCGCGCGTCGCGCGCGAAGCTCGCCGGGTTGCAGGAGACGGCGACGACGCGCGCCAGCCCCGAGCGCGCCAGGCTCTCGGCCTGCGCCTTGGCGCCCGCCCGGGGCGGATCGAACAGCAGCGCATCGAAGCGCTTGAGCTCCTCCGGCTGCAAGGGCGCGCGCTCGAGATCGCGCCGCTCGACCGTCACGCGATGGCCGAGCCTGGCGCGGCGCACCGCAAGCTGCAGGGCGTCCACCGCCGCCCGATCGCCCTCGACCGCATGGATTGTTGCCGCTCTTGTCAGCGGCAGGCTGAAGCTGCCACACCCGGCGAAGAGATCGGCGATGCGAGCCGCACCGGCCAATGCGGCCTCCGCTTCCGCCAGCAGTGCCGCTTCGCCCTCCGCGCTTGGCTGCAGGAAGGCGCCGGGCGGCAGTTCGACGGGGACGCCGCCGAAGAGGACGACCGGCGCACGCCGCATCGCGATAGGCTCCGGGAGCTGACCCGGCTGGGTCCAGCTGATGCACGCAAGATCCTGCGCTTCCGCCATCTCGGCCAGCCTCGAACGCGCCTCGGCCGAGGGCGGCGGCCCCGCCTGCTCGATCAGCAGATCGACGCCGGTCTCCGTCGCGGTGACCTCGAGATCGGCGCGTCCGCCGGGCGGCAGCAGCCCGGTCAGCGCCTGGCGCAGGGGCGCGATCAGCCTCACCAGGGCCGGCACCAACAGCAGACAGGTTTCGATATCCACCACCGCATGGCTTTCGCGGGCGTGAAAGCCGAAGCTGACGGCCCTGCCGCGCGTACCGGCGGCGAAACGGGCCCGGCGCCGCGAGCCGGCCGCGATGCGGACGAGCGGCCGAATCGTGACGTCGCGCAAGCCCCGGCGCGCCAACGCCTCCCCGAGCAGCCGCTGCTTCCAATCGCCATAGGCCGCATCCGCAAGTTGTTGCAGCGCGCAGCCTCCGCAGCGGCCGAAATGAGGGCAAGGCGGCTCGACGCGGGTCGCCCCCGCCGACAGCAGCTCGGTCGCCTCGCCCGCGAGCCCGTCGCCCTTGGCGCCGAGGACGCGGACCCGGAGCCTGTCGCCCGGCACCGAATAGGGCACATAGACCGGACGCCCCTCGAGCAACCCGACGCCGTCGCCCTGGGCGCCGATCCGCTCGATCGAAATCTCGGCCTCCCGCGCCGCCGCTAGGGCTTTCCGCGATTTTTCTCTTGCTCGACGCATAATTGTCACCATAGCCGACCGGCCATGCGATGGCAGCGTCGCAATTTCGGCCTGGCACGGTCTGGGCCTCGCCCCTTGTCGCCTGCGTTCGAAACGGCAAGGATGGCTGCATGAGACTGTTTCGGTGGATCGGCCGCATCCTGATCGGAGCGCTGGCCGTGGTCGGCGCGCTTGTCTTGGCGCTGGTGGTCATAGCCATCTTTGCCTGGCGGGAGCTGCCGAGCCGCATCAAGCCGGTTCCCGCCAGCGCCGTGCTGACGCTCGATCTGGCCGACGGGGTGGTGGAGACCCGCGCCGGCGATCCTCTGGCGCTCGCCGGCATCACGCACGGCATCACCATGCCCGATCTCGTGCTCGGGCTCGAAGCCGCGAGCCGCGACCCGCGCGTGAGGGGCCTGGCGCTCAAGCTCGGCACCGGGTCGCTGTCGCTCGCGCGCGCCCAGGAGATTCGCGATGCGGTCGCCGCCTTCCGGGCCCAGGGCAAGTTCGTGCTTGCCTTCGCCGAGAGTTTCGGCGAGGCCGGCGACGGCAATGCGCACTATGACCTGGCCACAGCCGCCGACGCGATCTGGATGCAGCCCTCCGGCAGCCTCGATCTCAAGGGCATCCGCCTCGAGAGCGTGTTCCTCAAGGACATGCTCGATTCGATCGGCGTGGCGGTGCGCATGGACCGGCGCAAGGAATACAAGGGCGCGCTCGACAGCCTGACCGCTGCTTCCATGCCGGCCCCGCAGCGCGAGAACATGCAGCGGCTGGTGGATTCGATGGCCGAAAGCCTCGCCGACGGCGTTGCGGCGCGCACCGGCGGCGATCGCACCGCGGCCCGCGCCCTGATCGACCGGGGACCGTTCCTGGCGCAAGACGCGCTCGCCGCCAAGCTCGTGGATCGGCTGGGCTATCGCGACGAGTTCGAGGCCGAGGTCGATCGCCGCGGCGCCGGCGCCACCCGCTATGCGCTCGCCGATTACGCCGCCACGCTCGAGCCGGCGCCGGACGCCGCCACCATCGCGCTCGTGCATGGTTTGGGGCCGATCCAGCTTGCCGACGACGCCGGCGCGTTCGGCGACCTGATCATGGACGCCGAGACCGTCGCCGGCGCGCTGCGCCATGCGCGCGAGGACCCGGAGGTCAAGGCGATCCTGTTCCGGGTCGACAGCCCCGGTGGTTCTTATGTCGCGGCCGACGCCATCTGGCGCGAAGTGGCGCGCGCCAGGCAGGAGGGCAAGCCCGTCGTCGTCTCCATGGGCGGCATCGCCGGCTCGGGCGGCTATTTCGTCGCAGCACCCGCCACGGCCATCGTCGCAGAGCCCGCCACCATCACGGGCTCCATCGGCGTGTTCGGCGGCAAGCTCGTGCTAAGCCAGCTCTGGTCCAAGCTCGGCATCGGCGTGGACGGGGTGCAGTCGGGCGCCAATGCCGACATCGACAGCCCCAATCGCGATTATTCCGAAGCGGGCTGGGCCTATCTGCAATCCACACTCGATGCGGTCTACCGGGACTTCGTCGCCAAGGTCGGCGCCGGGCGCCACCTCGATGCCGAGGCGGTGGAGCGCCTGGCCAAGGGGCAGGTATGGACCGGCGCCGACGCCGCCAAGAACGGGTTGGTCGATCGGCTGGGCGGGCTCTCCACTGCGATCGAGGAAGCGCGCAAGGCCGCGGGCCTGGCGCCCGAGGCGCCGGTCAAGCTGGTGCCCTATCCGCCGCAGCCGCGCGATCTCGCCTCCTTCCTGGAGCAATTGGCCCAGGCGGCCCAGATGCGCGAGTTCGCCACGCTGGCCTCCTTGAGCCGGCTCGTCGCCAGCCTGGAGCGCCTCGTTGCGGGCGGCGCGACGGCGCCGCAAGTCGAGATGGCGCCGCTGGGCCCGACGCTGCCGCGGATGTGATTCGTTTCGCTCTTGAGATCGAACGCCCACTTACGCCGCAAGGGAGGTTGCCTATGCCGAGAACGGTGAAGGACATGCTCGCTGAAGCGAATGCCGTCGTTCCGAGGACCACGCCCGCCGAGGCCAAGGCGCTCATGGCCAAGGGCGATGTGCTCGTCGTCGATGTCCGCGATGCGCCGGAACTGGCGGCGAGCGGCAAGGTCGCCGGCGCCCTCCACGTCTCGCGCGGAATGCTGGAATTCAAGGCCGATCCGCAATCGCCCTATTACGATCAGGCATTCCGCCCCGACAAAACCGTGCTGCTCTATTGCGCGTCCGGCGGACGCTCGGCGTTGGCGGGAAAGACCCTGAAGGATCTCGGTTATACCGATGTGCGCAATCTCGGCGCCTTCAAGGATTGGGAGGCTGCCGGCGGTGCGGTCGAGAAGGTTTGAGGCGCGACCCGGGCACGGGCCGTTCGTCGGTTCCCGTCGAAGAGCGCGTCAGGGCTCGTAGCGCGCGCCGATCAGAAATTCGCGGTTGCCCTCGGGGCCCGTGATCGGGCTTTCGGTGATGCCAGCGACGGTCCAGCCCGGCTGGCGGGCGAGCCAATCGCGAATGCGCGCGCAAACTTCCGCATGAAGCGCCGGATCGCGCACGACCCCGCCCTTGCCGACGCGCGAAGGCCCCACTTCGAACTGCGGCTTGATGAGTGCGATCAGCCAGGCGCCGGGCGCCGCCAGCGCCATCGGTGCCGGGAGCACGGTTTGGAGCCCGATGAAGCTCGCATCGCAGACGATGACATCGATGGGATCGGGCACCTGAGCGCGCGTCAGATAGCGGGCATTGGTCCGCTCGAGCACGACCACGCGCGGATCCTGCCGGATCTTCCAGGCGAGCTGGCCGTGCCCCACATCGACCGCATAGATGCGCGCCGCGCCATGGGTGAGCAGCACGTCGCTGAAGCCGCCGGTCGACGCGCCGATATCGAGGCATACGCGCCCCTCGACGGAAAAGCCGAAGTGGGCCAGCCCGTGCGCGAGCTTGATGCCCCCGCGCGAAACCCAGGGATGCTCCTGGCCGCGGACCTCGAGCGGCGCGTCGGGCTTGAGCATATCGCCGGGTTTCGCCACGCGCCGCTCGCCGCTGAAGACCTGTCCCGCGAGAATCAGCGCCGCCGCCTTGCTCCGGCTCTCCGCCAGGCCGCGATCGACCAGCATCTGGTCGGCGCGAACCTTGCCGCCGTCTTTCTTGCCGGAGGGCCGGGTGGCGCTCATCGCACCGCCGCCAGCGCCCGGCTGACGCGATGGAACCGCAGACTGAGCAGCGCCGCCGTGACAGAGAGCCCGAGCGCCATGCCCCACCATATGCCGGTGGGGCCCCAGCCGATTGTGAAGGCGAGCAGCGCGCCGGTGCCGAGACCGACAGCCCAATAGCCGCCAAGCCCGATCAGGAGCGGCACTGTCGCATCCTTGAGGCCCCGCAGCGAGCCCGCCGACACCACCTGCAGCCCGTCCGCCACCTGATAGAGCGCGGCGATGAAGAGAAGCTGGACCGCGAGCGCGATCACCTCGGCATTGCCCGCCATGTCGGAATCGAGAAACAGCCGCGCGATCGTCGCCGGCATCGCCAGCACCACTGCCGCCGAGAGCAGCATATAAACGACACCCGCCCCCATCGCCACCAGCCCCGCGCGCCGCGCGGCGTGCGCGTCGCCCAGCCCAAGGCCATAAGCCACGCGTGCCGCCGCCGCATGGGAAATCGCGGCCGGTACCATGAACATGATGGACAGAAACATGATGGCGATCTGGTTGGCGGCCAGGACCGCAGCGCCGAACAGGCCCATGAGCAGGGCGCTCGCGGTGAAGAAGCCGGTCTCGGCCGCCGTCAGGCCGCCGGCCGGCAGCCCCAGCTGCAGGAGCCGCCGCAGCATCCTGCCGTCGATCCGCAGCAGGTGACGGAACAGGTCGAACCGGCGTATCGAGGGCGAGCGCAGGGCGTGGATCGTCAGTGCCGCCAGCATGCACCAGCAGACGATCGTCGAAGCCCAGCCCGAGCCCGCTACGCCCATAGCCGGCAGACCCAGATGGCCGAACACCAACAAGTAGTTGGCTGCCAGATTGAGCGGCACCGAGCCGACTGTGACGACCAGCACCGGCCAGGTAAAGCCGGTGGCCGTGGCAAAGCTGCGCAGCACGGTGAACCAGAGATAGGGCAGGAAGCCCCAGACCACCGCACGCACATAGGCCTCGGCATAGGGCAGAATCGCCGCATCCTGGCCGAGGAGGCTCAGGATCGGCCCCATGAACCAGGCCATCGCGAAGGCCGGCAGTGCCAGCGCGACCGAGAGCCAGAAGCCCTGGCGCACCGCGTTGGCGGCGGCCGCATCGTCGTTCTTCGCCAGGGCCTCGGCCGCGAGCACGCTCACCGCCGAGACCGCCGCCATGCAGACCAGCAGCAGCGAGAAGAACAGGTTCGCCGTGACGCCGACCGCGGCCAGCGGCACGCTGCCGAGCCGGCCGACCACGATCGTATCGGTGAAACTGATCGCCATCTCGGCGATGTAGGCGACCGCAAGCGGGCCGGCCACGCGGGCCAGCGCGCCCAGCTCGCCGGCCGCAGTCTGAGGCGCCACGGCCGGAGCGGCCGCGGCCGCCCTCGTCATGCGCGAGCCGAGGCTTGGCCGGCTTCGACGCCGAGCGCTTGCAACGCCGTGGTCACGATGTGGGGAGCGTTGAGGCCGGCCTCGTCGTATTGCAGCTCGGGCTTGTTGTGGTCGATGAAGCGGTCGGGCAGCACCATCGGCCGGACCTTGAGGCCGCCGTCGATCTGCCCAGTGGCGGCCAGGAACTGCAGCACGTGCGAGGCGAAGCCGCCGATGGCGCCCTCCTCAATCGTGATGAGCACCTCGTGCTCCGCCGCGAGCCGGCGCACCAGATCCTCGTCGAGCGGCTTGCAGAAGCGCGCATCGGCGACCGTGGTGGAGAGGCCGCGCGCGGCCAGCTCGTCGGCCGCCGTCATCGCCTCTTTGAGCCGCGTGCCGAAAGAGAGGATCGCGACCTTGGTGCCCTCGCGCAGGATGCGGCCCTTGCCGATCTCGAGCACCTGGCCCCGGGCCGGCAGCTCGATGCCGACACCGTCGCCGCGCGGATAACGGAACGCCGAAGGACGGTCGTCGATCGCGACGGCCGTGGCGACCATGTGCATGAGCTCGGCTTCGTCGGCCGGTGCCATGATGACGAAGCCCGGCAGGCAGCCGAGATAGGTCACGTCGTAGGCGCCCGCATGGGTGGCGCCGTCGGCACCGACCAGCCCGGCACGGTCCATGGCGAAGCGGACCGGCAGCTGCTGGATCGCCACGTCGTGCACGACTTGGTCGTAGGCGCGCTGCAGGAAGGTCGAGTAGATCGCGCAGAAGGGCTTGAAGCCTTCCGTGGCGAGGCCGGCCGCGAAGGTCACGCCGTGCTGCTCCGCGATGCCGACATCGAAGCAGCGCTCGGGAAACCGCTGCCCGAATTTGTCGAGGCCGGTGCCCGACGGCATGGCAGCGGTGATGGCGACGATCCGATCGTCGATCTCCGCCTCCTGGATCAGCGCCTTGGCGAAGACCGAGGTGTAGCTGGGCGCGTTGCTGACCGGCTTGGCCTGCACGCCCGTGATCACGTCGAACTTGGTGACGCCGTGATATTTGTCGGCAGCCTTCTCGGCCGGCGGATAACCGTGGCCCTTCTGCGTCACGACGTGGATGAGGACCGGCCCGCCGTCCTCGTCGTCGCGCACGTTCTTGAGAACCGGCAGCAGGTGGTCGAGGTTATGGCCGTCGATCGGACCGACGTAATAGAACCCCATCTCCTCGAACATCGTTCCGCCGACCACCAGGCCGCGCGCATATTCCTCGGCCCGGCGGGCGGTCTCCTTGAGGCGGCGCGGGAAATGCTCGGCGATCTCCTTGCCGAGATTGCGCAGATGGCGGAACGACTTCGACGACAGGAGCCGCGCCAGATAGGCGCTCATGGCGCCCACCGGCGGCGCGATCGACATGTTGTTGTCGTTGAGGATCACGATCAGCCGGCTGTTCATCGAGCCGGCATTGTTCATCGCCTCGTACGCCATGCCGGCGCTCATCGCGCCGTCGCCGATGACGGCGACGACATGGTTCTTCTTGCCGGCGAGGTCGCGCGCCACCGCCATGCCGAGCCCGGCCGAGATCGAGGTCGAGCTGTGCGCCGCGCCGAACGGGTCGTAAGGGCTCTCGGACCGGCGCGTGAAGCCGGAGAGCCCGCCGCCCTGGCGCAGCGTGCGGATGCGGTCGCGCCGCCCGGTCAGGATCTTGTGCGGATAGGCCTGGTGGCCGACATCCCAGATGAGCCGGTCGTTGGGCGTATCGAACAGATAGTGGAGGGCGACCGTCAGCTCGACCACCCCGAGCCCGGCGCCGAGGTGGCCGCCGGTGATCGAGACCGCCTCGATCGTCTCCTGCCTGAGCTCGTCCGCAAGCTGGCGCAGCTGGCTCGGCTCGAGCCTCTTGAGGTCGGCCGGCGTGTGAACCAGGTCCAGGAGCGGTTTCTTGCTGTCGGGAGGGGTCAACGGACGTCCTTTCGTTGTGACCATCGGCTACCTCGCCTTGCGCGGGCGAAAGCGGCCGCGGGCCTCGTGTGGTGGATTTGAAGTTCCTAAGCTTGCGATGGCATCCACGTCTAGGAACTTCAAATCCGAAAACCACACTAGATTCAATAAATTGCTAGTGTGGCTTTGAATCCGAAATTCGTTCACGGCCTCGCCCCGAGATAAGGCGAATTTCGGATTCGCCACACTAGTGTTTGCGGTTGACCACGAAGGCAGCCATTTGACGCAAAAGGTCCGCCTTTTCGTCGAACAAATCAAGATGGCGGGCCGCCTGACGGGCCAGAAGCTGGGCCTGCTCGCGGGCCCGCTCGACCCCCAAAAGCGCCACGAAGGTGGCTTTCCCGGCAGCGCGGTCGGCGCCGACCGGCTTGCCGATCGCCGCCGCCGTGCCTTCGGCATCGAGCAGATCGTCGGCGATCTGAAAGGCGAGGCCCAGGTCGTGCGCGTAGGCGAGGAGCGCGTGGCGCGCCTGCTCCGAGGCCTGCCCCAGGATCGCGCCGGCCACGCAGGCGAAGGCGATGATCTCGCCGGTCTTCATGCGCTGCAGGCGCGTGATGGTGCCGATATCGAACTGCGCGTGCTCGGCCTCGAGGTCGATCATCTGGCCGCCGACCATGCCGGCCGCACCGGCGGCCTTGGCCAGCGCCGTCACCAGATCGGCGCGCACGGCGGGGTTCTCGTGCGTCTCCGGGTCCGCCAGCACCTCGAAGGCGAGCGTGAGCAGGCCGTCGCCGGCCAGGATCGCCACAGCCTCGTCGAACTGCTTGTGCACCGTGGGCCGGCCGCGCCGGAGGTCGCTGTTGTCCATGGCCGGCAGATCGTCGTGCACGAGGCTATAGCAATGCAGCATCTCGATCGCGGCCGCGACGCGTTGCGCGCTGACCTCGTTGACGTCGAACAATCGGGAGCCCGTAACCACGAGAAAGGGACGGATGCGCTTGCCGCCGCCGAGGCAGGCGTAGCGCATGGCCTCGAGCACGCGCTTCTCCGGACCGGTCGGCTCCGGCAGCAACCGCTCGAGCGTGCGGGTGACGGTCGTCGCGACTTCGTTCAGTGCGGCGTCGATGGATGACAAGGAATGAACCTTTTCTTCAGCCGAGATCCGCAGGTTCGCTACCGACGCTGCCGTCGGCGCCAATGACGATCTTGGCGACCTTCTCTTGCGCGTCGCGAAGCTTGGCCTCGCAATGCCGCTTCAGCGCGGCGCCGCGCTCGTAGAACTGCACCGCCTCGTCGAGCTTGCTCTCGCCCTTCTCGAGCGCACGCACGAGCGCCTGCAACTCGGTGAGTGCTTCCTCGAAGCTCATCTTGGCGATGTCCGCCGGAATCTTGGTTTCGGCCATGCGGATCGGCTTGCCCCCGGGAGAATCGCGGCAGTTTAGTCGGCCGTCCCGCCTCCGACAAGGCTGGGAAAATGGCATTTTCCCGGCTTTTTCAAGAAGTTCCCGCGTGCATCAAGGCGCGCACATGGGCCGCCGCGCTGGCCGCCAGCGCCGCCAGATTGTAGCCGCCTTCGAGGGCCGAGACGAGGCGACCATCGCAATGCGTCCGTGCCAGATCGACCAACGCATTGGTAACCCAGGCGTAATCCGCCTCGACCAGCTCGAGCATGGCGAGCGGATCGGCGGCGTGCGCGTCGAACCCGGCCGAAATGATCACCAGTTCGGGACGGAAGCGATCGAGCGCCGGCAGCACCTCCTCCGCCATGGCGAGACGGAAATCGGCCGAGCCCGCCATCGGCGGCAGCGGCGCATTGACGATATTGCCGCAGCCGCGCTCCTCGCGCGCACCGGTCCCGGGATAGAGCGGCCACTGATGCGTCGAGGCATAAAACAGCCCCGGATCGTCCTCGAACATGTGCTGCGTGCCGTTGCCGTGATGCACGTCGAAATCGACGACGGCGATGCGCTCGAGCCCGTGCTCTTCGCGGGCCTGCAGCGCGCCGATGGCGACGTTGTTGAAGACGCAGAAACCCATCGCCTGGTCGACTTCGGCATGATGCCCCGGCGGGCGCACCGCGCAGAAGGCGTTGTCGGCTTCGCCCGCGATGACGGCATCGACGGCCGCAACCAGCGCACCGGCGGCGCGCAAGGCGGCCTCGCCCGAGCCGGGCGAGACCACGGTGTCGCCATCCAGCAGGGCGTAGTCCTGGTCGGGAATGCTGGCGAATACGCTATCGATGTAGTCCTCGTCGTGAACGCGCGCGATCTGCTCGCGTGTCGCCAACGGCGCCAACCGCCGCTCGAGCAGCGCGAACGCCTCCGTCTCGAGCGCGCCGATGATGGCGCGCAAGCGGTCTGCACACTCCGGATGGCCAGGGCCGGTATCGTGATCGAGACAAGCGGGGTGCGTGAAGAGCAGTGTGGCCATAGGCCGGCCGGCTTTCCTGAAGGGGGTGGGAGTAAGGCGCGGCTGCGAAGCCCGCACACGAGGTCCGGCCCTCGCCTTTCCTGCACCTTGCGGCGGAGCGCCTCGGCCTGGCAAGGCCTGTCTTCGACGATGGCGCGCCAAGGCGCGCGCCCGCGCCGGATCGGTGGCGGCACGGCCAATCGTTAACCCGGAATTCGACCACGCTGTTCGAGAAATTGACCTGGCGTCCAAGGCAATTCATCTTCCCCCCTGGTTGATCGTACCCCTCTCCTATCGAGGCGGCCCCGGCCGCACCGGGTCTACGAGGGGGCGTCGCGAGAGGTCGCATGCTCGTCCGTTTCCTGCCGTCGGTCGCCGCGCTGATGCTCGCCATCGGCCCGGCCCTTGCCGAATCGCCGGGCGATGAAGGGATCGCGCGCCCGGCAATGGCGGAGCCGGCCCCTGCGGCAACCGCCGCTGCTCCCGTCTTCTCGGGCGACCTTGCCGGGGCGCTCCTCACCGCGGGCCTGCCGCAGCAACTCGCGGCGCTGGGTCTCGATCCTGCAAGCCTGGCCGAGTTCTACGCCCGGCGCGGCCACCGCGCGCTGTGGGTCGCCGACAGCGGCCTGACGCCGGAAGGCCGTGCCCTCCTCTCTACGCTGCGCGAGGCCGCGGAGGCCGGCTGCCACACCATCGACGCCGCCATCACCCGCGCCGATGCGCTCCGATCCGTAACCGGAACTGGCGACCTCGTGGAGCTGGAGCTCGTCCTCAGCGGGGCGCTGGCCGAAGCGGCCTACGCCGTGGTGGCGCCGTTCCAGGCGACGTCGAAGGCCTCGCTGATGGACCGGCTCGACATGAGCGATCTGGCCGGCTCGGTGGCGCTGCTGCTGCCGAGCGGGCGCGACTATTGGGCGCTTGTCGGCGCCTATTGGCGCTATGTCGAGCTGGCTCGGGCGGGCGGCTGGCCGGTCGTGCCCGCAGGTCCGAAGCTCGAACTCGGTGCGCGCGACCCGCGCGTGGCAGCGCTGCGCGCCCGGCTTGTCGTGACGGACGGAGCGCCCGCCGATGTCGCCGAACCCGATCTGTTCGATCGGCCGCTCGAGGACGCGGTCAAGCGCTTCCAGTTGCGCCACGGGCTGAGCGACGACGGGGTGGTGGGTTTCAAGTCGATCGACGCCATGAATGTCCCGGTCGAGACGCGGCTCAAGACCCTTGCCTTCAATCTCAAGAAGCGGCACGGCCGTCTGGTGGATTGGGGCGATCGTTACATCGTCATCAACGCGGCCGCCGCCGACCTGACCTTTGTCGACGGCGGCCAGGTCGCCTATTACACGAACACGGTGGTGGGCCGCCCCGACCGTCAGACGCCCGAGCTGGACAGCGCCATCAACCGGCTGGAATTCAACCCGTACTGGACGGTGCCGCCCAAAATCGCGCGTGTCGATCTGCTGCCCAAGGCGCAGCGCGATCCGAACTTCTTCCCCGCGCATGGCATCCGGATCTATTCCAGCTGGGACGAGGCGGCCGAGGAGATCGATCCCGCGACCATCGATTGGTTCAGCGCAGAGGCGAAGGCGATGCGCTTTCGGCTGCGGCAGGATCCCGGCCCCGAGAACGCGCTTGGGCCCGTGAAGTTCCTGTTCCCGAACCCGTACGACGTCTATCTCCACGGCACCAACCATCCCGAGCTGTTCGTGAAGCCGGCGCGCTTCTTCAGCTCGGGCTGCATAAGATTGCCGCGTCCGCTCGAGTTCGCCGCTCTCGTGTTGCGCGACGACCCCGATTGGGACCCGGCGCGCATCCAGTCGGTCGTGGAAGCAGGCATCAACACGCCCGTCCCTCTCCAGAGCCCCATACCGATCCATCTCGTCTACCGCACGGCCTGGGTTGATCCCGACGGCACGCTGGAATTCCGCAACGACGTCTATGGCCGCGACCGGCTCGCCGCCGTTCCGGCCCTGGCGCAAAAGGAGCTGAGGTAGAGACGGCTCGGGCAGGCTCGAAAATCGAGGGTTGCGCAAGAATTCGTTAACTGATTTTATCCCACCGTCCGACTGCGCGCCGACTCCATCCCGAGGAGCGGCGCAGATCGATTCGCCGCCGACTGGAAGGGGCAGCCGCATGACGAAGCCGGACGCCGGGGGCCGTGCTATCAGCCGCAGACGATTCTTCTCGCTCGGCGCCGGAGCCGCGCTCGCCGCCTTGCCAGCGCTCGCCATGCCGCATCCGGCCAGGGCCGGCATCATCGCCGCCGGCGAGCGCAAGCTCTCCTTCGACAATCTCCACACCGGCGAGTCTTTGAAGACGGTCTATTGGGAGAGCGGCAAGTACGTTCCCGACGCACTGCGTGAGATCAATTACATTCTGCGCGATTTCCGCACCGGCGACCTGCACGCCATCGACCCCAAGCTGCTCGACCTGCTGTACACGCTCCACGGCAAGCTCGGCTCGCGCGTGCCTTTCTCGATCATCTCGGGCTATCGTTCGCCCAAGACCAACGCGATGCTGGCCTCGGAAAGCAAAGGCGTGGCCAGGCACAGCCTCCACATGGAAGGCAAGGCGATCGACATCAGCCTCGAAGATGTGCGGCTCGGCGATCTGCGCCGCGCCGCGATCTCGTTGCAGAAGGGCGGCGTGGGCTACTATCCGGCCTCCGACTTCGTCCACGTCGACGTCGGCCGCGTCCGCACCTGGTAGCTGGCGGGCTCGCTGCGGCCCGCCTATCCTCCTATCGTTGTCCTCCCGTCTTCATACGCCCGCGGCGGCGCATGCAGGAGGATGTCCGCCCGATCGGCGCATGAGGCAGCGGCCATGACCATCTATCGCAACATTCTCGTCGAGCGCAGCGGGGCGGTGGCGCGCATCACCCTCAACCGGCCCGACAAGCTCAACAGCTTCACGCGCGAGATGCTGGCCGAGCTGGAGACGGCGCTGGCCGGTGTGGCGGCCGATTCCGGCCTGCGGACATTGATGCTGACGGGCGCCGGCCGTGCCTTCGGGGCGGGGCAGGATTTGCGCGAGCCGGGCGCGATGGACGGGCCCGTTCCGATCAAGGATCTGCTCGAGCGAGGCTACGCGCCGGTCTTGCGGGCGCTGGCGGCGCTCGAGCTGCCGACTTTGGCGGCCGTCAACGGGATCGCTGCCGGTGCCGCCTGCGGCTTGGCTCTGGCCTGCGACCTGGTGGTCGCCGCGCGTTCGGCCAGCTTTCTGATGGCCTTCTCGCGTATCGGCCTGGTGCCGGACGCCGGCACCACCCACTGGCTGCCCCGGCGCATCGGCATGGCCCGCGCGCTCGGCATGACGCTCCTGGCCGAACCGGTCACGGCCGAGCAGGCGGCGCAGTGGGGCCTGATCTGGGAATGCATCCCCGACGAACGCTTCGCGGCCCGCGCGGCCGAGCTCGCGGATCGGCTTGCCGCAGGTCCCACCCGCGCCTTCGCGCTGGCCAAACGCGCCTTGCAGGCCTCGGCCGCGCACACGCTCGAGCAGCAGCTGGCGCTCGAGGCAGAGCTGCAGGCGCTGGCCGCCGGCACCGCCGATTTCCGCGAAGGCGTCGCCGCCTTCCTGGAAAAGCGGGCCGCGACCTTCGCCGGCCAGTGAAAAGAGGGGGAAGCGGCTCATGGGCCTCGCCATCGCCGACCGCTGGTTCGAGACCCGGCGCATCGACGACGACATCACGCTGCTCTGGGAACCGCATGTCATCCCGCTCATGCGCTGCAACATCTGGCATGTGCGGGGCACGACGCGCGACCTCGTGATCGACACCGGCATGGGCATCGCGAGCCTGCGCGAGGCCATGGCGCCGCTCATCGACAAGGCCGTCCTGGCGGTGGCGACGCACACCCACGCCGACCATATCGGCAGCCATTGGGAGTTCGAGGGCTGCGCTGCTCACGCCATCGAGGCGCCTTGGCTCGAGAACCCGACGCCGGGCACGACGCTGGTGACGCGCGAATGGGACCGGGACAAGGTCGCCTCGCTTAGGATCGCGGGCTACGAGATCGGCGACGCCCTCATCACCGCGCTGCCGCGCGCGGGCTACAGCCTCGAAAGCTACACGATCCGGCCGGCCCGGGTGACGAAGCGCCTCGAAGAGGGCAGCGTGATCGACCTCGGCAACCGGCGCTTCGAGGTGCTGCATCTGCCTGGTCATTCGCCGGGCTCGATCGGTCTCTGGGAATCCGAGACCGGCACGCTCTTCTCCGGCGACGCCATCTATGACGGGCCGCTGCTCGACGAGCTCGACCACTCCGATGTCGAGGACTACATCCGCACCATGCGCCGCCTGCGCGCGCTGCCGGTGACGGTCGTCCATGGCGGCCACGACCCGAGCTTCGGGCGCGCGCGGCTCGTCGAACTGGCCGATGCCTATCTCAGGAAGCGCGGAGCGGGGTGATCGTCAGGCCTGCGGGGCGGCGCGGCCCTTCGGCGCCTTCTGCGCATAGATCACGCCGGCGAGAATCAGGGCACCGCCCGCGAGCTGCTGCCAGGTCGGATAGACGCCGAGCCACATCGTCATGAGCACGGCCGTCACCGAAATCAGGTTCTGGTACATCGACGCCACATTGACGCCGATGCGGCTCACTGCCCACAGCCAAAGATAGTTGCCGAGTGCCAGCGGCACGCAGCCGAGATAGACGATATAGGCGAGCGCCCATGGCGAGAATTCCATCTTGAGCTCGGCCAGCCCGAGCAGATGGATGACGGCCACCGTCGCCACCAGAACGACGGTCCCCGGCAGCTGCGCATAGGCTATCCTTTCGAGCTGCGAATAGGCTGCGAGCTTTTCCTGGATCGCCAGCGAGAACCAGGTCCACAGCACGTTCGCGACGACGATCGAAAGCTCGCCGAGGCCGAAGCCGAAGCGACCGGTCTGACCCGCCGCCGTCGCCAGGATTCCGCCGGCGACCGAGAACACGGCGCCGACGAGAATGGCCCGCGTCAGAGGCACGCCATAGAGGCCGCGGGCCACCAGCGCAGCGGTGACCGGATTGGCGGCCCAGATGATGGCGGCCGAGAGAGGGCTCGAGAGATAGACGCCGAGCGTCGTGACGATCGAGCACAGCGTGATGCCGACGAAGCCGAGCAGGGTTATCGCCCCCCACGGCAAGCCGCGCCGCAGCGGCCAGCGGCGCTTGACGCAGCCGAGAATGGCCAGGAGTGCGATGACCGCCACGACCTGGCGCGCGGCCGTCGCCGAGACCACGTCCCAGCCCTTGAGCAGCAGGTCGAGCACGGGAAAGAAGCTGCCCCAGGCGATCACGTTGACGACGAGGCCGAAATTGGCGACGGCCATCTCCCTCAGCGTCAAGCCGGCCTTCATCTCGCCGATGCGCGGCTCGCTCGTCATCGCTGCTTCGTTTCCTCCATCGAACGAAAACGATGCCCCCTCTCCCTTCCCTTGTATCTGAAGGGATGAGTGGCGGGGAGCAGCGAATCAGAGTTGATTTGCCGGAGCGGCGGCGCCGCCGCTCCGGCAGTCGCGGGCCGGTGACCGTAAACCCTCTGGTGGCGAGCACCGTGGG
>JBMONF010000005.1:0-1509 GCA_049323455.1 Pseudomonadota bacterium | reverse complement strand
CCCCGGCGCGACCCGAAGGGCCACGGGGGCCGCGCGCGGGCTGTCACCCCCGGCGTGGCCCGAAGGGCCACGGGAAGGGGGCCCAGTAAACGATGCCGCCGGGCGAGAGACGGGACAGATCGGCCGCGCCTCCTCCACTCCAACGCACTCGCTCCTCGGCCGCCCATCCTCCTCACCGCCGGCGCCTCCTCCGACACCGGCATCGTTTACTGGGTCCCCTTCCCGCGCGCCTTCGGCGCGCGCCGGGGATGACAGGCGGTGCGGTTCGGCTCCCTCGCCCAACAGCATTGTAGCAACCATTAAGTTGCGGCTGGCTTTTCGATCCACGGCGTACCGCGCTGGACGACGGCGTTGGCGAAGACGAGGAGCTTCCTGGCGCAGGCGATGAGGGCGAGATTGTGGGGTTTTCCGTTGGCGATGAGGCGTTGGTAGAAGGTGGCGACCTGCCGGTTCCATCGGAAGGCTGCCGGCAGGGCAGCGGAGAAGAGCGAGCGGCGCAGGCGGCCGCGGCCGCCAGCGATGTGTCGTTGGCCGTTGCGGGTTCCGCTGTCGTCGTCGAAAGGGGCAAGGCCGGCCAGAGCTGCGGCCTCCTCGCGGCTGACGCGGCCGAGCTCGGGCATGCGGATGACGATCGCCAGCGCCGTGCGCTCGCCGATGCCGGGAATGCTGACGACGAGCTCGAGGCGCCGGGCGAGGTCATGATGGGCGCGGAGCGCCTTGGCGATGCGTGCCATCTCGGCGGCGCGCCGGACCTTCAGCCGTTTGATGTCGGCGATGACGATGCGCCTGAGCCGCGGGTCCTCGACATGCTCGAGCCGGACCTTGAGACGGGCGATGTCCTCCTCGGTCTGCTCGACGAAGGTCAGGTGCGACGCCAGCTTAGCCAGCCGCTCGTCCGGCGCGATCGCCGGCGGCTCGATCGTGGCGGCGCAGGCGGCGATCAGCACCGCGTCGAGGGCGTCGTTCTTGGCCCGGCGCAGATGCAGGCGGGCATAGGCCCTGACCTGGATCGGCTGCAGCACCAGCACCGTGAAGCCGGCCGAGCGCAGGTGAGCGACCACGCCGCGCTCATAGCCGCCGGTCGCCTCGATGCCGATCCGGGTCACGCCCGCCCCGGCAAGCTCGGCCGCCAGACGCCGCCAGCCGGAGAGTGTGTTGGCGAGCTGGAAGCGCATCGCTCGATCGGGGACCGCGACATCGAGCTTGTCCTTCGCCGTATCGATCCCCGCCGTATTGATGATAGGATTGAACATCTTCGTCGACCCTGCCTTGTGAAGCGAACCTTGAGTTCCGGCAACCATCCGGGTCCGATGAAGGTGCCGACGACGATCCCGCTACCAGGCAGCCACAAGCGGCTCAGGGTGGGCACGATCCGATCGCCAGCGGCCTGTGACGGATGGCCATCCGTCACAGGCCATTCCTCTCGGAACGCACCAAGGCTAACCGGATTCGCTATTACAAGGGTGGGCAAAGCGGCGTGGCCAACGTGCCCACGCGGGCCGTTGCGCC
>JBMONF010000004.1:148919-175841 GCA_049323455.1 Pseudomonadota bacterium | reverse complement strand
GCGTATCCTTCGTCATGACCGGTCTCCCATGCGTGAGGCTCGGCGCCGGACCATCCGGCGCAACCCTCGCTATCGCATGTTGCGGGACCGGTCACCTCAGCCTCTCTTCCGGACATATGGACTGAGCTTGTCGAAGGACGAGGTCGGCCCGCTCAGGGTGAGGAGCGGCCGTCTCGAAGCACGCAAGTCGCCCGTCCAGCACCTCTTCGCAAGTTTAGGGGATCCGTCCATGTTCACCGCCGTCCGGCCCGTCATCCAGGTCTTGATGGCGGTCAGCTTCATGGAAGCGGGCCTCGGCGTGCTGTCGCCGCTCGTCAGCCTCGATCTCGCCCGCCAGCAGGTCTCGACCGAGCTGATCGGCCTCGTCACCTCGGGCTATTTCACCGGCTTCCTGCTCGGCACCCTCTCCTGCCATCGCGTGATCGACCGGGTCGGCCACATCCGCGCCTTCGCCGTGTTCGCGGCGATCGCCGGCAACGCCACGCTGGCCCACATCCTGTTCGAGACGCCCTATGCCTGGATCGGCCTGCGCGCCGTGCTCGGCTACGCCTTCGCGGGCCAGTTCGTGGTGATCGAGAGCTGGCTCAACGACAAGGCCACCGAGGACAATCGCGGCCGCATCTTCTCGCTCTACATGGCCGTCTCCTGGGCCGCCAGCGGCATCAGCCCGCTCGCTCTCAATCTGCATGACGTGATCGGCTCCGTGCCGCTCTTCTGTCTGGTCGCCATGCTGCTGGCGACCGCCCTGGTGCCGATGGCGCTGACGCGCGTCGGCAATCCCGAGATCGGCGAGCGCAATCATTTCGGCGTCCGCCGCCTGTTCCAGATCTCGCCCACCGGCTTCGTGGCCTGTTTCGGCTCGGGCCTCATGAACCAGGCCTATTACGGCCTGCTGCCGGCCTATGCCGAAGGGATCGGCCTGACGACCTTCCAGCTTGCGGTGTTGTTCAGCGCCTCCACCATCGCCGGCCTCATCATCCAGTTTCCGATCGGCCATCTGTCGGATCAGTTCGGCCGCCGCCCGCTGATGCTGGCGACGGTCGCCGTGGCCGCCGCGCTCAGCGCCGCCGTCGCGTCGTTGCACGCGCCCTCGTTCCTGACGTTGCTCGTCCTGCTGTTCGTGCTCGACGGCGCGATGGCGCCGCTCTATGCGCTGGGTGTGGGTCAGACCAACGATTACGTGTCGAAGCAGGATTTCGTCGCAGCCAGCGCCGGCCTTCTCTTCGCCTGGGGCGTGGGCGCCGCCATCGGCCCCACTGCAGCTGGCCTGGTCATGGGCGAGCTCGGAGATCGCGGCCTGTTCTGGTTCCTGACGGCCGGCCTCTTGGTCATTGCCAGCTTCGTCTTGCTGCGTATCCTTGTGCGGCGGGCGCTTTCGGCTCGCGAGCAGAGCAATTATGTGGCCGTGCCCCTGACGCCCGGCACCTATGGCGCGCCGGAACTTGATCCGCGTGCCCCGCCGCAGCACCGCCCGCATACCATTCCCGACGAGTGACATGACCGGACATATCGACAGCTACTACGCCCGGACGGCGGCGCCCGGCCCGGACTACCCCGCTCTCGCGGGCCCGATCGACACCGACATCTGCATCGTCGGCGGCGGGCTCGCAGGGCTATCGGCAGGCTTGAGCCTTGCCGAGCGCGGCCGCTCGGTCGTGCTGCTGGAAGCCAACAAGGTCGGCTGGGGCGCTTCGGGGCGTAATGGCGGGTTCGTGTCGCCCGGCTTCTCCGGCGGGCTCGAGCGGTTGCTCAAGGTCTGCGGGGCCAAGGACGCACGGGCGCTGCTCGATCTCACGCGCGACGCCGTCAAGCTCGTGCGCAGCCGCATCGACCGCTACGCCATGCCGGCCGAGCCGGTCGATTCCGGCATGATCGGCGCCTGGTGGCGCGACGATCCGGACGAGGCCAAGCGCGAGCAAGAGTTTCTGGCGAGGAATTTCGATATCGAGACCGAATGGTGGCCCAAGACGCGCCTGCGCGAGGTGCTGGTGAGCGAGCGCTATCACGGCGGGCTCTACCGCCGCGAGGGCTTCCATTTCCACCCGCTCAACTATGCGGGCGGCGTCGCCAAGGCCCTGGCGGACAAGGGCGGGCGCATCTTCGAAGGCTCGGCCGCGACGAGCCTCGAGCTCGAGGGCGCCATCAAGCGCGTCAAGACGGCGGCCGGCGAGGTGCGCGCGCGCATCGCGATCCTCTGCTGCGGCGGCTATATCCGCCGGCTCGAGCCACGCCTCGCTTCCGCCATCAAGCCGGTGGCAACCTATGTCATGGTGACCGAGCCCCTGGGTCGGCGGCTCGGCAGCGCCATCAACGGGCCCTATGCCGTCTACGATTCCCGCTTCGACTTCGACTATTACCGGCCCCTGCCCGACACGCGCATCCTGTGGGGCGGCGGGGTCACCATGTTCGGCGAAAACCCGCCGCGCCTCGCCCAATGGCTGCGCAAGCGCATGCTGGCCGTCTATCCGCAGCTCACGGACGTGAAGATCGAGCTCGCCTGGGGCGGGCTCATGGGCTATCCCGCCCACAAGATGCCCCAGCTCGGCCAGATCGAGCCGAACGCCTGGTACTGCATGGGCTATGGCGGCCACGGCATGGGCACCACGGCGATGACCGGCGAGCTGGTGGCGAGCGCCATCACCGAAGGCGACCCGCGCTGGAAGCTCCTCGATCCCTTCGGCCTCAAATGGACCGGTGGCGTCGCCGGCACGGTCTATGGCCAGCTCGTCTACTGGTGTTACCAGACGCTCGACCGGCTGCGCGGATAGAGCGCGTCCCGATCAGCTAAAGCACCCTCTCGTCGCCCCCGCGAAAGCGGGGGCCGAGGGCGGACGCCCGTCGCCCGCCCCTGGGTTCCCGCTTGCGCGGGAAAGACGATGGAGTGCGATTCTATCCGGCCAGGAAAGCTCTAACGAGGTCCGCCGGCAAGCGCCAGCAACGCAGTTTCACGCCACGGCCGTCGGCAGCTCGCGCTTGAAAGCGACCTCGCCCGTCGCCGGCTCGTCCAGCTCGCGCGCGAAGCGATGGCCCTGATAGACCGCGGCCGCGATGGTGCCCGGCGCGCGCGCGTCGCCGATCGCTGTGACCGACTTGATGCCGGCCTTCTCCATCGCGTCCGGATCGACCAGGAGCTGCCGGTAGAGCGCCTCCTCCGGCAGCCGCGCCGTGACGGCGACGAGGCTGGCGCAGGCCCGTTGCGAGCGGCGCCCGGTATAGGCGCAGGCGAGCTCAACATGGTCGCCCTTGAAGGCGGCTACGTCCTGCTTGACCAGAAGCTCGATGCCAAGCTCCAGCAGACGGCGCTGGATGTGCGAGGCCTCGAGCGTCTTCTGCGTCCAGGGCGACACCAGATCGGCGGGCGTCACGATCGCCACGTCGAGCCCGTCGCGCCGGAGCTTCTCCGCGATCACGCCGCCCATATAATAATAGTCGTCGTCATAGACAATCACCGGTCCGGTCGGTCGCCGGCCGGCTATGATGTCGTCGGGCGTGAAGACATTGACGGCGTCGAAGCCGGGAATCGCGAAGCCGTGGGTGCGGCCGACGCCGTCGCGCCGCCAGCGGGCGCCGGTCGCGATCACCACATGCGCCGCGCCGAACTCGCGCACATGCTCCGCATCGAGGCGGCTGTCGCGGAACACCTCGATGTTCGCCATCTTGTCGATCTGATAGACGCGGTAGTCGCGCACGCGGATCCATTCGGACAGACTCGGCAACCGCGATTCCCTCGCCACGCGACCGCCCAACTCGGCCGAAGCCTCGGCCAGATGCACGCGATAGCCGCGCTGGCCTAAGGCGCGGGCGCATTCGAGACCGGCCGGTCCCGCCCCCACCACCAGCACCTCGTCGTTCGAGCGCCGGGCAGGAATGATCTCGGGATGCCAGCCCTTGCGCCATTCCTCCCCCATGGTCGGGTTCTGGGTGCAGCGGATCGGGCTCATGGTGAAGTCGCCCGAGACGCAGATGTTGCAGCCGATGCATTCGCGGATGTCGTCGAGCCGGCCTTCTTCGATCTTCTTCGGCAGGAACGGATCGGCGATCGAGGGCCGGGCCGCACCGATCATGTCGAGCACGCCGCGCCGAACTTGCGAGACCATCGTGTCCGGTGAGGTGAAGCGGCCGACGCCGACGACCGGCTTCGTCGTGTGCTTTTTCACGAAGGCAATGAAGGGCTCCTGGTTGCCCTCGGGCTTGAAGCGCGAGGTGGTCGAATCGTTGAGCCAGGCGCTGACATTGACGTCCCACAGGTCCGGCAGCTCGGCCAGCATGCCGACGATGTCCCGCGATTCCTCGAGCGTCAGCCCTTCCGGCCCCATCAGCTCGTCGACCGCGTAGCGCACCACGACGGCGCAGCGATCGCCCACCGCCGCCTTGGTCTCCTCGATCAGCTCGCGGAACAGCCGCACCCGGTTCTCCAGGCTGCCGCCATATTCGTCGGTGCGATTGTTGCGCCGGCGCTGCAGGAAATGCATCGGCAGCGAGAGATCGTGGCCGGCATAGACATAGATCACGTCGAAGCCGGCGCGCTTGGCCCTCAGCGCCGCCTCGCGGTGCCAGCGCCGATAGGCGCGGATGTCCTCGCGGTCCATGGCGCGCGCCTGCATCGGGTCGTAGCCGTTGACCGGCTGATGCGAGGGCCCGATCGGCAGTTCGCGGCTGTAATGGTTGGAGCAGGACGGCCCGTTATGCACCAGCTCGCAGCCGGCGAGCGCGCCATGCGCATGCACCGCCTCGCACATGAGGGCCAGGGCGGGGATGTCGCGGTCGTCCCAGAGCCGCGCCTCTTTGTAGGGCGTCACGTCGCCGCTGGGATGGATCTCGCACTCTTCCGTGCAGACGACGGCCCAGCCGCCCTCCGCCTTCATGCCGCGCATGGCCGCGTGCGCCAGCGGGTTTGCATGGCCCATGCCGTTGCAATGCGGCACTTGGTAGAAGCGATTTTTGGCGGTGACGGGGCCGATCTTGATCGGCTCGAACAGAATGTCGTAACGCGGATCGCGCGCCATTGGTTCCCCCTCCCTGCAGGCAGCGCAGTCTTATCGCATGGTTGCGCGCAGCGGCAAGGTGGCGGGCGGGCCGGCTCGGGCTCACTCGGCCGCTCGTCGCACCACCGGGCCGACCTTTTCGAGCTCGGCCAGCGGGATGTGACAAGCGATGCGATGACCCGAGGCGGTGCGGTGCTCCGGGGGCGGCGTCGTGTCGCATATGCTGCCGAGCTTGCGCGGACAGCGCGTGGCGAAGGGGCAGCCCGCCGGCACATTGGTCGGCGAGGGAATCGTGCCCTCGAGGATGATGCGGGCCTGTGTGACGTCCGGGTCCGGGATCGGCACGGCCGAGAGCAGGGCTTCGGTATAGGGGTGATAGGGCGGCTGGAACACTTCCTCGACGCTGCCGAACTCGACGATCTTGCCGAGATACATCACGGCCACCTGGTCCGCCAGATAACGCACCACCGACAGATCGTGCGAGATGAACAGCAGCGTGGCGCCGCGCGAGCGCTGGATCTCGATCAGCAGGTTGATGATGGCCGCCTGGACCGAGACGTCGAGCGCCGAGACGGGCTCGTCGGCTACCACCAGATCGGGATCGCCCGCCAGCGCCCGGGCGATCGCCACGCGCTGCTTCTGCCCGCCCGAGAGCTGGCGCGGCTTGCGCATCACGAAATCGGCGGGGAGCTTCACGGTCTCCATCAGCCGGCGCGCTTCCGCGCGCGCCTGCCTGGCGGTCAGCTGCTTGAGCCGGCGTAGCGAGCGCTCGATGGCATAGCCGACCGAATGGCTAGGGTTCAGCGTGCTATCCGGGTTCTGAAACACCATCTGCAGCTTGCGCTTGACCTCGATCGCGCGCGATTCCACCGGCATGTCGGCGAGATCGATGCCGGCGACCTGGACATGCCCGCCCGTTGCCCGCTCGAGCCCAGTCAGCACCTTGGCGAGGGTCGACTTGCCGCAGCCGGACTCGCCGACAATCGCGAGCGTCGTGCCCTTCGGCGCCGACATCGACACGTCGTTGAGGGCCTTCACGTCGTAGCCGCCACGACGATCGAACAGGCCCCCGGCCTGGCGATAGGTCTTGCGCAAGACTTGAATGTCGAGCATCGGCGCCTGCGCTGCCACGCCGGCACCCGCCTGCCCCAGCGCCTGGGGTCGGCGATAGGCCGGCAGCTCCGCGCTGCGCACGCATTGCACCCGGTGGCCGGGCTCGCCCGCGACCTCGACCGTGGGGATGCGCGCCGCGGTGCAACGCCCCTGTTCGGCAAAGCTGCAGCGCGGCGCAAACACGCAGCCGCTGGGCCGGCTCAGCGCCGGCGGCACTTGACCCGGGATCGGAACCAGAGGTGAAGAGTACTTATCCGAGCCCAAGACCGGGATGCAGTCGAGCAGTCCGCGCGTATAGGGGTGACGCGGGTTGCGGAACACCGCGCCGATCGGCCCCTCCTCCACCAGCTCGCCGGCGTACATCACGCCGATCCGGTCGCAGATCCGCACCACCGTGCCGAGATTGTGGCTGATGAAGACGATGGCCGTGTCGTGCTTCTCCCTGAGCCGCGCCACCAGATCGAGCACAGCCGCTTCCACCGTGACGTCGAGACCGGTGGTGGGCTCGTCCATGACCAGGAGCGACGGCTCCGCCATCAGCGCCATGGCGATCACGACGCGCTGCTGCTGTCCACCCGAGAGCTGGTGCGGATAGCGGTCGAACACGGATTCGGGATCCGGCAGGTTGACCTCGGCCAGCATGGCGAGCGCACGGCGGCGCGCCTCGGCCTCGCCTGCGCCTTGATGGATGATCGGCACTTCCATGAGCTGACGGCCGACCGTCATGACCGGATTGAGGCTGCTCATCGGGTCCTGGTAGACCATCGCCATCTTGCCGCCGCGCACGGCCCGGAGCTCGGCCTCGCTCATGCGGCCCATGTCGCGCCCCTCGAACAGGATGCGGCCGCCTTTGAGCCGGCCGGCCCCGCCGAGATAGCGCATGATGGCGAACGCCACCGTCGACTTGCCGCAACCGGACTCGCCGACCAGCCCCAGCGCCTCGCCATGACCGAGGCGGAAGCTGATGTCGGGGACGACGTTGATCTCGCCCGCGCGCGTGAAATAGGAAATGCTGGCGTTCTGCAACTCGAGGACGGGCATGCGATCGTTTGCCATCTGCGCGCCCCTCAGTCCCTCAGGCCGATTTCGCGGATGCCGTCGGACAGCAGATTGAAGCCGACCACGAGCGAGGAGATCGCCGCGCAGGGGATGATCGCCATGTGCGGAAAGGTGGACATCCAGACATAGGTCTCGCGCACCATGCCGCCCCAATCGGGGTCCGGCGGCGGCAGGCCGAGGCCGAGGAAGCCCAGCACGCCGATCGCGATCGTGGTGTAGCCCATGCGCAGGCAGGCGTCGACGATCAGCGGCCCGCGCGCATTGGGCAGGATCTCGACCAGCATGATGTACCAGGCGCCCTCGCCGCGCATCTTGGCCGCAGCGACGTAGTCCCGTTCGCGCAGCTCCAGCGTCAGGCCGCGCACGATGCGGGTGATTTGCGGCGCCGCGGTGAACGTCACGGCAACGATGATATTGAAGGCGGACGGCCCGAAATTGGCGATGATGATCATGTAGAGGATGATCACCGGGAAGGACAGGATGATGTCCGAGATGCGGGTCACCAGCCCGTCGACCCAGCCGCGGTAATAGCCGGCGACAAGCCCCATGAGGCAGCCGACAACGTAGGCGCTGGCGACGGCGATCGGCGCCACCACCAGCACGGTGCGCGAGCCCCAGATCAGCCGCGAGAGAATGTCGCGCGCTTGATTGTCGGTGCCGAGCCAATGAGCCGCCGACGGGGACCAATTGCCGGCGACGCTGAAATCGTTGGCATTGGGATCGTAAGGCGCCAGCCACGGCGCGAAGATCGCCACCACCACCCAGAACAGCACCAGGCTGGCACCGATCATGCCGACCGGGGATTCCCGCAGCAATGCGATCCGCTTGAACCAAATCGGCAAACCCGGCATCGGCCGGCGTCGTCCCGTGTCGCGCGTCTCGACTGCCATCCTCGGCCCTCAGCTGAACCGGATCCGGGGATTGAGCAGCATGTAGCCGAAATCACCCACGATCTGCGTCACGACGGCGACCAGCACGGCGAAGAGCGCGCCCGCCTCGATGGTCGCGATGTCTTGCGACAGCGCGGCTTCGAGCATCATGCGCCCGAACCCCGGATAGGCGAATACCGCCTCCACCACGACGACGCCCGTCACAAGGTAGTTGATCTGCAGCAGGATGACGGTAAAGGGCGCAATCATGGCGTTGCGCAAGGCGTGCTTCACGATGACGTCGCGGAAGCTCAAGCCCTTGAGCATGGCGGTGCGGATATACGGACGCGTCATCACCTCGACCATCGATGCGCGCACCATGCGCACCACATATCCCAGATCGTAGAACACCATCACCGCCACCGGCAGCACGAGCTGCGAAGCGATGGACCAGCCACCGCCCGTCCCCAGCGTCGAGGTTCCGGGCAGCAGCCCCAGCCAGATGACGAAGATCGAGGAGAAGAACACGCCGGACGCGAACTCCGGCACCGAGGCGGTGATCATGCTGAACAGCGAGATCGATCGGTCGGTTCGCGAGCCTTCCCGCATGCCGGCTACGACACCCATCAGGATCGAGGATGGAACAATGATCGCAAAGGCGATCGATGCCAGGATCAGCGTGTTGCCGAGCCGGTTCCAGATGACGTTGTTGACCTCCGTCTTGTAGAGGGTCGAGTAACCGAGATCGCCGGTCAGGATCCGCCCCATCCATTCCACGTAGCGGACATAGACCGGGCGGTTGAGCCCCATCTGCTCGGTCAGCAGCTCGACCTGGCGTTGCGTCGCGAAAGGACCCAGCACCTTGCGCGCCACGTCGCCCGGCGTGAACTCGCTGATGGTGTAGATCACGAACGACACCACCAGCATGGTGAGCAGCAGGTAGGCGAGGCGCTTGGCGAAAAAGGCGATCATCCTCGGCTCACCTCCTCGCCGCCGAAGCGCCACGCATCACGAGAATGAGGGCGGCGGGGCGCCGCACCGCACGGATGCCCCGCCGCAACAGGTCCGATCAGGCTTCGAGCGACCACTCTTCGCAGAAGAGATAGTAGGTGGGGTGGATCTGGAAGCCCTTCACGCGCTTGTCGAAGCCGGTGAAGACGGCACGCCAGAGCGGCTGCACGATCGGCCCTTCTTCCTGCATGAGCTTCTCGATCTCCGCCATGACCTTGCGGCGCTCCTCGACGTCGAGAATGCCCTCGGCCTTGGTCAAGAGCTCGTCGAAGGTCTTGTTCGACCAGAAGCTCTCGTTCCAGGGCACGCCCGTCCGGTAGGCCAATCCCAGCACCATCACGCCCAACGGGCGATGCGTCCAGGTGGTGAAGGCGAAGGGCGCCGTCTCCTTGTTCCAGATCTCCCAATATTGCGAGGAGGGCAGCACGTTGATCTTCACGTTGACGCCGATCTGCTTCCACATCTCGGCCATTGCCTGCACCGCCTGCGGCTCCCAGTCCGGATCCTTCTTGCAGAAAATCTCGGTCTCGAAGCCGTTGGGCACACCGGCCTCGGCCAGGAGCTTCTTTGCGCCCTCGACGTCCTGCTTCATGAACTCGAGCTTGGCGTACTCCGGATGGATCGGCGCGACATGATGGTGCTCGCCCGGCGAGCCCAGGCCCAAATGGGCCACTTGCAGCACCTTCTCGGTGTCGATCGCGA
The DNA here is from genome assembly GCA_049323455.1 of Pseudomonadota bacterium. GTDB lineage: Bacteria > Pseudomonadota > Alphaproteobacteria > Dongiales > Dongiaceae > Hypericibacter. The sequence continues at coordinate 166,102 of JBMONF010000004.1, read as the reverse complement.
GCCGCATCGCCTTGCGCACCTTGGCGTCCTTCCAGGTGTCGTGGATCGGCTGCATGCGGGCGACTGCGGTCTGGCCGGTCGAGGTCTGGTAAAGGTTGATGTGATCCATCTTCTGCAGCGCGGCGTACTGCGAGGTCGAGGCCTCGTAGAGACCGTGGATCTGCTTGGAGGCCAGCGCGCTGACGGAGGCCGCCGGATCGTCACCGAGATCGATGAACTCGATGGTCTCGACGGCCGGAGCCTTGCCCCAATAGCCGTCGCGGCGCTTCATCACCGCCCTCTTGTTCACCTCGAACTCCACCATCGTGAAGGCGCCGGTGCCGATCGAGTTGACGCCGAACTTGCCGTTCTCGCTCGGATGCAGAATCAGCGCCGGATAGTGGAATAGATGCTCGGGCACGGCCAATTGCGGCTGCTGGCAGTTGAACCGGATGGTGTAGTCGTCCACTTTCTCGATGGCGTTGTCGGACCAGAGCTTGGTCCCCATCTTCGGATTGCCGGCTTCGTCCTTCTGGCCGGTGTCGTATTCGGCCAGCATATAGCCCTTCATCAGGCCGACCACCGAGGAGCCAACCGATTCGTCGAGCCAGCGCTTGATGTTCCAGATCACATGGTCCGCCACCAGCTCGTCGCCGTTCGACCACTTGATCCCTTTCTTCAGAATCAGCGTCCAAGTCTTGAGATCGGGGCTGGCTTCCCACTTCTCCAGGAGCCAAGGCCGCGTGATGTTGTCGTAGCCCGTGCGGGTCAGGTAGTCGCAGACTTGGCGCACGATGTTCGAATCGTAGACCCAGGAGAAGGTGTGAGGGCTGTCGACGGCCGGCACGCGCATGCCAACCCGAATGACGTTCTCGGCCGGTGCCGCGGCCTGCTGGGTTTCCTGCGCGGGCTGCGCCGGCGCCTGGCTTTGTTGCTGCTGCTCCTCCTTCTTCTCCTCGCAACCGGCAAGCGAGTATGCCGCTGCGGCCGACAGGCCGAGCAGCGTCGAGGTGCGCAGAAATTCGCGGCGGTCGACCTTGCCTGCCCGCAGCTGGGTCAGCAGCCTCGGCAGATAAGGATGGATTTTCTCGAGATCTTCGGACATCGTCGCTTCCCTCCCCATGACAGCGATAGCCGGTTGTGCGGCGGCACAGAGCCTCAAAAAGGCCCGCCAACCCCCTTATTTTGCCGCTAGGAAACCACCCTTTGTATCGGTTGTCCAAGGGATTTCACGCATAAACGAAGGTTACGCAAGAGATCAGTCGAGCTTGACCAGGCTGCCGATGCGGCAACGTCATTTTGCGCTGCGACGCGCGGCATCGCGGCGATCGTTGGCCTCCTGGCAGCCCGGCATCGCCTCTGATAGGTTGCCCGTGGTCGCGCCGCCGTTTCAGGCAACGACGATTGCGGCGACGGCCGGCGGAGATCCACTCGCTCGCCAGCCCCGCTTTCGGTTCTCGCGAAGCGCGCCTTGCCATCACCCTTGCCGCCCCGCAGCCCATGAACGATTCCGACGTCGAGATCCTCGAAGTCCAGCCGGCCTACCGGGGCTATGGCCGCGTCGACCGCTATCGCCTCCAGCACCGCCTGCATGACGGCAGCCAAAGCCGCCCCATCAATCGGGAAGTCTATGACCGGGGGCATGTCGCCGCCGTCCTGCTCTATGACCCGGACGAGGATGCGGTCGTGCTGCTCGAGCAGTTCCGGATCGGCGCCTACCTGACGGGCATGAACTCCTGGCAGATCGAGGCCGTGGCGGGGATCATCGACCCGGGCGAGACGGCCGAGCAGGTCGCGATGCGGGAAGCGCAGGAAGAGGCCGGGCTCGTCGTCGCCGATCTCGAGCCCATCTGCCGCTACATCGTCAGCCCGGGCGCCATTACCGAGACCGTTCGCCTTTTCATCGGCCGCGTCGACAGCCGGGGCGCCGGCGGCGTGCACGGCCTTCACCACGAGGGCGAAGATATCAAGGTCGAAGCGGTGCCCGTGGCCCGCCTGCCGCAGATGCTGGCCGACGGCACCATCGCCAACGCGCTCACTATCATCGCCGTGCAGTGGCTGCTCCTGCACCGGGAATCCCTCCGCGCCCGCTGGCTCGGCCGGCGGTGACGCGGCCATTTTGAGCCCTTGATCCCGTGAAGCGGCTGGCCGTCGCCCGGCTCTGGCACGAAGGCAACTCCTTTTCGCCGGTTCCGACGCCGCTGGCCGCGTTCCAGGCGCGCGAATGGGTCGAGGGCGACGCCGCTCGCGCCTTCTATCGCGGCACGGCCACCGAGATGGGCGCGGCCGTCGGCTTTGCCGAAACCGTCGAAGGCTGGACGGTCCGGTTCCTGCGCTGCGCCGCGGCGCCGCCGGGAGGGCCGGTTCCGGATGCCGATTATCGGACCCTTCGCGATGCCATCCTGGCCGGCCTCGAGCAGGGCCCTTGGGACGCGGTCTATCTCTCGCTCCACGGCGCTCTCGTCACGGACGCCGATCCCGCGCCGGAGCTCGATCTTCTTCGAGCCGTGCGCCAACGGATCGGCCGCACGCCGCTCGCCGTCAGCTTCGATCTGCACGCGAATATCGGCGCCGAACATGTTGGGCTGATCGACCTTGCCGCCGGCTACAAGACCTATCCGCATGTCGATATGGCCGAGACGGCGGACAAGCTGCTGCGCCAGCTCGTGGCGCTCGCCGAAGGACGCCTCGCGCCCAAGGGCGCCATCGTCAAGCTGCCGCTGATCCTGCCGAGCTTCAACATGCGCACCACGGACGGCCCGATGGCGGAAGTCGCCGCCCGGGCGCGAGCGTCCGAGGCCGCGCCGCACATCCTCGACGCCACGGTCTTCGGCGGCTTCGCCTATGGCGACAGCCCTCATGCCGGCGCCGCGGCGATGGTGTTCGCGGATCGCGACGCCGAGCGGCCCGGCCTGGTCGCCGCCGAGCTCGCGCGCGCCCTCGAAGAACGCGCCGGCCGCTTCTTCATCCGCCTGCCGGGGCCGGCCGAGGCGCTGTCCATGGCGGCCGCGGAGGGCTCCGGCACCGTGGCCCTGCTCGATCCCGCCGATAACCCGCTCTCCGGCGGCATCGGCGATACACCGGGCCTGCTGCGTGCCCTGCTGGAGGCGCAGGCCCCGGTTCCGGCTCTCTTTGCCTTCTTCTGGGACCCCGGGCTGGTGGCGCGCGCCCATCGCGAGGGCCTGGCTGCCCGGCTGCGCGTCCGTCTGGGCGCGCGCTTGACCGACCGCTTCGGCCCGCCCGTCGAGGGCGAGGCGACGGTGCTGAAGCTGACCGATGGATGCTTTCGCAACCGGGGCCCGATGGAGCGCAACCTGCCGGTAGGGCTCGGCCGCACCGCGCTTCTGGAGATGGCCGGCATTCGCATCATCGTCACCGAGACCTGCCAGACGCCGAACGATCCCGGCTATTTCGATCTGCACGGCATCGACCTCGCGGCCGTCCGGTTGCTCTGCGTGAAGGCCAAGAACCACTTCCGGGCGGCCTTTGCGCCGCTCTGCCGACACATCATCGACGTCGATCTGCCGGGACCGGCGGCGCTCGATCTGCGCCGCCTGCCCTACCGCCACTTGCCGCCGGGTGTGCGACGCAGCGCCCCCTGAACGCCGCCGAAATGCTGCGGCCTGGCCGCTTGATCCCGCACCGCACGCGCGGCTACTCTGCCCGCAGGCCGTCACCGATTCAGGTGCGGATCACCCGATAACCAACTGTCATTTCATGGATATTCGGCGCGACTTCATCGATGCGGTCGGCAACACGCCGCTGATCCGCCTGCGCAAGGCGTCGGCCCTCACGGGCTGCGAGATCTATGGCAAGGCGGAGTTCCTCAATCCGGGCGGCTCGGTCAAGGATCGGGCCGCACTCGCCATCGTCCAGGATGCCGTTGCCAGGGGCGAGCTCAAGCCCGGCGGCGTGATCGTCGAAGGCACGGCCGGCAATACCGGCATCGGGCTGGCGCTGGTTGGCAACGCGCTGGGCTACCGCACCGTCATCGTGATCCCCGACACGCAGTCGCAGGAAAAGAAGGACATGTTGCGGCTGTGCGGCGCCGACCTGCGCGAGGTGCCGGCCGTTCCCTACAAGGACCCCAACAATTACGTCCATGTCTCGGGCCGGCTCGCCAAGGAGCTCGCGGCCAAGGAGCCCAATGGCGCCATCTGGGCCAACCAGTTCGACAACACGGCCAACCGCATGGGCCATTACCGCACCACCGGCCCCGAGATCTGGCGCCAGACGGACGGCAAGGTCGACGGCTTCGTCTGCGCGGTCGGCACCGGCGGCACGCTGGCCGGCGTGGCGCTGGCGCTCAAGGAGCGCAACCCCAAGGTCGTGATCGGGCTCGCCGACCCGCTCGGTGCCGCGCTCTACAACTACTACAAGCATGGCGAGCTCAAGGCCGAGGGCAGTTCCATCACCGAAGGCATCGGCCAAGGCCGCATCACCGAGAACCTCAAGGGCGTGCCGATCGACGCCCCGTTCCAGATCCCGGATGCGGAGGCTCTGCCGATCGTGTTCGACCTGCTCAAGGAGGAAGGTCTCTGCCTCGGCGGCTCGAGCGGGATCAACGTCGCCGGCGCGATCCGCCTCGCCAAGGAGATGGGTCCTGGCCACACCATCGTGACCGTGCTGGCCGATTCGGGTCAGCGCTATCAGAGCAAGCTCTTCAACCCGGCCTTCCTGCGCTCGAAAGGCCTGCCGACCCCCGACTGGCTCGCTTGAGGGGCATGTGATGACCGAGCTCGTCTTTCGCGAGGATCCTTATGCCCGCAGCTGCCGGGCCCGGGTCGTGGCGGCCGACGCCGACGGCATCCGGCTCGATCGGACGGTATTCTACCCGATGGGTGGCGGCCAGCCGGGCGACAGCGGTCGCCTGCGGCTGCCGGACGGGCGCGAGATCGCGATCCTGGACACGGTCAAAGGTGCGGCACCCGACGAGGTTCTGCATAAGGTAGCGCCCGATGCCGCCTTGCCCGCGCCCGGCACGGAGGTCGAGGCCGTCATCGACTGGGAGCGTCGCCATCGCCTGATGCGCATGCATACCTGCCTGCATCTGCTCTGCGCCGTGGTGCCCGGCGAAGTGACGGGCGGCCAGGTCGGCGATGGCAAGGGGCGGCTCGACTTCAATCTGCCGGAGGCGCCCGACAAGGCCGCGATCGAAACCGCGCTCAACCGGCTGATCCAGGAGGATCATCCGGTGCGCCCGCGCTGGATCACCGACGAGGAGCTCGCGGCCAGGCCCGAGCTGGTCCGCACCATGTCGGTGAAGCCGCCGACCGGCCAGGGCCGGGTCAGGCTGCTCGAGATCGAAGGGGTCGATCTGCAGCCCTGCGGCGGCACCCATGTGGCGCGCACCGGCGAGATCGGCCCCGTCCTCGTCGCCAAGATCGAGAGCAAGGGCAAGCAGAACCGCCGCATCAACCTCGCGTTCGCATCATGACCGGTTACGTCCACCCCGAGAGCCTGGTCGGCACCGCCTGGCTGGCCGAACGGCTGTCCTCGCCGGACATCCGCGTGGTCGACGCCACCTACTATCTGCCGGTGCAGAGCAAGAACGCGCGCGCGGAATATGACGCGCGCCACATTCCGGGCGCGGTCTTTTTCGACCTCGACGAGATCGCCGACACCTCCAGCCCCCTGCCCCATATGCTGCCTGCGCCCGAGAAGTTCTCCGCGCGGGTGCGCAAGCTGGGCTTGGGCGACGGCAACAAGATCGTGGTCTACGACGGGCACGGCATGATGAGTGCCGCCCGCGTATGGTGGACCTTCCGCGTGTTCGGGCACGAGGATGTCGCCTTGCTCGACGGCGGCCTGCCGAAATGGATCGCCGAGGGCCGCCCGGTGGAGGACACGCCGCCGCAGCCGCGCGAGCGCCACTTCACCGCGCGCTTCAACAACCTGATGGTGCGCGACAAGGCGCAGGTCCGCGCCAACATCGCCTCGCGCCGCGAGCAGCTCGTGGATGCGCGCAGCGCCGGCCGCTTTCGCGGCACCGAACCCGAGCCCTGGCCCGGTCGGCGCTCGGGCCACATCCCCGGCAGCCTGAACCTGCCTTATACCGATCTGCTCGATCCCAAGACCAAGACCTTTCTGCCGGCCGATGCGATCCGGGCGCACTTCCTGAAGGCCGGCGTCGATTTCTCTCGGCCCGTGATCTGCTCCTGCGGCTCCGGCGTGACGGCGTCGGTGCTCGCCTTCGCGCTCCACCTGATCGGCCATCGCGACGTCGCCGTCTATGACGGCTCCTGGGCCGAGTGGGGCCTGCCGGGCGACACGCCGGTCGAGCTCACATGAAGATCCGCATCTATCGCGATGAGGATTTCGGTGCCGTCGTAACGTTGTGGCGCGCCTGCGGCCTCGATCACGCGCCCAACGATCCGGCCGTCGACATTTCGCTCATGCGCGACAGCGCGAATTGCGACCTCTTCCTCGCCGAGGAGGAGGATCGGCTCCTGGGCACGGTCATGGTCGGCCATGACGGGCACCGCGCCTGGATGTACCGGCTGGCGGTGGCACCCGACCGGCGGCGCCGGGGCATCGGCCGTGCGCTCGTGCATCACGCCGAGGGCTGGGCCGCGATGCGGGGCCTGCGCAAGATCCAGCTTCTGATCCGCGAGACCAACGGCGCGGTCCAGGGCTTCTACGCCAAGCTCGGCTACGAGGTTGCACCCCGCACCGTGATGTCGCGATGGCTCGAGCCGGCGGATCGGGAAAAGGCGCCCAAGATCGAGGTCGTCGTCACTTTGCTGGAGATGACCGAGCGCCCGGCCCATCAGCCGGTGGCTTTGCCGATGGGCAAGCTCGCCGTCCTTCGCGCGGAGGCCATTCCGATCCGCTTCTTCCGCTATCTCTATGCCGGCGTCGGCGACCCCTGGTTCTGGTATTACCGGCGCTATATGAGCGATGCCGAGATCGCCCGCATCGTGCACGATCCGCGCATAGAGGTTTATGTCCTTTATGTGGACGGCGCGCCGGCCGGCTATGTCGAGATCGACCGCCGCGAGGCCGGCGAAGTGACGATCAACCATCTGGGGCTGATGGAAGAGTTCATCGGCCGCGGCCTCGGACCTTACTTGCTCCATTTCGCCATCGACGCCGCCTGGCAGGGCGACCCCCGCCGGGTTCTGATCGAAACCTGCACGCTCGACCATCCGAGCGCCTTGCCGCTTTATCAGAAATCCGGATTCCACCCGATCGGCCAGCGCACCGAGTTCATCGACGACCCGCGCCTCTCGGGCCATCTCCCCTCCCACTTCGAGCCGCGCCTGCCATGAGCGCGCCGCAGTGGGTCCGGCTTGCGGAAACCGGTCGCGCCGCGATCGCCTTCGAGCTCGACGGCGCGCCGGCCACGGCGCTCGAGGGTGACACCCTGCTCACGGCGATTCTCACCCGCCGCGGCCATGTCCGCCGCTCCGAGTTCGGCGACGGGCCGCGCGCCGGCTTTTGCTTGATGGGGGCCTGCCAGGACTGCTGGGTCCGGCTCGGCGATGGACGGCGCGTGCGCGCCTGCACGACGCCCGTCGACGAGGGGATGGCCGTATGGACCGAGCCCGCGACGATCGGATGAGTGCGCACGGGTGGTCGCCGCGGTGAGCCCCACGACGAACGGCCAAGCCGGCGGGCTCCGCGTCGTCGTGGTCGGCGCCGGGCCCGCCGGCACACGCGCCGCGGAAACGCTGGTGCGTCATGGTCTGAGGCCGGTCGTCGTCGACGAGGCGCCGCAGAGCGGCGGTCAGATCTATCGGCGTCCGCCGCCCGTGGGCGGCTTCACCCGCGGCGCGCGCGCTCTCTATGGCTTCGAGGCCGTCAAGGCGACGCGGCTGCATCGCGCCTTCGATGAAATCCGCCCCCAGCTCGATTATCGGCCGGCGACGCTGGTCTGGGAGGTCGAGCACGGGCGGCTCCATTGCCACCGCTATGCCGATGGGCAGCGTTTCGCGCTCGAGTGGGACGCGCTGCTGCTGGCGACCGGCGCCACCGATCGCGTGCTGCCGGTGCCGGGCTGGACCCGGCCCGGCGTCTACAGCCTCGGCGGTGCGCAGATCGCGCTGAAATATCAGGGCTGCGCCATCGGCCAGCGCGTGCTCTTTCTCGGCAGCGGACCGCTGCTCTATCTGGTCGCCTATCAATATGCCAAGGCCGGCGCCGAAGTGGCCGGCGTGCTCGACACCGCACCCTTCGGCGCCAAGCTGCGCGCGCTCCCCGGGCTCTGCCGGGAGACGGCGACCTTCGCCAAGGGGCTTTGGTACGTCGCCTGGCTCAAGGCGCATGGCGTTCCGATCGTGCACGGCGTGAGGCCGATCGAGATCGTCGGCAATGGCAAGGTCGAAGGCCTCGCCTATGCGAGCCCCTACGGCATGCGCCATGCGCGCGGCGACGCGCTGGCCCTCGGCTGGGGCTTGCGCGCCGAGGCGCAGCTCGCCGAGCTTGCCGGCTGCCGCCTTGCTTTCGACGATCTCAACCGGCAATGGCTGCCGGAGCGCGACCGCGATGGCCGGGCGGTCGGGGTTTCGGGGATTTATCTCGCGGGCGATGGCGCCGGCATCGCCGGGGCGGACGCGGCGGAGGCCGCCGGCGAGCTCGCCGCGCTGGCGATCCTGGCCGATCACGGCATCGCCATCTCCGAACGGCGTCAATTCGCCCTGCGCCGTCGCTTGAAGCGTATCCGTACCTTCCGTCGCGCCCTCGAGACCGCCTTTCCCTTCCCGGCCCATCTGGCGGTCGGCCTGCCCGATGATGCCATCCTTTGCCGCTGCGAGGCGGTCACGGCGCTCGATCTCAGGGCCTCGGCCGGTCGCCTCGACGCGACCGAACTCAACCGCGCCAAGGCCTATTGCCGCGCCGGCATGGGCCGCTGCCAAGGTCGCGTCTGCGGGCCCGCCGCGGCCGAGATCCTGGCGGCCACGCTGGCCAAGCCCGTGGCCGAGGTCGGCCGCTTCCGCGCCCAGCCGCCGGTCAAGCCGTTGCCGATCGGTCCCCTCGCGGAGGGGGAGGAGGCGGCGCCGTGATCGTGGTGCCGAAGAGCACAGCCGCGACGAGCCCCTCACCCCGACCCTCTCCCCGCTTTGCGGGGCGAGGGAGAAGAGAGATTGCCCTCGCCCCCACGAAGTGGGGGCGAGGGTTGGGTGAGGGGGTGGGCGAAAATTCATGACCCGGGTCGTGCTTCAGGTCGATGCGATCGTGGTGGGCGGCGGCATCGTCGGCGGGGCCGCGGCCCTCTTCCTGCGCCGGCGTGGCGCCAGCGTCATCCTGTTCGAGCGCGACCGCGTCGGCATGCGCGCGAGCGGCGTCAATTTCGGCGGCGTGCGTCAGCAGGGCCGCGACCTGCGCGAGATCCCCCTCTCCCACCTGGCCCGCCGCATCTGGGCCGAGCTGCCGCAGCATATCGGCATCGACGGCGAGCGCCTGTTCAGCGGCCATCTGCGCTTGGCGCGCGGCGAGGCGGACATGGCGCTGCTGGAACGCTATCGGACGGACGCGGGCGCCCTCGGCCTCAGGCTTGAATTGCTGGGCCGCAATGCGCTGGCCGCCCGTTTCCCCTGGGTCGGGCCGGCCGTCCTGGGCGGCTCCTTCTGCGCCAGCGACGGCCATGCCAATCCGCGCCAGGTCGGCCCCGCCTTCGCGCTCGCCGCCCGCGCGGCCGGCGCCAAGCTCGAGGAGAATGCCGAGATCGTCTTCGTCGAGCCGGGGGCCGACGGCTTTCGCGTGGAGACCAGGGATGGGCGCCAGGCCCGCGCGCCGATCCTGATCAACGCGGCCGGCGCCTGGGCCGGCCGTCTCGCCGCGCAACTGGGCGAGCCGGTCGAGGTCAGGCCGATGATCCCGCAGGTCCTGGTCACGGAGCCGGCGCCCTACGCCATCACGCCGGTGCTGGGCGTGGTCGGCGGCGATCTGTATCTGCGCCAGACGCCGCGCGGCAATGTGATCTTCGGCACGGTGGAGCGGCCCGCGGCGCCCGAGTTCCTGCTGACCCGCCCCACGGCCGCGGTCAACGCCGCCTCGGCGCGCGCGGCCCTCAGGATCGTGCCCGGCTTGCGCCACCTCGCCGTGATCCGCAGCTGGACCGGCGTCGACGGCTATACCGGCGACGGCTGCCCCGTCATCGGCCCCAGCAGCCGGCATCGCGGGCTCTTCCACGCCTTCGCCTTCTGCGGCCACGGCTTCCAGCTCGGCCCCGCGGCCGGATGGGTGATCGCCGAGATGGCGACCGGGACGAGGCCCAGCGCGCCGCTCACGGGGCTCGGCATCGAGCGGCTTCTCGTGCCTGCGGCATGAGATGGGCTGCGCCGTTCCTTCGCTCTCGCCAGCGGCCACGGCGCGCAGGAAATCATGTCGTCCCCTGAAGCCGCGCTCCCTCTCCCGCCATAAGCGGGAGAGGGCCCGGGGTGAGGGTGACGGCAAGGCGGTCGGGTGAGATATGTGCGGCGGTCGCCACCCCTCTCCCTGCCCTCTCCCCGCTGACGCGGGGCGAGGGTGAACGAGTTCATCTCAGCCGCGCGGCCCAGCCTGCCGTCATTCGCAGGTCACGATCCCGGCGCGGACCAGCACCGACAGGGTCCGGTCGAGCAGGCGACCCACCTGGTCTTTGGCGACCTCCCGCAGCGGGTCCGCCGGCGGCTTGCCCTTCCTGTTCTCGCCGACCTTGGCGGTGATGCCGCGCGCCTTGAGCTCGGCATGGACCGCGTCTTCGAGCTGCGCCCGCCCGGGCGCGGCGCTGCCGTTGGCGCCGATGAGATGCAGGAGCGCCATCGCCTCCACGGGCTCGATGGAAATGCCGTTGCCATGGACCTCGCTCGCCAGATAGCGCCGGGTCACGGTCGCGGCACCCGACGACAGGAAGGCCCGGTTGACGGGCGACGGCGCGGCGCAGCGTGTGAGCGTCTTCGGCATGGGCGCTGCCGCGAAGGGCCTGGCCGCCGGAGCCAGATAGCCGCAGGCCGCCATCATCTGGACCGTGCGCTCGATGTCGCCGGCCGACTTCGCCTTGCCGCCGGCCCGCGCCACGACGTCCTGCAGCGCCAGCGAGCCCCCGGCGAAGAGGTCGCGCAGCGCGGGGAAGCTCGCCTCGTCGAAGCCGATCTCGCCGCGCGGGACCTTGGCCTTGGGCGTCAGGTCCTGCAGCGGGCGCGGCGCCAGGAAGCAGCATTGCCGCAGGTGGCGCAGGACGGCCGCCTGGGGGAGGCGGGCATGGCCGCGCACGAAGATGTCGCGGCGGAACCGCTGATTGACGAGGAAATCCAGCAGGAGCTGCTGCAAGCGCGGGGTCGGCTGCGCGCGCAGCAGCGCGATCCCGGCCTCGTTCGCCGTCAGCTCCGGATAGTTCTCGGCCAGCGTGGCCGAGCCGCAGAAGGACAGTTTCGCCTCGGCCATCGCGTCGGCGACGTCGCAGGAGAAGAAGGGCTGCCACGAGGCGTTCATGTATTCGTGGACGAGATAGGCGCGGGCGTGCTTCGCGATCGAGGCCAGATGCTTGGCCGCCGCCGGATTGAGCCGGTGATGCCCGGTCCCGAGATCCGCCAGCTTCTTCGCCTGCTCGAGCGCCTTGTCGACGCGCTCGACGCTGCTGCCGATCGCCGCCTGGCCGAACTCGTAGAGCAGCTTCTGGTTGGGCGCCTCGCTGGCCCAGCCCGGCAGCGCGTTGTAGCTCACATAGACGAAGCCCCCGGGCTTGAGCCGTTGCCGGATCACGCGGCAGATCGCGGCCTGCATCGGCGGCAGCACCCAGGAATAGATGCCGTGGAGCCCGATGAAGTCGAATTCCGGCAGATCGGCCCGGTCGAGCTCGTCGAAGCTGCGCTCGAGGAACCGGACGTTGGCGATCCCCGCCTCGCGCGCGATCCGCTCGGCGTTGGCGATGTGCGCTGGGTTGAAATCGACGCCGTAGAAGCGCGCCTTGGGGAAGCAGGCGGCGAGAACGTTGGTGCTGTGGCCCTGGCCGCAGCCGAGCTCGAGATAGGCGAAGTCGCCCTCGAGCGGGCGCGGATGGCAGCCGTTCAGCACTGCCACATAGTTGATCCAGGCCGGCGACAGCTCGCGGTAGAAGCCCTCGGTATAGGGCTGGTCGATGACGTAGCCGTGGCTCCAGTCGTCCTGCTGCATGAAGATGCCCCCTCTCCCGCCGACACAAGGAGAGCCGATCTTTGCCAATCTTCCCCTAAGGCGTGCCGAGCGAGCCTGTCACGGGCCCAGGGCGACGGACAAGGCAATGCGCCGGCCTTGCCCCATACTTCCAATTCCCAATTCGTCAGGAGCGAGAACGGGCGCCTCTACCTGGAGCGCCCGTTGGCTCTACGTTGCTCTATGGCAGACTTCTATGCACTGACGTCCAATCCCTGCTGGACCGCAATGTAGCTGTTGGCGTTGTAGTTGGCATCGTCCGTCGTCGAGCCGCTGCCATTGTACCAGGCGTAAACATCGTAGGTGACGCTGCCCACCGTGATGTTCACGGTGGTATCTAGGAAGCCGGCAGTGGTGCCTGCTGCGCCCTGTGGCAGATGCACATTGTCATCTGCGCCGTCGGTGTTGCCGCGGATGAAGAGCTGGATGCCCTTCGACACGCCGTCGTGCAGGACCGTGTCGGTGTTGTCATTGTCGGTCCCAAAATCGAGCACGTCGGCCAGATTGAGCGTGATGTCGTCGCTGCTATCTCCGTCCGTCATGTCGATGGCCTCGATGCGCGATACGTTCTGAGCGATCGTCGTTAAATTAAGATCGCTACCGACAAACAGTATGTCTCCCGTGCCGGCCCCGCCATTGTAGGAGTCGAGCGAGTCGCTCCATACCAGCCGGTCGTTGCCATCGCCGCCGTCGAGCTGATCCGTGCCCGATCCACCGCTGAGTGTGTCGTTGCCCTCACCGCCATACAGCGTGTCATTGCCACTGTCGCCGTTGAGGCTGTCGGCACCGTTGCCGCCATCAAGACTGTCGTTATCGGCGCCACCGTTCAGCGTGTCGTCGCCAACCCCGCCCTCGAGCGTGTCGTTGCCGTTGCCGGCGTTGAGCTGGTCGTTGCCGTCGCCGCCCTGCAGCCAGTCGTTGCCGTCGCCGCCGTTGAGCGTGTCATTGCCGTTATCGCCCATCAGCCAGTCGTTGCCGTCGTCGCCGTTCAGATTGTCGTTGCCGTCGCCGCCGACCAGCACGTCGTTGCCGGCATAGCCATTGAGGGTTTCGGCATCGCCGTCGCCAACGATGATGTTGTCGGCCCCGTTGCCGTCGAGGGTCGTGCCGCTGTCGCGAATGACCGTGATGGTACCGGTATCGGCCAGGTCGCCCGGAACGTCCTTGCCGGTATAGTCATAGGTGGCGCCGTTGGTGCTGACGTCGATCGTCTGATCGCCGCCCACCACCGCGATCGGGTCGCCGTCCGGATCGCTGTCGTTCCACAGCAGCCAGGCGTCGTCGACCACGAAGCCGGCCCCGTAGGTGGTGGCCACCACCAGCGCATCGTCGCGGACGATGGGCGCGCGGTTGGCGCCCGTGAAGTTGATGGTCAGCGAGCTGCCGTCGGCATCGCCGTCGTTGTCGATCAGCACATAGCCGAAGCTCTCGCTCGGCGTCACGTCGGGATCGAGGCTCGGGCCGGCCTGATAGGTGTAGGCGCCTGTGTTCATGTCGACCTGGAACGAGCCTCCGCCAGCGACCGCGAAGCTCAGCACGCCGGCGACGAAGCTGAAGACGGCGCCGGGCGGGTTCGAGGTGACGGTGGTGCCGTTGTAGGTATAGGTCGTGCCGGCGTAGGTGACGGAGAGCAGGCGCCCGCCGTCGGCGCCGAAGCTCGAGCCGTCGTCCTCGGCCAGATTGCCGACCGCCTTGCCCTGGACCGTCGCGACCAGGGTCTGCTCGAGCTGGGAGAGGTCCGTGACCGCCTCGGAGTTCCGCTCCGTGCCTGCCGCGCCGTTGAAGGCGATCGGGTCGAGCGGGTCGTCATTGGCGCCCGGATTGACCGTCACGCCCGTGCCGATGCCGAAGGCGTAGGAGTCGATATCGTTCGTGGTGAGGAAGCTTTCCCAGAGCGTCTCTTCCGCCGGCTGGATGCCGTCGCCGAGATCCGAGCCGATATCCGGCCAGGTCGCCGAATCGGTCGGGTTGCCGTCGGAGAGGAAGTAGGACACGCCCTGGATCGGCCGCGACGAGACGTCGATCGCGCCGGCGTTGTCGTAGGCGTCCATCGACTTCAGCAACGCGTCGTCGTAGTTGGTGCTGCCGGTCGGGATGTCGTTGTAGAGGTCGTCGAGCAGCGCCTTGGCCTCGGTCACGGTCATCCAGACGGGCGTCGGATCGCCCTTCTGGATGGTGGCGCTGCCGGAGAAGGTGACGATCTGCACCTTGACGTCGCCGAGCGCGTCGTACTGCTCGATCAGCTCCTTCGCCGCCACCACGCAGGCCTGCAAGCGGTTCATACCATCCAGGCCCGACGCGTTGTCCATCGAGCCCGAGGTGTCGATGATCAGCAGCAGGTTGGTGTCGACCGAGCCCGACGCCGCCATCGTCTCGCTGTGCGCGGCCGCGACCGGGCCGTCGTCGCCGATCGTGACCTTGAGCGTGCCGCCGTCGACGTCGCCGTCGGAGTCCTTGACCGTGTAGCCGAAGGTCAAATCGAGCTGGTCGTTGGCATCGACCTGGCTGTCGTTGTTGCCGGCGTCGGGATGGTCGATGGCGCCGAGCTGCTCGACCGTGAAGGTCTTCGCGACCGGGTCGACGGTGATGCGGATCACCACTTCGCCCGTGCTGTGCTCGCCGGTCCCGACGCCGACCAGGCCCTCGATGATGGTGCCGCCGCCGCTGACCGACCAGGTGATCGGGTCGCCGTCGGAGGTGAGCGCCACCGGCGCGTTGCCGTTGTCGGGATCGGTCACGGTGACGCTGCCGGTCCAGACGAACGGCGTCGTCGCATGGGCGCCGTTGCCGCCGTAGGAGAAGGTGAGCGTGCCGGTCGCGATCTCGTCGTTCGAGGCCGCGGCCGTGCCGGCGGCGAAGGTGCCGACCTCGTCCACGCCCTGCTCGAGGATCTCCGTGCTGTCGGCAGCGCCCGCGGGCGCGCTGTCGGCGGCAAGGACCTGAACCCATGCCGTCGCGAGCTGCGTCGCGACGTCGTTCGCCGTGGTCTCGCAGGTCGTGTCGTCGCTGTCGGGCGACAGCTCGCCGTCGATGGCGACCGAGTAGATCGGCAGGTTGACGTTGCCCGGCGACTGGCCGCCCGGCACCTGCAGGATGACCGAGCCCGTGGCCGCGCCGGTCGCGGGGTTGATCAGCGGATCGGCATCGACGATCAGATAGGTGCCGGCCGGCACGCCGTAGCTGTTGCCGGCGCCGAGCACGGTCGGCGAGGGTCCGCCGGCCGCATCCCAGCTCGCGTCGGGGAGCTGGACCAGGAAGTAATGATGCTCCGAGCCGTCGGCGAAGTCGCCGAAGGTGGCGCTGAAGCCGAGGCCGAACTTCTGGCCGGCCTCGACCTTGTTGCCGGGGTTGTCGGTGATGGCGAGCCCGTCCATGCCATCACCGAGAAAGTCGCTGACCGTAAAGGTCACGGCTGGGGTCGTGACGCCTGTCGTGGTGTTGATTTGAACGATATTGCCGTTGACGCGGTCGATCGCCCAGAGCGAATCGCTGGGTCCGAAGGCCAGGCTCTGGAGACCGTTGCCGCCGCCCGGGATCAGGACTTCGGAGAGGATATCGCCGATATCGTGGGTGACATCGTCGACGGTGCTGATCTCGAGTAGCCAGACGCCCGGGCCCGTGGTCGAGGAGCCGATGGCATAGAGTTTGTCGTGGACGTCGTCGTAGGCCAAGCCCTCGAGCTTGTAGTTGTTCGGGGTCTCGCCGACCCAGGTCAGCACGCCGGTGCCGAGGTTGACGGTGTAAATGTCGGTGTTGTTGCCGCTGACCGAGGCGACGTAGAGCGTCGAGCCGACGAACTCGCTGCCGATCGAGGTTCCGAGGCCCGTGTCGGGGCCGACCTGGGTGGCCGCGCCGGTCGCCGGGTCGATCTTGACCAGGAAGCGGTCACTGCTCGGGCCCGAGCTGAAGCCGTAGAGGAAGCCATCGCCGCTGTTGAAGGCGAGCGCTTCGACGTCGAGCGTGCTGACGCTCGGGAAGTTGAGCGGCCCGACCGCCTTGATGCCGCCCGTGTCGAGGTCGACCCGGTAGAGCGTGGAGACGCCGGTGTCCTTGTCGATCGCCACGCTGTAGGCAATGCCCTGCGGCGACACGTCCCAACCGACATTGGTCGGATCGTCGGCGACGGCGTCGACCGTGACGACGACGTTGCCGTTGACGTCCTGCGTGACCGAGCCGTCCTGGAAGGTCGCCTTGAAGCCCAGCGTGAAGTCGCTGCCGGAATCCTTCGCCGGGTAGAGCTCGATGCTCGTGCCGCTCTCCCAGGCGTTAGCATCGGACGCGCTGAGGACGATCGGGTTGACCCCGTCGGAGACGTAGGTCGACGAGCCGATCTTCAGCACCACGTCGTCCGGCGCGCCGGTGATCGTCAGGCCGGTCAGATCGTCGCCGGGGCCCTGCGTCACCACGTCGGAGAACTTGATGAGCGCCGGCTGCAACGGCGTCTGCGCCAGGCTCTGATCCCACTGGTTCGGGTTGGCGTCCTCCGCCACGCAAACCTCGCCGGAGATCTTGCTGGTGACGGCGTCCTGGATGTTGATGGTGAGGGTGGCCGTCTTGTTGTCCGCCGAGCCCTCGCCGTCCGTCTCCGTCAGCGTGTAGGTGAACACGTCGGAGCCAGAGGCATCGGCCTTGGCGGTATATTCGTAGGTGCCGTCGGCCTTGATCTTGAGCGTGCCCTGGCTGCCCGCCACCTCCAGCCAGCCGCTGCCGTCGAACGTGCCGTCCGAGCCGCCAGAGCCCGCGATCTTCGACACGGCCGCGCCGTCGGCACCCTCCGTGTCCGCCACCAGGTTGTTCGTGCCGTCGTCGTCCACGCCCGTGATGACGTTACCGCCCGTCGACGACCCTTCGAGAACCTCGTCCGTGTCGTTGCGCGCCGTCGGCACGTCGTCCACGATCGCCATCGTCAGCGTGCCGTTGTCCGTGTCCCCGTCCAGGTCCGTCACCACCACCCCGAACGACACCGACGACGGATCGGCCTGCGTGTTGTCCTCCAGCGTGTAGCGATAGGCCAGCTGGCCCGTGTGCGTGCTCGAATCCCAGCTCCAGCCGGTGATCTCCAGCTTGCCCGTCGCGTCGTCCACCAGCGT
>JBMONF010000004.1:39077-148819 GCA_049323455.1 Pseudomonadota bacterium | reverse complement strand
CGCCCTCCGTGTCCGCGCCGGCAACGCCCGAGGTCGTGCCCACGCCCGTGATCACGTTGCCCGTCTCGGCCGTGAACTGGCCCGCCGCAACGCTGTCCGTGTCGTTGCGCGCCGTCGGCACGTCGTCCACGATCGCCATCGTCAGCGTGCCGTTGTCCGTGTCCCCGTCCAGGTCCGTCACCACCACCCCGAACGACGCCGACGACGGATCGGCCTGCGTGTTGTCCTCCAGCGTGTAGCGATAGGCCAGCTGGCCCGTGTGCGTGCTCGAATCCCAGCTCCAGCCGGTGATCTCCAGCTTGCCCGTCGCGTCGTCCACCAGCGTCTGCGGGAACGGCCCCGCCAGGTTCACCGGGTTGCCGCCCACCGCGATCGCCGACACCCCGTCCGGCGAGGCCACCGTCATGAACCCGGTCGTGATCTCGCTGCTCGACCCCGCATCCGAGCCCGGCGCATCCGCCCCGCTCCGGTTGTCCAGGTCGAGCCCCGCCTCGTAAACCGTCCGGTCCCCGCCACCCGCGGGCGCCGTGTCCAGGGTCACGTCGCTGTCGCCGATGTCGATCTTCAGTGTCGCCGTCTTGTCGTCGGCCGCGCCCTCGCCGTCCGTCTCCGTCAGCGTGTAGGTGAAGGTGTCCGTCACGCCGCCCTTGCTGTCGGCGTTGCGCAGGTACTCGTACGACCCGTCCGCCTTCATCTTCAGGACGCCGTAGTCGCCCGCCACCTCCAGCCAGCCGCTGCCGTCGAACGTGCCGTCCGAGCCGCCAGAGCCCGCGATCTTCGACACGGCCGCGCCGTCGGCGCCCTCCGTGTCCGCGCCGGCAACGCCCGAGGTCGTGCCCACGCCCGTGATCACGTTGCCCGTCTCGGCCGTGAACTGGCCCGCCGCAACGCTGTCCGTGTCGTTGCGCGCCGTCGGCACGTCGTCGTCGATGCAGATCGCGAGATTCGCCGAGGACTGGTCGCCGTCGACGTCCTCGATCGTGTACCGGAAACTTTCCAGCGCCTCGTCGGGGCCCGGGCCGCCATGCTGATAGGGGCCCGTCAGGGTGAACAGGTAATCGCCAGTGGTCAGGTTGAAGACCATCGTCCACGAGCCGTCATCGGCCGTGAAGGTCACCTGGCCCGGTACCGAATCGTCGCGGGTCACCGCCAAACCGCCGGTGTACTCGATGCCGACGATGCCGCCCGGACCGTCCGGACCGAAATCGTCGTTGGTCAGGACATTGCCGCCGACGCTCTGCGGCACGAACACCTCGCCGCCGAGCTGGTCTTCGCCGTTGGTCCCCTTCTGGAAGATCGTCTCTTCCTTGACGCAGCCGACGTCGTCCTCGGTGCCGGCGATGCCATCCGGACCATTCGGGCCATCGTCATTGGCGGTGGGACCGCCCAGATCACCGCCCTCCTGGAACACATCCAGCGGCTTCGTCAGCGGCTCCGGCAGCCCATAGGTCAGCGCCGTCGGTCCGATCGGGCCCGCGTCGGCGATGCTGTCCAAAATGTTGGGGCCCTCGCCCGGCGTGAAGGAAGCCTGCTGGTTGGGCGCCGTGGTGCCCGCCTGCGGGCCGCCCGCGGCCGTCGCCAACTCCTCCAGCGACATCCCCATCTGATCGAGCAGCTGCGCAATCTCGATCGTGGCGCCGCCCGTCGCCACCAGCTCCGGCGGCGTATCGCTCTCGACCGCCTGCACGAAACCGACCAGAAGAATGATCCGTCCGTCCGGCAGGATGATCTCGGCGTCGTTGCCGACGATCTGGACCTGCGACTGCGCCAGCTCCTCCGGCGTGATCGGCAGCTCGACCTGCTGGCCGGGCGCGACCTGGATGACCGTGATGCTCCCCACGCCGCCGAGCGGCGGAGTCATGGTGGCGGCACCCGTACCGGTGCCGATTGTCGGCTGGGCCACGACGACACTCCCTCTGTCCATTCCCATCGCGCATCCGGCCGGTTTTGGCGCTCCCACCAGCGCCGTTATCTTTCTAGAGCCGGATCACGCGACGAACTTCAAACGCAGAATATATATGAAGGAGAATTTTCTAAAATTCCAGAAAGATTAGTTTTCCTATAAGCCGATCCCATTAACCATTCCAGATAGAATTAATATATTTTAACCATACATACATGAACTTGTTTTCCGCCATTGCACAATTACACTGCGACTTTAATCATTTATTGATTCTCCTTTACATGAGGGACTGCGCTTCATGCCTGTGCAGCATTTGTTGCCGACCCATTAACGGGAGCGGAATATCACACCCCGATGTGAGGGGTCGCTAAGGCTCTAAAATACAGAAGAAATCCGCGGCGCCGTGGCGCCGCGCGGGCCCGCCGCCCGCGCCGTCGTGCGCGCTAATGACGCAGAATCTGGCTGAGGAATAGCCGCGTGCGCTCCGAGCGAGGATTGCTGAAGAAGGCCTCGGGCGCGTTCTCCTCGATGATCTCGCCCCGGTCCATGAAGATCACGCGGTTCGCCACCGTGCGCGCGAAGCCCATCTCGTGAGTGACGCAAAGCATGGTCATGCCCGAGCGCGCCAGTTCGATCATCACGTCGAGCACCTCCTTGATCATCTCGGGATCGAGCGCGGAGGTGGGTTCGTCGAACAGCATCACCTTGGGGTTCATGCAAAGCGAGCGCGCGATCGCCACGCGCTGCTGTTGGCCGCCCGAGAGCTGTCCCGGATACTTGTCGGCCTGCTCGGGGATGCGCACGCGCTCGAGATAATGCCGCGCCACCCGCTCAGCCTCGGCCTTGGGCATCCGGCGCACCCAGATCGGCGCCAGCGTCAGATTCTGCAGCACGGTGAGATGCGGGAACAGGTTGAAATGCTGGAACACCATGCCGACTTCGCGCCGGATCTGCTCGATATGCTTGACGTCCTCGGTGAGCTCGATGCCGTCGACGACGATCTTGCCGCGCTGATGCTCCTCCAGCCGATTGATGCAGCGGATCAAGGTGGACTTGCCCGAGCCCGAGGGCCCGCAGATCACGATCCGCTCGCCCTTGGCCACCGTCAGGTTGATGTCCTTGAGGACGTGAAACGAGCCGAACCATTTGTGCACGCCTTCGAGCTTGATGATCGGTTCCTCCGTCCCAGGGGCTTGCGCAGATGCGGGATCGGCCATGTTTCCCTCCTTTCTCAACGCTTGTACCCCGTATGCAGCTTGCGCTCGAGCGCCTGGCTGTAGCGCGACATGCCGAAGCAGAAGGCGAAATAGATCAGCGACACGAAGGCGAGTGCCGTATTGATCAGCCCGAGCCAGGCCGGGTCGCGGGTCGATGCCTGGGCGATGCCGAGCAGCTCGATCAGCCCCATGATCAGCACCAGGTTGGTGTCCATGAACAGCCCGATGAAGCTGTTCACGATGCCCGGAATGCAGATGCGCAGCGCCTGCGGCAGGATGACGAGCGCGTTCATCTTCCAGTAGTTGAGCCCGAGCGACATGGCGCCTTCGTACTGCCCCTTGGGTATGGCCTGGAGCCCGCCGCGGATTACCTCGGCCATGTAGGCCGACGAGAACAGCGAGATGCCCACCAGGGCCCGCAGCAGCTTGTCGAAGCTGACGCCCTCGGGCAGGAACAGCGGAAAGATCACCGACGCCATGAACAGCACGGTGATGAGAGGCACGCCGCGCACGAATTCGATGAAGGCGATGGTCACGAGTCGGATCACCGGCATGGCCGAGCGCCGGCCCAGCGCCAGCACAACGCCGACCGGCAGCGACACCGCGATCCCGGTGACCGCCAGGATCAGGGTCAGCATCAGCCCGCCCCAGAGCGACGTATCCACCGGCTTCAAGCCGACGCCGCCATAGAGCAGCAGATAGGCGACGAAAGGATAGACGAGGAAGAGGAGCAGGCCGGTCCAGATCTTGCCGGGCACACGGTCGATCAGCAGCGCCGCCACGCCGACGATCAGGATGACGAAACCGAGGTTGACGCGCCAGCGCTCCTCCACCGGATAGAACCCATACATGAGCTGGCCGAACCGGGCCCGGATCATGGTCCAGCAGGCGCCCGGCTTCACGCAATCGGCCCGGCTGGTGCCTTCCTGCCAGTTGGCCGACAGGAAGAGCCAATCGACCAGCGGCGGAATCGTCTTGTAGAGAAGCCACAGCGCGGCAAGCGTCAGTATCGCGTTAAGGGGCGAGGACAGCAGATTGGCCCTGACCCACCCGAGGGCGCCGACCTGCAGCACCGGCGGTGGAAGATCGGGATGGGCGCCCGGAGCGTGACGGTCGGTGGAAGTGCCGCTCATGGCCTCAGCGCTCCACCAGCGCGATGTGCCGGTTGTACCAGTTCATGAATAGCGAGATCAGCAGGCTGATCACCAGATAGATCGCCATGGTGATGGCAATACATTCGACCGCTTGGCCGGTCTGATTGAGCGAGGTGCCGGCGAAGACCGCCACCACCTCCGGATAGCCGATGAACACCGCAAGCGACGAATTCTTCGTCAAGTTGAGATATTGGCTGGTCAGGGGCGGCACGATCACACGCAGCGCCTGCGGCAGGATGATCAGCCGCGTGACGAGGCCGTGGCGAAGCCCCAGCGCAAGGCCCGCCTCCGTCTGGCCGCGGCTCACCGCCTGCACGCCCGAGCGCACGATTTCGGCGATGAAGGCCGAAGTATGAATCGTGAGACCGATCAGCAGCCCCATGAACTCGGGCGGAATATGAAAGCCGCCCTTGAAGTTGAAGCCGGCCAGTTCCGGAAACGACCAGTCTGTGTGAAAGCCGCCGACAAGCCCGACCAGGAGCGGCATGCCCAGGATCAAGCCGAGCCCGGCCCAGAAGGAGTGGAAAGGCTGTCCGGTCAGCGCTTGGCGCCGGCGCGCCCAGCGGGCCAGCAGAGCGGCCGCCAAGGCGCCCAGGAGCAGCGCCGTCGGTATGACGCCGAAGCCGGGCTGCGGTATCGGCGCCGGCGCATAAAGCCCGCGCTGGCTCAGAAAGATCGACCCGAAGATGTCGATGCTCTGCCTGACGCCCGGGAGCGTCGACAGGACGCCGAAATACCAGAAGATCAGTTGGGCCAGCAGCGGAATGTTGCGCACCACGTCGACGTAGGCCGCCGCCAGCTTGGCGACCAGCCAGTTCCGCGACAGCCGGGCGATACCGACGACGAAGCCCAGCAGCGTTGCGAGCACAACGCCGACGCCCGAGACCAGCAAGGTGTTGAGCACGCCGACCAGCAGTGCACGGGCATAGGTGGAAGTGACGGTGTAATCCGTCAGGCGAAAGGCGATGTCGAAACCCGCGGTGTCCGAAAGGAAGTCGAAGCCCGAGGCGATGCCGCGCTTGGCGAGATTGACCGCGGTGTTGTGGACGAAGAAGGCTGCCAGCCCCACCAGGAGGGCGGCAACCACGATCTGGTAGAATACCGCTCTGGCCGTCCGATTTTGCCACAACGGCACAGCGGATGTGCGAGTGCCACCGCCGCGGTCGACCGTGCTGACCATGGCCGCTCCGTTTCGCTGGAATACGAAAAACGGCGGGGGCGCACCCTCTCCGCTCGGGATCGGGTGCGCCCCTTGTTCTTACCCTTTCAATCCGGCGATTCGGCTCAGTGGAACGGCGGCGAATACTGCAGGCCGCCCTTGTTCCAAAGCTCGTTCAGCCCGCGCGCGAGCTGGAGCGGCGTCTTCAGCCCGACGTTGCGCTCGAAGCTCTCGCCATAGTTCCCGACCTGCTTGATGATGTTATAGGCCCAGTCGTTGGAGAGGCCGAGCTTCTGGCCCATCTGGTCCTCGACGCCCAGCAGGCGCTTGGCGTCGGGAACGTCCGTGCTGGCCTTCATCTCGTCGACATTGGCCTGAGTGATGCCGAACTCCTCGGCCTGCACCATGGCGAAGAACGACCAGCGGACGATATCGCCCCACTGGTTGTCGCCGTGGCGCACCGCAGGCCCCAGCGGCTCCTTGGAGATGATCTCGGGAAGAATGATGTTGTCGGCCGGATTCTTGAGCTGCGTGCGTTCGGCCGCCAGGCCGGAAGCGTCGGTCGTATAGGCGTCGCAGCGCCCTTCGTCATAGGCTTGGCGCGCCTGATCGGCGGTTTCGAAGACGACGGACTTCAGTTCCATGCCGTTGGCACGGAAATAGTCGGCCAGGTTCTTCTCGGTCGTGGTGCCGGTCTGGACGCAGATCGTGGCGCCGGACAACTGCTTGGCGCTGTTGACGCCGAGCTCCTTGCGCACCATGAAGCCCTGGCCGTCGTAATAGTTCACCGCCACGAAATCGAGACCCAACTCGGTGTCGCGCGCCAGCGTCCAGGTCGAGTTGCGCGCGAGCATGTCGATCTCGCCAGACTGCAACGCCGTGAAACGCTCTTTCGAGCCCAGCGGCACGTACTTGACCTTGGTGGCATCGCCGAACACGGCCGCCGCAACGGCGCGACACATATCGACGTCGAGGCCCTTCCAGTTGCCCTGGTCGTCCGGCGCGCCGAAGCCCGCAAGACCGGTCGGGCCATTGACGCCGCAGACGAGCTGGCCGCGCGCCTTCACGTCCTCGAGGGTCGTGGCCTTGGCGGTGCCGGCGCTGGCGGCAAAGATCACGGCCGCAGCGGCCGTCGCGAGAATCGTCAGATTTTTCATGTAGCAGTCCTTCCCCGTTTTGGCTGCCCGCCTCGGGCGGGCTTGATTGGGCCGGGCCGTGAACCGGCCACTGTGCGCCCAGCCTTGTTATTAGCCTTTAGCATCTAGGGGGCGAACTCAACCCCTAAATTGCCTCAAAGCTTTAACACAAGGGCTGCTGGTGCTACAAGCCAATGCCCCCAAGGAAACCTAGGAAATCCGGGCATGAGCGACCGCACGCCACGCACATCTTCGGCCGGCGACGATACGCACCTTACTCACGCCGGCAATCGTCCGCGCGAGAATCACGGCGTGGTGAACCCACCCGTCTACCACGCCTCGACCATCCTCTTTCCGACGGTTGCGGCTCTGCGCGAAGCAGAGGCGTCACGATCCCGCTTTTCGAGCTTCGTCTATGGCCGCTCCGGGACGCCCACCTCGCGCGCGTTCGAAGACGCCGTGGCCGCGCTCGAGGGCGCCGAGCGCGCGCTCGCCCTGCCAAGCGGGCTGGCCGCGATCACGGCAAGTTTGATGACGTTCCTGAAATCCGGCGATCATCTCCTCATGGTGGACACGGTCTACGGGCCGGTCCGCACTTTCTGCAATCGCATGCTCGCCCGTCTCGGCATCGTCACCACCTATTACGATCCCGGTGTCGGCGATCGGGTTTCGGCGTTGATGCGTCCGGAAACCAAGGTCGTCTATCTGGAGGCACCGGGCTCTCTCACCTTCGAAATGCAGGACATTCCCGCCATCGCCGCGGTCGCCAAGACAAGCGGCGCAACGGTGATGATGGACAACACTTGGGCCACGCCGCTCTTTTTCAAGCCGCTGCAGCACGGCGTCGACGTCGTGATCGAAGCGGCAACCAAATATATCGGCGGGCACGCCGACCTCATGATGGGCGTCGTCGCCGCCGACGAGGACCGCCTCATCCAGATCAAGACCGCCGCCCACATCGTCGGCCATGCGGCGGCGCCGGACGATTGCTATCTGGCCCTGCGCGGCCTGCGCACGCTGAGCGTGCGCCTCGCTCGCCACCAGGAAAGCGGCCTCCAACTCGCACGCTGGCTGCAGGCGCGTCCCGAGGTCGAGCGTGTGCTGCATCCGGGCCTGCCCGGCGACCCCGGCCATGCGCTGTGGCGCCGCGATTTCACCGGTGCCTCGGGCCTGTTCGCGATCCTGCTCAAGCCCTGTCCGGCGCCGGCCCTCGAAGCCATGCTCGACGGCATGAAGCTCTTCGGCATGGGCTATAGCTGGGGCGGCTATGAAAGCCTGATCCTGCCCGTGGATCCGCGAGCCGTGCGGACCGCGACGAGCTGGGATGCACCCGGCCCGGTTTTGCGCATCCATGCGGGGCTCGAGGATCCAGCAGACTTGATCGCCGATCTCGAAGCCGGCTTCGCGCGCCTCGCCGCCGCGCAGGAGGCGTGACTGTCATGGCAGCGCGCACGCTTCCGGCCGAGATCGCCGCAGCGGTCGTGTTCGATCGAGATGGCCTCGTGCCGGCGATCGCGCAGCAGCACGACAGCGGCGAAGTGCTGATGATGGCCTGGATGAACCGCGAGGCGCTGGCCGAGACGCTCGCCACCGGCGAGGTCTGCTACTGGTCGCGCTCGCGCGGCCGGCTCTGGCGCAAAGGCGAAAGCTCGGGGCAGCGCCAGCGCCTGGTCGAGTTGCGGGTCGACTGCGACGGCGACACGCTGCTGCTCGTGGTGGACCAGACCGGCGTCGCCTGTCACACCGGCCGGCGCGCCTGCTTCTTCCGCGCCTGGCGCGGCGGGCGGCTCGAGACCATCGCCGAAGTGCTGGTCGATCCCCAGAGCCTTTACGGTTTCTGACGACAGAGCCGGAGGAGAAAAGACTGTGACTGACAAACCGCCGGTCCTCGTTGTCGGACCGACCACGCGCTGCGGTACGAGCCTGCTGCAGCGGCTGCTCAACTCCACCGGCAAGATCGTGATCTATGGCGAGAACTTCGCCTTCCTGCAGACCTTCCCGGACCTGATCCGCAACTACCAGCGCGAGGGCGAGGCCAAGCGCAAGGTCATCGCGATGGCGCGCGACCTTCTGGTCAGGGACAAGGCCGATTTCGAGGCCTCGAGCCTGTTTCCGGACTACGACGCCTATCTGCGCAGCCTGGTGGGCGCCTTCCGTCTGTTGCTGCGCACTTATCGCGACGATGCGGCAGCGCTGGGATTCGAGCGCTGGGGGATCAAGCATCAGATCCGCGGTCAGACCAGCTTCGCGATCCTGCCTCGGCTTCTGCCCGACGCACGCTATGTGATGATCTATCGCGATCTGCTTCCGGTCGCCCGCTCGGCCAAGGCCCGCTGGCCGGGCGATTTTCGCGGGCCCCACGACTGGCGCCGCTTCGCCCGCCACTGGGCCGGCAACATCCGTACCATGCAACGTCTCGCCGGCGATGCGTTTCTGTTGTTCAAGTATGAAGAGTTCGTCGCCGATCCGGAATCTCACATCCGGCGGCTGGAACGCTTCGTCGAGATCGAGGGCATCGACCGTGCCGTCATGAGCCGGCGCATCAACGATCAACCGCGCTTCGCGCCGGAGGGCAGCACCGAGAGCGACTATCGCCCGCCGGTCGAGCTCAGTGCGGAAGAGACGCAGCTCCTGCTGAGCGAGTGCGAACCCTTCTATCGCGAGCTGGGCTACGGCGCGGGGACGTAATGAGAGTTCCGCTCGGGCGGGATTTACCCCATTGTCGTCCCTGCGAAAGCAGGGACCCATGTTGATGCCGAGCTTGATGCCGCCATGGATCCCAGACCTGCCTGCGCGAAGCCGAAGCGGCTTCGCTCCCGCCTTCGCGAAGCCCGCTGCTAAGCATTCGGTACAGCGTCTCGGCCGTGCTCCGGCGGGCGAAGGAAGGTCGGCGAAGGCAGGTCGCAAGGCTCGCAAATCCAAAGCCCTTTAGGGCTTTGGGCTCGCCTGGCGTCTGGGATGACGAAAGAAAAAGAAGAGGCGTTGTGTGCATGCCCTGGCGCTTCCGCGGGGAGCGACGAACAGGCGTTCTACCCGACCGGGATCGGCTTCCACCGCCGCCCCCTACATCGAGATGCGGAGCTTCGAGAGGTTCGCGGCGATCTCGTCGAACGCCGCCTGCAACTCGGCGACGGTGGGCGCGTTGAAGTAGTAGGGCGCGTTCGGCTCGCTCGCCACCGCGGAGAGCAGCGCCGTCAAAGCCGGGTTCGTGTTGTCGAACTGGATGACATAGAGCTTGATACCCTGCGCCTTGATGTTGGCGGCGAGCCGGAGCAGGCGGTTGTTGAGGTTGTTGCGCGTGTTCGGCAAGTCCGGCGGCGACGGCATGTAGCCATGCGCCGAATTCGTGGTGGTGCCGGCTCCGGTGCCTGAGCCGAACCGCCCGCCATAGGCATCGCCATTGCCGCCCACGATCTCGCCGTCGGTCAGGAGCACGATCGCGCGCTGGCGGGGGAACGGCACGGTCTCGACCGCCTCGGTGAAAGGCACGCTCGGCATCAGCACTTCCCAGGCCCAGTAGAGGCCCTGGGGAATGTTGGTGTTGCCGGCGGGCGTGGTCAGCGCGGCGATGGCGTCGAGGATGCGCTGCTTGTCGTGCGTCAGCGGCGTGATGCTGTAGGCGAGGCAGGCCGTGCAGTCACTGCTGGTCGCGTTGTTGATCGTCGGCACCGCGGGATGCCACCAGGCGGGTTGGTCCGGCACCGCGACCGGATGATTGGGATCGGCCAGGTTGTCGTTCCAATAGGCGCCATAGCAGCTTCGATTCCGGTCGTACCAATAGGAGCTCGAGGGCTCGCCGTCCGAACTGCCCCACCGACCGGAACGCGATTCCCCCTCGAGCGGCGGGATCGGATCCCAGCCCATCCATTGCTTGCCGCTGACCGTGACCTGGCCGATGGTCAGATCGGCGTCGTCGGTATTGTCGCTATCGCCGATGTAGCGCGCATAGACGCAGCCTTTCCATCCCGCCGGCGGCGCGCGCAGCAGCGGAACCGGCGTGTTGTTCACCTTGTACAGCACGCCGGGCTGGCCCGTGATCGGGTTGGTGAAGGACGCCACGTAACCCGGCTGTCCCGGCGCGATGACCTGGGTTTGGCTCGGGTCGTATGCCACCGGCAGGCCGGTTGCCGGGTTTGTGACCGAGACGTTGGTCTTGGCGTTCCAGGGCACCAGGCCGATGTTGAGCAGATAGTAGGTGGTGCCGTCCACCACGTAGGTGGGCGCCGTCGTGTTGCTGCCATAGAGAATGTTGACCAGATTGGTGGCCGCGTCGCGCGCGCCCTGGATCTTCGACATCGGGCTGCCCATCGAGCCCGACAGGTCGATCGAGAGCACGAGATCGAGCATGTCGACGGTGCGCGTCACCTCGGTCGCCGCGGCGACTGTGAGCGTGTCGAAGCCCAGCACCCGCATGAATGTGGTGTTGATTGTCGCGCTCGCTTCCAGATGCAGCACGGTCTGGTCGGCGTTCACCGTGATGGTCGGGCCCGTAAGCGTCGAGCCCATGTAGTTCGCGGGGAAATTGGCGTTGAAATACATGGTAATGTCGGCATCGCGGTTGGCCGAAAACATCACCTTGCCGCCCGCGAGTGCGGCGGCGTCGAGCGCTGACGAGAGCTGCGACTTGAGCATGTAGCCGCGTGCCGCATCGGTGGCGAGGCCGAGCGCGCCGATGAGCGGAATGATGGCCGCTGCCATGAAAGCCGCCACGGTACCGCGGCGGTCGACGGCGAAATCGCCGACCAGCACGGCAAAGCGGCGCCAACCTTGGGCGAGCCAATGTTGTCGGATCATGGGCTTCCCATAGCCGCGCCCCTCTAAAGGAATCTTTAAGGATGGATCGGGCTTGCGACGAATTCGCGCCGATCACCGCGATCGGTGTTTGCGTTTCCGCGCGGTTGGTGCCCGCGTCTCGATGCCGCAGTGCCCGCAAAATGCCTCACGAAACGCGGGCAAGGCGCCGGCCGAGCGGCCCCGTGTCTTAACCAAGCCTTAAGCCTGGGCGTGCTTCGCTTACCGTCGTCCGAAAGCGCCGTTGCCCGCGCCTCGGCGTTCCGCCCCTTGCCGATCGCGACGAGGTGCCCCGTTGATCACGCTGAGCTCGGTCGTTCATTTGATCATCATAGCATGTTATGCGGGCGTGCTGCTGGGCGCCGCCGCACAAGACATGCTGTGGCTGAAGCTGCCCAACCGTCTGACGCTGGCGCTGCTCCTGCTCTATCCGGCCCATGTGATCGCGTCGGTTGCGCCGGTCGATTGGCCGATGGCGCTGGTCGCCGCCGCCGTCGCACTGGTCGTCGGGTTTTTCTTCTTCACCATGGGATGGATAGGCGGCGGCGACGCCAAGCTGTTCGCCGTCGGCACGCTATGGGCAGGCCCCGCGCTGTTTCCCGAGTTCCTGATGGCCACCACGCTGTCAGGCGGCGTCATCGCCCTGTCCATGCTGGTGCGCCGCCGCTTCCCGACGCACTTGGCCGCAGCGACCGGCCCCCATGCCACCGATAGCCCGGCGTTGGATTTGCGGCCGCAGAAGGACGTGCCTTACGGCGCCGCCATCGGCTTCGGCGGGCTCACCGTCGCAGTCATCCTGATGATGCAAGGTTGAGGCCTCAGCCATGTCGGCGCGCAGCCTGATCCTGCTTGTGGCCGCTCTGCTGATCGCCGGCACGGCCGCCTATATCGCCCGCACCGTCCTGATCGCGCAGCGCCCGGCCGAGCAGCCGATGGTCGCCCAACCGGCGCCGCCCCCGCCCAGCAACGCCAGCATTCTCGTGGCGGCCGCCGATCTTCCGGCCGGCACGCTGCTCAAGCCCGAGCATCTGAAATGGCAGCCATGGCCCGAGAATGCGATCACACCGGGCTATTTCGTAGAAGCCAGCGCCAAGGTCGACGATCTGATCGGTGCGGTGGTGCGCCGGGGCATCGGCGCCGGCGAGCCGGTCCAGGGCACGGCCATCGTCAAGCCGGGCGAGCGCGGCTTTCTTGCAGCCGTGCTCAGGCCTGGCATGCGCGCCGTCGCGATCGGCATAAGCGACACTTCCGGCATCGATGGCCTGATCCTGCCCGGCGACCGCGTTGACCTGCTGCTGACCCACGGTCTGCCGGAGCAGAACGGCGAAGGCAATGACAAGCGTCGCGCCAGCGAGACGGTGCTCGAGAACATTCGCGTGCTGGCCATCGGCCGGACGCTCGACGACCTGAAAGGCGAACCTGTCGACGGCAAGACGGCCACGCTCGAGGTCACGCCCAAACAGGCGGAGATGATTGCGGTAGCGGTCGAGTTGGGCCGCATCCAGCTCAGCCTGCGCAGCCTCGCCAAGCCCGACCAGGATCTGCCCGCCTCGGCCGCCATCGAACCCGGTACGGCCGGCTCCGGCGTC
The DNA here is from genome assembly GCA_049323455.1 of Pseudomonadota bacterium. Taxonomy (GTDB): domain Bacteria; phylum Pseudomonadota; class Alphaproteobacteria; order Dongiales; family Dongiaceae; genus Hypericibacter. The sequence continues at coordinate 135,870 of JBMONF010000004.1, read as the reverse complement.
GAACCGTCTTCGGCAATGCAAGCACCGCAGACCCTGGCCGGCGGACCGGCGGACGACGCCACCCTGGCCGGAACCCAAGAGGACGGCGCGCACGAGCCCGACATGCCCCGGCGCGGCGAGACTTACACCCTCGATAGCGAGGTCAGCCGCCTGCTGACACTGAAATCCAGCCCCGGCGTCAAGGTCCAGGTCGTCCAAGGCAGCAAAATCGAGCAACTGGTCTTCGAGCAATGAAAGGCCCCGCCATGCGCCTGACCCCGCGACGGCTGGCCGTCGCCTTCTTCGCGCTCGCCGCCCTGGTCTGCTCGGCCGCCCTGCCCGCGCCCGCCGTGGCACAGGAGCAATTCGCCGCCAACGGCGCAAGGATCCAGATCGAGCGCAACGAAGGCACGCTCATCCGCCTCGACCAGCCGGCCGCTTCGGTCTTCGTCGCCAACCCGGACATCGCCGATGTGGCCGTCAAGTCGCCGCGCCTCATCTATGTGCTGGGCAAGAAGTCCGGCGAGACCACGCTCTACGCCGTCGACGAGGCCGAGCATGTGATCATGAGTTCGACCATTGTCGTCTCGCACAATCTGTCGCGCCTCCTCGAGGAGCTGAAGCGCGTGGTGCCGGACGGCGACATCACGGCCCATTCCGTGGATGCCGGCATCGTCCTCGAAGGTGCGGTTTCGACGGCTGCCGAGGCCGAAGATGCGCGCCGCCTCGCCACCCGCTTCATCGCCGAGGGCGAGGAAGTCATCAACCATCTCTCCATCACGGCCGCCAACCAGATCAATCTGCGCGTGCGCGTCGCCGAGGTGTCGCGCAGCGTGGTCAAGCAGCTGGGCATCAATTGGGATACGGCCATCGCCATCGGCGGGTTCTCCTTCGGCCTGGTGACACCCGCTTTTGCGAGCAGCGCGATCAACCTCGAAACGACCAATCAGACGACCAACACGTTTCCATTCCGATACCGTTCCGGCGGCGTCGATCTCAACGCGCTGGTGGACGCGCTCTCGACCGAAGGCCTGGTCACGCTCCTGGCGGAACCCAACCTGACCGCGGTGTCGGGCGAAACGGCGAGCTTCCTTGCCGGCGGAGAGTTCCCGGTGCCCGTGCCGCAGAGCGACAACACCAACGTGATAACGGTCACGTTCAAGAAGTTCGGCGTCAGCCTCGCCTTCACGCCGACGCTGCTGGGCGATCGGCGCATCAGCCTGCGCGTGGCACCCGAGGTAAGCGCCCTCACCGACAACGGCGCCGTTCAGCTCGGCAACTTCACCATCCCGGCCCTGACCACGCGTCGCGCCGAGACGACGGTCGAGCTGGCCAGCGGCCAGAGCTTCGCCATCGCCGGCCTGATCCAGAACAACTCGCGCATCGACGCCGACAAGGTGCCCGGCCTCGGCGACATCCCGATCCTGGGCGAGCTGTTCAAGTCCGACTCGTTCCAACGCGACGAGAGCGAGCTGGTGATCCTGGTCACGCCCTACATCGTTCAGCCGGTTTCGGCGCCGCGCATGGCCGCGCCCACGGACGCCACCGACGGCCCCGAAGGAAGCCAGAAGCTCGCCTATGGCTCGAACGGCCAGCCCTCCTCGGAAGGGGCCCCGGCGCCGGCGATCGGCGCCAACGGGCCGGCCGGGTTCGTGGTGCAATAGGAGGGCGGAAAGCCATGTCCCGCGCCGCGTTCCTCGCTCTTCTCGCCCTCGTTCTGCCGGCCGCGCTTCAAGGCTGCGAGCCCCAGGAACGCCTCATCACTTATGCAACCTGGAAGCAGGCGACGGCGCCGGCCGAACCGCGGGTCCAGAAGGTCGCCCTTACCCATCCGGTCCGTTTCGCGCCGCGCTCGGCCGCGCTCGATAGCGCCGAGAAGACCGCCTTGATCGAGTTCCTGAGCCGCCAGTCGATCGGCTCCGGGAGCCGGGCCGTCCTCAAGGCAAACCTGCCCACAGCAGCCGACGCGGGGCTCGCCGCCGATCGGCTCGGCGAAGTGCGCCGCGTGCTCGCGGCGCGCGGTCTCGTCGTCGAGCTGGCGCCGGCCGCCGCGAACGGCGATCCCGACGAGATCGGCGTGACGGCCATCAAGGCGCAGGTCGCACCGATCGCCTGCCCCGGCTACAACGCGCCGATCGTGCTCGACACCGAGCAGCGCCCGATCCTCAACCCCGGCTGCGCCAACGCGATCGATCTCGGCCTCATGCTCGAGAATCCGAACGATCTCGCGCAGGGCCGATCGCTGCCGCCCGCCGATGGCGAAGGCCAGAGCCTATCGATTCAGCGTTATCGCACCGGCCAGACCTATCCGCCGGTCACGACCAGCACGACCGACTAGCGCTCTCCGATGCTCAAATTCGCCAAGCGCAGCAAGAAGGACGACAACGCCGCCGCCGCGCCGGCGCCCAAGGCCGCCAGCGCGCAACGCCTCGACTGCGTCGCCTTCGTCGCCGACAACCAGACCCACGGCGTCGTCAGCATCGTCGTCAAGCAGCTGTTCGGCAAATCGCAGGTGCGCGACGGCGGCAGCCGGGAGGCGCTCGAATTCCTGGCCGAGAGCGCGACACCCGGCCTGTTGATCGTCGACGTGACGGACGAATCCAAGCCGCTCAACGCCCTGTTGCCGATCGTCGCCTCCTTCATCGACGACACGAAGGTGATCGCGATCGGCAATGTCAACGACGTCCAGTTCTATCACGAGGTGATCGAGGCGGGCGTCGCCGACTACCTGGTCAAGCCGATCACCGAGAAGGCGCTCACCGCGGCCATCAACCGCATCACCACGCCGACCACCGCGGGCCAGGCCGATAACCGCCGCGTCGTGGCGGTGATCGGGGCGCGCGGCGGCGTCGGCGCGAGCCTCGTAGCGGTCAATTGCGCCTGGCTGTTGGCGCAGGAGCAGAAGCGCCCCACCACCCTGCTGGATCTCGATCTCCAAAACGGAACGGTCGCGCTGGCTCTCGATATCGAGCCCACCCGCGGCCTGCGCGAAGCGCTCGAGCATCCCGCCCGCATCGACAGCCTGTTCATCAGCAGCGCCTCGGTGAAGCTCGGCGAACGGCTCCATGTCATGGCCGCCGAGGAGCCGGTCGACGAGGACGTCCATTACGATGCCGCCGGCGTCACGCTCCTGCTCGATGCCATCAAGCGGCAGGCCGAATGCATCGTCGTCGACCTGCCGCGCGGCGCGATCCGGGCGCGCAGCCGCGTGCTGGCCGCCGCAACCGATGTGTTGCTCGTCACCGATCTGACGCTCGCCGCCCTGCGCGACGCCATCCGCGTCCAGGCGCAGGTGCAGCAGGCCGCACCCAACGCCCGCATCCTCCTCGTGGCCAACCGCTGCGGCAGCAGGGACGCCGCGCTCGCGCGTGCCGAATTCGAGCGCGCATTGGGCCGCAAGATCGATCTGCTCCTCCCCGATGACCCGAAAGCCGCGCAGCAGGCAGCCAGCGCAGGCAAGCCGCTCTGTGCCGTCGCTCCGTCGAGCAAGACGACCGCTGCGCTGCGGACGCTGGTCGGGCGCTTCGGAAATGTCAACGCGGAACGGCGGCGCTGGTCTCTCTGGCGTCGCCGTCGAGGATAGACCATGTCCGCGCTCGGCGCGCGCGATCGCGCCGTGACCGCCGTTCCCGGCGGTTCCGAGGCGGTGTTGCGCCTCGCCGGCGAGCTCAAGCCCGTGGTCGAGCGTTACTTCGCCGGCCGCGACATCTCGGCCCTGTCGCGCCAGAGCCTCGCGATCGAGGTCGGCCAGGCCGTCACCACCGTGCTCGACGGCCGCAAGACGGCGCTCAATCTGCTCGAGCGGCGCAACCTCATCGGCGTCCTCGTCAACGGCCTCGTCGCGGCCGCCGAGGCCAAGCAGCGCCCCGTTGCCGCCGAGGCCGCGCCTGAGCCGGCGCCGCTCGGCGGTTCTCCGGCCGGCGCGCTCGACGCGCCGTCGCCCCACGACGCCCAGATGCCGGGGCCCATCGGCGCCGTCTCCGCTCCCGCAACCGCTGCCCCGGCGCCGATCCCGCGCCTGCAACCCCAGTCCGAACCCACATCGCGCCGGAGCACCGCCCTGCGTGGCCACATCGAAGCCGCCAAGGACAAGATCCAGCCCATCGTGGTCGATCGCATCGACCTGGCAACCGCCGTCAAGCTGGACCGCGCGGAGCTCGCGCGGCAGATCGGCGAGATAGCCCAGGAAATCCTGCTCGAGCAGAAGATCCGGCTCAATCAACGCGAACAGCGCGAGCTGACGGAGCTGTTGCTCGACGACATGCTGGGGCTGGGGCCGCTGGAGCCCCTGCTCGCCGACGAGACCGTGACCGACATCATGGTCAACGGCCCGCACCAGGTCTATGTCGAGCGCGGCGGCAAGCTCGTGCTGACGGACGTCAAGTTCCGCGACAATCAGCATGTGATGAATGTCGCCACCCGAATCGTCTCGCAGGTCGGGCGACGGGTCGACGAGTCCGTGCCGCTGTGCGACGCGCGGCTTGCCGACGGCAGCCGCGTCAACATCATCATTCCGCCGCTCGCCATCGACGGACCCAGCATCTCGATCCGAAAATTCTCCAAGAAGGGCATCACGCTCGACGTGATGGCGCGCCAGCGCAACATCTCCGACCCGCTTGCCACCGTGCTCAAGATCGCCGCACGCTCGCGTCTCAACATCCTGATCTCGGGCGGCACCGGCTCCGGCAAGACCACGCTGCTCAACGCCATGTCGCAGCTCATCGACAATGGCGAGCGCATCGTCACCATCGAGGACGCGGCCGAGCTGCAGCTCCAGCAGCCCCACGTCGTGCGCCTGGAGACCCGTCCGCCGAACCTCGAAGGCGAAGGCGAGATCACGATGCGCGATCTCGTCAAGAACGCGCTGCGTATGCGCCCCGATCGCATCATCCTGGGCGAGGTGCGCGGCTCGGAGGCGGTGGACATGCTGCAAGCCATGAACACCGGTCACGAGGGCTCGATGTGCACCATCCACGCCAACCGGCCGCGCGAGGCGCTGACCCGCCTCGAGAACATGGTCGGCATGGCCGGCATCAATCTGCCGGGCAAGGCGGTCCGCACCCAGATTGCCGCGGCCATCGACTTGATCGTGCAGGTCAGCCGCATGCGCGACGGCATGCGCCGCATCACCCACGTGGTCGAGGTGGTCGGCATGGAAGGCGACGTCATCATCACCCAGGACCTGTTCACTTACGAGTTCGAGGGCGAGGAGGCCGACGGCAAGCTCAGGGGCAGCTTCAAGTCGTCGGGCCTGCGGCCGCACTTCACGCCCAAGGCCGCCTATTTCGGCCTCGACCGGCCGTTGCTCGAGGCGATGTGATGGGCGCCAATATCCTGCCGCAGCTGCTGTTGGCCGCGTTCGGTCTAGGCCTGCTCTCGGCGGGCCTGGTGGTCGCCGCCTTCGTCACCGGCACACGCGACCGCCGCCAGATGCAGCGACGGCTGAAGCGCGCCCAAGGCATGTCCCCGGCCGAGTTGCACGCCGCGGAGGCGCTCTCGGTGCGCCGCGACAGCGGCGACCGCCTGCCCTTCTTCGATCGCCTGGCGCGCGGGCTCCTGCCCAATCCGGCCAAGCTTCGCGCCCGCCTCAGCCGCACCGGCAAGACCATCTCGATCGGACAATATGCCCTGGCCTGCCTGTTCACCGGCCTGTTCGTCGGCGGTGGCTTCAAGATCGGCCTCGGCTGGCCCGGCATCGCCTGCGTGCTCGTCGGCGTCACCGCCGGCTTCGCGTTCCCGCACATCTACATCGGCATGCTGGGCAGCCGGCGCTTGCAGCAATTCAACGGGCTCTTCCCCGAGGCGATCGACCTCATCGTCCGCGGCCTGCGCTCGGGCCTGCCCGTCACGGAATCGATCAAGACCGTCGGCCGCGAAATCGCCGATCCCGTCGGCGTCGAGTTTCGTCAGATCGCCGACTCCATCACCTTCGGCATGACCCTGCAGGAAGCGCTGTGGGCGGCGGCGACCCGGCTCGACATCCCGGAATACCGCTTCTTCGCCATCACGCTCGCGATCCAGCAGGAAACCGGCGGCAACCTCGCCGAGACGCTCGAGAACCTCTCGAGCGTCCTGCGCCGACGCCGGCAGATGAAGCTCAAGATCAAGGCGCTGTCCTCCGAAGCCAAGGCCAGCGCCTACATCATCGGCTCCCTGCCCTTCATCATGCTCGGCATCATCCTGCTCATGAACTACGAATACGCCATCATGCTCTTCACCGATCCGCGCGGCCTGATGATGGTCGGCGTCGGCCTCATGTGCTACGCGATCGGCATCGGCGTGATGGTCAAGATGGTGAGGTTCGAAATATGACCATCACCGACCTTCTTCCGCCCGGCGTCACGCCCGAGGACACCATCACCGCGATGGCGGGCCTGTCGGCCTTCCTGAGCGTGGTGGCCGTGTGGCAGGGCCTGGTGCGGCGCGAGAACAGCGGCCGTCGCCTGCGCGAGTTGTCCCAGCGCCGCCAGACGCTGCGCGAGGACTACCTGCTTTCGCGCAAGAAGCGCGGCGCGCTGCTTGCGACCGGTTTCATGCGCCGGATCGTCGATCGCCTCCAGCTGCTGCGATCCAGCAAGGGCGAGGCGATCCAACGCAGGCTGGCACAGGCGGGATGGCGCTCCACCGACGCGCTGGTGCGCTATCTGTTCGCGAAGTTCGCACTCCCGTTCGTGTTCGGCGGGCTCGCCGTGATCCTGTTCGAAGTCAGAGGCCTTTACGATCTGCCGGGCATCGCAAATCTCGGCATCACGATCGCCTGCGTCCTTGTGGGCAGCTTCCTCCCGGACATCTTCCTCAAGAACGGCATCATCAAGCGCGCCACCAAGATCCGCCGCGGGCTCCCCGACGCGCTCGATCTGATGGTGATTTGCGCCGAGGCGGGCCTGAGCCTCGACGCGCTGCTGAAGCGCGTATCGGAAGAGTTCGGCCGCTCCTGTCCGGAACTCGCCGACGAGCTCGCCATCACCTCGCTCGAGCTGGGCTTTCTGCCTGACCGCCGTCAGGCGCTCGTCAACCTGATGCAGCGCACGGATTCGCGCGGCATCCGCGGCCTGGTCAACAGCCTGCTGCAGTCGGACAAGTACGGTACGCCGCTGGCGCAGTCGCTGCGCGTGCTCGCTGCCGAATTCCGCGAGGAGCGGATGCTGAAGGCCGAGGAGAAGGCGGCACGCCTCCCGGCGCTCCTGACCGTGCCGATGATCGTCTTCATCCTGCCGCCGCTCTTCATCGTGCTGGTGGGCCCGGCAGCCCTCAAGACGATCGACGCGCTCAGCGGGATGTAACGGCGATGCTGCCGCTAGCGCATTTCGGAAGGCAGACGGATCTCGCTGGCAGCCTGCGATGCAGCGTCGGCGACAGCCGTTGTCGCATGGTCGTCTCGTGCTGCACCTGCGGAGGGCGCCCCTTCGGTCCCGCCTTGAACAGGAGCGAGTTCGCTGATCGGAGCCGAGGCGGCCGGCGACGAGGTCGGGGGTTGCCCGGTGGCGGAGGTCGGTTCGCCAGCTGGCGCCAGCGGGGCCGGGTCGGCGAGATGCGCGCCCAGCGCCGACGCCATCGTGCGGTCGTCGCCAAGGCCTTTGAGGACATCGAAGTAGGTGAGATTGCGCTCGACCGTGTCGGGGTCCAGATCCCGCTGGGCCAGCTGGCGCGCGCGGTCCTTGTCGCCCGCAAGCCCGTAGGCAAGGGCCAGGTTCTGGCGAAAGCGCGGTGGCGCCATCGGATCGGCAGCCGCCTGCTCCAGGAGCGAAATCCCCTCTTGGTAGCGGCCCTCCAGCATCAGCGAAAGGCCGAGATTGTTGGTGACGTCGAGATTGGCGGGGGCGAGGCGAAGCGCGCTGCGATAGTAGGTCTGAGCCGCCTCGTGATCGCCCACCATGTCGTAGGCCACGCCGATGCCGTTGTAGAGCCGGTAGTCTTCGCCGCGGTCGAGCGCCTTCTCGAACTCGGTGATCGCCGCCTCCGGCTGGCCGGTGTTGAGCAGCGTCAGGCCCAAGCCGCGACGGGCTTCGGCGTCGCTGCCGTCGATCTGCAGCGCGGCGCGATAGGCCTCGGCGGCCGCGCCCGAGGAACCCATGCGCGCGAGCGTGCGACCGAGCTCGATCAGCGGCCGCGCATCGGTCGGCGCGATCTCGTGCGCCTTCTGATAGAGGCCGGCCGCGCTGACGAGGTCGCCTTCGGCGCGCGTCAGGTCGGCAACGCGCAGAACGGCATCCGCTGTGAGGACCGGGCTCTGCGACGCGCTGGCGCAAGCCGACAGCCCGAGCACCAGCCCAAGCAGCGGCAACGCGCGCGCGCATTTGCGAAAAATGCCGTCCATGACCCAAATCCTAGTCTTGCCATAGTTAGCGGAAGGTAAAGGTCAATGTTCGCCCGCATCCTCGTCGGTCGTGGCATTTCCGTGGCACGGCCCGCCCCCACAAGAGCCGGTCTTGGCGCTCTGCTCCACCGCCTGCGCAAGGCGGAATCGGGTGCCACGCTGATCGAGTTCGCCCTGGTTCTGCCGCCCCTCCTGCTGCTCGTCATCGGCATGTTCGAGGTTGCCACCACGATGTTCGTCTCGACCTCGGTCGAGAGCGCGCTGCGCGAAGCCTCCCGCTACGGCATCACCGGCAATCAGCCCGCAAACGGTCAGACGCGTCAGCAGCAGATCCTGCAGATCATCCAGGACCACACCTTCGGCTTCCTCGACCCGGCGACGACCACCATCTCGTTCAAGACTTATGCAAGCTTCCAGGACGTGGGCCAGCCCGAGCCGTTCGTCGACACCCCGCCGCCCAGCCCCTTGGCCAACGGGAAATACGACCCGGGCGAAAACTTCACCGACCTCAACGGCAACGGCCAATGGGATGCGGACCGCGGTACGGCTGGCATCGGCAATGCCGGCGATGTGGTCCAATACAAGGTCGACTACGACTGGCGCCTGATGACGCCCTTCCTGTCGCAGATCCTCGGCAACAACGGCGTGCTGCATATGAGCGCGAGCCTGGTCGTGCGCAACGAGCCCTATGGTTTGCTGCAAACCACGGGAGGCTGACGGCCATGAGCGCTCGAACCTTCCGCCTCTTCGGCGCCTTCGCCCGCGACAACCGCGGCAGCATCCTGATCGAGCTGGCGATCGGGCTGCCGGTGCTGGTGGTGATCCTGCTCGGCTGCTTCGAGGCGTCGCGCTACGTGTTGCTGAACCAGAAGCTCGCCCGGGTGGCATCCAGCACGGCCGACCTGGTGGCGCAGGTCGACGGCATCACCGAAGCGCAGATCTCGGATCTGTTCGCCGCCGCCGACGACACGGCCAAGCCGTTCGCTCTTGCCACCGACGGCCGCGTCGTCGTGACCTCCGTTTACCGCCCGACCACCGCAGCGGCGACGGTCGCCTGGCAGAGAATCTCACCGGGGACGCTGTCGGTCACGAGCACCGTCGGCGCGCCGGGCGGCACCGCGACGTTGCCCGCCGGCTTCACCCTGCGTCAGGGCGAGAATGTCATCATCGCCGAGGTGTTTTACGCCTATCGGCCGGTCTTCGTCGGCGCCACCGAATTCACTTCGGCCACGCTCCACGAGATCGCCTACAACCGGCCGCGCATGATCAACTTGACCCAGGTCAACCCCTAGCGGAGAGGCGAGGCGCGGATGCTGGAACGGTGCAAGGCAAGGCGCACCGCTTCCGGGAGACCTCCGGCCAACCGAAGGTTGTTCGGGGGCAGGCCTAGGGAGTGCCGGTGGGTGGGTTCGGCCTGTCCCTCGGCGGCCGTGCGAGCGGCCCCCGGAAGCGGCGCAGTTCGTCGCAAGGACTACCTGCATCAGGGAAGCGCATCCTGCGCTCGCGCGAGAGCTAAGCCCGCCCCCTCCCGTCGGATCAAATTACAAATGGGTAAGGTAAAGGGAGGCATGACCGGCGCGTCTGCGCGCGGCCGCCCATAGCGAGGAATTCATGGCTGTTTCTCGAGAATGGCGTGTGCCGCTGGCGCGCCCGGCAGGAATCGAACCTGCGACCTACCGCTTAGAAGGCGGTTGCTCTGTCCGCTGAGCTACGGGCGCCCTCGGCGTGGCGCGAATCGTCATGCACGCATCGCGAGCGCGCCGGCGACGCGCCCAAAGGAGCGTCGCTTCCCGATCTCAATGAGTCCACCGGCCGATCCGATCGAAGCGGAAATTGTCGGCATAGCTCTTCGGCCGCACGATGCGCTCTTGCGGCTCCACGATACAGTAGGCCAGCCCGTTCTTGCGCGCATAAGCCACGGCTTCCGCCTCGCTGCCGAAATAGAGCCGGAGTTGGCGGTTCGTGTCGCCCGATGCGGTCCAGCCCATCAGCGGATCGGCTTCCCGCCGCGCCGTCGGCTCGAACTCCAGCACCCAGTGCTTCTCGTTGGCACGCCCGGACTGTGTCGCCGTTTTGCTGGGCCGGTAGATACGCACCTGCATGATCGCTTCTTCTCGCTTCTTCTCGCTTCGTTCGCCTTGGTCGGACCGCCTGGCCCTCGGGGCATGGTCGGGGCGACTGGATTCGAACCAGCGACATCCTGCTCCCAAAGCAGGCACTCTACCGGACTGAGCTACGCCCCGAATCCCCGGAAAGCGGTTGCAAAATATGGGTTCGCGGCAGCCGCCGCAACCCCGGCACTAAGAACATTCGAGCAACGGCAAGATAAGGCCTGGCCCGCGATGGCGGGCCGATCGATCGAGCGCTTCCAGCCCGTTCGGGTTCATGTGTTCGCTTAATGTTCTAGTTTCAAGGGCAAAACTCGTTCCCGCTAAAGACTGCCTCGACGAAGACCGCCCCGGCGATCGGCGCCGCCTGCTAGAATAGGTTTGGGTTGCCGGAAAGCGGGGCACGCCCGGGGTGGGGGCGCCTGCCGCACGGCCGCCGGCAGCGCCGATCTGGCGGGCCTTCGGGCCCGTCCGTAGGGGGGCCTTTGGAGAGCGGGGTACAACAGCGCCGGAGGCGCAAGCAGCGCAGCCCGGGCGGGATGCCGGCCGACGCCAAGTCGGGCGGCGTGGCTGCGCGGGGCGCCGACGCGGCGCAGGCGGCTCCGCGGTTCGATCCCCGGGAGGCCCTCAGCGGGCTTGCCCGAGAGCGCAGCCTGTGGCGTCTCCTCGGCCTTACGCCGGCCGAGTTGCGAGCCTATGCGCGGCGCGGCGCGGCGGCCGAGGCGCGGGTCCTTGACGGCGTCGAAACGCTTTGCCTGTTCATCGGCTATCCGCGCAGCGGACACAGCCTCGTCGGCAGCCTGCTCGACGCCCACCCCGAGATCGCGATCTCGCACGAACTCGATGCGCTGCTCCACCTTAAGCGAGGCCTGCCGCCTCGCCACATCCTCTATCTCATGCTCGAGCTCGCGCGGCGGCATGCGCCGCTGCGCCGACGCTGGGGCGATTACGACTACGCCGTGCCGGGCCAATGGCAGGGGCGCTTTTCCACCTTGCGGGTGATCGGCGACAAGAAGGGCGGAATGACGACGCTGCGCATTGCCCGCGATCCACGGCTCCTGCAGCGGACCATGACCGCTTTCGGCAAGCGCAAGCGCTTCGTGCACGTGCTGCGCAACCCCTATGACAACATCGCCGCCATGACGCTCAAGGGCTACCAGCTCCGGCCGGCGATCCGCGACTATTTCCTGATGCACCGGACCAACGAGGCGATCATCGAGCACGTCGGCGCCGATGCCGTCGCGACCGTCTATCACGAGGATATCGCCGCCAATCCGAAACGCGAGCTGACAGCGCTGTGCACCTTTCTCGGCGTCGAGGCGACAGCCGACTATCTCGACGCCTGCGCCTCCGTCGTGTTTTCTGAGCCGCGCCGTTCGCGCGAGCGCATCGATTGGCCGAAAGACGTCATTGCCGATGTCGCCCGCCGGATGGCGCGCCACCCCCTCCTCGCCCGCTACCGCTTCGAAGCTTGAAGCCCGGCAACCCCGCGCCTGACCGCAAGGGCCTGGATTCCGGGCCCCGGCGGTGGCAGATATGCTGTTGAATCGTAGCCATGAATTGCCCACCTCCTCGGGCAGGCTCAAGCCAAGGTCCGGTCAAGCCATGTTTGCAAAGAATCGAAATCGGGAGGAGGTCGTCGCGGTAGGAGAACGCTATCGCAAGATCGATGCCCCGCTCATTGTGTGGGAGGTCATGCAGACCTTCCGGGGTCCCGACGGCGTTCCTTACGCCTTGCTGGTCGGCGTCGGCGACCGCAGCCAGCGCAAGACGGTGGCGCAAGACGCTTTGCGCCGGGGAAGCCAGTACAAGCGCGCGAGCTGACCCGACCGCTCGTCGCGCATTTCGCCCCGACCTCGTCCAGCACCGCTGTCCCTCCGAGGAGCAGATTCCGCATGTCGCGCCGCAGCTTCGGCTTGGAAGACCGGGTCTATGAGTACCTGCTCGCCGCATCGCTGCGCGACAGCCCGATCAAGCGCCGCTTGCGCGAGGAAACGGCCAAGCTGCCGCTGGGCATGATGCAGATCGGACCGGACCAGGGCCAGTTCATGGCCCTGCTGGTCGAGCTCATTGGCGCACGCCGCGCGCTCGAGATCGGCACCTTCACCGGCTATAGCGCGCTTTGCGTCGCCGAGGCCATGGGCCCCGAGGGCCGGCTGGTCTGCTGCGACATCAGCGAGGAATACACGGCGATCGCGCGCCGTTACTGGCGCGAGGCCGGCGTGGCGGATCGTATCGACCTCCGGCTGGGACCGGCGCTCGAGGCGCTGGATCGCCTGCTCGCGGCCGGCGAAGCCGATCGCTTCGATTTCGCCTTCATCGATGCCGACAAGACCAACTACGACGGCTATTACGAGCGCGCGCTGCGCTTAGCGCGCCGGGGCGGCTTGATCGCCATCGACAACACGCTGTGGAGCGGCGCCGTCGCGGATCCCGCCGACAAGAGCGCCGATACCGAGGCCATCCGGCGCCTCAACGACAAGGTCGGCCGGGACGAACGGGTGACGATGAGCCTGTTATCGATCGGCGACGGGCTCACCCTCGCGCGCAAGCGTTGATGCCTCAGGTAGAGTTTTCAATTTATTCTATAATGAATTGAAATATAAGCATATATATACAGAACTCGAATCGCGTTTAACGCGGCATCAAGGATCGCTTAATCCGTTCTTGAAGGGTTGAGGCGCAGGCTGGTTTCCCGCGTCGAAGACGCCGCAGGCATGCGGTGCCGCGTCTCCAGGAAGGAGAAACCAGCCATGCGCCGCCTTTTTTGGCTATTGCCGTTGCTTGCCCTTCTTGCCCCGGGCACGCAAGCGCGGGCCGAGCCCGCTTGCGGGCGCCGCACCGACGTGCTGAAGGAGCTTGCCGACCGCTACAAGGAAGCGCCCGTCGCCATCGGGCTCGCCAGCAATGGCAGCCTGCTCGAAGTGCTGTCGAGCGGCGGCGGAACCACCTGGACCATCATCGTCACCGCCCCGAACGGCACCAGCTGCCTCGTGGCCGCGGGCGAGGACTGGCAACAGCAGAGCGTTCCCTTGGCACAGGCGGACGGTCGGCCGCTCTGAGGCGGGGTCTAGCCTCCGGTGGCGAGCGCCGGAGAGCGAACGCGATCGCCCGGTCGGATACCGAGGCGCTCCGCGGTCCCCCCGTTGATCTCTAGCACCGCCGCGACCACGCCCTGCGAGGGAATGATCGTCTCCGATAGAGGAACCGTGCGCTCGGCGATCGATCGAATCGTTCCGTCGCGGGCGATGAACAGCATGTCGAGCGGAATCAGCGTGTTCTTCATCCACATCGAAACCGGCTGGTCTGCCCTGTAGACGAACAGCATGCCGCCGTCGGGCGCCAGGCGGTCGCGGAACATCAGGCCGCGCGCCCGTTCCTCGGTCGTCCGGGCGATTTCGACGGAAAAGACATGCTTGATACCTGCGGCGGTTTCGATCGTCAGCGGTTCGAGCGGGCCGGCTCCGGCTGGAGACGGACGCGGCGAAACCGCAAGCAGAAAGAACAGGAGCAGGAACAGGGCCCGGCGCATCGATGCCACTTTACCAGGCCGCCGCGGCCGCGCCCATCGTCCGCGCATTGCGCCGGCCGATCCTCGCGCGGCCGGTCGGCCCGCGTGCACCGGTCCGCTCCCGATGATGCGTCTTGCCTTGACAGCCCGGCGGCCATGGCGAACCCTCTCCTGGCTCATCCTTACCGGAGTCCCGTTTCGCCGTCATGACCGTGGGCCGCATCATGTCCTCGCCGCCGTTGTCGCTGCGACCGACCGATACGGTGGGCACGGCAGCGCAGGGGCTGGTCGAGTACCGGTTCGTAAATCTTCCCGTCGCCGATGAGAGCGGCCGCTATCTCGGCCTTTTCGGCGTGTTCGAGATGCTGGCCTTGATTCTGCCCCGAGCGGCGCTGGAGGAAGGCGCCGTGGTCGATCTCGGCTTCATCAAGGAGGATGCGAAGGCGCTCGAGGATCGCCTGGAATCGGTACGCGCTCTCGCGGTTGGCGATCATATCAACAGGTCGGCACCTGTCCTCCACCCGGAGACGCCTTTGTTGGAAGCGATGCTCGAATTGCATCGCGCTCGCAACACGCTGGCGGTCGTCGAGGAGGCCGACCGCAGGCTTGTCGGCATGGTTTCCTACTGGGACGCGCTGAGCGCGCTGATGAGCCGTCGCTGATGGAGCCGTCCGAACCGATCCCGGCGACCCTGTTCGGGCTCGATCCGCTGTGGCTGTCCACGGCGATCCTGGTTGTGAGCTACGCCACGATCATGACCGAGCGCGTCAACCGCGCGATCGTGGCGCTGATCGGAGCCGGCGTGATGGTGCTGTCGGGCGTGCTCGATCAGAAGCGCGCCATTGGCGGCGAGGACTTCAACACGATCGCGCTCTTGATCGGCATGATGCTGCTGGTCGCCCAGTCCAAGCGCAGCGGCATGTTCCAGTACATGGCGGTGTGGTCGGCCAAGGTGGCGCGAGGAAACCCCTGGGCCATTCTGGTGCTGCTGTCGCTGGTGACGGCCGCGGTGTCCGCCCTGCTCGACAACGTCACTACGGTGCTGCTCATCGCGCCGGTCACCCTCGTCATCACCGAGCAGCTGAAGATCCCTGCCTATCCCTTTCTGTTTACAGAGATTCTCGCCTCCAATATCGGCGGCACGGCGACCCTGATCGGCGATCCGCCCAACATCATCATCGGCTCGGCGACCGGCCTCACCTTCAACGATTTCGTGGTTAACCTGGCCCCGGTCATTGTGGTCGTCCTGGCCGCGCAGCTGCTGATCAACCATGCCATCTGGGGCCGCAAGATGAAGGTCGACGCCGAAGCGCGGGCCCGGGTCCTCGCCTTTGCGCCCCGCGAAGCGATCGCCGACCGGGCGCTTTTGCGAAAATCGCTCCTGGTGCTGGGCCTCGTCATCCTCGCCTTCATTCTCGCCCACCAGATCCGCCTGGAGCCGGGAACCATCGCGCTATCCGGCGCCGCTCTTCTGCTCCTGCTCGACAACATCGGCCGTCCGGCCGAGGAGCAGTCGCACCGCATCCACGAGATCTTCGGCGAGGTCGAATGGATCACCATCTTCTTCTTCGTGGGCCTGTTCGCCATCGTCGCCGGCGTCGAGCATGCCGGTCTGCTCTCGCTGTTGGCGGATGAGCTGGCGCGCGTCACTGGCGGCGACCTCGCCGTGACCGCCATCGCGATTCTCTGGAGCTCGGCTGTCCTGTCTGCCGTCATCGACAACATCCCCTTCGTCGCCACCATGATCCCGGTGATCAAGAACATGGCGCCCGTGTTCGGCGGGCCCGAGGGGCTGCTCCCGCTGTGGTGGTCGCTGTCGCTCGGGGCCTGCCTCGGCGGCAATGGCACGTTGATCGGGGCGAGCGCCAACCTGACGGTGGCCGGCATCGCTGAGCGCGCCGGCGTTCAGTTCCGTTTCGTGCCGTTCCTGCTGCTGGCCTTTCCGATGATGCTCATGAGCATCGTCATCTCCACGATCTACGTCTATCTTCGCTATCTGACCGTGGGAGGCTGACACCATGGAAATGACGGGCGAACACCGCATCGCCGCCCCGCGCGAAACGGTCTGGCGCGCACTCAACGACCCGGTGGTCCTGAAGCAGTGCATTCCGGGCTGCGAGGAAATCGAGAAGCTGTCCGACACCGAGTTGCAGGCCAAGGTCGTGGCCAAGGTGGGCCCCGTATCGGCCAAGTTCGGCGGCAAGGTCACGCTCAGCGATCTCGACCCGCCCAACGGCTACCGCATCTCGGGCGAGGGCCAGGGAGGTGCTGCCGGTTTCGCCAAGGGTGGAGCCAATGTGAAGCTTGCATCGGATGAAACCGGCCAAGTCACGATTCTTACCTATACGGTCAACGCCTCCGTCGGCGGCAAGCTGGCCCAGATCGGCTCGCGGCTGATCAACGGCACTGCACACAAGATGGCGGACGAGTTTTTCAGCCGCTTCTCGGAACTGGTCGCAGCGCAAGCGGCGGGCGCGGCACCGGCGGAGGCCGGCGCCCCAGGTCCGGCTGCGCCGCCTGCGGCTGGAGCAGGGCCCGAAGCCCATGTCCCCACGCCTGCGCCTTCGATGCAGAAAGGCCTCAAGCCGGTGATCTGGATCGCCGGCTTGATCATCATTCTGTTGGCGCTGCTGCTCCTCTTCGGGCTCTGACGCGAAACTGGAATATCCGGATACTACAAAGCTCTCGGCCTTGACCTTGGGCCGGCTGCACACAAGACTAGCCACCGAGACAAAACAAGGCGCAGGCGGGACCTGCCTGTCCCCCTGCCGGGGAGAGCCGCCGGCCGCCCGGCCGGCGCCATAAACTCTTCGAGGGTCATGTTGCCCTCGGGGCCATATCGTGAGGGAGGATGGCATGCCCACCGTTTCGATGACGGTGAACGGCAAGACTGTTTCGGGGGTGGTCGAAGCCCGAACGTTGCTGGTTCACTTTCTGCGCGAGAACCTCGGCCTGACCGGCACGCATGTCGGCTGCGACACCAGCCAGTGCGGCGCCTGCGTCGTGCATGTCAACGGCAAGTCCGTCAAGAGCTGCACGATGCTCGCGGTGCAGGCTGACGGCGCCAGCGTCACCACCGTCGAGGGCCTCGCCAACGGCGCCGAGCTGCATCCGATGCAGGCCGCGTTTCGCGAGCATCACGGGCTGCAATGCGGCTTCTGCACGCCCGGCATGGTGATGAGCGCTGTGGACCTCGTGCAGCACAACCCGAACCCGTCCGAGAAGGACGTGCGCGAGTGGCTCGAGGGCAACATCTGCCGCTGCACTGGCTACCACAACATCGTGAAGGCCATTCAGGCCGGCGCGCAGGCGATGAAGCGATAGGAGGGAGGACGTCATGGCTGACACTGGCATCGGCGCCCCCGTTCGGCGCAAAGAGGATTTCCGCTTCCTGACCGGCCAAGGCCGCTACACCGACGATCTCAACCGTCCCGGCCAAGCTTACGCCTACTTCCTGCGCTCGCCCCACGCGCATGCCAAGATCAAGAAAATCGATACCGCGGCGGCTGCGCGCATGCCGGGTGTGGTCGCCGTTTTCACCGGCGCCGACGTGGCGGCGGACAAGGTCGGCGGCTTGATCTGCGGCTGGGTCGTGACCGACCGCTTCGGCAAGCCGCACAAAGCGCCGCCCCATCCCGTGCTCGCCACCGACAAGGTGCGCTACGTCGGCGACCATGTCGCCGTGGTGATCGCCGAGAGCGTCGCGCAGGCAAAGGACGCGGCCGAGAAGATCTCGGTCGATTACGACGTCTTGCCCGCGGTGGTGGAGACGGCCAAGGCGCTCGATTCGAAGGCGCCGCAGATCCATGCCGATGTACCCAACAACCTCTGCTACGACTGGGAGCTTGGCGACAAGGCGGCGGTCGATGCGGCCTTCGCCAAGGCGGCGCACGTCTCCAAACTCGATCTCGTCAACAACCGGCTCATCCCGAACGCGATGGAGCCGCGCGCGGCGATCGGCGAGTATGACGGCGGCACCGACAGCTACACCTGCTACTCGACGAGCCAGAACCCGCACGTGCTGCGGCTGATCCTGTGCGCCTTCATCCTGGGCGTGCCGGAGCACAAGATGCGCGTGATTGCGCCCGACGTGGGCGGCGGCTTCGGCTCGAAGATCTTCTGCTATGCCGAGGAGGTCGTCTGCACCTGGGCGGCAAAGAAGGTGAAGCGGCCGGTGAAGTGGACGGCCGAGCGCAGCGAATCCTTCCTGTCGGATGCACATGGCCGCGATCACGTCACCCATGTCGAAATGGCGACGGACAAGGACGGCAAGTTCCTCGCCATGAAGGTCGACACCGTCGCCTCGATGGGCGCCTATCTCTCGACCTTCGCCACCTGCGTTCCGACCTATCTCTACGCCACTCTCCTCGCCGGCCAGTACACGACCCCGGCGATCTACTGCAACGTGAAGGCGGTCTTCACCAATACGGCACCGGTCGACGCCTATCGCGGCGCCGGCCGTCCAGAGGCCACCTATGTGGTCGAGCGCATCGTCGAAACCTGCGCACGCGACCTCAAGATCGACCCGGCCGAGATCCGGCGGCGCAACTTCGTCAAGCCGGACCAGTTTCCGTACCAGACGCCGGTGGCGCTGCAGTACGATTCCGGCAACTACGAGAAGGCGCTCGACGAGGCGCTCAAGCTCGCCGACTACAAGAGCTTCGCCCAGCGCAAGGCCGAGGCGGCCAAACGCGGCAAGCTCAGAGGCATCGGCTTCTCCGCCTATATCGAGGCCTGCGGCATCGCGCCCTCGGCCGTGGTCGGGTCTCTGGGCGCCGGGGTGGGCCTCTGGGAATCGGCCCAGATCCGCTTCAACCCGACCGGCACCGTCCAGGTCCTGACCGGCTCGCACAGCCATGGGCAAGGCCACGAGACCACGCTGGCGCAGGTGGTGGCGGACCAGTTCGGCCTCTCGGTCGACGCCGTCACGGTGGTCCATGGCGACACCTCGCAGGTGCCGTTCGGCATGGGCACCTACGGCTCGCGCAGCCTCGCCGTCGGCGGCTCCGCCGCGGTCAAGGCCGCGGACAAGATCATCGCCAAGGGCAAGAAGATCGCGGCCCACCTGCTCGAGGCCTCGGTCGACGACATCCAGTACGCCAAAGGCGTGTTCAAGGTGGCGGGCACGGACAAGCAGAAGACGATCCAGGAGATCGCCTTCGCCGCTTACGTGCCGCACAACTATCCGAAGGACCTCGAGCCGGGCCTCGACGAAACCGCGTTCTACGATCCCGCCAACTTCACCTACCCGGCCGGGGTGCATATCGCCGAGGTCGAGGTCGATCCCGATACCGGCGTCACCACCATCGTCAACTGGTCGGCGGTCGATGACTTCGGCAACGTGGTCAATCCGCTCGTGGTCGAAGGACAAGTCCATGGCGGCATCGCCCAGGGCGTCGGCCAGGCGTTGCTCGAAGGCTGTGTCTACGATCCCGAAAGTGGCCAGCTCCTGACCGGCTCCTACATGGATTACTGCATGCCGCGCGCCGACGACCTGCCGAGCTTCAAGGTCGGCATGATCCATACGCCCTGCCCGCACAACCCGCTGGGGGTGAAAGGCTGCGGCGAGGCCGGCGCCATCGCTGCTCCGGCGGCTCTTGTCAACGCCATCACCGACGCGCTCGGCGTGCGCGACATTGCCATGCCGACCAGGCCGGAACGGGTGTGGCGCGTGGCGCAGCAGGCCAAGAAAGCGGCTGAGTAAGGGAGGAACAGCGATGCACAATTTCGCCTATCACCGTCCGACCTCGCTCGCCGAAGCGGCTAGGCTGCTTTCGGGCGAGGCCAAGCTCCTGGCCGGCGGCATGACGCTGCTGCCGACCCTGAAGCAGCGTCTGGCGCAGCCCTCGGCGCTGGTGGATCTCTCCGCGCTCGCCGAACTCAAGAGCATCAAGATCGAAGGCGGCGGGCTCACCATCGGCGCCATGACCACCCATGCCGAGGTGGCGGATTCGGCCGAAGTCAAGCGCACCATCCCGGCCTTGGCCGCACTTGCCGAAGGCATCGGTGATCCGCAGGTCCGCCATCGCGGCACACTGGGCGGCTCGATCTCGAACAACGATCCGGCGGCCGATTATCCCGCCGCCGTGCTCGGGCTCGGCGCCACCGTGGTCACCAACAAGCGCAAGATCGCGGCCGACGATTTCTTTAAGGGCATGTTCGAGACGGCGCTCGGCGAGGGCGAGATCCTCACCGCCGTGAGCTTTCCGAAGCCCGAGAAGGCGGCTTACGCCAAGTTCCCGAACCCCGCCTCGCGCTACGCCATGGTCGGCGTGTTCGTGGCCAAGACCGCGGGCGGCGTGCGCGTCGCCGTCACGGGGGCCGGCCCCGGCGTGTTCCGCGTGCCCGAAATGGAGAAGGCGCTCGCGGCGAATTTCGCGGCGGATGCCGTCAAGGGCATCAAGATCTCCGCGGCCAATCTCAACAGCGACATGCATGGCAGCGCCGAATATCGCGCCCATCTGGTGAGCGTGATGGCGGCGCGTGCCGTGGCGGCCGCCGGCTGAACCCGCCCTTCTCGCCTCGCTCGGGGGCGCGGATGCCGATCGGCATTCGCGCCCTTTTCTTTTGGGTGCGGCGCCTGCCCGACACTCGCGCGATCGCGGCGCTTGGCACGAGTCGCGATATGGCGGCGGCCGCTGACGGGTCGGTATCGAGTCGCACGCGAGTCGCATCTCGCACACCAACGCCGCCGATCTCGATGCGCGATAGAGGCCATGTTCATCGACGCTTAGCGATGGTTGTGCGCCTTGTCTCTGAGCCTGGCTCGTGATGGCAGCGACTCGCGGCGACTCGCGTAATCCACAGGATTCTCCTTTGCCACATTCCGCGTCCGATGGAATCGCGGAACCCCGCTTCTATTCTGGCTTCGGAAGGACGCCGCATAGGCCCATGCGCGTCCGCAAGAAGGATGCAGGGAAGGCTCGGCAAGCGACTGCTGGTCGGCGGAGCGGCGGCGCTCGTCACGAGCGCCGTGGCCGCGTTGCTCCTTCTTTTCCTTTTGCCCAAGCTGGTCGAGGGCTGGGCGCAAGCGCAGTTGCAGGCGCGCGGGCTTGGCAACCTCAGCTTCCGCGTCACCTCGATCGGTTGGCGCGAAGCCCGGATCGAAGATGTCGAGCTCCCGGGAGCGGCCAAGCTGAGCCTTCCCAGCCTCGAGGTGACCTATGGCTGGAACGGCCTGACGCCCCGCATCACGGCCGTTCTGATCGAGCATGCGCGGATCGAATTTCAGGCCGACACGCCCCTCCAGCAGGCCATCGCCAGCCTCGGCGACAGCTTCAGCGCGCCCGCTGCCGGCGGCGGCGCGCTGCGCATGCCGAACCTCCCGCCGATCGAGATCCGCGACGGCGAAATGGTCCTCCCGGCCGCCGCCGGCCCGCCGGCCACCCGGCTGGGCTTTTCCGGTCGGCTCGATCCGGCCGGCGATGACCGCTACGCCTTGGATTTCATCGTCTCTGGCCGTGGCCCGCTTGGGCAAATCGCCGGCCGCGCGGACGGCAGCCTGGACCTCACCGGCAGCGGCGCCATGCGGCTCTCCTTCGCCGATGGCGAGCTTGCCGCACCCGGCGGCCGCATGGAGGCCGAAGGGCTGGAGGGCGAGGCCTATCTGAGCCTGGTGGCCTTCCAGCCCTGGGCGGCCACTGCCAATCTGGCCGCCAGCAAGGTCACAGTGCCGGGCCTGCCGGCCGCGCGGCTGCGCCTCGCGCTCGACCGCGATCCCGACCGGACCCTGCTGACGGCCGAAGCAGTCGGTCTCGACGGCAGCTTCCGCGCGCGCGGTACGGGCACGCTCCAAATCGATGCCCCCGCCCCATCGGCCGAGGGCGAGCTGTCGCTCGAGGCCGATGGGGCCTCGCCCCTGTGGAAAGCGCTCGGCCTGCCGCCGCCGGCCTCGGGGCGCACGCAGATCAGCGGCCCCGCCACGGTCACGCTGTCACGCCCGCCGAACGCAGACGCGAGCTTCTCCATCGTTTCGCGCGCCACGGCGAGCCTGGACTTGCGCTTGGACGATGTGGCGTGGCCAGGTGTTGCAGACGGCGTTTCGGGCGGTGGCCGGCTGGAATTGATCGTTGGCGCCGGCGGCGTCTTGTCGGTGCAGACGCCCGCAGCCCTCTCCTTGAAGGCCCGGATCGCGCCGGACCTTCTCGATGCCATGAAACTGCCGGCTGCCATGCGCGGAACGCTGGATCGGCCGGTCGCCTTCGAGCTGTCGGCGCCGACGGGGCTGGCGATCCAGCCCCAGCCGGACGGCAGCCGGCACTTCGCGGGCGAAGCGAGGCTCAGTCTCCTCGGCGACCGGTCACTATCGCTTCGGCTAGGCGGCACCGCCAACATCGGCAATGGTCGGGGTCTCACGGGCTTCGACCTGCCCGCCATCGAGGCCGAGGCGCAAGGATGGCCTGTCGAAACCGCCGGCGCGCGCTTCCGTATGGATCGCGTGGCCCTTACCGGCAGCCTGTCCGGCACGCCAGCAAATTTCTCAGGAAAGTTGAGAATAGTCTCTCAACTCATTGATTTTTCATATAGCCGCGCGCAAGCACGAAATCTTAGTTTTGATCTCAAGAACGACCTGCAGTTTTTTGAAAACAAGCTCGTTCTCTCCCTTCAGCAGCCGGGATCGGCCCGCATCGACAAGCTGGCGCTGCCCCACGGCATCGTTATCCGCGGACCGGGGGCATTCGCGCTTCGGCCCGCCAAGCAGGTGCCTCTGCTCGTGGCCACCTTTGCGCCCGGCGGGGCCACCGTCGATTACGGCGTCAGAACCGGCCCGTTGGACCTCACATGGCAGTCTGCGCCGGCCACAGAGCCCGGCCCCGTCCGGCTCCACCTCGGCGCGGCCGGGTTCTATGGCCATTGGTCGGCGGCCGAAGGCGCCAGCGGCGAGGTCCGGCTCGCCGATGCGCGCGCCGAGCTGCCCGAGCACGGCATGGTTGCGGAGAATGCCGATGCCCGCTTCACCTATAGCGCCGATGGCAACGGCAAACTGATCGCCACGGTGGCGCATGTTCGCCTGGGCGCCGACCGCAACTGGCTGCCGCCGCTCGCTCTCGACGGCAAAGCGAGCCTGCGCCGGGGCGCCATCGAGTTCGACCTCGCCGCCCGCGACGAGCGCAACTGGCTCCGGCTCGACTTCTCCGGCATTCACGACCTGACGCACGGCCGCGGCGCCGGCCGCATTCAGATGGCGCCGATCCGCTTCCTGCCGGGGGGCCTGCAGCCGCGCGACCTCTTCCCGGCGCTCGGCCCCGAGATCGACGAGGCGACCGGCACCGTGTCGCTCGGCGGCGCCATGGCCTGGAAGGGTGGCGCCGTATTCAGCGATCTCGCGCTGAAAGTCCAAGATCTGACCGTCGCCGGCCCCGATATCGAGTTGGGCCGCGTCAATGGCGCCATCGCGCTCAAGAGCCTGTCGCCCCTCGCGACCCAGCCCGACCAGCAGATCGCCATCGGCCAGATCAAGCTCGGCGTGCCCATGACTGACGGGCTCGTCACTTTCAGGATCGCGCCGGGCCCGATCTTGGAAATCTCGCAGGCCTCGCTGAAGCTTGCCCGCGGTTCCGTGAGGGTCGGGCCGACGAGGCTCGACCCGGCGGCCGCCTCGCAACAGGTCATGCTCGCTGTGAGCGGCGTCGATTTGGGCGAGCTTCTGGCTCTGGCCGAGATCGACGGCCTGACCGCGACGGGACGGCTCGACGGACGCATCCCGGTCACCGTTGCCGGCAACGACGTGACCATCAGGGGCGCCATGCTGGAATCGACGCAGCCGGGCCTTCTCGCCTACTCGCCCACCGCGCCGCCCCCCGGATTGCAAGGGGGTGGCGAAACCGTTAGCCTCGTGCTCTCGGCGCTGGCCGATTTCCGCTATGATCGGCTGTGGCTCACACTCGACCGCGACGCCCGCGGCGAAGCGAGTGTGGGCTTGCATGTCAGGGGCAATAATCCGGGCTTCTATGACGGCTACCCGATCGAGTTCAACCTTGCCCTCGAGGGCAAGCTCGACCGCATACTGCGCGACAGCCTGCAGGGCTATCGCGTCCCCGACTGGGTGCGCGACAAGCTTGCCCGTTCGCCGTGACCGCGCCGCGCGGCGGTTCGCAACGCGGCCGACCGGGCCCGCCTCTGGACGGACGGCGGTCGCGACGCCATCTCTTGGACGGGACCGTGGCCCTCGGTTCCTGCTGGCAGGTGACCTCTGATCCAATTGATTCAACGTGTAGTTTTGGGCCTCGCCCTGGGCTTGGCGCTGGCCGCCTGCCAGCCGACGATCAAGGTCGAGGCGCCGGACAAGCCCATTGTCATCAACATGAACATCAAGATCGAGCAGGAGGTGCGCGTGAAGATCGAGGAGCAGGCGAAGGACGACATCGCCCGCAACCCCGGCATCTTCTGATTCTGGCGCATCGCCCGGACCTCCGATGACCCCGCCATCCCCCCTTCTCGGCCCGATCGCGCGCCGTTCGCTCCTGGCGGCCCTCCTGCTGCTCGCCGCCGCCCTGCATCCGGCCGCGGCCGACGACACGGCGCTCAACGACCTGCGCGCAAGGGGCGTCGTGGCCGAGCGCTATGACGGCTACGTGATGGTGCGCGACCCCTCGGGCGGCGCTGCCGCCCAGGCTGTCGTGGACAAGGTCAATGCCGAGCGCCGCGCCATCTACGAGGCCAGGGCCAAGGAGCAAGGCGTCAGCGCCGATCAGGTCGGCCAGGTCTATGCCGGCCAGATCATCCAGAAAGCGCCGCCGGGAACCTGGTTCCTCGCCGCCGACGGCAGCTGGACGCGCAAATAGTGGCGCGATCGAAGACAGCCGCGATGGACAACGCCGAGCCTGCTCGCCCCCTTCCCGCGCCCCGGCCGCTCCCCGCCACGGTCGAGGACACGCTGGCCCTGCTCGCGGCGGGCGACTATGTCGCCGACCGCAGCCTCGCCACGGCCCTCTTCCTCGCCCTCAAGCTGAAGCGCCCGCTCTTTCTCGAAGGCGAGGCCGGCGTGGGCAAGACCGAGGTCGCGAAGGTGCTCGCGGCCACGCTCGGCCGCAAGCTCTTGCGTCTGCAATGCTACGAAGGGCTCGACATCGCGTCGGCCGCCTACGAATGGAACTATTCGCGCCAGATGATCGAGATCCGGCTGGCCGAGGCGGCCGGCGAGGGAAACCGCGAGGCGCTGGCGAGCGACATCTACACCGAGCGCTTCCTCATCAAGCGCCCGCTGCTGCAAGCACTCGAGGCCGACCTCGCCGGCGCGCCGGTGCTGCTGATCGACGAGCTCGACCGCACCGACGAGCCGTTCGAGGCCTATCTGCTCGAGCTCCTGGCCGACTATCAGATCACGATTCCCGAGCTGGGCACCATCGCCGCCGAGGAACCGCCGATCGTGGTGATCACCTCCAACCGCACGCGCGAGATCCACGACGCGCTCAAGCGGCGCTGCTTCTATTACTGGGTCGACTATCCGAACGCCGAACGCGAGCTCGCCATCCTCAAGATCAAGGCGCCCGAGGCCGGCGCCGCGCTGGCGCGCGAGGTCGTCGCCTTCGTGCAGAAGCTCAGGCAGAAGGATCTGTTCAAGCTGCCCGGCGTGGCCGAGACCATCGACTGGGCCGAGGCGCTGGTGCAGCTCGACAAGGTGGCGCTCGACCCGCAGGGCATCGACGACACGCTGGGCGTGCTGCTCAAATACCAGGACGACATCGCCAAGATCAAAGGCAGCGAGGCGGCCCAGCTCCTGCAGCAGGTGAAGGCCGAGCTCGCCGGCGCGCCGCGCTGAGGCGCCGGGGCCAAGCGACTCTGCAGATGTACTCAACGTCAAGATTGCCCACTACGTCACCCTCGCGAAAGCGAGGGTCCATGTCGATGCCAGAGCGCGACAGCGCCACGGATTCCCGCTTTCGCGGGAATGACGATTGAGGGAAGCGGGTTGAGAGCCTCATTCGTTATGTGCTCGATATCGAAATCGCTCATTCGTCGCCTTCGCGAAAGCGAGGGTCCATGTCGATGTCAGAGCCTGATGTCGCCATGGATTCCCGCTTTCGCGGGAATGACAGTTGGGGCACGGGAATGACGGTTAAGGGGATAACCGGCGGTTGAAGAGCTCGCGTACAGCCAACGACGCTTCCTCGTCCCCGGAGAGCCGCCTCGCGGAGAACGTGATGTTCTTCGCCCGCACCTTGCGCGCGGCCGGGCTTCCGATCGGTCCCGGCCGCGTGATCGACGCGCTCAAGGCGGTGGAGGCGGTCGGCATCGGCACGCGTGACGATCTCTACTGGACGCTGCATGCCGTGTTCGTGAACCGGCGCGACCAGCAGCCACTGTTCGACCAGGCTTTCCACATCTTCTGGCGTAACCCGCAGCTCCTGGAAAAGATGATCCAGGCCATGTTGCCTTCCATCGGCGTGCCGCGCGAAGAGGCCGGCAAGGACGAGGAGATGTCGCGCCGCCTGGCCGAGGCGCTGATGGGCCGGCAGAGCGAGCGCGAGGGCAATCAGGCCGAAGAGAAGCTCGAGCTCGACGCCGCCATGACCTACTCGGCGCGCGAGCTGCTCCAGACCATGGATTTCGAGAAGATGTCCGCGGCCGAGATCGAAGAGGCCAAGCGCGCCATCGCCGCCATGCGCCTGCCGATCATGTCGCTGCCGACGCGCCGCTTCTTCTCCGACCGGCAAGGCCGACGCATCGATATCCGTGCCACGCTGCGCGCCTCCTTGCGCGGCGGGGGCACGATCCCGCTCAAATACAAGCAGCCGCGCCGGCGCCACCCGCCACTGGTGGTCTTATGCGACATCTCGGGCTCGATGAGCCGCTATTCGCGCATGATGCTGCATTTCATGCATGCCGTCACGAACGACCGCGATCGCGTGCACTGCTTCCTGTTCGGCACGCGCCTCAGCAACATCACGAGGGCGTTGCGCCAACGCGACGTCGATCTGGCGCTGGCCAAGGTGGCCGCCAAGGTCGAGGACTGGTCGGGGGGTACCCGCATCGGCAAGTGTCTGGCCGACTTCAACAACGTCTGGTCGCGCCGCGTGCTGGGTCAAGGCGCGGTGGTCCTGCTCGTTACCGATGGGCTCGACCGCGAGGGTGCGGCCGGCCTCGCCAAGGAGATGGAGCGCCTCCACAAGAGCTGCCGGCGCCTCATCTGGCTCAACCCGCTCCTGCGCTTCGAGGGCTACGAACCCAAGGCGCAAGGCGCCCAGGCGATCCTGCCCCATGTCGACGATTTCCGGCCGGTGCACAATCTGGAGAGCATGGCCGATCTGGGTGCCGTGCTGGCCCGCGCCCCGGTGCGCCGCCTGGAGGCCGCCGGCTCCTATGCCGAGCTGATGGCGGCGCGAGATGCGGCGTGAGGCGGGGCCAGGCCGGCTATGCTAGAGTTTTGGACGTTTGCAGTCATCCCGGGCCACGCGTGCTCAGAGTAAAAGCCTCATGGTGAGCTTGTCGAACCATGAGGCCGACCTCATCCTTCGACGGGCTCAGAATGAGGTCGGAGTTGCGGAGCGCGCAGGCGCTTCTGCCTTGGAGGTCACACACCCATGGACCGCAGCGAGCAGGACGTGATCGACCAGGCGCTGGCCTGGCGCGCCGAGGGCCATAAGGTGGCGCTCGCGACCGTGATCGCGACCTGGGGTTCCTCGCCCCGGCCGGTGGGCAGCCAGCTCGCGGTGGACGAAACCGGCCGCATGGTGGGCTCGGTCTCGGGCGGCTGCATCGAGGGTGCGGTGGTGAAGGAGGCGCAGGAGGTCATGGCCGGCGCCAAGCCGCGGCTGCTCGATTTCGGCATCACCAACGAGCAGGCTTGGGAGGTCGGTCTCGCCTGCGGCGGCAAGCTGCAGGTCTATGTCGAGGCGATCGAATGAAGGAATACCTGCTTCGCCGGCTTGCCGCCGACCGCGCCGCGCACCGCCCCGTCGGGCTGGTGACCGATCTCGACAGCGGTCGCCAGCTCCTGCTGCATCCCGACGACGCGACGGGCGATCTGGCGCTCGACCCTGCCACGCTCGAGCAGGCGCGTATCTGGCTCAAGGCCGACCGCAGCGGTCTTCTGGAAACGCCCGGCCGGCGCCTCTTTTTGCAGGCCGCCATGCCGGCGCCGCGTCTCATCCTGGTGGGTGCCGTCCATATCGCCCAGGCGCTGGCGCCGATGGCCGCCCTGGCCGGCTACGCCGTGACGGTGGTCGATCCGCGCCGCTCCTTCGCCACCGACGCGCGCTTTCCCGACGTGACGCTGACCGCGGACTGGCCGGACGAGGCGCTGGAGCGCTTGGGGCCCGATGTGCGTACCGCCATCGTCACCCTGACGCACGATCCCAAGCTCGACGATCCGGCGCTGAGCGTGGCCCTCAATTCGCCGGCCTTCTATATCGGCGCGCTCGGCAGCAAGAAAACCCACGCCGCACGCCTCAACCGCCTCGAGCGCGCCGGCTTCAGCGAGGCCGATCTCGCCCGCATCCACGGGCCGGTCGGGCTTTCGATCAATGCGCTGTCGCCGGCCGAGATCGCCGTTTCGATCCTGGCCCAGATCACCCAGGTGCGCCGGGCCGGCGCCAAGGGCCCCGTAACGGCGGAGCACGCCGCATGATCTTCGCGAGCCTGCCGCTCGCCGAAGCCGAGGGCGCCCTGCTCGTCCACAGCCTCAAGCTCGGCAAGCTCGCCTTCCGCAAGGGGCGCAAGCTCTCGGCCGAGGACCTCGCGGCGCTTTCCGCCGCCGGCGTGGAGCGCGTCACCGTGGTACGGCTCGAGCCCGGCGATGTCGGCGAGGACGAGGCCGCGGCCCGCATCGCCGCCGCCGTTCGCGGCGACCATCTCGCGGTGGCCGCCCCCTTCACCGGGCGCGCCAATCTGATCGCGCAGGCCCATGGCGTGCTCGTGCTCGACAAGGAGCGGCTCGACCGCCTCAATGCGGTGGACGAGGCCGTGACCCTGGCGACGCTGCCGCCCTACGACGTGGTCGCTCCCGGCGACATGGTCGCCACGGTCAAGATCATTCCCTTCTCCGTGCCGGCCGAGGTGATCGAGCGCTGCCTGTGGATCGTGGCCGGCGAGCCGCTGATGCGGGTGGCGGCACTCAGGCCGCGGCCCGTGTCCCTGATCCAGACGCGGCTGCCGGGGATCAAGGAAAGCGTGCTCGACAAGACCCTCGCCGTGATGAACGACCGGCTCGCGGCGTTGGGCGCGCCGCCGGCCGAGGATCGGCGCTGCGCCCACGAGGAGATGCCGCTCGCGGCCGAGATCGAGGCGGCGCTCGGGCATGGCGCCGAGATGGTCCTGATCGCCGGCGCCTCCGCCATCACCGACCGGCGCGACGTGCTGCCGGCCGCGATCGAGCGCGCCGGGGGCGCCATCGACCATTTCGGCATGCCGGTCGATCCCGGCAACCTGCTCCTGATGGCTCATATCGGCGCCAGGCCGGTGCTGGGGCTGCCCGGCTGCGTGCGCTCGCCCAAGCTCAACGGCTTCGACTGGGTGCTGCAGCGGCTGATGGCCGACTTGCCCGTGACGCGGCGCGACATCATGGCGATGGGCGCGGGCGGGCTGCTCAAGGAAATTCCGACCCGGCCGCAGCCGCGCGCGGGAGCCGAGAGCGTGCGCCCGCGCGCGCCCAACATCGCAGCCATCGTTCTGGCGGCCGGCCGCTCGAGCCGCATGGGCGGCGCCAACAAGCTCCTGGCAGAGCTCGACGACAAGCCGTTGGTCGCCCATGCCATCGACGCAGCGCTGGCGGCGCGTGTGACGCGCGTCGTCGTCGTCACCGGCCACGAGGCCGAGCGCGTGCGCCAGGCCATCGCGGGCCGCCCGGTCGAAATCCGCCACAATCCCGATTACGCCAGCGGCATCGCTGGCTCGCTGGCGATCGGCCTCGCTGCGCTCAAGGACGCCGAGATCGATGGCGCGCTGGTGCTGCTGGGCGACATGCCGCGGATCGCGCCGGGCGCCATCGACCGGCTGATCGCGGCCTTCAATCCGACCGAGGGCCGCGCCATTTGCGTGCCGACCTTCAACGGCAAGCGCGGCAACCCGGTGCTCTGGGCCAAGCGCTTCTTCGAGGAGATGGCCCATCTCAAGGGCGATGTCGGCGCACGCCACCTGATCGGCGCCTATGCCGAGCAGGTCGCCGAAGTGGCGATGCCGGACGATGCGGTGCTGACCGACGTCGATACGCCGCAAGCCCTGGAGGCGCTGCGCCGCGCCGGGGACAAGACCGCATGAGCCCGAAGCCCTTCGACGCCGAGACCTGCCGGGCGCAGTTCCCGATCCTGGCCGAGCCGCCGGGCGGGCTGCCGCTGCATTATCTCGACAACGCGGCCACGGCCCAGCTTCCCTCGGCCGTGCTGACGGCCGTGCGCCGGCACGAGACCATGGCGCGGGCCAATGTCATGCGCGGCGTGCACCATCTGGCCGAGGCCGCGACGTGGGCCTATGAGGATGCGCGCCAGGCGGTTGCGGACTATCTGGGCGTGGCCGACCCGGGCGAGGTGATATTCACCTCCGGCACCACCGCCTCGATCAATCTCGTGGCTTACAGCTTCGGCGAGAGCCTCGGTCCCGGCGACGAGGTGCTGGTGAGCGAGCTCGAGCATCACAGCAACCTCGTGCCCTGGCAGATGCTGGCCCGGCGCCGCGGCGTCACGCTCAAGGTTCTGCCCGTCACCGACGAGGGCCGGCTCGATCTGGCGAAGCTGCCGGGATTGCTGAGCCGGAAAACCAAGCTTCTCGCCCTCACCCATTGCTCGAACGTCACGGGCGCCGTCACGGAGGTGGGACCCGTCGTCGAAGCGGCCAAAAGCGTCGGCGCCCGGGTGCTGCTCGACGGCGCCCAGCGCGTGCCGCACGGGCCGCTCGATTTGCCGGCGCTCGGCGTCGATTTCTATGCCTTCTCGGGGCACAAGCTCTATGCGCCCAACGGCGTTGGCGTGCTGTGGGGAAAGCGCGCGTGCCTCGACGCCATGCCGCCCTTCATGGGCGGCGGCGGCATGATCCAGCGCGTGAGCCTGACCGAGGACACGACCTATGCGGAGATCCCCCGCCGCTTCGAGGCCGGCACGCCGCCGATCGCCCAGGCCGTCGGCCTGGGTGCCGCCGTGCGTTGGGCCAAGGCGCTGGACTGGGCCGGCATCGCCCAGCACGAGGCGCGCCTAACGGGCCGCATTCTCGACGGTCTTGGCCATATCAAGGATTGCCGCGTGATCGGTCCGACCGGCCTGCAGGGGCGCCTTGGCGTCATTTCCTTCGCGATAGACGGCGTCCATCCGCACGATATCTGTCAATGGCTCGACCGCCATGGCGTGGCTCTGCGCGGCGGTCATCATTGCGCCCAGCCGCTGGCCGAGCGTTTCGGCCTCGCCGGCACCACGCGCGCGAGCCTCGCCCCCTACAACACCGATGGCGATGTGGATGCGTTCCTCACCGGCCTCGACGACGCGCTCGGGCACTTGCGATGACCGAGGAGATCTATCACCGCAAGCTGGTCGAGCGCGCGCAGACGGGTCGCGCACAGGGCCGGCTCGAGCGGCCAGATGCCACCGCCACGCTCGACAACCCGCTCTGCGGTGATCGTGTGACCATCGACCTCAAGCTGGCCGACGGCAAGGTCGCCGCGGCCGGCCACAAGGTGCGCGGCTGCCTGCTCTGCGAGGCCGCGGCGGCCATGGTCGCCGAGCAGGCCCCCGGCCGCTCACCCAGCGAGCTGATCGGCCTGAGCGATAACCTGCGCGCCTACCTGCAGCAGGACGGCGCCTTGCCAGCCGGCTGGGATTGCATCGACGAGTTTGCGCCGGTCAAGGCCGTCAAGAGCCGCCATGATTGCGTGCTACTGCCCTTCCGAGCGCTGGCCCAGGCGCTGAAGCATGCCGCCAAGACCGGATAGAGGCCCTGCGCTTCAGCGCCGGTCGGCCAATGTGGCCGCGCCGACGCCGGCGATGACGAGCGCGGCCGCCACCATATCGAGCCAGGTCAGAGGCTCGCCAAGGACGATCACGGCCAGGAAGATCGTGACCACCGGGCTCAAGGTGCCGATGGTGGAGTTGGCCTGGGCCGAGATGCGTTGCAAGGCGGCATTCATGAAGAAGGACGGCAGCACGGTGCCGCCGATGGCGAGCGCCACGCCCATCGCCAGGACATAGGGCGAAACCAGGATGGCGCCGGCGTCGTGCGTGACGAAGAACTGCAGGATCGCCACGATGCCCGCCGCCGACATCGCAACGCAAGTGAAGAGCCGCGGCCCCATCTCGACGATGACGTTCCGCGCCAGAAGCTGGTAGAGGGCGAAGCTGGTGGCGGCCGCGAGCACGAACCCGGCGCCATAGGCGGCGCCGGCGCCGATCGCCGTCAAATCGCGCATGAACAGCAGCGCCAGCCCGCCATAGGCCACGGCGAAGGCCAAGAGCGCCTTCGTCTTGACCGGCTGGCCGAAGAAGGCCGCGCCGAACAGGATCACGAAGAAAGGATAGGTGAACAGGATCAGGCGCTCGAACTGGGCGGAGATGTATTCGAGACCGCGGAAGTCGAGATAGCTCGACAGCCAGTAGCCCAGAGCGCCGATGGCGGCCGCGCGCAGTATCAGGCGGCGGATGGGCCGCTCGAGCGCATGGCTCATCGAGTGCCGCAGGCCGTGAAAGCCGATCGCCAGATAGATCGGCACCGACAGGATCATCCTCAGCGCCAGCAGGGTCTCGGAATCGACGCCTTCAGCATAAACCAACTTGATGATGATGCTCTTGGTCGAGAACAGGATCGCGCCCGTCGCGGCGAGCGCATAGCCGATCCACAGATCGCGGCCGATGGCGGGCTGGTGTCGCTGCAGGGTGGCGGGGGAACTCATGCGATCGTCCTTTTGGGGGGCAGCTCGAAGACGATCGCGGGCTGGGCGGAAGACCGGCCTCGCATCGTCCGCGCGGCCGGGTTGAACAAGCGTCAGACGAGCGAACGCCGCACCGGTCGCGTCTTCGCGCCCGTAAGGTCGAGAAGCCAACGGCCGGCCGGAATTCGAGATGTCATCACGGCGTCAAGGGATAACACGACCCGCTCCCTCTCGCCATCGGCGCCGGAGCGACGACGCGTCATCGCAGCCATGCAGCTTCGGAAAGGCTGCGCCGGTGCTCGGGTCGCGAAGTCGGACGGACGGCGTGCCCCGCTGTCACTCGACCGCATCCGCCTCCTTCGCCAGCTCGCGCTGGCGAAAGGCGAGGAAGCTCTGCACCGCCGGCAGGCCGTCCGTCTCGCACCAGACGCGATGGCCGCCGAGGCTGTGGTCCATGTACTGATAGTCGGCGCGCATCGCGGCCCAGATGCGGATGCGACGCTCGATGGCCGCGGGCAGTTGGCTCCAGGCGCGCAGGAAACGCAGCTTCCGGCGAAATCCGTCGGCGACCTCGTCGGTAACGAGGCCGCAATAGTCGAGCACGTTGGCGCCGTAATAGGTGTCGCGCCAGGCAGCATACTGCTGGTCGCGCTCGGAGGAACCGGCCGAGGCAGGCGCGGAGGCCATGCTACCGAGCAGAGCGGCAAGGACGAAGCGACGGCAGAGCACGCCGATTGTTCGCATAAGTAGAAGTTTAAGACCGAGGGCCTCTCTTTCAATGCGGGATTTTCATCCCGTCGCCCCTTGCCAAGGCGCCGGGGTCCGACGCAGGCTTTCCGTACGTCACCACGGGCTCGCCCATGTTCGACCGTTCTTTCTTTGCCCTGTTGGCCTCTCTGACCGCCCTCGGCCTCGCCGGCTGCGCGGCCTCGATGGAGCGGCGTGTCGCCGGCATGGTCGCGGCCGATCCCAGGCCCGCCGCCTTCACCGTCTGCCACGGCAGCGGCTGCAAGGTTCGGACGCCCGTCGATTTGAACGCGGCGCAGTGGGCCAAGCTGCGCGCGCTGTTCGAGCCCGCACCCGCCGACGCGGCCAGTGAGCGCGTCCGGATTGCCGACGCGATCGGTCTCGTGGAACGGCTGGTGGCGAAGCAGGCGGGTACCGGACAGGACGCGGCGCGCAACCTCGTGGCCTCGGATCAATCGACGCAGCTCGACTGCATCGACGAAGCGGTGAACTCGACCACCTATCTGCGCATGATCGCCGCGGACGGGCTGCTGCGCTTCCACGCGGTCCGGCCGCCGGCCCATCGCGGCGGCATCCTCCTCGCCCACAACACGGCCGTGGTGCGCGAGATCGCGACGGGCCAGGACTTCGCGGTCGATTCCTGGTTCTTCGCCAACGGCGAGCCGCCGGCGATCCTGCCGCTGACGACGTGGCGCGCCGGCTGGGAGCCGGGCGACACCATCGCGGCGACATCGGCTGCGACCCAGGCCAGCGAGGGCGCGCCGCCGCAGCCCTGAGATGAAGGGCCGGCCAAGCCGGGCTGCGGCCTTGCCTCGATGACGGCGCTCTGAAAGACTGGCGCGCTTTTTTCGCCTGCTCCGGCGTCCTTTCTACCCGCCGTTCTTTTCGGAGAATGCCCCATGAAACTGATCGATCGGTCCGAGGTCCGCACCGTCGCCGTGATCGGCGCCGGCCTGATCGGCGCCAGCTGGGCCGCCTGGTTCCTGGCGCGCGGCTTCGCGGTCAAGGCGAGCGACGCCGACCCCGAGCGCGAAGCCTTCCTGCGCGACCTCGTCGCCAAGGCCTGGCCGATGCTGAAGGAGCTCGGCATGGTGCCCGGCGCCGACCCGACCCGGCTCAGCTTCCACACCGACGCGACCGAGGCCGCGCGCGGCAGCGACTTCGTGCAGGAGAACGTGTTCGAGCGGCTCGACCTCAAGCAGGAGGTGCTGGCTGCGATCGATGCCGTGCTGCCGCCCGACCGTGTCATCGCCTCCTCCACCTCGAGCTACCCGCCGAGCGAGCTGCAGGCCAGGTGCAAGCATCCCGAGCGCGTCGTGGTCGGCCACCCCTTCAACCCGCCCCATTTGATCCCGCTGGTCGAGGTGGTCGGCGGCAAGCGAACCGATCCGGCGGCGGTCGACTGGTCGATGCGCTTCTATGACGGCATCGGCAAGAAGGCGATCCGTCTCAACAAGGAGATCGTCGGCCACTATGTGAACCGGGTGCAGGAAGCGGCCTGGCGCGAGGTGGTGCACTGCATCGCCGAGGGCATCGTCAGCGTCGAGGACGCCGATATCGGCATCGCCTACGGGCCGGGGCTGCGCTGGGCCTTCATGGGGCCTTCCTTCGTCTATCACATGGCCGGCGGGCCCGGCGGCATGACCTACAGCCTCGACCATTTCGGCCCCCATATCGAGGAGAACTGGGCCAAGCTCGGCAATCCCCAGCTCACGCCCGAGCTGATCCGGACGCTGATCGAAGGCACCAAGAACGAGGCCAGCGGCAAGAGCTATGCCGAGCTGGTCGCCTGGCGCGACCGCTGCCTGGTGGCCCTGCAAAAGGCGCTGGCGCAAAATCCGCTGACGCCCGAGGCGTGAGCAAACGGCTCGTCGGCCCAGCCATGAGACCCCAATTTCTTTCGTCATTCCGGGCGAAGCGCGCAGCGCGGAGACCCGGAATCCATCGGTCGAGCGGTCTCTGATGTGGATTCCGGATCGCCGCTACTGCGGCGTCCGGAATGACGGCGAAAACATGCCCTGTGGCGATGATGGCTAGAATCCCAGGCATGGAAGACGAGGTCTATAATCCCGGCCTATGGACGAGGAGGTCTATCGCAACCCGCACATCGCGCGTGACACGCTCGCGGACCTGTCCCGCCGAAGCGACGGGCGCGCGCTCGCCCAGCTCGCCGGGCATCTGACGCTGATTGCGGCGACGATTGCGCTCGCTGCGAGCCTTCGTGGCACGCTGTGGCAGCTTCCGGCGCTGCTGCTCGAGGGGATCGCGCTCGTCTTCCTGTTCGCGCCGCTGCACGAGTGCATCCACCGCACCGCCTTCGAGAGCCGTCGGCTCAACGAGGGCGTAGCATGGCTTTGCGCGCTTCCCCTCATGCTGCCGCCCGAATATTTCCGCTGCTTCCATTTCGCCCACCACCGCCACACGCAGGATCCGGCGCGCGACCCCGAGCTGGCAACGCCCAAGCCGGCGACGCTGCGCGGCTTCGTCTGGCAGGTGTCCGGCATCCCTTACTGGATCGCCGAGATGCGCATCACGCTGCGCCACGCCGCCGGCCGCGTGACAGAAGGCTTCGTGCCGCCGCGCTCGGCACCTCGCGTGGCAGCCGAGGCCCGGCTGCTCTGGGCGGCTTACGCGACCATCGCGCTGGGCTCGCTTCTTCTGCGCACCGATGCGGTTCTGCTCTATGGCCTGCTGCCGCTGCTGCTGGGCCAGCCTGCTTTACGGCTCTATCTGCTGGCCGAGCACACCGGCTGCGCCTTCGGCCCCGACATGCTGACCAACTCGCGCACCACCCGGACCAGCCTGCCGGTGCGGCTCATCGCCTGGAACATGCCCTATCACGCCGAGCATCACGGCTGGCCGTCGGTGCCCTTCCATGCGCTGCCGCGCCTTCATGACCGGATCGCCGAGGATCTGCGCTGCCGGGGCGACGGCTACGTTGCGGTGACGCGCGCTCTATGGCGGCGGTTGGCCGATGCCGGGCCGCAAGGTTAAGATTCCTGCCTTCGCTCCCATGCGCCGAATGCGCGACGACGCCCATGATCGGCGTTCCTCGAGCGGCTTCGTCCTCCCCGACCGCATTTCCGCATTGCGCCGACAAAGCCGCGCTTGCATTTCCAAAACCCTGCCTCCAATCTAGGTATGCTGCGCGGAAGGTCGGCAGGCCGTTCGCGCCGCCAAAGGGTGTGCCCGCCGCCGTGCCAGAGCCGAGGTGCGCCGATCGTCCAATAGGGTCTGGCACGGGATGGAAACAGAGCGGTAGCAATGAGCGATTATCAGGGAGGCGGCGGCGACGTCCGCGAGGTGCGGGGCAAGATCAAGTGGTTCCGTGCGGACAAGGGCTACGGATTCGTCACGCCGGCAGACGGCTCGTCAGATGTGTTCCTGCATATCTCGGCGCTCAAGGACGCCGGGCTGCAGGATGCGCCGGAAGGATCGACCATCCATTGCGAGGTCGGCCAAGGGCGCAAGGGCATTCAGGTCCTGCGTATCATCAGTCTCGATACCAGCACGGCGACGCAGCGCCCGCCGCGGCGCCCGTCGATGCCGCCTCGCATGCCCGAGCGCTGAGCGGGCCCAAGGGCAACGGCCGCCGCGCGCGCTCCGGCGGCTGCGTTCCGAGCGAGGTCGGGCGGAGTTGAGCGCTGAGCCTCACCGGCTGGTTCCTGTGCGGGCACAGGATCGTTTCATCGGCGCGCGCGGCGCCTCCCCCGTCTTCAGCCACTCGACAGGGCCATGACCATCGACAATCGCGAGTTCCGCACCGCGCTGGGCTGGTTCGCCACCGGCGTTACCATCGTCACCACCGTGACGCGCACGGGCGACCTCGTTGGCATCACCGCCAACTCCTTCAACTCGGTCTCGCTCGACCCGCCGCTGGTGCTGTTCAGCCTCGACCGGCGCGCCTACAGCCTCAAGCTGTTCGAGGAGGCGGGCGTGTTCGCCATCAACGTGCTGGGCGAGGAGCAGAAAGAATTGTCCTCGACCTTCGCGCGCGCCGGTGCGCCCAAATGGGACGGCGTCAAATTCGAGGTGTGGGAAACCGGCGCGCCCGTCATCGAAGGCACGCTCGCGTCCTTCGATTGCCGTGTCCAAGCCGTCCATGACGGCGGCGACCATGTCATCTTCCTCGGCCGCGTGCTCAGGATGCGCGCGACGCACGAGGGCCGGCCGCTGCTCTACTTCCGCGGCCGCTACAACAAGATCGGCGAGATCCACTGAGCCGGACGCTCCCGGCCAGATCCCGCGCTCGCCCGTGAGGTCCGGCGAGCGTGGACGAGCCGGCACAACCCAGCCCGATCCATTTTCAGACCATTCGATCCGAACTTGCGAGCCGTTCGCGCCGACCGCGATGCGGTGATTATGCATCGTGCAAGCAAAACCAGCGCAATGGCGCGCCCGAGCCACGCCGCCGGAAATGGTATTGCATTGGTCATCGCATCTTCGAAATTGGCTCGCTTCGCCTTGCTTGATTTTTCCGCTTTCGTGTAGGCTCGGGAGCCATAGACAAGCCGGCGCGTTTCCGGGGGGCGCGCGAAGCCGGCACGGCAAACAGGGTACCCAAACGTCATCCGAGGGAGGCTTTATGAGCCAAGTCAAGAAGTGGGGCGACGAGCCATTCTGGGGGCTCGGCTACGAGTACGATCCGCAGTGGCTCCTGACCGACAAGCAGAAGGAGCTGCAGGCGCAGATCATCGAGCTCGCCTGCACCACGCTGCGCGACAACGCCGTCGAATCCGACAAGAAGCTGCTGTTCCCGCGCAAGAACTTCGAGGCCATCGCGAAGCTCGGCCTCCTGGGCCTGATCGTGCCCAAGGAGCTGGGCGGCATGGGCGAGAGCCATACCGCCGCCGCCATGGTA
Source organism: Pseudomonadota bacterium (assembly GCA_049323455.1). Taxonomy (GTDB): domain Bacteria; phylum Pseudomonadota; class Alphaproteobacteria; order Dongiales; family Dongiaceae; genus Hypericibacter. The sequence continues at coordinate 97,560 of JBMONF010000004.1, read as the reverse complement.
TGCGAGACGATCGCGCGCTATGGCTGCCCCTCGACCGCGATGTGCTACACCATGCATCTCGGTGCCGTGGCGGCCGCGCTGCTGCGCCATCACAACAACCCGACGCTCCAGGACATTCTGCGCCGGGTCGACAAGGACGTGCTGGTCGGCACGCTCTCCTACTCCGACCCCGAGACCGGCTCGCACTTCTGGTATCCGGTCTCCTCGGGCGCCGAGAAGACCGCCAAGGGCTGGCGCGTGCGCAAGAAGGCCTCCTGGACCACCTCGGGCGGCTTCGCCGACTGGTACATCATCCAGACCACCAGCCCGGATTTCGGCGGCAACTATTCGGACCTCACCTGCTGGCTCATCATGGGCAACGAGGCCAAGGCCGAGCCTTCGAAATGGGACGGGCTGGGCCTCAGGGGCAACCAGTCGGGCACGCTCGAGGTCGATCTCGAGGTGGGGCCCGAGCGCATGGTAGGCCCCAAGGGCGACGGCGCCTCCTCCAACGACGAGTGCGTCGATCCCTTCTTCCTGCTCTGCTCCTCCGCCTGCTGGAACGGCATCTCGCTCGGCATGATCGACATCGCCAAGCGCCACACCACGATGAAGAAGCATGTCGACGTGGGCATGCGCGTGGCCGACTACCCGACCATCCAGGACTACATCGGCGAGGCCATCATCGACACCAACACCTCGCGCGCCATGGTGTTCCAGATGGCCAAGGCGCTGGACGCCGCCACCAACAACTGCGACTGGTCGATCCACAAGGATCTGACCGTGCTGCCGCGCGCCAAGCATCTGCACTGGCTGTGGCAGGTGAAGTTCACCGCGGCCAAGAACGTGGCGCACGTGTCCGACAAGATGCTGCACGCCTGCGGCGGCACCGGCTACAAGCCGGGGCTCGGCATCGAGCGCTACCTGCGCGACGGCAAGGCCGGCTGGGTCATGGGCCCGACCAACGAGGTTCTGCGCCAGTTCGTCGGCAAGTCGGCGCTGCTGGGATTCGAGAGCCTCGACTACTGGAACCAGTCGCTCAACGAGCGCGTGCTCAACAACGAGCTCAAGAAGCTCGACGCGGCGGGCAAGCGCAAGCTGGCCGAGAAGCTGATGGCCGAGGCGCAGGGCAAGGCCGCCGAGTAACGCGCGAGGCGGCGTAGGACGCCTTACCCGGCGGGCGAGCATCTTCCTACGAATGGCATAAATGCCCCCTCACCCTTCCCTCTCCCCCAAAACCTTGGGGGAGAGGGTCGTTGAGGGTTGGCCGCGGGCGAGCGCCCGCTCTTCGATTTAGTTGCCGGCGAAGCCGGCCCGCGAAAGCCCGAGCCGACCCGGAGCCGGGTGAGGGGGAACTTCTCACGGTCAAACTGAACTGCTTCAGCGCCGCGCCGTGAAGACATGCGCCTGCATGGGCGCGTCGATCGGGCCTTGGCCGAACCTGGCCGCGATGGCGCGCGCCACGGCGTCGGTCGCTTCCTCCAAGCGGTTCGGACCGCGCGCCTCGATCTCGTTGCGCAGCGGCGATCCCTGGACGAGGCCCGTGGCCGCATTGCGCGCCGCATCGGTCCGGCTGCGGCGCTCAAGCGTCTCCACGCCCGCGGACCGGAAGCCGGCAGCGCGCAAATCGCCCTCGATCGCGGCCTTGTCGTGATAGCCGAACGGCACCCGCGCCATGAAGTCCGGCGGGTTTTCGGGAAAGAGCGCCGCGAGCGTCTCGGCCGCGACCTGCGTCAGCGCGTTCGCCTCGATGCGATCCCAGACATTGAAGAGGAACCGGCCGCCGGGCTTGAGCACGCGCAGGGCCTCGCGGAAGGCCGCGCGCTTGTCGGGGAAGAACATGACGCCGAACTGACAGACCACCGCGTCGAAGGATTCATCCTCGAAGGGAAGCGACATCGCATCGGCCTGACGCCATTGGATGCGGGCCGACTGCGCCTGGCGCTGCCCCACCTCGATCATGCCCGGGTTGAGGTCCGTCGCCGTGATCGCCACGCCTGGCGGCAATGCCGCATCCAGCTTGCGCGTCACGATCCCGGTGCCCGCCGCAATCTCGAGCAGCCGGCCCGCCTCGAGGTCGGCCAGCTGCGCCGCCAGATCGGCGGCGTAAGGCTCGAACAGCATCGGTCCCATGTACCGCTCGTAGAGCGCGGGAATCGAGCCGGCGAAGAGCCTGTCGGTATCAGTCATGACGAGTCTTCCCGCTTCGATTGCGTAAGCGCCTCAAGGAGGCGCCGTGCGGAATTGCGCACTTGCATCATGCCATGCCGGTGGCTCGAGCGCCAAAGCCGGCATAAAGGCGACACTGAGGCGGCACTGTCAGCCAATTACCGTCTCTGTACATTCGGACTACTTACACTTCGAGGCTTTGAACTGGCGCCCTGAGCGCGGCTTCGAGTTTAACAATCGTGTCGATCATTTTGTCCTGCAATTCCGGCCAATTGCCTTCAGGCGTACGCCAACCCCCTTCTAGATCTTTGCAAATTCGGCAACCGATCCGGCCGGGCAAGTCCTGCCAATCGAGTTGACCGCCAAAGCTCGCTTCAATGCGGTCGCGTTGGGCTGCGAGCGCGTTAAATGCCGCGAGACTACGGTCGCTGTCCTTACCAATTCGGATATAGCATTCGGCTCGAGCGCGATCTTCTGTTAGCGATAAGTTTAATCCAAAGCCAGCGCGGCCAATACCTGCTGAGAGCCAATGATCCGTCGTAGTGCTGCGATCGGCAAATAGCCGAGTTTTCGCCCGAGAGCGCTCTATCAGTTGAGCCCAAAAGCGGCGGAATATCTCTTGTCGAGCGCTGCGCACCTTCTTTGTTTCTTGCGCCTGAGCCTTAATCTGAACTTCATAAGATGCGGCTTCAGGTAATGGAATAATCTGCGTCGCATCAATCAGAATCTGATCACCCAATTTGTAAGGTCTCATTCGGATACAGGTTATATCCAGGTCGCGCTTATTGAGCCAGATAACCGACGTCGTAAGTTCTGTAGAAAAATCACCTGATACCAAAATGATACGAACCTCATCTGTCAATTCGACATCTTCGGTTGTATCGATTTCAAGGAACTCCAAAATCTCCTTCCTGGATCTCTCTTCCGCATCATCGCCGCCGAGCATTCTGGCGTGAACGGAGATCGCTTGATCAAGTGTCATGCTTGATACCATTGCAGCATACCGAATGGCCTGAAGTTCCATATGGCCACCATCTTCAGTGCGCTTAATCTCAACAACAACGAGCCGCGCTTGCTTGTCGAGACAGAGCAAATCAATGCGCCGATTGCTGTCTTCCCATTCACCGAATTCCTCGGCAAGAACGATGAGATCGTCCCCGAGCGGGGTAATGTCCGCTCGCAGCAGTCGTTGAAGGTCTTTTCGCTCTAGTACGCGTTCCTCAGCAAATGAAGTTTGTGGAACTAGGTCGAGTTTTTCGTGGGACAAACGGTAAAGCGGCATTAGGTGGGCCTCCTATATGCCAGTACGTACGAACGTTAGCGAGCGGCAGGTTACATCCTACCCACATACCCCCTCGCCCGCGCCTCGCGCCGGCCGAGCGCGGCGAGCGCCGCCTCGACGATCGCGCGCTCGTCGATGCGGTAGTGGCGGTAGAGATCGCCGATGGTGCCGGTCTGGCCGAAATGCTCCACGCCCAGCGCCTGCACCTTATGCCCGCGCACGCCGCCGAGCCAGGAAAGCGCCGTCGGGTGGCCGTCGAGCACGGTGACGAGCGCCGCGTCGCGCGCCAGGGGCAACAGGAGGCGTTCGACGTAGGACATGCCTTCGGCATGTTCCTCTCCCCGCTGGCCTCCGCCTTCGCGCGCGCTTCCTCCTTCGCCGGCGTACCCGCCGGCTCCGGAGGACAAGTCGGCGAACGGAACGCCCGCGCCTTCCGCCAGCCGGAGCTGGCGCGCCTTCTCCGCCGCGTGCCAGCCGGCGCAGAGGCGGTCGGCCGAGGTCACGGCCAGCACCGCGATGTCGGGCACGTCCTCGGCCAGCAGGCCCGCGGCCTTCTGCGCCTCCTCGGCCACAGCGCCCATATAGCAGATCGCAAGCCGGCATCCTTCGCGCGGGCGTCGCATCCAGTAGCCGCCCTGCACGATGGCCTCGGTCGTGGCCGCATCGAGCGCGCGCCCGGGCTGCGCCAGGGGCCGCGTGGAGAGGCGCAGATAGACCGAGCCGCCCGTGGCCTCGCGCAGCCAGGCGTCGGGCCGCACCGTCTCCTTGTCGCGCTGCATATAGGCGAAGGCCCATTTCATGATCGCGGCGAGCTCGTCCACATAGGCCGGCTCGAAGGCGGCGAGCCCGTCCTGCGCCATGCCGATCAGCGGCGTGCCGATCGACTGGTGGGCGCCGCCCTCGGGTGCCAGCGTGATGCCCGAGGGGGTCGCCACCAGCAGGAAGCGCGCATCCTGGTAGCAGGCATAGTTGAGCGCATCGAGGCCGCGCTGGATGAAGGGATCGTAGAGCGTGCCGATCGGGATGAGGCGCTCGCCCATCAGGCTGTGCGTCAGGCCCAGCGCCGCCAGCAGCAGGAACAGGTTGTTCTCGGCGATGCCGAGCTCGATATGCTGGCCCTCGGGCCCGCCATGCCATTTCTGCGGCGAGGTCAGGCGGCGCGCCTGGAACGGGTCCTCCTGCGCCGCGAAGGCGAAGCGGCCGCGCCGGTTGACCCAGGGCCCGAGATTGGTCGAGACCGTCACGTCGGGCGAGGTGGTGACGATGCGCTGGGCCAGCTCGCTCTCGCCGGCCGCCAGCTCGTTCAGGATCTTGCCGAAGCCCTCCTGCGTGGACATGGTCGAGCCCTTGGGCAGCGGAAACGCATCCGGCACCGCCAGCGCCGGCGGGTGATGGCGGCGTGGGCCTTGGGTGCGGAACGGCACCGCGTCGAGGAATGCCTTGAGATCGCCCTCGGGCAGGCTTGAGCCCTCGAACGGGTCCCATTCGTGGCCCTCGCGCACGCGCATCGCCGCCCGGAAGCTCTCCATCTGCGCCGGCGTCATCAGGCCCGCATGGTTGTCCTTGTGCCCGGCGAAGGGCAGGCCGTGGCCCTTGATGGTGTAGGCGATGAAGCAGACCGGCCGGTCGCGGCCCGCCTGGCGGAAGGCATCGAGCAGCACACCCATGTCATGGCCGGCGAGGTTGGTCATGAGCGCCGCCAGGCCGGCATCGTCGTGGCGCGCCAGGAGCTCGGGGATGCCGCGCTCCGCGCCGATATCGGCCTCGAGCTGGCGGCGCCACCCCGCCCCGCCCTCGAACACGAGCGCCGAGTAGAGGCTGTTGGGGCAGGCGTCGATCCATTGCCGCAAGGCCTCGCCGCCCGGCTGCTTGAAGGCCTCGGTGAGGCGGCGGCCATATTTGAGCGTCACCACCTCCCAGCCCATGTTGAGGAAGAGATGCTCGACCTTGTCGTAGAGCCGGTCGCTCGCGACCGCGTCGAGGCTCTGGCGGTTGTAGTCCACGATCCACCAGCAGTCCTCGAGGCCGTGCTTCCACCCCTCGAGCAGCGCCTCGTAGACATTGCCCTCGTCGAGCTCGGCATCGCCCACCAGCGCCACCATGCGGCCCGGCACGAGGGCCTTGGCCCAGGGCTTGGCCTTGAGATAATCGCGCGCGAGCGCGCCCATGATGGTGATGGCGGCGCCGAGGCCCACGGAGCCGGTCGAGAAATCGACGTCGTCCTTGTCCTTGGTGCGCGAGGGATAGGATTGCGCGCCGCCGAAGCCCCGGAAGCGCTCGAGCTGCTCGCGGCTTTGCGCGCCGAGCAGATACTGGATCGCATGGAAGACCGGGCTCGCATGCGGCTTGACTGCGACGCGGTCCTCCGGCCGCAGGATTGCGAAATAGAGCGCCGTCATGATGGTCGCGAGCGAGGCCGATGAGGCCTGGTGGCCGCCCACCTTGAGTCCGTCCTCGTTGGCGCGGATATGGTTGGCGTTGTGGATGGTCCAGCTCGCGAGCCACAACACCTTGCGCTCGAGCTCGGCCAGGAGCGCCAGCTCGCGCTCCCTGGCCGTGACCCCCGCGCCGCCCGGCGCCTCCAGCAGGATCTTGTCGTCCATCGGCTCGCCCTCGCCTTCCCGCACTCGCCGCCTTGCCGGCGGGCCCGAGCCTAACATCGAGGGCCGGCCTTTCCAAAGCGCCCTTGCCCTGCGGGGATGGATCCTTGCTCCCCGGCGCCGGCCGGCCGCTCACCTAAGGGCGTTCACGCAATTCCACCGAAATGCCACATTTCGGCGCCGGCGCCGCGCTATGCTGGCGATTGTTGCAAGCCTGCAGTCGTGCCGAACCCGGTGTGGGGCGGAACCGGGGGAATGGCGCGGTCGGCGTCCTTTCCTGAATTCCAGCCCAGCTTCTTCGCCGTCGCCACGCGCGAGCAGCCGCGTGACCGACGACGCGGAAGTCATCGGCCTCACGACGTCGCAGGCGCGCTCTCGACGACGTCGCTCCGTTTCAGAGGCGCGGGTGCGATGCCGTTCTGTGAAGTCCGTGAACCTCGTCATGAAGGTACCTCCATGCCTCTGGATCTCGCCTGCCTCCTCGCCGACCGTGCCGCCGACAAATATACTCTGCATGAGCGCCATCTGAACGCGCAGATGGTGCGCGTGCTCAAGACCATCGGCTACGACGTGAACTTCGTCGGCGCCGAGGGTCCCTACCTTTTCGACGCGAAGGGCGAGCGCTATCTCGATCTCCTGAGCGGTTTCGGCGTGTTCGCGCTCGGCCGCAACCATCCCACCGTCATCGACGCGCTGCGCCAAGTGCTCGATGCGCGGCTGGCCAATCTGGTGCAGATGGACGTGTCGCTGCTGGCGGGGCTCCTGGCCGAGCGTCTGCTGGCCCGCCTGCCCGGCATGGAGCGCGTCTTCTTCTGCAACTCCGGAACCGAGGCGGTCGAGGGCGCGATCAAGTTCGCGCGCCAAGCGACGGGGCGGAGCCGCATCCTCTATTGCGACCACGCCTTTCACGGGCTCACCTATGGCGCGCTGTCGGTCAACGGCGACGCGGTGTTCCGCAACGGCTTCGGCCCGCTGCTGCCGGCTTGCGACCGGGTTCCTTTCGACGATCTGCCGGCGCTCGAGCAGGCACTCGCCGCCGGCGACGTGGCCGCCTTCGTCGTCGAGCCGATCCAGGGCAAGGGCGTGAACCTGCCCTCGGACTCCTATCTGCCGGAGGCGGCGCGGCTCTGCCGCAGATACGGCGCGCTCTTCGTCGCCGACGAGATCCAGACCGGCCTGGGCCGCACCGGGCGGTTCTTGGCGCTCGAGCATTGGGGCGTCGAGCCCGATATGGTGCTTCTCGCCAAGGCGCTCTCGGGCGGCTTCGTGCCGGTCGGCGCCATCGCCATGCGCGGCTGGATCTTCGCCAAGATGTTCGACCGCATGGACCGAGCACTGGTGCACGGCTCCACCTTCGGCAAGAACGACCTGGCCATGGCGGCGGGGATCGCCACCCTCGAGGCGATGGCGGAGGAGCGACTGGTCGAGCGCGCGGCCCGCGCCGGCGACCGGCTACTGGTGGCGCTCGAGCCGCTCGCCGCGCGCTACGACTTCGTCAAGGCCGTGCGCGGCAAGGGCCTCATGATCGGGATCGAGTTCGGATCGCCCCGGAACCTGCGGCTCAAGACCGCCTGGAGCCTGCTCGACAGGGTCAACAAGAGCCTGTTCTGCCAGATGATCACGATCCCGCTGTTCGAGCGCCATCGCGTCCTCTCGCAAGTGTCGGGTCACAACACCGTCATCAAGCTGATCCCGCCTTTGGTCCTGAGCGAGGCCGACTGCGACTGGGCCAGCAACGCCTTCGACCAGGTGATCGGCGAGTGCCAGAACGTGACCGGCGCGGTATGGGACCTGGGCCGCAGCCTGATCTCGCACGCCCTCAAGGCCCGCGGCGGCGCCCGCGAGGCCGTGCCGGCGTGAGCGAGCCGAGACTTTCGGCGGGGGTGGAAGGAATTGACAGGTGCCGATGTGCAGGCCAAGGCCGCATCCTTTTGGCGACCGGGTCGCTCTCTTGCCCGGCAAGCCGGTGGCCGGCCCATCGCTGGAGCGTTTCCGCTCCAAATGGGATTGGCCGACGCAAGGCGGCGCAGCGCCTTCGCTGCAGCGCTCGGCCTGTTGCTCTACGCCAGCACGCTACTGACGATGGCCGTTCCGGCCCGCGCCGACGATGATGCGCCGGAGCCCCCGCTCTTCCGCAGCCATAGCAGCCAGTTCACGCTCTTGAGCCCGATCGCGCCGGCACCCGCGACCCCGGTCCGCGCGCTCGACGGGCGCCTGCTCGACCTCGGCGCGTTTCGGGGAAAGGTCGTGCTGCTCAACTTCTGGGCGACCTGGTGCCAACCTTGCATCTATGAGATGCCGACCCTCGATCGTCTCGCCGCGGCCTACCCGAGCGACAAGCTCGCCATTGCCGCCGTGTCGATCGACCAGGCCGGCGCGCAGGCGGTCGTGCCATTCATCGAGCGCTATCGGCTCGCCCATCTGCCGGTCTATCTCGACCCGGCGCAAAATCTGGGAACCTTCGACGCTGCTCGCGCGGCCGACGGCGCCTTCGCGCTTTACGGGCTGCCGATCAGCTACATCATCGACCGTGACGGCCGCGTTCTCGGCTATCTTACGGGTGCCGCCGAGTGGGATTCGCCCGACGCGCGCGCTTTTCTCGATTACTTCGTCCAACGCGCCAAATGACGCGCCCCGCCATCACGACCGGGGCCGGGTCTTGTCCGGATCGTAGAAGGGGAAGCGCACGACCGTCGCCGGGATGCGCTTCTGGTGGCCGTCGAGCTTGCCGACCTCGACCTCGGTGCCCGGGCCCGCGTAATTCACGTCCAAGCGGGCCAAGGCGATGTTCTTCTTGAGGATCGGCGAACGGCAGCCCGAGGTGACGACGCCCACCTGCGCGCGGCCGACGTGGATGCAATTGCCATGGGAAGCCGCCTCGTTACCTTCGAGCTCGAGCCCCACCAGCACGCGCTGCGGATGCTCCTTGCGCTTGAGGATCGCGTCGCGGCCGATGAACTCCTCGTTGCCCTTGAGCGCCACGGTGAAGCCGATCCCGGCCTCGAAGGGATCGACCTGGTCGTTGAACTCGTAGCCGCCGAAGACGAGCCCGGCCTCGATACGCAGGATGTCGAGGGCTTCCAGCCCCAGCGGCGCGAGGCCGTGCGGCTTGCCCGCTTCCCACACCGCGTCCCATACGCCAAGCGCATCCTTCGGGTGGCAGAACAGCTCGTAGCCCAGCTCGCCCGTGTAGCCCGTGCGCGAGGCCATCACCGGCGCGCCGTCATAGCCGCCGATGCGCCCGATGGTGAAATGGAACCATTGGATCTCGTCGAGGCGCGGATTGGCGGGTGCCGTCCAGACGATCTCCTTGAGGATGTCGCGGCTCTTGGGCCCCTGCACCGAGATGTTGTGGAGCTGGTCGGTCGAGGATTTGACCCAGACGCGCAAGTTCCGTTTGGCCGCCTGCTCTCTCAGCCACTGACCGGTATATTCGTCGCCCGAGACGAGCCGGAACTTGTCGGCGCCCATGCGGAACACGATCGCGTCGTCCAGCATGCAGCCGGTGTCGTAGCAGAGCGCCGTATAGACGCATTGCAGGTCGGCGAGCCGGCGGATGTTCCTCGTGCAGACCGTCTGCATGAGCTGCTCGGCGTCGGGCCCCAGCACCTCGAATTTCCGCAGGGCGCTCAAGTCGAGAACGATGGCCCGCTCGCGCGCGGCCCAATATTCGTCGACCGCGCCGTGATTGTTGTAGCGCGCGGGCAGCCAGAAGCCGCGATATTCGACGAAGTTGCGGGTGAGCGCGCTGGTGCGCGGGTGGAAGGCGGTCTCGCGCGTCAGGCGCGGCTCGGAATCGGCGGACATGCGGAAGGCGATCGCTCTCGGAAATTCGGGTTTGGCGGGATAGATGCGGACGTGAATGTCGGTCGGGTTCCAGGCGTTGGTCGCGTCGATATCGTCGGGGCAGGCCGAAGAGGCGCAAACCAGATCGGTCAAGGCCCGCATCAGCACATAATCGCCCGGCCTGGACCAGGGATCCTCGAGGAAGATGGCGTTCTGCGCGGTGAGGCCGGTGTTGTAGAAGAAGTTGATGCAGGGCCAGCCGCGCTTGGGCGCAATGCCGAACGGCTTCAGGTTGGCGTTGAAGTTCTCCGAGCAGCTCGGATGGCCGGGATAGCCCGCATCCTCGTAAAAGCGCGCGGTGCAGGCGAGGCCGAAGCTGTCATGGCGGCCGACCGTGTCCTGCACCACCTCCACCAGCGGCTGCAGGTCGGTGGTGAAGAACTTCGAATAGAGGCCGGGGCCCGGGTAGAGCAGCCCGGTCATGGTCCGGGTCGCGGTCATGTCGAAGCTGCGCTCGATGCCTTGCTCCAGCAGTCGCGCATCGACGCAGACGAAGTCCGAGCATTGCCGCCCGGCCACGTCGATCACCTGGATATATTCCCCGGCCTTGACCTCGTAGGCGCGCGCGGTGCATTTGGCGACGCGCAGCTCGTCGCGCAGATCGCCCAAGGGCTCCGGCAAGGGCGGCTCGACCAAGGGCACGACCTGCGCCCGGCGCACCACGACCGTGAGATCGGTCGGGGGATCGCCGCCCTCGACGGCCATCGGCGCGCCGGCCGCGTGAAAAATCGCAATGGTCTCGCGTTCGACGCCAAGCTCGACGGTCTCGCCCGGCGCGGACTCCTTCGCGAAGAGCACGCCCGCACGATCCACGCGCGTCGGCAGATTGCGCTGGCGCAACTGCCAGGCGAGCGCCTTGGTTTCGGCATCGCTGCCGGCCAGTAGGCGATTGATGCCGGGCGACTCCCGGACGGCGTCCAGGCCCAGCACGCGCAAATCCTCGCGGCCGTCGGGCGCGAAGGCGGCGACCTCGCAAGGCTGGCGGCCTTCACGGTCGGTCACGGCGACGCGGTCGCCCGCGAAAAGATGGAGAACCACCGCGCCGCCGCCGCGCACCAGATGGCGCTCGACGCCCGGCGTGAACAGCGGCAGGCCCGGCTCGCGCAATCGCGGACGCGCCATGAGATTCATGATCGCCTTTTCCTCCCTCGCCGATCGCAGGCGTTGGCCGCCGCACCGTTCTCGTTCGCGAGAGAGTATCGCGTCGGCGCAGGCCCGTTCGCAAGACCAAGTCGAAGCCAAAATCGCGTCGGTGGTCCGGAATTGGACTCGCGAATCCCGATCCGTTCTCGGGCGCGCTCCGCGTCGGGCCTCAGCTCTTCGGGTAGCGGATCGCCGTGATCTCGAGCGAGATGTCGCCGGCCGGGCGCTTCCACGTCACCGTGTCGCCGACGCCAGCGCCGGAGAGGGTCTTGGCCAAGGGCGAGACCCAACTGATCTTGCCGCTCTTGGGCTCGGCCTCGTCCTCGCCGACGATGGTGAAGCTGCGCTTCACGTCGTCGTCGTCGACCGTGTCCACGGTCGCCCCGAAGCCGACCTTGTCCTGCGGCTGGCTCGAGGGCTCGACCAGGATGGCGCTCTGCACCCGCTCCTGCCAGTAGCGCAGGTCGCGCTCGACCAGCTTGAGGTGCTCCTTGTCCAGCATCTCGGGCTCGCCGGTCTCGGTCAGGTGGCGACGTTCCTCCTGCAGCTTCTCGACGCGCCGCTGCAAGGCCTTGAGCCCGCCCGGCGTGACATAGTTCGGATGCGGGCTTTGCGGCCGCTCCGGCAGCTCGTCGCCCGGCTGCGCGCCGTCGGTCTCTTTGACGAAGGCTCGGCTCATCGCTTCATGCCTCCCAGCGTCGATTACCCACAATGGAGCCCGCCCACCGACCGAGGCCCGGCCGGCCGCGCGCCCCCCACCCTCTAAATCTGGCGGCGGCGGGCGCCCAACGCAACCCGAACCGACTTGCTGGGGCCAAGCCCTTGCCGCACGGTCCCGCTTCGGCTAGACCCGCCCTGGCGCCGGCTTTCCCAGAAAGCTGGCGCCTTGCTATTGAAGATGGTACCCGCCAGTGGGCAAAGCCGGTGTTTTTCTATGTATCGCCTTGCCATGACGGCGGGTACTCGCCGAAATCCGGGGCCGTAGTCTTGCAAAGCACCGATATCTTGATCGTCGGCGGCGGCGTCATCGGCAGCGCCGCTGCCTTTTTCCTGGCCGCCGATCCCGATTTCCGCGGCCGCCTGCTGGTGGTCGAGAAGGACCCCACCTACGCCGAGGCTGCCACGGCGCGCTCGGCCGGCGGCATCCGTCAGCAGTTTTCGACACCGGAGAACATCCGCATGTCGCTGTTCGGCGCCGCCTTCGTCAAGGCGGCAGACGAGCATCTGAGCCTGGCGGGCGAGCGCGTGGAGCTGCCTTTCGTCGAGCAGGGCTACCTGTTCCTCGCCACGGCCGCGGGCCTGCCGGTCTTGCAGCGGAATCACGAGGTTCAGCGGGCGCTCGGCGCCGACATCGCGCTCATGGACCCGGCCGCGCTCAAGGCGCGCTTCCCCTGGCTCAATGTCGACGACCTGGCGGGTGGCGCGTTCGGCCGCAGCAACGAAGGCTGGACCGATCCCTACGGGCTCTTGCAGGCCTTCCGCCGCAAGGCGATCGCCCTCGGCGCCGTTTACGTGCAAGATGAAACAGTAGGCCTCGAGCGCCGAGGCGACCGGGTGATGTCCGTGACACTGGCGAAGGCCGGGCGGATCGCGACCGGCGCCGTCGTCAATGCCGCGGGGATCAACGCCGCGCGCGTCGCCTCCTGGGCCGGCCTCGATCTGCCGGTCAGGCCGCGCAAGCGCTTCGTCTATGTGTTCGACTGCCGCGTGCCGGTGCCGAAGGCGCCGCTGCTCATCGATCCCACCGGCGTTTATTTCCGGCCGGAGGGGACGAGCTTCATCGGCGGCGTCTCGCCGGAGGAGGCCGACGACCCCGACTGCACCGATCTCGAGGTCGAGTATCGGCTGTTCGATGACGTGGTCTGGCCCGCTCTCGCCCATCGCGTGCCGGCCTTCGAGGCGATCAAGCTCACCCGCGCCTGGGCCGGCCATTACGACTACAACACGCTCGACCAGAACCTCATCATCGGGCGCCCGCCGGGCCTCGCCAACTTCTATCTCGCCAACGGCTTCAGCGGTCACGGGCTGCAGCAGTCGCCCGCGGTCGGCCGTGCGCTCTCGGAGCTGATCCTCCATGGCGGCTATCGGACCATCGATCTGAGCCGGTTCGGCTACGAGCGCGTGCTGCGCGGGGAGCCCCTGGCCGAGCTCAACGTCGTCTGAGGGCGGGGCAAGGCCACCCTTGCAGTTGCGCGGCCGCCGCGCCGTGCTAGGGTTCGATCGAAGGACTACGAGGGAGACCGCCCGCATGAGCCGCACGGCGCTCATTTCCGTCATCTGCGAGGACCAGGTGGGCCTGGTCGCCGCGATTACCGGCCGGCTCTACGATCTCGGCATCAATCTCGGCGACACCACTTTTGCCGTGCTGGGCGGTGGCGCCGAGTTCACCACCGTCGCCGAGGTTCCCGACCATCACACACTGGAGGCCGTGCAGCGAGAGCTTGCGGATCTGGCGCAACTGAAGGGCGCCAAGATCAGCGTGACGCCCTTCGCCTATCGCGCCGAGCATGGCGGAACGGCCCATATCACGCACCGCATTCAGATCGAGGGCGGGGACAGCCCCGGCCTGCTGGCGCGGCTGTCGGAAGTGTTCGTCGGCTTCGGCGCCAACATCGTGCGTCTCAACTCGGAGCGCGTGCCGGGCGGCGCCGGCTACCGCTACATCACCCGCATCGCCGTGTGGATTCCGCCCGAGAAAACCAAGGCCTGCCTCGCCACGGTCGCCAACACGGCCGCCGAGCTTCATCACGCCTGCCGCTGGCAGGCCGTGTAGAGCATTTCCCGTTGTGACGTGATCAACATGTCGTCGCCCCGGCGAAAGCCGGGGCCCAGGAAAGCCGCGCGTCGCTTGCCCCTGGGTCCCCGCTTTCGCGGGGACGACGATGTATTGCGATTCCAACCACGGGGGAAGCGCCCTGGGCCGTCGGCCGCTACTGCACCGGGCAGACCAGATTGCGGCTGGCGGTCTCGACATCCATCTTGAGCATCGTCCTCTGCGCGCAGCGCGCATTGTAGTCCGCAACCGCCTGATTGAGCTTGGCGACGGCCGCCTGGGTCTCGGGGCCCACCTTGTCGCGCAGTTCTGCGTTGAGCGCATCGCGGCGACGGATCATCTCGACCATGATCTGAACCGAAAGCTCGTCGTCCGGATTCATCGTCTTGCGCATGTTGGCGATCTGGTCTTCGAGCTTCTTCAAGTCGGCCTGGGCGTCGTTGAAACGCAGTCGCTGGCCGTCGGTCTGGCCGCGCAGGATATTGAGCGCCTGCTCGCGGCACAGGCAGTCCCGGATCTCGTCCACCGTCAGCGCCGTCTGCGCCATCACCGGCAGGCCGAGGCCGAGCGACAGAATGAAGGCGGTCGCCGCGCTGGCGCGGCGAAGGGTCCTGCGCACTCCGTTCATGATCGGACATCCCACTTCCGAGGAACTTGGTCAGCGATAGCCGAGAATCGTGGCAATTTCCAGGACGGGCTCGGGCAATTTCCAAGGCGCCCGTCGCTCAAAAATAACGTTTTTCAATGAATTATCGCTTTCCCTGAGTGTCCAATTTTAACGGCGCCGGCGTTTGCCGCGCGGCAGGTTGCGCGGCCGTCCACTGCGCGCCGGAACCGACGACCCGGCCGCATTCGGCTGGATGGCCGCGGGCAGCGGCTTGCCAGCGGCGCTCTCGGCCGGGAAGCGGCCTTGGGCCAAGTCGCGGATCAAAGCCAGATGGCGCGGCAGCAGATCCTTGAGCGCATAACGGTCGACGATCGTCTGGCGTGCGGCGGCGCGGATCTGTGCGAGGCTGTCGCGTCGGTCGAGCGCTTCCTCCGCGCGCGCCGCAATCGCCTCGGGGCTCTTCACGTCGGCCAGGAGGCCGTTGCGCCCCTCCTCGATCAACTCGCGCACGGGTGCGGTGTCCGAGCCGACGATGAGGCAGCCGGTGGACATCGCCTCGAGCAGCGACCAGGACAGCACGAAGGGGATCGTCAGATAGACATGCGCCGTCGAAACCTGGAGCAGCGTGCGATACTGGTCGAACGGCAGATGGCCGAGGAAATGGAGGCGGCTGTGGTCGAGCCCCTTCAGCTCCTCCAGCATTTTCGTCTTGTAGCTTTGCCCCTCGGGCAGCTTGCGCCCGTAAGCCACGCGGTCGGTGCCGGCGATCAGCACCTGCAGGTTGGGGCGGCGCTGCTGCAGGATCTCCACCGCTTGCATGAACTGCGGGAAGCCGCGATAGGGCTCCATGCCGCGGGTCGCATAGGTCAGCACCTCGCAATCGCGCGTGAGCGTCAGGTTGGGCAGCTTGAGCTCGGGCGCCTCTGCCGGCTGGAAGAAATCGGTGTCGATGCCGTCATGCAGCTGCGTCAGCTTGGCATGGAAGGCGCGCGGAATCTGGCTCAATTGATAGCCGGTGGGGCAGACGCCCCAATCGCAATGGGTGAGATCGAGCAAGATCGGCAGATTGCGCGTCCGTACCCGGCAGAGATCCTCGTAGCCGAGCTTGGGGTTCATGAAATCGACGTCGGAATTGCGCGCGTTGTAGTACCACTCGAAATAGGTCAGAAGGCGTGCCTCGGGGAACACGTCCTTCACATAGATGGTCGTGCCCCAGCCGGAATGGCCGCAGACGACGTCGGGGACGAAGCCTTCCTTGCGCAGCTGCGCGCACATGCGCAAGACCGCCTGCCCATCGAGCACGGCCGCCTCGGTCGAGCGCAGATAGTGATGGGTGCTCTTCGACGGCTCGCGCGTCGGCTTGTAGATGTATTTCGTCACGCCCGGCAGGTTCTTCTTGTTGTCGAGCGAGCCGGCCACGATCTTGTTCGCCGGGTCGGCCGCCAGCGCCGCCGCGACGTACTTGTATTGCGCCGGAAAGTTGTTGTGCAGGAACAGGACCCGCATCGAATTCACCCCTCATGAGCATCGTGGCGCAACTGAGGACCCCTGCCCTCACCGGCCTACGAAGCCGGATCCAGCCGCCATCCGGATCACTCGATAATCCAGAGAATTGCACCAGGATGCTAACGCACCGTAGCATGTCGGCTGCGGCCGGGCACCCTGCAAAAGACCCGGCTTGGCGTGATGGACGCGCAGGAAATCGGGGGGACGACCATGGCAGGTGCGGTTGTGTTGGGAGCGGGCGTGATCGGGGTGACGACGGCCTATTACCTGGCCAAGGCCGGCCGCGAGGTGACCGTCATCGACCGCCAGCCCGGGCCCGCCGCCGAGACCAGCTTCGCCAACGCCGGGCTGATCGCGCCCGGCCATTCCTATGCCTGGGCTTCGCCGCGAGCACCCCTGATTCTCCTCAAGTCGCTCTGGCGCGACGATACCGCTCTGCGTTTTCACCTCAAGCTCGATCCCGCCATGTGGAGCTGGGGGCTCAAGTTCCTCGCCAACTGCACGGCCGAGCGCAACCGGGCGAACACGCTGGTCAAGCTGCGCCTGTGCCGCTACAGCCGGGAGCGGCTGATCGAGCTCAGGCAGGCCGAAGCCATCGCCTACGATCAGATTGCCAAGGGCTGCATCTATCTCTATCGCGATCCCGCCCATTTCGAGACCGGCCGAGCGGCCATGGCCGCGCTGGCCGCCGAGGGCTATCCGCTCGAGGCGATCGACGCCCGGCGCTGCGTCGAATTGGACCCCGCGCTGGCGCCCGCGAAAGACAAGATCGCCGGCGCCATCTACGCGCCTCAGGACGAGAGCGGCGATTGCCGCGCCTTCACCGGGGCGCTAGCCGGGATTTGCGAGCGGATGGGCGTGCGCTTCCGCTACGGCACGGCCGTCAAAGGGCTCGACGCCGCGGGCCGCCGGATCGAGGCCGTCGTCACCGACCAGGGCCGCATCACCGCCGATGCGGTGGTGATCGCGCTGGGATCCTACGCGCCTGAGATCGCGCGCGCGGTCGGCATCATGCTGCCGATCTATCCGGTCAAGGGCTATTCGCTGACGCTGCCGCTCAAGAACGCCGAGGCCGCGCCCACCATCGGCGGCGTGGACGAAGGCTATCTCGTCGCCTTCGCGCGCATGGGCGACCGGCTACGCCTGACCGCCACGGCCGATTTCGCCGGCTACGACACCAGCCACGAACCGCGGCACTTCGCCACCATGCTCAAGGTGGCGCGCGAGCTCTTCCCCGAGGCCGCCCATTACGACCGCCCGAGCTACTGGGCCTGCCTCCGGCCCATGACGCCCGATGGGCCGCCGATCCTGGGCAAAACCCCCATCGCCAATCTCTTCCTCAACACGGGCTCGGGCCATATGGGCTGGACCATGGCCTGCGGCTCGGCCCGGCTCGTCACCGACCTCATGCTGGGGCGCAAGCCCGAGCTGCCGCTCGAGGGCATGACGCTCGACCGCTACTGAGATCATCACGACAAGACGGCCTTACAATTCCGACCTGGACTGAGAACCTGTCGGCGGTGTGGGTGCACCAGGACGCCGCCGGCCTCCTTTCCCGATGGCACCGCTGGTCGCGCGATGTTTGGCTCGCCAGGGGAAACCGGGGGGAGCGCGCTACCGCGCCCGGGTCCGACGATTATTAGCGGCGCTCCCGCTTTCCCCGCAGCTTCGGACACCCGCCGCCTCCGCGGCAAGCGCGCGAGCCCATCACGCCGATGTGCCCGCCGGCACCGGCCAGACCGGAGAAGATCCGTACTGCAAGGCCGACGCGACGTCATCCAAGACAGGCCGTCCGGGGTTTTCCTTCGATGGCGGGTGGGGCGCGGCGGAATCCCGATGCGGCCGGCCGAGCGGCAACCGTGCCGCATCCCGGGACGTCCCCGCATCGAGTTAGCCGGGCACCATGCCTGCGGCAGCATCGCCCTCTCGAAGCACGGGAAAGGCCACTTGCACTTCGCCGTCGCCTATCGACTTGTCCTGCCAATTTCCTCGATGCACCACGCGCTCTGCCGGAAAGGTCGCGCTGACCGTGGTCCCGACGCCGACCTGACTGGTCAGATGGAGCGAGCCGCCATGACATTCCGCGAGACGTTTGGCCAGCGGCAGACCCAGGCCCGTTCCGTCGTACCGGCGGGCCAGCCCGCTGTCGATCTGGCCAAACGGCTCCAGAGCCCGCGGTATGTCCTCCGGCGCAATCCCGATGCCCGTGTCGCTGACGGCAATGGTGAACTGGCCGTTGCGCGAAAACGCCGCAATCCGAACCTCTCCCCCGGGCTCCGTGAACTTGAGCGCATTCGAGATGAGGTTCAACAGGATCTGCCGCACCCGCACCGGATCGCACCGCAGCTTCGGCAAGTCCGCCGCCTCGATCATGAGTCGCAGACCGGCCTTTTCGGCCTGTGCGCGTGTTATGCGCAGAGCCGCTTCGATCACTTCCCGCGGATCGGCCAGCTCTTCCTGAAGGTCGATGCGGCCGGCATCGAGCCGCGACAGATCGAGAATGTCGCTGATGATCCGCAACAGGTGGGTTCCGCTTTCGCGAATGTCGCGAACATATTGCCGGTGTTTCGCATTCAGCGCGCCTCCAATCCCGTGCTCCATCGCCTCGGCAAAGCCGATGATCGCATTGAGCGGCGTCCTGAGTTCGTGGCTCATGTTGGCGAGAAATTGGTTCTTTGCCTCGTTCGCCGCCGCCGCCGTGCCGAGCGCCCGCTGCAACCGAGCGGCCGTCTTCTTCAGCTCCTCGTTCGTCGCCGCTGTCCGCCGCTCCGCCCCCTCCGCAACTATGCGCATGGTCTCGGCGCGACGCGACACCCACACCAGCCAGGACACCAGCACGATCCCGATCGCAACCGTTCCCACGAGAAAGAGGAACAGCTCCCGCTCGAACCCGCTGAGCCAGGATTTCGTGTACCGATGGTTGAGCGCCTGGATGCCGCTCACCTCGAGCCGATGAAGCTGCCGCCCTAAACCTTCAATCCGCGCCCGTATGGCCCGATATCCGGCCTGGTCGTCCCGCTCGAGGCCGAAAATCGCCGGCTCCGTTGCTTCGAGCTGCGAGATCATGTCTGCGACCGCACCTTGTGCACCAGGCAATCTGACGAGCAGCCCACCTTCGGGTCCCTGGTGCAGCGAGGAGAGCCGTCCCCACAGGATTTCGAACTGGTTCGTCACGTCGCTTCGGGATGCCGAGGGGTCGCCGAGCTCGTACCGGTCCAGCGCCATCAACAGCCGGTCGGATTCGTGTTCCGCCTGCCACAACGTCCAGTCGATCGTGCTGCGCTCGATTTCTTCCCTGGTCTTGAGCTGCATGATTTCCCAGCCGGTATAGACGGCGCCGCCGACGAAGGCGACGATCACCAGAATCAAGGGCGCGCAGCGCAGCGGCCGCGTGCAGCAGTTCCGTCGCAGACTAGAAGTCATTGGATATTTATGCGAGACAAATGCCAGATCATCTTGTCGGCGGTCGCCCTGCGATCGAGCTCGGGATGACCGTCGATGGGATAGACGAGCCAGAGCGGCCCCCTGTCGCGAATTCGGAGATCCCTTCCGTTCCGCTTGAGCGCAATGAGCACGTCGTAGAACGCGGCATCCGAAAGCGGGATCTCCACGCTGTAATCGTTGAGCGCCTCCATCACACCCACTTTGCCGCGCGAACCAACCGCCCGCAGGAGATCGCGCAGCAATACACCCTCGAAATCCTGCACTCCGTCGGTCCAATAGGTGTGCGTCTTCAGATGATGCATGCCCAGGCTCTCCAGCCGCGAGCGGTCGAACTGCGCGGTTTCGCCCGCAGCCGCAATCTTGCCAGCAACCGTGAGCAGGATCGGCGTATGGACGGCCGTCGGATCGCCCGCCACGGCGCTATGTGACAGTCCCCAAAGGGGCTCCAGGGCCAGAAGCAGCCCCATGATCGTGAGCAATCGAAGGGCCGTCCCCTTCCTGCGCGGTTTCGTCATATCCCTGTCCCAACCAGTTTTCTTCTCCGCTCATCTTCGGTGCTGCCGCCGTCAACCCCTCGGCTCGAGCCTGCACAAGGCCGTAGATCGCTACGAGCATGCAAGCGAGACGCTCGAGCTGGAGCGCCAATTCCTCGACCCAGATTCCTTCCGGCGGCCGACGAGGATCGATCGTGCCCAGGGCGTCGATGGCCTGCCGGTAGGCGGCGATGACATCGCCTAGATCCAATCCCCCGCCGCTGCTCGGTATCGCTTCCAGCAGGCGCACGGCCTGGTGGAGCGTCCCGATCGCCCGATCGCGCTCGATTGCGAGCTGGCTGCGCGCACGCTCGAGCAGGCGAGCGAGCCCGACCTCTCGTACGGGCAGATAGACGACGGTGCCCATGTCACGACTTCTGCAAGGTTGCTGCTCGCCGATCTCGGCCAACGGCGCCGGCGAGCCGGCGCCGCCGCCGTTCGGCATTGCCGGTTCAGGCTGCCCTGATGTTGTCGAGAAACCTGTCGACTTCCGCTCGCAGGACTTCCGCCTGCTTGGCGAGCTCGCCGGCCGTTGCCCGAACCTGGCCGGACGCCGCGCCCGTCTCGCTCGCGGCCTGGGTCACGCCGGCGACGTTGGACGACACTTCGGCCGTGCCGGCCGCCGCCTGCTGGACGTTGCGCGCGATCTCCTGCGTCGCAGCACCCTGCTCCTCGACAGCGGACGCGATTGCCGTGGCGATCTCGCTAATCTTGTTGATGGTGCCGCCGATACCTTCGATGGCACCGACGGCGCCGTTGGTCGCACTCTGCATTGCGTTGATCTGGTTCGCGATCTCCTCGGTAGCCTTGGCGGTCTGATTGGCCAGCGATTTCACCTCCGATGCCACCACCGCAAACCCTTTGCCCGCTTCCCCGGCTCGCGCCGCCTCGATTGTGGCGTTGAGCGCCAGCAAGTTGGTCTGGCTGGCTATGTCGTTGATCAGCTCGACGATGTTGCCGATCTTCTCGGCGGCCTCCGCAAGGCCCTTCACTTCCGCATTGGTGCGCGTGGCCTCGTTGACAGCCTGGTTGGCGATGCGGGTTGACTCCGAGACCCGTCGGCCGATTTCCGTGATCGAGTTTGCCAACTCCTCTGCAGCCGAAGCCACGGTCTGGACGTTGGTCGAGGCCTGCTCGGAGGCAGCCGCGACCGCCGTCGCCTGGCGCGAGGTCTCCTCGGCCGTGGCCGACATGCTTTCGGCAGTCGACCGCATTTCGGTCGCGGCCGAGGCGAGGACGCCGAGCAGGCCCGTGACGGATTCATCGAAGCTCTCGATGTAACCGTCGATGGCTCGCTGTCGCGCCTCCTTCCGCTCCTGTTCTTTTGCCTGCTCGGCGCGCATGGTTTCCGCCTTGACGGCGGTATCCTTGAACACCTGCAGCGCGGAAGCGATGTCGCCGATCTCGTCCTTGCGCTCGGTTCCGAAGACTTCGGCCGAAAGATCGCCGTCGGCGAGCTGCCTCAGATTGGCGATCGATCTCGCGAGCGGCTTGGCGATCCCGAACGTCGCCAGCAAATAGCCGAGAGCGATACCGCCGACGATACCGAGGATCGACACCACGATCATCACGGCTTGCACCGAAGACGCCGTCTTGGTGGCCGTCGCTGTGGCCTCGTTGCTCTTTCGGTCCGAATAGTCGGCGTAGGCCTTCACGGTCTGCTGTAGCCGATCCGCCGCCGCCTGGCTCGCCTTGACCGATTCCTGGATGTTCCGCTGCGCATCGCTCAGCACGACGCTCGATCCCACTTCGCGCGCCTTCGCGAGCGTGTCGTTCAGATTGCCCGTATAAGCCTCATAATCGGCTTCGATCGCCTTCAGCATGTCCATTTGCTCGCCGTCGGCGGTCTCGCGCAACTTGCCCAGATGGTCTTCCAGGCTTTTCCTTTCTTTGGACACCGTATCGAGCACGTCATTCAACGTATTGGCCGATGGATCTCCGCCGACGCGGTACTCCGCGCGGTTCAGCGCGATCACGTTCTGGTTCAAGTTGGCACTGAGCAGGGCTTCCGTGTCGTTCTCGTCCATGATCTGCTGCTGATCGACGATGTCTCGGACGGCGACCAGCCCGACACCCGACACGACGGCGATGAGAAGCGCCATGACTCCGACGAGGAGCAGGAGCTTGTTGCGGATCTTCCAGTTGCTGAGGCGCATGGCCGTTCTTCCTTGCCCGCAGGGGCCTTGCAAAGTTGCGATTTCACGCGGTCTTGCCGCATTTACGTAAAATCAGGCTCAAATTCGGTTGTCTCGCTTACGTCATCCCAGGAACGGGCTACGCCGTTGTGACTGATGAGGCTGAGTTGTCGGTGGCAGGAGAAAAGAAAAGGCGGAGATGACGTTCGATTTTGTCTTATCTTGCTCTTTCCGATACTGATCCTTACGCGCAATTGTCTAAGCGCTTTTTCTTTAAACGCGCTTAATTACGCACATTTAATGGAAGTACTCGCTACCTAACCGGTTGGTAATGCAGCCGGCTGGCGCCGGCACGGCGCGCAAGCGATGCGAGCGCCATCGAGATTCCGGGCGCGCGCGAGATGCCGCGGCGAGGGATCGGCGCGGTCGCCCGGTCCTTGGGTCCTGCTGAAATGAAGCCGGCGGCTGTTCCTTTTGCAGCCCCGGCCGCGTTACCCGGTTCCTGGCCCTCGTCCGCTCCTCGGCAGATCAACGAGCCCCATGTCTTGCCATCGGCGGCAGGATCGGCCCTCCTGCGATCGCTTCGGCTCATGGCCGAAGAACCTTGCTCCCGCGGCAATGTTCGCTCGCTTTTCGGCCAGGTTAAAGAAGGCCGGAGCGTCGCGAATCAACGACGAAGCCGCACGAAAGGAGGCCCGAGATCACCGACCCGGCCCTGTCCCAGCCCGATTGATCCGGCCGGGACAGGGCCGGGTCAATCGGGCTGGGCTTTATGCCTCAGCTCCGGAACAGCCGCCCGTAGCCCGGGATCGGGTCGTTCGCGCCGGCAAGCCGCAGGCAATGCCAAGCGAGCGCCAGGTTGCTCGATGTCACCGGCTTGCCGATGGCGCGCTCGACCTCCTCGGCGATCTCGGCCACGCGCAGGCTGGTGCAGGATACGAACACACCGTCGACGGAAGGCTCGCGACCGAGCTCGATCATCGCGTCGCGGATCGAGGCGGTCGAGATGCGCGCCACCTCGTTGTCGTTTTCGTGGTTGAAGGAGCCCATCACCGGCACCTCGAGCCCGTGCGCCTCGATGTAGCTGCGGAAGCGCTGGTTGACCTCCTCGATATAAGGCGTCAGCAGCGCGATGCGCCCGGCACCCAGCATCTTCATGCCGGCGATGGCCGCCGTGATCGGGTTCGTGACCTTGGCCTCCGGCCGCGCCTCCCGGATGCGCCGGGCCACCGTTTCCTCGCCCAGCACCACCGAGGCCGAGGTGCAGCCATAACCGATCACGTCGAGCTTGGTGCCAGGCAGGATCAGCGAGGCCGCCGCGGCGAGCCCCTTCTCCATGGCGGCCAAGGTGGTCGGATTGATCTCGGCCGCGTTGAGGATGCGGCTCTCGTAGATCGCCACGCCCGGCAGCCGGATCACCTGCCGCCACTCGGCCTCGATGGTGTGATCGGTCGCCAGCACGATCAGCCCGATGCGACAGCGGCTCGCGACACCGCCGTCGAGGGTGAACGGCATATGGGTCTTGCTGAGAGTGCCGGCGCCGGCCGGCCGGCGGAGCGCGCTTTCGTTCATGACGGGCTTTCCTCCCGAAGGTCAGCCGGCTTGGCGCCGGCTCTTCCCGTTCGGAAACTATAACGCGCCTTTTCGGAACCGTCACGAGGGGCGCAATCGCCATCTGCAACGCCGAAGCTCTTTTGCGGGCCGGACGGCCTGCCGCTACAGCACGAATAGCAGGAGCGGCGGCAACGTCACGAACGACAAGACGGTCGACACCACCACGAGGCCCGCCACGTCCTCGGGCTCGCGCTTGTAGAGCTCGGCAAAGAGATAATTGAACACCGCCACGGGCATCGCGGACTGAAGAACGACGACGCCCAGCGCCTCGCCTTCGAGACCGAAGGCACGCCCGACCCCGAGGCCGATGATGAACCCGGCGCCCAGCCGCACCAGGGATAGCAGAAGGGCTCGCCCCAGCGACCGCACTCTGAGATGCCCGAGCGACACGCCCAGCGCCACCAGCATCAGCGGGATGGTGAGGCCGCCCAGAAGCTCCAGCGTGTTCGCCAGCCATTTCGGCACGGGCCAACCAGTCGCGAGGAAGAGCAGCGACAACGCCACCGCATAAGTCAGCGGCATCCGCAACAGGCGCCTGACGTCCGCGCTGCCGGCGGCGAGCCCTATGCCCAGCGTGAATTGCAGCGTGACGGAAATCACGAAAAAGACGATGGCGAGCGCAAGCCCGTCCTCGCCGAAGGCGAAGAGGGAGAGGGGCAGGCCCATATTGCCGGAGTTCGGGAACATGAGCGATGGCAGATAGGAATGGAACGGCAGCTTGAGCAACTTGAGCGCGACCATTCCGACCGCCGCGAAACCGACAAAAGCGACGACCGTGACGAGCGCCATGTGACCCAGCGCCGTCGTATCGACCGAGAGCTTGGTCAGGGTGGAAGCCACCAGGCTAGGCGTGCCGATCGTCGTCACCAGCGCCGTCACCAGGCGCGAGTCGAACGGCCGCTTGAGCCAGGCCCAGATATAGCCGATCGCGGCGACGATCAGGATCGGAGCGATGATGGCGGCGAGCGTGGCGAACATGCGGGAACGGCCGTGCTGCGGCGTGATGCCGCTTGCGAAGGGGTGGCGCCCGAGCCTTAACAGCGTCGCGCGCCTCGTGCAATGGCCGCTGCGGTCTCGATAGACCGACCCTCGCGGCTCACGCCACGGCGGTCGTGTCCCCACGGCGTGCCGATGGTGCAAGAAAGGCGCATGGAGAAACGAAGGCCGGCGACCCGGACCGAGAGCTGCCCCTATGGGGCGGTGCCCGCCGTCAATCGATGTGCGGGCGAGGGCCTTTCCTCTCTCTCGAGTCTTCGACTTTCGTCGGCTTTTTCGAACCGCCTTGGGCGTTCGGCACCTCGAGGTCGGGCTCCAGCAAGGCACGGCCGCCCTTGTGCGCAAGGCGACGTCGCTGCGCCTCTTCGAGCTCCCGCGCGACCTGCTCGATCGTGCGCAATGGCTTGGTGAGATACGGACTGACCATCGGTGTCTCCCCGACCCGACGCGGACGGCATGGTGCGGGAACCCTAGCATCTGAGGAAGCTGTGGAAAGGATGAATAACCGGGATAAGGCGAGCGCAACCGTCGCTTGCTCGCGGATTTGCGCCGGTCCATGCTGCAGCTCGCCAATTCCTAATGCGAGAGCGGCTTCGTTAACTTGGCATTCACCACAATGCGAAAGCACCACCGATGACGACCAACATGACCTGCGGCCAGGCCGCGATTGCGCTCCTCGAGCAATACGGCGTCGATACCGTGTTTGGAATTCCCGGCGTGCATACGCTCGACTTCTATCGCGGCCTTGCCGACAGCTCGATCCGGCATGTCGGCGTGCGGCATGAGCAGGGCGCCGGCTTCATGGCCGACGGCTATGCGCGCGCTTCGGGCCGACCGGGCGTGTGCTGCGTCATCACCGGGCCCGGCGTCTTGAACGCCGCAACGTCGATCGGCCAGGCCTTCTCCGACTCGATCCCGGTGCTGATGCTCTCCAGCGTCAACGCCAGCAGCGATCTCGGCCGCGGTCGCGGCCGCTTGCACGAGATCACGGACCAGCAGGCGGCGATCGCACCGCTGGTATCGGCCAGCTACAGCCTGCGCGCGGCCTCGGAGCTGCCGTCCGCAATCGCCGACGCCTTCGACCGCTTCGCCAGCCAGCGGCCGCGCCCGGTCCATATCGAATTGCCGCTCGATGTGCTGGCCGCGCCCGCGCCGCGCATCGAGACGCCCGGCCCCTCGGCCGCGCGACCGGCCCCCTCCGCCGACGCCATTGCCGCTGCTGCCAAGCTGCTGCGCGCCGCCAAGCGGCCGCTCTTGCTCGCGGGCGGCGGCACGGTCGACTGCGCGCAGGCGGTCCGCCACATCGCCGAGCAGCTCGGCGCCGCGGTCGTCCTGACGACGGCCGGCAAAGGCGTGGTGCCCGACGACCATCCGCTCTGCGTCGGCTCGACGCTGTTGATGCCGGCGACGCAAAAGCTGCTGGCATCGGCCGACGTCGTGATTGCAGCCGGCACGGAGCTCGCCGAGACCGACAGCTGGGTCGATCGTCTCGACATCAGGGGCAAGATCGTTCGCATCGACATCGATGCGCGGACCATCGCCCGCGATTATCCGGCGGCGGTCGCCATCCTTGCCGATGCGGCCCAGGCTCTTCCGGCGCTGGCCGCCGCGCTCGACGGCAAGCCGGCCGCCGGGCGCATTCCGGCCGAGGAGCTGGATCGCGTGCGCGCGACCAACCTCTCCGGCGGGGCGCCGCTGCAGATGAAGCACCGCAAGGTGCTCGACGTGCTGCGGGCGGCCCTGCCCGAAGACGGCATGGTGGCGACCGACATGACGCAAATCGCCTATACGGGAAATTACCACTTTCCCATGAGCCAGCCGCGCTGCTGGTTCCACCCGGTGGGCTTCGGCACGTTGGGTTATGCGCTGCCGGCCGCCATCGGCGCCAAGCTGGCGCGCCCCGAGAGCGCTTGCGTCGCGGTCGCGGGCGATGCCGGGTTCCTCTTCACCGTGCAGGAGCTCGCGACCGCCGTCGAGCTCAAGCTGCCGATCGCGATTCTACTGTGGAACAACGACGCGCTCGGCCAGATCGCCGGCGACATGGTCAATCGCGGCATTCCGGAGATCGCGGTCAAGCCGCGCAACCCCGACTTCCAGATGCTGGCCAAGGCCTTCGGCGCGCACGCGGCACGCCCGGCGAGCGCGGCACAGCTCAAGAAGGCGCTTGCCGACGCCTTCGCGGCCGACGCCCCGACCCTGATCGAAGTCCGGCAGGACGCGCCCTGGCTCGATTGACAGCAGAAACGCCCTCGTCGTCTTGCCCGACCCGCGGCCGCAAGCGCAAACTGGCGGGCGATGGGGAATCGGCGGTGAACATCCGGCTTGGTCGATGCCTGACACTGGCCTTGGCGATCGCGGCGCCGCTCCTGACGGCGGCGGGCGGCGAACGGGTGGACCGTCTTGTCACCGACTTCGATCTCATCGCCTTCAATACCGAGTTCGGCCCGCCGATGGACGGCAAGGTCCACAAATGGACCCGGGGCTTGCGCGTTTTTCTCGACATCCGCGCAGGCCCGGCCGAGTTGCAACGCCGCTATACCGAGGACCATGCACGCCTGCTCCACCGCCTGACCGGGCTCGACATCGGCTTCTCAACGAACACCGCAGGTGCCAACGTCGTCATCGTGTTCGACACAGCCGACCGGCTGATCGGCTCGGTCAACCGCTATCTGGATCGGCCGATCGGCAGTTGGAAGGAGCTGCACGGCTCGCTGTGCTTTGGCCTCTATGCCGTCAGTGGCGGCAGCGAGATTTCCTTCGCGGCGATCGGGATTCCCAGCGACATGGTCCTGTCGCTGGGCAAGCTGCAGGACTGCGTGATCGAGGAGTTCACGCAGATCCTGGGATTGCCCAACGATTCCGACCAGGTCTATCCCTCGGTGTTCAACGACCATAGCCCCCAGGTGAATCTGAGCGACGATGACGAGACGCTGGTGCGCCTGCTCTACAATCCCCGTCTCACCCCCGGCATGCCGCGGGCACAAGCGTTGAAGGAAGTTCGAGCCATTCTCGAAGAGGGCGAGCTGTGAGCATGGCCGCGCAAGATCTGGCGACACCGACGACGGTCCGTCCCCGCATCGGCCTGGCGCTGGGCAGCGGGGCCGCGCGCGGCTGGGCCCATATCGGCGTGCTGCGCGCCCTCGGCGCAGCGGGCATCAGGCCCGACATCGTTTGCGGCACCTCGATCGGCGCGCTCGTGGGCGGCATCCATCTCGCCGGCAAGCTGGACGTGCTGGAGCAATGGGCGCGCGACCTTACCAGGCTCAAGGTGATGAGCTATCTCGACTTCCAGATGGCGGGCGGCGGCATGATCGCAGGCAACCGCCTGACCGAGGTGATCCAGCGCCATATCGGCGACCAGCGCATCGAGGATCTGCCGGTTCCCTTCACCTGCGTCACCACCGATCTCGTCTCGGGGCACGAGGTCTGGATCCGCCAAGGCAGTCTGGTCGAGGCCTTGCGCGCCTCGATCTCGCTCCCGGGTGTCTTCTCTCCGGCCAAGCACGAGGACCGCTGGCTGATCGACGGCGCGCTGGTGAACCCGGTCCCCGTCTCCGTCTGCCGGGCGCTCGGTGCCCATATCGTGATCGCGGTCAACCTGCACTCGGATATCATCGGCCGCACCCGCGCGCCCGGCACCAGCATCAGCCGCGCTGCCGGCTTCGATCTGCTGAGCGAGCTGCCGGCCATCGAGCGGGCCGCGGGCCCCCTCTCGCGCTTTTCGAACATGCTGCGGCGCATCTACGGCCGGCCCACCGATGCGCCGAGCCTGTTCGGCGTGATGGTGCAATCGCTCAACATCGTCCTCGACCGCATTGCGCGCAGCCGGCTGGCAGGCGAGCCGCCCGACGTGGCGATCACCCCGCGGCTCGGCCATCTCGGATTGCTGGAATTCGATCGCGCCGACGAAGCGATCGCCGAGGGCTTCGCTGCCGCCAATCGCGCCATCCCGGAACTCGCCGACGCGGTCGAGGTATTCCGCGGCCAGCCCGCGTGAGGCGGTGCCGTCCCTCGTTCTCCTCTGGCACCGTCGTCCGGGCCGGCGAAATTGCTTCAGAGCGTGGCCATGTTCGTCGTCGGACTGAGCCAACCGGTCACGACGGCGTAGGCCAGATAGCAGACGAGCAGAAGCGCGCCCTGCCAGCGCCCCGGCCGCGCGGCGGCAATCCATGCCACCAGAACGATGGCTGCTCCCGCGCCCAGGCCCGGCGCCGCTTCCCGCCACGGCACGGCGATCGGGTGAATGATGGCCGCCATCGGCACGATGAACAGGCTGTTGAACACGTTGCTGCCGATGACCGTGCCCAGCCCGACATCGTGATGGCCGCGCAAGGAAGCGGTAACCGCGGTCGCCAGTTCGGGCACGGAAGTGCCCACGGCCACCACAAGGGCGCCGACAACGAAAGGATCGGTACCGAGCGCCTGGGCGATGCCGAGCCCTCCAGTCACGATGAACCGGCCCGCGGCGGCCAGAAGCGCAATCCCCAGCCCGAGCAGCGGAATGACCATCGGCCACGACGCGCTTTTGTCGCGCTGAGGCCTGGTCGCGTTGGACCGGCGATGGGTCCGTGCCTGAGCGAGAATGCTGGCAAGCCAAAGAGCGAAGGTGGCCAGCATCGCCGCGCCATCGAAGGGGCCGAGACGGCCGTCATGGAGCAGCGCCATCGTCAGCAACGGCGCCAAGGTCGCCGCGGCGACCTCGCGCAGGAGCCGGCCGTCCGGTCGGGTTGTGCCGCCGATCAGGTAGGCCAGCCCCAGGACCAAGCCGATATTGACGATGTTGCTGCCGAGCGCGTCGCCCAGGGCCAGCTCCGGAAACCTCGCTTGTGCCGCGCTGATGGCCACCGCGAGTTCCGGGGCAGAGGTGGCAAAAGCGGCAAGCGTCAGCGCCACCAGCGCCGTCGGCACGCGCAGTCCTTGCGCCAACCCCACCACGCCGCGCAAGAACAGCTCGCCACCGCCGGCGGCGAGCGCAAGACCCAGCAATAGCGAGAGAATCGGATGCATGGAACGACCATAGCATCCTCGCCCGCCGATCCTGCGAGCAGCCTCGGCCCACAAAGAAACGGCCCTGCCTCCGAAAGGAGGCAGGGCGCGCTAGTTGGCGTGTGGGTGCTGCGCTCCGAAAACCTCTCGCCAGGCCCAGTGACAAGGGGCTTTCGGCGGCGACGCAGCTGCACCGGCGGGGCGGCCTTGCGGGGGTCCGCGTCCGGCGCTGAAATCACAGTGCCTCAAGCGAGACCCCGGTTGGTGTGGCCTTTCTGTGGCTATAACCCCATGCGCCGCCGAGAGTTTGTGCTAGCCTCGCGGCCGGCTCTGACCGAACGATCAACGATCTCAGGGGGATGCGGACCATGGGCAACGCAGTCGCGGCGGATCTCGTCATCCACGGCGGCAAGGTCACCACGCTGGCGGCGGCGCAGCCCGCAGCCCAGGCCGTCGCGGTCTGGCGCGGGCGCATCCTCGCGGTCGGGAGCGACGACGAGATGATGGCACTGGCCGGGCCCGCGACACGGCGGATCGATCTCGCCGGCCGGCGCGTCGTGCCCGGCATCGTCGATTCGCACTGCCATCCCGATTCTCACGCGCTCACGCTGTTGCGTTGGGTCGACATCGGCTGGCCCGCCGTGAAGTCGGTGGGGGAACTTCTGCAACTCGTCGCGACGCGCACGGCGGCGCTCGCCCCCGGCCAGCCGCTTCTCGGCTTCGGCTACAACGACCAGAAATGCGGCGGCTACCCGACGCGCGAGCAGCTCGATGCCGTCTCGAACGGCCGGCCGGTTTGGCTTTATCGCACCGACCACCACATCGCCGTGCTCAACAGTGCCATGCTGCAGACCATGGGTGTCGACGACAACGCGGAAGATCCGCCGCATGGGCGGTTCGACCGCGATCCTGCCACCGGCCGCATGACCGGCCTGTTGCGCGAGATGGCCGCCTGGGGGCTCGAGGAGCGCATCAAGGAAAGCTACAGCGTGGCCGAGTACGAGGCCGGCCTGCCGCGCGTCTTCGATCTCTATCTCCGGCACGGCGTGACGTCGCTGCACAACTCGCTCACCGCGCGCAAGGCGATCGAAGCCTATCAGCGGCTGCGCGAGGCCGGAAAGCTCTCCATGCGCATCGGCGTGATCCTCGACGGGCGCGACGAGGCACTGGTGGATTCCTATCTCGCCGCCGGCGTGCGCACCGGATTCGGCGACGAATGGATCCGCATCATCGGCGTGGAATGGTGCCCGGACTGCTCGACCTCCGGGCGCACCGCCGCCTACTACGACCCCTATGTCGGCAGGGCCGTGCCGGGGGAACCGGTGCCCAATTG
Source organism: Pseudomonadota bacterium (assembly GCA_049323455.1). Classification (GTDB taxonomy): domain Bacteria; phylum Pseudomonadota; class Alphaproteobacteria; order Dongiales; family Dongiaceae; genus Hypericibacter. The sequence continues at coordinate 66,614 of JBMONF010000004.1, read as the reverse complement.
CGGCATGCTGCTCTACGACGCCGAGGAACTGATCCCGAAGGTGATCGCGGCGCACAAGGCGGGCTTGCGGGTCTGCGTCGAGGGCATCGGCGATCGCGGCATCGATTTCGCCCTCGACGCCATCGAGGCGGCGCTCGAGGCCCATCCGAGGCCCGACCATCGCAGCCGGGTCGAGCATTGCTGCTATGTCACGCCCAAGATCCTCGAGCGGATCAAGCGGCTGGGCGCGGTCGACTCGTCGGCCACGGGCTTCATGTGGAGCCTCGGCGACGCCTACATCGACAACCGCGGCGAGGCCGCCATGCGCTGGATGTGGCCGCATCGCACGCTGATCGATGCGGGCGTGCCGGCGCCGGGCCATTCCGACGCGCCGATCTGCTCGACCAATCCGTGGGAGATCATCGGCGCGATGGTGATGCGGCGCACCGACACGGGCCGACCGATCGGCGCGCCGGAGGCCGTAACGGTCGAGGAGGCCTTGCGCGCCTATACCATCCTTGGCGCCTGGGCAGGCTTCGAGGAAGAGCTCAAGGGCGCGATCGAGCCTGGCAAGCTCGCCGACTTCGCGGTGCTGGAGCAGGACGTCTTCACCGTGCCGCCCGAGGCCGTCAAGGACACGAAGGTCGCCATGACCTTCGTCGGCGGGGAGATCGCCTATCAGGCGTGAGGGCGGAATTCGCTCAGACGGAATCATTATCTCTCGTCGTTCCTGCGAAAGCAGGAACCCAGGGGCCGGCGACGTGCCGCGGCCCCCTGGGCCCCCGCTTTCGCGGGGGCGACAAAAGAATACCCAGTTGAGCAGGATGTGCTGTCGCGCCGTCGGCGCGGCTCAGTCCTCGCGCCAGCGGCGGTGCAGCCAAAGCCACTGATCGGGCCGCTCGCGCACCCAGCCTTCGATGATCGCCGTGACGCGGCGCATGATCTCCTGCGCGTCGGCGCCGGGATCGTCGGTGACGGGAATCTCGATGGGCGGCGTGAGGGTGGCGCGGAACCGCGCGCCGCCGAGGCGCTCGATGCGGGCGCCGTGCAGCGGGCAGCGGTAACGCCGCGCGAGCTTGCCCAAGAGCGGCGCCACGCGTGCGGGCCGGCCGAAGAAGGGAACGCTCACGCCGAGCCTCGCGTGCTGATCGACCAGCATGCCGAGATGGCCGCCATGTTCGATGACATCAACCGCGGCCAGCGCCGTGTGCACGCCGGTCGAGATCAGGTCGCCCATGGCGTTGCGCCGGATGCGCTCGACCATCACCGCCGCGATCGGATTATTGGGCGGACGGTAGAGCACCGTCACCGGCAGCCCGTGGCGCGCCGCCGCCACGGGCAGCAGCTCCCAATTGCCCAGATGCGCCGCGAAGAGGAGAGCCGGCTTGCCGTCGTCGCGCAACGCCACGAACTGCTCGACGCCCTCCACCTCGACGCGATCGCCGGCGAGCCGCTCGGGGTCGAAGTCCCAAATTTTCGTCAGATGCGGATATTCGAGCGCATAGCGCCCGAGATTGTCCCATACGCCACGCAAGATCCCTTCGATCTCCGCCTCGCTCTTGTCCGGAAAGGCGCGCTGCAGATTCGTCTTGCCGACGCGATTGACCGGCAACCACGGCCCGATCTTGCGCGCGATGAAACCGCCCAGACCCGAGGCCCAATCCACCGGCATGAGGCGCACCGGAACCCAGAGCAGCAGCAACAGCGCGCCCTCGAGCGCCTGGAGCAGACGCTTGGGCAACGGCGGGCGGCGGCTCACGCGTACCCCTCCGCATGGTGCGCACCCTTTCCGGCGAGCATGGCGCCGAGCCGCTCCCAGACCAATTCGGGCGGCAGCGTCCCGAAACAGGCCGGCTCGACCTCCCGAGGACCGCGGTAGCGGCAAAGCCGTCCGTAACAGGGCGCGCAGGGAAAGGCCGCCTCGAGATGGGTCTGGTCGCGACCGATCGTGCCATGCTGCGCCGCCGAGGTCGGGCCGTAGAGAACGATCTGCGGCCGGCCCAGCGCGGCGGCGAGATGGGCCGGGCCGCTGTCCGAGGCGACGACGGCGGCCGCTCCCGCGAGCAACGCGGCCAGATCGCTCAGTTGCGGCGTCGGATGCAGGGCGATCTCCGCTCTTGCTCCCGCGACCGCGTCGGCGCGCGGCCGCTGCGCTTCGCTTGCGAGCGGCAGGCGAACTTGAAACCCCGCGCCGACGACGCGCTCGGCGAGAGCGCGCCAATGCTCGATGGGCCATCGCTTGCTCGGCCAACTGGCGTCGATGCAGAAGGCGACATAGGGTTTCGCCGCCGCCGGTACTGCAGGAAGACGCAGCCCGTAATCGGCCGGCGCGCTCGGCCGCGCATAGCCGAGGGCGGCGGCGAAAAGGCGACGCTGCCGCTCGACGGCATGCAGGTCCCACGAAACCGCCACTCGGCGACGATAGAGCGGCACCCCCCAGCGCTCGCGCGCGGATGGGAAGTCGAAGCCGACGCCCGGCCCCTTGGCCAAGCCGGCCATGACGGCGCTGCGCAGAAGCCCCTGGGCATCGAGCACCAGGTCGTAGCGCTGCGCGCGCAACTGGCGCAGAAACGAGGGCAGCTCTCCGATCGCGCTCTCCCAGTTCCGCCGCCAGCGACGCGTCGCCACCACCACGGTTTCCTGCACCGCCGGATGCCAGTGCGGCAACTCGGCAAAGGCCTCCTCCACGACCCAATCGGCGGTCAGCCCCGGCAGCGCTCGCACAGCATCGGTCAGCGCCGGCATCGCGTGCAGGATATCGCCGAAGGACGAGGGCTTGACGATGAGAAGCCTCATGCGTCCGTCCTACTCGCCAGCTTCGAGCGCCGCCAACGCTTCGAGCACGCGCTCGGGCGCAAGCTCGACCAGGCAGCGCTGATGGCCGAGCGGGCATTCCCGCGCATGACAAGGGCTGCAATCGAGCGCCAACCGCAGCAGGTGGGCCTGCGGGCTGAGGGGCGGCGTAAAGCCGGGATCGCTCGGCCCGTAGAGCGCCACCAGCGGCCGCGCGAGCGCTGCCGCGACATGCATGAGGCCGGAATCGTTGCTGACCACGGCGTTGGCGAGGCTCATCAGCGCGACCGCCCGTGCCAGATCCGTGCGGCCGGCGAGATCGATGCAGATTCCGCCCGACGCGGCCTGCACGGCCGCCGCCGCTTCTCGGTCATTGGGCGAGCCCACCAGCCATACCGCCCAGCCGGCCGCATGCTTCTCGCGCGCGACCTTGCCGAAATGCGCAGCCGGCCAGCGCTTGGCCGGCCCGTACTCCGCACCCGGCGCCAATATCAGGAGCGGCGTCGACGGTCGCACCAGCCCCAGCGAGGCGAGCGCCGCTTCCGCCGCTCCCAGCGGAATGGCGAGGCGCGGCGTTGGCAGATCCGGCGGCAACGGCGCGCCATCGGGCAGAACGAGCGCGAAGAAGCGATCGACCTGCCGCGAGAGCCGGGCCTTGTCCAACCAACGCGCCTCGGTCAAGAGCAGCGCCCGGCCTTCGCGCACATAGCCGACCCGGCGCGGAATGCCGGCGAGGAACGGCGCCAAGGCCGATTTCAGCGAGTTCGGCAGCAGAATCGCGACGTCATACCCCTCTTTGTGGAGCCGGCGCGCCAGACGCCAGCGTGCGGCCAGCGCCAGCCGCCCGTGCGCGAACGGCGACACGACGGCGCGGCGCACGGCGGGCATGAACGATACCAGAGGTGCCGTCCAAGCCGGCGCCAGCAGATCGATCGCCGCCCCCGGATGGCGCTGCTGCAGGAGCTGCGTCACGGCCTCCGTCATCACCATGTCGCCGACCCAGGCCGGCGCTACCACCAGGATGCGATCCGGGCCCCTCGCCGCAGCGGGTGAAGAGCGGGTGGCGCGATAAGCGGCTTTGTTCAAGATTGCGACCGGTTGGCTTCGCGGAGCTTCAGATATTTGTACAACGTGCCGTAAGCGTTGCTGACGGCGATCAGAAGCCCCACGTAACCGTCGAGAAAGCCGGCCCTCAGGACATAGGTCTTGAGAAAGGCCGCTGCGCCATGGAGCACGGCCTGCGGCACGGTGGCGCGACGCCGGCCGCGGTGTTGCTCGACGAAGCGATCGCTGAACCAGATCGCCTTGCGCATGAAGTCGTCGACCGTGTCGTAGCTGTAATGCAGCAGGATCTCCGGTCGTGCCACTTCGCGCGTGCCCGGCGCGATAACGCGCGGGTGAGCGCGGTCCTCGCTGAAGCGGCCATGGCCGCGATGGAACAGCCGCACGATACGGTCGTTCGACCAGCCGCCGTGATGCACCGGCCTCCCCGCAAAGCAATTGACACGGCGGAAGGAATAGACGCAAGCCGGGTCGAGCGGCTGCGCCCGGATGGCAGCCGCCATTTCCGGCGTGATCTCCTCGTCGCTGTCGAGCCACAGCAGCCAGTCGTGCCGCGCGAACGCGGCGGCCGTGTTGAGCAGGCAGCCGAGGCCCGGCCATTCGCCGTTATGACGTTCGACCTGCACGTTGGGATAGCGCGCGGCGATGGCGAAGGTGCCGTCGGTCGACCCGTTGTCGAGCATGACCACCTGATCGAACGGCCGGCAGGAATCGAGCGCCTGCGCCAGATGACGTTCGCTGTTGCGAGTCAGCATGATCACCGAGATCATGGAACCGCTCCGGGCGCCGCACTCTCGACCGCAGCCCTCCAGCCCCGGCGCGGCGGCAGGGCGGCGAACAGCAGTGCTGCAAACAGCATGAACACCCGCCCCTCGGTGTGATCCATCAGCAGCGTGTTGAACAGCCCGCCGGCGGCAAAGGTGAGGACCAGCCCGCGGGCCATGGCCCGATCGGCCGGCGACGGAAGCCGCGCCGCCCAGCGCCAGGTCACGACGTAAAGCACCAACAGCAGGGCCGCACCGATCAGGCCAAGTTGAGCGGTCAGATGCAACAGGTCGTTATGCGGATTGCGGCTGGCCTCCATGGCGGTGCCTTCGACGAGGCGCGCATAAGCCGAGGCGAAACTGCCGGTGCCATGCCCCAACAGCGGCGCTTGCGCGATGAGAGTGGCCGTATGGCGCCAATATTCGAGCCGCAAGCCCACCGACGTCTCGGCGGGGGCGTCGGGGCTCGCCTGCTCCGCCTCGACCACCGCCTGCTCGAGCCGGGTATGGAAGGTGGGCGACAGCAGATAGGCCACGCCGAACAGGATCGCGGCACCCAGCGCCGCGATCGCCGCGCCCCGCCTGCCGAACCGCAGCATGCCTCCATAAACTGCCAGGACGCCGGCTACCACGTAACCGGTCCGCCCCGGCACAAGGAACAGAAGGTCGAACAGAGCCACCGCCGCGAATAGCCATAGGCTCCAGCGCCCCAGACCGCTTTGGCGATCGCCCGCGAGCTCGACCGCCACAAATGCTGCATAGGCCATCATCAGGCCTTGCGCGATCGAGGAGCGGAAGGGCGTGGGGCTGTCGGGACCGCCATGCCAGATCCCGCCACCGGAAATCCAGCCGAAGCGAAGCGCGAAGGAGAGCAGCGCCGTCAGCAGCATGGCGGCAAGAAAGGCGAGCAAGGTCCGCCGCCGCACCTCGGCATCGGCGAACACCGGCAACAGCAATGCGATCGCGCCCAGATCGCTATAGCGGCCGAGATAGGAGAGCCGCGCCATCCAGGGTGCCTCGCTCCAGGAGAGTCCCACCAAAAGGGCCAGAAAGACCGCCAGCGCCGCGAGCGCCGGAGGATTTCCGAGCAGCCTGTCGAGCTTCTCCCGCCAGCCGCCGCCCAGCAGGACGAGCAACAGGATCGCGCCGAGGAAGACCGCATCGGCCGATACCGAAACCGGCACCGCGAAAGCAAGGGCCGGTGCCAGCCATCCGGCGAGGCGATCGGCGCCTTGCCCCCACAGCAGCACGGGCAAGCCCCAGAGCCGCGGCAACGCCTTCACGCCGCCGCCGGGCGCCTCGACGCCACCACTCATCGATAGCGATCCTCCGCCGAGAGGTAGCGCCGGACATAGTCGGCGACACCCGTCTCCAATGCGGTGAAGGGGCGGCCGAAGCCGGCCGTCCGCAGCCGCGTCAGATCCGCCGCCGTCTCATACTGATAGGCTGGACGGAGAGCCGCCGGCATGTCGATGAACTCGATCCTCGGCTCGCGGTCGATCGCCGCGAACAGCGCATGGACCAGATCGAGGAAGCTGCGCGGCATACCGGTCCCGACATTGTAGATCCCGCTCTCCGCGGAGCCGTCCATGAGCCACAGCATCAGCGCCACGCAGTCCTGCACATAAACGAAGTCGCGGCGCTGGCCGCCATCGCCGAAGCCGTCGCGGTAGGAGCGGAACAACTGCACGCCAAGGCCGTTCGCGGCGCGCGGGAAGTTGCGCGCGACCACGCTCTGCATCGCGCCCTTGTGATACTCGTTGGGCCCGTAGACGTTGAAGAATTTGAGCCCGAACCAGCGCGGCGGCGCGGGCCGCTTATCCGCCACGCGGCGCGCCACCCAGCGGTCGAACAGATGCTTGCTCCAGCCATAAAGGTTGAGCGGCCTCAAGCGCGCCAGCGCCTCGGGTTCCCAGCGGTCCGAGAAGCCGGCCTTGCCGTCGCCATAGGTGGCGGCCGATGAGGCGTAGATCAGCGGCCGCCCGGCGGCGGCGCACCAGTCCCACAATGCGACCGAAAAGCTGAAGTTCGTCGCGATCACGAGATCGGCGTCGGTGGCGCCGGTGTCGCTGATGGCGCCCAGATGCACCACCTGCTCCACCTCGCTCCGGTGCCGCTCGAGCCAATCCAGGCAGCGCTCGGGCGCCACCAAGTCGGCGGCTTCGTGCTTCGCCAGGTTCTGCCACTTTCCGGCGGAGCCCAGCCAATCGCAGACGGCCGCCGGCGTGCCGCGATCGGACAGGGCCGCGACGAGATTCGAGCCGATGAAGCCGGCACCGCCCGTAACGAGGATCATCGTGCCCGACCGAGCCGCCGGATGGTGTCGGTCGTGCTGTGGCCCGGCACCAGATCGACCAGCAGCACTTGGCCGCCATTACGCTGCACGAGATCGGCCCCGACCACCTGGTCGAGCCGATAGTCCGCGCCCTTGACAAGAACATCGGGCCGGGTCGCCTCGATGAGAGCGAGCGGGGTCTCCTCCTCGAAGATCACGACCAGATCGACGCTGGCCAGCGCCGCCAGCACGGTGGCCCGCATTTGCTGGTCCTGCACCGGCCGGTCGCTCCCCTTCAGACGCTTGATCGAGGCATCGCTGTTGAGCCCCACCACCAGCCGGTCGCAGGCGGCGCGCGCCTTGGTCAGCAGCGTCACATGGCCCGGATGAATCAGATCGAAGCAGCCGTTGGTGAAGCCGATGCGCTGGCCCGCATCACGCCAATGGGCGATCTGCTCCAAGGTGCGCCGCAGGTCCATGATCTTGGCGCTGGTCGATGAGGCCAGGGCGCGCGCATGCAGTGCTGCCGACACATCCGTCGGATAGACCAGCGCCGTGCCGGCCTTGCCCACCACGATCCCGCCGCAAAGATTGGCGAGACGCGCCGCGAGATCGAGTTCGAAGCCTGCGGCCAGCGCCAGCCCCAAGCTCCCGATCACCGTATCGCCGGCGCCCGACACGTCGAACACCTCGCGCGCATCGGCTGCGATATGCAGCGGCGCATGCCCCTTGCGGACCAGGGTCATGCCCTGCTCGCCGCGCGTCACCAGTAGCGCCGGGATGCCGGTCTGCTCGATGAGGCGCTGGCCCGCCGCCGCCGCTTCCGCGTCGTTGCCGCAGGGCAGCTCCGACGCGGCGACGGTCTCATGCCGATTGGGCGTCAGCACGTCGACGCCGCGATAGCGGCGGAAATCGCGCGCCTTGGGGTCGGCAACGACGATCTTGCCGACGGCCGCGGCGCGCACCGTGATGGCGCCGATCATGTCATCGGTAAGAGCGCCCTTGGCATAGTCCGACAGCAGGACGAGATCGGCCTCGGGCAAGGCGGCCTCGACGGCGGCCAGCAGCGCGCGCTCGATGCCGGCGTCGGCCAAGACCACCCGCTCCCGGTCGACGCGCAGCAATTGCCGGTTTCCCGCGACGAATCGGGTCTTGGTCGTGGTCGGCCGCGTGCGGTCCACCACCAGCCGCAGCGCGATGCGCCGGTCGGCGGCCAGCGTTTCAGCGAGTTCCTCTCCCTCCGCGTCGTCGCCGACGAGGCCGATCAGCGTTGCCTGCCCGCCCAGCGCCGCAATATTGCGCGCGACGTTGGCCGCACCCCCTGCCATGCTGCGCTCGCCTTCCACCTGCAGCACCGGCACGGGCGCTTCGGGCGACATGCGGTCGACCGAGCCCCCCACATAGCGGTCGAGCATGACGTCGCCCACGACGAGAACGCTCGCCTCGCCGAAACGGGAGAGGTCGAGGCCGGCGAGCGCCGGCGATGCGATCGTGGCGTCCGCGCTCATACCAGCCCCAGATCCCGCTCGAGCGCGGCGCAGAGCATCTGGCCCAAGGTGATGTGCATCTCCTGGATGCGCGCCGTCACGGTCGAGGGCACGGCGAGGACGCAATCGCACAGTTCGGATAGACGATGCGGCCCGGCGCCGGTGAAAGCGGCGGTCGCGAGCCCCAGGCCGCGCGCGGTCGCCAGCGCCGCCAGGACATTCCGGCTGCGCCCCGAGGTCGAGAGCCCCAGTGCCAGATCGCCCGGCCGGCCCAGCGCCTCCACCTGCCGCGCGAAAATGCGCTCGAATCCGAGGTCGTTGCCGCCGGCGGTCAGCGCGGCGGAATCGGCCGTGAGCGCGATAGCGGCGATTGGTTTGCGATCGCGCGAGTAACGGATGGTGAGCTCCGTTGCCAGATGCTGCGCGTCGGCAGCGCTGCCGCCATTGCCGAAGAAGAATATCTTTCCCTCTCTCTCGATCGTGCGCCGCCACAAGGCGCGCATATCGGCGAACGGCGCCGCCAACCCCGACCGTACCGCCTCGGCGACGGCCAGATGCTCGGCCAGCTCGTCCGCGAAAAGATCGTCGGCCATCGCCCCGTCCGCCCTCTCCTTCGTGGGTCGCCACGACCCCGGCCGCGCCCGCTGAAGATTCCGCGCGACCCTACCCCCGGCTGCCCGGCGGCGGCAAGCGGTGGACGGCATCCCGAGAGCCGCCTGGCCGGTCTTTCCGGCTCAAAACCGCTCGACCCAGGGACGCAGCTCGACCTCCCAGGTCCAGGCGCTGCGGGGTTGGCGATGAATGTGCAGATAGGTGTCGGCGATGGCATCGGGATCGAGTCGCGCCTCCCCATCCGGATCGCGCCCGATGCTGCCGTCGATGACGAAATGCGCGACATGGATGTTCTTGGGCGCCAGCTCGCGCGCCATGCTCTGGGCGAGCCCCCTCAGCGCGAACTTGCCCATGGCGAACGGTGCCGACTGCGCATAGCCCTTCACGCTCGCCGAAGCGCCGGTGAAGAGGATGCTGCCGCGTCCGCGTGCGAGCATGCGCTTGGCCGCCCGCTGCGCCACCAGGAAGCCGCCATAGGCCGTGACCATCAATGCTTGCTCGACCTCGACCGGATCGAGATCGACCAAGGGTCCGCGCGCCCGGCGGCTCGGATTGTAGATCACGAGATCGAGCGGCCGCATCTCGCGGTCGAGCGCTGCGAACAGCGCCTCGACATCGCCGCGGCGGCTGGCATCGCAGCGATAGCGCCGTGCGTTGATCTCCGCCGCCAGACCCGCCAGTTTGTCCGGATCGCGTGCGGCCAGCGCCACCTCGGCGCCTTCGCCGGCCAGCCGTCGCGCCAGCGAGGCGCTGAGCCCCGCGCCGGCGCCCACGATCAGGGCGCGCTCCTTCTCCGACATCGGTCTGCTCCTCGCTTTCTCCGCCGGCCCCGACTATAGCGCAAACACAAGGCTGCACTCACAGCCTGATGCGAATTGAGCCCGGACGTCGAGATTACTCGTTCGTCACCCTCGCGAAAGCGAGGGTCCATGTCGATACCGGAACAGGGCATCGCCATGGATTCCCGCTTTCGCGGGAATGACAGCAAAGTGGGGCAGGAGTCGAAAAGCCGAATTTGATTTTCGGCTAGCGTCTCAACCGACGGCGCCGATGATGTGGGCGATGGCGGTGCCGGTCCGGCGCACCAGCTCGTAGAGATGGGCCATGGGCTCGAAGATGCGTCGGTGCTCCGCCTCGTAGGATTCAGCCTCCTCGCTGCGATAGCTGGCGGGCTCGCCGAACGCCGCCACGTCGATGCGCTCCTCTACGACCGGGAAGATGCGGCTCAGGGTCGCCACCGCCGCGTCGATCTCGAGATGCAGGATCTTCGCCATCAACTGCTCCGGGCTGATGCCGTGCCGGTCGGTGAAGGGCGGGATATGGGTCGAGAGCAGGAAAATGCGCTGAATCAGCGCGATGCGGATGGCGTGCAACAGGCGCAGATCGCGCCGGATGTCGCGCGGCAGCGGCGACTCTCCCGCGACATCGTGGTTGCCGAACCCGGCGACGAGATCGAGGAAGTCGGCCTGCAGCACGCGGAAGATCTTGGTGAGCTTCTCGTGGCTGCCGAGCCGTTCCAGATGCTCGGACATCTGCCTGAGCTCGTCGGTGCGCCCGATGCTCGAATGATGGGCCGCTTGCATCAGCCACAGGCCGGGATCGAGCAGATCGATATAGGCCTTGAGCAGGTCGGGGTCGCTGAAGGCGAGCGCCCAGCGCACCATCGCCATCAGGCTGCGGAAGCGCGGGCTCTCGCGATAGAGGCGCTGGAAGCGCTCGGGGTCCTTGCGGATCGCCTGCCCTACGCCGCCCAACGTGTTCGCGAGCAAGCCCAGCTGCTGCAGGATGCTGTTGTGCGGAATGGCGCGGATCTGGGTCGGATGAGCGAGATCCGGGCGCTGCGCGCTGCCCTCGGTCTCCCGCCGCATCGCCCGCGAGCCCGCCGGATAGAGCAGGTTGCCGCCGAAGCTGTCGAGCAGCGTGGCGTAGTTGCGATCGCCCATCACCCGCTCGTTGAACTGGCGCACCGCGATGAAGAACTCCGTGATGTAGTCGTACTCCGCGTAGAACGGATCGGGCGCCTCTTCGGCCGGCGTCTCCGCCGCGAATTCGATCATGCGTGCGGTCGCCGCCAGCGCTGCCGCCGGCGTCATGAAGTAGAGCCAGCCGTCGCCGCCCTGGTAGCTCGTCTCCTGCTTGACGCGGATGCCCTTGCGCGCGAAGCGACGCCGGCTCTCGGGCGAGGCGACGTAGGCGAAGCGCTCGGCAAAGCCTCCGTAATGCGCGCCGCGGCCGATCGATTCCCCGTGCGTGTCGAAGATCACGAGCTCGATGTCGGCGAAGCCGCGCTCGGCCAGGAGATCGGCCAGCCGCGCGCGCAACAGCTCGACCGTGGCGCTGGTCACGGTCTGGCCGAGATTGCGGCCGGCGTCCGAGAAGCCGGTCTGGATGCAGAGCCGGCCGCGCTTGCGGATATAGGCCGCATAGTGCGGATTGGCGAGGCAGTCGTCGAGGATGCGGTGCGCCCGCTCGAACGCCTTGGTCGTCTCGAACAGCGGGGAGATGTCGACCTTGTCCTCGACGCCGAACATGCGCGCGTAATAGAGCGCCGTCAGCAGCGTGAAGGAGGTTTCGCATTCGGCGATGAGGAAGCGGATCGGCGTGGCGGAATCGACATACTTCAGGATCTGCGCCACCAGCATGAAGAGCCGCTTGGCCGACGCCCGCTCCGCCAGCATCGAGCCGAAATTGATGGTGACGGGCTCGACGCGCGCGAGCAGACCGTTCACCGCCGTATGAAAGCTGCGCCGGCGGCTGGGATCGTCCGGGGCACCCTCCATGCCGATCTCGCGGCGGATGGCGTTATGGAGCTGCGTCGAATTGAGCCGCACATGGATGTGGGCGAGACCGAGCCCCTGGTTCATGACCTCGGCCAACAGCACAGCGATGGCCTGTTTCGCCTGCAGCGGCGCCCTGTCGAGCGCTTGGGCCAGCGCTTCGGCGATCTCCTGGGCGGAGATCAGGCGCCGGGTCCGCCCTTCGTGCATCTGCCGGGCCGTGGCCGCCAGCTCCGCCCGCCAGCGCTTCGCCTCGCCGGCGCCGGCCTCGAAAACCGCGACTTCCTCCTCCAGCGCATCCGCTGCCGCGCCGAGGCGCCCGGCCAGCCGGACGAATTCGGCCCTGGTCGCGACACCGGCGATCGGGGCGATTTCAGCCAACCGCGAGCGGTAGTAGCGGATCTGCAGCGCCGCCAGCTTGATCCGCTTGTAGAAGCTGTCGCTCCAGCGGATGTCGGCGCGCCCATCGAGGTCGAAACCGACCCAGCTCGCCACGGTGATCAGCCGAGGGCGAAGTTCGGTCCAGCGCTCGGGATAGAGCTCGGCCGCCGCTGCAAAGGCGACCTGGTAGAGCTGGCACAGGGCCGCGCGAATATTTTCCAGCACCTCGAGCGAAAGATTGTGCTCGGCCTTGAGGTCGAGCCCGGCCTCGGGGCGATGCTCCGCCTCGATGACGCGCCGCGCCAGTCGCTGACGCTCGGCAACGCTCAGCCGTTCGCCGGTGGCATCCGCATCCAATGCCAAAGCCGCCAAGGCCCGTTCCAGCCGGAAGGCGAGGCCGAAGGTCGGATGTGCGGTGATGACGATGCCATACACCTCACGCTCGATCCGATCGCGAAAGGTCTCGAACGGGACAGGATGGCCTTGCCCGTCGACCGCCAGGCGGCGGATAGCGGCTTCGATCGCCGCACGATTGCGTACCGGGTCGCCATCGCCGACATAGCGCGCGAAGCGGCGCGCCCGCTCGGCGAAGCCCCGCAACGTCAGGCGCTGCAGCAGCTGCTCGAGCAGCGCCGGCGTCAGATCCTCCTCCATGCGCCGCAGCACCTCGAAGGCCACGAGCTGGATCGGATTGCCGTAGGGATCGCGTTCGCTCTGCCGATCGAACTCGTCGAGCAGCCCCGCCAGTTCGTCGTGCAAGCCGGCGAGGTTGGCGCCGGCGGGCGGCACGAAGCGGCAAACGGCTGGCGCCAAGAGCGGCGAGGGCGGGCTCAGCAACAGCGCCGAGAGCGTGCTGCCGTCCTCTTCGCCGGTGTGGGAACGCTCGCGATTTGCAGTGCTTTGCCGGTCCAGCATGAGCATCCTCTCTGACAGCAGCAGGATGCCCCCGGAACCCTGTCAGGGGCGACGTCCCTCGAACATGATTTTGGCGGCTGAATCGCCAGACGGCGGCCCGTCGGCGACCGTGACTGTCAGCGGCGCGACGCATCGCCGGGCAAGAGCGACGCAACCCACGCGCCCGCATCGCCGCTCAGAATCACCATAACCTGCAGAGCGCGATGGCCGTCCGTCAATCGCAAGCTGCCGGCAAGCGCCGCGCCCACTCGTCGCAGCCGCACGCTTCGCCGGCGGCCCGATGCCGAACGTGACGCACGAGCGCCGGGCTCGCGGCATGCGTCGGCAGCATCGCTTTTCGATGCTTGACATACTCTATCATATCGATAGGGTTATTAGAGTTATGTTGTCGCACCGCGCAAAATATGCCCTCCGGGCATTGCAATACTTGGCCCGGCAGGAGCCGGATCGGGCCGTCCTGATTTCGGAAATCGCGAAGCAGCAGGCGGTGCCCAAGAAGTTCCTCGAGATCATCCTGGTCGAGCTCAAGCGCGGCGGGCTGGTGCGCAGCTTCCGCGGCCGCAATGGCGGCTACGCATTGGCCCGGCCGGCCGATTCGATTTTTCTGGGCAATGTCATCCGCCTGATGGATGGCCCTCTGGCCGCCCTTCCCTGCGCCAGCCTGACCGGCTATCGGCGCTGCGAGGACTGCAAGGACGAAGCCAGCTGTCAAATCCGGCGCGTGTTTCGCAAGGTGCGCGACGCCACTGCGGCCATCCTCGATCAAACGAGTTTGGCCGACATCGTGCGGGAACCCGGGAGCCGGCCGGGGAAAACCGTGGCTCCCCTGCTGAATCTGGGGGTGGACATCTAGCACGCGCCCCTTTTTTTGAAATTTATCACTACGAAAAAGATCGAGTTAATCGACAGCTCGCGAACGCCGCAGACGCAAATCATCCCAATCATCTGGAGGACGGAAGATGACGAGATCACGATCGATCCGATTGACTGCGTTCGCGGCAGCACTGGCCGTTGGGCTCACGGGGGGCTTCAATGCCGCTAGCGCCGCGACCAAGCTCCTGAACGTGTCCTACGACCCTACGCGCGAACTGTACGAAGCGTACAATGCGGCCTTCGCGAAGTACTGGAAGACGCAGACCGGCGAGGATGTGGTGATCGATACCTCGCATGGCGGCTCCGGCAAGCAAGCCCGCGCCGTCATTGACGGTCTGGAGGCCGACGTGGTGACGTTGGCGCTCGCCTACGACATCGACGTGATCGCCGACAAGGCCGGCTTGATCGACAAGAACTGGCAGGCGCGCCTGCCCCACAACAGCGCGCCCTACAGCTCGACCATCGTGTTCCTGGTGCGCAAGGGCAATCCCAAGGGGATCAAGGACTGGGGCGATCTGGTGAAGGAGGGCATTCAGGTCATCACCCCCAATCCCAAGACCTCGGGCGGTGCGCGCTGGAACTTTCTGGCCGCGTGGGGCTACGCCCTGAAACAACCGGGCGGCAATGACGACAGCGCCCGGAAGTTCGTGCAAACGCTCTATCGCCACGTGCCGGTGCTCGACACCGGCGCGCGCGGCGCGACCACCACCTTCGTCCAGCGCGGCATCGGCGACGTGCTGCTCGCCTGGGAGAACGAAGCGTTTCTCGCTCTCAAGGAGCTCGGGCCCGACCAGTTCGAGATCGTGGTGCCGAGCGTGAGCATCCTGGCCGAGCCGCCCGTGGCGCTGGTCGACAAGGTCGCGGACAAGCACGGCACGCGGAAGGTGGCCGAGGCCTACCTGCAATATCTCTACTCGCCCGAAGGCCAGAAGATCGCCGCCGAGAACTACTATCGTCCGACCGACCCGGCCGTGGCGGCAAAATACGCCGACACTTTCCCGAAGGTTCCTCTTTTCACCGTGGACGAACTGTTCGGCGGCTGGACCAAGGCCCAGGCCACCTATTTCGCCGACGGCGGCGTGTTCGACCAGATCTATCAGCCCGGACAATGAGCCGGCGAACCACCCTGTTCGGCCTGCAATGGCGTCAGCCGAGCGTGCTGCCGGGATTCGGCCTCACGCTCGGCTTCACCATCGCCTATCTCAGCCTGATCGTCCTGATCCCGCTGGCCGCGCTCGTTCTGCGGCCGGCGGAATTGGGCTGGCACGGCTTCTGGGCGGCGGTCACGGCGCCGCGCGTGCTGGCTTCGTTGAGATTGAGCTTCGGCGCCGCCTTCATCGGCGCGTCGATCAATGCGCTGTTCGGACTCGTCACCGCCTGGGTCCTGGTGCGCTATCGCTTTCCGCTCAAGCGGTTCGCCGACGCGCTGGTGGACCTGCCCTTCGCGCTGCCGACCGCGGTCGCCGGCATCGCGCTCACCAGCCTCTATGCGCCCAATGGGTGGATCGGCGATCTGCTTGCACCGCTCGGCGTCAAGGTGGCCTTCACGCCCCTGGGCGTGGCGGTCGCCCTCACCTTCATCGGCCTGCCCTTCGTCGTGCGCACCGTTCAGCCGGTGCTGCAGGACCTCGACCGCGAGATCGAGGAAGCCGCCGCCAACCTCGGCGCCAACCGTTTGCAGACCTTCCGCCTGGTGATCCTGCCGGCCATCGCGCCGGCCCTGTTCACCGGATTCGCTCTCGCCTTCGCGCGCGCCGTCGGCGAATACGGCTCGGTCATCTTCATCGCCGGCAACATGCCGATGGTGTCCGAGATCGCTCCGCTTCTCATCGTGATCAAGCTGGAGCAGTACGACTATGCGGGCGCCGCCGCCATCGCCGTGGTGATGCTGGCGGCTTCCTTCGTCATGCTTCTGGTACTGAACCTGCTGCAGCGCTGGGCGCGCCGACATGAGGAGGGCCACCGATGAATGCCGCGTCCGACCCGCGACACAGTTATCGCGACCCGACCCGCGAGCCGCGCTGGGTGCAGTGGCTGCTCACCCTGGTTGCCATCGGCTATCTGGTCGCCATGCTGGTCTTGCCGGCGCTCTCCGTCTTCATCGAGGCGTTGCGCAAGGGCATCGAGGCTTACTTCGTCGCGATCACGGAACGTGACGCCCTGCTGGCGATCCGGCTCACGGTTGTGGTGGCAGCCATCGCGGTCCCGGCAAACATCGTTTTCGGCCTCGCTGCCGCCTGGGCCATCGCCAAGTTCGAGTTCCGCGGCAAGAGCCTGCTCGTCACGCTGATCGATCTTCCCTTCTCCGTCTCGCCCGTGATCTCGGGCCTCATTTACGTCCTGCTCTATAGCATTCATGGCTGGTTCGGCCCGGCGCTGGACGCACTCGGCATCAAGGTCGTGTTCTCTGTGGCGGGCATCGTGCTTGCCACCATCTTCGTCACCTTCCCCTTCGTCGCACGCGAGCTCATTCCGCTCATGCAAGAACAGGGGACCGACGAGGAGCAGGCCGCGATCTCGCTCGGCGCCGGCGGCCTCCAGACCTTCTTCCGCGTCACATTGCCCAATGTCACCTGGGGATTGCTCTATGGCGTGCTGCTCTGCAACGCGCGCGCCATGGGCGAGTTCGGCGCCGTCTCCGTCGTCTCGGGCCATATCCGTGGGCTCACCAACACCATGCCGCTCCATATCGAGATCCTCTACAACGAGTACGACTTCGTCGGCGCCTTCGCCGTGGCCTCGCTGCTCGCACTCCTGGCGCTCGTGACGCTCGGCCTCAAATCGCTTCTCGAATGGCGCATGGGCGGCCAGCTTGCCGCCGGCGCCCGCCATTGACCCCGCAGAGGAGGCGTTGGTGACCATCACCGTAACCAGCCTGGTGAAACATTTCGGCAGCTTTGCCGCGCTGCGCGGGGTCGACCTGACGGTGCGACCCGGCGAGTTCCTGGCGCTGCTGGGGCCGTCCGGCTCCGGGAAGACCACGCTCCTGCGTATTCTCGCCGGGCTCGAATATCCCGACGCCGGCCATCTCACCATCGACGGCGCGGACGTCGCCGGTCAGGAGGCACGCGAGCGTCAGATGGGCTTCGTGTTTCAGCACTTCGCCCTGTTCAGGCATATGACGGTGGCGGAGAACGTGTCCTTCGGCCTGCGCGTCAAGCCGCGCCGCGAGCGCCCCTCGCGCGCCGAGATTCGGGAACGCGTGGAGCAGCTCCTTCGTCTCGTCCAGCTGGAGCAGCTCGGCGATCGCTATCCATCCCAGCTTTCCGGCGGCCAGCGCCAGCGGGTGGCACTCGCTCGCGCGCTCGCCATCGAGCCCAAGGTGCTCCTCCTCGACGAGCCGTTCGGCGCGCTCGATGCCAAGGTGCGCAAGGATCTGCGCCGCTGGCTGCGCGGCCTGCATGACGAGATGGGCCTCACCAGCATCTTCGTGAGCCACGATCAGGAGGAGGCGCTGGAGCTTGCCGACCGCGTCGCGGTCATGAACGAAGGCGGGATCGCGCAGATCGGCACGCCGACCGAGATCTATCGCAACCCGGCCAATGCATTCGTCTGCGAGTTCCTCGGCAATACGAACCGCCTGTCCTGCCAGATCGAGAAGGGCGGCACCAAGCTGGGCGACCAGTTCTTCCCCGCACCCGTGCCGGCCGATGCGCCGCCGCTTCCCGGTATCGCCTACGTTCGACCGGAGGATTGCGATGTCCGCCTCGATCCCGCGGCGACCGGCCTCAAGGCGCGTGTGCTGAAGGTCCACGCCGCGGGCCCCACCGTGCGCGTCGAATTGCGGCGCCTCGACCGCGACGAAATCATCGAAGCGCTGCTGCCGACAGGCGCCGCGGCGCCCGAGACCGGCAGCGACGTGGCGCTGGCCTTCCGCCGCGTCCGCGTGTTTCCTGCACGCGCCGCCTGACCGTCGCGCCGCAACGGCCGGCACCGGGGACCGCTACAGTACCTTCCCAGGGTTGAGTATGCCGTTCGGGTCGAGCGCATGCTTCAGCAGGCGCATGATGCCGATCTCCGCTTCGCTGCGGCTATAGCCGAGATAGGCCCGCTTCAGGGTGCCGATCCCGTGCTCGGCCGAAACCGAGCCCGCCATCTCGCGCACCACCTCGTAAACCGTCGCCTCGACCGCATGGCGCGTGTCTTCGTCGCCGGCTCCCATGTCGAGGCTGGCATGCAGGTTGCTGTCGCCGATATGGCCGTAAAAGGTGTTGAGCGAGCCGGGCCAGCGCGCCTGCAGCCGGCCGCGGACACGCTCGGCAAACTCCCCGATGCTGCCGATCGGCAGGCTGACGTCGAGGTGGATGGCGTGGGCGCGGCTGTCCCAGGCCGCCACACCTTCGCGGATATCCCAGATGGCGCGCGCCTCCCGTTCCGATTGCGCGATGACCGCGTCCGTCAGCCCGCCATCCGCGATGGCGCGAGCGAGCATCTCTTCGAAGCGCGCCGGATCTCCCTCGGGATCGATGCCGGCGAACTCGATGGCGACATAGAAGGGCGAGGTCGCCGGCAAGGGCGGCGCGCGCCTGGTATCGGCGCCGGTGACGAACGCATAATAGTCCCGCCACATCGCCTCGAAGGCGCTGACGCTGCCGAGTTCCGCCTGGGCGCGACGCAGAAAGCGCACCACGGCCTCGTAGCTGTCCGCCGCGGCCAACGCGGTCGATAGGCTCTTCGGCTTGGGATGGAGCCGCAACACGACGCGGGTAACGATCCCCAGCGTCCCCTCCGAGCCGATGAAGAGATGCTTCACGTCGTAGCCCGCATTGTTCTTCAGCATCTTGTTGAGGGCGCTGACGACGGTGCCGTCCGCCAGCACGGCTTCCAGCCCCAGCACCTGCTCGCGCGCCATGCCGTAACGGATCACCTTCATGCCGCCGGCATTTGTCGCGATGTTGCCGCCGACCTGGCAGGAGCCCCGCGACCCCAGATCGAGCCCGAGCAGGAACCCGGCGCCATCGGCCGCCGCCTGCACCGCCTCGAGCGGTGTTCCCGCCAGTACCGTCACGGTCGCAGCCGCCCGGTCCAGCTCTTCGATGCCGCGCATGCGTTCGAGCGACAGCACGATCTCGCCGCCCTGCGGCGTGGCGCCGCCTGCGAGCCCGGTCAGGCCGCCCTGCGGCAGCACGGGTTGGCGATGCTCGTTGCAGATGCGCAAGGCGGTGGAGACCTGCCCGCTGCTCGTGGGCCGCAGCAGCGCCAGAGGACGCCGCGGCGTGACACCGGTGGCATCGCACCGACAGCGATCCAGCAGTGCCTCGTCAACTTCGACGACGCCAGCGCCGAGCGCGGACCTCAGGGCGTCGATCACGGCCGTCATGTATCGGAGCATCTCCTTGGTCGATCGCAGACCAGCGCCCCAGCCGGCGCAACCAGGATCGGATACGCGTGCGCGATCATGCCTACCCTGTGGCCGTCACGACGGACAGCGGCGGCCGCTGCGGAGACTGTTCCGGTATGCCTGCCATCCGCATGCCCGCGACCAAATGCTCCATGTCGGCCGGATTGCGGAACGGCTCCCTCGGCATCCAGCCGGTGATCGAGGTGTCCGGCTGGCTCTCGAGCATGGCTCGGCCGTGGACGCGCGCCCGTTCGAGATCGCCCAGATGCGCATAGCAGACGGCGATATAGCAGTTGTCGAAGGGCAGCGGCGGCACCACGTGCTGAAATGCCTTGATGGCGTCGGCATAGCGCCGTGCGCACAAGAGCGCGAAGCCGAGGTCGTGCCAGTGCCAGGCCGGCCGGTAGGGATTGAGGCGCATGGCACGCCGGATCCATTCGATCCCCTCCTCCGCGCGTCCCGCGTAGGTGAGAAACGCACCCATCTGCGATAGCAGCTCGGCATCGTTGGGATTGAGATCCACCGCCCTTTCATAGTGCAGCGCGGCCTCCTCGTAGTCATGCCGGTAAAGGCAGACGAAGCCCAGCGCGAAGTGGCACCAGCCGTCCTCGCAATCGAGCGAGACCCCCTGCATCGCCAGATCGTAAGCCTTGTCCAGCGGGTCGGGCACCTCGCCGCGATACCAGCCAAGCACGGTCACGAAAGCGAGCAAGGCGTAAGCCTGCGCGTAGGTGGGGTCGAGCTCGAGCGCACGGTTCAGCAATTCGGCGATCTTGCGGTGCTCCGTGCCGCCATGGCGATAAAGGCTGTCCCAGGCGCGCAGCATGTAGTCGTAGGCGACCATGTTGTCGGTGCGCTTGCGCTTGGCGCGGGCGAGCCAGTCGGCCTCGATCCGCCCGGGCAGCGCCGCCACGATCGAGCGCACGATCTCGTCGTCCATGGCGAAGAGCTGCGAGGCGTCGCGATCCTGCTTGAACGCCCAGATGCTACGTCCCGTCTCCGCCTCGTAAAGCTGCGCGGTGATGCGCAGGCGGCTGTCGGCGCGGCGCACACTGCCCATCAGGATGTAGCGCACGCCCAGCCCGCGGCCGATGGCGGCGACATCTGCCGAGCCGTCGCGGTAGGCGAAAGACGAAGTTCGCGCGATGACGAACAGCGCGCGGAAGCGCGACAGCTCGGTGATGATGTCCTCAGTGATGCCATCGCTGAAATATTGCTGCTCGGGATCGCCGGTCGAATTGTCGAACGGCAGGACGGCGATCGACGGTCGCTCCGGAAGGTCCAGGTTGACCGGCTCCAGCGCATAGGCACGCTCGCCGAACGCGATGCGGTATACCGGCACCGGCTCGGCGATGTTCTTGAGAGTCTTGCGTCCCAGCGGTTCGAACGGCAGATCGAGCTTGTTCTTGACCTGCTCGTAAACGAGGCCCGAGAGGCAGATGCTGTCTGGGTCCGCCAGCCCCTCGAGCCGGGCCGCAATGTTCACGCCTTCGCCGAAGATGTCGTTCTCTTCGACGATCACGTCGCCCATGTTGATGCCGACCCGGTAGTGCAGCCGCCGATCCGGCGGCAGCTCCGCGCCGCTCTTCACGATCGCTTTCAGCATGTCGCAGGCGAAGCAGACCGCGTTGACCACGCTGCCGAACTCGGCCAGCAGGCCGTCGCCCATGAACTTGACGATGCGCCCCTCATGCTCGGCCGCCTTGGGTTCGATGATGGCGGTCCGGTCGTGGCGCAGCGAGGCGACCGTCCCCGTCTCGTCGATCTGGGCCAGACGGCTGTAGCCGACAATGTCGGCGGCGACGATGGCAGCGAGGCGGCGTTGCATGGGCCCGCGCTGGCGTGAGGATTGAATGCCTGTTCTTCTATGCGTCCTGGGCCCCCGGGCTGGCAAGGAAATGTTGGCGCGGGATGCGGCTTGCCGCCCGCCATGGCGGAGGTCTGCGGCCTGCTGCCTCTACGCGCCCTTGCGAGGGCACCGGCGGCCGGCGCCCCCTCGGGAACGGGCGCCTGCGCCGATCGGCACGAGTCGGCCGTCCAGGCGAAGGCAGGCCCCCGCCCTCCGCGCCGCAATCGACAAGGTGCCGGCCCTCCGCCATCATGTCCCGCGCGGGGGGCCATTCCATGCCCAATCTGCTTGCCAGCGTCCGGCGTCTCAGCTCCGGCCGAGGGCGCGTTGTCGGCGCGCTCCTGCTGCTAGGCCTGCTGGTATTGCGCTACGAGGACCCGCCGCTGGTCGAAGCGGTGCGGCTGCGGTCCTTCGACATGCTGCAGCGCCTGGCGCCCCGCCTCGAAACGCGGTTCCCCGTCCTGATCGTCGATATCGACGAGCGCAGCCTCCAAGAGCTCGGCCAATGGCCCTGGCCCCGCACGCGCCTCGCCCAGCTGATCGATCGGCTGACGGCGGATGGGGCCGCGGTCATCGGCTTCGACATGGTCTTCGCGGAGCCCGACCGCACGTCGCCGGAAGCGCTGGTGCAGCAGTTGCAAGGGGGCCCTCCCGCCTTGCTCGCCATGCTCGGCTCCTTGCCGTCGCACGACGCACAGTTCGCGGACGCCCTGCGCCGCTCGCGGGTCGTGCTGGGCGAGGCGGCCACCGAGACCGGCGGCGCTCCCGCCCGCTCTTCGGCGCCCATCGGTCGGATCGGCGCCGACCCGACCCCGTTTCTCGATGCGTTCCCCGGCGTGGTTCCCAACCTGCCGGCGCTCGAGCAGGCCGCCGCGGGGCGTGGCGACTTCGGACTCGTGCCCGACTTCGACGGCGTGATCCGCCGCGTGCCGTCTCTCGTGAGGATCGGCAGCACGCTGACCCCCTCTCTCGCCATCGAGATGCTTCGCGTCGCCACCGGAGCGAAGGCATTGGTCGTCAAGACGGACCCGGCCGGCATCTCGGCGATCGTCGTGGGCGGCGTGCATGTCGGGACCGACAATAGCGGGCAAATCTGGATCCGTTTCGGGCCACATGCGGCAGAACGGTTCGTCAGCGCGGTCGACCTCCTGGCCGGCCGCGTCGACCCGGTCCGCGTGGCCGGCCGCCTTGTGCTGGTCGGCACGTCGGCTCAGGGCCTCCGCGACATCCGCTCGGTGCCGGTCGCCCAGTCCATGGCCGGCGTCGAAGTGCACGCTCAGTTGCTCGAGAACATCGTTGCCCAGTCCTACCTGCGCCGGCCCAACTTCGCGCTGGGAATGGAGCTGGTCATCTCGGCGCTGGCCGGCGCGGCCTTGATCGTGCTGGTGCCCCTGCTCGGCGCCAATTGGACCATCCTGGTTCCCGCCGCTGTCGCCGCCGCGATGACGGTCGGCTCGTGGTACAGCTTCACGCGCCACGGCTTCCTGATCGACGCGACTTATCCGACCTTCGCCACGACGCTGCTCTATCTGACGCTCGCCTATTCCGGCTTCGTCATGGAGGAACGCCGGCGCAAAGGCGTCGCCCGCGCCTTCGGCCTCTATCTCTCTCCGGTGCTGGTGGAGCGCCTCGCCAAGGCGCCAAATCCGCCTCAGCTCGGCGGCGAGGAGCGCGACATGACCGTCATGTTCGCCGATATCGCCGGCTTTACCACCCTGTCCGAGCGCTTCAAGGACGATCCGCAAGGCCTGACGCGCCTCATCAATCGCTTTCTCACGCCGATGACCCAGGCGGTCTTCGACCATGGTGGCACGATCGACAAATACATCGGCGACTCGCTGATGGCGTTCTGGAACGCGCCATTGGCCGATGCCCGTCACGCCGCCCATGCCTGCGTCGCGGCGCTTCAGATGGCGCGGGCACTCGAGACGCTCAATGCGGAGCTGGCAGCAGAGGCATACGGCCCCGCGTCGACGCACGCCACGAGCGACAGCGCCACGGACGCGGCCTCCTCGCCCCTCGCTCGGCTCGAGTTCGACGCCCGGCGCGGCATCGCGCTCGCGCAATACCGGCTTGCCAAGCGTTACCGCGATGGCGTCGGGGTGCCGCTCAGCCTCGATCAGGCGCTCCGGTGGTTCCGCGCGGCCGCCGACCAAGGCGACGCGCGCGCCCAGCGCAATCTCGGCAGCCGCTACGCCCAGGGGGACGGTGTGCGGCGCGACGACCGCGAGGCCCTGTTCTGGCTGACGCTGGCGTCCGAGCAGCAGCTCGATTCTGCCGACGAGGAACGCTTCGCGATTCTGCAGCGGCTGCAGCGCACCGACATCGACACGGTTGCCGCCAGAGTGCGCGCGTGGCGCCCGACGCCCTTCGCCGGCCGGGCGCTGCGCCTCGACATGGGCATCGGGATCAACACCGGCGCTTGCGTCGTCGGCAACCTGGGTTCGAAGTTCCGCTTCAACTATTCGGTGTTGGGAGACGCCGTCAACCTCGCCTCCCGCCTCGAGGCGCAGACGCGCAACTACGGCGTCGGCATTCTGGTGAGCGAAGCGACCCAGTCGGCCGCAGCCGGCTTGGCCTTCCTCGAACTGGATTTCGTCGCCGTCAAAGGCAAGCAGGAGGCCGTGCGCATCTTCGCACTCCTGGGCGACGAGACCGTGGCGGCGAGCGACGCGTTCCGACGCCTGACAGCGACGCAATCTCGGTTCCTGACTGCCTATCGGGCGCAGCGCTGGGCCGAGGCGCGCAGCCTGGCCTTCGACTGTCAGAGCGCGTGGGATGGCCTCGGCGAGCTCTACGAGCTCTATACCCGCCGCATGGCGGACTACGAACGCGATCCACCCGGACCGGGCTGGAACGGTGTCCACATCGCCCAGACCAAGTGACGGCCAGGACGTCTTCGACGGCAGGCCGGGCTTCGACATTCTGCGCGTCGATGACGGGGCGCTCGATTTGTTCGCCAATGCCTCGCTGCAAAGCGCGGATGTGGATCCGACCTTTGCGCCTCCAATATCGAGATGATCCTCCTGACCGAGGGCGCGGGCGCGGATCCCGCGGGTTGCAACCGGTCGATCAGGTCACCGATAGCAGGGGCAGTCGTTCGATATCTATCAAACGAAAGACGGGGCGGCGCTCCATGTCGATGCCGAGGTTCAGGTCATGGCCCATGAGAACGTCGAATAGGCTGCAATGCAGCACGCCGCAATTGCTCTTGTCGAGCCAGGCTATCCGACCGCTGCCTCCCTTCCTGATCCGCCGATATAGCCGCTTCCTTGATCGAGCGGGACCTGCGTCGGGGCGCATCTGCTTCCGCACCGATCTCCGGCTATGCTGCACCGCAACATTGCGGCTTGCGCATCTTGTGGCGTAAGACCTCCTTGGTCTTTAATCTCGCGCTCTTCGTCACAATCGCATGCGCGCGCTGGGGGAGCGGAGGGGTCATGGGCGTCGTCCTGCCGGAAGCCATGCCATCGTCGCCCGCCGGACCGCAGATACTGGCCTCGGCTGCAACCGGCATCGTCGACATGATCGCCATGCTGGGCGGCGATGCCGACCGCATTTTCGGCACCGCCCATGTCGATGTGCATTGTCTCGACAGCCCGTTCAACGAACTGAGCCTGGGTCAATACTGCCAGCTGTTCGAGGAGGCGGCCCGCCAGACCCGCTATGACAATTTCGGCCTGCGCTTCGGCTATGGCTTCAAGCCGCGGCAACTCGGCGCGATCGGTTACATGGCGGTCAACTCGCCGACGCTCGCAGCGGCATTGCGCAATCTGTGCGCCTATTTCCCCGCGCACCAGCAGAACTCGACGCTGGCGCTGCGCCAGGAACGCGATCTGATCTATCTCGATTACCGTATCGACGACGGCCGCATCGGCCGCCGACGCCAGGATGCGGAACTTTCCGTCGGGATGTTCTGCAACATTTTCTGGCATGCGCTCGGGCGCTCCTGGCGGCCTGTGGAGATTCATTTCGAGCATCCCCGACCGCTCGATGCCAAGGAGCACGAGAGCCTCTACGACGCGCCGGTCTATTTCGCTCAAGCCTTCAACTCCGTCGTGTTCCGGCGCACCGATCTCGACGCGCTCATGCCGGACGCCGACCCCTACCTCTTCTCGCTGCTGGAGCCCTTCATGAGCGGCCGCTGCAAGCGGGCGCAGCCGAGCGATCTGGTCGGGCTGGTGCGACAGAAGATCGAGACGCAGCTTCAACACGGCAATCCCAGCATCAAGAAGGTCGCGGCCGAGTTGGGCATGACCAGCTGGACATTGCACCGCCGATTGCACGATCTCGAAGTCAACTTCAACGATCTGGTGCGCGGCGCCAGGCGCGAGTTGGCGCTGCGTTACGTGGCCGAGCCGCATATCGCGCTGACCGAAGTGGCATTCCTGCTGGGCTATTCCGAGCTCAGCGCCTTCAGCCGCGCCTTCCGGCAATGGACGGGCATGGCGCCGGCCCGCTACCGGCGTCAGCACGCCCTCGGCCGGCGCAGTCCGCCGCTTGCTGCCACCGACGAATAAATAGCTCGCCTACCGCTGATAGGGCCGACTTCGCTCAGCCGGATATGCAACTTTTCGTCGGCCCCGCGAAGGCGGGGACCCATAAACACCGTCGCAGCGGTTGAGCGCTTGATGGTCGGGCCTGTGTTCATAGACCCCGGCCTTCGCCGGGGTGACAAGACAATATTTCACCTGATCGCAATGTGCTTCAGTGGCTGCGGCCTTCGATGGCTTCCAGAACCTCGGTGATGCGGTCGCGGGCGCGCACCACGTCCGGCGTCTTGCCGCTGATATAGAGCCGGCCCGCCGCGCCGATCATCTGCACGTTGACCAGCGTGTTGGCGGGCGCCACCTTCTCCGCCTCGTTGGCCGCGACGGCGGCGAACAAGGCCGGCACCATCTCGCAGACGAGCAGCGTCTCGCCCGGCATGATCATCGAGGCCTCGCGGTTGCGGTTGATGATGACCGCATGCTGGTCGGAGATGTCCTCGATCACGTCGCTGAAGAGGACGCGCGGCTTGAGCTGATCGCCGGGCTGGCGCCCAATGCCTTTCAGCACCGCTTCGCCCGCGCGCTTCAGCTCGGCCAGATCGTAGGAGTGAAACTCGAGCACGCCGAATTGGCGCTCGACGAACAGGATGCCGGGCTCGACCGTCGGCACCGAGCGCAGCGCCAGGTCGATCACTCGCTCGATGGCGAGGCCCGGCGCCACCTCGACGATGAGCGAATGGCTGCCCTCGAGCGGCGGGTAGCCGCGCGCGCGCGTGGGCGTGCCCATATAGGCGGCGAACTGCGGCTGCAGGTTTTCCACCATCAGATAGACGCGCAGCTCGGTCATCGCCTGTCGGTCCGTTCCTCGACGTGATACCGCCCCCGACCCTGCCCGGCCGGGGGCTCCCTGCTCTTCGCCCCGCTCCGCGACGGCCGGCGCGCTTACTTCGGCACCGAGGTGAAGTGCTTGTTGAGGTCCGGATGCGGGCGCGGAATGACGTGCACCGACACCAGCTCGCCGATCGCGTTGGCCGCCTCGGCCCCGGCCTCGGTAGCGGCCTTCACGGCGCCGACATCGCCATTGATGACGACCGCCACCAGCCCGTCGCCGACCTGCTCGCGCCCGACGATCACCACATTGGCCGCCTTCACCATGGCGTCGGCCGCGGCCAGCGCCGCGACATAGCCCTTCGTTTCGATCATCCCGATAGCGTTGGACATCGTTCTCTCCTTGCTCGCTTGGGGTTCCGCTGTTCAGTTCACTTGTTGGTCTTGGCGCCCTTCGTGGGCTCGTCGATCGAGCCGATGATGAGGGCGTCGAGCGGCGGCGGCTTGCCCGGGAACCAGGCCGCCGCGACCGATCCGGTCGAGACCAGCACGCGCTCGCCCGGCCCGCAGCCGAGCACATCGAAGGCCACGAGGCGCGTGCCCTTCCCGTCGTCCAGCTCGACCTCGAGCAGCGCACCGTTCGGCAGCTCCTTGAGGCGCTTGGTGGACCAGACATTTCCCTTCACGACCGCGCGCAGCATCAGGCATCCCTCTCGATCTGCACGCCGAGCTGGCGCGCCTTGTCGCGCGCGAGCGGCGTGACCACCACTCCCTTGCCGACGACGAGCCGGGCGCCGGCCTTGGCGGCGGCGATCACCGTGCTCTCCTTGACCACGCCCTGCGCGACCCGCTCGACCGTGCCGACCGGTCTCGCCGCGTTCGCCGGCGCGCCGAGCCCGCCGGCGCCGGGCGCGGCCGGCCGCGCCCGCTTCAGCCGAAACAGGTGCCGGCCCGCGCGCACCGCCTCGCGGTCCGCCGGATCGTCGAGCAACTGGATCAAGCGTCGCACGAACTTGGCCAGGTCCTGGTCGGTGTAGAGCGCCACTTCCTCGATCACGGTGCGCCGGTCGGCCGGGCGCGGCGGCGCTTCCGTGCGGGGCTTCGCGGCCTC
>JBMONF010000004.1:0-39067 GCA_049323455.1 Pseudomonadota bacterium | reverse complement strand
GGCTGGGTCCGCCGCTCGGGCCGCGGTTCCGGCTTCGCTTCCGCGCGTGCCGGCAACCCCGCCGCAGCCCCGGGCGCGCCCACCGCCGCGCGCAGCGACGCGTTGGCCTTGATCGCTTCGGGCAGCACGTCGCGCAAAACCTGGCGCACGAGCGTGCGCATGGCCTCGCGGTCCAGGGCGGCGAGCCGGTCGCTCATTGCAGCGCCTCCAGCGCCGCCTCGGCGGCGCCGGCCGCCTGGCGCACGTTCGCCTCGGTGCCGCTGAGATAGACGCGGCCGGTGGCGCCGATCATACGGTAGTCGATGATCTTGATGTCGGCGGCCTTCTCCGCCTCGTTGGTGGCGAGGATCGCGTAGGCAGCCGGCTGCATCTCCAGCACGAACAGGGACTCGCCCGGCAGGATCATCGAGCCCAGCTTGTTGCGGTTGATGAGAAACGCGTGCAGGTGGTCGATCCGCGTGATGATCTTCGAGGCCAGGATCTGCGGGCGCGTGGCCTTGTCGGCGGTGGTGCCAAGAAACTCGAGTACGGCGTTGCTGGCCGCCTTGACGGCCGCCGTCGATCGCGAATGGATCTCGAGATAGCCGAACTGGCGCTCGACCACCAGGATGCCGCCCTGCACCTCCGAATGCTTGAGCGCCACGTCGGTGATGGCTTCGATGTCGAGACCCGGCGCCACCTCGATGATCTGTGCGGCCATGTTGGTGCGCGGCAGGCTGCCCCGGATCCAGGTGCCGAGATAGCACATGGTGCGCGGCTGCAGCTGGTCGATGAAGATGAAGGAGCGCAGCTCGGCCATATTCAGTTCCCCATGAAGAGGCTGCGCAGCTCTTCGATGATGACTTTCCGGATCTCCTCGCGCATCTCGCCCAGCGTGTCGTCGCCGCGGCTCATGCGCGGCCGCGGCAGGTCGAGCCCTTCGGTGCCGTCGGGCGCCTGCACGTCCCAGGGTTCGAGATGCTCGAAGTCGCCGAACGCCTCGCTCGGATCCTTGTTGTAGGCGATGCGCGTCCAGTTCACGAGATGCTGCGGGCCGACATTCTCGCCGATCGAGCTGCGGCCGAAGAAACCGGTGCCGATCGTCATGGAGGGCGCGAGGTTGGTGTCGAAGCCGGCCGCCCCCTGGCTGCAGGGGGCATTGACCACGACACGCAGCACCCTGACCGCCGCCGTGAAGGCGAGAATGGTGCGCGGGTCGCGGCTGTGGATAGCGGCCGAATGGCCGGCGCCGTTGTGCCGCAGCAGCGCGCGCGCGGCCTCGATGCCGCGCTGGGCGTTGGGCACCCGCATGAAGCCCAGCACCGGGCAAAGCTTCTCGCGCGCGAACGGCTCCTCCGGCACCGCCAGATCGAACGGCGCCAGCAGGATCTTGCTCTTGCCGGGCGCGCGGATGCCGGCCTCGTTGGCGATCCAGCTCGCGTCGCGACCAACGGCCTTCACGTTGAACCTGCCACCGGGGAAGAGATAGGCGCGCAGCTTGGCGAGCTCCTCCTCGGAACAGAGATAGGCCCCCTCGCCCTGCATGTGGCGCACCAGCTTGTCGGCGATGGCCGCTTCCGCGATCAGCACCGATTCATTGGTGCACAGCACCGAGTTGTCGAAGGACTTGCTGGCCACGATCCGCTTGGCGGCCTTGCCGAGATCGGCGGTGGCGTCGACCAGCACCGGCACGTTGCTGGGCCCCACGCCGATCGCGGGATTGCCCGAAGAGTAGGCGGCGCGCACCATCGCCGTTCCGCCGGTGGCGAGGATCACGTCGGTGCGCGGGTCGCCCATGATCGCGTTGATCAGGGGGATGGTCGGCTCCTCGATCACCTGCACCGCACCGTCGGGCGCGCCGGCGCGGGTGGCCGCCTCGGCCATGGTGCGTGCCGCATCGGCGCAGCAGGCCTTCGCCAGCGGATGCGGGCTGACGATCACGGCGTTGCGCGTCATGAGCGCGCAAATGATCTTGAAATAGACGGTCGAGACCGGGTTGGTCGAAGGTGTCAGCGCGAACACGACGCCGGCCGGCCGCGCCACCTCGACGATCTTGTGCTCCGCATCGATCTTCGTGCCGACGAACAGCTCGTTGCGGTAGTGCTCGTAGAGCCCGCGGCTGCAGAGCTCGTTCTTGATCTTCTTGTGCTCGGCCACGCCGAATCCGGTCTCCTTGACCGCCCATTCCGCATAGGCTTGCGACTTGGCGAAGCCGGCCTCGGCCGCCGCCTCGGCGATGCGCAAGGTGGTCTCACGGTCGAGCCTGGCGAAAGCGGCGGCCGCCCAGCGCGCCCGTTCGAGCATCATGCGCGCCCGCGCCAGACTGGATTCGTCCTTCATGCTCTGCTCGGCCACGGTCGTAGCCCTCGCTGCTGATGCTGCCGCCATTGAGGTTGGCGCCATGCTTGCCCGATTCGTCTGCCCTACGTTCGCGTCCGCCCTCAGGCGGCCGCGCGCTTGCCCTTGAGGCCCAGCACCTCGGTTCGGGCCTGGGCGATCGACACCTCGACGCGGTCGAGCAGCTCCTCGCAGAGATCACGCGTGAGCAGGAGACCCGGCTTGAACTGCAGCACGCGCGGGTCGAGCGTCGAGAAGATCGCCCATACGCCGTTCTTGTAGAGCGCTTTCATGACGTACATCGCGCCCTTCGGGTGGTCGAACTCGAGACCCATCACGACGCCGTTCTGGCGGATGCCGACGAAGAAGTCGCCGTAGAGCGACTGAATCTCCTTGAGGCCGCGCCCGAGCAGGCTGGCGATGTAATGCACCATCGAGCGTACTTCCGGGCGCTCGCAGATCTCGAGCACCTTGAGCGCCACGATGCAGCCGATCTCGGCGCCGCCCATGGTCGACATGTGGCCGAAGCCGTCCTTGTGCAGCCAGCTTCCGCATTCCTTGCTGACCACCACGCAGGCGATCGGGTACATGCCGCCGCAGATGCCTTTCCCCGTGACCAGGATGTCGGGCTCGACGCCGTACTTGTAGATGCCCCACATCTCGCCGGTGCGCATCAGGCCGGTCTGCACCTCGTCGGCGATATAGAGAGCGTCGTATTTCTCGCAGAGCCGCTTGACGCCGGAGAGATAGTTCTCCTTCGGCATGGGGAAGCCGTAAGTGGCGGGGATGGTCTCCATGATGACGGCCGCCACGTCGCGCTTGCGCAAGGCCTCCTCCATGGCGCCCAAATCGTTGAACGGCACCTGGATGAATTCGTCCGGGCGATCGGAAAGGAACAGCTCGGAGAAGCGCTGGTCGCCGGCGCAGACCGCGAGCCCGGTGTGGCCGTGATAGGCCTTGATGATGGAGACGATCTTCCGGCGCTGCTTGGCGTGACGCGCGGTCTTGATGGCGATGTCGATGGCCTCGCCGCCGCCGCTGCCGTAGATCACATACTGCATGTTGGGCGCGCAGGTCTTGACCAGCGCCTCCGCCAGCGCGGTGCGCGCCAGGCTCGGGAAATGATGGTTGCCCATGTCGAAATGCTGCATCGCCCGCTCGATGGTGGCGATGAGTTCGGAATTGCGGTGGCCGAGGCTGTAGGTGCCGCCGTTGAGGTGCACGTCGATCAGCCGCTTGCCGGTCATGTCGTAGAGGAAATAGTCCTCGCGGCGGTCGATCACGAGATCGACGCCGAAATCCTGCCAAGCCTGCGTCTTGCCCGGGTTCCAGAAGGTCTTCGACTTCTCGATGAACTCGTCCTTCGACTCGTAAGAGAAGAAGCCGTAGTCGTACATGGAGATCGCTCCCTCCTGCGGCCGATCCGGCGGCATTCACAAGCACCCAACGGGGCCATACGGTGCGGCAGGATGCGCCTCAACTCACGCTTGCGACTTGACAGCCGAGCGCCATGCGCTTGACAGCCGCTGCGCGGCCGGCCGATCGGTTCGATTACAATCGAACGACGCGCGCCCGGCACCGCCCGGCACGGACCACACGCAAGGGCCCCGCCCCGGCCGATGCCGGAGCGGGGCCCCGCTTTGCCCAGGCCAGACGTGCCGGCGGGTCAGGAGGCGGTCATTTCCTCGAGCGCCATCAAGGATTCCGGCAGCACCTGCCCGCCGTCGATGACGAGCGTCTGGCCGGTGATGTAGGCGGCTTCGTCGGAGGCGAAGAACAACGCGCCGTAGGCGATGTCCTCGACGGAACCCAGCCGCTTCTGCGGGATCGAATCCGTCATCTTCTTGAGATAGTCGGCGCCGAGCCCGTCGAGGCCTTCCGTCTTGATGTTGCCCGGCATGACGGCGTTGACGGTGATGTTGAAGGGGGCCAGCTCGATGGCCGCCGTGCGCATGAAGCCGAGCTGGCCGGCCTTGGAGGCGCCGTAATGGGTCCAGCCCGGATAGCCCGTGATGGGACCCGTGATCGAGGAGGTGATGACGATCCGCCCCTTGCCCTTGCGTTTCATCTCCGGCAGGCAGGCCTTGATGGCAAGGAAGGTGCCTTTCAGGTTGGTCGCGATGACCGTATCGAAATCCTCGGGCGTCATGGCCGCGAGCTTGGCCGCCGGGAAGATGCCGGCGTTGGCGCAGAGCACGTCGATGCCGCCATGCCGGTCGATGGCCGCCTGCGCCATCTTCTCCATGTCGGCCAGCTTGGTGACGTCGGCAGCGAAGGCCGACGCCGTGCCGCCCGCTTTCTCGATCTCTTCGGCCGCCCTTTCGGCGTCGGCCTGATGGCGCGCCACCACCAGCACCTTGGCGCCCTTGCTGGCGAACACGCGGGCGATGCCCTTGCCGATGCCCTTGCTGGCACCGGTCACAATGACCGAACGGCCGGCGATCGAAGTCAGCATGTCGATATCCTCCCCAATCATCGGCGCCGATCCAGGGGTCGGCACCGCAGGCCTCATCCCGAGCCTGTCGAAGGATGAGGCCGTTATGGCCAGTGCAGGCCCTCATGTTTCGACAAGCTCAACACGAGGGCCGGTCTTGGCGCCCCGCGAGAATTACCCGAATTTGCTCAGGTAACGCTCCGCCAGCCGGCAGCTGCCCTCGGTGTAGGGCACGCCCATGCTCTTGGCCAGCTCGGTCTCGGCATGCGAGCCGATCCAGGCCACCAGCAGCAGGCGCCGGAACATGATGAAGGTCGGAATCTCGGCCTCCTCCTCCGCCGTCAGCCGCTCGACCTTGCGGTAGCCCTTGATCCAGGACTGGACTAGATCGGGCACGTCGGGCCGGTGCTCGATAAAGCTCAGCGCCGTGCCGAGATCGTAGAGATACCAGCTGAAGCCACAGTCGTCGAAGTCGATCACCTTGGTGCGATCGCCGTCGACCAGCAGGTTGGCCAGACGAATGTCGGCATGGCACAGGCCGAAACGCTCGCGCGGCTTGGCATAGCGCTCGAGCCGGCGCCCGATCGCCGCGGCCATGCGGCCCAAAATCTCGAGCGCCGGCTTGTCCATGCCCATGCCGTCCTGCCAGCGCCCCCAGGTCGGCTTGGCGCCGAAGGCGGTCTCGAAATCCCAGGTGTGGCGGGTGAAACCGGCAGGCAGCGTCCAGGTCTTGGCATGGCGATGCATGCGGGCCGAGACCTCGCCCAGCCGCTCGAACGGGCCGAGGAGCTCGTCCTCCGCCGGCTCCTTGCCGTCGAGGAAAGTGAACATGACCGCGTGGCGCGGATGCTCGAGCTCGGGGCTGGTCAGGGTCTGGATGACCGAGCCGTCCTTGGCCGCGATGGTCTTGGGCGTCTCCACGCCCGCCTCCTCGCGCAGCGCGTCCATCCATTGCAGCTCGGAGCGGATCGCCGCCTTGCTGTGGTAGCCGACCCGATGGACCCGCAAGATCGAGCGGCTGCCCGTGGCCGGGTCGTCCACCCGGTAGGTGACGTTTTCCGAATGGTTGATCATGGTGGCGGTCGCCTCGGGCGACAGCCCCCAGAGCGGCAGGGCGCGCTGCGCCAACCGGTTGATGCGCGCCAGCAGCTCCTCGGCCGACAGGACCTCCGTGGTCGCCATGCCTCCCCCCACCCTGTTGTCCCAGCGGCCGACTCTTAGGGAGCCCCCATCTAGCGGACTTGACCGCGGATGGCGGCAATTTGACAAGCGCCTTGCGGCGCCCGCCACCCCCGAGGGCGCGACTTTCATCGTCGTCACGCTTCATCGGCGGGTCAAGCCGTCGCCGGTGTCGGTCGAAGGGGTGGTCGATGGAGGCCGAACAGGCGCTTGTTGCCGCCAAAGCCGATCCCGTCCGATCGGGACGGACGTCATGCCCAGGTTTCGCGGTATCCCATGCGACGGGCGCGCAGCCGCGATCCGGCGCCGCCGGCAACCGTCCGCGCCGATGGCGCATAGACCGGCAGGTCCATCGGCTTGCCGAAGTGCCACCCCTGCCCGAGATCGACGCCGATGTCGCGTAACACGGCGGCTTCCTCCCCCTGCTCGATCTGCTCGGCCACCGTGCGCACCTGGAGCTTGCGGCAGAGATCGACCAGGCTTTCGACCATGGCGCGTTCGCGTCCGCCCTTGATGAGGCGTCGCACATAGAGGCCGTCGATCTTGATCCAGTCCACCTTCAGCGCCCGCAGATACTGGAACGAGGCGGCGCCGGCGCCGAAATCGTCGAGGCACACCTCGAAGCCGCGGCCGCGGATGCGCTGCAAGATCGCATCGAGCCGCGTCAGATCCTTCACTTCCGCGCTTTCGGTGATCTCGATCGCGAGCCGTCCGGCCAGTGCGGCGTGCTGTGCGAGCTCTCGTTGGAGCAGGCCCGCGAACAAGTCGCTCTGCAGGGAACGCCCCGAGACGTTCACGGCCACGGCGAGGCGCGGGTCCGTGTCGCCGGCAGCGAGCAACGCCGCCACTCTCGTCAACACGGCCAGATCGAACTCTTCGACCAAACCGGTCTCTTCGGCGAACCGGATGGCCTCCGAAGGGCTGGCACCATCCTCGAAGCGGCTCAGCGCCTCGAAATGATGGAGATCGCCGCCGATCAAGGAGACGACGGGCTGATAGACCAGCCGGAAATCCTCCTGCCTGACCATCCGGCCGAAGGCATCGATCCGTTCGATGGTGGCATTGACCAGTTCCTCGAATGCCGCAGCGAGCCCGCCATCGATCACGCCGGCGGCGCCGCTCTCCGCCAAACGGCCGATCGTATATTTGACGGCACGCATGATGCCCTCCGTGCCCAATTCCCCGGCGGCGAAATCGAACGTCCGGCTGAGCGGCTTGATGCCCTGCCCCTCGCTGTCGGCGTCGCGGGTCAATCTTTCGATGGCCGTTGCGACGGCCCTCGTCTCCCGGCCGGCCTCGTGCAGATAGCCGAAACGCTCGTCGCCCAGCGCACCGGCCGTATGGCCGTCGAGCGATCCGCCGCGCAGGGCGGCGGTGATGCGCTGCATCAGCGCCGCCGCCGCGTCGCTGTCGAGCCGCCCCTTGAGCCGGGTCAGCCCGGGCAGTTCGAGAAAGGTCAAGGCCAGACGCAGATCGAGCGCCTTCGACGCCGCCACCAGATCGGCAGTGCGATCGCCCAAAGCCTCCTTGTCGAGCAGGCCGTCGCTGGCCGGCGGTCGCGACAGCGACAAGGCGCTGGCCGACAACTGCGACACGGCGCAGGCGATGCGGTCGGGCTGCTGCGGCAGGCGACAGGCGTTGAAGAGCACGCGCCGCGGTGCGGCCGCGTCGGCGCTCATGAGGCGGATCATCACCGGCCCGTAGCGGCCGCCGATCTCGAGCGATTCGATCAGCGCGCCGACCAGCGGCTCGTCTTCCGGCGCGATCAGCTCGCGCCACGGTCGCCCTTCGAGCGCCTTTTCGTCCCTGTCGAAAAAGGTGTGGGCCGCCCCGATCGCGAACGCGATCCGCCCTGCCGCGTCGATCTCGATCAGGAGATCGGCCGCCGCGAAGGCGAACGCCATATAGCGGATCGTCTGAGCGGACACGTCCAGGGCCGGCACGGAAAAGGGCAGTTGATAATCGCCGACGATGGTTGAGAAACCGTGAACTGGCAGTCCATCGAACCAGCACGAATTGGAACGGAAGGCAGCGAAGCCGACGCGCCTGAGCCAGATCTTCTCCGCCGAGGCGCTTTGCCGGAAGACGCGGGCCCCATACACTCGGAAGCGGCGCATCGAACGGGGCGCCGCGAACGCGGCAGCGACGTCGCATGCGGAGCGTCGGCGGACGGCTTTGCGAAGGGGGAGAAGAATCGTGCGGGCTAAGACGAGCCGTCGGACGCCGGAGCCCCGGTCGCCGGATCATGAACTCAGCATCCGCATCGCGTTGGGCCCGCACGCGTTGATCGGCCCCGGCAAGATCGCCCTGCTCGAACGGATCCGGGCCGACGGATCGATCTCGGCCGCGGCGCGGGCCATGGGCATGAGCTACAAGCGCGCATGGGAACTGGTGGACGAGGTCAATTCCATGTTCGCAAATCCCGCCGTCGTGACCAGCAAGGGGGGCAAGACAGGCGGCGGCGCGGCGGTGAGTGAACTGGGTCTCGAGCTGATTCGCGCCTATCGGGCGATTGAAAATGCATCCGCTCAGGCGACCAGCCGGGAATTCGCCACCCTTAGGCGCACGCTGCGGCGCAAGCCGGCGCGATAGAGCCTGTTCCGGCCGCTCATACCTCTTCGGCGCGGTCGCCCGGACGGCTCGGAAATTGTCCGAAGCTCTTGTGATCGATCGCCACCGTCTTGACCACGGCGAAGACCGCCCGGCCCGGAGCCAGGCCGAGCTGGCTCATGGAGCGGCGCGTGACACGCGCCTGCAGGGTCGCGTCGCCGACCGTAATGGTGGCCTCCCCGATCGGCCTGCCGTCGTCCTGCAGCGCCGCAATCCGCCCCGCCAGGATATTGAGCGCGCTGATCTGCGTCGGCCGCTCGGTCGCGATCATCACATCGCGCGCTCGGATCAGCACGCGCAGCCGGCTGCCGATCGGATTGTCGAGCCGCGGCACGCGCAGAATGCCGCCGGCCGTCTCGAGCTCGGTCAGGCCGAACACCTCGTCATGCGCCACGACGGCGGCCTCTAGCACCGCGCCGGACTCGTAGCGTCCCGTCGCGGGAAACAGATCCGGCCGCCCCATCACTTCCGCGACCGGCCCGGCCGCCATCACCTTTCCCTCCGACAACACGATCATGGTGGTAGCGAGGCGCACGACTTCGGGAATCGAATGGCTGACATAGAGGATCGGCAGCTTGAGCTCGTCGCGCAGGCGCTCCAGATAGGGCAGGATCTCGCCCTTGCGCGTCTCGTCGAGCGAGGCCAGCGGCTCGTCCATCAGCAAGATCGCCGGATCGGACAGGATGGCGCGTCCGATCGCCACGCGCTGCTTCTCGCCCCCCGAGAGCGAGGCCGGCCGCCGGTTCAGGAGCGCAGCGATGCCAAGCAGCTCGACGACCTGATCGAAAGAGCCGAGCCGGAAGCGTCGCCCGCGAAACCACGATCCGTAGAGGAGATTCTGGCGGACCGTCAGATGCGGAAAGAGCCGGCCTTCCTGGAACACATAGCCGACGCGCCGGCGGTGACAGGCAACATCGATGCCCGCCGCATCGTCGAACAACGTCCGTCCATCGACGCAGATACGGCCGCTGTCCGGACGCACCAGCCCCGCGATGGCGTTGACGAGCGTGGTCTTGCCCGCCCCGGAACGACCGAACAGCGCCGTGATGCCGGGGCCGGCGCTGAAGGACGCCGCCAACTCGAAGGATTGCAGCCGCAACCGCAGCGCGACCTCGAGGCTCATGCGACCACGATCCGGCGCGTGACATGCCGCGCGAACAGCTCGGAAAGCAGGAGCGCCAGCAGCGAGATCGCCACCGACACCGCGACCAGGCGCAGGGCGCCGGCATCGCCGCCCGGAATCTGGGCGAGCGTATAGATCGCGGTCGGCAGGGTCTGCGTCTCGCCCGGGATATTGGAGACGAAGGTGATGGTGGCGCCGAATTCGCCGAGCGCCTTGCCGAAACACAAGATCATGCCGGCAACGATCCCCGGCAGCGAGAGCGGCAGTGTGACAGTGAAAAACACCCCGACCGGCCGTGCGCCGAGCGTCGCCGCCGCCGCTTCCAGCCTCTGGTCGACAGCCTCGATCGAGAGCCTGATTGCCCGGACCAGAAGCGGGAAGCCCATGGTCGCGGCGGCGAGCGCGGCCCCCGTCCAGCGAAAGGCGAAGACGATGCCGAACGCGCTTTCGAGGAACTCGCCCAGCGGCCCCCGCCGGCCGAAGAGGAGCAGCAGGATATAGCCCGTTACCACGGGCGGCAGGATCAGCGGTAAATGGACCAGGCCATTGACGAGCCCTTTGCCCCAGAATTCGCAACGCGCCAACAGAAAAGCGACCAGCACCCCGACCGGCGTGCTGGCAGCCATCGCCCAGAAGGCGACCTTCAGGCTCAGGCGTACCGCAACAAGCTCTTCGGGACTGAACGCCAACACCGAGAACCGCTTATTTCAACACTTCGAAGCCCTGCGCCTCGAACGCCTTGCGCGCTTCATCGGAGCGCAGGAACCCCAAGAAGGCCGTCGCGTCGGGGCTGGCCGAGGACGCCGTCTGCGCCACAGGATAGACGATCGGCGGGTGGCTGTCGGCGGGGAAGCTGTCCACGATCCTGACCTTGGGCTCGGCCGTCGCATCCGTGCGGTACACGATGCCCAGCGACGCTTCGCCCCGCGCCACCAGCGCCAAGGCGACACGAACGTTCTCGGCCTGGGCCAGCCTGTCTTTCACGCCGTCCCAGACACCCAGCTTCTCCAGCGACGCCCGGGCATATTTGCCGGCCGGAACGGCCGCGGTATCGGCTACGGCGAGATAACCGTCCCCGAGCGCATCGGCCAGCGGGAAGCCAGGGCCGATCCGGATCGAGAGGCTGCTGTCGGCGGGCGCGATCAGAACCAGCGCATTGCCCAACAGATCTCGACGCGTCTCTTCCCTGATCAGCTTCTTGCCCGCGAGATAGTCCATCCAATCGAGATCGGCCGAGATGAAGATATCGGCCGGAGCGCCCTGCTCGATCTGCTTGGCCAACGCCGAGCTGCCGGCATAGGAAATGGTCACCTTCGCTCCCGTCTTCGCCTCGAACTCGCTCGCGACCTGATCGAGCGCGGTCTTGAGGCTCGCCGCCGCGAACACCAGCGTGTCCGCCAGCGCGACCTGCGGCGCCATCGCCATGCCCGATGCCACGGCCGCGCCGAGCACGGCACCGCCGATACGCGCCCGCTGCCGGCGCGCCCATGCCATTATCGGCATCGGTTGAAACTCCCCGAGGACCAACATATCCGTCCAAATATACCGCGCGATATGTTCGTTTAGAAATAACGCTGGCCCCTGCGTAGCCGCGATCATCGAGACGATCCCGGCGAACGGGGCGGCATTTTCTTGTCAGCGGGCCGCTGACAAGAACTGTGGCGGTGCCACCGCGAACCGCGTCGGGTTGCCTGATATCTAAATGCTATGTTTCTCAACGGCATAGATTTTTGTCGCCGGACTTGAAACTAGCTTATTATATGCTACCTTATAATATGGTTGGATAAGGGTCAGATGCATGCCCGGCCTCAAAACCAAGTACGATCCCGAGCGCAGCTTCGGTTTCCTCCTCTATGACGCGGCGCGCCTGCTGCGACGCGACTTCGACCGCCGCGCTCGCAGCCTCGGCCTTACACGGGCGCAATGGTCGGTGCTCGCTCATCTCGCGCGCAACGAGGGATCGAACCAGGCTGCGGTCGCCGACACCCTCGAGATCGAGCCGATCACCCTGGTCCGTCTGCTCGACCGGCTCGAGGCGGCGGGATGGGTCGAGCGGCGGCCCGATCCGGCCGATCGGCGCGCGCGCCTCTTGTTCCTGACGGAGAAAGCTCATCCGGTGATGGAGCAGCTCTACGCCCTTGCGATGGAAACCCGCGAGGCCGCCCTCGCGGGTTTCAGCGAGGCCGAACGCGATCAGATCATCGACAGTCTCAGCAAAGTGAGAGCGAACCTTTCGACCCGCGAATGCGTTGCGGCCAAAAGCAGCGACGATAAAGCGGTCGAGCAACCCCGACCCGCGAACCATGCCTGACGGTACGACTCCCAGCGACACAGCCACCGAAACCGTCCCCAACGATCTCGCCAAGACCGCAACGCCCCAGCCCAAGCGCCGTTTCGGCGGCCGCCGCTTCTGGCGGCCTGTCCTTCTGCTCGGGGCGCCGGCCCTGGTGCTGGCCGTGGCCGCTTATGTCTACGCAACGGGCGGACGCTATGTCGGCACGGACGATGCCTATGTGAAGGCGCACATGGTCTCGGTCAGCGCTGACATCTCCGGCCGCGTGGTGGCGGTGCTGGTGCACGAGAACGAGGCGGTGACGCCGGGCGAGCCGCTCTTCCGCCTCGATCAGGAGCCTTTGCGCATCGCGCTGGCGCAGGCCGAGGCCAACCTCGAAAACGTGCGGAACAACATCCTGGCGCTCAAGGCCGCCTATCGCCAGCGGCTTGACGATCTCAAGGCGGCGCAATCGCAGATCGACTTTACGGAACGCGAATATAAGCGCCGCGAGAAGATGTTGGCCGACCACGTCGTCTCCCAATCCGACTACGACCAGTCGCGCAACCAGTACCAGATCGCGGTCAGTCAGGCCGCCAGCATCGAGCAGGACATCCAGCGCCTCCTGGCCCAGCTCGGCGGCAACCCCGACATCGCGCCCGAGGATCACCCGCAGTTCCTGGAGGCCCAGGCGGAAGTCGATCAGGCGGCCCTCGATCTGCGGCGCGCGACCGTCCTGGCGCCGGCCGCCGGCATCGTCAGCCAGGTCGACAACCTGCACGCCGGCGACTACGTCAAGGCCGGCGTCCCCGCCTTCAGCCTCGTCGTCACCGGCAGCGTGTGGGTCGAGGCGAACATGAAGGAGACGGACCTCACCTATGTCCGACCGGGCGACAAGGCCGCGGTGGCGGTCGACACCTATCCGGGGGTCGAGTGGCCCGCCGTGGTCGAGAGCATCGGTGCAGCGACCGGGAGCGAGTTCAGCGTCCTGCCGCCCCAGAATTCGAGCGGCAACTGGGTCAAGGTGGTGCAGCGGATCCCGGTCCGCCTCGCGCTCGAACCGCCGCCCGGCTCGCCGCCGCTGCGCTCGGGCATGAGCGTCGTGGTGGACATCGACACCGGCCATCGCCGCGACCTGCCAAGCGTCGTCCGCTCGGCCATGGCCTGGGTCGGCGGCGACAGCGCCGCCAGCAGAGACAAGCAGTGAGCTCCGGCTCCGCCGGTGGTGCTATCGGCGGGACAGCGCCCGCTCCGGCCGCCTCGAGGGCGCCCGGCCACGGGTCGCATGTCGGCTTCATCACCGTCTGCGTGATGCTGGCCACGATCATGCAGGCGCTCGATACCACCATCGCCAATGTCGCGCTGCCGCACATGCAAGGCAGCTTGGCGGCAACGCAGGACCAGATCGCCTGGGTCCTCACATCCTACATCGTCGCCGCCGCGATCATGACGCCACCCACCGGCTTCCTCGCGGCTCGGTTCGGGCGCAAGCGGCTGTTCGTCACGGCCGTCGCCGGCTTCACCCTCGCCTCCATGCTGTGCGGCATCGCCACCTCGCTCACCGAGATGGTGGCGTTCCGGCTCCTGCAAGGCGTCTTCGGAGCGGCCCTGGTGCCGCTGTCGCAATCGGTGCTGCTCGACAGCTATCCCCGCGAGAAGCACGGCCAGGCCATGGCGCTGTGGGGTATCGGCGTGATGGTGGGGCCGATTTTAGGCCCGACGCTCGGCGGCTGGCTCACCGAGAATTACGATTGGCGCTGGGTATTCTACATCAATCTGCCTTTCGGCCTGCTGGCCCTCTTCGGCATCCTCGCTTTCCTGCCCGAAACGCCGCGCGACCACGACCGGCGCTTCGAGGCATTCGGCTTTGCGCTTCTCGGCATCGCCATCGGCGCCTTGCAGATGATGCTCGACCGCGGCGAGCTCAAAGACTGGTTCGGTTCGACCGAAATCATGACGGAAGCGATCGTGGCAGGCACCTGCTTCTTCATGTTCGTCGCCCACACCCTGACGCACGAGAAGCCCTTCCTCGATCCCGCTCTGTTCCGCGATCGCAACCTGGTGGCCGGGCTCGCTCTCATCTTTCTCGTCGGCATCATTCTGCTGGCCACCATGGCGCTGCTGCCGCCCTTTCTCCAGAATTTGGCCGATTATCCCGTCATCACCACCGGGTTCGTGCTGGCACCGCGCGGCGTCGGCACCATGATCGGGATGTTCGTCGTGGGCCGGCTCATCAACCGCATCGATGCGCGGGCCCTGATCCTGTTCGGGCTGGTGCTCGCCGCCGCTTCTCTGTGGGAAATGGCCGGATTCACGCCGGACGTGTCACAATGGACGCTGGTGCGGACCGGTGTCACGCAGGGGCTTGGGCTCGGCTTCATTTTCGTGCCCCTCAGCACCATCACCTTCTCCACCCTGGCACCGCGCCTGCGCACCGACGCCACCGGCCTCTTCAGCCTGATGCGCAATGTCGGCAGCAGCATCGGCATCTCGATCGTCATGGCGTTGCTGTCGCGCAACACGCAGATCAATCACGCCATCCTCGCCGAGCATGTGACGCCCTACGGCACGGTCACGGGGGCGCCCTGGTTCTCCTCCTTCTGGTCGATCGACAGCGCCGCGGGCATTCAGGCGCTCAACGACGAAGTGACGCGCCAGGCCGCTGCCATCGCCTATATCGACGACTTCCTGCTCATGATGTGGGTCACGGTCCTGGCCGCGCCCTTGCTCCTGCTATTGCACAAGCCGCGCCGCGCCGCCCGCAGCGGTTCCACGACACCGGTGGTGCCCGATTGAGCGGTGAGAAGGGCGGTCTATCCGACGCCCAGCCGCCGGAGGGTCGGAACCTTGACGAGATCGAGCAGGATCGAGAAGACGGCGGCGGCCGCGAATGTCGCCAACAGCAAGGTCGGAGGCAGCGCTGCCATCAGAAAACCCGCGCCTGCCAGAACCGCCGCGAGCCCCAAATCCAGCGCCGATGCCAGGATCAACCATGGGCTCGGCCGGCTTCTCCACAGCGGGCCGCGCTCGCGGATGGCATAGACAACCGCCTGACCGCCGAAAACCAACGTCACGAAGGCCAGCGTTCGAAGCTGATCGGCATCGAGGCCGAATGCCCGGCTCCCGACCGTGATCGTCAGGATCGAGAAGAACAGCTTGCAAAGGCCGAGGAGGATCGCCGCGGCCGTGATCCTGCCCACGCGCCACGCGTCGGGCCGCGCGGAAGGATGCGTACGGTCCGTGGCGATGGCCATGGTCAGAAAGTCGCCCGTCACCAGCAGCAGGACCATGAGCATGGGTGTCAGTATCGCCTGTCCCGTTCCGATCAACCACAACGCCAGCAAGGGAACGAGCTCTACCTTCTTGATCAGCGCGTTCAGCGTATAGGTCAGCACGCGCTGATAGATGATGCGGCCTTCCTTGATCGCGTCGACGATGCCGCCGAGGCCGGCGCCCGTCAGTACGGCGCTCGCGGCCGACTTGGCGACGTCGGTGGCGGTGACGACGGCGATCCCGAAGTTGGCCTGGCGCAGGGCCGGCGCGTCATTGGCGCCGTCGCCGCACATGCCAACCGAATGGCCATGGGCCTGGAAGGACTTGACCAGCTTGTACTTGTGCTCCGGCAGCACGCCGGCATAGACGGCGAAGTCCTCCGGCCGAACGTCCGCAGGGATATGGGCCGCGTCGCGGATCGGCCCTTGGAGCCCGACCGCCCGCGCCACGGCGGCCGCGGTCCCCGGCGCATCGCCCGTGATCATGATCGTGCGCACGCCGAGCTCCTTCATCTCGGCGATCAAGGGCGCCGAATCGGCACGCGGCGGATCGCTGAGCCCGATCAGACCGACGATGTCGAGCGGCGCCGGAGGAGACCCGGCCGCAACCGCGAG
Organism: Pseudomonadota bacterium; assembly: GCA_049323455.1. Classification (GTDB taxonomy): domain Bacteria; phylum Pseudomonadota; class Alphaproteobacteria; order Dongiales; family Dongiaceae; genus Hypericibacter. The sequence continues at coordinate 23,246 of JBMONF010000004.1, read as the reverse complement.
TACGCGCTGGCCTTGCCGCTGCAGCTCCTCGGCGGCAGCCCCGGCTGGCTCCGCTGCCTGCGATCGCGCCGCGACGGCGGCATAAGCGCCCTTGACGACCTGCGTGGCGGTCCCGTCCGGCGCCGTGAACATTGCCTCTGCCGTCTTCGTTGCGGGATCGAACGGGATGAAGCGCCGCGCCGCGCCCGGGGCCGCCGAGGCCGGATCGGATGGCGCCGCTGCCCGGATCGCCGCATCCAGCGGATCCGCACCGCCCTCGGAACTCGCCATTGCCGCCAGCGTCAGCACCTGCTCGCGACTGTGGCCCGGCATCGGCGCCACCGCCGCGACCGACAGCAGGTTGCGCGTGAGCGTCCCGGTCTTGTCGGAGCACAGCGTGTCCATCGTCGCCATGTCGTGAACCGCCGACAATCGCGTCAGCAACACGCCCTTGGCCGCCAGCGCTTGCGCTCCCAACGCCGCGGCCAGGGTGAAGGTCGCTGGAAGCGCCACCGGGATCGACGCCAGGATCGCCGTAAGAACGAGCGGAATGACCCGCTCCAGCGCTATGCCGGCGACATGGGTATAAGCGACCAACAGAACGACAATCGCGCCATTGACGGCCGCTATGTCCCGCACGACGTCGAGGACCGCCCGCTGTTCGCTGCTCTGCGCATGAGCGACGCGAACCAATTCTGCCGTGCGGCCGAAATAGGTCCGGCTGCCGGTGGCGGCGACTTCGGCCAAAGCCTCGCCGCGGCGCACGATGGCGCCTGCATAGGCGAGCGCTCCCGGCGCCGCTTCAACGGCGACGGACTCCCCTGTCAGCATGGACTGATCGAGAAGAATGGCGCCATCGACGATCCGGACATCGGCCGGCACCACGCCGCCCAAGGAGAGCTTCACGATGTCGCCCGGCACGATGTCGGCGGCCGGGCGGCGCTCCCACCGACCGTCGCGCAGCACGGACGCCCTGAGGGCAAGCTTCGACTTGAGTGCGGCCAGCGCCGTGCCGGCCCGCTGCTCCTGCATCAGCCCCAAAATCACGTTGAAGACGAGCAGTGCTGCGATCACCAGCGCTTCGACCCGCTCGCCGAGCGCGAGTTGGAGGACGATCGCTGCCTCCAGCATCCAGGGCACCGGCTCCCAGAACCGCTTCAGCACGCGACGCAGCAGCCGCGGCGTCTCTTCAGCCACGGCATTGGGTCCGTATTCCAAGAGGCGCCGTTCCGCCTCCTGGGCCGCAAGGCCTTGTAGGGTCATGGCTCGTGGCACCTCGCCCTTTCGCCCACCGCGGCGGAGGCATCTTCCGACGGCCGGCAGGCTGCCGGGACGTTACTTCACCAAGGTCACCGGAACCGATGACAGATGGACGACCTGCGTGGTCACCGATCCCAGCAGCAGGCCGCGAACGCCGCCCAAGCCTCGCGTTCCCATGATGATATGGTTCGCCCGCTCCCGCCGCGCTATGCGGATGATCGTCTCCGCGACCGGGCCGATTTCCAGACGCGCCGTGAATCTCAGCCTTGCGGCCTTGCACAGCGCATTGGCCTTCTTGAGCGCCTTCTCTCCTGTTTGTAACGCCAGCTGTCGCAACCTTGCCGGGCTGACAAGGCCGAGCTCGCCGAGATCGAGCGTGCTGGTATCCTGGACATTGACCAGAACGATGTCGGACCGCGGCGCCTTCTTCGCCAGGCCGATCGCCAGCTTGACGGCGCGCAAGGACGGGTCGGAACCGTCGACGGGAACCAAGAGCTTCATGATCGCGTTTCCTGTGAATGGGATGGACCGAAGCCGAGAGCGGTGTAACGGCCCCCGGGACGCCGACGATGCCCGCAGCCGAAGATCGTCGTCATGGGGCGAAAAGGATCGATCCGCTGCTACCGCTACGTCAATCCGGTACTCGGCCGGCGACTGACCAAAATGCCGACGGGTAAGGCGGATCTCGACTTTAGCCCCCCGACCTTCGGCACCGTCAACGCGATTTCGATGGCGCCCGTGCCGGTAGCCTTTGCCTGCACGAGAGATCAACGCTGAAACAATCGAAGCCGGTTACTTTCTCAATTCGTCGAGCAGCCAGTCGCGCAGCGCCTGCACCTTCGGCAGGCTCGCCTTCATGGGCGGGTAGACCAGGAAATAGGCGAAGTCGATCCCCATCGTCTTGCTCGACAGGCGCACCAGCTTGCCGGCCTCGATGTCCGGCCCAACCAGCGAGGGCGAGGCCAGCGCGACGCCGAGCCCCGCTGCCGCTGCCTCGATGGCCAGCGACGAGTGGTCGAAATGCGGCCCTTTGCGCCAGTCGACCTCCTCGATGCCGGCCGCTTTCAGCCACATCTTCCAGCCCGGAAAGGCCTTGTGCTGGTCGCTGCTGTCGTCGTGCAGCAGCGTGACCGCGCGCAAGAACACCCGCAGGTCGCTGTCGCCGGAATCGTGGCGCGCCCGGAGCTCGGGGCTGCACACGGGGAACACGCTGTCGCGGATCAGGAGCTCGGTGGCGAGCCCCGGATAGACGCCGCGGCCGTAACGAATCGCGAGATCGACCCGGTCGCGTTCGAAATCCGCGAGATCGGCGCTCGCCTTGACATTGATCTCGATGCCGGGGTGGCGAATGAAGAACCGGCTCAAACGCGGCATCAGCCATTTGGTGGCAAAGGACGGCGCCACCGACAGGGTCAGGCTCTCCTCCTCCTGATCCGAATCGAGGAGCGCCAGCGATTCGTGCAGCTGGGCGAAGGCGTCGTTGATGCCGGGCAGGATTCGCGATCCGCCCTGCGTCAGCACCAGCCCCTTCTTGGTCCGCTCGAACAGCGGCACGCCCAGCACGTCCTCGAGCTGGCGCACCTGCTGGCTCACCGCCGCCGCCGTGACGTGCAGCTCGCCGGCCGCTTGAACGAGGCTGCCATGGCGCGCGGCCGCCCAGAAGGCGCGCAAGGCATTGAGCGAAGGAAGGCGTCGGGCTCGCGCAGCCATCAGAAAACCTCCCCTGACCGTTAAGAAACACTTGTTTGTCTATCAAATTAGTAGTGATTAAATCCGATGGCAAGCCGAAAGACGAGGGGGGCCCGCTCGGCTACGGCAATCTCACAAGGCTGGAGAGACAGCGATGAGCAGCCGACTGATTGCTCGAGGCTTCACGGTAACGCCGCTCAGCCGCACCATCGGGGCTTCGGTCGAGGGCGTGGATTTGGCGCGGCCCCTGGACCCGCGGACCCGCGACCTGATCGAGCAGGCGTTGCTCGCGCATAAAGTCCTTTTCTTCGAGGATCAGCATCTGACGGCCCCGCAGCAGCGCGACTTCGCGGCCCGCTTCGGCAAGCTGCACATCCACCCGATCTATCCTCAAGTCGAGGACGTCCCGGAGATCCTTGTCCTCGATACGCACGCCGACAACCTGCCCGACAATGACAACTGGCACACCGACGTCACCTTCATCGAGACGCCGCCGCTGGGCGCCGTCCTCTATGCAAAGCAGCTCCCGCCGTTAGGCGGCGACACGGTCTGGTCGAGCGGCACGGCCGCCTACGAGGCCCTCTCCCCCGCCTTTCGCGCTTTTCTTGACGGCCTCACCGCGACGCACGACTTCGAGAAGGCGTTTCCGCGCGCCCGCTACGCCACGACGCCCGATGACGAGGCGAAGTGGATCAGGGCACGGGCGACACACCGGCCGGTCACGCATCCCGTGGTGCGAACCCATCCGGTGACCGGTAGGAAGAGCTTGTTCGTCAACGAAGGCTTCACGACCCGCATCAACGAGCTGACGCCGGTGGAGAGCGATCTGGTGCTGCGCCACCTCTTCGCCCTTATCGCCAAGCCGGAGTTCACCATCCGCTACCGCTGGAAGCCGAACGCGGTCGCCATGTGGGACAACCGCTGCACGCAGCACTACGCGCTGGCCGACTACCTGCCGCACCGGCGCATCATGCATCGTGCCACCATTCTCGGCGATCGCCCCCGGTAATCCCTTAATTCCCTCCACGGAAGAACAGCCCGATGGCACAGCATCGCGGCAGACACATCGCGGTGATCGGCGGCGGATTCAGCGGATCGCTGCTGGCATTCCATCTCCTTCGCCGTTGCGGCCCCGACGATCGGGTCATGCTGGTCGAGCGCAATCCGCGCTTCGGTCTCGGCCTCGCCTACTCGACCGGCAATCCCAACCACCTGCTCAATGTGCGGGCCGGCAATATGAGCGCGTTTTCGGATCGGCCGTCGCACTTCGTCGATTGGCTCCGCGAGCTGCCGCCCGACGTCCGGGCGTCCTTGGACGAGCCGCCGGGCCCGGCCAGCTTCGTTCCGCGCCGCCTCTTCGGGCGTTACGTCCAGCAGCTGCTCGGCGACCAGATCTGGCGCGAAGGCCATGGACGCCATCTGTTCCTCGTCACCGACGAGGCGGTGGCGCTGCGCCGACAGCCAAAGGGCTGGCTTCTGGAACTCGCCGTCGGACGGTCCTTCCCCGTGGACCTGGCCGTGCTCGCCATCGGCAATTTTCCGCCCGCGGCCTCGACACCGCGCTATTTCGGCAACCCGTGGGACGAGCACGCGGTCGCGAATCTCGATCCCGCTCAACCGGTCCTCATCCTCGGCACCGGCCTGACGATGGTGGATACCGTCATCTCCCTGCTCGACCGTGGCCATCATGGCCATATCTATGCCTTGTCGCGCCGAGGCCTGCTTCCGCAAGTTCATGCATCGACCAATGGCGGCGCGCTGCCGGCGCCCTGGGTCTTCGACCCTCCGCCGTCGGGCCATTCCGTCCTGGCTCTGCTCCGCCGGGTGCGGGCGACCTGCCGTGCGGCTGCGACGCAAGGTCGTGATTGGCGCCTGGTGATCGACGGGCTGCGCCCGCACACGCAGCGGCTATGGCAGGAAATGCCGCTGGCCGAGCGGTCCCGCTTTTTGCGCCATTTGCGGCCCTGGTGGGACGTGCACCGCCATCGGGCGGCGCCGTGCATTATGGATCGTGTTGCCGAGGCCCGCGCCCGAGGCCAGCTCGAGTTGCTGGTGGGACGGCTTGGCCTCATCGAGCGGGATGCGGCCGGCCTGGCCGTCTCGATCGCGCCGCGCGCCGGGCTGCCGCCTTTCCCGATCTCCGTCGACCGCATCATCGACTGCTCGGGACCGCGTACCGATTGCACCCTGATCAACCAGCCGCTCCTGCAACAGCTCTTGCACAACGGCCATATCCGGCCCGACCCGCTGCGGCTCGGCCTCGACGTGACGGCCGAAGGCGCTGCCATCGATCGGAACGACGAGGTCCTGCCCGACCTCTTCGCCATCGGTCCGATCACCAGGGGCGCCTTCTGGGAGATCATCGCCGTGCCTGATATCCGCGTCGCTTGCGAGCGGCTGGCGCAGCGGTTGCTGCCCCGAACCGGCGAGCAGGCCACACCGGCAGGAGCGCTGGTCAAGACGACATGCGCGCCGCTATCCGTTTGAAGCGGCCCGACAAAAGGACATACCTCGGGCCGAGCGGCGCGATCGCCCTTGAACAAAACCCGCTCTTAGGCCATGTTTATTCGGTCAACTCGTCTTGGGTCGGCCTCGTCACCGTGCTTGTCAAAGCCCGACCCGGTCCTCTCCAATTCGCAGTTTGATCCACCGCGCAGGTCGCGCGATGGCGTGACATTGATGGAGAAGACTTATGGCGACGTCCGGCACCGTGAAGTGGTTCAATCCTGCAAAGGGCTACGGTTTCATCCAGCCCGATGACGGCTCGAAAGACGTGTTCGTGCATATCTCGGCGGTCGAGCGTGCGGGCCTCAGCACTCTGCGCGAGGGTCAGCGCGTGACCTTCGATCTCGAGCGCGGCCAGCAGGGCAAGACCTCGGCGGTCAATCTCAAGGTCGAGTAGTTCGACTGGCGGGGCGGTTTCGGCCGCCCCCCTCGCCTTTCTTCCGATCGTTTCTCGTCGCGCGGGGGCTTCGCAGCTTCCCGCGCGTCTTCGTCTTTCGCGGAGGCATCCCTCCCAAAGGAAAATCTTTCATGGCCAAAGAAGATCTGATCGAGTTCGACGGTGTCGTCGTCGAGATGCTGCCGGACTCGCGTTATCTGGTGAAGCTCGACAATGGGCACGAGACGCTGGCCTATACCGCCGGCAAGATGCGCAAGCATCGCATCCGCATTCTCGCGGGCGACCGCGTCACAGTCGAGATGACGCCCTACGACCTCAGCAAGGGCCGCATCACCTTCCGCCACAAGGAGGAGCGCGCCACGCCCGCAGCCGCACGGCGGCAGACCAACTTCCGGCGCGGCCCGCGCTGACGAGCCTCGCGCGTCGGTGAGTTCCGCCCGCGCGAGGGGCGCCGGCGCCGGTCCGGCGCTCAGACGATGAAACGCAGCGCCCGCATGACCTCGAAATAGTCGCCGGTCTCGAACCGGACGGTCTGGCCGCCGACGTGCCGGGCACCCGGATAGTGGGACGACTTATAGGCGTTCACGGGATCGGTATATTTGATCTCGAGGGTGAAGGCATCGGGCAGCCGCACTTTCTTGGCGGCGAGATCCTCGCGCAGCGCGGCCGCCACCCCATCCTTGATGCCGCGTTGGGCGCGCTCGGGCGCCAGGCTGATCGTGGAGGGCCCGACGCCCTTGCTCACGGCGAAGCCCCGAATTTTGCCGTTCAGGGCCGCCACGTCCTGACACAACCCTTCGTCGCCCGAGACGAAGGCGACCGGCACGCCGAAGAGCGCGGCCGCGTAGGTGTGCAGCCGGAACTCCGAGACGGGCTCTCCGTTGATCCGCATCTCGGCCACCTTGAGCGAAATCGTGTGCGCCAGCGGATTGCTCTCGGCGCCGGCGCGGGCGTGGTAGCCGATCAGCAGCACCGCGGCGAAGCTTTCGTCCAGCTCCTGCACCATGGCGAGCGGATGACCGCTCCAGCCGCGGATGAGCCGGGCGCAGGCGGGGAGCTGCGCGGCCAGGATGTTGCGCCCCGTATGATGGGCGTCCTTGACGAGGATCTCGGTGGCGCCGGCCGCCATCGCCCCCTCGCAGGCCGCCACCACCTCGCGCGTCATCTCCTCGCGGAATTGGGGATAGCTCGGATGGGTGTAATCGGCTTCGCTCCAATCGGTGATGCCGGCGACGCCTTCGATGTCGGCGCTGATATAGATTTTCACGGGAATCGGCCCCCTCATGGCGCTATGCCGGCAAAACCGTTCGCGAGAATCGGTAGGCTTGTCAATCGCCCGCGCGGGACGAGTCTATCGGCGATCGCCTGCCGCGCTCAGCCGTTTCGAGAGCGGCCGGCATGCGATGACCTGCGCGCGATGAAAGGAAGAGACGCCTCATGACGATCCAGGGCATGAACCACTTTACGGTCCTGGCCGAAGATCTGGACGCGACCGTGCGCTTCTACAGCGACGTGCTGGGCCTCAAGCAAGGCTACCGCGCCCCGCTGGGATTTCCCGGCGCCTGGTTCTATGCGAGCGAGCCGACCGGCCCGGACGGGCAGGCCGTGCTCCATGTCGTCGCCGGCCGGCCCCTGCCCGAGCCGCGCGCCGGGGTGATCGACCATATGGCCTTCAGCGCCGTCGGCCTTGCCGCCACGATCCAGCGGCTCGAGGCGCGCACTATCAAATACATCATGCGCCAGCAGGCAGGCTCGGGCGTCTGGCAGGTGTTCTTCCACGATCCCAACGGGGCGCGCATCGAGCTCGACTTCGCGGCGAGCGAGAAGCCATAAAGCGAAGGGCAACGAAGCACACGACCGCCCGGCCCGTTTCTTACTCCATCGGTGTCTTCTCGCGGCGCATGCGCTTGATCGCGCTGATCCGGCCCTTGGCCTCGCGCCGCCGGCGCTTCGACGCTGCCGTGGGCTTGGTCGGGCGGCGCGGCACCGGCAGCTCGGCGGCGCGGCGGATCAGCGCGACCAGCCGTTCCAGCGCATCCTCGCGGTTGCGCTCGCGCGTGCGATGGCGCCGCGCGGTGATGACGAGCACGCCCTCCAGTGTCAAGCGCTGGCCGGCGAGCCGCTCCAGCCGCGCCCGCACCGCCTCGGGCAGGCTCGGGCTGGCCCGCGCATCGAAGCGGAGCTGGACCGCGGTCGAGACCTTGTTGACCTTCTGGCCGCCGGGCCCGGAGGCGCGGATGAACGTCTCCTCGATCTCGCGCTCGTCGAGGGAAATGCTGCGGGTGATCCGGATCATGGGCCCCACGCTAGCCGAATACCGGCGTAGCGTCAGCGGGGGCGGTCGCGTCGGGCTCGCCCGACCCTGAGCCGGCCGCGGCCCCGGTCGTGCGGCAGCGGCTTGGCGGCGGGAACCATGCGCTGCGGTTTGGGCATCGGTGCCGGCTTGACCGCGTGTTCCGGCAGCGACGCCGACACCGGGGGCGAGGGCGCGAACATATAGGCCGGGTCGACCTCGTGCGCGTAACAAGCCGGCGAGGCGAGCTCGTCGGCCTCGTCCGGTGACGGCGGTTCCCCCGCCGACCCCGCGATCCGTTTGCGCATCGCTTTCTTGTGCTTGGGTGCTCGGGCCATTTTCAGTCCGTCGCTTTCCGCCGACCGCTCGACGGCATGGGCCGGTAGAGACTTCTGCCGGCTCCGCCCCGGCACGACGAATCTTACGCGAACGAACCCGGCGGCGGCAGCCCCAATCGTGACATCGCGGGCTGCCGTGCCGGGCTTCGTCAATTCGGCCCTGTCACAGCGCCCTTTGCAGCAGCGTGCCGGCCGCCGCCGCCTCGATCTTGACCCTCTCGAGGTTCCGCTGCGCCAGTGCCGCCCTGACCTTGGTCAGCGCATCCTCCAATGCCTCCTTCTTGGCTGCATTGGTCACGTCGGGAATGGCCCCGTCCCCCATTCCTTTGCAGGGATCGAACGCCTTGGCATCGAAGCCCTGGCCGCCGGGCCCGACCAGACAGTTGATCGTGTAATGCAGGTTGTTCTCGGCTGTCGTGAGATCGTGCGCTTCCGCGACGGATGCGACATATTCGGCCGCGGTCTTGATTTCCTGTGAGGGGTCGGCCTTGGCGAACACGGCCGTCGGAAGAACGAGCAGGCTCGCCGCGCCGAGGATCAGCGCTCCTGCGGATTTCGGGACAATGTGGAACAGCATCGGAACGACTCCTTTCGGTGGTGGACGCCGCCGCGGCCATCGAGCGATGGCCGACGGACGTCCCCGCTCGCTTGGAGTGAATATGGTGACGATCGGGACGGACTCCGACGTGGCGGCACCGGTGGCATGGTATTGTCACGGCAGTGCCGACGAGACGACGGAGCGCCAAGCTGCTGGCGCGCCCGAGCGACGATGAATTTTCTTTAATATCGATTGCGCCGACCGCCGGCGCCGGCGGATCTACCGCCCGGCACCGGAGGTCTTGCATGAACGGGACGGGCTCGCTTCGGGACCTGGATTCTCACGGGATACTGCCGCCGCCCCAGTGTCCCGTCGCTGAAATTCGCGACAACGAATTTCGGCCTGAACGAGCCACTACGTATTTGATTGGAGTGGCCTGCTTATCCCAGAAATTCGTGGCGAATTTCTGGGGCAGGACACTCGCCCATCCCGTCATCAAGGCAGCGGCACCGTGTCAGGCGAGAGTGGACGTCGGCGGGCCCTGGCGCCGATCGCTTCGGCTTGCTGCGGCCGCCCCCTTACATCATTTCCTTCTTCAGGAGCGCCTCGGCGGCCGCGGCGTCGGCCTTGGCCTTCGCCAGGTCCTTCGTCCTCAGGCCCGCTTCAGCCTTCGCCAGGGCCGCCTGCAGGGTCTTCTTCTTGGCGGCATCGGTGGTGTCCGCAATGGCGCCGTTGCCCATGCCCTTGCAGGGATCGAGCTGCTTCGCATCGAAGCCCTTGCCCTTGGGGCCGACCAGGCAATTGATCATGTGATGAAGATGGGAGTCGGTCGTCGTGATGATGGTGGCGGTCGCCGCATAGTTGGCATGTTGCTCCGCGATCGACACCTCTTTGGCGACGTCGGCCGCGAACGCCGCCGTCGAGATGGCGAACAGGCCGACCGTGGCGAAAGCCACGGCGCGAACGCCCTTCGCGGTAATGAAAGAACGCATCATAGGCTGCCTCCTGTGGGATTGCGATCGATCGGCCGCGCCTACGAGAATCGGTCGCGCCGATCGCGCCGACGGTCGCGCGCGAATATGGCGATTGTTGGGACGCCGGCCTCGCCTTTTCAGTGCGACGACTGTGTTTCTCAAGAACAATGAAATTTTTTTAATGTTGGGGACGCGGCTCATCGAATATCGCGGCCCTCGACAATTTTCTCGCTATTATTCCCGATCCTCCTCGCCTCGCGCAGACGGGCGGACGCCGCTGTGGCGCCCTATCCCCCACGGGTGGCGGTGAAGTGGAGCACGATCGCGAACGCCGTCATGCCGATCGCCACGGCCGCGATCGGCAGCAGGACCGCGACCGCCGCATCCCAGCCCTCGAGCCGGCCTTGCCAGGTTTCGACATCGCCGAAAAGCCAGTCGCGGAAGGAACGAACGGCATCGGGCGCGCCTCCTTGTGCGGGTGATACCGAGGCGCGGTTGTTCCGCCAGGTCCGCCACAGCAGAGACGGGAGCGCCATGGCGATCATGAAGAAGCCGGTCACCACCGCAAGTGCCAGGCCCGTATAGCCGCGATCGCCGAAGAAGCCCCACGCGGCGAGAATGGTCCACAGCGCGAGACCGACGATGACCTTGTAGATCAGCGGATGAAGACGATCCGACCGAGGTCGGTTGGAGCGCGAAACGTTCTTCGCCATAGCGCCCTCCTTCGGCATCGCCGCGCAAGAGGCGGCATGAGGAGACGGGCTCGGGAGACGGCGACGCGTCGGCCGCTGCCTTTCGCTACGTATGTAAGAGCGTTGGGATGCCGATTTGGCTCGACACTGCGAATCGATGTCGCAGTTGCGCAAAGCGGGCAGCTGGGTTGCGAGGAACAGGAAGCCGCGCGCCGAGCGCGCATTCACGGCGAAAAATGGCGTCCCCAACGGGATTCGAACCCGTGTTACCAACGTGAAAGGCTGGTGTCCTAGGCCTCTAGACGATGGGGACGCGAGGCAGGCGGGCGGCCGAGGCGCCCTTTGCGCCGTCCGCGGCGCCGCAGCCATCTAGCGGGTCGGCTCCGGAAAATCAACCTCGACGCCGATGGAGCGCCCCGACGCGGTCCTGCGCTCCCCCGTACGCGCGGCTTGCGACCGCATCCTGGCGCAAGAGGCGGCAGCCCGCCCTCGCTGCCAAACGAGCCGGGCGTCGGCCCGGCAGACGCCACCTGCGCTCCGCCATGCCGTTTGCCCTATCGCCGCTTCCGACCCTTCGGCATAATCGCGCGCCTTGCCGGCCTGCGGCCGGGATTCGGGAGCGTCGGGCGCTTGTCCCGCGGCTTCCGGGTTTCGCGCCGTTGCAGGGCAGCGGGCCGCGCTCGCCTTGCGCTCGCGCCTCCGCCCTCACCCACCGGCAGTCCCGAACCTTTCGTTCAACCCAGCCACTCTCAAAGGGGGAATTCGCGACATGAGCAAGATCACGCGCATCGGGGTCGGCCCGCGCATGAGCGAGGCCGTCATCCACGGCGACACCATCTATCTGGCGGGCCAGGTCGCCGACAAGCCGGTGCCTTCGGTCGCCAAGCAGACGCAGCAGGTGTTGCGCAATATCGACCGGGTGCTGAAGCAATGCGGCTCGGACAAGTCGAAGATCCTCAAGGCCAATATCTGGCTCTCCGACATCCGCAGCTTCGACGAGATGAACGCGGTCTGGGACAAGTGGGTCGCCAAGGGCAACACGCCCGCCCGCGCCACCGTCGAGGCGCGCCTCGCCGGCCCCCAATATCTGGTCGAGATCATGGTGGTGGCAGCGAAGTAGAGCACCCCTCCCCCTACCCCCTCCCGCCTGCGGGCCGAAGCTTTCCCGTCGGGGTGTTCCTTCAACGGAACCATTCGGCGGGCGAAGGCCCGCAAGGGGAGGGGGTGAAAAAACTACTCACCCTGCCCCTTAACGGGGGAGGGTTGGGCGGGGGTGGCTTGGAGCGGATCGTCCAGCCGCTTCCTGACTGCGACCTCATCATCTGTTTTGCACTCGCCTCACCGCGCCGGCGCGCCGTCCTCGATCACGAACTGAACGTCCTCGCGCCCGTTCCAGCGGTCGGCGCGCAGATGCCCGGCCAGATGCAGCGCCGGCCCTGCGCCCATCGCCAGCGCATGCCCCAGCGCGGTGTCGCGCACCCGGAACGCAACGGCCTTGAGCCGGGCCATGTCGCTGCCGGCGAGAATGACGCGCAGATGCCCGTCGCCGACCGGATCGGCGCGCACCACCCGCACGGCGGCCAGCGCGAAACGCGGCTCCGCATTGCCGCTGCCGAAGGGCGCCAGCTTCTCCAGCATCGCCAGCAGCGTCGGCGTCGCCGCGCCCGGCTGTAGCACGCCATCGAGCCCTAGCTCCGGCACCAGCCCGCCCGAGCCCGCCTGGCGCGCCACGCGCTCGGCAAGAAAGGCCTTGAGTTCCGGCAGGCGCGCCGCCTCGACCGTGAAGCCCGCGGCCATGGCATGGCCGCCGCCATTGACGAGCAACCCCGCCTGGCGCGCCGCCAGCACGGCCGAGCCGAGATCGAGCCCATTGACGGAGCGGCCCGAGCCCTTGCCGATGCCGCCTTCGAGCGCCACCACGCAGGCCGGGCGGTTGTAGCGCTCCTTGAGCCGGCTCGCGACGATGCCGATCACGCCCGGATGCCAGCCGGCCGCGGCGCAGAACACCAGCTCGCCCTCGCGCCCTTGGCCTTCTTCCACTTGCGCGATCGCGGCCTCGAGCACGCCCGCCTCGATCTGCTGGCGCTCGCGATTGAGCGCGTCGAGCTCGGCCGCGAGCGCCTTGGCCTCCGGCGCATCCTCGGTCGCGAGCAGCCGCGCCCCCAGATCGGCCTTGCCGACGCGCCCGCCGGCATTGACGCGCGGGCCCAAGAGGAACCCCAGATGGTAGGCCGCCGGCGCCTCGCTGAGGCGCGCCAGGTCGGCCAGCGCCGCCAGGCCCGGATTGGCGCGGCGCGCCAGCACCTTGATGCCCTGCGTGACGAGCGCGCGGTTGATGCCGGTAAGCGGCACCACGTCGGCCACGGTGCCGAGTGCTACCAGATCGAGCCAGCGCATGAGGTCGGGCTCGGGCCGGTCGGCGCCGTACCATTGCGCCGCCCTGAGCGCGCGGTTGAGCGCCACCACGAGGAGGAAGCAGACCCCCACGGCCGCAAGCTGACCCAGGCCGGGCGGCTCGTCGAGCCGGTTGGGATCGACCACGGCGGCGGCGCGCGGCAGCCTCGGCTCGGCCTTGTGATGGTCGACGACGATGACGTCGAGCCCGGCCGCGGCCGCGCCCTCGAGCGGCTCGTAGGCGGTGATGCCGCAGTCGACGGTGATGACGAGGTCGATGCCCTGCTGCTTGAGCTTGAGCAGCGCCGGCAGGTTGGGCCCGTAGCCCTCGCTCATGCGATCGGGGATGTAGCGTGCGATCGGATGGCCGATGGCCGCGAAAAAGCGCTCGAGCAAGGCGGCGGAGGTGGCACCGTCCACGTCGTAGTCGCCGAACACGGCGATGCGCTGCCCCTGCACCAGCGCCTGGGTCAGCCGCGCCACGGCGCGGTCCATGTCCTTGAGGCGCGAGGGATCGGGAAGCTGGTCGCGAAGCCTGGGCTCGAGGAAGCCCGGCACCTCGTCCGCCGTCACGCCACGGGCGGCCAGCGCACGCCCGACGATCTCCGGCAGGCCATGGCGCTGCGCCAACATGAGCCCCAGCCGCTCGTCGCCGAGCCGCGCGCGCCAGCGCTTGCCCGTGAACGACCGCTCGACGCCGAGGAAGGCGGAGCCGGCTTCGCCGGAAAAGCTCGCCATTGCAGCTAACGCAGCCAGCGCGCAGGCGAAGGCGGCTTCTTCCCGTCACCCTCGGCCTTGACCCGGGGGCCCATGGATTGCCGGGCGGAGGCCGGCAATGACGAGGAGAGAGATGTCTTCACCCCGCGAAAGACCAGTTTAGAGCCGCCACGGATCGCCGCCCGGCTTGCGCGCGAAATGATGGCTCGCCTCGATCAGCCGCACGGTGCCTGTCTTGGAGCGCATCACCATCGAGTGCGTGGTGGCGCCGCCATGGAAGCGCCGCACGCCGCGCAGCATGGTGCCGTCGGTGACGCCGGTGGCGGCGAACATCACGTCGCCCTTGGCGAGGTCGAGCAGGCCGTATTTGCGGTTGAGGTCGGTGATGCCGAGCTTGCGCGCGCGCGCCTTCTCTTCCTCGTTGCGGAACAGGAGGCGGCCCTGCATCTGGCCGCCGATGCAGCGCAGCGCGGCTGCGGCCAGCACGCCCTCGGGCGCGCCGCCCGAGCCGAGATAGATGTCGATGCCGCTCTCGGGCCGCGAGGTCGCGATCACGCCCGAGACGTCGCCGTCCGAGATCAGCAGGATGCGCGCACCCGCCGCCCGCACCTTGGCGATCAGATCGGCATGGCGCGGCCGATCGAGAATGCAGGCCACGATGTCGGAGACATCGACGCCCTTGGCCTTGGCGAGATTCTTCAGATTCTCCGCCGGCGACGCGTCGAGATCGACCACGCCCTCCGGCAGGCCGCCGCCGACCCCGATCTTGTCCATATAGACGTCGGGCGCGTTGAGGAAGCCGCCGGCCTCCGCCATCGCGATCACCGCCAGCGCGTTGGGGCCGCCCTTGGCGGTGATGGTGGTGCCTTCGAGCGGATCGAGCGCGATGTCGATCGGCGGGCCGCCCGAGCCGACCTTCTCGCCGATATAGAGCATCGGCGCCTCGTCGCGCTCGCCCTCGCCGATCACGACCGTGCCGTCGATGGCAAGCCCGTTGAGCGCGCGGCGCATGGCGTCGACCGCCGCCTGGTCGGCCGCCTTCTCGTCGCCTCTTCCCATCAGCTTCGAGGCTGCGAGCGCCGCCGCCTCGGTCACGCGCACCGCTTCCAGCGCCAGATTGCGATCCATCTCGTACTTGGCCATCTCCGCCCGTCCCTTCCTGTTTCTTCTTGTTTCTTGCCCGGGTTCGTCCGCCCGCCGAGCAGCTTGTCCCGATCCCGCGACGCCCTGGTGTCAGAGCGTCTCGATGCGGATCATGCGCGGCGGCTCGGTCACGGTATCGAGAGCCGCGATCCGCGCCAGCGCGCGGCGCATGGCCGCCTCCTCCGTCTCGTGCGTCGTCAGCACCACCGGCACCGCCTCCTCCGGCGCGCGGCCGCGCTGCAGCATCGCCTCCATCGACACGCGCTCGTCCCGCAGCGCCGCCGCCACGTCGGCGATCACGCCCGGCCGGTCCACCACCATCAGCCGCACGTAATAGGCCCCGTGGTGGCGCTCCATCGGCAGGGTCGGCAGCTTGGCGAGCTTGTCGGCCGGCACCGCGAAGGCCGGCAGGCTGCGCCCGCGCGCCAGATCGAGCAGGTCGGCGACCACGGCCGACGCGGTCGGGCCGGCGCCCGCGCCGCGCCCCTCGGCCACATTCTGGCCGACGAAGTCGCCTTCCGTCACCACCGCGTTGAAGACCCCCTCGACATGGGCGATGGGCGCATCGAGCGGCACCATGGCCGCATGCACGCGCTGCTCCACCCCGTGCTCCGCCATGCTCGCGATGCCGAGCAGCTTGATGCGGTAGCCCAGCTCCTCGGCATAGGCGATATCGACCGCCGAGACGTGACGGATGCCTTCGACATGCACGCCGGCGAAGTTGATCTCGCAGCCGAACGCAACCGAGGTCAGGATCGCCAGCTTGTGCGCCGCATCGACGCCGTCGACGTCGAAGCTCGGATCGGCTTCGGCATAGCCGAGGCGCTGCGCGTCGGCGAGCACGTCGGCGAACTCGCGGCCGGTCTGGCGCATGGTGGTGAGGATGTAATTGCAGGTGCCGTTGAGGATGCCGTAGACGCGCTTGATGCGATTGGCGGCGAGCCCTTCGCGCAACAGCTTGATGATCGGAATGCCGCCTGCGACCGCGGCCTCGTAGGCGATCGAGACGCCGGCCTTCTCGGCTGTCCGCGCCAGCGCCGTGCCGTGATGCGCGATCAGCGCCTTGTTCGCGGTCACGACATATTTGCCCGATCCCAGCGCCGCTTCGACCAGCGCCTTGGCGATACCGTCCGAGCCGCCGATCAGCTCGACCACCGCGTCGATTTCGGGATCGGCCGCGAGCTTCACGGGATCCTCGACCCATTCGATGCCGGAAAGATCGAGGCCGCGGTCGCGCTTGCGATCGCGCGCCGAGACGGATTTGAGGCGGATCGGCCGGCCGGCGCGATCGGCCAGCAGGGCGGCATGCTCCTGGAGGAGCTTGACGGTGCCGGCGCCGACCGTGCCGAGACCGGCGATTGCGACCGTGAGCGGTTTCGTCATCGAAGCGGACTGTCCTTCACGATATGGGGCGTTCACGATAAGGGCCTGCATGGTGAACCGGCAGAGAGGGCCTTGTAGCCAATGCCGACGACCCCATGACTGCTCTCCGTCGAGGATGCTCGTCGTGCAAAAGCCTAAGGCCGTCTTCGGGCGGCTGCGGCTCTGGGACCCATGCTCACCGCTCGAGATAGATCTCGGCGCGGCGGTTGCCGGCCTCGCCGGTCGGTGCGACCTCGTAATAGATCGGCTGGCGCGCGCCCACACCCGTGGTCTGGATGGCGGCCGGCTTGACGCCATAGGCGATCAGCGCCCTGGCTACGGCCTCCGCGCGCGCGAAGGAAATCTTGTCGTTGGCCAGCTCGTTGCCGCGCCCCATCGAGGCGTGGCCGATCACGCGGATCTGCCCGCCCTGGGCCCTGTAGATCTCGGCGACGCCGCGCACGACTTCGCGCGCCCTGGCGCTGAGGCTGGTCGATCCATCGGCGAAATAGACGATGCCGATCGGCTGCCCCGGCGGCGGCAGCGGCACGGTCGCGGCCGACAAGGGAGCGCCGGATGGTGACGGGCCGGATGGCGACGGGCCGCCCGGCAAGCCGAGCGGCACGGGCCCGCCCCCCACGGCGCCGAGATCGACCGTGACCGCACCGCCGGCAGAGGACGGTGCCGTCTTGCGCGCGCCCGACGGATAGGCGAAGGGGCCGGTCGGCACGACGCCCTGGGGCGCGGTGGACGGAACGGTCGGAGGCAGTGTCGCCTGGGGCGCGGCGGGCGCCGTCGGCGCGGGCATGGTAGGCGGCGGCGTCGTGATCGGCGCGGCCGTGGTGACCGGTGCGGGCTGGGGCGAAGGCTGCGCGGCCGGTTGCTGAGCCACCTGGGCTGCCGGCTGCGGCGCCGGGATCGTCTGCGACGTGACCGCGGGTGACGGCGCTGCGGGCATCGCCGGTGCCGCGGCAGTCGATGGCACAGCCGCCGTTGGCGCCGGTGTCACCGGTTCTGGCGTCACCGGTTCTGGCGTCACCGGTTCTGGCGCCGGCGGGGGCGGAACCGATTCGTTCGGCTGCCCCGTGAGCTGCTGGTCGCTATATTCCGCGTTCTTGCGATCGGCCGTAAGCCCTTCGGCGATCGCTTGGCGCTCCGCCGGCGTCGAGGCGGGCGGCGGCTGCTCGGGAACGGAGCCGAGGTTCGGGAAGGACGGCTCGCCCGAAGCGGGCTGCGTGCCGGCCGGCGGCGGCGGCGCCCCGTCGCCTTCGAACAGGGTGCAGCCTGAGAGCAGAATTGCAGCCAAGACCAGCCCTGCCGCCCCGCGCGCGGCTCGGTTCCAGCGCAGCCCCTGAGAGCGGCGCCCATATCGGGCCCGATCCATCCGGCTCCAACCCGCCGCCGCTTCCGCCTGTTTCATCGGTTTTTCAATCGCCCCTGTTAAGCGCCCCTGCATCGCCGCTTCCGGCATTGCATGCCTTACGGCCTATTCCTATTTGTCCGTCCGACTGATACGTCCGTGCTCCGGGCCGTCTGCGCCGCCGAGATCGCCCCTTTTTGGCACCGCGCGCCGCAGAATCGCTGTAAAGGTTTTCTAGCGATCCGAATGCCATGCTCGCCAGCGAAACGCGAGACGGGGCGGCGGACCGGGCGAGGATGATAAGGAAGGCAGCATGACCGATCAACAGGGCGCGGAAAGAAAGTTACCCGATCCGGTCGAATTATCACGGACGATGGCCGAGATCGCCGACCAATCGCGGCGCCTCGTGACCGATTTCCTCAAGCGGCAGAGGCGGAGCAACGGCGATGCCTTCGGCATGTCGGATCCGCTGAATGTCGGTCAGGCTTTCCTGGAGATGACGACCCGCCTGATGGCGAGCCCCGAGAAGCTCGTGCGGGCGCAGATGTCGCTCTGGCACGACTACATGAATCTATGGCAGGCCACGGCGCGCCGCATGATGGGCGAGGCCGCCGCCCCGGTCATCGCCCCTTCCCCCGACGACCGACGCTTCAAGGACGCCGCTTGGCAGGAGAACGAGCTGTTCGATTTCGTCAAGCAGTCCTACCTGCTGACGGCGCGCTGCATCCAGTCCACCGTCAAGGAGGTGGACGGGCTCGACGACAAGACGGCCAAGAAGGTGGACTTCTATACGCGTCAGTTCGTGGACGCGATGGCGCCCAGCAACTTCGTCCTGACCAACCCCGAGGTGCTTCGCACCACCCTCGAGACGCACGGCGAGAATCTGGTCAATGGTCTCAAGAACCTGCTCGCCGATCTCGAGCGCGGCCGGGGCGAGCTCCGGATCCGCATGACCGACATGGAGGCGTTCGAGATCGGGCATAACGTGGCGGTCACGCCGGGCAAGGTCGTCTATCAGAACGACCTGATCCAGCTGCTGCAGTACGAGCCAACCACCGAGCAGGTGTTCAAGCGGCCGTTGCTCATCATGCCGCCCTGGATCAACAAGTTCTACATTCTCGATCTGCGCGAGAAGAACTCGTTCATCCGCTGGGCGGTGGCGCAGGGCCACACGGTGTTCGTGATCTCCTGGGTCAACCCGAGCGAGAAGCTCGCGCGCAAGAGCTTCGAGGATTACATGCTCGAGGGTCCGCTGGCCGCGCTCGACGCCATCGAGAAGGCCACTGGCGAGCCCGACGCCAACGTCATCGGCTACTGCCTCGGCGGCACGCTCTTGGCCTGCACGCTCGCCTGGCTCGCGGCCAAGGGGAAAGCCGAACGCGTGGCGAGCGCCACCTTCCTCACGACCCTGGTCGATTTCAAGGAACCGGGCGATCTCGGCGTGTTCATCGACGAGGAGCAGCTCAAGTCGCTCGAGGCGCGCATGAGCAAGAAGGGCTATCTCGATGGCGCGGCCATGGCCAACACCTTCAACATGCTGCGCGCGAACGATCTGATCTGGTCCTTCGTCGTCAACAACTATCTCTTGGGCAAGGAGCCCTTCCCGTTCGACCTGCTCTACTGGAACGCGGACTCCACGCGCATGCCGGCTGCCATGCACAGTTTCTATCTGCGCAAGATGTACCAGGAGAACAAGCTGGTCGAGGCCGGCGGCATCACGCTTGCCGGCGTGCCGATCGACCTGCGCAAGATCAAGACGCCGACCTTCATCCTGTCCACGCGCGAGGACCACATCGCGCCCTGGAAGACGACTTATGCCGCAACCCAGCTCTATAGCGGCCCCGTCAAGTTCGTGCTGGCGGCCTCGGGCCATATCGCCGGCGTGGTGAACCCGCCCGAGGGCGGCAAATACCACCACTGGGTCAATCCGAACCTGCCGGCCGATCCCGAGGAATGGCTCGCGGAAGCGAGCCAGCAGGCCGGCTCCTGGTGGCCGGAATGGCAGAAATGGATCGAGCCCTTCGGCGGCGAGAAGATCCCGGCACGAAAGCCCGGCGACGGCAAGCTCAAGCCGATCGAGGACGCGCCCGGCTCCTACGTGAAGGTCAGAGCGCAGTGACGGCGAGCAGGCCGCCGCTGCCGTTCCGTTTCTCGATCGCGCGAGCCATTGCCCCAATTCCGCCGGAATCGGCGGGCAGTTATCAGCCCCATGATCCTCCGTAAACTCGCGGCGGGAACCGGCGCGCTGGCGCTCCTTCTCGTCCTTCCCATCCTGCAAGCCGCGGCTTCGGCCAATAGCTGGTCGGTCGTCCCCGCCCCCTCCGCGGACGAGCCGTTCGACGCGGCCTCCATCACCAACACCGAAGGCGACAATCTGATCGTCTGGTCGCGCCAGGCCGACGGTCGGCTCCAGGTCTTCGCCGAGCTGCATCCGGCCGAGGGCGTCAAGCTCGGCCGTATCATGCCGGTCTACAAGATCGACGGCGGCGAGGCCGTGGATACCGACCAGATCCGCGCCAAGGGCGACCTGCAAAACGCGCTGTGGGGCCTCGTCAACGAGCGCGCCTCGGTATGGCTGCTCTGGACGTCCGACACGCCGGTCGTCAAGCGCGGCGAAGCGCTGCACGCCTGGCTTTCAGGCCGGCAGTTGACGGTGTCCATCCCGGTCGCCGACGGCAGCACGCGTCAGATGGTGTTCCCGCTGGCGGGCTCCTCGGCCGCCATCCGCAAGGTGACGGGGATCACCGTCGAATAGACCGAGGCGACCAGCCTCACACCGCCGCGGCGTGAGTGGCGATCGCCTCGGCGCGGAGCAGGCCGCGCACGGAGTTGCCGAGCCAGACGCGCTCGGCCTTCTCCAGATCCTCGAGCGTGAGCACCGCCTCGGCTGCGCGGCCGGCTTCGATCAGCTCGCGCCGCAGCGTGCCGTCGAGAACGCCGCAGCGCAGCGCCGGCGTCAGCAGCCGGCCCTCGCGCTCGACGAAGAGGTTGGTGAAGCTGCCCTCGGTGAGCTCGCCGCGTTCGTTCAGAAACAGCACCTCGTCGCAACCCGTCTCGGCGCCGAGCCGCGCCCGCTCGCTGTCGTAGAGCTCGCGGCGCGTGGTCTTGTGATAGAGGAAGGGATCGGCGCTGCGGACGCGGCGATGGGACAGGACGTAACGCATCACCGCATTGGTGGCTGGCGGCGGCATTGCCGTGGCCGCGATCTTGGCCGTTCCCTCGCGATCGAGCAGCAACCGTACGCGGCAGCACGGCGCCGAAAAGCCGAGAGCAGCGGCCTCCAGCTGGGCGCGTATCGCCTCGCGGTCGCAGGCAAAGCCGAAATAGACGGCCGAGCGCTGCAGCCGGTCGAGATGACGCTCGAGCAGCGCGTAGCCATTGTCGCGCTCCCACCGCAAGGTCTCGATCAGCTGGAACGGAATGTAAGGCTCGGTGAGGAAGCGTGCCTTCAGCAGGCATTCCTCATGCTCGGCGCTTTCGTCGGAATCGAACACGAGCCCGCTGCCGATGCCCATCTCGCTCTTGCCGTTCCGCCCGAGCCTGAGGGTGCGGATCGCGACGTTGAGGCAGAGATCGCCCGAGGGCGCGATCCAGCCGACGGCACCGGTATAGACCTCGCGGGGTTCCGCCTCCAGCTCGCGGATGATCTCCATGGCGCGCACCTTGGGTGCGCCCGTGACCGAGCCGCAGGGAAAGAGCTGGCGGATCAGATCGTCGGGCCCGCAATCCGGCAGGAGCCGCGCCGAAACCGTCGAGATCATCTGATGCACGGTCTCGTAGGTCTCGACCTCGAAGAGCCCGTCCACCTTGACCGATCCTATGCGCGCGATGCGCCCCAGATCGTTACGGACGAGATCGACGATCATCAGGTTCTCGGCGCGCGATTTCTCGTCCGTGCGCAGGAAGATGCGCGCCGCCTCGTCGTCCTCGGGCGTAGGCCCGCGCGCGGCCGTGCCCTTCATCGGCTTGCCGACGACCCTGCCCTCCTCGACCTTGACGAACAGCTCCGGCGACAGCGACAGGATCGTCTCTTCGCTCATGGCGAGCACGGCGCCATAGGCGACATGCTGCTTCTGCCTGAGCTCGCGATAGAGCGCCAGCGGATCGCCGGCAAAGTCGAAGCGGAGCTTGAAGGTCAGATTGATCTGGTAGACGTCGCCTGCGGCGATGTATTCGCGCACGCGCCGGAAGGCGGCGCCGTAGGCCTCGCGGTCCCAGGACGGTCGGACGTTCTCGATGCGATGGAAGGCTTCGGCATGGCGATCGAGAAATGCCGCCGTCTCGGCACGCGTCAGCCTTGTCGGCTCGCGGAACAGCCCCATCCAGATCAGCGGCCCGCCGCGCTCCGCCGGCATGAGCGGCATGAGCTTGGGCTCCAAGACATAGCCCAGCTCGTAGGCGAGGAAGCCCGCCGCATGGAGACCGCGCCCGGCCGCAGCGCCGATCTGCGCCAGCGCTTCCTCGACCCCGGCCGGATCGGCGCAGCGGACGATCTCGACGGGATCGGAAAAGAGCAGGCTGCCGGCGCCGGGCGTGCGGTTGTCGTCCCACAGGACGAAGGGCGCCTTGGGCAGCGGCGGCGGATCGTGATCGGTGGAGAGAGCCATGGGCGGAGTGAAGCACGCCGCGGCCCGACAGGAAACCCCTGACCGCTCCTTCTCCATCGCAAGCGGGGCTGGGATCTATAGGCGGGGACTTCTAATCGTCGACCGGTGAAACCACGAAGCGCAAGAATTCATCGCCCAAGGCTGTCGTCCGCTTGGCCAGCATGCCACTGCGAGACATCATTCCGTGCAGAGAATCCGTGCTAACGAGGCCCCTGTTGCGCAGATCGCGCCAAAGCTGGTCATAGAAATCACGCTGACCTGCCAGTTCCGGGATTCCTCGCTCCACAACTGCACTTAGCCCGCCCATCGAAATCCCTCCGAGATCAACTTTCTTCTCTGGATTCGCAAATAACTTGAGCAGCCTGAGATGCAAACCCGCAAGCGAGTCGATCCAGTTCAAGAACATAAGCTGACGATCTTCATCAAGCGTGGTGCCACACGCAACGTTCAGTACAGCATTGCGCAGCGCCCTACGTTTTATCGGGTCATGATTCCTAAGTGCAATCTGGGTGGCCTGTGTGACAGCCGTAACGAAAACCTCATTCTGCTTCAATTGCTCCCGCCTAAAATCGTCGAATTTCTCTTCGAGCTTCTGCAGCCCGTGAGCCACCATATCCTCCCATTGGCTACGCCGTTCCTGCAGAGGATCGTGCAGGAATTCAGCCAGGAAGCTGCCACCCGGCACAGCACCAAAGGCTGCGCGGGTTGTCCTGAGAGGGTAATCACCTGACAGTTGAGGCCACACCGGGCGGGCGCGGGGCCATGAGAGTCCTAAGCGCCCGAGCCGGTGTGGCCATGCCGCCTCTGGACGAGGGTAGGATGAAGTTGCAGCCACATCCGACCTTGAACGGAGAACGACATGACCACGGACAAGAAAGTAGCACGGCGCAAGCTGAGCCTGCTGGAGCTTGCGAGCGACCTGGGCAACGTCAGCAAAGCCTGCCGGGTGATGGGCTACAGCCGGCAGCAGTTCTACGAGATCCGCCGGAATTTCCAGA
>JBMONF010000003.1:0-1588 GCA_049323455.1 Pseudomonadota bacterium | reverse complement strand
TCCCCGTCCCGACGGCGTTGAGTTCGGGATAGAGCGCCGTCCCCTCGATCCGCCAGGCCGCCCGCGCTTCGGCGACACGCGCCGTGGCGATCCGGATGTCGCGATTGTTCTCGATCGCCGCGGCGATTAGCGCGCGGAGATGATCCTCTCGGAAGAAGTCATGCCAGCCGATTCGGGCGATCGACGATGCGCCGGATGTCTGGTCGGCGTAGGTCGACGGGACTGGATGTGCCGGACGGACATGGGGCGGCGCGAGCGTACAGCCGGCCAGAAGGACCGGCCCAGCAAGACAGGCCGCGATTCCGGCAGATCGTCGACGTCCAGCCCCTGTCAATCGTGGAACAGCCATATTCCTGTGCGTTGCCCGTCTCGATACTATGGGTCAGCGGCTCCCACCCCGAAGGAGCAGGAGCCGCAACCCATGAAGTGCGACCCTCAGGCTGCCTCGACGGATTTGGCGGACCGGGCGGGTCCGAGGGCTTTCTCCGGCGCCGTCGCCAGCGACTTGATCAGAGGCTGAGACCTAGGCCTGCACCGGTTAGACGGACGCCTGCCGGCCACCCGCCGCCTGCGGCACCACATCCTTGCAACAGCCCTGCCAACTCGTCAAAGGCCGTCTTGATCTTCGCCACGGAGGCCTCCCTGTTATTCTCGATCCCGCCGACGACCTGGAACTCAGCCGGCAGCCGGGGCGCTACCGTCGTCTCTACGAGGAAAAGATCTCGGGCGCGAAACGCAACCGAGCTCGACCGAATGATGGATGCGCTGCGGGACGAGGACGTCGTGGTCGTCACCCGACTTGATCGGCTGTGCTACGCTGCAAACGGATAAGCAACTAAACGTATGGTCGGGGTGCTGGGCATGGGCCAAGGCTTCGAGGGCTCCGCGAAGGCCTGGGATGCCGCCTCAGTCCTGGCACCGCGCGGCGTCTTCGCCGGCAATGTAGCGAGAATGCTCCACTTCCGGGTCGCCGAGGATGTCGGTGAGCGTGACCCGGTGCTCCCGCCGTCTCAGCAGATCGCCAGGCAAAGGCTTGCAAATGAGCGCGCGGACCCGGTCCGATGAGACGGCCTCGGCAGGCCGTGGGTCAGCCGCAAAGGTCTGGTTGCGACCTGCCGAGGCTCCAGACGAGGAGAGCCAGTCTGGACACCCAGGATGGGACGCCGGACAGCAAACATCAAGCCCGCCCCGTTCCCGTCCCGGCGAATTTCGGCGATCGCACAGCAGCCTGATGCGACGGGCGAGCTCGGGCAGCGAAGACGTCCGTCGATCCGACCGCTCTCGGAACGGTTCACGGCGGACGCCACGTCAGGGGGGCGTCGCCCCCGGCGGCGGCGAGACGGTCCGAAACGCCATCGCCGCCATACCCTGCTGCTCGCCAGCCGCGAAAAGCGCCTGCATATGAGGCTGGCTGAAATCCAGGAAGTTCTCGTCCAACCCGTCGGGGATCTCACCGACCTGCAGCTTCAGGCCCTTGTCGCTTGCGGCAAGCTTCACGTTGGTGAGCTCGGAGCGAGTGAGGGATTTCAGCATGGTGTCGAAGCTTCGCGCTATGATTTTGAGGCCGCCCACCGGAACGACGGCAAAC
>JBMONF010000002.1:0-19629 GCA_049323455.1 Pseudomonadota bacterium | reverse complement strand
CGAGACGGGCCTTCGGCCCTCCTCAGGGTGAGGAAATCCGCGAGATTTCGTGAGACCCCCTCGTCCTGAGGAGGCCGCGAAGCGGCCGTCTCGAAGGATGAGGGCGTCACATGCGATACCCCTGCCCTTGAGGGGGAGGGTTAGGGAGGGGGGTATCACACGCATGATCGTTCCCGGCTCAAGTCCCCTGGTCTTCCGCTCAGCGATAAGGCGCGTCGGCAGCGATGTTTGCGGCCAGCTCCGGCTCCCACCGGTCGCCGTTCGCGAGCAGCTTCTCCTTGTTGTAGAACAGCTCCTCGCGGGTCTCGGTAGCGAACTCGAAGTTCGGCCCTTCGACGATGGCATCCACCGGGCAGGCTTCCTGGCAAAGGCCGCAATAGATGCACTTCGTCATGTCGATGTCGTAACGCGTGGTACGGCGGCTGCCGTCCGCGCGCGGCTCGGCCTCGATGGTGATGGCCTGAGCCGGGCAGATCGCCTCGCACAGCTTGCACGCGATGCAGCGCTCCTCGCCGTTGGGATAGCGCCGGAGCGCATGCTCGCCGCGAAAACGCGGGCTGAGCGGCCCCTTCTCGTACGGATAATTGATCGTCACGCGCTGGCGGAACATGTAGCGGAAGGTGAGCCCGAGGCCCGAGATCAGCTCCGTCAGCAGCAGGGCTTTGCCGCGTTGCAGAACAGACATCGCTAGAACCTCTCTCCTCTCGCGGGCCGCCCGGGAGGCGACAGCCGCCCTTTCCTCAAGCGTGGTTCGGCAGCCAGCCGAAAGCGACCAGCACACCGGCGGTCAGCACGACCCAGAACAGGGTGAACGGCAGAAACACCTTCCAGCCCAGCCGCATCAGCTGGTCATAGCGGTAGCGCGGGAAGGTCGCGCGCACCCACAGGAAGCCGAACAGCACCACCGCCACCTTGAGCGCGAACCAGACCGGGCCCGGAACCCAGTTGAAGGGAGCGATATCCACCGGCGGCAGCCAGCCGCCGAGGAAGAGCACCGTGGTCGTGGCACTCATCAGGATCATGTTGGCGTATTCGCCGAGGAAAAACAGGGCGAAGGTCATCGACGAATATTCGGCGAAATAACCCGCCACCAGCTCCGATTCCGCTTCCGGCAGATCGAAGGGCGCCCGGCTGGTCTCCGCCAGCGCCGAGATGAAGAAGATCACGAACATCGGCAAGAGCGGGATGGCGAACCAGACGGTGCGCTGCGCCTCGACGATGGCCGTGAGATTGAGCGAGCCCGCGCACAGCAGCACGGTCACGATCACGAAGCCGATCGAGACCTCGTAGGACACCATCTGGGCCGCCGAACGGAGCGCACCCAGGAACGGGTATTTCGAGTTCGACGCCCAGCCGGCCATGACGATGCCGTAGACGCCGAGCGACGAGATCGCGAAGAGATAGAGCACGCCGACATTGATGTCGGCGAGCACGATCCCCTTGCCGAAGGGGATCACCGCCCAGGCGACCAGCGACAGGATGAAGGTCAGCATCGGCGCGGCGACGAACACCACGCGGTTGGCGCCGGTCGGGATGATGGTCTCCTTGAACAGGAGCTTCACACCGTCGGCGATCGGCTGCAGCAGACCGAACGGTCCCACCACGTTGGGGCCGCGCCGGAGCTGCATCGCCGCCATCACCTTGCGCTCGGCGTAGGTCAGATAGGCGACCGCCAGCAGCAGCGGCACCACGATCGCCACGATCTCCGCGACGATGATGACCGTGGGCAGCGCGTAGGACGACCAGAAATCAACCATGAGTGCCCGTCTTGCTTTCCGGCCCGCGCAGGAAGGCCGCGGTGCAGGCGGCCATGGTGGCCGAGGCGCGGCTGATCGGGTCGGTCATGTAGAAATTGTCGATCGGCAGAACGAAGGGCTCGGGCTCGACCGGGCCCGCCTTGCCGAAGGCGCCCCAGGCCGCATTCGGCTTCTCGTCCAGGGCCGCCAGATGCGGCATCTGCTTGAACAGGCGCTGGCGCAGCTGCTCCAGCGAATCGCAGGAGAGCTTACGGCCAAGCCGTTCCGAGAGCGCGCGCAGGATCGCCCAGTCCTCGCGCGCATCGCCGGGCGGAAACACGGCAAGCCGCGCCTGCTGCACCCGGCCCTCGGTGTTGACGTAGGTGGCGTTCTTCTCGGTATAGGCGGCGCCGGGCAGGATCACGTCGGCCCGGTGGGCGCCGGCATCGCCGTGGTGGCCCTGATAGATGACGAAGGCTTTGCCCAGCCGGTTCATGTCGATTTCGTCGGCGCCGAGCAGATAGACGACCTCGACGGCCCCGCTCTGGGCCCCTTCGAGGATACCAGCCACGTCGCGCCCGCCTGTCGCCGGCACGAAGCCGATATCGAGCCCGCCCACGCGCGCGGCCGCGGTGTGCAGCATATTGAAGCCGTTCCAGCCCTCGCGGATCAGGCCGCCGACCTCCACCACCTGACGCGCCAGGGCCAGGATCGCAGCACCATCGGGCCGCGCGATGGCGCCCTGGCCCAGGATCAGCATCGGCCGCTTGGCCGCCTTGAAGCGCTCGGTGAAGGGGTGGCGTCCCTCGGCGATCGCGGCCAGCGTGTCGGGGCCGGTGCCGAGATTCTCGACCGGGAAGGTCAGGTCCAGCGCCGGGCCGATCGCGGCGACCTTGAAACCGCCCATGAGGTAGCGTTTGCGCAGGCGTGCATTGACGAGCGGCGCTTCCCAGCGCGGATTGGTGCCGATCAGCAAGCACAGGTCGGCCTGTTCGATGCCCGCAATACCGGTGTTGAAGAGATAGCCGGCACGGCAGCCGGGATCGATGGCGGCGCCATCCTGACGGCAATCGAGATGGGGCGAACCCAGGGCAGCCATCAGCTCCTTGAGCGCGAACATGGCCTCGAGATCGGCCAGATCGCCGGCAATCGCGGCCATGCGCCCGCCCTGCAGGCCCTGAAGGCGCTGGGCGACGGCATCGAACGCCTCGACCCAGCTCGCCGGCACGAGCTTGCCGCCCTTGCGCACATAGGGTCGGTCGAGGCGCTGGCGCTTGAGGCCGTCATAGGCGAAGCGGGCCTTGTCGGAGATCCACTCCTCGTTGACCGCCTCGTTGAGGCGGGGCAGCACGCGCATCACCTCCCGACCGCGGGCGTCGATGCGGATGGCGCTGCCGACCGCGTCGAGCACGTCGACGGATTCGGTCTTGGTGAGCTCCCAGGACCGCGCCGTGAAGGAATAGGGCTTGGAGAGCAGCGCGCCCACGGGGCAGAGGTCGATCAGATTACCGGAGAGCTCCGAGTTGATCGCCTTGCCGACATAAGTGCCGACCTCCATATGCTCGCCGCGGCCGGTGGCGCCCAGCACCTCCACACCGGCGATCTCGGTCGAGAAGCGGATGCAGCGCGTGCAGTGGATGCAACGGGTCATGGCCGTCTCGATCAGCGGCCCGAAGTCCTTGTCCTTGACCGCGCGCTTGGGCTCACGGTAGCGGCTGCGGTCGAAGCCGAAGGCCATGGCCTGGTCCTGCAGGTCGCACTCGCCGCCCTGGTCGCAGATCGGGCAGTCGAGCGGGTGGTTGATGAGCAGGAACTCCATCACGCCCTTGCGCGCCTTCTGCACCAGCGGCGTGTCGGTCTTGATCACCATGCCGTCCGCCACCGGCATCGCGCAGGAGGCGATCGGCTTGGGCGACTTCTCCATTTCGACCAGGCACATGCGGCAATTGCCCGCGACCGACAGGCGTTCGTGATAGCAGAAGCGCGGAATCTCGGCGCCTGCGAGCTCGCAGGCCTGCAGCACGGTCAGGCCGGCCGGGACCTCGATGGACTTGCCGTCGATGGTGAGCTTCGGCATCCGTCCTCTCCTACTCCGCCGCCTTGGCGCGGCCGCGATAATCGCGGATGCGCTGCTCGAGCACGGGCCGGAAATGCCGGATCAGGCCCTGGATCGGCCACGCGGCCGCATCGCCCAGCGCACAGATGGTATGGCCCTCGATCTGGCGCGACACATCCTCGAGCATGTCGATTTCCTCGATCGTCGCGTCACCTTTGACCATGCGCTCCATGACGCGCCACATCCAGCCCGTGCCCTCGCGGCAGGGCGTGCACTGGCCGCAGCTCTCGTGCATGTAGAAATGCGACAGACGCGCGATCGCGGCGATCAGGTCGGTAGACTTGTCCATGACGATCACGGCGGCCGTGCCGAGGCCGGACTTGACCTCGCGAAGCGAATCGAAATCCATCAGCACGGTGTCGCAGATCGATTTCGGCAGCAGCGGCACCGAGGAGCCGCCCGGGATCACGGCCAGGAGATTGTCCCAGCCGCCGCGCACGCCCCCGGCATGCCTTTCGATCAGCTCCTTGAGCGGGATGCCCATCTCCTCTTCCACGTTGCAAGGCTTGTTCACGTGGCCGGAGATGCAGAAGATCTTGGTGCCGGTATTCTTGGGCCGACCCAGCTTGAGCCACCAGTCGGCCCCGCGCCTGAGGATGGTCGGGCCCACGGCGATGGTCTCGACATTGTTGACCGTGGTGGGGCAGCCATAAAGCCCGACCGCGGCCGGAAAAGGCGGCTTCAGGCGCGGCTGGCCCTTCTTTCCCTCGATGCTCTCGAGCTGCGCCGTCTCCTCGCCGCAGATATAGGCGCCGGCGCCGCGGTGCAGATGGATGTCGTAGTCGTAGCCCGAGCCGCAAGCGTTCTTGCCGATGAGGCCGGCCGCATAGGCCTCGTCGATCGCGGCCTGCAGGTGGAGCGCCTCGTTGTAGAACTCGCCGCGGATATAGATGTAGCAGGTGCCCGCGCCCATCGCGAAGCCGGCGACAAGACAGCCTTCGAGCAGCATGTGCGGATCGTAGCGCAGGATCTCGCGGTCCTTGCAGGTGCCGGGCTCGGATTCGTCGGCGTTGACCACGAGGTAGGCGGGCCGTCCGTCCGGCTGTTTCGGCATGAAGGACCACTTCAAGCCCGTCGGGAAACCGGCGCCGCCGCGCCCGCGCAGGTCGGACTTCTTGATCTCGTCGATGATGGCGTCGCGCCCGCGCTCGAGCAGCGCCTTGGTGTTGTCCCATATCCCGCGCCGGCGCGCGCCCTCGAGGCGCCAGTCGTCGGTGCCGTAGAGATTGCGGAAGATGCGATCTTCGTCCTTGAGCATCGCCTACTCTCCCGCCTTGGCGCCGACCTTCGCCAGCGTGGTGGGCCCGCCTTCGGGCGCCGAGCCCTGGCGGCCGGTCTGCGAGCCGATCTCGGGCTTCTCGCCCCTGGCCAGCGCATCGAGCACGGCCTCGAGCCGCTTCGGGTCGAGATCCTCGTAGAAATCGTCGTTGATCTGAACCACGGGCGCGTTCACGCAAGCCCCCAGGCACTCCACCTCGATCAGCGAGAACTGACCGTCGGGCGTGACCTCGTGGGGGCCGATGCCGAGCTTCCTCTCGCAAGTCTTGCGCAATTCGTCCGAGCCCCTGAGCCAGCAGGGCGTGGTGCGGCAGATCTGGACGTGATGCCGCCCGACCGGCGTCAGATTGAACATGGTGTAGAAGGTGGCCACCTCGTACACGCGGATCGGCGCCATGTCGAGCATCTGGGCCACATGGTCCATGGCCACGCGCGGCAGCCAGCCGCCGCACTGGCGTTGCGCTAGGTCGAGCAGCCCCATCACGGCGCTCGCCTGCCGGCCCGCGGGATAGCGGGCGATCAGCGTCTTGGCCCGCGCCAGGTTCTCGGGGCTGAAGGCGAAGCTCTGCGGCTCCGCTACACGATGAAGATGAGAGTGGGGCGCGCTCATCGATCGATCTCGCCGAACACGATATCCATGGAGCCCAGGATGGCGACGGAATCCGCCAGCATGTAGCCGCGGCTCACATAATCCATGGCCGCGAGATGGGTAAATCCCGGCGCCCGGATCTTGCAGCGATAGGGCTTGTTGCTGCCGTCGGACACCAGATACACGCCGAACTCGCCTTTCGGCGCCTCGACCGCGGTGTAGGTCTCGCCCGGGGGCACGTGGAAGCCCTCGGTGTAGAGCTTGAAGTGATGGATCAACGCCTCCATCGAGCGCTTCATGTCGGAGCGCTTGGGCGGCGTGATCTTGCGGTCGTCGCTGGCGCAGGGCCCGCCCGGCATCGCCTGGCAGCACTGCTTGATGATGCGCAAGGACTGGCGCATCTCCTCCATGCGGACCAGATAGCGATCGTAGCAGTCGCCGGTCTTGCCCACCGGAATGTCGAACTTCATGCGGTCATAAACCATGTAGGGCTGCGCCTTGCGCAGGTCCCACGGCACGCCGGAGGCGCGCAGCATCGGGCCGGTAAAGCCCCAGTCGAGCGCGTCGGCGGCGCTGACCACGCCGATATCGACCAGGCGCTGCTTGAAGATGCGGTTTTCGGTCAGAAGGCCCTCGATGTCGTCGAGCACGCCGGGGAAGGCTTCGGCCCATTTCATGACGTCATCGAGAAGCCCCGCCGGGAGATCCTGGTGCACGCCGCCCGGCCGGTAATAGGCGGCATGCAGGCGCGCGCCCGACACCCTCTCGTAGAATTCCATCAGCAGCTCGCGCTGCTCGAAGCACCACAGGAACGGCGTCACCGCGCCTACGTCCATGGCGTAGGCCGGCACGTTCAGCAGGTGGTTGAGGATGCGCGTGATCTCGTCGAACAGCACGCGGATGTACTGGCCGCGCAGCGGCACCTCGAGGCCCAGGAGCTTCTCGACCGCGAGCACGAAGGCGTGCTCCTGGCACATCGGCGAGACATAGTCGAGGCGGTCGAAATAGGGGATCGCCTGGAGGTAGGTCTTGTACTCGATCAGCTTCTCGGTGCCGCGGTGCAAGAGGCCGATATGCGGATCGAGCCGCTCGATCACTTCGCCGTCCATCTCCATGACCAGGCGCAGCACGCCGTGGGCCGCGGGATGTTGCGGCCCGAAGTTCATGGTGAGCGGCTTGATCTGGGTTTCGCTCATGACGCCTTGGTCGCCTTCTCATCGCCCGGCAGGCGGGTCAGGATGCCTTCCCAGGGGCTCTCGAAATCGAAGCTGCGGAACTCCTGCGTCAGCTTCACCTTCTCGTACACGACGCGCTTCTGCTCCTCGTCGTAGCGCACCTCGACATGGCCCGTGAGCGGGAAGTCCTTGCGGAACGGGTGCCCCTCGAACCCGTAATCGGTGAGGATGCGCCTGAGATCGGGGTGGTCCGAAAAGAAGATGCCGTAAAGATCCCAGGCTTCGCGCTCGAACCAGTTGGCCGAATTGAACACGGCCGTCACGGAGGGCACGGGCTCGTCGGCCGTGGTGGTCAGCTTCACGCGGATGCGATTGTTGTGCTTCAGGCTCAGCAGGTTGTAGACGACCTCGAAGCGCTCCTCGCGCTCGGGATAGTCCACGCCGCAGATGTCGATCAGCTGCTTGAACAGGCAGTTGCTGTCGTCGCGCAGGAAGGTCAGCACCTTGACGATCGAGGGGCGCGCGACCCACAGGATCAGCTCGCGGTTCCTGATCTCCCAGCGGGTAACCTCGGCGGGAAGCGCCACGGCCACATACTCGCCGAGCTCCTGGAGCGTGCCCGTCGCGATCTGATTGGATTGCGTCATCGCCGGTCGGTCGTTTCTCGGTGGTTTGCTGGTTTCGCGCGACGGGTCCCTGGGGATCAGCGCGCGATCGTGCCGGTGCGTCTGATCTTCTTCTGCAGCTGCAGAATGCCGTAGACGAGCGCCTCCGCCGTCGGCGGGCAGCCCGGTACGTAGATATCGACCGGCACGATGCGATCGCAGCCGCGCACGACGGCGTAAGAGTAGTGATAATAGCCGCCGCCGTTGGCGCAGGAGCCCATCGAAATGACCCAGCGCGGCTCTGCCATCTGGTCGTAGACCTTGCGCAGGGCCGGGGCCATCTTGTTGGTCAGCGTGCCGGCGACGATCATCACGTCGGACTGGCGCGGGCTGCCGCGCGGCACCACGCCGAAGCGGTCGAGATCATAGCGCGCCATGTAAGCATGCATCATCTCGACGGCGCAGCAGGCGAGCCCGAAGGTCATCGGCCAGAGCGATCCGGTGCGAGCCCAGTTCACCAGCTTGTCGAGCTGGGTGACGATGAAGCCCTTGTCCGCCAGCTCCTGGCCCATCGCCGCGACCAGTTGGTCGCGCGACGCTTCGCTCGGCTTTATCAATCCCATTCGAGCGCTCCCTTCTTCCATTCGTATGCGAACCCGACGGTCAGCACGCCGAGGAAGATCACCATCGACCAGAACCCGAAGGCGCCGATGTCGCCGAGCGACACCGCCCAGGGGAAAAGGAACGCGACCTCGAGGTCGAAGATGATGAACAGCAGCGACACCAGGTAGAACCGCACGTCGAAACGGCGGCGCGCATCGTCGAAGGGGTCGAAGCCGCATTCGTAGGGCGACAGCTTCTCCGGGTCGGGGCGCTGGCGCGCGACGATCTGCGAGGCGCCGACCGCGGCCCCCGCGATGGCGACGGCGATCGCCAGGAAGATCAGGATCGGCAGATATTCCGACAGCAACGAGGACATGAGGCCAGTGGTCGCTCCGCAATCGCGTCGGGGATGTCGAGCCGCATCGGCGGGCGCATGGATCTTGCGCCGCGGTGCAAACCGCTCCCCCAAAGGCGCCGCCAATATAAGGCGATGCCCCTGGAGCGGAAAGGAGAAATCGTCGCGGCCCAGGGGCCCTTCAAAACCGATTTTGGGCCGGCCCGGAGCGTCTGCAACCCGTCTTGCGGGCGAGGCCAAGACCGGCCCCGGATGGGGCGGCGGTCAGCGCGGCGGTTCGGGGAAGAGGAATGGCGGGAGTGACGGGACTCGAACCCGCGGCCTCCGGCGTGACAGGCCGGCGCTCTAACCAGCTGAGCTACACCCCCTCGGGCGCCCCTTTTTGCGGGGCCGCTTCATGTAAGGCCCGGACGTTCCTCTGTCAAGAAAAACGGCCGCCCGTATCAGCAGCTTACGCGCGGCCGGCTTTATGCCTGCTTAAGCGGCGGAATTCCGCTCGATTTTGGTGTGGTTGGAGACCGCGTCGCAGGCGGCCTGCGCACCCGTCGTCGTGCCGGCCGGCGGCATGGGCGGGTCGGGTAAGACACGGGCACTCTTCATCCGCGGCTTGCCGAGCCCGTAGCTCGCGGCAACATAGCCCGCCTTCGCCCTACGGGCTTCGGCGCGGCAGCCTTCTCTCGCCTCGCGAGCGAAAGCTGGTGGGCGATGACGGATTCGAACCGCCGACATCTTCGGTGTAAACGAAGCGCTCTACCGCTGAGCTAATCGCCCCTGCTCCGCCCGTGCCGCTATCGGCCGCGGGCCCACGGGCACCGCCATTCTACAAACTCCGTGTCGGAAACGCGACCGGCCGCCGCGCTTCATGGCGCTGGCGGCCGGTGCAAAACTGTTTTCGGCGGTGGTTTAGTTGACAGCGTCCTTGAGCGCCTTGCCGGCCTTGAACTTGGGCTGCTTGGAGGCCGGGATCTTGATCTTCTCTCCGGTGCGCGGATTGCGCCCTTCGGAAGCGGCACGCTTCGTGACGACGAACGTACCGAAGCCGACAAGGCGAACCTCGGTGCCCTTCTTCAGCGACCTGGTGATGGCGTCGAACACGGCGTCAACCGCACGCGCGGCATCGCCCTTGGACAAGCCGGTGTCGGTCGCGACATCGGCAATGAGGTCGTTCTTGTTCACCGTGAATACCCCCTTCTTTGGATTGGGATGGATCAGCGACGTTGCTGAAAGAGCCGCGAACTGGTGCGCGAAGACGGCCCCGAGTCTAGATCGCGCTTTGCAAAGCCGTCAATTGTAGAACCGGGGATATCCCCAGGATTTCGGCGCTTCTAACAAGCAACGGGCGCGCATCCCTATCGAGGATCGCGCGCCCGTTTCCATCGGCGAATTCGCCTGTCAGTGCGTGATGATACCGCCCCGGCTTTCGTCCGTGCCCTCGGTTGGCAACTTGCGCACTTCCTCCGGCTCGGACCATTCGATCGGCGTCGGCTCCTTGGTCAACGCGTTGCGCAACACCTCGTCGGCGTTGGACACGGGAATGATCTGAAGCCCGCGCTTGACGTTGTCCGGGATCTCGGCCAGGTCCTTTTCGTTCTCGGCCGGTATCAAGACCGTCTTGGTTCCGGCGCGCAGCGCCGCCAGAAGCTTCTCCTTGAGCCCGCCAATCGGCAGCACGCGGCCGCGCAGCGTGATCTCGCCGGTCATGGCCACATCCTTGCGCACCGGGATGCCGGTCAGCACCGACACGATCGAAGTGAGCATCGCGATGCCCGCCGAAGGACCGTCCTTGGGCGTGGCGCCCTCCGGCACGTGCACGTGAATGTCCTTCTTCTCGAACACGGTCGGTTTGACGCCGAAGTCCGCGGCCCGGGATTTCACGTAGCTCTCGGCGGCCTGCACCGATTCACGCATGACGTCGCCGAGCTTGCCGGTCGTGATCACCTTGCCCTTGCCGGGCAGCGTGACCGCTTCGATCTGCAGGATCTCGCCGCCTACCTCGGTCCAGGCGAGACCGGTGGTGATGCCCACCAGATCCTCGAGCTCCACCTCGCCGAAGCGATAGCGGCGCACGCCCGCATACTTGTCGAGGTTGCGACGCGTCACCGCGACCTTCTTGAGATTCTTCATCAGAATCTCCTTGACGCCCTTGCGCGCCAGATTGGCCAGCTCGCGCTCGAGATTGCGCACGCCGGCTTCGCGCGTGTAGTAGCGGATCAGGTCGCGCAGCGCGTCGTCGGAGATGGTCCACTCGCCCTTCTTGAGGCCGTGCTCCTTGATCTGCTTGGGCAGCAGGTGGCGCTTCGCGATCTCGATCTTCTCGTCCTCGGTGTAGCCGGGGATGCGGATGACCTCCATGCGGTCCAGCAGCGGCTGGGGCATGCGCAGCGTGTTCGCCGTCGTCACGAACATGACGTCGGAGAGATCGTAATCGACCTCGAGATAATGGTCGTTGAAGGTCGAGTTCTGCTCGGGGTCCAGAACCTCGAGCAGCGCCGCCGACGGATCGCCGCGCCAATCGGCGCCGAGCTTGTCCACCTCGTCCAGCAGGAACAGCGGGTTGGACGACTTCGCCTTCTTCATGCCCTGGATCACCTTGCCGGGCATGGAGCCGATATAGGTGCGCCGATGGCCGCGGATCTCGGCCTCGTCGCGCACGCCGCCCAGCGACATGCGCACGAAGTTCCGGCCGGTGGCGTGCGCGATCGACTTGCCGAGCGAAGTCTTGCCCACGCCGGGCGGGCCGACCAGGCACAGGATCGGGCCCTTGATCTTGTTCATGCGCTGCTGCACCGCGAGATACTCGAGGATGCGCTCCTTCACCTTCTCGAGCCCGTAGTGGTCCGCGTTCAGGACCTTCTCGGCGAGCTTGATGTCGCGCTTGATCTTGGTCGGCTTCTTCCACGGAATCGACAGCAGCCAGTCGAGGTAGTTGCGCACCACCGTCGCCTCGGCCGACATCGGGCTCATCGAGCGCAGCTTCTTGAGCTCGGCCTGAGCCTTCTCGCGCGCTTCCTTGGAGAGCTTGGTCTTGGCGATCTTCTCCTCGAGCTCGGCCAGCTCGTCGCGGCCTTCCTCGCCCTCGCCCAGCTCCTTCTGGATCGCCTTCAGCTGCTCGTTCAGATAGTACTCGCGCTGCGTCTTCTCCATCTGGCGCTTGACGCGGCTGCGGATGCGCTTCTCCACCTGCAGCACGCCGATCTCGCTCTCCATGAAGCCGTAGACGCGCTCGAGCCGCTGCCCGACCGAGGTGGTCTCGAGCAGCTCCTGCTTCTCGGGGATCTTGAGCGACAGGTGCGAAGCCACCGTGTCGGCGAGCTTGCCGGCCTCCTCGATCTGGTTGATCGAGACCAGCACCTCGGGCGGCACCTTCTTGTTGAGCTTGATGTACTGCTCGAACTGGGACACCACGGTGCGGGCCAGCGCCTCCACCTCCTTGGCCTCGCCGGCCTCTTCCTCCAGGGCCTCGGCATAGGCTTCGAAGAAGGCGTCGTTGTCGCTGTATTTCAGGATGCGCGCACGCCGGCCGCCCTCGACCAGCACCTTGACGGTGCCGTCGGGGAGCTTGAGCAGCTGCAGTACGGTGCCGAGCGTGCCGACGGAATAGATGTCCGCGGTCGTCGGATCGTCCTGCGCCGCATTCTTCTGGGTCACAAGCAGGATCTGCTTGTCGTCGTTCATCACGTCTTCGAGCGCGCGCACCGACTTTTCGCGGCCGACGAAGAGCGGCACGATCATGTGCGGAAACACCACGATGTCGCGCAGCGGGAGGACTGGATAGAGCGTGCCGTTCTGGGTCTCGATCATGATACCTCTTTCGGGGCCACCCGTCGGCCGCGGGCGGGCAAAAACCGCCCATTGGCGCGAACTATAGCCCGATTCTCAGCACAGAGATGGTGAAAAAGCCGGCAAACTTCAAGGATCTGCCCGGCGAGAGCCGGTTTTGCCGCATCCAGCGATCTGTGCGAAGGGCCGTCCGGAGGGTCGCTTGATGCCGGCGCTCAGGCGCTGGTGCCGACGTCCTCGCGCCGATCGGTGTAGATGTAGAGGGGCTTGGCGTTTCCCTCCACCACCTCGCGACCGATGACCACGCCCTCGACGCCCTCGCGGCTCGGCAGCTCGAACATGGGATCGAGCAGGATGCCCTCGAGGATCGAGCGCAGCCCGCGGGCGCCGGTCTTGCGCTGGATCGCGCGGCCGGCCACCGCCCTGAGCGCGTCGTCGGTGAATTCGAGACGGACGTCCTCCATCTCGAACAGGCGCTGGTACTGCTTGACGAGCGCGTTCTTGGGCTTGGTCAGGATGTCCATGAGCGCGCCCTCGTCCAGGTCGTCGAGCGTCGCCACCACGGGCAGGCGGCCGACGAATTCCGGGATCAGGCCGAACTTGAGCAGGTCCTCGGGCTCGACGTCGCGCAGGATCTCGCCGGTCTGGCGCTCGTCGGGGCTGCGCACGTCGGCGCCGAAGCCGATCGAGGCGCCCTTGTTGGAGCGCTGCGAGATGATCTTCTCGAGGCCGGCGAAGGCGCCGCCGCAGATGAACAGGATGTTGGTGGTGTCGACCTGCAGGAACTCCTGCTGCGGATGCTTGCGCCCGCCCTGCGGCGGCACGGAGGCGATGGTGCCTTCCATGATCTTCAAGAGCGCCTGCTGCACGCCCTCGCCCGACACGTCGCGGGTGATCGACGGGTTGTCCGACTTGCGGCTGATCTTGTCGACCTCGTCGATATAGACGATGCCGCGCTGCGCCCGCTCGACGTTGTAGTCGGCGGCCTGCAGCAGCTTCAGGATGATGTTCTCGACGTCCTCGCCGACATAGCCCGCCTCGGTGAGCGTCGTGGCGTCGGCCATGGTGAAGGGCACGTCGATGATGCGCGCCAGCGTCTGCGCCAGGAGCGTCTTGCCGCAGCCGGTCGGGCCCACCAGCAGGATGTTCGACTTCGACAGCTCGACGTCGTTCGACTTCCCGGCGTTCGAGAGCCGCTTGTAGTGGTTATGGACCGCGACCGAGAGCACGCGCTTGGCATGGTCCTGCCCGATCACATAGTCGTCGAGCACCTTGCAGATGTCGTGCGGGGTCGGCACGCCGTTGCGCGATTTGACGAGCGTCGTCTTGTGCTCCTCACGGATGATATCCATGCAGAGCTCGACGCACTCGTCGCAGATGAACACCGTCGGGCCGGCGATGAGCTTGCGCACCTCATGCTGGCTCTTGCCGCAGAAGGAGCAATAGAGCGTGCTCTTGCTGTCGCTGCCGCTGGATTTGTTCATGGGTGAACCGCTCGATGCCGATGCGCAATCAGACTCGAAATGTTAGCCGCAGCCTTTGCCGCCATACAACGGCAAATTCGCTGATGCCGCCGAGGCTTGGCGCGTGTCCCGCCGCTTTCTCCTGCGCGTCGGCTCGCGGACCCGAGGCTCCGAAGTTCTTCCCTTAGCACCGGTGCGGTCAAGAACTCGTTAATCCGCTCAAACACTTGCACCGTTGCCCTGAGCCTCCTCGGCAAAGGGGCGCTTCTCCACGACCTCGTCGATCAGGCCGAATTCCTTGGCCTTCTCCGGGGTCATGAAGTTGTCGCGCTCCATCGATTCCTCGATCACGTTCAAGGTCTGCCCGGTGTGCCTGGCGAAGATGTTGTTGAGGCGCGCCTTCACCGCCAGCACCTCCCGCGCATGAATCTCGATATCGGTGGCCTGACCCTGATAGCCGCCCGAGGGCTGATGAACCATGATGCGCGCATTGGGCAGGCTGAAGCGCTTACCCTTGGCGCCTGCGGTCAGCAGCAGCGAGCCCATCGACGCCGCCATGCCGATGCAGACGGTCGAGACGTCGGAGCGGATATACTGCATGGTGTCGTACATGGCGAGGCCCGAGGTCACGACGCCACCCGGCGAATTGATGTAGAGCGCGATGTCCTTCTTCGGGTTCTCCGCCTCGAGGAACAGCAGTTGGGCACAGACCAGGCTCGCCACCTGATCGTTGACCGGGCCGACCATGAAGATGATGCGCTCCTTGAGCAGGCGCGAATAGATATCGAAGGCGCGCTCGCCCCGGTTGGTCTGCTCGATCACCATGGGAACGAGCAGATTGGTGTAGGTCTCGATCGGATCGCGTTCACGCATTTTTGTCGTCCTTCCTCTCAGGCAGGCTTCCTCCGGGGCCCGGGTCAGGCTTTGGCGGTTTCGTCCTTGCCGTCGCCGGTCAGCTCGGAAACCGGCGCCTTCCGCTCCGAGATCTTGGCCTGGCCGAGGATGAAATCCACGACCTTCTCCTCGTAGAGCGGCGCACGGAGCTGCGCCAGGGCCTCGGGCGATCGCTGATAGTACTCTACCACTTTGCGCTCGTTGCCGGGGTACCGGCTCGCCTCGGCCATCACCGCCCGGCCGATCTCGTCGTTGCTCACCTCTATATTGTGCAGCCGACCCACTTCTGAAAGTAGCAGGCCGAGCTTGACCCGGCGCTCGGCGATTTCCCGGTATTCCTTCTTGAGCTGCTCCTCGTCCTTGCCGGCATCTTCGGGGTCGAGGCGTCCCGCCTGGCGGTCGGCCACGATCTGCTGCCAGATCGAGTCGAACTCGCTGTCCACCAGGCCGGGCGGCAAGGTGAAGTCGTGGCTCTCGGCGAGCCTGTCAAGGAGCTGGCGCTTGAGGCGCCCCCGGGCGAGCGCCCCGTAATCGCGCTCCAGGCGCTCCTTGATCTGCTGCTTGAGGGCGTCCAGCGATTCGAGCCCGACCGATTTGGCCAGCTCGTCGTCCACCGCCGCCGCCTGCGGTTCGCGCAGTTCCTTGATGGTCACGGCGAACCGGGCGGCCTTGCCGGCCACCTCGGGGTGCGGATAGGCCTCCGGGAAGGTGACGTCGATGGTGAAGCTCTCGCCGGGCTCGTGGCCGACGATCTGATCCTCGAAGCCGGGGATCGTGGCATTGGAGCCCAGCTCCAGATAATGGCCGTCGGCCTTGCCGCCCTCGAAGGGCTTGCCCTCGATCGTCCCCTCGAAGTCGATCACCACGATGTCGCCCGTCTTGGCGGCACGCGGTGCCGCCACGGGCTGGCTGCGCTTCTGGCCGGCTGCGAAGCGCTCCAACGCCTCGCTCACCTCTTTGTCCGAAACCTCCACGGCCAGGCGCTCGAGCTCGAGCGTCTTGAAGTCCATCGGCTTGATGTCGGGCATCAGCTCGATCGCGAGGCTGTACTCGACATCCTCGCCCTCGGCGCCCTTGGTGATCTCGATGCGCGGCTGGCCGGCCGCCCTCAGGCCCCGCTCGTTGATCACCTGGAAGGTGGTGTCGTTGACGGCGCTCTGCATGACGCGGCCCCGCACCGAGGGGCCGAAGCGCTGCTTCAGCACCGGCATCGGCACCTTGCCGGGACGGAAGCCCGGCAACCGGACCGAGCGGCCATATTCTTCCAGCTCGCTCTCGATACGCTTCTCGAAGTCCTTGGCCGGAATGGTGATTTTGAACTCGCGCTTGAGGCCGTCGGCGGCGATCTCGGTAACCTGCATCGAACCCTGTCCGTCTCGTGGGGCCGCGCCGCCGTTGCTCCCTTCGGGGCGCATCGGCTGCGAGCGGCGGCTGGCCTGATTCATCAGGCCGGATTGCTTCCGAAGTGGTGCGGGCGGAGGGACTTGAACCCCCACGACTTGCGTCACCAGAACCTAAATCTGGCGCGTCTACCAGTTTCGCCACGCCCGCATTTCATGGAGGACGCGGCGGCTAGGCCCGGCAT
The DNA here is from genome assembly GCA_049323455.1 of Pseudomonadota bacterium. Classification (GTDB taxonomy): domain Bacteria; phylum Pseudomonadota; class Alphaproteobacteria; order Dongiales; family Dongiaceae; genus Hypericibacter. The sequence goes on along the minus strand of JBMONF010000002.1, from coordinate 3,450 downwards.
GCCACCGCAGGGCGCGGTGTATAGCACAGATACCAGCAGCACAATAGAAAAACGCTAGGATTCTCGGGGCCGAGCCTGCCGGACAACCTCGGTGGGCGAAGCCGGGCTTCGCCCTATCCGGCGGCCGGCGCCCACTCGCTCATCCGTCACCCGAGCGCCTCATAAAAGCGGGCTCGTCAACGCCTACGCGAAAGCGCGGAGGCGCCCTGTCTCGGCTTCAACATGAGCCGGTCAATCCGCCGCCTTGAGCTCCTTGAGAATCGCCGGCAGCGCCTCGGGGATGTCCTCGGCGATCAAGCCAGTGCCGATCCGGATTCCCGCCGCGCCATGGATCCAGGCCGCGGCGGCCGCAGCCTCGAAGGCCGGCACGCCCTGCCCCAGCAAGGCGGCCACGATGCCGCCCAGCACGTCGCCCGTTCCGGCACTGGCCAGCTCGGCCGGGGCGTTGTCGTTGATGACCGCGCGCCCGCCGGGCTCCGCGACCACAGTGTCGGCGCCCTTGAAGAGGACGACCGCGTTCAGGCGCCGTGCCGCCTCGCGGGCGCGGGCGAGCTTCCCTTTGTCGGGCGTCAGATCCGGAAAGAGGCGCATGAACTCGCCTTCGTGCGGCGTCACGACGACCGGCGCCCTTATGGCCGCCGCCAGGGCGTTGGCCTGCCCGCTGAAGCTGGTCAGCGCATCGGCATCGAGCAGGCAGGGCCTGGCGGTGGCCAATGCGGCGACCACCAGATCGCGCATTTCTGCACCGACGCCTGCGCCCGGCCCCAGCAGCAGGCCCGCCATGCGCCGCCGCTCCACCAGCGCCGCCAGATCGCTCGGCGCTGCCAGCGGCACGACGATGAGGCCCGGCTGGTCCGTGGCATAGATCGGCAGCGCCGCCTCGGGTGCAGCCACCGTGACCATCCCGGCGCCGGCGCGGCGCGCGCCGCGAGCGGCCAGCCGTGCCGCGCCCGTCATGGCGCCGCCGCCGACCACCAGGAGGTGGCCGCGCGCATATTTGTGATCCTCCAGCCGCGGCCAGCGGAGAGCATGGCGCCACAGCGCGGGGTCGTTGCGCCATTGAGCGGGTCGGATCTCACCCAGCACGGAGGCCGGCGTGCCGATGTCGGCCAGCACCCGCTCGCCGGCCAGCGCCCGGCCCGGCAGCAGCAGGTGGCCCGGCTTGAAGCGGAAGAAGGTGACAGTCGCCCGGCAGCGCGGTGCGGTGCCGAGCACCTGGCCGGTATCGCCCTCGACCCCGCTCGGCACATCCACCGCGAGGCAGTCGAGCGCGCGCCGGTTGATCTCGTCGACGATCGCGCGCGCCGCACCCTCGAGCGGGCGCGCCAGGCCCGCGCCGAACAGCGCGTCGATGACCAAGCCCGCGCCATCGAGCAGCGCCGGGGCCAGCGGCTCGACCGCTCCCGTCCAGCCCGAGGCGGCCCAGGCGGCATCGGTGCCGGACGCAGGCGGCGAGAGCGCCCCAAGCCTGACCGGCCATCCCGCCACCTGCAGATGGCGCGCGGCGACGTAGCCGTCGCCCCCATTGTTGCCGGGCCCGCACAGCACGGTGACCGGCTGGCGGCGCCAACGCTCCGTTGCTACGCGGGCAACCGCGAGGCCGGCCGCTTCCATCAGGCGTGAGCCGGGCGTTCCGGCCGCGATCGCGAGCGCGTCGGCCCGGCGCATCTCCTCGTTGGTCAGCAGAGCGAGGGCGTCGAGACTGCGCAACGGGCCCTCAGATCAGGCTCGGCGCGGGCTTGTAGCGCTCGACCTGCGCACGCGCCGCCTCGCGCAGCAGCATGAGGTCGGCGCCGGCGAGCACCAGCCGATAACCCTCGGCGAACAAGCGGTCGGCCGGCCGCGCCGCGGTTGGGATGGCGCCAAGCCATTTGTCCTGCTTGCGCACGGCCGCTTCGATGCGGGCGATCGCGGCCATCGCGTCCGGATGATCGGGCTGCCCCAGATGGCCGAGGCTCGCCGACAGATCGAAGGGGCCGATGAAGACGAGATCGATGCCGGGCACCGCGGCGATGCGCTCGGCCTCGGCCACCGCGGCCGCCGTCTCGATCTGCGCGATCACGAGCAGAGAATCGTCGGCGCGCTTTGCGTATTCGGCCGCGTCGAAGCCGTAGCCCGAGGCGCGAATGATCGGCACCGCGACGCCGCGCTGGCCGGCCGGCGGGTAGCGGCAGGCGGCGACGAGCGCTTGCGCCTCGGCCGCGCTGTTCACGGCCGGCGCCATGACGCCGTCGATCCCGATGTCGAGTGCGCGCTTGATATAGACCGGATCGTTCGCCGGCACGCGCATCAGCGTGGCGGCACCGCCCGCCTTTATCGCGGCCGCCATGGCGAGCGCGGTCTCGAGCCCGACCGGGCTGTGCTCCGCATCGATCATGAGGCAGTCATAGCCGGCGATGGCCATCAGCTCTGCCACGATCGGGCTGGCCGAGTTGAGAAAGCAGCCGAGCAGCTTGTCGCCGGCGGCGAGCCGCGCCTTCAGCGCCTTCGGGCGCGAGCGATGTCGTTCCTGACCGGTCAATTCACCACCACCATGCAGCTATCGCCGGGCGAGCGCGATACGAGTTCGGAGCAAATGTTCTCTGCGATATCGCGATCGGGCAGCGGCCCGCCGAACACGCGATACCACACGCCGGATTCGTCGCCGAGATCGACCCGCTTGATCAGAACCTGAAGTCGGCCGAAGAGATCCGGGAAGGCCGCCTGGAAGGCTTGCCACTTTTGCAACGCCTCCTCCTCGGTGCGCGTCGAGCTGAGCCACACCCGTACGGCCGGTCCGCTCGGCGCCGTGGCCGGTTGCGGAACGGGCGCCGGTGGCGGCGCGGCCGGCAAGGCAGCTTCTTGCGGGGCCGAGGCTGGAGCCGGCGTTGCCGCTGCGGCAGGCGCCGCAGGCTCGGCCAGCGGGGCGGCAGCGGCTGCTGGCGCCGACGACGTGGCCTCGGGCGCGGCGGGTTCAGGCGGGCTCGCGGCTGCCGGAGCCTCGGGTTGCGCCGCGGTCGATACCGGCGACGGTGCAGAATCTAGTGCCGGTATCTGCGTTGTCGGTGCCGTTGCCGCCGCGGTGGCCGAAGGCGCTGCGGGTGCCGGCTGCGCCAATGGCGTTGTCTCGGTCGCCGCCGCGGGCGCCAGCGTGGCCGGTGGCTCTGTTGGCACGAAGGGCTTCGGCGTCGGGTTGAACGGGTCGGCGACGGCGGCGCTGCCGCTGGGCACGAACGGCTTGGGGGCCGGCGTCGCGTTGCCGGCGGTGGCAGGTGCCGCGGCGGTTGCAGCCGGGGCCGCGGCGGTTGCAGCCGGGGCCGCGTTCGCCGGAGCGGGAGGCGGGTTCGAAGCGGGCGCGGCGCTGGGCTGAGCGGGCGCTGGTGTTGCAACGGTGGGCGCGTCGGCCTGGGCCGGTGTGGCCGGTTCTGCAGGTGGCGGTTCCGCCGCCGGAGCGGCGGTCGCCGTTTCAGC
>JBMONF010000001.1:0-1661 GCA_049323455.1 Pseudomonadota bacterium | reverse complement strand
CGCACGCCCTATATGCGGGCGATCATCGATGCGCTGTCGCCGACGCATCCGGCGCGACGCATCGTGGTGATGAAGTCCGCCCAGGTCGGCTTCACCGAAGGCGGCAACAACTGGATCGGCTATGTCATCCATCATGCGCCCGGGCCGATGCTCGCGGTGCAGCCGACCGTCGAGCTTGCCAAGCGCTTCTCCCGCCAGCGCATCGATCCGCTGATTGCAGAGAGTCCGAGCCTGCGCGAGCGGGTGAAGCCCGCGCGTTCGCGCGATGCCGGCAACACGGTGCTATCGAAGGAGTTCCCGGCGGGACTGCTCGTCATCACCGGCGCAAACAGCGCGGTCGGCCTGCGCTCGATGCCGGCGCGCTACCTGTTCCTCGACGAGGTCGACGCCTATCCGCCCTCGGCCGACGAGGAAGGCGATCCGGTTGCACTTGCCGAGGCGCGCACGCGCACCTTTTCGTGGCGCTCCAAGGTCCTGCTCGGCTCGACGCCAACCATCCACGGTCTCTCGCGCATCGAGCGCGAGTACGATGCTTCCGATCAGCGGCGCTACTTCGTGCCGTGCCCACACTGCGGGGCCATGCAGTGGCTCAAGTTCGAGCGGCTGCGCTGGGAGAAGGGCAAGCCTGAGACCGCACATTATACATGCGAGTCCTGCGACGCACCGATCGAAGAGCACCACAAGACGGGGATGCTCGCGGCCGGCGCGTGGCGCCCGACCGCGCAGGCCCAAGACCCCGGCACGATCGGGTTCCACATCTCGGCGCTCTATTCGCCGGTCGGCTGGCTGTCCTGGGAGAACATCGCCCGGCTGTGGGAGGCCGCGACCACCGACGAGGCCAAGCGCAGCTTCAAGAACAGCGTGCTGGGAGAGACCTGGGTCGAGACCGGCGAGGCGCCGGACTGGCAGCGGCTGTATGAGCGGCGCGAACCCTGGCAGATCGGCACTGTGCCGAGCGGCGGCCTGTTCCTGACGGCGGGTGCCGACGTCCAAAAGGACCGGATCGAGGTCGATGTGTGGGCCTGGGGCAGAGGTCTCGAAAGCTGGCTCATCGACCACATCGTGCTCGAAGGCGGCCCCGAGCGGGCCGACACCTGGCAGGACCTGAGCCGCCTCCTCGGCCGGACTTGGCCCCACGCGAACGGAACCCGGCTTGCACTGGCCAAGCTGGCGATCGACACCGGATACGAAGCGCCTGCGGTCTATGCCTGGGCGCGCCGCGCGGGCTTCGCGCAGGTCGCGCCGATCAAGGGCGTCGACGGCTTCAACCGCGTGGCGCCGGTGATCGGCCCAACGCATGTCGATGTGACCGAAGGCGGCAAGAAGCTGCGCCGCGGCGCGCGGCTGTGGACGATCGCGGTCGCGACCTTCAAAAGCGAGACCTACCGGTACCTCCGGCTTGCGGTACCGACCGACGAGGACCTTGCGGCCGGCGCCCGCTTTCCGGCGGGCTACGTTCACCTGCCGCGCGGCACCGAGGCTGAGTGGATCAAGCAGCTCGTGGCCGAGCAATTGGTTACGGTCAAGACCAAGCGCGGCTTTACCCGGCTCGAATGGCAGAAGCTGAGGGAACGCAACGAAGCGCTCGACTGCCGGGTCTACGCGCGTGCGGCGGCCTGGATCGCCGGCGCCGACCGCTGGTCGGAGGCGATGTGGCGCGA